>CAVYRN010000007.1:0-387697 GCA_963771015.1 uncultured Actinomycetota bacterium
CTCTTCTGGATCTCGTAGCCGGTGATCGGCGACCCACCATCGTTGGCCGGAGCCGTCCACGACAGGTTCACCGAGCCACCAGCCGTGCCAGGCGTCCCGACCACGTTCGTCGGCGCGTCCGGCGCGACGAACGACACCAGGGTGGCGTTCGAGGGGGTCTCGCCGGCCTCGTTCCACGCCACGACCCGGTAGAAGCCGGTGCCTTGCGAGGCGGGGACGGTGAACGACGTGGCGTTGGCCAGGGCCTTGCCGATGTCGCTGAACGTGCCCGGCGTGTTCGGACCGAGGACGTCAGCGCGCTGGACCTTGTAGCCGACCTCGGCCGTCCCGATGGCGGAACCCGTCAGGGTCCAGCTGTTGGGGTCGGTCATGTCGACCGGGGTGGGGTCGTTCCAACTGAGGGCACCGTAGGAGCCCTGCGTCAGCACCGAGGCCTGCGGCAGCGCTCGAGGCGCATACACCGCCTGCGGCCGCATCATGTCCATCTCCTCATGGCTGAGGATGTGGCAGTGCCAGACGTACTCCCAGTTGAAGTCGACGATCTCGTTGGAGATCGGCGCGATGGGGTTGCCGTTGACATCGACGTTGTTGAAGCCGGCCTCGGTTCCCTGGGAGCCGACCTGTCCGGCCACCGAACCCTTCGCGTGCAGCGGCATCATCGGGTTGAGCGGACGCTTGCTGTCCGGGACACCCCACGGAAGGGTGGGCAGGATCGGGCGCACCGCGACGTAGGTGTCCTCGAGCGGACTGACCCTGATCGTGTCCTTCCAGCCGAGCTCGTTCGGATCGGGCGGGATGATGATGTTGTCCCAGGTGACCCGGTTGATGAGCTGGACGTCATAGAGGTGCCAGTGGATGGGGTGCGTATCGACCCCGTTGTGGGTGATCTTCCATATCTGGGTGCCGTCGGAGTTGGTGGATATGGGTGTCACGTCGAGACTGCTCGGCTCGCCGGACCCGTCGAGGACCTCGGTCGCCGGGTTCACGAACGGGTAGAGGATGACGTTCTGTAACAACGGTGTGGCACCGGGCGCCTCGACACCGAGGGAGGCCATCATCCGGCCGAACGGGTCGAAGCTGACCGCGTTCTGCTCATCGTGGATGGCCTTGGGTTGCAGCGGGATGGAGATCTGGTTGCCGCTCAGCGTGTCGAACTTGAACGGCATACCGCCCTGCTGGTCGATCCGGGCGAACCCGTCGCACCTCGGGGTCGGGTTCGTCGGGGAGCTGCAGTCACCGGTGCCGACGAAGTCGGTCCCGTAGGCCGAGTTGTAGGCCGCCTGGCCGACGATCTCCGGGTGCTGGCCGGACTCGAAGACGCCCGAGTTGTCCGCGTGGTGCGCGAAGGCCGCCTGCGAGGGCGCCCAGCTTGTCGTTGGTCGTGTTCGGCCGGTCGAACGCCAGGGCGGGAGCCGCCCTCGACACCTTGACCTGCATGATGGTCCGGGTGTTCGGGCCGTATCCGGGCAGCGTCGTCGGGGCGCCGACCGGGGTCTGGTCCGGGTCGTTGGTGTAGTAGTCGTAGCCCGGCACGCGAGCCGGGAAGGCGGCAGGTGCGTCGTTGTAGAGGATGAGCGTCTTCCCGCGGTACTGCGAGAAGTCGACGATGACGTCGGCGCGCTCGGCCGGGGCCATGATGAGCGAGCCGTGGTCAACGTTGCCGACGTCGAACCGGGTCGGGTCGGTGATGTAGGTGACGTCCTCCGCGGGGATGACCGCCGGAGCGGGCAGGAAGCCGCTGTCGGTGCCGATCTGGATCCAGTCCGGTCCAGCCGGGCTCAGGCTCCGGTCGACGGTGGGCTGCACGACCGGGTCGCTCTGGGCGGCCGCGACCTCGGACTTCTTCAGCGCGACCTCGCTCAGCGTCCCCGTGGTCGGGTCCGCGACGAACCAGGACAGGTTCCAGAACCGGTCGTTGGCCGCGTTGAGGATCCGGAACCGGTACGCCTTCGGGTCCACCGTCGTCGTCGGGTATGCCGTCCCGTTGATGATCGGGGTGTCGTTGAAGGCCTCCATGCCGACCGACACGTTCGGGGTCGACGGGATCTGCGGAGGCTCACAGAAGGGCTGCACGTCCGGGTCGCAGCTCGGGTCGTAGTACGGGTTGGCGATCGGCTTGTACTTCTGGTCCGTCGACGGCGGCCAGAACCACGGGCCGTACATCCACCGGCCGAACGGGCTCGAGCCGGTGTTGCTGCCGGGGTTCTGCGCGGGCATGTAGACGTGCGGCACCCAGAGGTTGCCCTCGCCACCCCACTTGGCGTAGTCCCACGTGGGGTCGACCTGGGCCATCGTCGCCGCATCCGGGACGAAGGTCTTGTCCTCGATCGTCAGCGAGTGGCCGAGGCCCGAGTTGCCCATGTCGACGCCGTCGAGGGCGCCGCCGGGTGCGACGAGCTTGGCCTCGGTGTCGTCGGTGATGAGGTACGGAGCCGCCTCACCGGCATACACGTTGAGCCGGGTGATGCCCCAGGCGTGGTCGTGGTAGAAGAGCAGCCGCGCGCTCTGCTGGTTGGTGTAGAAGAAGGTCTCCGCGCCGGGACCGGGGTCCGGCATGTCCGGGACGTTCGAGACGCTGACGCCCTTGGGGTAGTCGGTCACCTCGCCGGCCGGGGTGGTCCACTGGTGCGGCGTGCCGTCGCTGATCCACGGGGTGATGCCACCGTGCAGGTGCAGCGTGGCCCGGTTCTCGCTGAAGCAGGTCGCCGGCTTGGGGTCCTGGCCACACATCGGGTTGCGGACGCCGTCGAGGACGCTGCCCTCGTCGGCCGCCATGTCCTCGGGGACGTCGTTGGGGTCGAGGGTCATCGCGTTCGGACCCTCACCGGACCCCATCAGGGTGGTGTCGACCGGCAGGAAGAGGTTGCCGTCCTTGCCGTCGGGCAGCAGGTTGCGGAAGAGGATCCGGACCGGGCGGTTCTTCGTCGCGACGATGGTCGGGCCGAGGTAGTGGGGGTTGTCGACCCCGAGGTAGCCGGTCGGGGCGTCCGGCAGGGCCGGGTTGAGGTTGGCGTTGCCCAGCTCGACCTGCTTGCCGGGGACGACGTCCGTGGACACCTGCACGTAGCCGCGGAGCAGGGTGCCCGGCAGGCTGCTGGCGAACTTCTCGCGGTACTGGACCAGGGCGATCTCGTAGTAGTCGGTGCCCGGGTAGGTCGTCTTGTCGGGCACGGCGATCGGGATGTACTGGCCCATGTTGTTCGCCTCGGCCTCGCCGTCACCGGGGAGGGTGTCGACGAACTTCTTCAGGCCCGGGGTGAGGTAGCCGGCGCCGGCCGCGTCGACGACGATGTCCGTCACCGCGCCCATGACGGCGACGTGCGCGACGGCGCTCGCGCCCTTGTCGAGCGGGGCGACGCTGTCGTTGATGGTGACCGTCGGCGCGGAGGTGTAGCCGGCGCCGCCGTCGGTGATGTAGATCTGGCCGATGTTGATCGTCGCGGTCACCGTGGCGGGGCCGGACAGGTTCTGGAGCGCTCCGTCGTAGATGTCGATGGAGGGCGCCGTCTTGTAGCCCGAGCCCGGGGTCACCACCTCGATGCCGGTGACGACACCGCTGTCGTCCATCGTCGCGGTGGCCGTCGGCAGCTCACACGTGGCGCCGGGGTTGGTGCAGTAGTCGGCGTCGGGGTTGGAGAAGTGGACGATCGGCTGGATCGTGTAGCCGGACCCGCCGTCGACGAGGGTGAGGTCGTCCACGCCGCCGCTCGCCTGGGCGAGCGCGGGGCTGGTCGGGCTACCGCCACCGGTGATGTCGACCGTCGGGGCGGTGAAGCCGAAGCCCGCCTCGGCGACGTCGATGCTGGTGACCACGCCGGGCGAGATGACCGAGTGGGCAGAGGCCGGCGTGGTCGGGGTGATGCCGGGGGAGGTGATCGTCACGAGGGGTGGGGTGGCGTAGCCCGAGCCCGCGGAGGTGACGGCGATCGCGTCGATCCCGCCGGTCTTCGGGTCGACCGTCGCCGCCGCCGTGGCGCCGTCACCGGGAGCGGTCGGGGTGACGGTGGCCGCGAAGGAGTACGTCCGGTCCTGCGAGGTGAGCGGGTAGTTGGTGTCGACGCCGAGGATCATCGTGTCGCCCTGGGCCGGCGCGGCGTTCGTCGTCATCGAGGCGTCGGCCGAGGCGGGGGTGCTCAGGCTGTCGGGGTTCGTCACGATCCCCGAGTCGAAGGGGACGCCCTCGCCGTAGAAGCCGAGGACGTCGTCCTGCTGCACGGCGACGGGCGAGCCCAGGGGGAAGGTCGACACCTCGCCGGCCGAGTCGACCGGTGCCGGGACCGTCTGCTCGCCACTGTCGTACACGACCGTGTACTTGTTGGGGACCGCGCCGTCCGGGCGCAGCACGTAGGCGTGGAAGAGGTTGCCCTCGGAGGCGTTCGGGGCCGTCCCGAGGGTCGTCTGGTTGAAGATCTCGAACGAGCTCAGCGTGCCGGCCGGCAGCTTGGCGTTGGGCAGCACGACGAAGACCGGGCCGAGGGTGCCCGGTGCCGTGGCCGAGTCCGTCGCCGCCGCCCGCTCGACGAGGGGGTTCCCCACGGAGCCCGGCGAGGCCGGGACCTTCTCGAGGGTGACGATGGCGTCGGCCAGCGTCTGTGGGCTGTTCGCCCAGTTAGGGTACGGCCCGAAGTAGTGCGGCACCTTCGTCGGGTCGGTGGCGTCGAACGTCACCCCCATCGGCGCGGCCTGGGCCGAGCCGGCCGTGACCGCGGCCATGCTCATCTGCCCGAAGGCAAGGCTCAACACTGCCAGGAGTGGCACAAGCCACCCACGCTGCTTGCGGCTCATGGCCGCCCCCTGTCGCACATAAAGCGTTGAACGGACAACGATCGAGAGGGAGCGTACCTTCCTGGGACGGACCTGTGAAGGTGATTGAAATAACCTTCGAAAGACGAACGGTTCCTGAGAGCGCCGAACGGTCCCAATGACGGATCGCCGCCAGCCGCAGCTGCTCACGCCTCGACCTCGGCGATCGCCGCCCAGGGGCTCCGACCTGCACAGATCCCCCACGCAAGGCCCACCTGCAACCCCCTTGCAACACGTCGCCCCGGGCATGGCGGACCTCCGCCGCCGACCCGCCGACCGCAGAACTGCCCCGATGCCAGCCCGACCGGATGATCGATTTGGGCGATTTCCTGGTTCCGGCTCGGCGACCAAGGAATGCCTAAACTCCTATAAAGAGGTGCGGTAAGGGCACCAATACTTCATTCCCCCGCATCGCGTCCCGCGACTACTTCCGTATTTCCGTATTGCCGTATTGCCGGCCCGCTGGCCGGCCGGCCCATCGGGACCGGCGTCAGCAGGGGACGCGGACCCGGAAGCCCTCACCGGAGTTGGCGATGAGGAAGCCCTCCTCGCGGGGCCCGATGACCGCCCCGTTGACCTCGACCGTGGCCGGGGACGCCCCGTGGACGACGAGACGGAAGGCGCCGCGGCGGAACTCGGGGAAGCCGTCGCCGTCGACGGCCGCCTCGAGGGTGACCTGAGGTCCCACCCGCGTCACGGCGAACCTCGTCCGGACCCGCCCGCCGGCGGCCGCGGCATAGCTCACCCCGTCGTCCTCCTGGAGGAGCGAGCGGACAGCCGCCCCCTCCTCGGCCGGCACGAAGAGGTGCAGCTCGATGACGTCCGGCTGGTAGCCGGCCGTCGACGCCGGCGCGTCGGTCCACATCGGGATGACGGCTCCGGCCCTGGCGTAGAGGGGGATCCGGTCCGCGGGGGCCGGCGCGGTGATCGTCCGGCCGCCCCCGGCGAGCTCGCCGGTGTGCCAGTCGTACCACTCGCCGGCGGGCAGGTAGACCTCCCGCTCGGTGACGCCGGGGGCCGACACCGGCGCGACGAGCAGGTCGCCGCCGAGGAGGTACTCGTCGTCGACGTCGGCGGCCCGCGGGTCGTCCTGGTAGTCGTAGACGAGCGGCCGCTGGATGGGGGCCGCGGTCTCCGCCGCCGTGACGAAGGCGGCATACAGGTAGGGGAGCAGCCGGTAGCGCAGCCGGATCGCCTCGCGGGCGCCCGCGAGGACCTCGTCACCGAAGGACCACACGTACTGGTCGATGGTCCCGGCCATCGTGTGGTCGCGGGCGAACGGCGACAGCGCGCCGTACTGCATCCACCGCAGGAACAGCTCGGCGGTGGTGTCCTCGGCGAACCCGCCGATGTCGGCCCCGACGAACGGCTGGCCCGACACCCCGAGACCCATGCCCATCGCGACGCTCAGCTGGAGGTGGTCCCAGCGGGAGCAGTTGTCGCCCATCCAGTTCGCGGCGTACCGCTGGATGCCGGCGAAGCCGGAGCGGGACAGCACGAAGGTCCGCTTGTCCGGCATCGCCTTGAGCAGCCCGGCCGTCGTGCCCATCGCCATGAGGAGCGCGTACTGGTTGTGCAGCCGGTCGTGCGAGACGCGCCCATGGTCGAAGAGCATCCGGCCCGGCGGGATGAAGCCGGTGGCCGGCTCGTTCATGTCGTTCCAGATGCCGGCGAGCCCGGACTGCACGTGGGCGGCGTTGAGCTCGCCCCACCAGTCGCGCGCCTCCTGGGTCGCGAAGTCCGGGAAGGCCGTGTCACCGGGCCACACCCGGCCGATGTAGATGTCGCCACCCTCGGTCCGGCACAGCAGGTCGTTCGCGACGGCATGGTCGAACACCGCATAGCCCGGGTCGTACTTCACCCCCGGGTCGATGATGGTGATCGTACGAAAACCGTTGTCGGACAAGCGCTTCAGCATCCCCGCAGGGTCGGGGAACTTCGTGTCGTCCCAGGTGAAGACCCGGAAGCCGTCCATGTAGTCGATGTCGAGCCACAGGACGTCGCAGGGGACGTCGGCCTCGCGCAGCCGTGCGGCGACCGCCTCGAAGGACTCCTGGTCGTAGTCGAACCAGCGGCACTGGTGGAAGCCCAGCGCCCACAGCGGCGGCACGGCCATCCGTCCGGTCAGCCAGGTGTACGCCTCGAGGATGGCCGCCATCGAGGGCCCCCCGAAGACGTACTCGGTGTACTGCCCGCCCTCGACCTGGACGGCGTACTCCTCGTCCTTGGTGAAGTCGAGGTGCGAGCGGTAGCCGTTGTCGACGAACGACGCGCTCATCGGCCCACCCGGGCCGCGCTGGTGGTAGAAGAACGGGATCGTCATGTAGTAGGGGTCGTACTCGGTGCTCGTCCGGTCCCCGCGCAGGTCCCCCGGCTCACGCCCGGCGGTGAACTCGAGGCTGAGCGCGGGGTCGAGGACGTCGGTGTTCCAGTTCGTGAAGTCACGCCCCCGCCGGTTGAACCGGCCGGTCTTCTCCCCCAGCCCGTAGAACGGGTCCTCGGGGCTGCACCGGCGGCGCAGCGTCCACGCGTCGTTGACCGTCGCGTAGGCCCATGGCCGGTCGCCCCAGTCGGTCGCCGTCTCGATGACCGGCGACCCGTCGGGCCGGTGGACGTCGATCCGGAACGGGTCGAGGCCGAGGGTGACGACGAGCGCGTCGGTGGCGAGCGTGACCGTGCCGGCCGCGTCGTCGCGCCGCACCTCGTATGCCGGCTGCTCGGCGAGCGGGTCGACGCACACGGCATACGTCGGTTCCTCGTCGAAGACCCCGGCGCGGCTGATCTTGAGGCGGACGACGTCGGGGCGCACCGGCTCGATGCGCAGCTGCTCGCCATGCGGCTGCCCGCCGTGCAGATGGGCCAGCAGCCCGGTCGGGACCTCCGCCACGGAGTCGACGGTCGAGAAGCGCAGGTAGTGCTCGGTCGCCTTCATGCCCCAGACCCTACGGACGCCCGACGGCGACCGGACGGACGGGTCCCCCCCGCGCCGGCGGTTACCGTTTCGGCGCCCGCCGGCCGCCGAAGGCCAGTCCGACGACGACGATGAACAGGATGAGGACGCCGACCGCGAGCAGCGGGTGCCACCAGGCGGTCGCGAGCCAGTAGACATGCCGACCGACCAGGCCGGGGTCGGTCTCGGAGGTGCCGAACAGGCCGCGTCGCACGACCGGGGCCGCGAGGGCCGCCACCGCACCGGTGAGGGTGGTGGCGACGAGGGCGGCGAGCAGCCGGGTGCTGACCTGCCACGTCCCGAACGTCACGAGGTACCCACCGATCCCCGCGGCAACCAGCCCGGTGATCCCGAACAGGCTGGCCGACTGGCTCGCCGCTGCGATGCCGAGCGCCAGCAGGACGAGGCCGACCACGATCATGTGGCGCGGTTTGGCCTTCGCGGCGTTGGCGACGCGGTAGCCGCCCAGGGTGATCGTGTGCATCGTCGTGACCGCGGGCCGCACCGGTCCCGGCACCTGACGGACCGACGACACCGCGCCCGACGTCGTCGCCGCCGCCTTCGCCAGCGTGTGCACCATGAGCGGTGAGCCCATGTCGGTCTTGAAGGTCTCCTGCGGGATCGGACAGGTCCGCAGCAGGACGTCGAGGTCGGCCCCGGGCTCGAGCACCTTGCGCGCCCAGGTCATCGTCGGGGACGGGCTGCGGTCGGTCGGCGCACCGGGCGCGCCGACGACGACCCTGGCCAGTGCGGGCAGCTCGTCCTCCACGACCCGGTGCTGCCAGGCGGTCGCGAGCCACATCGACGTCAGCGGAAGGCTCTTGGGCATCGGGATGCGCGTCTCGTCGAGGAACGCGAGCTCGGCCTCCACCCTCTCCCGGTTCGCCATCCCCTCGGCGAGGGGGGGTCCGGACGGGAGCGGCACCGCCCCGAAGCTCGCGAGCTCGCCGAGCAGCCACGCGACCCTGCCCCCCTGGGGCCGGCGGTCGGCCACCTGCTTCAGCCGCCGCGGATCCAGCAGGGCATGGACGAGCCACCCCGCCGCGTCGAGCCGGCCCCACATCCAGTCGTTGGCCCGCCACGACTGCTTGTAGAACGCGCCGAAGTGGTGGAACTGCAACCCGGTGAGCTTGCTCGCCGCCGTCGCGTTGCCCGGAGCCAGCATGCTCCGGGTGTCGGCGCTCAGCTGCACGAGCTCGACGGGCTGGTACGGACCCGCGTCGACCGGCAGCAGCGCCGACTCCGCGACCGCGAGGTCGAACAGGCGTGCCGCGGCGCCCGCGGCCTCCACCGGGCCGCCGCCCGGCAGGAGATAGCCGACGTACGACGTCAGCTCGCTGCCCACCGGAGCGCCCTGGGCGAGGGTGACGAGCAGGCCGGACGCCTCCACCAGGATCGAACCGAGCGCGTCCCAGGCCCCAGGCTCGATGCTCGTCTGGTCCGCCCATTCGCTCGCGAGTGCCGCGGCCGTGTAGGCGAGCGAGCAGTGCCGACCATCCGGGAGCACGGTGGTGGCGGTGGTCCGGCAGACGGACTCCACGAGGTCGGAGCGGCGCGGCCGCACCGCCTTGCCCGCCGCTCCGTGGAGCTTCTCGACGAGCCCGTTGAGCGTCTGACGGTCACCGCCGTCGGTCGCCGCCCGTTGGGCGAGGCGCAGGATGCCGAGGGCGAGGGACTTGGCGTTGTCGAAGGCGCTCTGCCCGAACTCCGCGAGCGTCTCGCTCGTGGACGGGAGGGCGTCCTGCGAGGCGGCGCCGTCCGGGCCGACCGCCGCGGGCCACCCGCCGGCGAGGACGCCCTCGATGGCGCTGCGGCATACCTCCTCGCTGTCACCGCCGGCGGCGAGCGTCCGCCGCCAGTCGGCGGGGAGGCCGACCGACTCCGGTGAGGCCTGCGCCGGCCACGTGCTCAGCAGCCGCAGCATCGCCGCGACCAGCGTGCGTGCCTGTCGCTGGCTCTCCCTGGTGCAGTACTCGTCGAGCAGGCTCGGCGTGAGCAGCCGCTCGGGCGCCAGCCGGCTCGCCGTGGCGGCGAGCTGGACGCGCAGGTCGCCGCGGGCGGCGATCCGGTCGTTGTGGGAGACGATCGCCGCCAGGTCGGCGCTGATCGACTGGCTGGTGGCGGCCCCGAGATCCTTGAGCAGACCCTCGAGCAGACCGTACGGAGCGCTCAGCTCGTCGCCCGGATGGCCGGTCATGACGTCGGGGGACGGACCCGCCGAGGGCACGACGAACAGCAGCACCCGCCGCACCTGGCGACGAGCCCGCCGGTCGAAGATCCGCTCGAGGAGCACGTCGAGCGGCTGGTTGTCCAGCAGCCCGCCGTCGACGGCCCAGTGGTCACGGGTGATGTTGGCGTACCTGCCCATGGCCGGTCGGACCGGGATGTCGCCGTCGGGGGGCGTCGGGGTCTCGAACGGGATGAAGGACGGCTCGAACGCGGCCGGGAAGGACGCCGTGCTCCGTCCGGCCAGGGCGAGCGCCCCCTCGATGCCGCTCGACACCAGGTCGGTCTCGGTGAAGGTGAACAGCCCGTGCTTGTTGCTGTCCTGGACGAGGGTGCCGAGGGCGTCGGTGAAGCGGCCGCACTCACCGGTCAGCCACGTCGTCGTGACGTACAGGGTCGTCGACGGCGGGTGGGCGGACGCCGGGCCGGGGGCCAGGGTCGGCAGCTTGTCGAAGAGGTCCTTGAACATGCGCCGGTCCCCGTAGAGCAGCGAGGGGACGTCCTTGTCGGTGGGGTCGCGCAGGAGGTCGAGCATGGCGCCGAGGTCGAGCCAGATGTCGCGCATCGAGCCCAGGTCGCCGCCGCGCGCCCGCGCGTAGGCGAGGAGCACCGCGTTGATCCCGCCGGCGCTGGTGCCCGAGAGGACATCGACCTCGACGACGATGTCGAGCAGCTCGAGCAGGCGCGCGTAGAGGTCGCGCTCGGCCGCCTCGGCGCCGCTGAGCGGGCCCCGCGAGCGCATCGGGTCACCGGGCCCGATGGTCTGCAGCGCGCGGCGGATGTCGGACGCCTGCATCACCAGGTCGATCTCTCGGGCCACGCCGCCCATCCAGATCGCGAGGCTGACGCCGCCGGTCATGGTCGCCGCGACCCGAACCTCCTCGGTGTCCGGTGACACCGCCGTCGCGGTCGACGTTGCGGGCGCGGGCTCGTTCATCAGCAGACCCCCACGGCAGAGAGGACGCGGCGGGCGCGAGAGGCGCCTGACGCGTTCTCGACGGGGCCGTCCAGCGCCGGCCCGGGGGCCGGCCTGTCCGGTCATGAGGTTTCACGGTAGCCCGTTGAACCCTCAATCGGTGGGGTCCGCTGCGGCTTCCCCGAAACCTGCCTCGGGTGCCGCCGCGGTCAGGCCTGGTCCGGGTCGAGCATCGGCACCGGCTGGACGTCGGACTCGGTCACCGTGAGGTACCCGACGAGGAGGACGATCAGTGCTCCCACGACGAGCACGACGGGCCCGTCGCCGTAGCCGAGCCCACCGCTGTGCCCCGGCTTGGCCAGCCCGTCGGCGACCGATGCGCCCAGCGGCCGGGTGAGCACATAGGCGAACCAGAACGAGAGCACGCCGTTCCAGCGCAACCAGCGGAAGCCCGCTGCCGGAACCGCGATCAGCGCCCCGAACAGCAGCGCCGACGGCAGGAAGCCCAGGTGCAGCGGGTATGCCGTGAGGTCGCCGAGGGCGGTGCCCATCGCGAACGTCGCCGCCACGGCGGCCCAGTAGAAGCCCTCCCGACGCACGCTGTCGATGCTGTGGATCGACAGCGTCCCCTCGGTCCGCCACCACGTCGCGAACACCGTCGCCAGCGCCACGGCATACAGCACCGCCGAGACGGCGTAGGGGACCCCGAACCCGACGTGCAGCACGTCGGCCGCCATCGTCCCGAAGATCCCGACCATCACCACCGCCGTCCAGTACCGCCACGCCACGTAGCGCCCCTCGCGAACCTGCAACGTCAGGGCCACCCAGAACCCGGCGAAGCCCAACAGCACCGCGAGGACCGGAGCCATGGCGTGCACGAGGTAGTCCGACGCCGCCTCGCCCATCGCCGTCGACAGTGCCTTGATCACCCAGAAGGCAACGGTGACCTGCGGGACGCGCAGGGCCCCCCGGCGGGTCAGCCACGATCCGTTCCGCGCCGCCACGCCCGGGGCGGTCAGCCGCCCATCCGGCGGCAGGGGCCGTTCCTCGATCATCGGACGTCTCTCCCACGGTCGGACTGCCTGACGGCCGGCGGGGCGGCTCAGCCCGAGCACGCCCACCGGGTGCCGTCGGGCAGTCGAGAACACCCGGCGCCGACCGGCCGAGCGGCCCCAGCCTGGGTCGCGTCACTGGGCGGACGCTGGGAAACACCCGGGTCGGGCCTCAACGAAACACCCGGGTCGGGCCTCAACGACGAGGCGGCCGGCCACCAGGCTCGCCGGCACCGTGAGCGCCGCAGCCGGCGCCCCGTGACCCGTCGGCGTGGGAACCGACGGGTCACGGCGCTGGCCCCGAGAACCGCTACGGGGCCGCGAACCAGCCCAGTGCCGAGGACATCAGGCTCGCCCGGTCGGCGGCCGTGCCGTATGCCTCCATCGGGAAGGCGAGGAAGAACAC
Source organism: uncultured Actinomycetota bacterium (assembly GCA_963771015.1). Lineage (GTDB taxonomy): Bacteria > Actinomycetota > Actinomycetes > Actinomycetales > Dermatophilaceae > CAVSJJ01. The sequence goes on from CAVYRN010000007.1 coordinate 12,354, forward strand.
CTTGTAGGGCCCGTCGGCGACGGTGAGGGCGTCCGCGGCACCGGTGTCGTCGGTGAATGCGGCGACCGCGGGGCCGATGGGGGTGATCTGGTCCTCGTAGTTCGCGCCCAGCACGGAGTGGTCGATGGGCACCGCACCGATCCCGTTCGTCACCGGGTTGCCCGAGACGCCCGTCACGGTCGCCGTCGGCTTGTCGTTCTGGGCCTCGCTCCCGTCCCAGCTGATGTGGAGGTAGTCATGGACGAACGCCGTCGTCCCGGCCGCCTGGTCGAGGATGTCCTGCCCACTCATGAGCAGCCGACCGCCGCCGTCGAGCAGAGCCGTGAGCTCGCCCTCGTAGGGGGTGACCGGCCCGGGGTAGGCGTTGCCCGTCCACCACACGACGTCGGTGTGCGCGGTGAGGTAGCCCTGCGGGATGTTCGGGTCGGCCGCAAGGTCCCAGTAGCCGTACGGCGTGGCGCCCATGGCCGCCTTGTACCGGGCGGACACGTCGGGGGCGTTGCCGTCCCCGTCGACCAGGAGCGTGCCCACGGCCGCGGCATACGTCGTCAGCGTCGCGGACGACGTGGCCGCAGCATCCGCCGTCGAGGTGGCCGTCACCGTTGTCGCGTCGTGCTCGCCCTCGCCCGCGCCCGCGGGGATGTCGACCTTGACGCAGACGTCGGTCGTCCCGCCCGACGCGACGGCCAGCGGAGCCGTGAGCGCCGTCGTGCACGTGGCGTCGTACGCCGCGGCGGGCCAGGCACCCGAGGCGGTCACCTGGACGGTGTCATCCGCGTAGCCGCTGTTGGAGACGTGGACGGTGTATGCCGCCGATGTCCCGACCTTGCCGCCGCCGGCCTGGCCGGCCGGCGCGAGGGTCACGTCATGGGCCGGTGCGATCGGCGTCGTGTGGGGGCTGCCCGTGGTCCCGACCCCGTGCCGGCTCCGCACGACGATCCCGTCGTCGACGATGCCCGTCACCGAGGTCGACAGGTGGGGGGTGATCCGCACCGAGAGGTGGACCTGGAGCTGGCCTCCGGCGGGGACGGTCAGACCCGACCAGGTGACCCTGCCATGCGCCGCCCGGCCGCCGTTGTCGGCCGACACGAACCCCGTGTGGCGCGGGATCGGGTCGGTGATCGACACCCGGGTCGCCGCGGCGTTGCCGATGTTCTTGACGGTGATCGTGTAGTCGATCGTCGAGCCCGGACCGACCGGCTTGCCGGAGTCGGCCTTGGACACGACCAGCGCCGCCGAGGCGCCACGGTTCGCCAGGGTGTAGACCGCTCGCCCGTGCGTGCCGGCGGCGAGGATGCCGTTCGTCGCGTCGTAGTCGAGCTGCCAGGTGGCGACCTTGGGCATGCCGGACCCCAGCTTGAAGTAGTGCCGGCCGGCATTGGTCGAGACGAAGACGCCGACGTCGGTGCCGACGTAGATGATCTTCGAGTCCGAGGGGTCGATGACGACCGAGTTGACGGGCACGTCGGGCAGGTTGGCCGTCGCGTTGCGGAAGTGCTTCCCGCCGTCCGTCGTCGCGAAGACGTGGCCGCGGTTCTTCGGCGTCGCCGCGCCGAAGCCGCCGAACGCCACGTAGGCGATCCGCCAGTTCGAGCGGTCCACCGCGATCTGGTTGACCGGGCGGTTGGGCAGCCGGCCCGCGCCGACCCTGGTCCAGGTCGGCGAGCTCGAGCTCACCGCGTCCGGGCTGACCTGGACGACGGCGTCGTCGGTGCCGACCCAGACGCCCTCTCCGCCGTCGGAGACCCCGATCGCGGAGATGTCGCAGCCCCGGGCACCGTTCGGCGCGGTGCCGGTGCACCCGGTGGTCAGGTCGCCGCTGATCGGCGCCCACCTCACGTCGCCGGCCGATGGCGCCTCGGCGGTGTCGGTCCGGTACAGGCGGTACGTTCCGAGGAACATCTGGTTGGGGTTCCCCCGGTTCTGGATCCACGGGATGTAGAACTCGGCCCGGTCGCTGAGGTTGATCCCGTTGGTGATCGACTGGTTGCCGAAGATCGAGTTCACGCTCGACGGGTCGAACCGGTAGGGCGAGATGCCGTAGTAGGCCCCGAAGACGTAGGCGGGGTAGTTCGTCGTGTACGGGTTCGGCGTCGTCTGGTCGACGATGACCTGGCCGCCGTCACCGCTGCTCTGGTCGAACCAGCGACCGTTGAGCGTCGACTTGCGCAGCGTCCCGTTGTCCTGGGTGCCGCCCCAGTACTGGCCCGGCACCTGGGGAACGGTCGCGACCGAGGTGAACTGGCCGATGGCCAGCCCCGTGGAGTGGACGAGCGCCGCGGTGTTGGGGTCGACCGTGCCGTTGAGGTTCTCCCAGTCGACGGTGCTGAGCGGCTGCCCGGCCGGGCGCCCGCCGCCGTCGGAGGACTGCCACACGCCGCCGTCGTTGCCGACCGCGATGTGCGCGGTGTCGCCGGGCTGGAAGGCGATCGCGTGGAAGTCCGGGTGCAGGTCGTAGCCGAGGCTGACCCAGTGCGCGCCACCGTCGCTCGAGCGGTAGATGCCGCCGGACTGCGGGCTGTTTCCGTAGCCGTAGCTGCCCAGCGCGTAGACGATGTCGGGGTTGGCGGGGTCGGGCTTGACGACATTGTCGTAGAAGCACTGGGTGCCGCAGTAGCCGACCACGGCGTCCGGGCCGGAGGCCGGGGCCCCGGACGCGTTCTGCCACGTCGTGCCGCCGTCGGTGGTCTTGAAGATCTGGGCCGCGTGGTAGCCGCCGGAGGTGTCGAAGTAGTCGAAGCCGGCGTACAGGGTCGGCGAGGCGCTCCCCGCCGGGTCCGAGATGCCGAGCGCGAAGCGGGTGCCCCCATCGAGGAAGTTGCCGGCGGGCAGGTCGCCCATGGCGCTGGTCCACGTCTGGCCGCCGTCGACGCTCCTGTAGATCGCGTCACCCCAGAACGAGGCCCACAGGTGCATGGGGTTCTGGGGGTCCATGACGAGGTCGGTCGCGCCGTGCAGCTCGTCGGTCGTCCCCTTGAGCAGCCGCCACGTGCGCCCGCCGTCGGTGGACTCATAGATGCCGTATGCCGCGTTCGTCGGCGAGGTCGTGCGGTGCGACCCGCCTCGGCCGCGCAGGGTCGCGACGAAGACGTGGTCGGGGTTGGTCGGGTCGACCTCGATGGCCGAGGTGGCCTGGCCGGCGAACCGCGCCGACACGTGGGTCCACGTCACGCCTCCGTCGGCGCTGCGCCAGATGCCGTCGCCGTAGTAGGAGTCACCCGACAGGGCGCCCTCGCCGGTGCCGAGGTAGACGATCCGGTCATCGCTCGGGGCGATGGCCAGGGCCCCGACGGACTGGGTGTCGGCGTCGTTGGTGCGCGAGGTCCAGGTCTGGGTCGTGTTGTCGTAGGTCCACACGCCGCCCTGGGCCGCGCCCAGGATGATCGTCCCGTCACCGCGGATGGCGAGGGCGCCGATCCGTCCGCTCATCGCGGCGAAGGTGTTGCTGGTGCGGACGACCTGGACGATCGGGTCGGGTCCGACGCTCGACCAGGTGCCGCCGCGGGCCGCGCCCCGCACCGTCTGGTTGGCGATGCCCGAGGACTGCCTGCTCGCGGAGTCGCGCAGGTTCGCCGCCTGGGTGAGGCTCAGCGGGTCATCGCCGGCGAGCAGGCGGCTCGAGAAGTAGGCGTCGCGGAGCTTGTCGAAGTTCTGCTCCTCCGAGTCGCCCTGTTGGTCGCCCTTCGGCGCCAGCAACACGGGGGCGTCGTCGTGCGAGACGCCGGCGCTCGCCGCCGTGGAGGTGGCGAGGGCGGGGACGACGGCAAGGGCGAGGGCGGTGAGGGTGGTGAGGGTGGAGCGGACGAGCAGGGGCCGTGCGTGCATGCTTCCTCCCAGCAGCGGTGATGCAGATCAGTTCGGAATCTCCTCCTTAGGCGTGCCTTACTTCACGTCGGGTAGCCGATCGTTACCCAAACGTGACACGTCTCCTGCGGTTGTCCCCGGACGGCCGGCGTCACATGATGAGTGGACCCGAGTCGAGGCTGGTGAGTGCGTGTGGAACGTCGCGAACGGGGCGGCCGGTGGGGAGCGCTCGCGGCCGTCGGCGTGGTCCTCCTCGCGGGGTGTGCCGGCGTCGCAAGCCCCGCGGAGTCGGCCGGTTCGTCGTCGGTGTCCTCCGGTCCCGCGTCGTCCGGGTCCTCCGGGCCGGCGTCGTCCGGCTCGAGCACGTCGAACGCCCCGCCGTCCCCGGGGACGGCGGCTCCCGTGACGCACCCGGATCCTTCGTCCACCCCTCCGCGATCAGGCGGAACGCCCTGCGCCTCGGTGGGGCACCCACCCTCCGCCAGCTCGGGCCCGGCCGGCGACCTGGTCACGGTGAGTGTGGCCGTCGGGACCGGCGCCCGTGGGGGCGGCATACTGCCCGTATCGGCGACCCTGGTCGTTCGCAAGGACGGGCAGCGGATCGTGCTCGACGCCGGGCGGAGCGGTCTCTACCTCTTGCGGGGTGAGACCGTCGTCGCGGTCGCACGAGCCGCGGGCGTCCCGGCCGTGCCGCTTCCGCTCACCCAGGGCAAGCGGTGGCCCGCGCAGACCCTGCCGACCGCCATTCGGCTCCGCGACTGCGCCGGTGCGGCGCTCGCTCCCGGCACCTACCGGCTCGTGGCCGTCGTCGGCTACGGCAATGACCCGCTCAACGCGGGCGGCACCGGTGCGGCCGGCTCGTTCGCGCTCGTCGGCGCCCCCACCAACGTCACGGTCGGCTGACCGACCGGGGCGGTCGGCCGCCCATCCGACGTCGAGCAGCGCCGATGCGCGGAGGTGACGAGATGACGGTGTGGCACGAGATCCTGCACGCCCTGGCGGTGGCCGGGACGATGACCTGGGAGATCCTGTGGGCCCTCATCCTCGGGTTCGGGTTGTCCGCGGTGGTTCAGGCGGTCGTGCGCCGCGAGTCCATCGCCCGCCTGCTCGGCGACGACCGCCCCCGCACGCTGGCCCTCGCCTCGGGCCTGGGGGCCGCGTCGTCGTCGTGCTCCTACGCGGCGGTGGCCCTGGCCCGCTCCCTCTTCCGCAAGGGCGCGGGCTTCGCGGCCGCCATGGCCTTCGAGATCGCCTCCACCAACCTCGTCGTCGAGCTGGGCGTCATCATGGCGCTGCTGCTCGGCTGGCAGTTCACCGCCGCCGAGTTCGTCGGCGGGCCGCTGATGATCGTCATCCTCGCCGTGCTCTTCCGGCTCACCCTGCGCAAGCGGCTGCTTGCCGACGCCCGGGTCCAGGCCGACCAGGGACTCGCCGGCTCGATGGAGGGCCACGCCGCCATGGACATGAGCGTCCAGGGCCCGGGCAGCACGTGGCAGCGGCTGCGCTCGCCGGCCGGGTTCACGTCGGTGTCCCATGTGTTCGTCATGGAGTGGGCCGCCGTCATCCGGGACATCGTCCTCGGGCTGCTGCTCGCCGGGGCCGTCGCCGCGTGGGTGCCCGAGACGTTCTGGCAGAACCTGTTCCTCACCGACCACCAGGTGTGGTCCAAGGTGTGGGGCCCGCTCATCGGGCCGGTCGTGGCCGTGGCGAGCTTCGTGTGCTCGATCGGCAACGTGCCGTTGGCGGCGGTGCTGTGGAACGGGGGGATCAGCTTCGGCGGCGTCGTCGCCTTCGTCTTCGCCGACCTGATCATCCTGCCGATCCTCAACATCTACCGGAAGTACTACGGGCTGCGGATGATGCTGTACCTGCTGGCCACGTTCTATGCGTCGATGGTGGCAGCCGGGTATCTCGTGGAGGCCATCTTCGCCGTGGCGCACCTGACCCCCACCGTTCGCAATGCCACGGTGCTCGAGCCGCATATCTCGTGGAACTACACGACCGTCCTCAACATCGTCTTCGTCCTCCTGGCGGTCGCCCTGGTGTGGCGGTTCCTGGCGACCGGCGGCCGGGCCATGCTGTCGATGATGGGCGGGTCTCCGGACACCGAGGGCGCTCACGGCCACGACCACCACGCCTGACGGCGGCGCATCCCGAACCTCACGGCTGCTCGGGCACGCCCCGCCGGGCGTCTCTGGCGAACTGCATTCGGGCCCTGGGCCCGGATGCAGTTCGCCACCGTGGGCAACGCCAACTCCGCAATTCTCAGATGTCCGATGGGTGGTAGATTGGAACTACCGCGTTCTGACGGACTAAGCACAGCCCTCCGGCAGTGAATATCTCGACCAAGGCACCGGAGAGTCGAAAACCCGCTGGGGTAGTGGATCTTCTATCCACCCACCAATGCGGGGTTTTTCAGATGACCATCACTGTCGAAGAGCGCAGGACAACGGACGCCGGGCGGCGGGCAGCCCGCCTCGTCATCGTCGCGGACAACCTGACCGGTGCCGCCGACAGCGCCGCCCCCTTCGCGGGGTGGACCGAGGTCGTCATCCCGCTCGGCCCGGAGGACCCCTGGCCCGACGGCGGGCTGATCGCCGTGGACACCGACACCCGCCACGCGGATCCGGGCACCGCCAGCGAGCGCGTCTTCGGCGTGGTCCACCGGGCCGCCGCCGAGGGTTCCGACGTGTACAAGAAGATCGACTCGCTGGGTCGCGGCAACATCGGCGTCGAGGTCCGCGCCGCCGCCGACGCCCTCCGCGTCGACGGCGTCCCGCCGATCGTCCTTGTCGCCCCGGCGTTCCCGACCGCCGGCCGCACCACCCTCGGCGGGGTGCTCCACGTCCAGGGCGAACCCTTGTACACCGACGGCCGCGTCGTCCGGTTCGCCGACCTCCTCGCCGGTCACCGGTTCCGGGTCGTCGAGCTGCCCCGACCCGCCGGCACGGACGACGTCGTCCGGGGCCTGGAGGCCGCGGCGCGGTCGGGCCACAACCTCGTCATCATCGACGCCGAGACCGAGGAGCACCTCGCCTCGATCGCTCGCGGCGTGCAGGCCTTCGGCAGGCCGGTTCTCATGGTCGGCACCGGTGGTCTGTCACGGCACCTCGTCGGGCTGCTCGGCCCGCGCCCGGACCGGGCCAGGAGCGCGAAACAGGCCGAGCTGCCCACGCTGCGTGGACCGGCGCTCTTCGTCGTCGGCAGCCCCTCCCCGGTCGCCAAGGCGCAGCTCACCGAGCTCCTCGCGGCCGGGGTTCACGGCGTGCCGCTCCGGCCGCGGTCCCGGCCGCGGGCCGCCCGCGTCCTGCGCGACCAGCTGGCGCGAGGAGCGGACGTCGCGATCTTCCCCGACCCGACCCTGCCGGTCCTGGTCGCCCAGTCCGCCGGGGTGGTCGACGACCTCACGAGGTCGGCGGCCGAGGTCCTCCGCGGGGTCGGCACCCTGGTGGTCACCGGAGGCGAGACGGCCCGCATCCTGCTCACCAGGTCCGGCGTCGGCCACCTGCACGTGGCGGGCGAGATCGAACCCGGTCTCGTCGTGTCGTACCCCGACGGGCACCGACCGATCGTCATCACCAAGTCGGGCGCCTTCGGCGACCTCGACACCCTGGCCCGCTGCATCCCACCCCGCTGGGCAGCGGCGTCCTGAGCTGGGCCACGCGAGACATGGCCGGGCCACCGGGGCTACCGGGGCATGGTGGGCCCCGACCCGGCTCCGGACTCCTCCAGCGCCTTTGCCAGGTCGGCGAGATCCGCGTCTGACAGGTGCAGGGTCGCGCCGGGCAGCCAGGCCGCGGCCTGGTCCGGGCGCCGCGCCCCGACGATGGCGCCGGTAACGGCCGGCCAGGACAGCGTCCAGGCCACGGCGACCGCGGACGGCGAGGTGGCGTTCCGCTCCGCAACATCCTTGAGCCGCTCGACGAAGGCGAGGTTGGCGGCAAGGTTCGTCGTGAACTCCGGGTCCTTGGTCCGCCAGTCCTCGGAGTCCAGGGCCGCCATGCGGTCCACCGAGAAGGCGCCGGTGAGCAGCCCGGACTGCATGGGGCTGTAGACGATGACGCCGGTCTCGTGCCCGGCGCACCAGGGAAGGAGCGACTCCCCGGCATCCCGGGAGATGAGCGAGAAGGGCGGCTGCAGGGTGTCGACGTGCCCGACGGCCTCGGCGCGCTCGAGGTCGGGGGCCTCGTGGTTGGACAGGCCCACCGCCCGGACCTTGCCCTCGCGCTTCAGCTCCAGCAAGGTGCCCCAGTAGTCCTCGATCGGCGTTCCGTCGGCGGCCGGCCAGTGCACCTGAAGAAGGTCGATGCGCTCGACGCCGAGCCGGCGCAGCGACGCCTCGACCTCGGCACGCAGCGACGCCTGGTCCGCGATGCACAGAGGATCGTCGAACGGACGGCCCTCCGGCACGATCAGCCCGCACTTGGTGAAGACGTACGGCCGGTCCTCATCGGGTATGCCGCGCAGCGCCTCCGCCACGACCTCCTCGGAGTGACCCATGCCGTATGCGGGGGCGGTGTCGATCCAGTTGACGCCCTGGTCGAGGACGTAGCGGATCGCGGCCACCGAGTCCTCGTCGCGCTGGCTCCCCCAGCCGTAGGACCACCCACCCCCGCCGATCGCCCAAGCGCCGTAACCGACCGGCGTGATGTCCATTCCGGTCCGCCCCAGGGGGCGCGTCGGCAGTGCCACGTGTCTTCTCCATCTCTTGTCAGCGTCGATGAGTGCGTCGTCCCCGCCGGCCAGTGCCGCGGAGGGTGGGAAGAGACGGCCGGCAGCGGCAGGGGTACCGCCGGCCGTCTCCCGTTCCACCGGCATCGCGCCCGCACGGGCGCCATGCGGGTTCAGGCCTTGGCGGGCCTGGCGTGACCGTTCTCGTCCAGGTAGTCCTTCCAGGACCGCTTGGGCGAGTACCCGAGGATCTTCTGCGCCTTGGCGGTCGAGATGCCCGACGCGTCCGGCCGGTCGACAGGCCGCAGCTCGATCTTGTCTCCGTAGTACGTGTGGAGCAGCTCGCCGAAGTCCTTGCCGGTGACGTTGTCCGGCGAGGCGATGTAGAACACGTCGTGACCGGGCAGATCGGACTCCGTGGCCAGGACGATCGCGTCGGCCAGGTCGTAGGCGTCGATGTAGCTCCACAGGTTGGGCGAGAGCACCGACGCGTCCCGGATCTGCGGGCCGAGGTTCTGCTCGTAGTTGTCCTCGTACTGCACCCAGCTCGGGCGCAGCGAGATGCACCTGATGTCGGAGCGCTGCACGGCGGCATCCATCAGCAGCTCGCCGAACCACTTCGTCAGCGCATACGGGTCCTCCGGGTGGATGGGGTGCTCCTCGTCCACCGGCGCGTAGTCGGGCAGGAAGGGACGCTCCGGGAAGAAGAAGCCCGGCACCGTCTCACTCGAGACGTTGACGAAGCGCTTGACGCCGAACCGGATGGCCGCCTCGATCATGTTGAACGTCGCCATGATGTTCGTGTGGAACACCACGTGCGGCGGGTTCCCGGTGGGTTCCGGGATCGCGGCGCAATGGACGACCGCGTCGACCCCACGGGTGACCGCGAACGCGTCGCCGGCCTGGGTGAGGTCCGCCATCTGGTAGGGCACCTCGCGAGCGCCCTTGCGCTCGAAGGACGGGCGCATCAGGTCGGTGGCAACGACGTCGTGCCCGTTGTCGAGCAGCGCCTCGACAGCGGCGCGACCCACCTTGCCGCGGGCTCCGGTGACTAGGACCTTCATAGGACTCAACCTTTCAATAGACGAACTGAGATCAGCGGTTGTAGGCGGGGGCGACTCCGCGCAGGGTGGCCCACACGTCGTCGCAGACATCGAGAGCCTCCGGACCGAGGGCGTCGTCGGAGGCGGCGGCCAGGTTCTCGGCCAGGTGCTCGGGCCGTGACGCCCCGAGGAGGACCGAGGTCGCGACGTCCCCGCTCAGCAGCCAGCGCAACGCCAGCTGCACCAGGGTGAGGCCGAGATCGGCTGCGAGGTCCTGCAGCCGGCCGACGGCGGCATGGGTCGTGACGTTCCAGTAGCGCTCGCGGTACATCGGCGAGGCGAACCGGCCCTCCGTGGGCTCCGAGGCGAGGTGGTGCTTGCCGGTGAGCAGCCCCCCGGCGAGAGGGTTGTAGACGACGGTGCCGATCCCCGTGGCGCGGGCGAACTCCGCGTACTCGTCCTCCAGCCGCCTCGACAGGAGGTTGTACTGCTGCTGGGCCGCGGCGGCCGGTGGCATCCCGAGGCCGCTCGCCACGTGGTTCAGCTCGGCGATCTGCCACGCAGCGAAGTTCGAGACACCCCAGGCGCGGACCTTGCCCTGGGCGATCGCGTCGGCGACCGCGGCCAACGTCTCCTCGACGGGGGTCGCCCGGTCGGGCTGATGCAGGTAGTAGAGGTCGACGTGGTCCGTGCGCAGTCGTCGCAGGCTCGTCTCGAGCTCGTCGCGCACCCGCCCGGGAGCGAGCGGAGCCGTGTCCTGCGGGGATGTCGGGATGCCGACCTTCGTCGCCAGCAACACCCGCGCCCGCAGTCCCGCGAGCACCTGCCCGAGGATGGTCTCGGAGCGCCCGGAGGTGTACGCGTTGGCGGTGTCGATCATCACCGCCCCGGCGTCGAGTGCCTGCTCGACCAGGCCGCGGGCCCGCCCCGCGTCGACCTGGTCCCCGAAGGTCATCGCACCCAGGCCCAGCCGTGGGAGCTCGACGGCCGACGGCCGGGTCACCGCGGTCGCCGGGGACGTGTCATCCGTCGTCACGAGCTCGCCTCCGCTTCTTGTGGTCCTGCTCGGCCGGCAGCCTGAGAACGGCCATGTGGTCGACGACGAAGGTGTCGAAGTCCTCCTGGGTCTGGGACATGTGGTCCGCCATGGCGGCGCGGGCGACGACCGGGTCCCCGCCGGTGATGGCCTCGTAGACGCCCCGGTGCATGGCGATCGCGTGCTCACGCTCGTCGGGGAAGGCCGAGGTCTGCCGACGCCCGACGAGCAGGGCCGCCTCCAGAGGCTGGAACAACGCGGCCATGAAGGGGTTGTCGGCCGCCGCGAGGATGGCCTGGTGGAAGGCGATGTCCGCCTGCACGAAGTCCTCCACGTGGCCGCCGGCGTGCGCGTCCTCCATGTCTTGGATGCACTCCCTCATCTGGGCGAGATGGCCCTCGGTGCGCCGCCCAGCAGCCAGACCGGCCACCCCGACCTCGACGATCCGGCGAGCCTCGAGCAGCTTCTTGGGCATGGTCACCGAGGTCGAGTTGTGCATGGAACGGGCCAGCAGCAGGGCCGGGTCCAGCGGCGACCACTGGGCGGGCGAGTTGACGAACGTCCCCTTGCCCTGGATGACCCGCAGCACGGACTTGGCCTTCAGCGACTTGACGGCCTCGCGCACCGTGAGGCGGCTCAACCCGGACATCGCGGCGAGCTCGACCTCACTCGGCAGCATCGACTCAGGCGGGTAGGTCCCGGCCAGGATGTCGGTGACAAGGGTGTCCGCGAGGTCGTCGGCCAATCCGCGACGTGGGGGCATGAGAGGCTCCATCTGAGGTCTGATGTGTGGTCGCCTTAGGCTAACCGCGGTCAAGCTCTCTCCTCGCGCTGCCTCCGCCACATGTTGAGGCCGACGGCGAGGATGATGATCGCGCCGCTGAAGACCTGCTGCCAGTAGGCCGAGATGCCGAGAAGGATCAGACCGTTCTGGATCAGGCCGAGCAGGGTGGCGCCGAAGACGGTGCCCAGGATGCTGCCCTCCCCACCGAAGAGGTTGGCGCCGCCGATGACCACGGCGCCGATCGCCGCGAGCTCGTACCCGGTGCCCGCGGACGGCTGGCCCACGCTGAGCCGGGCGGTCTCGATGACGGCCTCGAGAGCGGCCAGGCTGGACGCGATGACGAAGATCGCGATCTTCACCCGCCGGATGCGGATGCCCGAGAGCACCGCCGCGTCCTCGTTGGAGCCGAGGAAGTACACGTGCCGACCGAAGACGGTCCGGGTCAGCACGCCATGGGCCACCAGGGCGACAACGATGGCGATCCACAGCGGGATGGGAGCTCCGAGCCACGATCCCTGACCGAGGACGAGGAACCCGGACGGCAGGCCGGAGATCGTGCTGCCCTGGGTGATGCCGAGCGCCAGTCCTCGAGCCACGGCGAGCATGCCCAGGGTGACGACGAAGGACGGGATCTTCGTGTTGGCGAAGATGGTGCCGTTGGTCAGGCCCACCATCGCGCCGGCCGCGATCGCCAGGGCCACCGCCACGAGGACGGGCAGACCCATGTTGACCATGAATATCCCCGTCAGGACGCTGACCAGCGCCACGACCGACCCCACAGACAGGTCGATCTGGCCGGCGAGGATGACGAAGGTCATGCCGATGGCGATGATCAGGGTCAGGGCGATCTGCCGGCTCACGACCGTGAGGTTGCTGCTCGTCAGGAAGTAGGGCGACCTCCACATGAGGAAGATGACGAGAAGCACGAGGACGGCGGCGAGCCCCGCCTCGCGAGCCCCGAACACCCTCCTCAGCGAGGCCTTGACGACCCCGCCGAGCGTGGTCGTCACGTCGACCTCCGGGGGGGTATCGACGGTGGACACCTTCCGAGCGTTCATTTCTGAGCCTCCGACACTCCAGTAGCTAGCGACATCACGGCTTCCTCGGTCGCGGCGGCGGTCTCCAGCTCACCGACCACCTTGCCTTCGCGCATGACGATGATCCGATCGCAGATCCCGAGCACCTCGGGAAGCTCGGACGAGATGACGACGACTCCCACGCCCTGCGCGGCGACGGAGCGGATGATGCGGTACAGCTCGGCCTTGGCGCCGACATCCACGCCTCGAGTCGGCTCGTCGAGAAGCAGGACGCTGGGGTTGAGCGCCAGCCATCGCGCGAGCACGACCTTCTGCTGGTTGCCCCCGCTCAGGGTCCTCACCTCGACGTCCGCCGCCGCAGCCTTGAGGTTGAGCCGCTCGGTCTGCGCCAGGGCGAGCGCCGACTCCGAGCCGCGTCGGACGACGCCGGCCCGGCTCAGCTGCGTCAGTGACGGGGCCGCGATGTTCACCCGGACCGATAGGCCGAGGAAGAGCCCCTGACGCTTGCGGTCCTCGGGGACGAGCGCGATGCCGTGCTTGATGGCGTCGTCGGGATGTCGAGGAGAGATCGGGACGCCCCGGACCATGACCTCGCCCGACGTGCGCACCCCAGAGCCGAAGATGGCGTGCGCCGTCTCGCTGCGGCCGGCGCCGATGAGGCCCGCGAAGCCGACGATCTCGCCGGCCCGGACGTGGAAGGAGACGTCCTGGACCCGCGGACCCGCGTTGAGCCCGCGGACCTCGAGAACCGTCTCGCCCTCGGTCCCTCCCGTGGGGGCCTCGCCTCCGAAGAGGTCGGTGAGCTCGCGGCCGACCATCATCGTCACGACCTTGTCGGGGGTGAGGTCGGCGGTCTGCTCCACGCCGACCAGGCGCCCGTCGCGCATGACGGTGACCCGGTCGGAGATCTCGAAGATCTCACGCATCCGGTGCGACACGTAGATGACGCAGACTCCCCTGCCGCGCAGCTCGCGGACGAGCTCGAGGAGCGTCTGGACCTCCTGCTCGGTCAGCGAGGAGGTGGGCTCGTCCATGACGATGACGCGCGCGTCCATGGACAGGGCCTTGGCGATCTCGACCATCTGGCGTCGCGCGACGTTGAGACGGCCCACGACGGTGTCGGGGGTGGCGGCGACGCGGAGCTCGGCGAGGAGCTCGGCGCTGCGTCGGTTCATGGCAGCGCGGTCGATCCCGCCGAAGCGGGTGCGAGGCTCCCGCCCGACGAAGATGTTCTCCGCGACCGAGAGGTGCTCGGCGAGGTTGAGCTCCTGATAGATGACGGCGATGCCGTGGTGCTGCGCCTCGCGTGGGTGAGCCATCTGCACGGGCCGGCCGTCGACCTTGATCACGCCATCGTCGGCGTGCTCGGCGCCGGCGAGGATCTTCAGAAGGGTGCTCTTGCCGGCACCGTTCTCACCCACCAGCGCCATGACCTCTCCGGCGCGGGCCTCGAAGTCCACGTCGCTCAGCGCCACCACGCCTGGGTACTTCTTGGTGATCCCAGTCATCGAGATCAGCGGTACGTCGGACATCCCTGCTCCTCCCACGTCGTCGAGGGGTGGTGTCCCGTCCGGTCGGGGGCGTGGCGCCCCCGACCGGACAGGTCGCCGTCAGTGGGTCGTGGTCAAGAACGAGTCGAGCGTGTCGGGGGTGACGACCTCAACCCCGGTGTCGACGTTGAAGTCCGACCCGAGGGTGGACGTCTTGGCGTTCAGGTCCACCAGGATCTGGAGCGCCTGCGCGGTCATGCCGAACGGCCGCTGTGAGATCAACGCGTCGACGCATCCGCCCTTCATCCCTTCGATGCCCTGGGGCACGACGTCGAAGCCGACCGCCTTGATGGTCCCGCAGGCGTTGGCGGACTTCAGCGCACCGGCGATGCCGGGCAGGTCAGAGCCGCCGATTCCGGCGAAGCCGACCAGGTCCGGGTGGGCCTGGAGCAGCGTCTCGGTCTTGGACTGCGCCGTGGCGACAGACTCGCCCGACTCCTCAGTGGCCACGATCTCGATTTCGGGGTACTTGGCCAACGCCTTCTTCAGACCCTCGAGCCGCTGGTTGAGGTTCGTTGCGCCGAGGTTGCCGATGACGATGGCGACCTTGCCCTTGTTGCCGATCGCCTTGGCGAGAGCCTCGCCCTCCTGCTCACCGGCAGCGACGTTGTCGGTGCCGATGTAGCCGAGGACCTTGCTGTCCGGAACCGGGCCGTCCCACGCGATGACCGGGATGCCCATGTCCGTGGCGCGCTGGATGATCTCCCGCACGCTGGCAGGGTCGTTCGGGGAGATCGCGATCCCGAGCGGCTTGGTGGCGAGGATGGACTCGAAGATCGAGGCCTGCTTGGCCGCGTCGTCGGTGTCCGGGCCGAGGAACTGGGCGGTGACACCAAGCTTGCTGGCGGCATCCTCCATGCCCTTGCGAGCATCGACCCAGTACGGGTTGTTGAGGGACTTGGGGAGGAACACGTAGCCTCCGGCGTCTCCGGCGGCGGCGGTGTCTCCCGACCCGCCGCTGCTGGCCGACCCGCAGGCGGTGGCGGCAAGCGCGACCAAGGCGATGGCCACGGTTGTCTTGAAGATCCTGTTGCGCATTGCTGTCTCCTTGTGATGGTGCATCGCCCGGCCGGTGGCCGATCGCATGGGTTGGTGTTTGCGGTATTCGGTTGTGTGCCGTTGTGACGTGAAGGTGTGCCGTTGGACGTGAAGGTGTGCCGTCGCATCAGCCCCCCCGCACGACGCCGTGCGCGGTCAGCGCCGGCCTCGAGAGAAGCGCGATCTTCTGCAGAGCCACGGCGCGAACCGCATTCACGCCGTCGCCCAACACCCCGACGAGGTCCGCGGTGTCGACGGCCTCCGAGGACAGCCCCTGGTACGCGACGAGCAGGGCCCGCCGCAGCTCGGTGTTGACGTTGACCTTCGCGACGCCGAGGGTGACCGCGGCCGCGAGCTGCTCGTCGGGAAGGCCGGACGCCCCGTGGAGAACCAGGGGAACCGGTACCTGCTCGTGGATCCGGGCGAGGAGGTCGAGGTCGAGGGGCCGCGGCTCGGCGGACATCCCGTGGACGTTGCCCACGGCCACGGCGAGGGCGTCGACCCCGGTGCGCTCGACGAACTCCCGAGCACGCTCCGGGCTCGTCATCTCACCCTTGTCGGCGGCGACCGAACGGTTCTCGTCGCCCGGGATCGCTCCCAGCTCGCCCTCGACCCAGACACCGTTGGCCGCACCGATCCGGACCGCCTCGGTGGTCAACGCGACGTTGTCATCGAAGGGGAGCGCCGAGCCGTCGACCATGACGGAGGTGTAGCCGCCTTCGGCGCACCACCGGATCTCCTCGATGCGGCGGGCGTGGTCCAGGTGGACCCCGACGGGCACCGAGGACGCGTCCGCCGCCCGGAGCGTCATGGCGGCCAGGGCCTCACGCCCGGCGTGGGCGAAGGTGCTCGACCCCGCTTGCACGATCACCGGGGCACCGAGCTCCTCCGCGGCCTGGAGGATGCCCATCGTGGTCTCGAGCCCGTAGGTCGAGAAGGCGCCGAGGGCGAACCCCTCGTGGAAGCCCTGCCGCATCCGGGCGAAGCCGACGTCACGCAACGGTCTCACCCCTGAGGATCCGAACCGCTTGGGCCATCGAGTCGTCGTCCCCGACGTTCCCGGCGAAGACGACGTAGGGCATGTTGGACGGAGCCTTCTCGCCGGCGTCCTCGACGGTGATCCACGCCGACGTCATGCCCGGGAAGAGCTGCCCCGCGACGATGGCCCGTCGAATGCCGAGCCCCTTCACGGCCACGTCGTGTGAGGTGATCCCGCCCTTGGCGATGACCCATCCGAGGTCGACGCGGTCTCGAACCTGTCGTACGACCTGGACGACGATGTCGGAGACCCGCCGGGCGATCGCCAGGCTGTCCTCGGCGTCGGCGCCCTCGATCCGGACCCGGCTGGTCGTCAGCGCGACGTCCGAGGTGGCGAGGGCCCGGACGACGTGGTCGACGGCCTCTCGGATCCGGTCCGCTCCGCCCTGCGGCTCCAGCAGGGCCGGCACGTCGAGCGTGACCGTGTCGACGCCGGGAAGATCGACGAGTCGGGCGAGCTGGCGGCCGGTGAGCTCCACGTGGGAGCCCACCACGACGAGCCCGTGGCGTCCGGCGGCGGAGGGAGCGGGGCGCACCGGCATGCTCGGGCTGATCCCGCCCCGTGCGGCCACGAACGACGGCCCGGCCCGGTAGACGAAACGCCGCCCCTGAGCCTCGACGTCGAGCAGGCCCAGCACGAGGGTGTCCAGGTCCTCCGCCACCAGCGCGTCGACGACGGCGACCGCGCCATCGCGCAGACTCGAGAGGAGCTCGCCGACCCGGGCCACGCCACCGACCCGCAGGTCGTCGAGGCCGATGCCCACGACGTCGCGGGCCGCGATCCTTCCGCCGGTGCGCTCCTCGACGTACTCGTCCAGCCGGGAGCTGTGGTAGCCGAAGGTCGCGTCACGGGCGTAGTCGGTCTCGGCGACGGCGACGAAGGTCGGGCCCACCTTGGCGTACTGGAGCCCGTCGACCGTCACACGGCCCGCCTCGAGGTATGCCGGGACGAGGAGCACACCGTCGACGTGGAGGCCACGGTCCTCCATGACGGCCGACGCGACGTCGGTCTCGAGGGGGAAGTGGCCGCGCAGGGTCGAGTCGCCCCGGCAGGTGATGACATAGCGCCGCCCGGCCCGGCCGGCGGCCGAGTCCACCGCCTGCACGACATCGCGCAGGAGGACCTCGACGTCGGCGGGGGACAGGCTTCGCGTGTTGGTGAGGATGAAGACCACGGACCCGGGCAGTGCGAGGGCCCAGTCGAGGGATGCCTCGTCCCAGGCCGTGAGGATCGGGACGTCGTGAACCGACTGGCTGCCCGTGGGGTCGTCGTCGAGGACGATGACCACGGTGCCGTCAGCGGCGATGCGCTCGCGGATCCGCTCCCGTGCCTGCGGATCACCTGCCGCGGGCGGGTGGCCATCGAACTGGCCGTCGACCAGCGCAGGAGCGTCGTTGCTCGTGCGTGCTGCCGTCATCGCGTCACTCAGCGCCCATCGCTTCAACCTGCTCGGCGAGGAACTCGACGCCCATCCTCGGGCTGGCCAGGACCGGGACCCCGGTCTCCTCGGACAGCCGCGGCGCCAGCCGGGCCATCGACGCCTGGGCGAGGACGATGAGGTCGGTCTCCTTGGCGAGCACGGCCGCCTCGTGGGACACCATGTCGTCGTGGCGGTCCCGGTCCCCGGACATGAGGATGGCGAACGCCCCCTCGGCGAGCCGCTGGTGGATGGTCACGGTCCGCCCGAGCTCGGCGGCCTTGGCGACCACGAGGTCGGACGTGGGGTCGAGCGTGGTGGGGAGCGTCGCCAGGACGCCGATGTCGGTTCCGCTGGTGGCGGCCTTGAGCGCCATCGCGTCGTCGAT
The DNA here is from genome assembly GCA_963771015.1 of uncultured Actinomycetota bacterium. Taxonomy (GTDB): domain Bacteria; phylum Actinomycetota; class Actinomycetes; order Actinomycetales; family Dermatophilaceae; genus CAVSJJ01. The sequence goes on from CAVYRN010000007.1 coordinate 30,161, forward strand.
CTTGACGATGGGCGTCGTGACCGTCCGCTTCGCGACGTCCATCGTCGGGCCCAGCGAGGAGCAGGCGCTGAAGATGACGTCGGCCCCGGCAGCCTCGGCGGCCTCGGCCAGGTGGACCATGCGCTGGGTGCTCGCCTCGGTGATCCCCCCGTCGCGACCGACCTGGGCCAGGACGTCCGAGTCGACGAAGTGGATCACCTCGGCGTCGGGGAGCAGCTCGGCGAGGAGGTCGTTGATGGCGGGCTCGACCGTGACGAAGACGAAGCTCGTATGCAGCACTGCCACTTTGGTCATGCCAACTCCTCTGTCCTCAGACGTCTGATGGGTGCTAGGTTTAGGAGACCGCATCCCGACGGATTTGGCAAGACCTCCGGCAAAGAATCTTTCGACCAGTGCACCGGAGGGGCGGAACCCGTTGGGGTGGTGGACGTTTCACCCACTCACGAGCGCTGAGGTGCCAATGTCAGTGACCGTCGAAGAGCACCGGTCGCCGGACGACGGGCGGCGTGGAGCCCGCCTGGTCGTCGTCGCGGACGACCTGACCGGTGCCGCCGACAGCGCCGCCCCCTTCGCGGGGTGGACCGAGGTCGTGATCGCCCTCGGCCCGGAGGACCCCTGGCCCGACGGCGGGCTGATCGCCGTGGACACCGACACCCGCCACGCGGATCCGGGCACCGCCGGCGAGCGCGTCTTCGGCGTGGTCCACCGGGCCGCCGCCGAGGGTTCCGACGTGTACAAGAAGATCGACTCGCTGGGTCGCGGCAACATCGGCGTCGAGGTCCGCGCCGCCGCCGACGCCCTCCGCGTCGACGGCGTCCCGCCGATCGTCCTTGTCGCCCCGGCGTTCCCGACCGCCGGCCGCACCACCCTCGGCGGGGTGCTCCACGTCCAGGGCGAACCCTTGTACACCGACGGCCGCGTCGTCCGGTTCGGCGACCTCCTCGCCGGTCACCGGTTCCGGGTCGTCGAGCTGCCCCGACCCGCCGGCACGGACGAGGTCGTCCGGGGCCTGGAGGCCGCGGCGCGGTCGGGCCACAACCTCGTCATCATCGACGCCGAGACCGAGGAGCACCTCGCCTCGATCGCTCGCGGCGTGCAGGCCTTCGGCAGGCCGGTTCTCATGGTCGGCACCGGTGGTCTGTCACGGCACCTCGTCGGGCTGCTCGGCCCGCGCCCGGACCGGGCCGGGACCGCGAAACAGGCCGAGCTGCCCACGCTGCGTGGACCGGCGCTCTTCGTCATCGGCAGCCCCTCCCCGGTCGCCAAGGCGCAGCTCACCGAGCTCCTCGCGGCCGGGGTCCACGGCGTGCCGCTCCGGCCGCGGTCCCGGCCGCGCGCCGCCCGCGTCCTGCGCGACCAGCTGGCGCGAGGAGCGGACGTCGCGATCTTCCCCGACCCGACCCTGCCGGTCCTGGCCGCCCACTCCGCCGGGGTGGCCGACGACCTGGCGACGGCGGCCGCCGCGGTCCTCCGCGGGGTCGGCACCCTGGTGCTCACCGGAGGCGAGACGGCCCGCGCCGTCCTCACCAGGTCCGGCGTCGGCCACCTGCACGTGGCGGGCGAGATCGAACCCGGCCTCGTCGTGTCGTACCCCGACGGGCACCGACCGAACGTCATCACCAAGTCGGGCGCCTTCGGCGACCCCCACACCCTGGTCCGCTGCCTCCCACCCCCCTGGACAGAGGAGTCCTGAGATGGTCCTGCCCATCATCGCCATCACCATGGGAGACCCCGCCGGGGTCGGACCCGAGATCATCGTCAAGGCGCTGGCCTCGCCCGAGGTCTACCGCATCGGCCGTCCCCTCGTCGTCGGCGATGCCCGTCGGCTGCGCGAGGCCGCCGACATCTGCGGCGTGCTGGTCGAGGTCGCCACCGTGCAGGGGCCGGAGGACGCCGCCTTCCGGCACGGCGTCATCGACTGCGTCGACCTCGACTGCGTGCCCGAGGACCTGCCCTTCGGCGAGATGTCCCCGGTGGCCGGCGATGCGGCATACCGCTTCATCGAGCGGGCGGTGGAGCTCGCCGTCGCCGACCGCGTCGCCGCCATCTGCACCGCGCCACTGAACAAGGAGGCGCTCCACGCGGGGGGGCACCCCTACCCGGGACACACCGAGCTGCTCGCCCGGCTCACCGGCACCGAGGAGGTGTCGATGCTGCTGAACGCACCCGGCCTGCGGGTCATCCACGTCACGACACACATCGGCCTGGTCGACATGGTCCGCAAGATCGAACCAGGTCTGGTGCTGCGCACGATCCAGCGAGGTCACGGCGTGCTCACCAAGATGGGAATGGAGCACCCCCGGATCGCCGTCTGTGGCATCAACCCGCACGCCGGCGAACACGGCCTGTTCGGCTACGGCGAGGAGGAGGAGAAGATCGTCCCGGCCGTCGAGAGCGCGCGGGCGCAGGGGATCGACGCCCTGGGGCCACTGCCCGCAGACACCGTCTTCTTCCGAGCACGCCGAGGCGACTTCGACCTCGTCGTGGCGATGTACCACGACCAGGGCCACGGGCCCGTCAAGGCGCTGGGCATCGAGGAGGGTGTCAACATCACCGTGGGACTGCCCGTGATCCGCACGAGCGTCGACCACGGAACCGCGTTCGACATCGCCGGCACCGGGACCGCCGAGGAGGCGAGCCTGCTCGAGGCGCTGCGCCAGGCGGTCGAGCTGGCGCCCCAGGTCTGACGGGTGGACGAGCGGAGGCCGGAATGAGGACCCACCCCCGGCGCGAGCCCGGCCGGCAGGGGCTGCGCTGACGTGGAGCGAATCTCGGTGCGGTCCTGGCTGGTCTGGGGCGTCGCCGTCACGGCATACACCGTCGGGGTGCTGCAGCGGACCTCGCTCGGCGTCTCGGGGCTGGCCGCGGCCGACCGGTTCCAGGTCACCGCCGCGGCGCTGGGGACCTTCGCCGTGGTGCAGCTGCTCGTGTATGCCGTCATGCAGGTCCCCGTCGGAGTGATGGTCGATCGGGTCGGCCCCCGGGTCCTCGTGGTCGGCGGGGCGGCGCTGATGGCCCTCGGCCAGCTCGCGCTCGCCCTGGCCCACTCGATGCCGGCGGCCCTCCTGGCCCGCGTCCTGGTCGGCGCCGGCGACGCGATGACCTTCATCAGCGTGCTGCGGCTCGTGGCCGCCTGGTTCCCGCCACGGCGGGTTCCCCTCGTCACCCAGCTGACCGGCATCGTCGGACAGACCGGCCAGGTCCTCAGCGCCATCCCGCTCGTGGCCCTCCTGCACGGCCCGGGCTGGACCCCGGCCTTCCTGTCCGCCGCCTCGCTCAGCCTGCTGGCGGGGCTGCTCGTCCTCGCCCTGGTCCGCGACAGCCCGGATGGCGACCGCACCGGCCAGGACGCCCCCACGATGGCCCAGGTCCGCCGGGACCTCGTCTCCGCGTGGCGCCACCCCGGGACCCGGCTGGGGCTGTGGACCCACTTCACCACGATGTTCCCCGGGGCGGTGTTCGTGATGCTGTGGGGGTTCCCGTTCCTCACCTCCGGCGAGGGGCTCTCCCCGCACGCCGCCGGGGCCCTGCTCACCGTGTTCGTCCTGGTCGGCATGGCGACCGCACCGGTCCTCGGCGAGCTCGTCGCCCGGCACCCGCTGCGCCGCTCCTGGCTGGTCCTGGGCATCGTCGGCTCGGTCATCGCGAGCTGGACCGCCGTCCTGGCCCTGCCGCGGCCGGCACCGCCCTGGCTGCTGCTCATCCTCGTCCTCACCATGGCCGTGGCCGGCCCCGGCTCGATGATCGGCTTCGACTACGCCCGAACCTTCAACCCTCCCAACCGGTTCGGCACCGCCACCGGCATCGTCAACGTGGGCGGGTTCGTCGCCACCCTGGTCACCATCCTCCTGGTCGGCGTCGTCCTCGACCTCACCAGTCAGGGGACCGGCGACGGGACCGCCTACAGCCTCCACGGCTTCCGGATCGCGCTGTCCGTGCAGTACCTCATCTGGGCCGTCGGGCTCACCGGCTTCCTCCGCACCCGCCGCGCGGTCCGCGCTCGGATGGCGAGCGAGGGCGTCGTCGTCCCTCCCCTGCGCCAGGCCATCCGCCGCGACCGCGACCGGCGGCGCGGGACCCGCGCGCGCTGAGCACGGCTGCCGGGGCCGCCCTCACTGCGTCGGTGGGGTGACGGTCTCCGGCCCGAGCCTGGCGTCGATGGCGGTCATGTGCGTGAGGAACCTGTCCGGGTCGGTCGGGAAGTCGCGGGTCGGGCCGCCGCCCGCGCGGCGGGCGGCCTCGACGGTGAGCAGGTGCGCCCGGGCCAGCGGGTACCGGGTGCCGAGGTCGGTTGGACCGAGTGCGCGGCGCGGCAGGCTGTTGTGGGCGTTGTCCATGACCTTGACCAGGCGGGCACCGTCGTGAGCGGCGGCCCGGGCGATCAGGCCGTCCTGGTAGGGCTCCACCCCGGACGGCAGGGACGGGTCGGGTCGGCGGGTCACCGCGTCGACGATGTCGAGGGACTCGTCCGGGACCCCGAGGCGGCGCAGGTCGTCCAGGGTCAGGTCGCTGTCCTCGACCGTGTCGTGCAGCATGGCGGCGATCCGTTCGGCCAGGGTGCCGCCGACGACGGCGACGAGCCGTTCGACGCGCAGCACGTGCTGGAGGTACGGTGCGCCGCCCTGGTCGACCTGTGCGGCGTGGGCGTGCTCGGCGATCCGGTACGCGTCGCCGATCGTGAACGGCGCTGCTGTTGACGATCCGGTGACGAGGTCGCCGCTGGTGGCGTGGTCACCGATCGGCAGGGCCGCCGGCCTGCCGAAGTAGTAGCCCTGTCCGCACTCCCACCCGAGCGTGCGCAGCATACGGGCCTGCGCCCGGGTCTCGATGCCCTCCGCGATGCCGGTCAGGTGCATTCCGTTGACCAGTCCACCCAGGCCGTGAACCAGCGCTATGAGCTTGCCGTTGTCGCGGGCGAGGTCTCGCACGAAGCGGAGGTCGAGCTTGAGCCCGGTCACCGGCAGGTCCCGCAGCACGGACATCGAGGAGTACCCGGTGCCGAAGTCGTCCAGGTGGATGCCGACGCCAAGCCTGCGCAGGGACTTCAGGGCGCCCAGCGCAGAGGCTGTCAGGCTGAGGGCAGCGGTCTCGGTGACCTCGATCACGATCCGGTTGGGGTCCACCTGGTGCTTCTTGAAGGCGTCGGTGACGGTGGCGAGCCAGTCGGTTTCGGCGAGCTGGACGGCCGACACATTGACGCTCATCGTGCCGGGCAGCTCCGGGCGCGCGGCGAGCATCGCGCAGGCCTGGTCCAGGACCTGTGCGCCGATCGACGTGATGAGCCCGGAGTCCTCAGCGACGTCCAGGAAGGCCCCGGGCTCGAGCAGCCCCCGGGTGGGGTGCGCCCAACGCACCAGCGCCTCGTGTCCGACGACGTGATAGTCGTCCAGGGCAACGATGGGTTGGTAGGACAACACGAACTCGCGGCGGTGGATCGCGTCTCTCAGCTGGTCCTCGACGGTGAGGCGGGCCACGGCCTGGGTGTGCGTCGAGTCGTCGAAGAACTCCCAGCGGGCCCTGCCGGCGGCCTTGGCGCCGAACATCGCGGAGTCCGTGTCACGCAGCATGCTCTCAGGGGTCGAGACGGAGGTCGACAGGGCGATACCGATGGAGGCGGTCGGCACGATCCGGTGGCCTCGCACCTGCAGATCCGCGGCGATCGCGGCGGACAGCCGTCGAGCGAACCGCTCGACGTCCGGACGACCCGCCACGTCTTGGAGCACGACGACGAACTCGTCCCCACCGAACCGTCCGACCCGGTCGCCGGGGCGCAACACGCCCCGAATCCTCTTCGCGACGGCGGTCAGCACCTCGTCGCCCGCCGCATGGCCGAGGGAGTCGTTGACGATCTTGAAGTTGTCCAGGTCAACGAACAGTGCCGCCACCGAGGTGTCCCGTCGCTGCGCGGCCAGAAGATCCGCCCTGAGAACGTCCAGGACCCAGGCCCGGTTGTGCAGCCCGGTCAGCGGGTCGTGGAACGCCTGGTAGGCCAGCGCCTCCTGAGCGTTGTGCTCCGCGGTGATGTCCTCCACCTGCACCATGACCAGGTCCGAGTCGCCGTCCGCGTGGTGGATCAGGACCATCACCCAACGGGCCCAGAACGTTTCGGCGTCAGCACGCACGAGGCGTAGTACCGCGGCCGGGGCTTTGAGCGATCCGGCGAAGCTGAAGGCGCTCTCGTCCATCACGTCAGGCAGGTCGCCGGGGTGGACCACGTCATGGAGCCGGTGAGCGAGCAACCACGCTTCGTCGTATCCGAGGAGGTCGCACAGGGAGGGGTTGACGACCCGGAACCGACCATCCGGATCGGTCAGGGCGATGCCCATGGACGTGGACGCCATCACCTTTCGGACCAGGTCCTCCGCCGCGAGCAGGCTCCTGGCGATCTCGGTTGCCCTGTTGTGCTCGGTCATGTCGCGGGCTGTGGCGAGTACCCCGAGCACGTGACCGTGAGCGTCGCGGTATACCGAGGTGTTGTACAGAACGTCGATCACGGTGTCGTCATCGCCGGCGTGGCGCAGGGTCAGCGGGTAGTTCGTGATGGGTCCGTTCTCCAACACATCGCGATAGACGTCTCGAGCCTTCTCGGGTTCGGTGAAGCAGTCCGAGAAGGAGGTCCCGAGGAGCTGCTCACGGGCGAGCCCCGCGGCCGTGACCATGGCCTGGTTGGCGTCGGTGATCCTGCCGTCGCTATCGATCGTGACCATCGGGTCCAGCGCTGCATCGAACAGGCTGCGGGAGTACCGGGCGGCCTGCTGCAGCTCCTGGGTGGCTCGGACCTGCTCGGTGACGTCCACGATCTGCGCGATGACGTTCTGCACGGACCCGTCGTCATGGCGGAGGCAGGCCGCCGACAGCGCACCCCACACCACGGAGCCATCAGGCTTCAGATAACGCTTCCGCACCGTGAACGTCGTGGTTCTGCCGGCCATCAGGTCCGCGAGCTCGTCCTTGGCCGCGTCCACGTCGTCCGGGTGCGTCAGCTCCTGCCACCTCATGGACTGAAGCGTCTCGGCGTCGCGGCCCAGCATCCGACACAGCGCCGGGTTCACGAGGAGCAGGCGACCCTCGGGCGACTCCAGAGCCATGCCGATCGGGGCGTACTCCATCGTCATGCGGAGTTGCTCCTCGACCTCCACCCGGTGGGTGAGGTCGGTGCCGACCAGGGAGCCGACCATGCCGCCGTCCGGCTCGAGTCCGGTGGCGGAGGCAGGTACCGGCGTGCTCTGGGCGTCGGGGTGGATGACGGTCGCCTCGCCGCGGGACGTGGAGCCGGGTGCCGTCGCCTCGAGGCTGTCGCCAGAGGTGCCGGAGACCGCCCCCTCGCCGCCGGCTGGCACCTCGGTCGACGTACTCACGGCCTCGTCCCTCTCGTCCTGCACCATTGATGCTACGCATCGAAATCACCGGCTACTCGGCGAAAATCACGCTGACCGGCCCCTGGGTCTGGTCCACTCGGGGCGAGAGTTTCGGGGTTTGACGCGGGCCGGGCGAGGAGAGAGGCGGCTCCACCGGCGGTGGTGGTGACCACGCTCATGCGCTCGGCCCATTCAGTGCCGTCCTTCTGGTTAGCACCGAATGCCTGGATAGCACGGTACGCCGCGAACGCGGACGGGGTGCCCGTTCCCGGACATCGGTGGGGCCGCTCACGGTGGCCCGTACACCCGCCACAACCGCAGGACCTCCCCGGCCGGGCGTGACCCACGATCAGGCGCGAGGCCGTTTCCAGGGGCCTGGACGGTGCGGTACCGCGTTCTCCTTGTGATGAGGCTCACGGCGCCCAGGGCCATGAGTAGGCGTAGAAGTGGCGGCCCGGCCGGGCTCGCCTGTCTGCAACGCCGCCTACCGATCGGTGGTGAGGGAGTGGGTATCCCCCGGGGGGATACTGTTGTTTCAGTAGGGCCTGACCTTTCCTTGGTTACCTTGCGGAAAGGACGTCTGGAGCCGTTATGTCCTCCATCAGCTTCTGGGTCCTCATCGCGACCGTGGTCGCACTGATCGGCGTCGGCACATTCATCGCGGTCACCAAAGCCCGAGCCAAGAGCCGAGCCAAGAGCCGGGACAGGGGCCGAGCCAAGGCCCTGGCCGAGGCGCGCGGTCACCAGATCGACAGTGCGTGCGCCGAGCACGGCCATTCGTACCGGGAGTTCGACAACGCGTGGCGCTGCACGGAGTGCGGGAACTACGTTCCCCGGGTCGAGGGGGAAGTGTACGGCCCCGCCGAGATGGGTCTGCGTGAACGACGCCGGGAAGATCGGTAAGCGCAGCGGGTCCCCATGAGTGCATCGACCGCGCGGGACCACGGCTAGGGATCGGCTTCGTCCGCGATGCCGTCCGCGACGCGAACGGCGACCGCCACGTTCGCCGCGTCCGCGCCACCGGTCTGCTTGGTGGGTCGGCGCCGCTGTGGCCGAGGACGTCAGCGGGCGACGCCCAGCACGTCCTCTGTCGCCTCGGGCCCGGCCAGCACGTCCTTCGTCCACGTGCCGTGGCCGAGCGCGTCGATGGCGGCGCCGATCCGGCGTTCCTCGTAGTCCATGTGCGCCCCGAGGATGACCGCCAGTCTGTCGAACTCGCGGACGACCTTGGCCGGGTCTGCGTCGGAGCCCCGCATGCTCAACGCGTTGATCCGTTCCACCAGCGAGCGAACGAGAACGTGGTCCAGGACCATGTTGTCGAGCACGGACGCCAGGCCCGGGTCGGCGGCTCGAAGCCGAGGCGTGAGCTGAGTGTCCTCGCTGCTGGCGTGCCGGTGCAGCGCCGCGCAGACCGGGCGGCAGTGGGTCAGCAGGTCCATGGTTCCCGCGCCCTCCGACGCGGCGTCCATGCCGGCGGCCAGCCGGTCGCGGGTGGCGGCAAGACTCGCGCGCAGCGCCCGATGGGTCTGGATGAACTGGTCGCTGAGTGCGACAACACGTTCGTGGTCGGCCATGAGGCCTTCCCTTTTCGTCGTGCTTCCGTGGCGCTCAACGGGGGCCCGACGGCGCATGACTCTCCGTCCAGTGAAACACGTAGACGGACGACATAGACGACGAGGGCCGACCGGCCGTCGTCGGTGCAGGCACCGAACGGCTCGGCCGCGAACCAACGGAAGCCGCTGGCTTCAGTCGTGCTGGTCCGGCTCGGCATGGCCTAGCAGCCGGCGCACTGCGGCCTCGAGCGGCGGCAGGTCGTTGGCCACGGTGGCGGCAGCGTCTTGACGGCCTCGCCGATCTCGATGAGGCGCACCCGGACCGCGTCATAGACCAGTCCGTCGGTCAGGTCACCCCGCCGCAGGTGTGCCCGGATGGCCTCGACGGCGTCGAGGATGTCGGCGAACCGCTCCGCGTCGTGACGGCTCACAGGGCGATGGCGTCCTGCTCGGCGCGGGTGCGCACCCGCGGCTTGAGGCTGGCGGCCGGGGACAGGTCTACCTTGGCGTGCAGGATCTCGGCCAGCTCACGCTCCAAGGCGGACAGGCCCACCAGGCCGGTACCCGGGGCCAGGTCGACGAGCAGGTCGACGTCGCTGTCCGGCCCGTCCTCCCCGCGAGCGACGCTGCCGAACACCCGCAGGTTGCCGGCCCCACGGCGCTGGGCGGCGGTGACCAGGGCGCGGCGGTGGCGCCGAAGGCGACGCCCGAGCGGACTGTCCGGGATCCCCCTGACGACCTCGTCGCCGTCGGCCGGCTCCACCTCGACCCTGAGCCGCTGGCCCGTGGCCGCTACGAGCCGGCGCAACGTCGTCAGGCTCGGCTCCCGGCGCCCCGACTCGTACGCACTGATCACGCTCTGGGCCACGTGGGCTCGTCGGGCCAGGTCGGTCTGCGACAGACCGGACCTGCGCCGCGCCTCACGCAGCAGCTCACCCGCCACGATCGCCTCCACGACATCAAGCCTATCGCGGATCGTCTATGGGCAGGATCCGAGTGCGAGGTGTCCATAGATGCCGCTTCACCTTCCGCCACCGGCCGCCCACCGCCAGGGTCCGTCCCGTCCGACCCGCAGCCCACCACATGCCTCGATCCGACACGGGCGCTGACGCGATGGCCGTCGTCGTCGCTCCCACTCGTCCCTCGCGCGACCGGCTTCACCTCCCGGCATCCCCTCGCCCCCCGCCAACACGGAACCCCCGGTCGCATGCTCCCGGGGGTTCCAGATGGCGGTGGCGGTGGGATTTGAACCCACGGAGGGCTTGCACCCTCACACGCTTTCGAGGCGTGCTCCTTAGGCCGCTCGGACACGCCACCGCGGAGCAGGCTACTAGCCCCGATGCCCCTCGAAGAAATCCAGCAGCAGCCGGGAGCACTCCGCCTCGAGCACGCCGCCGACGACCTCGACCCGATGGGTGGCGTGCCGGTCGCGGACGATGTCCCACACCGAACCGCAGGCCCCGAGCTTGGGATCCCAGGCCCCGAAGACCAGCCGGGGAACCCTCGCCAGCATGATCGCCCCCGCGCACATCGGGCAGGGCTCGAGGGTGACGACGAGGGTGGCCTCCTCGAGCCGCCACGACCCGGTCAGCCGCGCCGCCGCCCGCAGGGCGACCATCTCGGCGTGCGCCGTCGGGTCCCCGTCCGCCTCCCGCAGGTTCCACCCCTCGCCGAGCACCTCACCGGCGGAGTCGACGACGACCGCCCCCACCGGAACATCGCCACTCTCGCCGCACCGGGAGGCGAGGTCGACCGCCGACCGCATCCACGCGGCATACGTCGGGTCACCGGCCGGACCACCACGGGAGCTCACGCGGTAAGTTTCGCCCATGCGCGTCCACGTTGCCGACCACCCCCTCATCTCTCACAAGCTGACCTACCTGCGGGACAAGCGCACCGACTCCCCGACGTTCCGGCGGCTGGCCGAGGAGCTCATGACGCTCCTCGCGTACGAGGCCACCCGCGACGTGCGCGTCGAGCCCTTCCCCATCGAGACCCCGGTCGGCCCGACGACCGGCATCAAGCTGGCCCGGCCGCGCCCCATCATCGTCCCGATCCTGCGCGCCGGGCTGGGGATGCTCGAGGGCATGGTGCGGCTGCTGCCGAGCGCGGAGGTGGGCTTCCTCGGTATGCAGCGCAACGAGGAGACGCTCGAGGCGATCACCTACGCCAACCGGCTTCCCGAGGACCTCTCCGGGCGTCAGTGCTACGTCATCGACCCGATGCTTGCGACGGGCGGCTCGCTGGCCATGGCGATCCGCTACATCGTCGAGCGGGGGGCCGACGACATCACCGCCGTCACCCTCATCTCGGCGCCCGAGGGCATCGCGCACCTCGAGGAGACCCTCGCCGATGTCACCCCGCCCATCACGCTCGTGACCGGCGCCATCGACGACCATCTCAACGAGCACGGCTACATCGTGCCGGGCCTCGGGGATGCCGGAGACCGGCTCTATGGAGTCGTCTGAGCGTTGTCGGAGCGGGTCCTCGAAGCAGGGTCTCGCGTGGGACCACGAACCGGGCGCGGCCGCCGCACCATGACAGTGGCGCGGCCTCGCATCCGACACGCCGGGCCCCGCCTCTGGAGCCACATCCATCACATGCGGCACGATGGTCGTTGTCGTATGCACACGCATACGGGTGTAGGCGTGCTGGCCGGACGGCTACGCGCTCCCGCTACCCCCTGACGAAGCGAGGACCCGATGCCGCCGGTCAAGAAGGTCGTGGGTTGGCTGGTCCTTGCCTTCGTCCTGTACGCGATCCTCACCTCGCCGGAGCCGGCCGCCAACATGCTCGGCAGCGCGTGGGACATCGTCCTCAACGGGCTGCAGAACATCGGGCACTTCTTCGACAGCCTCCTTTCCCGGAGCTGAGATGGCCCCGCGGGCCCCGGTCGCGACGCGCGAGCTGCAGGACCGTCTCGCCCGGCACGAGCGGATGCTCAGCCAGGAACGCCTGCACGTGATCGTCCTGGCTCGCCAGGTCGCCGCGTTCCTCGGCGCGACGTTCCTGGCCTTCTATATCGAGGCCAACGCCCCGTCCACCTCGGCCGGGAGGAACGCGGCGAACCTCGGATGGATGCTGTTCTTCGCCGCCTCCGGCTGGCTCGCCTGGGGCGCGCTGAACTGGCGCCGGGACTGGTTCGTCGTCACCGACAAGCGGCTGCTCAAGCTGTACGGCGTGGTCAACCGCCGGATCGCGACGATGCCGATGCGCAAGGTCACCGACATCACCTACGAGCGATCCCCGCTCGGCCGGCTGCTCGGCTACGGCACGTTCATCCTCGAGTCCGCGGGACAGGAGCAGGCTCTTCGCCGGATCGACCATGTGCGGGACTCGAACGCGCACTACGACCGGATCTGCTCCGTCCTGTTCGGCGGTCCGGCGCAGGTGCCCTCCACCGACGACGACGGCTGGGACGACGGTGGCTGGGATGGCGGCGGCGGAGCAGGCGGCGGCTTGCCGTCGCCCCCGGCTCCCCCGTACGCCGGTCAGCACGTCCGCCCCTCCCCAGGGGCGCCGAGCGAGCCGGTCGGGACGCACGCGTGGACCGGGCGGGGACACGGTGGAGACGACCCGTTCGACTGGGACAGCGACACGAGCCCGGGAGCGGCGCCACCGTCGGAGACGCTCTACCGCAGCGAGGACCTCGTGGACAGCGAGCGCGAGGCGGACACCGGCGAGATCCCCGTCATCCGGGCCCGCCCGATGCCGCCGCACGGGTTCTGGTAGCCCGGCCCAACGGGAGCCAGCCTCCGGAAGGGGTGGTCGGACCGCCGACCGGTATGCCGCTCAGAGCGCCTTGACGATGTCCTCGACGCGCTCCTTGGCGTCGCCGAAGAGCATCTCGGTGTTCTCCCGGAAGAACAGCGGGTTCTGAACACCGGCATACCCGGTCGCCATCGAGCGCTTGAACACGATGACGTGGTGGGCGTTCCAGACCTTGAGCACCGGCATACCGGCGATCGGTGAGCCGGGGTCGTCCATGGCCGAGGGGTTGACCGTGTCGTTGGCACCGATGACGAGGACGACGTCGGTGTCGGGGAAGTCGTCGTTGATCTCGTCCATCTCGAGGACGATGTCGTAGGGGACCTTGGCCTCGGCGAGCAGGACGTTCATGTGCCCCGGCAGCCGGCCGGCCACCGGGTGGATCCCGAAGCGCACCTCGGTCCCCCGGGCCCGCAGCTTGGCCGTCAGGTCGGCGACGGCGTGCTGCGCCTGGGCCGTGGCCATCCCGTAGCCCGGCGTGATGATGACCGACCTCGCGTCGAGGAGGAGCTCGGCGGCGCCGGCGGCCGTGATCTCCCGGTGCTCGCCGTAGTCCTTGGCCTCGCCGGTGACCGCCCCGTCGGAGCCGAAGCCGCCGGCGATGACCGAGATGAAGGAACGGTTCATCGCCTGGCACATGATCCAGGACAGGTACGCACCGGAGGAGCCGACGAGCGCGCCGGTGACGATGAGCAGGTCGTTGTTGAGCATGAAGCCCGACGCCGCGGCCGCCCACCCGGAGTAGCTGTTGAGCATCGAGATGACGACGGGCATGTCGCCGCCACCGATCGAGGCGACGAGGTGCCACCCGAAGAGCAGGGCGATGACCGTCATGACGACGAGCATCCACATCGCCGGGCTGAGGATGAACCACACGAGGAGCGCGAGGGACACGAGGACGGCGGCCAGGTTCATCCAGTGCCGGAACGGCAGCACGAGCGGCGCCGAGCTCACCTTGGCGCTCAGCTTGAGGAAGGCGACGATCGAGCCGGTGAAGGTGACCGCGCCGATGAACACGCCGAGGAACACCTCGCCGTTGTGGATGCCGGAGACGCCCTCGGCGTCGAGGAGCGCCTGGGCCATGGGGTGGCCGTTGACCTCGAGGAAGGAGTTGTAGCCGACGAGCACGGCGGCCGCACCCACGAAGCTGTGGAACATCGCGATGAGCTCGGGCATCTGGGTCATCTCGACCATCCGAGCGCGCCAGACGCCGATGCTCGCGCCGATCGCCATCGCGGCGACGAGCAGCCCGAACGCCGTCCAGCCGTCGAGGCGGATGACGTTGGCGATCGTCGCGACGAGGGCGATCGTCATGCCGATGATGCCGAAGTAGTTGCCGCGCTTGGCGCTCTCGTGCTGGCTCAGTCCGGCCAGGGCGAGGATGAACAGCACGGTGGCGACGATGTATGCCGCGGAGACCAGGGTCGACATGGCTCAGGCCTTCCGGAACATGGCGAGCATCCGGTGGGTCACCAGGAACCCACCGAAGACGTTGATGGTTGCGATGAGGGTCGCCACGACCGCGATGATCCGGATCGTCGTGTCGCCCGAGCCGATCTGCAGCAGGGACCCGACGACGATGATGCCGGAGATCGCGTTCGTCACCGACATGAGCGGCGTGTGCAGCGCGTGGTGGACGTTGCCGATGACGTAGTAGCCGATGACGACGGCGAGGACGAACACCGTGAAGTGCGGGAGGAACGCCGCGGGCAGGATCGTCGACAGCAGGAGGAACGCCGCGGCCCCGATGCCGATGTACCAGAACCTGCGGTTGGGGTCCGTGGCCTTCTCGGGTGGCGGTTCGACCGCAGGTGGTGGCGCCGCCGGCGCCGCGGACACCTGGACCGGCGGTGGCGGCCAGAGGACCTCGCCGTCCTTGGCGACGGTCATGCCACGCTGGACGGGGTCCTCGAGGTCGAGGACGGCCTCGCCGTCCTTGTCGGGCGTCAACAGCTTGAGAAGGTTGACGAGGTTCGTCCCGAACAGCTGGCTCGCCTGGGTGGGCAACCGGCCCGGCAGGTCGGTGTAGCCGAGGAGGGTGACGCCGTTGTCGGTGACGACCTTCTCGTCGGCGACCGTCCCGGCGACGTTGCCCCCGTTCGAGGCGGCCATGTCGACGACGACGCTGCCGGGCTTCATCGAGGCGACCATCTCCTCGGTGATGAGCCGCGGGGCGGGCTTTCCCGGGATGAGGGCCGTCGTGATGACGATGTCGACGTCCTTGGTCTGGTCGGCATACATCTGCGCGGCCCGGCGGTTGAAGTCCTCGCCCATCTCCTTGGCGTAGCCGGTCGCGCTGGGTCCCTCGTCGGCCGCGTCGCCCAGGTCGATCCGGATGAACTCCGCCCCCATCGACTCGACCTGCTCGGCCACCTCGGGGCGGGCGTCGAACGCCCGGACAATCGCGCCCAGGCTGTTCGCCGTCCCGATCGCCGCCAGCCCGGCGACGCCGGCACCGACGACGAGGACCTTGGCCGGGGGGACCTTGCCGGCCGCGGTGACCTGCCCGGTGAAGAGCGAGCCGAACTCGTGCGCCGCCTCGATGACCGCGCGGTACCCGCCGATGTTCGCCATCGACGACAGGACGTCGAGCGACTGGGCCCGGGAGATGCGGGGGACCGCGTCCATGGCGAGAGCGGTGACCCCCTTGGCGGCGAGGGCCTGGACGAGGTCGGGGCTGAGCGCCGGGGCCATCAAACCCGCGACGAGCTGTCCCTCGTGCAGCCGGGCGATCTCGTCGTCGGTGGGGGCGTTGATCTTCATGACGACATCGGCGTCCCACACCTCGTCGCCGACCACGTCGGCGCCCGCCGCGGCGAACACCTCGTCGGAGAAGCTCGCCGCCGCACCCGCGCCGGACTGGACGGACACGGCATACCCCAGGGCGATGATCTGCTCCACCGTCTTCGGGGTAGCGGCGGCCCGGGTCTCGCCGGGCTTGGACTCCTTGGGCACACCTATGCGCACGGTCATTCCTCTTCGACGTCGGTCGGCCTGCCGGGCAGACCGCCGCACACGGCATCGTGGCGGCGGCTCGGCAGGCAATGTACCGCGTGCCGGTCAGCGCGATGCCGCGGAGGTCCGCCTTAGCACCGGACGGCAGGCAGCGGGCGGTGGGCGGTATGCCGCGCGCCGTCGGGCGCATCGGCGGGCGGGGCGTTTGGCGACGACGGCGTACCTACGTTACCGTAGGTTACGGAATCGTAAGTTGGCCGCTGCACCCGTTGCACCCCCCGCGAGAGGCACCGCATGACCACCACGACCCCACAGATCATCCAGGGCGGCATGGGCGTCGGCGTCTCCGACTGGCACCTGGCGAAGGCGGTCTCCCAGACCGGCCAGCTCGGCGTCGTGTCGGGCACCGCTCTCGACGTTCTCATCGCCCGGCGCCTGCAGCGGGGCGACCCCGACGGGTCGGTCAGGCGCGCCCTGGCCGCCTTCCCGGCGCCCCACATCGCCGAGTGGATCATCGACGCCTACTTCGCCGAGGGCGGGATCGAGCCCGGCAAGCCGTTCCGGGCCGTGCCGCGGCACACGATCAAGTCCCCGGCTCGGCTCGTCGAGCTCACCGCCGCGGCCAACTTCGTCGAGGTCTTCCTGGCCAAGGAGGGCCACGACGGGGTGGTCGGCATCAACTACCTGCGCAAGGTCGAGATCCCCATCCCGTTCTCCCTCTACGGCGCGATGCTCGCCGGGGTGGACTACGTCCTGATGGGCGCGGGAAGCCCCTCCGAGCTGCCCGGCCTCGCCCGCGCCCTCGCCCGCCACGAGGAGGTCACCCTCGAGGTGAAGGTCTCCGGGGCCCGGCCGGCCGAGGGACTCGGCAACGTCGTCTTCGACCCACGCACGATCCTCGCCGAGCCGACCGCGCCGCTCACCCCTCCGAAGGCCATCGCCATCGTCGCCTCGAGCGACCTGGCGAACATGCTCCACCGCAACGAGGAGTCCCGGCCCGACGGCTTCGTCATCGAGGGGCCCAGCGCCGGCGGCCACAACGCCCCGCCGCGCGGCCCGCGCCGGCTCGACGAGATCGGCCAGCCCATCTACGGAGAGCGCGACGAGGTCGACCTGTCCGCCGTCCTCGAGCTCGGGCTTCCGGTGTGGTTGGCCGGGTCGTACGGCACGCCCGAGCGCTACCGCGAGGCCCGCGCCATGGGCGCGTCCGGGATCCAGGTGGGCACGGCGTTCGCGTACTGCGAGGAGTCCGGGTTCGACCCGTCCATCAAGAGCCGGGTCCGCGAGACCCTGGCCGACGGTGGGCCCGACGTCCGCGCCGACTGGCGCGTCTCGCCCACCGGCTTCCCGTTCCGCGTCGTCGACCTGCCCGGCACCCTCACCGAGCAGGCCGTGATCGACGAGCGCCAGAAGGTGTGCGACCTCGGTGCGCTGCGCACGGCATACAAGCGCGAGGACGGGAAGGTCGACTACCGCTGTCCCGCGGAGCCGGTCGACCACTACCTGCGCAAGGGCGGCCGTGAGGCGAACATCGAGGGCCGCGTCTGCCTGTGCAACGCCCTGCTCTCCAGCGCCGGCTACCCGCAGCGCCGCAAGTCGGGCTACGTCGAGCCCCTCATCGTCACCTCCGGTGGCGACATCGGCCCGGTGCAGAAGCTCATCGAGCGCGCCGGCGGCGGAACGTATGGCGCCGCCGACGTCATCGAGTACCTGCTCGGCTGAGCGCGGGGCGTTCCCCGGGGCGTCTTGTCCCGGGCACGGGGTGACTCAGTCGGCGGACGCGGGGGTGGTCGGGTCGTCCGCGCGCCGGAACCCGGACCGCTCGGCGGCCCCACCGTCGTAGAACCACACGTCGGGCTCGTCGGCGTCGTAGCCGGGCCCGCCGGGGACCCGGTAGGTCATGGTGTCGCGGAACGCCTGCACCGGGTGGCCAAGGGGCTGGGCACGGTCGGCGAACGGGGCCGCCGACCCGACGCCGTAGCCACCATCGCGGATCTCCTCGATGGATGAGATCCGGCGCCCGGCGGGCTCCCAGTCCTCCTCCGGGTCAGCCTCGGGCTCGGCGACCGGCTCGGGCTCCGGCTCCGGCTCCGGCTCCGGCTCCGGCTCGGGCTCGGGCTCCGGGTCAGCGCTCGGGCTCGGGCTCGGGCTCGGCGACCGGCTCCGGCTCGGGCTCGGCGACCGGCTCCGGCTCGGGCTCGGCGACCGGCTCCGGCTCGGGCTCGGCGACCGGCTCCGGCTCGGGCTCCGGGTCCACGGGGGCGGGTGTGGCGGGTACCGACGGGGCGGCGAAGACCTCGTCGCGGTAGTCGGCCGCTGCTGCGAGCCGCTCGCTCAGCTCGACCTCGCTGATGGAGGGCGTCACGTCGGGCTCGGGCTCCGGCTCGGGCTCCGGCTCGGCGGGGGCCGGAGCCACCCCTCCACCCGGAGGAGCCCACGGGCTCGGCGCCCATCCGGCGAGCGATGTCACGGCCGGCTCGGCCACGGGTGCGACCTCATCGACGCCCTTGACCGGGGCGTGCCGTGGCGCGACGTCCTCGGCGACGGCCGCCGGGGTGCCCCAGGTCCGCTCCACGGCGGGCTCGGTCGGGGCCCACGGCTCCTCCTCGACGGCCCATGACTCGTGCCCGGGTCCGGTCGTCGACCCGTCGGCGTCCGGAAGAGCGAAGCCGGAGGGCGCCGGCGGGACCGGCGGACGCCACGGCTCCTGGTCGCCGGCGGCCTCCGTCGCCGGCGCGCCCTGGTCATCGGGCTCCTGCACGGCCTCGGCGACCTCGAGCGGCTCGGCGGCGGGCGGCATACCCATCGGCGACACCACGAGATCGTCGGCGTCGGGTGCCTCGGCCTCGGCCAGCCAGGACGTCTCGGCGGTCTCGGGCTC
The DNA here is from genome assembly GCA_963771015.1 of uncultured Actinomycetota bacterium. Classification (GTDB taxonomy): domain Bacteria; phylum Actinomycetota; class Actinomycetes; order Actinomycetales; family Dermatophilaceae; genus CAVSJJ01. Next base: position 48,676 of record CAVYRN010000007.1, read on the forward strand.
CTCCGGCGGCTCGGCCGGCGGGGCCGCGGACTCCTCGACCGGAGCGGACGCCTCCAGAGAATCGGCCGGGGAGGGCGCGGACTCCTCAACCGGAGCGGACGCCCGGGACGGAGCAGACTCCTCGACCAGCGGCTCCTCGGGGAGCGCGACCCACCGATCGCCCAGGTCGGGCCGCCCACCACCCTCGTCACCGGGTGCCCGCTCGGGCTGTCCCCACGCCGCCTCGGCCTTGCGCTGCTCGCGGCTGCTCCGGCTCGAGTAGAGGACGAGGACGGCAACGACGATGACCAGGAGAACCCCGAGGACGATCGGGATGGCGTACTTCATTGGCGCATACTCCCTGACGATGGTCGGCCGGCCAGCGTTCCGGCGGTGATCAACCTACCCTGGACCCGACGCGCGGCACGGGTTGGGCACGGCGTGAGCGCGGGCGGATGCCGGTGGCCTCGGTCACCCTCCCGATCACCCTCGCCGGGCGCCGGCCCCCGGGGAGGCCGGCACCCGGCATACGTCCGACCGGCCCCCGGTCATCCCAGACCGAGCTCGGCCACGGTGACCTGGCGCATCTCGACCTTGCGGACCTTGCCCGTGACGGTCATCGGGAAGTCGTCGACGATCCGCACGTAGCGCGGGATCTTGTAGTGGGCGAGGCGGCCGCCGGCGAACTCCCGAAGCGTCTCCGCGGTGAGCGGCGTCGCGCCGTCGCGCATCCTGACCCAGGCGCACAGCTCCTCGCCGTACCTCTCGTCCGGCACCCCGATCACCTGGGCGTCGAGGATGTCGGGGTGGGTGTAGAGGAACTCCTCGATCTCGCGGGGGTAGATGTTCTCGCCGCCGCGGATGACCATGTCCTTGATCCGGCCGGTGATCTCGACGTAGCCGTCCTCGTGCATGACCGCGATGTCGCCGGTGCGCATCCAGCCGTCGACGAGAACCTCCGCCGTCTTGTCCGGCTGCTCCCAGTAGCCGAGCATCACGGAGTACCCCTTCGTGCAGAACTCTCCGGCCTCGCCGCGCGGCAGGGTCTCGCCGGTCAGCGGGTCGACGACCTTGATCTCGAGGTGCGGGGTCACCCGGCCCACCGTCCCGACCTTGTGCTCGAAGGAGTCGTCGGTGCGGTTCTGGGTCGACACCGGTGAGGTCTCGGTCATGCCGTAGGCGATCGTCATCTCGGTGATCCCGGACTCGATGAGCTTGGTCATCATCGACGCGGGGCACGGCGAGCCGGCCATGATCCCGGTGCGCAGGTTCGAGAGGTCGTAGGAGCCGATGTCGGGCAGCGCCCACTCGGCGATGAACATCGTCGGCACGCCGTAGAGCGAGGTGCACCGCTCGTCCTGCACGGCCTGGAGCGTGAGGGCGGGGTCGAAGCCCGGTGCCGGGATGACCATCGCCGCCCCGTGGCTCGTGCAGGCCAGGTTGCCCATGACCATCCCGAAGCAGTGGTAGAAGGGCACCGGGATGCAGACCCGGTCCTGCTCGGAGTAGCGGCACATCTCACCGACGAGGTAGCCGTTGTTGAGGATGTTGCGGTGGCTGAGGGTTGCCCCCTTGGGGAATCCCGTTGTGCCGGAGGTGTACTGGATGTTGATCGCCTCGTCGGCGGTCAGCGAGTGCTGGACCTCGGCGAGCCGCTCGGGGGTGATGGCGTCGGCCCCGGCGATGAGGTCGTCCCAGGAGCCCTGGCCGATGACGAAGACCTTCTCCAGGGCGGGGCACTCCGGCCGTGCCGTCTCGACCATGGCGACGTAGTCGGAGGTCTTGAAGGCAGCGGCCGTCACGAGCATCCGGATGCCGGCCTGGCCCAGGACGTAGGTCAGCTCGTGGGTCCGGTATGCCGGGTTGATGTTGACGAGGATCGCCCCGAGCTTGGCGGTGGCGAACTGGGTGAGGGTCCACTCGGCGCAGTTCGGCGCCCAGATGCCGATCCGGTCGCCCTTGACGAGGCCGGCCGCCATCAGGCCCCGGGCGAGCCGGTCGACCTCGGCGCCGAACTCGGCATACGTCCAGCGAATCCCCTGGGCGCAGTCGACGAGCGCCTCCCGCTCCGGGAACCGCGCGATGGTCCCGTCGAGGTTGTCCCCGATCGTGTCGGTGAGCAGCGGGGGTTCGGCCTCCCCGACGGCGTGGGACAGGGTCGTGGTGGGCGAGCTGGACATCGGTGTCCTTCCGGCGGGTGGGGCCCCCAGGGCTGGAACGGGGCGTCGCCCCCCATGACACCGTGTGACCCGCGCCACGGGCAAGAGGCACGTCCCCTTCCGTCCGTCACGGACCCACCCGATGGGCGACTTCTTGACACCGACCCGGAGCCGGCCCCGTCAGGACGTCGCCTACTGGGCGAGATGTTGACGCAGGTCGCGGAGCTGGCCGGTGTGGGCGGGGAGATGGCGGACGGTCTGGAGGTGGCCGGCGAGCTCGCCCCAGGGCATCGGCTGGTCCAGGACGATCTCGCCGTCGTGGAGCAGCTCGCACGGGATGGGCGTCGCCAGCTGGTCCTCGTCGAGACGGCCGAGGGTGAGCACGGCGTCCTCCGCCCGGCGGCCGGCCTCGGCGACGAGCGCCTCCATCGACCCACACCGGGCGATCAGGGCGTCGAGGACCGACCGGTCCTGGCAGGCCCTGTTGTCGAAGCGCACATCCCGGCCGTGGATGATCGCGCGGGCCACGGCAGCCATGGCCGAGTCGTTGAGCGCCACGTGGGCGACGGTCTGCTCGGCCGTCCACTCGCCGGCCGGAGGTGGGCCGAACCCACCGGCCGTCGCCTCAGCGAGGAACGCAGTGTACGCCTCGGTCAGGTCCGGAAGTGATGGGCGGCTTGTGACGTCCGCGACATCGGCGAAGTGGTCGAGGACTGCGCCCCAGGCGTTCGGCCGGGAGTAGGCGTCCCGCCGGACCACCGCGTCGACCCCGAACCGCTCCCATCCGCGGTGCTCGAGGCGTACCCATGTCCCGTCGTCCTGCGCGGTGAACGACACCTCGACCTCCGATGCGTCACCGGCCCCACGGCCGGGGTACCAGGCGAGGACCAGTCGGTGAGGCGGCTCCCAGGCGAGGACGTCGGCCCAGACCGACTCGCGCCCGTCGATCGCCGTCTCGACCAGCCGACCCTCGGCGAACCGGACGGTCGCGGCGGCGTCGCCGTAGATGCCGTGGGTCGTCAGCGGCCACCACGCCGTGACGTGGTCGGTGAACAGGGCGAAGGTCTCCTCGGGGCTGCGGCTCACGTGCGCGGAGCGCAGGACGGGGGCGGTCATCGGTCCTCCTCGGTGGTCGGGGCCACGCTGTCGGTCGCCGCCGAGGCATTGGCCGTGTCGGCGATGTCGGTCGTGACTGAACTGCTGGTGCTCGCCGCGGGGTCGGCTCCGACGGCGGTCTCGGCGTGGCGGACGAAGGCGGTCAGGACGTCGTCCCAGAACGAGTCGACGTAGGCCCGGACCTCGGCCAGACCATCGAGATCGACCCGGTAGATCCGTCGCGCACCCTCGGGCCGAGCCGTGACGAGGCCCGCCTCGCGGAGCACCCTGAGGTGCTGGGAGACGGCCGGCTGGCTGACCGGGAGCGCGTCGGTCAGCTCGCGGACCGTGCGCTCCCCGCCATGAAGGAGCTCGAGCACCCGACGGCGGGTTGGGTCGCCGAGGGCGTCGAGCGCGAGTGCCACTACATTAGCCATGGCTTATTATTACCACACACTTATCATTTGGCAACCCGTCCTCCCCCGGAACCTCGAGAGGCCACGAATCGCCGCGCGGACCACACGGCATACGGCGATTCGTGGCCTCTCGACAGCGCACGGCCGCGGCCGGGCGGGTCAGTCGGCGCTCGGGCGGCTCAGCCGGTCGAGGAAGGCGAGCAGCAGCGCCTCTCTCAGCCGCGGCGGAGCCGCGTCGAGCAGGGCGTTGACCGGGGCCATCCGCTCGGGAAGCGCGAGCGCGCCGTCGGCGCCGGCCAGCCCCGCCATCGCGAGCAGCCCGTCGAAGGCCGCGTCGTCGAGGGTCGCCGGGTCGATGGTGGTCGCGAACGCGGCGAGCTCGGGGGCGACCGCCACCGGACCCGCCGCCCGGGCGGCCGTGACGGCCTCGAGCAGGGCGTCCACGAAGTCCGGGACGCTCGCCGCCGTCGCCGCACTCAGGGTGAGGTGGAGCGTCGGCGGCATACCCCGATAGCCCATCTGCGGCTGGACGAACCAACCCCGCGCGAGCATCTCGTCGGCGATCGTGTAGACGTCGCACGAGTCATCCGTCGTGAGCGTGAGCAGCGTCGAGTCCGGTTCTGCCACAACGGATATACCCGGTATGCCGCTCGCGGCCTCGGCGAGCGCCAGCGTCGCCTGCCGAGCCAGGGCGACCAGCCGCCGGTAGCCGTCGTCACCGATGGCGTGGGCGACCGCCCAGGCGGCCGCGAGCGGGCCACCGGACTTCGTCGACTGCAGCGTCGAGTTGAGCATCGTGTAGCCCGGCCAGTCGGCCGAGGCGAAGAAGTGACTCCTGCGCAGGGCGGCCGTGCGATGCAGGAGGAGCGAGACGCCCTTGGGGGTGTAGCCGTACTTGTGCAGGTCGACGCTGATGCTCGTCACGCCGTCGACGGCGAAGGTCCACGGCGGCACCTCGTCGAGATAGGGGAGCACCCACCCGCCGATGCACGCGTCGACGTGACAGCGGACCCCCTGCGCGGCGGCGAGGGCCGCGATCTCGGGGATCGGGTCGATGACGCCCTGGGCGTACGACGGCGCCGACGCCGCGACGAGGACCGTCGTGTCGTCGATCGCCGCAGCCATGGCCGTGGGATCCGCCCGGAAGCTGACCGGGTCGACGTCGACGAGGACCGGCCGTACCCCGAAGTAGTGCGCCGCCTTGTGGAATGCCGCGTGCGCCGTCGTCGGCAGCACCATCGACGGGTGCGCGACGTCGGGAGCGCCGTTTCTGGCGGCGAGCACCGCGAGGAGGAGCGACTCGGTGCCACCCGACGTCACCGACCCGGCGAACCCCACGGGGGCATCGAGCAGCCGTCCCGCCCACCCGACGAGGTCGTTCTCCATCGCGAGCAGCGAGGGGAATGCCGTCGGGTCGAGGCCGTTGGTCGCGGCGAACATCGCGAGCGCCTCGAGACCGACCGCGTCGGCGTCGGCGAGCCCCGAGTCGTAGACGTAGGACAGGGTGCGACCGCCGTGCGTCGGCAGGTCTCCGGTGCGCAGCGCCTCGAGCCGGGCGACCACCTCCTCGCGGGGCATCCCGGCGCCGGCCGCGGCTCGGCTCTGGACGGGCTGGACGGGCTCGGCGGGCTGGGCGGGCTGGTCGGTCATGCGGTCACCTCTCTGGCTCGGGCCACCTCGTCCTCGTCGAGGCGGTAGCGGACGACGAAGACGAGCGACAGCGCGACGAGCACCGCCGGAACGATGGAGAACCCGAGGCCGATCGCCGTGAGGGCCGACCCCGGCTGGGTGGCCGAGCCGGTCGTCGACGAGACGTACCCGCCGAGGGCCAGCACCGCGGCATACACGAACGGGCCGAACGCGAGACCCAGGGTCTCGGCGGCCGTCCACACCCCCGTGTAGACGCCGACCCGGTTCGACCCGGTGCGCATCGCGTCGACCGCCGCGGCGTCGGCGAGCATGGCGAGAGGGAACATCTGCCCGCCGGCATACCCGATCCCCACGACGGCGACCGAGAGCGGCACCAGCCAGGTGGCGGAGTGGAGGGCGCCGAGCGTGCCGAGGGCCCCCAGCCCGAGAAGGACGGATGCAGCGAGGTAGCCGACCCGCTTGTCCCGCGACTCGCCGAACCGCTGCCACAGCGGCGTGACGATCAGGGCCGGGCCGACGAAGCAGACGAAGAGCACCGTCGACATCCCCGAGCTGCCGAGCAGCTCGCGCGCGACGTAGTCGACCCCGGCGAGCATCGCGCCGGTCGCCAGCGCCTGGATGACGAACGCGGTGAGGAGGGTGCGGAAGTCCCTGGCCCGGGCCACGATCCGGAGCTGGTCGCGCAGGCTCGCCCCGGCGCTGCCGTAGGAGTCCATCGGGATGTCGCGGGTCCCCCGCCAGGCGCCGAGCGTGCCGACGACGATGAGCGCCCCGACGAAGAGGCCGACCCCGCGGTAGCCCCACGTCACGCCGAGCTGGTTGCGGATCATCGGCGACAGCCCGCCGCTGATGAGGATCGCGAGGGCGAGGATGGCGACCCGCCACGTCATGAGCCGGGTGCGTTCGTCGTAGTCGTCGGTCATCTCGGCCGGCATGGCGACATAGGGCACCTGGAAGAAGGCGTATGCCGTCGCGCAGGCGAGGAACGCGACGACGACCCACGTGGCGGCGAGCCCACGAGGGGAGGTCGGCCCCGAGAAGAGGAGGACGAACGCGACGGCGAGGGCGAGGCCGGCCCGCAGGAGGAACGGCCTGCGCCGGCCCGCGGGGTGGGTCGACCTGTCGCTGATCCCCCCGGCGATGGGGTTGAGGATGACGTCCCACGCCTTGGGGATGAGAACGACGAGGCCGGCGAACCCGGCAGCGACGCCGAGCCGGTCGGTGAGGTACGGCAGGAGGAGCAGCCCCGGCACCGTTCCGAACGACCCGGTCGCGACCGACCCGAGCCCGTAGCCCCGCCGCGCTGCGGGGGAGAGCGTTCTCGCCATGACCAGCGACCCTAGACCGGCGCGACCCCCGCGCGGGAGAGGCCGCGGGCCGGGAGTTGTCCGGGGTCGGCCCGGGTTGGCCGGGGTCGGCCGGTCAGCGGGCGGACGACCACTCGATGACAGGAGGCAACACGCCGAGAAGCGACCCGCCCCTCCCGCGTGTTGCCTCCCCCCAACGCAAGAAGAGCCCGCCGGGCAGAAGGGTCCGCCGGGCAGAGGCCCGCGGACAGAAGGGTCCGCCGGGCAGAAGGGCTCGTCAGGAGACGGCCGGCGGGCCGAGGAGGCCGAGCAGGCGGATCACCTCGGCGGCGACGAGGTCCGGCTCCCAGAGGTGCTGCAGGTGGGTCCCGTCCAGCTCGGCCACCGGCCAACCCGAGGCACGCGCCTGGGCGAGCTCGGCGGCATACGTCGCACCGAAGGCGAGGTACCCGCTCGGCCGCGCCGTCCAGCCCGGCGGGACGGCGAGCTCGCCCCCGACGTAGTCGAGCGACAGCCTCGGCTCGCCGGCGCGCACCCGGTCCAACCACTCCGGGCTGGGGAAGAGCCGGACCACCTCACGGCGCGGCCACCAGTCGCTCCACGGAGGCAGCACACCACCGGGACCGGCCAGGCGGCGGACCTCGTCGAGCAGCCGCTCCGGGACGAGCCGGGTCGACGTGGCGTCCACCGGGGCAAGCGCGGCATCGGCATAGACGACCCGATCGGCCGCGACCGCCTCGGCGACGGCGGGTGCGTAGAAGCCGGCGTTGCTGTGGGCGAGCAGGATCGTCGCCTCGAAGCGCCGGGCCTCGGCGACGAACCCGGACAGCACCTCGGCCGGGGTGAACGGCTCCCCCGGCAGCAGCGCGACCGCGCTCTCCTGCCCGAGGCGGCCCAGCGCGTCGGCGAGTGGGCCGTATGCCGTGGGGCCGAGCAGCGGAGAGGGCAGGACGAGCAGACGTGGTTGCGTGGTGTCGCCGCGTCGTCGCATCCCCCATCCTTACCCGATGCGACCCCGGTCGGCCCCCTCCCGCCCCGTGCTCAACCGGCCCAACCTGTGCAAACCCGTCACGCGTACGCCGCCGGGCCGCTAGGGTGATCGGCGTTGGAGGAGTTTGTTGCTCGTGGGGGGCACATGTCGAGGCGTTCATTTCTCGTTTCCGCGGCGACCGCAGCCGCGGTCGTTCTCAGTCCTGCCATGGCGCAGGCCGAGACCGCCCCGAAGCCGGTACATCCCGGCCAGGTGATGACCTTCGGCATCGACGAGCAGGGGACGATCGGCGTCGGCCGCCCCATGACGACAGCACTCGCGCCCGTCTCGGTCGGGCTCTCGCTCTCCCACGCGGTCCAGGTCTCGGCGCACGCCGGCCACATGCTCGCGCTGCGGCGCGACGGGTCGGTGTGGGGATGGGGCGCCAACCGCTACGGCCAGGTCACCACGGGAGCGCCGATCATCGGGACGCCCCGGCTCATCGCCGGCCTCAGCCACATCAGCTCGGTCGACACCGGGGGTGCGTCGAGCTTCGCCGTGTCGGCAACGGGCCGGGTCTACGCCTGGGGCTACAACCGCGACGGCGAGCTCGGGCTCGGCGACCGCAAGAACCGCTCGGTCCCCAGCCTCGTCCCGGGCCTGAGCGGCGTCGTCCGCGTCTCGGCCGGGCTCAACCACGCCCTGGCGCTGACGCAGGACGGCTCGGTCTACGCCTGGGGCATCAACGACTTCGGTCAGCTGGGCCACGGCGGCCAGGTGTCGAGTACCCGGCCGGTCAAGGTCGTCGGCCTGCCTGCCGTGCGCGCCATCTCGGCGGGCACGACGCACTCGCTCGCCGTCGGTGTCGACGGGTCGGTCTGGGCGTGGGGCGACAACGAGTACGCCCAGCTCGGCGACCTGACCAGGACGACCCGGCTCACCCCGGTCCGGGTCGCGCTGGCCGGCCGCGCCAAGGACGTCTCGGCCGGTGACTTCAGCTCGTTCGCACTCATGCGCTCCGGCCTGATCAAGGCCTGGGGCACCAATGCCGCGGGCCAGCTCGGCATCGGTGCCGGTGGGGCCTACAGCGCCAAGCCACGGACGGTGCGCGGGCTCCCCCAGATCAAGGCGGTCTCGTCGGGCTACAACCACACGTTGGCCCTCGCCAAGGACGGGCGCGTCTACGCCTGGGGCGCCGCCAGCGAGGGGGAGCTCGGGCTGGGGACGTCGCTCACGAACCAGAGCACCCCACGGCTGGTGCCGGGGATCACCGCGAGCGCCGTGTCGGCCGGCCAGTTCGTCTCGGCCGTCGTCGCCCTGAGGTAGTGGTCACCGCCCTGAGGTCGTGGCCACCGCCCTGAGGTCGTGGTCACCGCCCTGAGGTCGTGGTCACCGACCTCACGTAGCGGTCACCGCCCCGAGGCAACGGCACAGCCTCGGCCCCCCTCAGGCTAGGTTTGCTGTCCATGGGGGTCATCGACACGGCGGGACTGACCAAGCGCTATCCGCGCGTGACCGCCCTCGACGGCCTCGACCTCACGGTCGGGGACGGCGTCACCGGCCTGGTCGGCGCCAACGGTGCGGGCAAGTCGACCCTCATCAAGCTGCTCCTCGGCCTGGTGCCCGCGACGAGCGGCCAGGCCACCGTCCTGTCCTATGACGTGGCCACCCAAGGCGCACAGATCCGGGGGCTGGTCGGCTACATGCCCGAGCACGACTGCCTGCCCGCCGACGTGTCGGCCAGCGACTTCGTCGTCCACCTCGGCCAGATGTCCGGACTGCCGTATGCCGCGGCCCGCGAGCGCGCCGCCGACGTGCTGCGCCACGTCGGCCTCGCCGAGGAGCGCTACCGGCCGATGGGCGGGTACTCGACCGGGATGAAGCAGCGGGCCAAGCTCGCCCAGGCCCTCGTCCACGATCCCCGGCTCGTCCTCCTCGACGAGCCGACGAACGGGCTGGACCCCGCGTCGCGGGACAGCATGCTCGACCTCGTCCGCCGGATCGGTACCGAGTTCGGGATCGCGGTCCTCGTCACCTCCCACCTCCTCGGTGAGCTCGAGCGGGTCAGCGACCACGTCATCGTCCTCGACAGCGGTGCCCTGCTCCGGTCCTCGGCGACGACCGACTTCCTGCACACGATGGGCAGCCTGCTCATCGAGGTCCAGGGCAAGCCGGACGCCGACCGGCTGCTCGGTCAGGCCCTCGTCGACGCCGGCCTTCAGGCCCGGCCGGGCGAGGGCGGCCTCGTCGAGGTCGACGTCATCGACGAGACGACACACGACATCATCCGCGACCTCACCGTCGCCCTCGATCTCGGGCTGGTCCGGATGCAGGAGCGGCACCACCGGATCGAGGACGTCTTCCGAGAGGGGGTGGCCGGCGGTGCCCAGCCCCGCTGAGGACATCAACCCCGCGGTCATCCACGACCTCGGCTACCGCGGCTACGACGGTCCGCGGCTCGGCGAGACCGCCGTCGCCCGCTCGCTGTTCGTCACCGGTCTGCGCAACTGCTTCGGCCTCGGCCGGTCCGGGCGCTCGAAGGTGCTGCCGATGATCCTCCTCGGCCTCATGCTCCTGCCGGCGCTCATCCTCGTCGGCATCCTCGTCCAGGCCCGCTCGGTGCTCCACCTCGACGACCAGATCGTCGCCTACTCCTCGTACCAGATGACGACCCAGCTGCTCATCTCGGTCTTCGTCGCCGCCCAGGCCCCTGCTCTCGTCTCCCGCGACCTCCGGTTCGGGACGATCACCCTCTACCTCGCGCGCCCGATCCGCCGGGTCACCTACGTCCTGGTCCGGCTCGCCTCCCTGACGGCCGCGACCTTCGCCCTCATCGGCGCCCCGCTGCTGCTCATGTATGCCGGCGGCCTCCTGGCCGGCCTCCCACCCGGGCGCGAGACGGGCCGGATCCTCGGCGCTCTGGTCGGCGCGCTGCTCCTCGCGGCCTGCCTCGCCGGCCCCGCCGCCGTCGTGTCGGCGCTGACCACGCGCCGCGGCCTCGCCGTCGCCGGCGTCATCGTCATCCTCCTGCTCAGCTACACGGCCGTCGCGATCATCCAGGGCATCGCCGCCGACTCCCAGCATGTTCTGGTCGGCCAGATCGCCGGGCTCTTCTCGCCGTACACCCTCGTCAACGGGGTGCAGGTGACCCTCTTCAACGCGACCGCCGCCACCCCCACGCCACCGCACGGGGCCGGGCTCGGCGCGGCATACCTCGGGGTCACCGCCCTCATCGTCGTCGGCTCGTTCGGGTCGATGCTCGCGCGCTACCGGGAGGTGGGCTCGTGAGCTCGCTGCACCTCGACCACGTCTCCCGGTGGTTCGGCAACGTCGTCGCCGTCAACGACGTGTCGATGACGATCGGCCCGGGGGTCACCGGCCTGCTCGGCCCCAACGGTGCCGGCAAGTCGACGCTGATCGCCCTGATGTCCGGCTTCCTCGCTCCGTCGACCGGAACCGTCACCCTCGACGGGGAACCGTTGTGGCGCAACGAAAGCGTCTACCGCACGATCGGCCTCGTGCCCGAGCGCGAGGCGTTGTTCGACTACCTCACCGGGCGGGAGTTCGTCGTCGCGAACGCCGAGCTGCACGGCCTCGACCACCCCGGGGCGGCCGCCGCCGGCGCCCTCGCGCTCGTCGAGATGACCGACGCTCAGGACCGGTCCATCTCGACCTACTCCAAGGGGATGCGCCAGCGGGTCAAGATGGCCTCCGCCCTCGTGCACGACCCGGCCGTCCTCCTCCTCGACGAGCCGTTCAACGGGATGGACCCGCGGCAGCGCATCCACCTCATGGACCTCATCCGCTCGATGGGGGCGCAGGGCCGGACCGTGCTCTTCAGCTCGCACATCCTCGAGGAGGTCGAGCAGGTGGCCCGGCAGATCGAGGTCGTCGTCGCCGGGCGGCACGCCGCGTCCGGGGACTTCGGGGCGATCCGGCGGCTGATGACCGACCGGCCCAACCGGTTCGTCCTGCGCAGCGGCGACGACCGGCGGCTCGCCTCGGTGCTGCTGTCCGACTCGTCCGTCCGGGGCGTGCGGCTGCGGGCCGAGGGCGGGATCGAGCTCGAGGCCTCCGACTTCGGCCGGTTCAGCGTGGCGCTGCCGCGGCTCGCCCGCGACCACGGGATCCGGCTGCTCGAGGTCACGCCGAGCGATGAGTCGCTCGAGAGCGTCTTCGCCTATCTGGTGGCGTCGTGAGCGCGCCTCTGTCCGGCACCGTCGTGCGGCTGGCGCGCCGGAGCGTCTTCGGGCGACGGCGCGGGATCCTGCTCGTCGTCCTTCCCGTCGTCCTCCTCGGGCTGGCCCTGCTCATCCGGGCCCTCGTCGGGAGCGACCCGGACGCCGCACGGCATACCCTCCAGGGCCTGGGCCTGGTCGTCATCACCCCGCTCGTCGCTTTGCTCGCGACGACCGGGGTGCTGGCCCCCGAGATCGACGACGGCTCGGTCGCCTACCTGCTGGCCAAGCCGGTCCCCCGGTCCCGGATCGTCCTCAGCAAGCTCGTTGTCGCCCTCGGCTGCGTCGTGGTGTTCGCCGCCGTTCCCACCTTCCTCGCCGGTCTGATCATGCGGTCGAGCGAGCCCCGGCTCGGTGCGGCCTACGCGGTCGGTTCGCTCGCGGCCGGGGCGGCATACTGCGCACTGTTCGCCCTGCTGTCCGTCCTCACCCGCCACGCGGTCGTCGTCGGACTCATCTATCTCCTCGTCTGGGAGAGCCTGCTCGGCGGGCTGCTCGACGGGGTCCGCTGGCTCAGCGTCGTGCGGTGGGCAACCGCGATCGCGGCGCCGGTCGCCGACCTCCCGCTGTCCCCCGACCTCGGTGCGCCGTATGCCGTCTCGGCCACCCTGGTCGTCATCGTCGCCGGCACCTGGCTCACCGTCTGGCGGCTGCGCGGCTTCAACCTCACCGGCGACGAGTAGCCCGCGCCACGGACCTGGCCGCCGGCCGGCACCTCATCCAGATCTGACCCGACCCGGTCCGTGTGACGCGGAACGCAGACCACCCGGCGGGGGACTGCCCTCTGCTGAACGGATCTGCGAAGCCCCGTCGCGTCGCGCGGTTGTTCGCACGCCCGGTGGAGGAGATCTTCGACTCCGAGGAGGAGTAGGGGTTCCGAATGGGTACCACGAACCTGCGCCGGTTACGCGCCCCTCTGGTCTTCATCGCCCTATCCGCGGTTCCGGTGTGGGTGGGCGGATCCGTCCACGGGTGGCGCAGCGTGCCGGACATGATTCCCGTGTTGATTGCCCTCGCCGCCTTGTCCATCGTCGGCAGCACCGACGCCGGAGCGGTGGTCCGACGTCAGGCGGATGAACGGCAGGCCGACCGGCGGCTCCGGGTGCAGGCCCTTGTCGGGCGAGCGCTGTCCGTCTCCGTGGCGGTGGCATACGGCATCGCCGTCGCGAGAGGCGCCGCGCTGTGCCCTACGCGGTCCTCCTCGGCATTCTCACCGTGAGCTTCTTCGGTTGCCGGCTCTACTACGGCGAACGCGGGGCTCAACGGGCCACACGCCGGCGAAGCCGCTAGTACGAGCTCCCCCGGGGGTCCCCGGTCGTGACCGCCGCACCAGCCCCTGCCCGCAGACCTCCGACTCACCGTTGCCGACCGCCGCCGCAACACCCCGGCTGACCAACGGCCATGGCAGGGCCGCAGCCGGCCCAGGGCCTGCACCCGCCCCTCAGTGGTTCATCAGCACAAAGACGCCCCAGCCGAGGTACTCGCGCGTGTATCTCGCGTACCGGGCAGGACCGGCCGAGAGTTCGGCGCGTATCTCTCCTGCCAGTTCGTCGTCGGTGTTGTGGTCGAGCCAACGCCGCAGATTCATCCACTGCGCTGCCTGGTAGCGGTCCCAGCTGTCTTGGTCTGCAAGGACCATCTCCACGACGTCGCAGCCGAGGGCGCCGTACTGCTCGACCAGCTCCGGCAGTGCCCGGAACTCTTCCTTGTCGGTGGCACCGCATCCTTCGACGGTGTCCTGATCCGGCGGCTCCCGGCGCCAGTAGGGCTCACCGATCAGCATCACGCCGCCACCCCGGAGGCTACGGCGAAGCAGGTCGACCGTGCCCGGCACGCCACCTCCGATCCAGGTCGCGCCGACGCAGGCGACCACGTCGACGGGTTCGTCCGCGACGTAGCCGGCGGCATCCCCGTGGATGAAGCTGACCCGGTCCGTGACGCCGAGCTCGATGGCACGAGTCCGCGCCTGTTGGGTGAAGACCGTGCTCAGATCCACCCCCGTGCCGCTGATCCCATGGTCGCGCGCCCAGGTGCAGAGCATCTCGCCCGACCCGCTCGCCAGGTCAAGCACGACTGTGCTGGGGGCCAGCGACAGCGCCTCGCCCAAGACGGCGAGTTTCGCCGGGGTGAAGGGGTTGTGAATGCGGTGGCTGCTCTCGCGAATGGGGAAGATGCGCGGGATGTCCACAGCAGGCAGTCTTGTCGAACGGTACGACCCAACGCAATGGTGCTGCGCTCCGCAACAGCGAGTCGTGGCGTCTGCCCCGTCGCCTCACCGGCGCGACCCCTATCGGACGCCCGGCCACGCCGAGCGCCCATGCGGGGGCATCCGCACCTGCCGCCCTCGGCAAGGTCGACCTCGCGGCGAATGACGCACTGGCCGCTACAGCCAGGGCGCCGCCTGGTTCGGGACGGTCATGCGCATGACCCAGCGCCACGTCGCGATGCGGCGATCCCGAACGGGCTACGAAGGGCGTCGCGCCCACCTGATCGCCGACGACGTGCGGGCTGCAGTCGCCCAGATCGCTGTGGCGACCCGAGAGCATGCAGAGGCAGGTACACCGGCCGCAGCTCACGCACCCGGTCCTTCAAGACGGTCAACGATCGCTGCCAGCCGACCCGCTCAGCGATCGGCGTCGACGGCATCGACGGGTACGTACCCAGCGGCTCACGGATCGCCGGCTCACACGAGTCCAGAGCCGACCCCCGAAGGACCCCAGCGGCACAGCGACCAAGACACCCGACACGGGCCGAAGGGTCGTGGAGCAGGACGGACCTGCGGACTCCCACCAGACCACGCGGCACGTCTCAACTGGTCGTGCGGCATCAACGGTGTCTCGTCATGATGAAAGGGCGAGGCGAGCGGCATACCGGCCCTGCCACACTGGGGCCATGCGTCCCGTCACCCAGAGCCGCAAGCTCCAGAACGTCCGTTACGACGTGCGGGGGCCGATCCTCGTGGAGGCCCAGCGGCTCGAGGCCGAGGGGCACAAGATCCTCAAGCTCAACATCGGCAACCCGGCCCCGTTCGGCTTCGAGGCGCCCGAGGCGATCCTCGCCGACGTGGTCCACAACCTGCCCGAGTCGCAGGGGTACTCCGACTCCAAGGGCATCTACTCGGCCCGGACGGCCGTCGCGCAGTACTACCAGGCGCACGGGCTGCTCGAGACCGGCGTCGAGGACGTCTTCATCGGGAACGGCGTGTCCGAGCTCATCTCCATGGTCCTCACCGCCTTCATCGACGACGGCAACGAGATCCTCGTCCCGGCCCCCGACTACCCGCTGTGGACCGGCGCGGTGAGCCTGGCCGGTGGCGTGCCCGTCCACTACCGGTGCGACGAGTCCAACGGGTGGAACCCGGACCTGGCCGACATCGAGGCCAAGATCACCGAGAACACCTTCGCGCTCGTCGTCATCAACCCCAACAACCCGACCGGCGCCGTCTACAGCGAGGACGTCGTCAAGGGCCTGGTCGACATCGCGCGGCGCCACGAGCTCGTCCTCATGTCCGACGAGATCTACGAGAAGATCCTGTTCGCCGACGACACCCACCACCCGGTGCACCACCACACGGCGACGTATGCCGCCGACGACGTCCTCACCCTCACCTTCAGCGGGCTGTCCAAGGCGTACCGGGTCTGCGGCTTCCGGGCCGGCTGGGTCATGGTCTCCGGGCCCAAGCACCTGGCGACCGACTTCCTCGAGGGCCTCACCCTGTTGGCGAACATGCGGATGTGCGCCAACGTCCCGGCACAGCACGCCATCCAGACCGCCCTCGGCGGCTACCAGTCGATCAACGAGCTCATCGTCCCCGGTGGCCGGTTCTTTGAGCAGAGCAAGCTCGCCTCGCGGCTGCTGAACGAGATCCCCGGGGTGTCGTGCGTCGAGCCCGACGGCGCGCTCTACTGCTTCCCGCGGCTGGACCCCGAGGTGTACCCCATCGAGAGCGACGAGGCGTTCGTCATCGACCTGCTCCGCGCCAAGAAGATCCTCGTCACGCACGGGACCGGCTTCAACTGGTTCGAGCCGGACCACTTCCGGCTCGTCACGCTGCCGGATGTGGAGACCCTGACCGAGGCGATCGGCCGGATCGCCGACTTCCTCGAGACGGTGCGAGGCTGACCCGCCGCCCATGGCCGTCCGCCGCGCCCGTCCCCCCCGACGCCCGCCGAGCCTGCGCGAGCGGGCCCGGCGGGTGCTCCGTACCCGGTGGGACATCCTCCTCGTCATCAGCGCCGGTGGGGCGCTCGGCAGCGCCGCCAGGTGGTCCGTCGCGGACCTGCTGCCCGCCCACCCGGACCAGATCCCGGTGGCCACGTGGCTCGCGAACGTCACCGGCTCGCTCATCCTCGGGGCCCTCATGTTCCTCGTCGTCGACGTCTGGGGGCCGACCCGCTACGTCCGCCCCTTCTGGGGGGTCGGCGTCCTCGGCGGGTACACGACGTTCTCGACCTACATGCTCGACACCCGCACGTTGGTCGCCTCCGGCGCGATGCTCGCCGCCGCGGTCTACGTCGTCGGCACCGTGGCCACCGGCATACCGGCGTCCTGGGCCGGCCTGGCGGGGACCCGGGCCGTCGTGGCCGCGGCCGCGCGCCGACGGCATACCGAGAGGGACGTCGACCCCGATCCTCCCCCCGCCACCGACGCACCGAGGAGCACCCGATGACATTGCACGGCAAGGCGACCCGGCTCACCATCATCATCGCGGAGAACCACCAGTGGCACCACCGGCCGCTCTACACCGAGATCGTCCACCGCGCCCACGCCGCCGGGCTGGCCGGGGCGAGCGTCTTCAAGGGCATCGAGGGGTTCGGCCGGTCGAGCACCATCCACACGACCCGGATCCTCTCGCTGAGCGAGGACCTGCCCATCGCGGTCGTCATCGTCGACCTGGACGAGCAGATCGCGGCGTTCCTCCCCGAGCTCGATGAGCTCGTCCAGGAGGGCCTGGTCACGCTCGAGCCCGTCGAGGTGGTCCGGTACGTCGGCCCGGCAGGCTCATGACGCTGTTCCTCGTCCTCGTCGGTGGGGCCGTCGGCGCTCCCCTGCGCTACCTCACCGACCTTCTCGTGCAGTCCCGCCACGACAGCGTCTTCCCGTGGGGGACGTTCACCGTCAACGTCGTCGGGTCCTTCGTCCTCGGCGCGCTCGGCGCGGGTGCCGCAGTGGCGGGTATGCCGTCGGCCGTCCTCACCGTGGCCGGCACCGGGTTCTGCGGTGCGCTGACGACGTTCTCGACGTTCGGGTTCGAGACGGTCCGGCTCGTCGACGACGGCTCGTGGCTCGAGGCCTCGATCAACGTGACGGCCAGCGTCGTCGCGGGGCTGGCCGCCTGCGCCGCCGGATGGGGCGTGGTGTCGGCGCTCGCCTGACCGTGCCGGATGAGGTGCGCGGGTGTCCGATCTGACGGGCCGGTCGGGTCCGGTCGGGCCGGTCGGGCTCGGTGGATGGGTGGTCCTGGTCCGGGCCGGCCGATGCCGTCCCACTGGCCGCCCCAGACCAGGACGGGCAGATCGGATGCACCGTCGAGCGGTGGTCGTCGCTGCTTCCCACGAAGGCTACCCTTTCAGGCCCCATCGCTCTCGATGTACGACCCTCTGCCGCGCGGCGGCGCGGCGGCGGGGATGCGCTCGAGGCGGGCCACGACGTAGAGGACCCCGAACGGGTCGCTGCGATCGAGCGAGACGCAGCGGTATGCCGCCCGCTCGCCCATCGCCGCGGCCGCCACCTGGAGAGGGGCGCGCCCCTGGGCCAGCAGCTCGGCACCGAGGCTCGCGTCGAGGGCGAGCAACCGGTCGGGTTCCGCCGCCGCCAGCGCGGCGACGATCGCGTCGTCGAACGCGAAGGACCGCTCGTCGAGATACCCGGGGGCCTTCTCGCTGCGCCGCGCGCTTCCGTCGGCCACGACGACCAGGTCGATCTCGCCGGTTCCGGCGACGGCCCCCACCGACCGGCCCAGGGCGACGCACCGCTCGGTCGGCGCATCCCACGGCACCTCGACGACGTCCGGGGCGGTCACTCCGGCGAGGCGCAGCAGCAGCTCACCCACCCGGCGTCCCACCGGCGGCCTGGTGCTGCGCGGTTCACGGTCCGTGGCGGCGACGAGGACGACCGCACCGCCGGCGAGCCCGGCCAGCTCGCCGAGCAGCGACACACAGGCGTCGCGCAACCCGGCCGCGGCGTCGTCGCGGCCGGCATACCCGGGCAGCAGCAGCGGGGCGCTCGGGACCACCGTCACGGACCTGATCACGCGAGGCCCCGGGTCGTCCGGACTGGCGGCAGGTCGCCCGCGATGACCGAGACCATGTCGAGCACCTCACGGGTCTCGGGGACCTCGTGGACCCGATAGACGTGGGCGCCCAGCCACCCGGAGATCGCCGTGGTCGCAAGCGTCCCGGTGAGCCGCTCCCCCACCGCCCGGTCGAGCGACTCGCCCACGAAGTCCTTGTTGGACAACGACACCAGCACCGGCCACCCCAGCGCGGTGAGCTCGCCGAGCCGGCGGGTGACCTCGAGGGAGTGCCAGGTGTTCTTGCCGAAGTCGTGCGCCGGGTCGATGAGGACCCGCTCACGGTCGACCCCGAGCGACACGGCGCGCTCCGCCTGCCGGGTCAGCGACCCGACGACATCGGCGACGACGTCGTCGTACTCGACCCGGTGCGGGCGGGTCCGCGGCGTCACCCCACCGGTGTGGGTGCACACGAGGGCCGCACCGAACTCGGCGGCGACCTCGGGCAGCCGCGGATCCGCCCCACCCCAGGCGTCGTTGATGAGGTCGGCCCCGACCTCGCACACCGCCCGGGCGACCTCGCTGCGCCATGTGTCGACGCTGATGACGAGGTCGGGGAACTCGCCGCGGACCGCCTCGACGAACCCGACGACCCGGCGCATCTCCTCGGCCGCGTCGATCTCGGCGCCGGGGGC
The DNA here is from genome assembly GCA_963771015.1 of uncultured Actinomycetota bacterium. Taxonomy (GTDB): domain Bacteria; phylum Actinomycetota; class Actinomycetes; order Actinomycetales; family Dermatophilaceae; genus CAVSJJ01. The sequence goes on from CAVYRN010000007.1 coordinate 67,417, forward strand.
CGCCTTGATGCCGCCGATGTCGACGAGGTCGGCGCCCTCGTCGACGACCCGGCGCACCCGGTCCATCGCGGCGTCCTCGGCCCAGGTGAGCCCCCTGTCGTAGAACGAGTCCGGGGTCCGGTTGACGATGGCCATGACGAGCCGGGCCCGTTCGTCGTACTCGTGCCGCCCCAGTCGGAACCTCATGCCCGCACCTCACCGGCGGGCGCGGCATACCCGGGGACGGAGACGGCCGGCGGGCGCTCGGTGACGTCGACGTCGCTGTCCCGCGCGACGAACCCCGTCTCGCCACGGTCGAACTGGCGCAGCCGCACGACGTCCGAACCCGGGTATGCCGTCCGCTCGCCCAGCCGTGCCTCGACCGCCGCCATGACCTGGACGGCCATCAGGCCGAGGGTGTCGTGGCGGTGATGGCGATGCGCCCGGCGCCCGAGGTCGACCTGCGCGATGGCTCCGGCACCGTCCCTGGTGACCGTGTCGACGAGGGCGGCGATCTCGACCCCGTAGCCGCAGGGGACGGCATACCGCTCGAAGGCCGCTCGGCGGACGGCCCACTCGCCGGCCAGGGGCTGGACGAGCCCGGCGAGCTCGGGCCAGTGCAGCGCCAGGAGGGGACGGGCGACGAGCTCGGTCACCCGGCCGCCGGTCTCGACCTCGTGGCCGCCGTCGTCGAGCAGCGGCCGGTCGTAGACGGCCTTGACGAGGGTGAGATCCGGCTCGGCGAGCAGCGGGCCGGCGAGCCCGGCGACGAAGTGGGGGCCCCACTCGATGAGGTCTGCGTCGAGGAAGACGAGGACGTCCCCGGTCGTCACGTGGAGCGCCTTCCACAGCGCCTCGCCCTTGCCACGCGCGGGCCCGAGCTCGGGGTGGATGTCCCGGGCCGCGTGGACCCTGGCCCCGGCGTCCCGGGCGATGTCGGCGGTGCCGTCGGTCGAGTCGGAGTCGATGACGACGAGCTCGTCGACGAGGGGTACGGCGTCGACCCACGACTCGCGGACCCGGGCGACGATGCCGCCGAGCGTGGCCGCCTCGTCACGGGCGGGGATGACGACGCTGACCCGCTGACCGTCCTTGGCGGCGAGCAGCCTCTCGGGAGGCCATTGCCGCGCGTCGAACGAGCGGACCCCTGACTCCCTTGCCACGGGCACACCCTAGTTGGCGCGCCCCGGGACTTCCCTGTGGCCGACTAGTCGCGGGTCGTCCCGAACCGGGCGGGCCGCTTCTCGAAGAAGGCCGTGACGCCCTCGCGGAAGTCCGCGGTCTGCAGGAGCCGGGCCTGGCCACGCTCCTCCCGGCCGAGTGCCCCCGCCAGGTCGAGGGTCGCGGCGTTGATGGCGGCCGAGGTCTCGCGGGCGGCCTCGGGCGCCGTGGCGCCGAGCTGGTGGAGCAGGGCCGTCGAACGCTCGTCGAACCGGTCGGCCGTGACGCCCTCGGCCACCAGGCCCCACTCGGCCGCGGTCGCCCCGTCGACCTTCTCGCCGGTCAGTGCCATCCGCATGGCCCGGGCCCGACCGACCGACGCGGCGACGAGGGCCGTCGCACCACCGTCGGGCATGAGGCCGATCCGGGCGAAGGCGAGGACGAACGACGCGGCGTCGCTCGCCAGGACGTAGTCGCAGGCCAGCGCGAGGGACACGCCGACCCCCGCTGCAACACCGTGGACGAGGGCGACCGTCGGGACGGGGCAGTCGACGATCGCGCGGATCGTCCCTCCGACGGCATCGAGGGTGGCGCCGTCGACCGTGGGGCCGTCGAGCGTCGAAGCGTCGGCCGCCGACCCCGTGGGCGTCGAGCCGCCGCCCGAGACCCCACCCGTGAGGTTCGCCCCGGCGCAGAAGCCGCGCCCGGCGCCACTGAGCGCGATGACACGGACGGCCGGGTCGGCACCCAGCCGGCGTACGGCGTCGGCCACCGCGTCGAGCATCGGGGCGTCGACGGCGTTGAGCCGCTCCGGGTCGTTGAGGGTGACCCGGGCGATCGCCTCCTCGACCGAGACGAGGACGTGGTCGGCCATCAGAGGAGCTCGAGGATCGTCGCGTTCGCCATGCCGCCGCCCTCGCACATCGTCTGCAGCCCGTAGCGCGTCCCCGTGTCGCGCATGTGGTGGATGAGCTGGGTCATGATCCGGGCGCCGGATCCCCCGAGCGGGTGGCCGATGGCGATGGCGCCGCCGTTGGGGTTGAGCAGCTCGGGGTCGGCACCGGTCTCCTTGAGCCAGGCCAGCGGCACCGGCGCGAACGCCTCGTTGACCTCGAAGGCACCGATGTCGCCGATGCTCAGCCCGGCCCGGCGCAGCACCTTCTCGGTCGCCGGGATGGGCGCGGCGAGCATCATGACCGGGTCGTCCCCGGCGACCGCCCCGGTGTGGAAGCGGGCGATCGGGGTCAGGCCGAGCTCGGCCGCCTTCTCGGACGTCGTCATGAGCAGGGCGGCCGACCCGTCGCTGATCTGCGAGGAGTTCCCGGCGTGGATGACCCCGTCCTGCTTGAAGACGGTCGGCAGGGTCGCCAGCTTCTCGACCGAGGTGCCGCGGCGCAGGCCCTCGTCGTGGGCGAACAGCGACCCGTCCGCCAGCGGAACCGGCACGAGCTGGGCGTCGAGCCGACCCGCGTCGGTGGCAGCGGCCAGCCGCTCGTGCGACAGCGCCGAGAACTCGTCGAGCTCGGTGCGCGACAGGGCCCACTTCTCGGCCATCATCTCGGCGCCGACACCCTGGTTGAACATCTCGACGCCGTACCGGTCGAGGACCGCCCGGCTGTAGGGGAAGCCGAACTCGGCGTTGGCGATCGAGGACCCGAGCGGGATCGACGACATGATCTCGACGCCGCCGGCGACGACGAGGTCGTAGTGTCCGGCGATGAGTCCCGCCGCGGCGAAGTGCACGGCCTGCTGGGAGGACCCGCACTGCCGATCGAGGGTGACCCCGGGGACCGACTCGGGCCACCCGGCGGCCAGCACGGCGTTGCGCCCGACGTTGAACGACTGGGCGCCGACCTGCTGGACGCATCCCCAGATGACGTCGTCGACGAGGGCGGGATCGGTACCCGTGCGCTCGACGAGGGCCGTGAGCACCCGGGCGGACAGGTCCACCGGGTGCTGGTCGGCGAGGGAGCCGCGTCGCCGGCCGACCGGCGTCCGGACGGCCTCGACGATGACGGCGTCACGAGCGGACACGGCATACCTCCTCATCGGGCGCGGCCCCGGTGGCCCGCCGCTACCGCCAGTCTGCCCGTCGCTGCGGGCCGCGCAAGACCCAGGTCGGGACCGGGCCACGCCTGGGCGAGGGCTGGGCCTGGGCGATGGCTATGCCTGGGCGATGGCTCCGCCCGCCAGCAGCGCGTCGACCTCCGCGCGCCCGAAGCCGTGCCCGAGCAGGTATGCCGTCGTGTCCGCACCCGGCGCGGGCTCCGGCCCGGGGTCGAGGCCCGGAGTGTCGGAGAAGCGCGGCGCCACGCGGGGCACCGGCCCGGTCGGGGTGTCGGCGAAGGTGCCCCGGGCACGCAGGTGCGGGTGGTCCGGGGCCTCGGTGAGCCCCAGCACCGGCGCGACGCAGGCGTCGGTTCCGGCGAAGTGCTCGGCCCACTCGTCGCGGGTCCGGGTCGCGAACGCGGCCTCGAGCGCCCCGCGGTGGGCCGGCCAGGCTGCGCTGTCGTACTGCGGTTCGGCGAAGTCGAGGCCGAGGCCGTCGAGGAGGGCCGCGTAGAACTGGGGCTCGAGGGCCCCGACCGCGACGAACCGCCCGTCGGCGCACCGGTAGGTGTCATAGAAGGGCGCGCCACCGTCGAGGAGGTTGGCCGCCCGCTCGTCCCGCCACAGCCCGGCGCCCAGCATCCCGTAGATCATCGTCACGAGGGAGGCGGCGCCGTCGACCATGGCGGCGTCGACGACCTGGCCCCGGCCGGTCCGCTCCCGGGCCTGGAGCGCAGCGAGCACCCCGACGAGGAGGTAGAGGGTGCCGCCGCCGAAGTCGGCGAGGACGTTGACCGGCACGCGCGGCCGGTCCGGCCCGCCGACGAGGTGGAGCGCACCGGTGATGGCGGCATACGTGATGTCGTGGCCCGCCGCGGCGGCGAGGGGGCCCTCCTGGCCCCACCCGGTCATCCGGCCGTAGACCAGGCGCGGGTTCCGCGCCAGACAGTCGTCGGGGCCGAGGCCCAGCCGTTCGGTGACCCCGGGGCGCAGGCCCTCGATGAGGATGTCGGCCCGGTCGACCAGCCGCCGGACCACGGCCAGCCCGTCGGGGTGCTTGAGGTCGACGGCGATGCTGGGACGCGAGCGGTTCAGCCCGGCCGTGATCGAGGCGATGGGCCCGCCGCCGCCCGGTCGGTCGACCCGCACGACGTCGGCACCGAGCTCGGCGAGGAGCAGCGCGGCGAAGGGCGCCGGCCCGATGCCGGCCAGCTCGACGACCCGCAGCCCGGCCAGCGGCCCCCCCGGCCCGGGGTCGTCCGGCGCTCCGACGCCCGGCGCGCCGCCCTCCCCCTCGTGGCCGGTCGTCGACGAGGAGCCGTGGTCGGTAGCCATGCCGCGAGCCTAGGCCGCGCGCCTCTCAGCCGGCCGCGAGGATGTCGTCCAGGCGCTCGTACCCCTCGCTCATGCCCCGCTCCATGCCGCTGGCGACCATGGCGTCCCGCCCCTCGACGGTCCGGCCGATGCTGCGACCGCGCAGTCGGGTCCGGCCGTCGCCGAGGTCGTCGAACCAGAGGAACTCGAGGGCGATCTCGTCCGGGGCACCCTCGTACTCGAAGGTCTGCACCGCCAGGTCGTCCTCACGCACCGTGTGGAAGGTGCCATGGAAGGCGAACTCGTCGCCGGCCGGGTTGCGATGGACATAGCGGTAGCCGCCGCCGGAGACGAAGTCCCAGCGCTCGATCTCCATCGCGTAGCCGTTCGGCCCGAGCCACTGCGCCACGAGGGCCGGCTCTCGGTGCGCCGCGAACACGGCCGCGACGGGCGCGTCGAACTCGCGGGTGAAGTCGATCCACGGCACGCCGGCCGGGATGTCGAGGTGGAGGGCGTTGCGGGTGGTGGTCATGGGGTGTCCTTGTCCTTCGTCGGCGCCACAACGGCGTCGAGGCGGCGGAACTGCTGCTCGTGGACGAGCCGGTAGCGGTCGATCCACGCGGTGAGCTCCTCGAGTCGGGCCGGGTTGAGGTGCACCGGACGGCGCTGGGCGTCACGGGTGCGAGTGACCAGGCCGGCCCGTTCGAGGGCCCCGATGTGCTTCGAGACGGCCTGGACGGTGATGGCGAACGGCTCAGCGAGCTCGTTCACCGTGGCCGGTCCGCGGCTGAGCCGAGCGACGATGGCGCGCCGGACCGGATCCGCCAGAGCGGCGAAGGCCTGGTCCAGCCCAGCCTCGCCGGGTGGGTCCGTCGGCATTATCAACCTTTCAGTTGTTTAACCTTCTCATTGATTAGACAACACCGCCCGACCGCTGTCAACCACGAGCCTTCGAGTTTCCTGAGTGATTCATGTGACGGGCGTGGCGGGTGGGGTTGGGCGACTACCGTGGAGCGCGACTCGTCGACGGGAGGACTCGTGGGCACCACCGGTCAGCGTGGCCGGCCCCGCCCGGCCACGGCATGGCGCCGTCCTGACCGGTCGGGCGCGGCCGCGGCACGGCGCCGTCGGGTGTGGGCCGCCGTCCTCGTCGTCCCCCTCCTGGCCCTCGGCGCCCCCGGAGCACAGGCCCGCGGGGGCGGCCGGACCTTCCCCAGCGCCGGGCAGGTGCGGGCGGCACGGGCCAGAGCGCACGCCGCCGCCGCCCGGGTCGCCGCCCTCCAGCGCCGCTACCAGGCGGACGCAGCGCGGCTCGACGGGCTCCAACAGGACGTCTCCGTCGCCGCCGCGGCGTATGCCGTCGCCGCGGACGAGCTGGCCCGCCGGACCGCCGCCGCGGCGACCGCCACCTCCCGGGCCCGGGCGGCCGACCTGGTCGCCTCGACCGCCCGGGCCAGGCTCGGGCAGTATGCCGCGGCCGTGTACGAGTCCGGCGGCACGCTCGGCCGGCTCGGGGCGCTCCTGAGCACCGGCGGCCCCCAGCAGTACGCCGACACCGCGGCCGGCTTCGACGCCTTCGGCAGCCAGTGGGCCGGCGAGGCGGACACGGCACGGTCCACCGCCGCCATCGCCGTCGCCGCCCAACGCACGGCCGACCTCGCCCGGTCCCAGCAGGAGACGGCGACGACGGCCGCTCACCAGGCGGAGGCCGACGCCCAGGCCAAGGTGGCCGCCGCCGCCGCACAGGTCCAGACCATCACCGCGGAGCAGCACACGATGGTGGCCCAGCTGGCCTCGCTGCGGCATACGTCGAAGGTCCTCGAGCAGCGGCGCCAGGACGGCCTCGCCGCCGCGGCCGCCGCCCGAGCCGCCGCCGCCAGAGCCGCCGCCAGGGCCGGCCGCGGGTCGGCCGTCCTCACCAGCGGAGGAGGTCCGGGGCTCACCGCCGCCCAGCTCGACCCCCGCGCGGTGGCGAGACGGCTCATGCCCGCCTACGGGTTCGGACCCTCGCAGTGGGGCTGCCTCAACAGCCTGTGGAACGGCGAGAGCGGCTGGCGCTGGAGCGCGACGAACCCCTCATCCGGTGCCTACGGCATCCCCCAGTCGCTGCCCGCGTCGAAGATGGCCACCGCCGGGCCGGACTGGCTCGTCAACCCGGTGACCCAGATCCGGTGGGGGCTGAGCTACCTCAAGCGCGCCTACGGCAGCCCGTGCCGGGCCTGGTCGATGTGGCTCAGCCGCTCGCCACACTGGTACTGACCGTTCCGGCTACGACCGTTCCGGCTAGGACAGGGCCGGCGACCGCTCGGCGTCGGAGAGCTCGTCCGGCAGCTCCGCCGGCTCCGCCGACCGCGCGGCCGCCCGTCGGGCCAGCCCCGCGTGGATGGGGAACAGCACGGCCATGACGACACCCATGACGGCCAGGCCGACGACCCCGTCGAGCCACCAGTGGTTGGCCGTGGCGACGACGACGTAGGCCACCATGGCGAAGTGGAGGAGGAAGGCCCATCCCCAGCGACGCCCGACCGCCCACGCGCCGAAGATCCCGACGATGCCCGCCCACGCGACGTGGATCGAGGGCATCGCCCCCAGCTGGTCGGCGATCCCGCCGTTGGTGTAGACCGACTGCCCATAGACCTTCGCCGTGTCGACGAACCCGAGCTCGGGGAACATCCGCGGTGGCGCGACCGGCACCATCTGCATGAGCACGCAGACGAGCGTCGTGATGGCGACGGTGTTGCGCAGCAGGGCGTAGCGCTCGCGGTGCCGCCACCACATCCACACGACGAACGCCGTCATGACGTTGAGGTGCATGTAGGCGTAGTACCAGTTGAGCCCGCGCTCGACGCCCGCCCAGCCGGCCGTCAGCTGCTGGACGGTGACCTCGCTCGGCAGATGCAGCCACCGTTCGAGGTCCCAGACGTCGCGGGCGTTGGCGAAGGCACCGGCCGTCTGGCCGTGAGCGAGGTACGCCGTGTGCTGGTAGACCGCGAAGACCCCGACGAGCACGGCGAACTCGAGCGCGAAGGCCTTGACGACGCGCAGCGCCGGGGCGCCGCTGACGGCGCAGCCGACCCACACGACGGTGAGGACGAGGGAGATGCTCGCGGACAGCTGCCAGCTGGGCTGGATCATCGCCGCCTCATCCCCCCTTCGTCCGGTTCGGCTCGGCGCGCCACCGCCCGCCGACGCGGGGGCCACCGCCCGACCAGGCTACGCGACCTTCCGGAGCCGCAGGGCCGGGCCCGCCGCGTCCTCGGCCGCCGCAGCGGCGCCGACCGGCATACCGTGGACCCATGCGCAGGACGCACCACAAGGGCGGCCTGACGGTGCATGCCATCGCCGGGACCCACACCGTCCTCCTCGGGTTCGACCTCGCGGACCCGGCGGGGTGCCTCGGGTTCGCGGTCCACCGCACCGACCACACCGAGGGCGAGAGCGGCTGGCTGCGTGGGATGAAGACCTTCCCGAGCGTCGTGCCCGACCCGCCACCGGGCTCGCAGTACAGCTCGCGGGAGCACCCGATCCAGGGCTTCCAGTGGGGCGACTACAGCGCCAAGCCGGGCCATCGCTACACGTATGCCGTGTCCGCGCTGGGCGGCACGGCCGGGACACTCGGCGTTCTCACGACCTCCACCCTCGACATCGAGACCGAGGTCGAGGACGACGGCGTCCACGGGGTCTGGTTCAACCGCGGCGTCGCCGGGTCCCAGGCGTTCGCGCACAAGTTCGGCGGCTGGGTCCCGGGCGACGTCCCGGACGAGACACACCCGGCGATGGTCTGGCTGTCCCGGGGGCTCGGCGAGGCGTTCCTCGCATTCTGCGGAGAGGCCCTCGACGCGGACTGGGCGCTGCACGGCGCCTTCTACGAGCTGACCTGGGGCACCGGGCTCGACGCCCTGGCAGCGGCGCGTGACCGGGGCGCCGACGTGCGTCTCCTCGTCCACGGCCGGGACACCGACACCCATCCGGACACGAACAACGACCGGACCGCCGAGGCCGCGCGGGCCGCGGTGCACGCCCACGGTCTCGACGCCGAGGTCACCTGGCGCACCGCGCCGAACAAGAGCGCCCTGCAGCACAACAAGTTCCTCGTCCTCCTCCACCGGGGCGAGCCGGTCGCCGTGTGGACCGGGTCGACGAACCTCACCCTCGGCGCGGTCTACGGCCACTCCAACGTCGGCCACCTCGTCCGGCACCGCGCCGTCGCCGCGGCCTACCACGGCGAGTGGCAGCGGCTCGTGGCCCAGGAGCCGACGGCAGCGCTTCGGACGACCCACCTCACCGAACCGCCGGCCACCGAGAGCATCCCCGCCGAACCCGGCGTCACCGTCGTCATGTCACCGCGGCAGGGCCTGTCGGCGCTGCAGTGGTATGCCGCGCTGTTCGACTCCGCGACGACGTCGGCGCACATCACCGGCGCCTTCGGCCTCAACGCCGTCTTCCGGGACGACCTCGCCGTCACCCGCCCGGACGTCATGCGGACCGTCCTGCTCGAGAAGGTCCCCCCTGCCTCGCAACGGGTCCCGCTCACCGACCCCAACGTGCGGCTGTCCACCGGCAGCCACCTCGACGGTGGGCTCCTCGACCACTGGGCCGCCGAGAAGCTGACCGGGTTCAACGTCCACGTCCGCTACATCCACACCAAGATCATCCTCGTCGACCCCCTCGAGGACGCCCCGACCATCCTCACCGGCTCGGCCAACTACTCGAACGCCTCGACGACGAGCAACGAGGAGAACACCCTCGTCATCACCCACGGGCCGACCCGGGCGGCCTCGTGGCGGGCCGTGCGGCGGGTCGCCGACATCTACCTGACCGAGTACCACCGGCTGTTCATGCACTACGCGTTCCGGGCGATGGCCCAGGGCACCGAGATCAACACCGGCTCCACGAACTGGACGGGCCACCTCGACGAGACCGACGGCTGGACCGCCCGCTACTACCGGCCCGGGTCGTGGCGGGCGGTGCAGCGACGGCTCTTCGCCCGAACCGCGGGGCCCTGACCGGACTCCGGGCTCCGGGCTCCGGGCTCCGGGCCGGGCTCCGGGCTCCGGCCACCGCTGCCGGACCCGCCGATAGCATCGGGGGCGTTGCGTCGGCTCGACCCCTGGAGCGTTCTCCGTGCCCATCTTCCGCAAGGACGGCAGGAACATCCTCTTCATCCACGTCCCCAAGGCCGGCGGCACGAGCGTCGAGCTGGTCTTCAAGCAGAGCGGCTACCAGCGCGTCTACCTCGACGGCAAGGTGGGTCCCCACGCCATCAACCACGTGCGCCGGTGCACCCCGCAGCACATGCACGCGGCGATGCTCGAGATGAACTTCCGGCTCGACCGCTTCGACGCGATCTTCATGGTCGTCCGCGAGCCGATCGCCCGGCTCCGCTCGGAGTACCTCTGGCGCAACCGGGACAACAGCCCGAGCACCGACGGCGCGGCGGTGCAGAAGTGGGCGAAGGCGACGTTCAAGCGGTATGCCGCGGACCCGTTCCTCTTCGACAACCACATCCGTCCGCAGGCCGAGTTCAAGCTCGCCGGCGCCCAGGTCTACCGGCTCGAGGAGGGGATGCCCGCGATCCTCGCCGACGTCGACGAACGATGGGCGCTCGGCCTGAACCAGGAGATCCCGCGGGCCCGCCACGGCAAGGAGGTCGTCGGCCACGCGAGCCACGACGTCGAGGTCTCCCCGTCGCTGCGCCGCCTCGCCACCGAGTTCTACCGCCAGGACTTCGCCGAGTTCGGCTACCCACTCGCAGGAGGAGCACCCCGATGACCGACCCGGACCTCTCCCTCGCCGACCTGTACGAGGACCTGCACCGCCATCCCGAGCTGTCCTTCCAGGAGGACCGGACCGCCGACATCGCCGCCCGGAGGCTGGCCGCGTCGGGCTACGAGACGACGACGGGCGTCGGCCGGACCGGCGTCGTCGGCGTGCTCCGCAACGGCGAGGGGCCCACCGTCCTCGTCCGGGCCGACATGGACGGTCTGCCGGTCGAGGAGAAGACCGGCCTGGGCTACGCGAGCACCGACCGAGGCGTCGACCCCGATGGCGCCGAGGTGCCGGTCATGCATGCCTGCGGGCACGACATGCACGTCACCTGCCTCCTCGGGGCGGCGGCCCGGCTCGCCGCGGAGCGCGCATCGTGGGCCGGCACCCTCATCCTCGTGCTCCAGCCCGCCGAGGAGCTCGGCGAGGGGGCCCGGGCGATGCTCGACGACGGCCTCTATGACCGGTTCGGCCGGCCCGACGTCGTCCTCGGCCAGCACGTCGCGCCGCTGCCGGCGGGGACGCTCGGCCTCCACCCCGGGCCGGCCTTCGCGGCATACGACGCCCTCCGGGTCACGCTCCACGGCAAGGGCGGCCACGGTTCCCGGCCCGAGACGTGCATCGACCCCATCGTCATGGCGGCGGCCGTCGTCATGCGGCTGCAGGGCATCGTGTCCCGCGAGATCGCCGGCGGCGACACGGCCGTCATCACCGTCGGGACGATCCGCGGAGGGACGAAGGTCAACATCATCCCGGACAGCGCCGAGCTGGAGGTCAGCGTCCGGACGTTCGACCCACTGATCCGGGAGCGCGTCCTCGCGGCCATCGAACGGATCGTCCTCGGCGAGGCCGAGGCGTCCGCGGCGCCCCGGCCGCCGGAGATCGAGACGACGCAGTCCTTCCCCCTGCTGCTCAACGACCCGGCGGCCTCCGCCCGGACCAGCGCCGCCCTCGCCGGGGCGTTCGGCGCCGAGCGGGTGTTCGACCCGGGCGCGGTGACGGGCAGCGAGGATGTCGGGCTGTTCGCCACCGATGCTGGCGTGCCGTGCGTCTACTGGATCCTCGGTGGCGCGGACCCGACGGCCTTCGCCGGGGCCGGGGACGCGGCCGCCATCGCGCGGGTCGTCGAGGGGCTGCCCTCCAACCACTCCCCGCTCTACGCGCCGACCATCGAGCCGACGATCAGCACCGGTGTCGAGGCCCTCGTCGTCGCGGCACGGACCTGGCTGGCACCCGCGCCCTGAGTGCGTGAGCCCGCGACCCCGCGACGCTACGCGCCCGCCAGGCCGGCCTCGAAGGAGCGGACCCGGTCGAGGAACTCCGCGGACCGGACGAGATGGGGGTAGTGGCCGAGGTCGGACCACACCTCGACGGTGGCCTGCGGCATCCGGGAGGTGAGCCAGGTCGGGTAGTCCGGGCCCGGGTCGATCCCGTGGAGGGAGAGGTAGGGACCCCGAACGCCGCCGACGATGCCGGTGACCGTGGCGTCGAGGTCCGCCGGGGTGCTGTCGAGCATGACCGACCACACCCCGAGGACGACCTGCTGGTCGAAGCGCCGCAGCGCGGTCAGCCGCTCCCACTCCGGGTCGGGAACGACCCCGCGCAGCGACTCGAACAGCGCCGACATGACCATCGGGAAGGCCTCGCCGCGCAGCAGCTCGGCCTGCTGGAGGAGCCCGGCCTGCAGCGGCGCGAGGTCGAGGCTCTGGTCGACGTTGATGATGCCCCGGTTCTCGAACATCGCCCCGTAGGCCGACGCCACCATGCCCCCCAGGGAGTGGCCGACGACGAGCGGCGGCTCGTCCACCAGCGGGGCGATGTCGCCCGCCAGGTCGGCCACGCCGTAGGAGTCCGCCATCGGGGACTCGCCATGGCCGCGGAGGTCGACCCGAAGGACCCGGTGATCCCGCGCGAGCTCCCCGACGAGGGGGTCCCACGTGTGCCGGTTCTCGGTGATCCCGTGGACGAGGACCAGCAGCGGGCCCTGTCCCTGGACGTCGTGCGCGAGCTCCACCGTCATGGCCGCGGACGCTACCAGGGCACCGACATCCCGGGACAGAGCGCCCCTGGGGTGGCCCGCCGACTCAGCCGAGCCGGCCGTCGTCGAGGGCGAGCACCCGGTCGGCCTGGGCCGCCGCCTCGAGGTCGTTCGTCGTCATGACGACGGCGGCCCCGGCGGCGGCTCGGACCCGGAGCAGGCCGAGGACCCGCTCCCGGTTGTCGTGGTCGAGCTCGGAGGTCGGCTCGTCGGCGAGGAGGACCGGCGTCGCGAGCGCGAGCCCCCGGGCGACGGCCACCCGCTGCTGCTGCCCGCCGGACAGCTCCTCGACGAGGTGTCCGCGGGAGTCCTCGAGCCCGACCTCCGCCAGGGCCGTGACGGCCCGCCGCTCGGCCTCCTCGCGGTCGACGCCGGCGGCGAGCAGCGGGACGAGGACGTTCTCGTATGCCGTCAGGGTCGCGGCGAGCGCGTTGCCCTGGGGGATGACGGCGACCCCCAGAGCGACGGTCTGGTCACGGTCGCGGACCGTCTCGCCTGCGACGGAGGCCGTGCCCGCGGCGAGCCGGACGAGACCGGCGACCGCGCCGAGGAGGGTCGTCTTGCCGGCCCCGGAGTGGCCGGTGACCGCGACGAGCTCACCCGGGGCGACCCCGAGGTCCACCCCGTCGAGGGCCCGGACGTCGCCGAAGACGACCGACGCGCCGCGCAGGGCGATGGCGGGTTCGGTCACGGCTCCTCCTCGGGGGCGACGGTGCACTCACGCTCGGGCAGGAGCAGCCACCTGCCGTCCTCCTCGTGGACCCGGACGAGCGAGCCGGGCGGGAAGACCTCGAGGGCCTGCACCGGGAGCGGCACCGCGCCGTCGGCCGAGACGACGGCATACTCCTGACCCGACCGGCCCTCGGCGCCGACCCGACCGTCGCGGATCGTCACCGTGCGCGGCATCCGGGCGGCGACCTCGGGATCGTGGGTGACGAGGACGATCGTCGTCCCGATCTCGGCGTTGACCTGCACCATCGCCTCGAGCATCGCGTCTCGGGCGCCGTGGTCGAGCTGGCTCGTCGGCTCGTCGGCGAGGAGCAGCCCGGGCCGCGAGGCGACCGACACCCCGAGGGCGGCCCGCTGCAGGTCGCCGGGCGTGAGGGAGGCCAGCGGCAGGTCGGCGCGGTCGGCGAGCCCGACGAGGGCGAGGACGACGTCGGCCGACGGCACGTCGTGACGCCGGGCGCGCGCCGCGCGCTGGGCGAAGGCGATGTTCTCTCGGACGGTGAGGTAGGGAATGAGGTTGCGGGCGGCACCCTGCAGGACGATCCCGATGTCGCAGGCGCGGAGCTCGTCGAGCTCGGCCTCGTCCATGGCCGAGACGAGGTGCGGCCCGACGTTGACGACGCCGGCGCTCGGCCGGAGCAGCCCACCGAGGATGGACAGCAGGGTCGACTTGCCCGACCCGGAGGGGCCGAGCAGCGCGACGATCTCGCCGGGGCCGACGACGAGGTCGACCCCTGACAGCGCCGCCACGTCGTGCCCCTCGGTGCGGTAGACGTGGACGATGCCGCGGACCCCGACGGCCAGGGCGCTGTCGCTCATAGCGACTCCTGGATCCGCTCGACGCCGGCCCGGCCGACGAGCCATCGGGCGAGGAACAGCCCGGTGCCGAGGAAGACCGCCAGCGCCAGCGCGGTGCCGATCCCGACCGCGGCCCAGGACGGGGAGAGGTCGGGGACCGGGACCGGCGGCGGGGCCAGGTCGAACAACGGCAGCAACGGCATGGCGACGACCCCGCCGCCGAGCCCGCACAACGCCCCGACGACGACCCCGGCGACGGCGATGCCGCCGTGCTCGAGCCGCATGGCGCGGCCGAGGACGCGCTTCGGCACGCCGGAGACGCGCAGCGCCGCCAGGTCGCGGGCCGTGCGCCGCCAGGCCGTGAGCGTGACGACGACCATGACGAGGGCGCCGATGAGGATGGCGATCGCCGCGCCCACGAGGCCGAGGGCGAAGCCCCAGGCCGTGGCCGACTCGTCGTACGCCGCCTTGAGCGCGGTATACGACCGGGACCGGACGACCTCCACCCCGGCACCGGCCAGGGCCGAGCGGACCCGCCCCACGACCGTCGGGTCCTCGGTGTCGACCCACACCTCGAGCGACCCCGTGGGGGGGATGGACCCGCCGAGCCGCAGGAGGGTGTCGAGGTTGACGAGGGCACCGCGGTCGCCGACCTCGGGGAGCGCCGGCACCCGGACGGCCGCCTGCGCCGGCGTGGGGATCCCGGCAAGGTTCTGGATGTCGAAGCCGTTGGGGTCGGCGCCGGCCGGTGGCGCGCCGGCCAGCACGACGGGCAGGGTCACCGGGACGTCGGCGTACCGGGTGGTCAGCTTCGCCCCCTGGTCGCTGACGAGGAGGTCGACGTCCCCGCCAGCCCGGGTCGAGGTCACCTCGAGCCGCTCCCCGAGGTCGCTCGACCCCGCGTGCCACGTCGCGCCGTCGCCGAGGTCCAGGGCGGCGCCGTCGAGGGCCAGGTGGGACAACGTCAGGGTCCCGACCGCCGAGCCCTGGCCGGTGATCTGGGCGCGGGCCCACAGGCCGTCCAGGCGACAGACCGACGAGCAGAGCAACGGGGCCGAGAACCGGGCCGAGCCGTCCCTGCGGACCGGCAGGGCCGCGAGGTGCCGGGTCAGCTGCTGGCCCTGCGGCGAGGTGATGGTGAACCCGACCTCGATCTCGGCGCCGCGGGGGACGGCTCCCGAGACGTTGTCGACGGACCACCGCAGCGTGCCCGTCACCGTTCCGTCGTGGAGCTCGACGGTCGGCACCGTGGGCGGAGCCAGCGCCGTGACGTCGACGGGGGGCTGGCCGGGCGGGGCGTAGGCGACCCGGCCGAGGTCGGCGGGCCGCATGGCCAGCGTTGCCGTGCTCGTCGCGTCCTGGGGTCGGACGACCGCGACCGGAGCCACCCGAGCGGCCAGGTCGCCCAGCCCGTCGACGGCGTGGACGACGGTGGACGGGTTCGTCGCGTCGGTGACCAGGACGGTGGGCGCACCGACCTCGAGGCGGGTCCGCTCGTCCCGGTTGCGGTCGGCGACGACGGCGGCGTCGGCGGCGAAGACGGTCATGGCCGTCGTCATCGACACGACGACGAGGAGCCAGCGCAGCGCGGGTCGGCGGGCGGCGGCGAGCGCCGCGAGGGACACCGACAGCCGGCCGCGGCCGAGCCGCCGGGCCCCCCACCGGACGACCGTGCCGGACACGACGGCCGCGCCGACACCGCCGGCGGCGAGGGCGAGCAGGACGGGGGTGAGCACGGCCAGCGGCCCGGAGACCGACCCCGATGCCAGCCCGACGACGCCGACGACGGCGAGGGCCACGATGACCGCGTCGACCGGTCCGAGCCGGACGGCCCCGACCGCGGGACGGACGGCCCGGAGCAGCGAGGGGACCGGCTCACGCAGGACCGGGCGGGCGGCGGCATACACCGCGACCAGGCTGACCGCGAAGGCGAGGACGAGGGCGACACCGGACAGCCACGGCACCTCGAACGGGATGCCGGGAGGCAGGACGGCCCGCGCGCCCAGCCCGGCGAGGGCGGCGAGCCCCACCCCGATCGGAAGGCCGACCGTGACGACCGCACCGAGCTCGGTCATGACGAGCCACCGGGTGGCCGCCCGGCTGCGGCCCCTCAGCCGGGCCAGGGCGATCTCGCGGCGCCGCTGCTCGACGGCGGCCTGGGCGACGACGACGAGGACGGAGGCGGTGAGCAGGGCCAGCTGGGCCGCGACGACCGGGACGAGGAAGCGCACCTGGGCCTGTCCGCCGCGTATCGACGTGACGATCCGTGCGATCGGGGTGTCGAGCGTGACGCCGGCCGTCGCCGGGAGGTGAGCGAACGCCGCGTCGGCCCGGGTGAGCGAGTCGAGGGTGAACGCCGTCCGCTCCAGCGGGTACTGGAGGGCGACCCCGACCTCCTCGGTCCATCCCCGGGCGAAGGTCGTCGGTGCGGTGATGAGGTCGTCGACGCCGGGCACGGTGTCGCCCCCATAGGCGATGGGGATGCCGGAGATCCCCATCGGGCTGAGCCGCAACCAGTACCCGGGGTCCTCGACGACCCCGTAGACGCCGACGACGGTCAGCTCGCCGGGCGGGTCGACACCACTGGCGGTGTCGGTGCCCTCCGCGCCCTGCCGCGCGCCGACGGTGAGCACCGTCCCCGGCGCCCACCCCCACGCCGCGGCGTCGGCGGTCGAGACCATGACCTCGTTGCCCGCGGTCGCGCAACGGCCGGACGTGATCGTCAGGTGGTCGCACACGTCGTCGCGGGCGAACACCCGCACCGGTGACGGCTTCGCGGCCGGCCGGGTTCGGACCTCGGTGAGCAGGGTGCTCGAGCCGATCCCGTGGGGGAAGAACGGCGCCGCCCCGGCGGGGAGGAACTGCGCCAGACCGCCGGGAGCCAGGCCCGGGTCGTGCGGCTGTTTCGTGGCCCGGATCGTCACGGCGGTGTCGGCAGGATGAGCATGCGACAGGGACGCCCGCAGCAGCCCCTGTTCCATCGCGCGGGCGATGATCGGTGCCGAGACGAGGCAGCCCGCGGTGAGCGCCGAGAGCGCGGCGAGTGCCACCGACTGCCCCAGCCGCGAGCGCACGGCTCGCCAGAGCTGACCAGTCACCTGCTGCCCGTTCCCTCAATGTCGGTATGCCGCCCCGACCCTAGACCGGGACCGGGCGGGCCCGACACTACCGCCGCGCCCTCGGGTCGCACGGGGTGATGCCGCTCACCCGGCGGGCGTCGTCGGCGGCCCCAGCCACCCCGTGGACCGTGCCCGGGCGACCGCGGCGAGCTGGGTGCCCACCCCCAGCTTGGTGAGGATCCCCCGCACCTGGGTCCGCACGGTGGCCTCGGACACCCGCCGCTCCCTGGCGATGGACTCGACGCTGCGCCCCTCGGCCAGCTCCCGCAGCACCTGCTGCTCCCGTGGGCTGAGCCGTTCGAAGGGCGCGAGCCGGGCCTGCTCGTCGGTCCGCCGGCGACGCAGCAGTGCCACCAGCTCGAACCGCTCGACATCGCCCAGGACGGCCCGGCCGGCCAGGAGGTCGCGGACGGCGGCCAGGAGCGACTCGAAGGGCACGGACTTGAGCCGGTATCCCGCCGCACCCGCCTCGACCGCCCCGGCGACCCGGGCCCGGTCCGTCGTCCCGGTGACGACGAGCACCTCGCTGCCGAGCGCCGCGATGGGCTCGATGAGCGCCGTCCCGTCGCCGACCGGGGGACCCAGCTCGAGGTCGAGGAGGACGACGCGCGGCCGGTGGTGCTCGACGGCTCCGAGGATGGCGCCGTGCGAGTCCGGCGCAACGCTGTCGGTGACAATGCCCTCGGCGTCCAGCGCGGCCCGCAGTGTCTGGGCCAGCAGCTCGTGGTCCTCGACGACGAGGACCGCAACCGAGGTCCCGGCGTCCGTCACGGATGAGCCTGGGGGCCCGGCAGCGAGAGGACGAAGCGGGCACCCCCACCCGGTCGCGACGTCGCCGTCAGCTCGCCCCCCTGGGCCCGGACCAGGCGCCTGGCGACGTCGAGCCCGAGGCCGGTGCCGGCCCCCGGACCGGCAGCGATGCCGCGGCCGAACACCCCGTCGCCGAGGTCGCCGGGGAGCCCCGGCCCCCGGTCGTCGACGTAGATCCGGGTCACCCCGCCGTCCTCGTCGCCGTGCACGCTCACCGCACTGTCCGGGGCGTGGGCCCGCGCGTTGGCCAGGAGGTTGGCGACGGCGTGGGCGAGGTCATCGGGTCGGGCGAGGGCACGCAACCCGTCCAGGTCGCACCGGACGACGCCCCCCTGCTGTCCCCAGGTCCGGGCCACCGGGGCGACGACCTCGGCCACCGAGAGCTCCTCCACCACCCCTGGGCCGACGCCGTCGATGAGCCGGTTCAACCGGCCGAGCTCGGTGTCCATGGCCTCGCGCAGCCGATGCGTGTCGGCGGGATCCATCCCGGCACCCACCCGGTCCAGGGTGGCCAGGCCGGCCCGCAGGGCACAGATCATCGAGCGGGCGTCGTGGACGAGGTCGGAGCGCTGGGACTCCACGGCGGCGAGCAGGCGCTCGGACTCGACAAGGGCGTCGCTCGCGCTGTGCAGGGCCCGGTCCTGCCCCACCAGCGCATCGCGTGCGTCGATGCCGGCGTTGAGGAGCGAGACGAGCCCGGCGAGCAGCATCAACGCGGCGACCGAGAGGGTCCACGCCCACTGACCGGAGTCGGCCACCGCCGCCCGCACCAGCCCGGCCACGGCGAGGAGGACCATGGCCAGGGCGGTCCACCGCGCGGATGCCGAGCGCTCCTCCCGGCCCGCGCGCAGGCTGAGGACGGCGAGCGCCAGCCACACCACCGCGGCCCCCGCGTCGAGTCCGACAGAGGTCCCCACCGAGGACGCGAAGGCCGGGTGGCTGCGGTCGGCGAGCGCGGCCCCGGAGAACACCACGACGGTGCCGAGCACGCCCAGGACGGCCAGCCAGGCGGGCTGGGGCGTCCACTCCAGCCGCACGAGCCCGATCGCCGGGGCCAGCAGGCCCGAGACCACGGCGACGACGACGACCCGGGTCAGGCTGGCCGGCACGCTCGAGGTCGAGGTGGCCACCATCAGCCGAGCGGCCAGGGCCATCGGGACGCCGGAGACGGCGAGGACGAGCAGGGCCGCGGAGCCGGCGGCGGCATACGCGTCTCCGGTCACCCGCCAGGTGGTGTAGCGGAGCATCCCCGCCCCGAAGAACAGGGCGGTCGCGACGACGCTGAGCGTGTCGGCGGCGGGGCGCAGCGCGATGCCGCGCGCCGCGTCACCGGCGACGACCTCGACGAGGAAGGCGACGACGAGCGCCCCGACCAGGGCGGCGAGGGCCGTCCAGTACGGCTGCTCGGAGCGGGCGACGGCGCTCGGGCAGGACAGCACCGTCGGTGACCGATACGTCTCCCCATGCACGCCGGCTACCCCCGCGCC
Source organism: uncultured Actinomycetota bacterium (assembly GCA_963771015.1). Classification (GTDB taxonomy): domain Bacteria; phylum Actinomycetota; class Actinomycetes; order Actinomycetales; family Dermatophilaceae; genus CAVSJJ01. The sequence goes on from CAVYRN010000007.1 coordinate 86,667, forward strand.
TCACGCTCTCCCCTGGCATTGGCACCTTAGCCCACGGGACCGCCACTCAGTAAGGGGTGCGCCGCCGCAGACTCGGGCCGCGCCGGGGACCGGTGCCGCGGCTCCTCGCTCGCTGCCGCCCCCTCGTCGGGGAAGAAGACCCGCCACAGCAGGACCAGGCCGAGGACCGTCGTGACGAGCGAGGCCAGGCCCGCGGGCTGCTTGAGGTAGACCAGCACGTACCCCGCGCGGGGCAGCAGGCGTGACCTGTGTGCCGACGACCTGTGACAGATGCAGGGTCCACGGGTCGACGGTGCGGTTCGCGTCGCCCTTCGTATGCACGATGTCGCCTGAGGACGAGGCGACGCGGTGGGTGACCACCGTGTCCGGACCCGACGGGTATCTGAACGTCACGATCTCGCCCGGGTGGACCGAGGCGGGAGCGGGCGCATCGAGCACCGCATCACCCGGGCGCAGCGTCGGCTCCATCGACCCCGTGTGGACGATGTAGAGCCGGTACCCCTGGTGCCAGGCGAGGCCGCTTCCCACGACCACCGCCACCGCCATCAGCGTGACGACGCCGAGAGCCAGCCGCCGGATCACCTTCACGTGCCCCCCTCCCATCAGGACGGGTGTCTGCGTGCTGGGACGCGGCAGAGCGGATGTCCCAGCACCAGAACCATCACGTCACCGAACCACGTTGGTTCGAGACCGGTCGGGCGCCGGTCAGAAGTTCAGGCGTCCGGCTGCACACCGTGCTGGGTGGCGACGATCTGGTACTGAACCGCGCTGCGGCCGGCGAACTCGGCCTGGTTCTGGTGCTGTCTGCCGACCGGTCAGACCGAAGGTCACGCTGGACCGACCCGGTCGCCCGAGTGCTGACGTTGGACGCGAGGAGGATCTTGACTGGGGCACCGCACGCAGTCGCGAAGCCCGAGTGGTCGTCGCGCGGCACGTGCCCGGCCGCCGCGCCGTTGGTGCCGGTCAGCGTTGGGGACGCAGTCGCGGTGCTGGCCACACGTCCCGACGGGAACAGGTTGTTCGACGAGGTTGCAGGACTCGAAGGCGGTGTGGCCGTCGCGCCGACGGCGAAGTGGCCGTACGGTCCGAGACCACCGTCGGCATACCCGTGTAGGACGTGATCCTCGCCACCGGTGAACATGCGCGTACGCCAGTTCCTTCGGCGTCGGTGTCCGTCGGGAAGACGATCCAGATGTCCTCCTTCACGTTCGTGCTGCTGTCCGTCGTGTAGCTGGATCGTCTTCGTCTGGTCCTGACCGGGAGAGTGAGGTCGGTGAAGTTCAGACGCGAGGCGCTGGCCCCCGGGTGGGCGATGTCGAGCTTCAGGTGCCCGGAGGTCGCCTGGAAGGTGCCCGGATGCGAGTCCGATGAAGTAGGCGCCCGTCGCGCTCGTCGCGGTGGCGACGAGCCCTGCCGAGGCGGCCAACGCGGCGAGGAATCCCCCGAGCCGCCATGCCTTGCCTGATGCCATGAATGTGCCTCCCAATCGGTGGAAATGCCCCCCACGCCCCACCGGCGTAGAGCACCTCCCAGCCTCATCGAGCGCCGGCCCGCCGGCATCCCCAATATTGTGGAGATTCGCGGGCCGCGCTGGGCCCCGGCTATCCGGGGCCGAGCAGGCCGAGTCCGTCGGCCACCTGCGACGCGGCGTCGCGGTAGCGGGCCAGCGCATCCGCGTCCGGAGCCCGCTCACTGGTGACCGCCGCGTACTCCCAGTGGGGTGGCGCGTCGGCCCCGGAGAGGACCCAGGCCGCCTGGCGGGCGGCGCCGGTGGCGACCCACTCGCCGTCGTCGGGAACATCGACGGGAACGCCGAGGAACCCCGGGGCGAGCTGCCGGATGGCCTCCGAGCGGGCACCGCCGCCGACCAGGGCGACCCGGTCGATGGTCATGCCCAGGGCCGTGACGGCATCGAGGCAGCCGGCCATGAGGCCGAGCACTCCCTCGACGGCGGCGCGGGCGAGGTTGGGGCGGGTCATCGACGAGAGGGTGGCCCCGAGGAGGGACCCGGTGGCCGTCGGGAGGTTCGGGGTCCGTTCGCCCTCGAGATACGGGACGAGGACCAGCCCACCCGCGCCGGGCTCGGCCGACAGCGCGAGCCGGCTCAGCTCGGCATGGTCGACCCCGAGCGTGCCGCCCATCGCGTCGAGGACCCGAGATCCGTTGAGCGTGCAGGCGAGCGGGAGGAACCGGCCGGTGGCGTCGGCGAACCCTGTCACCAGGCCGGAGGGGTCCACCGCGGGGGTGTCCGAGACCGAGGAGACGACCCCGGAGGTGCCGATCGACAGGCAGGCGCCGCCGACCCCGAGCCCCAGCCCGAGGGCGGCACCGGCGTTGTCGCCGCACCCCGGGCCGAGCGCGACGTCGCCCCAGCCCCGCGCGGGGTCACCGGTGCCCACCTGCTCGTGGGGCCCGGCCACCCGGGGCAGGACGATGTCGGCGACCTCGCCCTCCGAGCGACCGAGCCCGAGGGCGAGCAGGTCACGACGGTAGGTGTTGGACACCGCGTCGAAGTACCCGGTACCGGAGGCGTCGGACCGGTCGGTCGCGAGGGTCGTGATCGAGGTGGACCCGGACAGCCGCCAGGTCAGCCAGTCGTGCGGGAGGGCGACGGCGGCGACCCGCTCGGCGTTCTCCGGCTCGACGCGCGCCAGCCAGCGCAGCTTGGTGACGGTGATCGAGGCCACCGGGACGCTCCCGACCGCCTCGGCCCAGCGCCGGGCGCCGAGGCCGGGGTCGCCGTCGCCGAGCTCGCGGACGAGGTCGGCGGCGTCGGGAGCGGACCGGGTGTCGTTCCACAGCAGGGCGGGACGGATGACCCGACCGTCGACATCGAGGCAGACCATGCCGTGCTGCTGCCCGCCGACCGACAGCGCCGCCACGTCGGCCAGCCCGCCGGCCGCCTCGACCGCCTCGACCAGCGCCGACCACCACGCCTCCGGGTCGACCTCCGTCCCCGGCGGGTGGGCGGCCGAACCGGAGCGCACCAGGGCGCCGGTCCCGGCCTCACGGATGACGACCTTGCAGGACTGCGTCGAGGAGTCGACGCCTGCCACAAGCGTCATCGCCGGCCTCAGGAGACGAGGTGCTCGACGGCGAGCTGGTTGAGCTTGACGAAGCCGTAGTCCCGTTCCGCGGCCGCGTCGACATCGAACCCGTCGTCGGCCTTGAGGAACGCGTCGAGCGTCTCGCCGTCGTCGAGGGTGGGCGTCGCGAGGTCGAGGACGCCGGCATACTCCATCGCGTCGTGGACCCGGGGGTCGGCGCGGAAGGCCTTCGACTTCTCCGCCAGCATGAGATAGGTCGCCATGTTCGCGGACGCCGAGGCCCACACGCCGTCCAGGTACTCGGTGCGCGACGGCTTGTAGTCGAAGTGCCGCGGGCCGGTGTAGCGCGGCCCGTCCGGGTGGCCCGGGAACCCGTTCTCGATGAGGTCGACGGTGAAGAACGCGGACATGAGGTCACCGTGTCCGAAGACGAGGTCCTGGTCGAACTTCGGTCCGTGCTGCCCGTTGAGGTCGATGTGGAACAGCTTGCCGCTCCACAGGGCCTGGCCCAGGGCGTGGGTGTAGTTGAGGTTCGACATCTGCTCGTGACCGGTCTCGGGGTTGAGCCCGACGATGTCGCCGTGCTCGAGCTGGGCGATGAGGCCCAGGGCGTGCCCGACGGTGGGCAGGAAGATGTCACCGCGCGGCTCGTTGGGCTTGGGCTCCAGGCCGATCCGCAGGTCGTACCCCCGCTCCTTGATGTACCCCGCGACGGTGTCCAGGCCCTCCTTGTAACGCTCGAACGCGGAGTACAGGTCCTTGGAGCAGTCGTACTCGCTGCCCTCGCGGCCGCCCCACATGACGAAGGTGCTCGCCCCCATCTCCGCGGCGATGTCCACCGCGTTGAGGACCTTCCGCAGGCCGAACCGGCGAACCCCACGGTCGTTGCTCGTCAGGCCGCCGTCCTTGAACACGGGGTGGGAGAAGGTGTTCGTGGTCACCATCTCGATGACCAGGCCGGCCTTGTCGGCGGCGTCCTTGATCTGGCCCAGCCGTGCTCGCCGGGTCGCCTCGTCGGCGTCGAAGGGGAAGATGTCGTTGTCGTGGAAGGTGATCCCCCACGCACCCAGCTCGGCCAGCTTCTCCGCGTACTCCCACGGATCCAGCGCCGGTCGGGTCGCCGCCCCGAACGGGTCGGCTGCGGTCCACCCCACCGTCCACAGCCCGAACGAGAACTTGTCCTGCGGCGTGGGGGTACGGGTCGTCAGCGACATGGTGGAGCTCCTTCTATTTGTTGTATGGCACAACAATACCGTCGGAGACGCTACCGTCAAGGGGTGCAGCCACCCAGGCCCGACCCCGCGCAGCACCCGCGGACCAGCCACGCCTCCGCTCGGGGGCCGGCGTCCCGGGTGGACCAGGCGCGGGTCCGGTCGGCCAACCTCGCCCTCGTGGCCCGGACCGTGTATGCCGCCGAGCCGGCCCTGACGCGCGCCGACGTGGCCGCGATGACGGCGATGACCCGTTCGACGGTCTCCCGCCTCGTCGACGACCTCGTCGACGGGCGCATCGTCGCCGAGCTCGACCCGGTGGCCAAGGCCGGGCCGGGCCGTCCGGGCACCCCGCTCACGCCGGACGGCGGCCGGTTCGTCGCCCTCGGGCTCCAGGTCAACGTCGGCGCCCTCGACGCACTCGTCGTCGACCTGGCAGGGGTGGTGAGGTCGCGGCGGCACATCGTCGGTGACCTGCGCGGGTCACGTCCGGAGATCGTCCTGGGACGGCTCGGCGAGCTGGCCCGCGACGAGGTCGCCGGCCTTCCCCCCGGCCTGGAGCTCGTCGGCGCCGGACTCGCGTTGCCCGGCATCGTCTCTCCGGACACCGGGATGCTGCTCCGGGCCCCCAACCTCGGCTGGTCGGACCTCGACATCCCCGCCCTGGTCGGCGCCACGGCGGTGGGCGCCCCCCTGTCGGTCGGCAACGAGGCCGACCTCGCCTCCCGCACGGTGTCACTGGACCGGCCCGGGCGGCCCGGCGCCTTGCGGCACTTCATCTATGTGTCCGGCGAGACCGGCATCGGCGGAGCCGTCGTCATCGACGGGCTCCCCCTACCCGGCCGCCACGGGTGGGCCGGCGAGATCGGCCACGTCACCGTCGACCCGTCGGGTCCCCCGTGCTCGTGCGGCTCGACGGGGTGTCTCGAGCAGTATGCCGGGAAGCGGGCGCTGCTCACCGCGGCCGGCCTGGACGCCGACGCGCCCCCGGCCGCTCTGGCCGAACGGGTCCGCGGCGGGGACGGCCGAGCGGCGCGCGCCGTCGACCGGGCCGCGTGGGCCCTGGGCTGTGCCGTCGCCGGCGCGATCAACATCGTCGACGTCCCGGTCGTCGTCCTCGGCGGGCACCTGCGCGAGGTCGCCTCACTGCTTCGCCCGGGCCTGGAGGCGACGCTGCGCGAGCGCGTCCTGTCGGCCCGATGGGTCCCGCCGACCATCGAGCCGGCCGGCGGCGAGCCTGCACCGGCGGCGCTGGGTGCGGCATACCGGGAGCTCGAGCGGGTCCTCGCCGACCCCGCGGCCTGGCTCTCCGCACCACCTGCGGCGCATGACGCCAACGTGACGACTTCGTGAGTCGGGACTGACGGACACCTGACGTCGAGGTAAGGGTCACCTGACCACCCCATGACGGCGGCGGTACGGGCGGGTGACAACTGCCCTCCCGGGGTGGCTCATCCGTGGGCGCAGGAGTGAGAGTTCGCTCGGATGGGCGCCGCCGACCGGGGGCCCCGGGGGAACAGAGGGTGAGTCGCATGGACGGACACGTCTGCGTTCAGACCGTCGTCAAGGGCTGGGAGCACGGCACAGCGGCCGCGCTGCGCGCACTCCGCGTGCCTCCTCGGCAGCGGCGCCGTGCCCGGTTGCTCGGCTCGGGTGTCCTCCGCTACCGGCTCGCCACAGCCACCGGAGCCGTCGCCCTCGCCTTCGGCACCGTGGTGTCCGCCCCCGTGCTCACCGCCACGCCGGCCCACGCCGCCACGCCGACGACGAACGCCATCACGGTCAAGGTCATGAGCGCGCGGACCGAACCCCACGCGCCCGGCGGCGCCGTCACCAAGGGCGACCCGGTCACGAGCTACCGCTACATGATCAACGTCGACAACGCCGGCACGTCCGACCCGGCGGGCGGACCCCAGCCGGGGTCCGGGTGCTCGGCCGAGGACCCCGGCTACCCGGCCGAGTGCACCTGGCCGTCGATCCAACAGGCGCCCGGCGCTGCCCCGATCTACCGTCAGGGCACCGGCGCCGACTTCGCCGACGGCACGGCGACCCTCGACATGCCCGACGGCCGCTATCTCATCTCGGTCCTCGCCGACGGCTACAAGATCGACGGCGCGCACTTCAGCGTCCCGATGGACGAGCCGGGCCTGGTCACCGTCGAGGTCCAGCCGAACCCGCTCCCGGACTCGACCCTGCGCGCCCAGGTCTACCTCGACGAGGCCTCCACCAACGGCGCCATCGACAACGGCGAGCCCGGGCTGGCCGGGTTCCAGGGGCACATCAACGACATCCTCGGCGAGGTCACGACCGACGTCTACGGCAACCCGATCTGCACGACGTACCTGGGCGAGAACCCCGACACCCACGAGATCCCGTGGGGCCCGGCATACCGGGACGCCGACGGCCTGCCGATCCTCGACACGATCGGCGGCAAGTGCCTCAGCGACAGCACCGGCCTGATGACGATTCCGCACCTCGGCACCAACCGGTACACGACGACCGTCACGCCGCCGGACGGGAGCGGCTACATCCAGACGACGACCCTGGAGGGCAACCACGACTTCGACACCTGGCTCATGGAGGGCTCGACCGGCTACGACACCGAGTCGACCATCGCCGGTGAGCCCGTGCCGACGCCCCAGTTCGGCTTCGTCCACCCACACAACGACCTCGCCGGAACCGACTCGGGCTCGATCAGCGGAGTCGTCGTCGCGGTCAAGCAGTACTACCCGCCCATCGGCGGCAGCTTCAACTACTGGCTCGGCTCGACCGGCAGCCGGCTCGACAAGCCGATCGCGGACCCCGTCCTCTCCCTCGTCGACCTCAACAACGGCGACCAGGCCGTGTGGGTGGGGCGCGGCGCGGCCGACGGCAGCTTCTCGATCCCCAACGTCCCGGACGGCAACTACCAGCTCACCTGGTGGGACGAGCCGCAGAACTACATCCTTCAGCTCGTCAACGTCACCGTGTCGAACGGCGAGGCCGTCACGCTGGGCCAGCTGCCACTCAACGGCTGGTGGACCCAGATCACCGGTCACGTCTTCCTCGACGACAACAAGAACGGCAAGCGCGACCCGGGAGAGCAGGGCGTGGCCCAGTTCCCGCTCACGCTGCGCAAGGTCGACAACTCGCTGATGGACCGCGGCTCCAACGCCGTGGGCACCGACAGCAACGGGTACTACAACTTCGAGGGCGCCTACCCGCTCAGCGAGTGGACGGTCCTGGAGGCGTATGCCGACAACTTCTACACGACCGGCATCACGTACCAGGCCGACAACCAGCCGACCCCGACGACCGTCCTCGGCGCCGGCGTCGACGTGAGCACCCTCAACATCATCGGCCTGTCCGGAACGGTCGACTGGGGCGTCCAGAAGTACGACGCGGCCGGGACCAAGGGCGGACCGCGCAACGGCGGCATCGTCGGCTCGATCAGCTACGACACGACCCGCAACGAGCTCGACCCCCAGTACGCCGTGTCCGAGGACTGGCAGCCGGGCGTCCCCAACATCCCGGTCAAGCTCTACGCTCCGGTCGACTGTGGGACCAACGCGGGTGCGCCGTGCGACCCGACGGGCCGCTTCGAGCTGGACTCCGACGGATCGCTCACCAAGGGCCGGCTGCTCAACTCCTACCTCTCCGAGAGCTGGGCCCGGCCGACCGGCTGCACCGCCCGCGACGTCGACGGCAACCCGATCAGCCACCCCACCGACGAGGACGTCCTCGTGCCGTCGCAGGCGACGGACGGCGAGTGCCTCGCCGCCCTCGTCAACGGCGTCCAGTTCGGCACGTACGCGACCGACCAGGGCACCCCGGATGCGAACTTCGGTGCCGCGGTCGACGGGAACTACGGCTTCGGTGACGCCTGCACGGGCACGCTCGACGCGACCGACCCGGCTGCGCCCATCTGCAACGGCGGCACGTTCGAGCCGCTGGACGCGGGCAGCTACCTCGTCCAGATCGACCTCCCGAACGACGCGAGCGGCTCACCCATGTACCAGGTGACCTCCGAGGAGGACATCAACATCGCCCGCGGCGACCAGGTCGTCCCGCAGGTGCCGCCGCCCTCGTGTGCCGGCTCGCTGCACACGGTCGACGTCCTCGGCAAGGGCACCGACGGCTACGGCGAGGTGGTCGGCAACGGCTCCAACGGCGCCCCGACCGGTGTGACCGTTCCGGCGTCCACCTCGGTCGACAACCCGACGTTCGCCGGCATCGACGGCTCGCCCTTCGAGGGCATGCCCAAGCCGCGATGCGACACCAAGCTCGTCGACCTCAACAACGGCAAGTCGATCGTGCCGATGTTCAACATCTTCACCGACGTGCCCACTCCGTCCCGCCTGCGCGGCCTCATCGTCGACGACCTCAACTTCTCGACCGACAAGCGGACGATCCTGCTCGGCGACAAGGCCGGCGCGGCGTACACCCCGGTCGGCATCTACGACTTCACGAACCGCCTCGTCTACACCGCGGAGTCGGACTTCAACGGCTACTACGACGTTCTCCTGCCGTCGACCGACCACATCAGCTGCCCGACGCCGTCCGGTGTGTGCCAGAACATGTACCGCTTCGTCGGCAACGACCCCGGCGTGCCCGGACATCTCAACGCCAACTACAACCCGCGGTTCCGCACCATCGCCACCGAGTTCGAGGCGCTGCCGGGCGTGACCATCCCGACGGACCTCGCACCGACCCAGGTCGGCGTGAGCATCGGAACCCCGAACACCGGCCCGACCACGGTGCAGTGCATGCTCAACATCGCCGCGCCGCAGCTGTTCTCGGTCTCGAAGCCGTTCGTGCGCTCGTCCGACTCGGGTAGCGCTCGTGACATCACCATCGAGGGCCTCGGTTTCGGCCAGAGCAAGGGCACCGGGAACGTCTACCTCGGCGGTACCGCTCTGTCCACGACCTCGTGGACCGACACCCAGATCGTCGCGACGGTCCCACCCGTCGGGACCGCGACCGGGCAGGTCCCGGCCGGCCCGCAGCCGTTGACCATCACCGCGGACAACGGGAAGGCGACGGTCAACGGCCTGACCTTCCACGTCCTCGGCGGGACCGGCGGCTCCGCCTACAACCCCACCGTCTACGAGGTGGGCCCGGGGGTGGCCACGGCCGCCTACGACCCCACGTCCCCGGCGAGCCAGTCCGCCGCGGGCGCCAACCACGCCGTCCAGAACGCCATCGACGACGCGGCGAGCAGCAACGGCAGTGACCTCGTGGTCGTCTACCCGAACGCCGCCACCGCCGGCAACCCGCGCGGCGCCTACTACGAGAACCTCGTGGTGTCCGCACCGGTCAAGCTCCAGGGTGTGGGTGCCGGTGGGTTCCAGGGGCCCGACAACAACAGCCCCTACGTCCCCGGGACGATCCTCGACGGCGGCGCCTTCGGCGGGGACACCGCGGTGGCGACGGACTGGTTCACCAAGGTCGGCGCGATGACGTGGGCCGGCAACCAGACCGTCAGTGACGGCTCGGTGATCTACCTGCTCGCCACCCAGAACGCCTTCCCCACCGCCGGCTCGTTCCTGCCCGCCATCGACGGGTTCGACATCCGGGGCGGCGACCAGCAGGGCTTCCCGGGCAACATCAACGACCTCACCGGGCAGCCGACCGGCCTGCCGCCGAACATCGTCACCCAGGGCGGGGCGATCTTCGCCAACGCGTATGTCCGCCGGCTCCAGATCACGAACAACGTGGTCGAGAACAACGGCGGTGGCTACGGCACGATCCGCGTGGGGACGCCGGACATCGCGGCGCCCGACACCAACCAGCACAACGAGAACGTGCGGATCGCCAACAACCGGATCGTCCAGAACGCCGGGACCAACCTCGCCGGCGCGATCGGGCTCTTCGCGGGCTCCGACGGCTACGAGGTCTCCGGCAACGACATCTGCGGCAACTTCTCGCTCGAGTACGGCGCGGGGGTGAGCGCGTACGGCCTCAGCCCGAACGGCTCCATCCACCACAACCGCATCGTCCTCAACAACTCCAACGACGAGGGTGCCGGCATCATGATCGCCGGCCAGCTGCCGGCCAACCCGGACGATCTGTCGCCCGGCTCCGGACCGGTGGACATCTACGCCAACCAGATCCAGGGCAACCTCGCCAACGACGACGGCGGCGGCATCCGGTTCCTCATGGCGGGCAACTTCCCGATGAACGTCTACAACAACCTCATCGCGAACAACGTCTCGACCCATGAGGGCGGCGGCATCGGCATCAACGACGCCCCGGACGTGCGGATCTACAACAACACGATCATGAACAACATCACGACGGCCACCGCGGTGACCTCGAACGGGACCCCGGCCCCCGCCGGCGTCTCCACGTCGCAGAACAGCGTCCAGCTCCAGGCCACGCTCCCGGGAGGCGCACCGACCTTCAGCGAGCCGCTGCTGTTCAACAACATCCTGTGGGACAACCGGGCCGGCAGCCGCGCCGGCACCACGGTGACCGGCATCGGCCTGGCCGGTGACACCACGGCCCTCGACCACTGGGACGTCGGCGTGGCCGACGGCACCGGGGTGCTGGCGCCGACCTCCTCGGTCATCCAGCAGAACGCCGCGACCGAGCACCCGTACGCGACCGACGCCTCGAACTCGAGCGCCGACCCGCGGGTCATCGAGGCCTGGGACCTGTCGGTGTCGTTCGCGACCTGGCGGCAGAACCCCGCGTTCGTCGACGCCAACGTCGTCGCGGTCGAGCAGCCGCCGGACCTCATGGGCAACTACCACCTCCAGGCGTGCGCGGGTGGCACCGTGTCTTCGGCGTGCGACCTCGGCGCGGCGAGCCACGCCGGTGTCAACGCCCCGGCGACGGACATCGACGGCGACACCCGTCCCTCCGGTGCCGGCTACGACGCCGGGTCGGACGAGCTCACCGCCAACGCGACCGAGCCGCCCGCGGCGTTCCTCTTCTCGACCGTCGGCAACAGGCCTCCCCCCGGTGTGTCCAGGCCCGCTGACGACGCCGACATCTACCAGTGGGACTCCTCCCAGTTCAGCCGGCAGCTCCGGATGAGCGACTACGGGGTTCCGCCAGCTGCCGATGTCGACGGCTTCGCGCAGGTGAGCGCCACGCAGTTCTACGTCTCTTTCGGCAGCGACGTCACCATCCCCGGGCTCGGAACGGTGCAGGACGAGGACGTCATCTACTGGGACGGCAGCGCGTGGTCGGTCTACTTCGACGGCACGGCCCACGGGATGACGGCCAGCGCCCAGGACGTCGACGCCATCGGCGTCCGCAACGGAGTGCTCTACTTCTCCACCGCCGGCTCGAAGAACCCGCCGGGGGTCTCCGGGAAGGGCGACAACGCCGACATCTACAACTGGGACGGCACGTCCTACGCCCGCGTCTTCGACGCCAGCTCGTTCGGCGTCCCGGCCAAGGCGAAGGTCGACGGGGTCGCGTTCGTCGACGCCACGCACTTCTACATGTCCTTCGCCGCCAACACGACGCTGCCGGGCGTCGGGCCGGTCGAGGACGAGGACATCGTCGAGTTCAACGGCGGGACCTGGACGACGTGGTTCAACGGGACGGCACACGGCCTCACCGCGAGCGCGCTCGATATCGACGCCTTCTCGCTGCCGAACGGGTCGACCGCGCCATGACCGGCATACCGAAGGAGCGCACGTCCCGAGACCGCAGCACCGGCTCCTCACCACAGGGGGAAGACATGGCATCGCTCGAACCGCAGGGCCGTCGAGAGGTCGGCGCCATCGTGGCCGACGGCACCCGGCGCCTCGCCGGGCTCAACGTCAGCCGGCGCCGGCTCTTCGGCTGGGCCGGAGGCGCCGTCGTGGCCGGGGCCGCGGCCTGGGCCGGACCCGTCCTGGGGCCGGACCAGGTGGCGTACGCCGACGGTGCGCCACCGGACCTCTACCTCGCCGGGACCGACGGGTGGATCCACCTGCCACCGGACCCACCGATCGCGCCCTTCCACCCGGACACACTGGCCCCCGACGGGCTGACGACCTACATCTTCGGGTTCCGCAACGTCACCGGGATGACCGACGTGCAGCGGCTCAACCAGAAGAACAAGGCCCAGCACTCGGCCCCCCTGTTCTGGGCGAACCAGTACGACGGCGACCCCGCCAACGAGTTCCGGGTCCAGCTGACGAACCTCGGCCTGGCGCTACGGCCCGACCTCTTCGACGCGCACACCCTGCACTGGCACGGCTTCCGCAACGTCATCCCCTTCTTCGACGGGGAGCCGACGGGGTCGGTCTCGGTGCCGGCCGGCCGCGAGTTCACCTACGTCTTCCGGCCGCGCGACCCGGGGACGTACATGTACCACTGTCACGTCGAGGACGTCGAGCACGTGCACATGGGCATGACCGGGCTCGTCTTCGTCCGCCCCGCGCAGGACGGCAACACGACCTGGTACCCCAGCGGCCGATACCTCTACAACGACGGGAACGGGTCCACCGGCTACGACCGGGAGTACGCGATGTTCCTCTCGGAGGTCTGGGCCGAGGCCCACTGGGCGGACGCCCACATCCAGCTGCCGGAGTGGAGCGACTACCGGGCGGACTTCGCCATGATCAACGGGCGGGTCTACCCCGACACCGTTGCGCCCAACGGGTCCGTCGACCCCTTCAACCCGGTGCACGACGCGAACGGCGACCTCATCCCGCCCGCCGGGCACCCAGAGCTGCAGTACCAGCCGCTGTCGTCCCTCGTGACGTGCAACTCCGGTGAGCGCGTGGCGCTCCGGTTCTCCAACCTCGGCTTCCGCGAGTCCGCGATGACCGTCGCCGGCATCCGGCTGCGGGTCGTCGGTCGCGACGCGACGCCGATGCGAGGACGGGACGGAACCGACACGTCCTACGAGACCGACACGATCAACGTCGGTCCCGGCGAGAGCTACGACGTCATCTTCACCGCACCACCGAAGGTCGGCGCCGGCGCCTTCGACACGTACTACCTCTACAACCGCTCCTTCGCGCGGTCGAACAACCTCGCCGACGGGGGCTTCGGCGGCCAGGCGACCGAGATCCGCGTGTACGCGAGTGGGCTGGGCCCGCAGGCCTACCCGAACGACTGGGGGATCTGAGCCATGAACGACACGCCTCGCCGCGCCCGGCTCTCCGCCCGGCGCCCGGTCCGACGCCTCCTGTCCCTCCCCCTCGCCGTCCTGGTCGGGGTGGCGGGCACCGCTGCCGCCCAGGTCTCCACGGCCTCGGCCGCTCCCCCGCCGCGCAACGGGGTCGTGTGCACGACCGGTGGCGACAAGGCCGGTGAGCCGGTCTTCGACCTGACGACCCGCACCGGCTACATCGACCTGCCGGACGGCAACACCGCATTCATGTGGGGCTACTCGAACGGCTTCGACGCCTTCCAGCACCCCGGTCCGGTCCTCTGCGTCCACGAGGGCGACACGGTGACCGTCATCCTGCACAACACGCTGCCGGACGCGACGTCGATCGTCTTCCCCGGCCAGGACGACGTCATGGCCAACGGGGTGCCGTCACAGCCGCAGGTGAGCGGCACGGGGATGATGACGAGCCTCGCCCCGGGGGCCGCCGCGGACAACGGAACGATGACCTACACCTTCACCGCCTCGCGGCCCGGAAGCTACCTCTACGAGGCGGGGACCAACCCGGAGAAGCAGGTCCGGATGGGCCTGTTCGGGGCCCTCATCATCAGGCCCACGCTGGGCGACGACTACGCATACGACTCCGCCGACAGCCGGTTCAACCCGGTGGAGGAGTTCATGGTGCTGCTCTCGGAGATCGACCCGTACCAGCACCAGGCGGTCGAGCAGAACAAGGGCTTCAACCTCAACTCCTACAAGGCGCGGTACTGGCTCATCAACGGACGCGGCTATCCGGACAGCATCGCCGACAACGGTGCGTCCTGGCTGCCCGCGCAGCCCTACGGGTCGCTCGCGACCGTCAAGCCGTACGACCCGACGACGCACCCGCTGCCGGGGATCGCGCGCTACCTCAGTGTCGGCAGCGAGGACTACCCGTTCCACCCGCACGGGAACAACGGTCTCGTCGTGGGGCGGGACGGCCACGAGCTGAAGGCCACCAGCGGGGAGGACCTGTCGATGGAGAAGTTCGCCATCAACATCGGTCCCGGCCAGACCTGGGACGTCCTGTTCAAGTGGTACGACGCCGAGGGCTACAGCCCGACCAACCCGGTGACCGTCACGGTCCCGAGCCTCGCGAACCAGATCGTCGGCACCTTCTACAGCGGCAGCCCGTACCTCGGCACCACCGAGGTCCTTCCGCCGGGAGTGCAGACCCTCAACCAGTGCGGCGAGTACTACATCATCTCGCACAACCACGCGCTGTACCAGATCACGTCCTGGGGCGTGACGATGACGGGCCCCATCACATACATGCGGATCGAGCCGCCCGAGCCCAACACCTGCGGATGAGAGAGGCGGCGACTTCGATGACCAAGAACCTGCGCAGCGCGGCCCTGTCGGTCGCAGCCGGCGGAGCCCTGACCGTTCTCGGGCTCCTGTTCGGCCCGGCCGGCTCGGCCAGCGCGGCCGAGGTGGACATCCACCTCGACGCCACGACCGGCACCACGACCCTCCCGGCCAACGGCGGCACGGCCTCGGTACCGGTGTGGGGCTACTGCCTCCGCACCGACCCCGCCACCGACTGCGGCACCGTGTCCGCGCCCGGCGGACCGGTGATCACGGTCGATGTCGGGGACGTCGTCCACGTGACGCTGCACAACAGGCTGGCCGAAGCATCGTCGCTGTACGTCGGCGGCCAGGCCATGGTTCCCGACACGACCGGTGCCCTCGCCGGGGGGACCGCGGCATACACCTTCACGGCCGGTCGTCCGGGCACGTACCTCTACGAGGCCGGACTCACCCCGAACGCCCAGCACCAGGTGGCGATGGGCCTCTACGGCGCGCTCGTCGTCCGCCCCGCGACCGCCGGCCAGGCGTACGACGCGTCGACGACGTTCGACACCGAGTCCGTTCTCGTCCTCGGCGAGATCGACCCGGCACTCAACAACGCCGCCGACCCGGCGGCATTCGACATGCGCAACTACCACCCGCGCTGGACGCTCATCAACGGCAAGGCGCACCCCGACACCGAGCCCATCGCGGCGACGTCCGGACAGAACGTCCTGCTTCGCTGGGTCAACGCCGGCATTTCCTACCATTCGATGGGCGTGCTCGGTGCCGACCAGCGCTTCGTCGCATTCGACGGCAGCCAGCTGGTCAACGGCGCCACCGACATCTCGCGGCGCTACGTCGCCGAGACCATGGGGCCGGGCCAGACCGCCGACGCCATCGTCACCGTTCCGACGACGACGAGCGATCGGCGCCTCGCGGTCTATGACGCGAGCCTCACCCTGCACAACACCAACGCGCCGGGCCTGGGCGGCATGCTCACCTTCCTCGACGTGACCGGCACGGGCGCGACGTCCGACACCGGTGGTCCCGCAACGACCGACGTGGCCTGGGCCGCCGACGTCCTCACCGCCTCGGTCAGCGAGACGGCCACGGGCGGGGCCGACATCGCGGCGGCCGAGTACTACCTCGACTCGCTCGCCTCGACGCCGGTGGCGATGACGGCCGCGGACGGAGCCTTCGACTCCCCCACCGAGGCGGTCACTCTTTCGCCGGTACCGATCGTCTCCGGCCGGCACGTGCTCTACGTCCGCGGCCAGGACTCCCTCGGCAACTGGGGCCCCTACAGCTCGGTGCTCGTCATGGGCGCCGACGACCAGGGGCCGTCGACGACCGGGGTCACCCTCACCCCGGACCGCTCCAACGGCACGGTCGACGTGGCGATCGCTGCCACCGGCAACGACTCCGCGTCGGGCAACTCCGCGATCGCCGGAGCCGAGTGGGCCATCGACGGCGGCACCGCGACCGCGATGTCCGTCACGACGACAGGCCCCGTCGCGAGCGTCGATGGGACGATCCCCACGACGACGATCGGTGACACGAACGCGACCGGGCTCACCGAGGGCAACCACGTCGTGACGGTCCGCACCCAGGACTCCGCCGGCAACTGGGGCACCCCCGTGGAGGCCGCCCTCGTCGTCGACCGGACCGGGCCGACCGCCAGCGCCGTCACCGCCACGCCGAACCCGAACAACGGGACGATGCCGGTCAACAGCGTCTCGCCCGCGATCCGCCTCTCGGCGACCCTGACCGACCCGGCGTCGGGCGACCCTGCGTCGACATCGGGCACGGTGCAGAGTGCCATCGTCAAGGCCGAGGCGTTCATCGACCAGGCGGCACCGGGGGCACCGGGCTCGGGCCTGCCCCTCGAGGCGGCGGACGGCGCCTTCACCTCGCCCACGGAGAACGTCTACCTCGATATCCCACTCACGACGGTCCGGCAGATGTCTGACGGTCCGCACACGCTCTCCGTCCGCGGAAAGGACGCGGCGGGGAACTGGGGCGAGCTCGTGTCGACGACCCTCACCGTCGACAAGACGGGCCCGGCCATCACCGGCCTGACCCTGACGCCGAACCCGACCAACGGGGCGACCACCGTGGCCCTCACCGCCACCGTCGCGGACGCCATCTCGACGGTCACGTCCGTCGAGTGGTTCGTCGGCGCCGACCCGGGAGTGGGCAACGGCACCAGCGTCACGCCGACCGCCGGCGGGAGCATCTCCGCCACGATCGACACGACCACCCTCGCCGAGGGTGACCGGACCGTGACGGTGCGCGCCATCGACTCGCTCGGCAACAGGTCCTCGGCCGCCCAGCAGCTGCACGTCTGGCGTCCGCTGTGGTTCTCGACCCTGGGCAACACCAACCCGGCCGGCGTGAGCGGCAGCGCGGACAACGCGGACATCTACAGCTGGAGTGGGACGGCCATGTCGCGCAACATCGACATGACCGCCGCCCCGTACGGCGTGCCGGGCTCGGCGAACGTCGACGGCTTCAGCCGGGTGGACGCGAGCCACTTCTACCTGTCCTTCACCGGCTCGGTGTCCCTCAGCGGGCTCGGCACGGTTCGGGACGAGGACGTCGTGTACTGGAACGGTTCCGGCTGGCAGATGTACTTCGACGGCAGCACGCACGGGATGGCCAGCTTCGACCTCGACGCCATCAGCGTCCGGGGCGGGAGCCTGTACTTCTCGACGGACGTCAACACCGCCCCGCCCGGGATCACCGGCGGCGGCGACAACGCCGACATCTACCGCTGGGACGGCGGCTCGAGCTACACGCGGGTCGTCGACGCCACGGCCATCGGCCTGCCGAACAGCGCCAACGTCGACGGGTTCGTCTGGGCCGGTGCCGACGACTGGCTGTTCTCGTTCGCCGGCACGAACACGGGTGTTCCCTCACTCGGGACGGTGGGCGACGAGGACGTCGTCCGACGCACCAACGGGACCTGGACGCTCTACTTCGACGGGTCAACCCACGGCATGACCTCCGGGAACCTGGACGTCGACGCCTTCGACATCCCCTGACCGGGCCCGGGTGTCGGCCCCGCACGCGCGGGGCCGGCACCCGCACAGAGAGGAGACCCGATGAGCACCGACACGCTCACCCCACCGATCGACACCCCTGCGGCGGGTGCCCGTCCGCGTCGATGGCGCCGCTGGGTGACCCTCGTCCTCGTTCTCGTCCTCGCCGGCCTCACGACGCGCACCGTCCTCGCCCACGGCGCGGACGTCCGGTCCGGAACCCAGGCCGTGACGGCACAGGAGTTCGCCGCGCGCACCGGCGTCAAGGTCACCCTCCTCGGGGTCACGGCCGGGGGCGGGATGATCGAGTTCCGCTACCAGGTCGTCGACCCGGACAAGGCGAGCCTGCTTCTCCACCAGGACGACCGCCGACCGATCCTCGTCGCCGAGGACACGGGTGCGACGCTCGCCATGCTCTCCCGCCCGCACAACCACAAGGCCGAGGTCAAGCTCGGCGGGACGTACTTCTTCCTGCTCGCCAACGCGAACAACGCCGTCCATGACGGCACCAAGGTCACGGTCATCGTCGGCGACGTCCGGCTCGAGCACGTGACGGCCCGGGCATGACGACCACCGCCCGCTCCGCGGGCCGCACAGCCGCCCACGACGCGAGTGCCGCCCCCCGGGCGCAGGGACTGGTCGGCCGGACGGTGCAGCTCTTCGTCCTCATGGTCGTGCTGCTGATCGGTATGCCGACGTCCGCGTCGGCGCACAGCGAGGTCGAGCGCTCGGACCCGCCGAACGGCGGGATGGTCCAGGCCGGACGCACCGACCTGACCCTGTGGTTCGGCGAGGCGATCACCGAGAGCGGCAGCTCCTTCTCGGTGCGGAGCCAGGAGCCCGCCGCCAAGCCTCTTCAGACCACGGCGACCCTCGACGACGGCGACACCGTGGTTCACCTCACGGCCCCGCCGCTGGACCGGGGGACCTACACGATCACCTGGGCGGTCGTCGCCGACGACGGTCACCCCACGCGCGGGACGATCATCTTCGGCGTCGGGTTCCGCCCCGACGGCATCCCCGGTTCCGAGGCACGAACGCCCGAACCGCTGCCCGTCTCCGTCCGGCTGGCGGACCTCTTCGGGACCCTCCTCGCGCTCGGTGCCCTGTCCGTCCTCGGTCGTGTCGTCCCGGTCCTGCGCCGGGGTGGCATCGACATCCGACGACGGGTCATCATGCTGGGGCTCGTCGGCGCGCTCGTCTCCCTCGCGGCCGCGGTCGCGACCCCGCTGCTCACGGTCCACTCCCAGCTGGGTTCGTTCTCGGGGCTGCCGTCGGCCGTGCGAGACATGCTCCTCGGCAGCACCTGGGGCCTGCTGTGGCTGGCCCGTCTCGGCGGCCTCGTCGTGGCGGCCGTCGCCCTCGGGTCGGCGCGGCGTCGCCTCGCGCCGGAGCGCCCGGTTGCCGCAGGCGCCGGCCACGCGTTCCGCGCCGTTCCGGTGGCGGGCATCGCCCTCGCGGTGTCGGCCGTCCTCGACGCCTCGGCCGGCCACGCCTCGACGTTGCCGAGCCGCTCCGGTCTCGCGATCGTCGCGGCGGCCCTGCACGTGCTCGCCGCGGGCGTCTGGGCCGGCGGGCTGATGACGCTCGTCCTCACCGTCGTCCCGATCATGCGGCTCGGCTCGGCGACCAGGCGTCCCGTCGTCCGGGACACCTGGCGGGCCTTCGGCCCGATGGCGGCGGTGGCCTCCGGCGTCCTCGTGTCCACCGGCATCTACGAGGCCGGCCGGCACGTCAGCACGGTCTCGACCCTCACCCACGACACGTACGGGTGGGCGGTGATCGCCAAGGTCATTCTGGTGACGGTCGCCCTCGGGATCGCCGGCTACAACACCCTCGTCGTCAACACCACGCTCGCCGGCCTCGTGGGGCGCCTGGCCGGCCAGGGGCCGGGGTGGGGGCCGCCAGCCCATCGTCTGCGGGCCACGGTCGTCGTCGAGACCACGGTCCTCGTGGCCGCGGTGGCCGCCGCCGCCGTCATGACCTCGGTGCCCACGGCGCGCGAGGCCGACGCCGCGGCGTCTGTCACAGCGCCCTACTCCGAGACCGTCGACGGTCTGTTCGTCACGTTCGAGGCCGTGCCGATCGGCGCGCGGACTCGCATCGTCGTCCGCTCCGAGGCCATCGTGCGGCCGCTGCCCCAGCCGGTCACCGGAATCGAGGTGGGCTTGGGAACGGGCGCACCCGCGGAGGACCGCGTCGTGCTCGAGGCGGTCCAGCCCGGCTGGTACGAAGGCGTGTCGACCGTGGTGCCCTCGGGTGACTGGACCGCCGAGGTCGTGCTGCACCGTTCTGGGGCACCGGACTCCGTCGTCGACGTCCCCTGGACCTCGGCTTCGACGTCGACGGCCACGCCACTCGAGCTCGTGGGCAGCGGGGTCGCTCTGGTCCTCCTCGTGGGCATCGGCACCGGGGTCGTCGTCTGGCGCCGCCGCGGCCCACGCGCCGGGCGGGACGACGCCGAGCAGGACGGCGCGGACGTCCACACGTTCGAGGAGGTCCGCTGACCATGCGGCTCCCCGGCAGGCGACGCCCGGCCCGGGGAGCGGCCGGGGTGCTCCTGACCGGACTGGTCATCTGCGGTGCCGCGCCCGCGAACGCCCGGCCGACGGACACCGGGACGCAACCGCGGCTCTCGGCGGCGCTGGCCGGTGCGCTCGCCCGGCTGCCCGCCGACGGCACGGTGCGGGTCATCGTCACGCTGCGAGCACCCGCCGACCTCGGCTCACTGCCGACCGGCGGCAGGGCGGCGCGTCTCAGGGCGGTCATCCACCGACTCAAGGCCGACGCGGACGGGTCGCAGACCGCACTGCGGGCCCGGTTGCGTGTACTCGGGGCGCAGGGCGACGTGAGCGAGGAGACACCGCTGTGGGTGACCAATGCCGTGGCGGTCACCGCGTCGGCCCGCGCCGTCCGCGAGCTGGCGACGCGGCCCGACGTCGCGAGCGTGGTCCCCGACGCCATCACCGTCCAGCCGGTCGCCGCGGCCGCCGAGCCGAACATCGCCCGCGTCGGCGCACCGGACCTGTGGGCCGCCGGCCAGACCGGCCAGGGTGTCGTCGTGGCCACCCTGGACAGCGGCGTCGACCTTGCCAACCCTGATCTCGCGGCGCGCTGGCGCGGCGGGTCGAACGGCTGGTTCGACCCCTACGGCGAGCACCCGATCGATCCCGTCGACCTCAGCGGACACGGAACGGCGACGATGGGCGCCATCGTCGGAGGAGAGGATGCCGGCACGTCGTACGGCATGGCCCCCGGTGCCACGTGGATCGCCGCCCGGATCTTCGACGACCGCGGCGCCGCAAGCGCCACGGCGATCCACCAGGCGTTCCAGTGGCTGTTGGACCCGGACGGCGATCCGTCCACCGCGGATGCCCCCCAGGTCGTCAACGGCTCCTGGGTCCTCGGCGCCGGGCCGTCGTGTGACCTGACCTTCCAGCCCGACGTCCAGGCCCTGCGGGCGGCCGGCATCGTGCCCGTCTTCGCCGCGGGCAACTTCGGGCCGAACGCCTCGACGAGCGCCAGCCCGGCGAACTACCCCGAGTCGCTCTCGGTGGGAGCGGTCGACGGAAGCGACACCGTCTGGGCCTACACGAGCGCCGGACCATCCACGTGCGGCGGACGGGACCGCGTCTTCCCGGACCTCGTCGCACCGGGCGTCTCCGTCCTCTCGGCGGACCGCTACGACGGCTACACGTACCTGACGGGGACCTCGATCGCCGCACCACACGTGGCCGGTGCCCTCGCCCTCCTCCTCGGGGCACACCCCGGGCAGGCAGCGGCGACCCAGGAGGCCGCCCTCGCCGCGACGGCGACGGACCTCGGCGCGACCGGGCCGGACGACCGCTACGGCCGGGGCCGACTCGACGTCGCGGCCGCGAACGTGTGGGCCTCCGCCCTCCCGGACTTCTCGGTCACCGTGACGCCGACGTCGGCGACGACCTCGGCGGGCGGCTCGGCGTCGTTCGAGGTGAGCGTCGCGCCGGTCAACGGCTTCGACGCGGCGACGACCCTCACCCTCGGGGGGCTCGCCCCGACGTCCGGCTCGTGGTCCTTCCAGCCCTCGGCGGTCGGCCCGGGAGCATGGAGCTCGACCCTGACCGTCACGCCGTCCGGCGGGCTGGCCCCGGGGACCTACCCGCTCTCCGTGGCGGCCTCCGGTGGTGCGCTGGCCCGGTCGGCGCCCCTCACGCTCACGGTCGCTCCCACGGCCGACTTCACGCTCAGCGCCTCGTCGTCCACGGTGACGGTGAAGCGCGGCCGGACGGCCAGGTACGGCATCGTCGTCTCCTCGGTCGCCGGCTTCACCGGCAAGGTGACGCTGTCCCCCGGGGACCTCCCGGTCGGCACCACGCCGGCCTGGACCCGCAAGCGGGTCTTCGTTCCCGGGAGTGCGACATGGCGGCTCAAGACGTCATCCTCGACCGTCAGAGGCACCTACGCGATCGACATGACGGGCGTCTCCGGCGGCCTGACCCACCGCATCACCCTGACGCTCGTCGTCAGATAGCGGGCCGCCGACCGGCACCGACCCGGGCGACCGCCGCGGGAGACGCCGGTGGGTCGATGGCGGTCGGGATGGCCAGGGCCACCCGCGCACCGCCGTAGTCCGACCGGGCGGCGACGAGACGGCCACCGGCCGAGCGCGCGATGCCGGCAACCAGCCGGAGCCCGAACCCGGTCTGGGAGTACATGTCCTGGAGCCGGCCGGAGAGAGCCTCCGCCCCGTCCGCGCTGCCGGCGAGGCCGCTCGGAAGCCCCTGCCCGCTGTTGATCCGCCCGATCATCTCCCCGGACAGCCCGGTCCCCGCATCCGCGACCCCGACCTCGACGATCCCTCGGGCCGCCGTGGAGAACAGGCAGATGCGGTCCCCCGGGCCGGTGTAGCGAACCGAGTTCTCCACCAGCGTGTCGAGGGCGGCCCTGAGCCGGTCCGCGTTGACGGGCACGGCCTGCACGTCGGACGCGACGACGAAGTCCCGGTCGACGACGACGTCCCACCGCCGGCGCACCTCGTCCAGCAGCACGCCGACCTCGGTGACCTCTTCGGGAGCCCCCAGGTCGAGGGCGACGGCGCGGACCAGTCGCTCGCTCACCCGCGCGAGCTGGTCGAGCTCGTCCCGCACCATGCACAGGTCATCGCGTCGCTGGCGTGCGGGCTCGTTGAGGAGCAGCTGGTCGATGTAGCCGGTGGCGATGGTCAGCGGGGTACGCAGCTCGTGGGAGGTCATCCGTCCGAGCAGCTCCCTGGCGGCGGCTCTGCGGCGGTTGGCCTCGGCCAGGAGGCGGGCCCGACGCATCGCCTCGTCCCTGCGTCGCACGTGGAAGATGACCACGCCGGCGAGCGCCACCGGGGCGACGACCTCGATGAGGAGCGCCGGCGGCAGCTCCCCCGCCTTCTCCCTCGGGTACATGATGAGGGCGGCGAGGATGCCGAAGGCGACGATCGACGCGGCGGTGGGCGGGACCGGCCAGACCCCGAACCCGTAGAGAAGGGCGAACGAGAGCACGACGGCCTCGACCGCGTAGGGTTCGGCGGTCGGGAACCGGAGCAGGGCCCACGTCGCGGCCGTCAGGACGAGCAGCCAGACGGCGAACAGGACGGCGCCGAGCCCGCGCTCAGGCGTCGGCGACGCAGAACCCCACACCGCGCACCGTCTCAATCACCGCGAAGCCGCCGAGCTTCGTCCGGAGCCGACCGACACACACGTCGAGGACGTTGCTCCCGGGGTCGAAGTCGTAACCCCAGATGTCGTGCAGCAGCTCCTCCCGAGTACACACGTCGCCTCGGCGACGGAGCAGGTGGGCCAGCACGGCGCTCTCCCGCTCGCTGAGCTGCTGCGGGCCGAGCGGGGTCATCATCAGCCGCCGGCGGGTGTCGAGCCGAAGCTCACCGTGGTCGAGATAGCGGCCGGTCTCGGCGACGACGCGGGGGGTCCCCAGGTGCCGGTTCACCCTGGCCAGCAGCTCGGCGAGCACGAAGGGTTTGACGACGTAGTCGACCGCTCCCTCGTTGATCGCCTGGACCCGCGTGCCGACGTCACTCACCCCGGAGAGGACGACCACCGGCGGTGTGGCGGCGAGCCCGTTGACGTGCCGGAGCACCGTCAACCCGTCCATGCCCGGCATGACGAGGTCGAGCAGGACGAGGTCGACCGGATTGCTGTCGACGAAGTCGCAGGCGGTCTCGCCGTCCGCGATCGGAACGGGACGGTGACCGGCGTCGGACAGCGTGCGGGCAAGGAGCATCCGCAGCTTCAGCTCGTCGTCAACGATGACGATATTTCCCATGCCCCTGTGCCCCCTCATGACACATCCCTGACAGGAGAGTAACCGGATCCTGAGAGATAGGTAAGCCTTTCCTGAGAATGCCGGGTGCGGGCGCCACGGGCCGACCGTTACGCAGGACCCTGGGCTCGCGTCCCCATCCGTCGGACCATCCGGTCCCGGGGGAGAACGGACGCCCCGCGGGGGTCGGGCGCTTCGCCCGCCACGACCGTCCGGGCGGGGGCCTGGACGCGGTCACGGTGACCTTCTACCCCTCGCGGTGGGAGTGGCATCCTCTTCCGCTCCCACCGCCGGTCACCGTGGCCGTCAGGCCCCGCACCGTGGACGATGGACCCGTGCGCAGGGCGTCGATCGTCGTCGTCGCGTGGGTCGCCGGGGCGGTCACCCTCTGGTGGGCCCACCGGGTCTTCGGGCTGCACAGCCCGTGGTTCGCGTTCCTCCTGGTCTGGGTGCCGATGGCGTGCTTCGCCCTCGTCGGCGCGGCCGTGTCCGCCCGCCTCCCGGCCTGGGTCTTCGTCCCCCGCTCCTGGGAGCGCTCCGGCCGGCTGTACGAGATGCTCGGCGTCCGGGCCGCCAAACGGCTGCTGCGCCGTGGGCCGCTGCACGTCTTCGCCCCGTCGATGCGGCTGCCCGCCCGGTTGACGCCCGGGGCCGTCGGCCGGCTCCAGGCCCACATGAGGGAGGCCGAGACGGTGCACGGCACCCAGTTCGTCCTCGCCCTCGGCCTCTCCGGGTATGCCGTGCTGCGCGGCTGGTACGACGTCGCGGCCTGGACGCTGCTCTTCAACGTGCTCGTCAACGGCTACCCGACGATGCTCCAGCGCTACAACAGGCGGCTGCTGGCCGAGCGGTTCCCCGGCTGACCGCGCGGCTCCCCGAGGCAGACCGCCGGACGTCGCCCGCGTGCTCCGCCCCCCGACACCGGTGCAGCGGTCGGCGGGCACGTCCTGCCGGTCGTCAGCCGGTGACCGTCACGCCCCTCCAGAAGGCGACCCGCCCGGCGATCTGGGCCGCGGCGGCCTTGGGCTCGGGGTAGTACCACGCGGCATCGTGGTTGACCTGTCCGTCGACCTCGATGGAGTAGTAGGACGCCGTGCCCTTCCACGGACAGGTCGTGTGGGCCGAGGAGGCCCTCAGGACGTCGGCGCGAACCGAGTCGACCGGGAAGTAGTGGTTCCCCTCGACGACGACGGTGTCGTCGCTGTCGGCGATGACGGTTCCGTTCCACATGGCGCGCACGGCAGGTCTCCTTCGCTGGGTCGGCTCGACCGGGTAGCCCTGCGGGGGTAACCCTGCGGGCCTGGGCCGTTGTTCCCGGAATGGCGCGGTCCGTGGGCGGGGTTCCCACCCTGACCTGGCGCCGTCGCGGCGCGAACCCGAGCCGTCGAGAGGGCGCCGACATGAACGAGGTCGCGTTCGCCGCGTCGGCCGGGATGCTGGCCGCGTTCAACCCGTGCGGGTTCGCCCTGCTGCCGACCTACCTCGCCCTGTTCCTGGGGTCCCCGGGCTCCACGTCCTCGGCGACCCGCCGGGCTCTCGTCGTCGGCGGCGCCGTCACGATCGGCTTCGTGGCGGTCTTCGGGGTGGTCGGGGCGGGCCTGGTGCTCCTCTCACTCACTCTCGGCGCCTGGCTCAGCTACGTCACCATCGGCGCCGGGATCGTCCTGGTGGGCGTGGGGGGCTGGCTGCTCGCCGGGCGCGAGCTCACCGTGCGACTGCCCCGGGCCCGGCTCGTCGTGAGCGGCTCGGTCCCCGGCATGGTCGCGTACGGGGTCGTGTACGCCACGGTGTCCCTGTCGTGCACCCTCCCGGTCTTCCTCGCGGCCGTCGTGTACGTGTTCGCCGCGCCCGGCTCGAGTCCGGTCCGCGGCGCGACGGCCGCCGTCTCGTATGCCGCGGGCATGGGCCTCGTCCTCACCTCACTCGCGCTCGTGGCCGCCGTGGTCGGCGGTGCCGCCACCCAGCGGCTGCGGTCCTGGACCCGCCACGTCGGACGAGCCTCCGGGGTGGTCGCCCTGGTGGCCGGCGCCTACGTCGTCTGGTACGGCTGGGTCGAGGCGACCACCCTTCGCGGGGCGAGCGTCGCCACCGGACCGGTCCGGTGGGTCACCCTCGCCTCGGGCTCGGTGTCCCAGGCGGTGAACCGGCTCGGTCCGCTCCCGCTCGGGGCGTTCGCCGTGTCGCTCTTCTCGGCCGTGGCGCTCACCGGTCTGCTGCGGCGGCGCGGCCGCCCAGGCCCTCGTCAGGAGGACGACAGCGGCATCATGTCCGAGTAGTGCGTCGCCGAGCCCCCGCTCGACGCCGGGGAGTCGGTGCTCGCCGAGGGGCTCGCCGAGGGGCTCGCCGGGTCGGCCGCCGCCGGTGTGGCGGCGGCCGACGCGATGGCGGCCGTGAACCGGCTCAGCGTCGCCTCGTCCATCGCGCCGACGACGAGGTCGGACCGGCCGTCCGGCCAGACGAAGACGAACGACGGCTGGGTGACGACGTGGTCCTGGCGCCACACCGCACCCGTCGTGTCGGCGACGTGCGTCATCGACCCGGTGTGCGTGTCGGTGATGAAGGAGCGCATCTCGGGCACCGTCCCCAGGCCGGCCACACCGATGAACGGGACGCGACCGGCGAACCGGGCGGCGACCCTGGTCACGGTGGGTGCCTCGCCCCGGCAGATGGTGCACCACGGGGCCCAGAACCACAGGACGACCGGCCGTCCGCGCAGGGTCGAGCCGTCGAAGGCCGCACCCCGGACGGTCGTGCCCCGGAAGGACAGGGCGGAGGAGACGGCGGCGCCCGACGTCGTGGAGGGGGGCGCCGTCGCCGACCCGCCGCTCGGGACCGTCGCGGTGCCGCATGCCGCCAGGAGCATGGAGGCCGCCGCCGAGGCGGCCACCGCGAGCAGCGGCATACGCCGGGTCGGCTGTGCGTCGGTCATGATGCCCTCCGTGCTCTCTCGGTCCACGTCGCCCGGGCGCCCGGGTGGCTCACCGATGTCGGGGGAACCCGGTGAGCGGGCCGGGCGCTTCCCGGACCGTCGTGCGGCCCGACGTGGTCAGCGCCCGCCCCGGTCGGGGATGCGGCGCGCATAGGCACGCAGCCGCTCGATGGCGTCGGGGTCGGGCAGGCGGCCGCTCCAGCGGGACAGCGCCCGATGCAGCGCCCGATGCTCCGCCGCGGTCTGGGTACACCTCTCGCACACGGCCAGATGGGCCTCGAGCCGGGAGACCTCGGCGGGGGCCAGCGGGGCCGCCGGGTCTGCGTCGAGGTAGCGCTGGATGTGGCGGGCCGACCAGCGGCACGTCATCATCTCTCGCAGTGACTGCGTCATGCGAACCTTCCTGGGGTGAGGGCCGCCGGACCCAGCCGGCGACGGACGCGGTCACGGGCGCGGCTGAGCCGTGACATGACGGTGCCGATGGGGACGCCCAACACGGCGGCGGCCTCGGCATACGAGAGGTCGTGGACGTCCACGAGGATGAGCGTCGCTCGGAACTTGGGGTCCAGCTCGGCCACCGCGGTGGACAGCTGCTCGCTCAGGGTGCCGTCGAGGACGGCGTCCTCGGCGCTGGGGGTCTCGGCGGCGCCGAAGGCGGGGCGGGCGTCGCGGACGAGGTCCCAGTCGTCGACCGGGTCGGGGCGTCGGCGCCGGTGCATGTTGATGTTGGTCCGCCGGACGATGGTGAGCAGCCAGGCCCGGGGGTGTCTCCCGTCGAACCCGTCCAGCCCGCGGAACGCCCGCAGCAGCGACTCCTGGACCAGGTCCTCGGCGTCGGTCGGGTTGCCGGTCAGCGACCTGGCCACCCGCAGCATCACCTCGATCTCGGGCTCGACGTAGTCCCGGAACGCGCGGGCACGCTCCTGCTCGGTGATCTTCGGCGCTCCGGTCACAGTCCTGGAACCCGGTGGGACCTCGACGGTGTTCCCACGCGGCCATGACTCCTCTCCCGCGGCCCGAGCGCTCCCGTCACGACGCACCGGTCCGGGACGGCCCGCAGCAACCCGGCGGCGCACCAATCTCGTTGTGGCGGAATCAATCCCGATCCCGGCCGGGTTCCTGGGGTGCGCTGCGACCGCGGCGCACGATCGGTTCGCATGATCGACACGCCAGCACGAACACCGGGAGGACATCATGGCCACCAGCACCACATCCGAGGCGGTTGCCGCCACACCGACGACGCAGGCCCTGACCCAGGTGGGCGTGCGCGGGGCCCTCCTCGGGGCCGGGGCATCCGTCGCGATGGGCGCCTTCGCGATGATGGCCGCGGCGACGTACCAGGGACTCGGTTTCTTCACCCCGCTCTACCACATCGCCTCGACGTTCATCTCGCCCAGCACGCTCATGACGTCCATGCAGCAGGCGGCGACCGGCCACACCTTCTACCTCGCCGCCGGGCCGGCGCTGCTCGGCGCGGTCATCCACATGATGGTCGGCGCGATGTATGCCGTCCCCTTCGCCGTGCTCGCCGCCCGGCTCCGGCTCGGCGGCCGCCTGCTGGTGGCCGGAGCCACCGCCTGGGGAGCCGTCGTGTTCGTCGTCAGCTCGTTCGTCGGGCTGCCGCTGGCTGCGGCGGTCCTCGGCAGCGGCGACCAGATCACCCGGATGGCCGCCAAGGTCGGCTACGGCACCTTCCTCGCCGAGCACCTGGCCTTCGGTCTCGCGCTCGGGCTGCTGCTCGTCGCCCGGCGGCGCTCCCCGCGCGCCGGGTGACCGGCGACGTCGCGCCCGGCCCGAGCGACCCCGGTCGGGCGCGGGCGACGTACCGGCACCTCTCGCCCCTGGCCGGGCGGTTCCGTCCGACGACGTGTTGCTCAGCGCGCCCGCAGGTGGAGCAGAGCGCCCTGCCCGGGGCCGAGCAACGGGGCCGGCAGGCCCAGCCGCCCGAGCACGACGCCGGTGAGCTCGACCCGGCCGGCGTCCCACCAGGGCGGCGCGCCGCCGACCAGGTGGGCATGGCCCGCCTCGTCCCGCCTGGTGACCTCGTAGCGGATCGCGGGGTCCAGCCCGGGGAGCCGGAGCCGGCTCGGCACCTCGTCCGCCGAGGTGGCGAGGCGGACGTACCAGAAGGCGGCCTCGCGCCGGTCCTCGGCGACGACGCCGGACAGCCACGCCCCCGGGTCGGGATGGTCGGCCCGGACGACGTCGCCGGAGTGGATGAGCGGCCGGAGCTCGCGGTACAGCCCGGTCCAGGCCGTCAGCGCCGCCAGCTCGGCCTCGGTGCACTCGCCGATGTCCCACTCGATCCCGGCATGCCCGAACAGGGCGGTGAGGGTGCGGAACCCCAGGTCCGACGCGCGGCCCGTGGTGTGGGCCCGAGGTGGGCCGACGTGGCTGCCCACGAGCTCCGGGGGGACGAGCAGGCCCGTCCAGCGCTGGATGGCCTGTCGTTCGACGGGGTCGTTGGTGTCCGAGCCCCACACCCGGTCCGTGTGCTCGAGGATCCCGAGGTCGACCCGGGCACCTCCCGAGGAGCATGACTCGATCTCCAGCCCCGGGTGCCGAGCCCGCAGCTCGTCCATGAGGCGGTAGAGGGCGAGGGTCTGGCCGCGGATCGCCCCGCGCCGACCGCCTCCGGCGACGCCGGTCGTGGCCTCGTGGAGGTCCCGGTTGTGGTCCCACTTGAGGTAGTCCACGCCGATCTCGGTGACCAGGCTGTCGAGCCGCTCCAGCAGGTACGCCGACACGGCCGGGTTGCCGACGTCGAGGACCTGTTGGTGCCGCCACGGCCGCGGCAGAGCTCCGTCCGCCCCGGCCGTGAGGTCCGCGGCGGCGACCTCGCGAGGAGCGAGCACCCAGTCCGGATGCGCGCGGGCGAGGTCCGAGTCCGGGTTGACCATCTCGGGCTCCACCCAGAGCCCGAACTCCATGCCCAGGCCATGGACGGTGTCCGCGAGGGGCCGAAGGCCCGCGGGCCACACCGCGGGGTCGACGAACCAGTCCCCCAGCCCGGCCAGGTCGTCCCGGCGGTGGAGGAACCAGCCGTCGTCGAGGACGAACCGCTCGACCCCGATGAGCGCGGCGGTGCGGGCCAGGGCCTCGAGCCGCGCCTGGTCGTGGTCGAAGTACACGGCCTCCCAGGTGTTGAGGACGAGCGGCCGGGGGCGGCTCGGGTGGGTCGGCCGGGCTCGCAGCCAGCGGTGGATCCGAGCGCTCGCCGAGTCGAGCCCGGCGGCGCCGTAGGAGAAGGACACCCACGGGGCGGCATACGACTCCCCGGGGGCGAGCCGGACCTCTCCGGGCAACAACAGCTCCCCTCCCCCGAGGATCCCCGAGCCGGCGCCGCCGGTCCCCTCCGGGAGCCGTTCGGCGAGGTGCAGGTGGTTACCGCTCCAGGCCACGTGGACCGCCCACACCTCGCCGGACCGGAAGCCGAACCCCGCCGTCCCGGACACGAGGACGAGGGTGGCGTCGTGGCCGGTCCGCCCGCGACGGGACGCGCGCTGAGTCGTCCCGTGGAAGAAGGGCCGGCGCTGCGGGCTGCGCTCGCGGCACCACCGGCCGGTCAGGTCCAACAGCTCCGTCGCCTGGTCGGGGACGGGGAGGGTGGCCACGACCGAGTCCAGGGTGTACGTCCCCTCGCCGGTGTTGGTGACGGTATGCCGCAGCCGCGCGAGACCGGACGGCTCGAGCCGCAGCTCGGACTCCACCGCCAGGCCGGCCTCGACGGCCTCGGCACGCACGACGGCGCACTGGGCGCCGGTGCCGTCGGTGGTCACCACGGGGGCGCCCGCCACGGCGAACCGGGGGAACGGGTCCGCGCCGTCGCGGTGACCGGACAGGCCCGGCGTCCCGGACCACCCGTCGGCCTGGCCGGGGAGGACGGACACGCCCCACGGGTCGTCGAGGCCGCTGTGGGGCAGGCCGTTGCGCAGCGCCGTCGCGATCGTCCGCCGGTCGGACTCGTCGAGCGCGCCCGGGTCGGCCCCCCAGTGGAGCACCCGCGGCAGACCCGGACCGCCGACGTCGAGGAGGATGCCGACACCCGAGGCACGCAGCAGCAGGGGAGCCGGGTGGGGCGCCGTCGTCGGGTCCGTGGCGCTCACCCCTTCGTCGATCCCAACGTCAGCCCGGCGACGAACTGCTTCTGGAGCAGGAAGAAGATCACGAGGACGGGGATCGCGACGATGACCGATCCGGCCGCAACGAGGTTGAGGTCGGTGAAGAACTGGCCGCGCAGGTTGTTCAGCGAGCTCGTCACCGGGAACTTCGACCCGGACTGGACGAGGACGGTGGCCCAGAAGAACTCGTTGTAGATCCAGGTGACCTCGAGGACGGCCAGCGCGGCCATGGGGGGACGGCACAGCGGCAGCGTGAGCTGCCAGAACTGCCGCCACACGCTCGCGCCGTCGACCATCCCGGACTCGTAGAGCTCCTTGGGCAGCGTCTTCATGTAGTTGCTGAGGACGAAGGTGCAGAACCCGGTCTGGAACGCCGTGTTGACGAGGATGAGGCCCCAGTAGCTGTCCAGCAGCATCCCCGAGTCGCTCATCCAGGTCGGCAGCGGGATCGCGCGGTACAGCCGGAACAGCGGGATGAGTAGCGACTGCTGGGGGAGCAGGTTGGCGGCCGTGAACAGGCCCAGCATGGCGATGTTGAACTTGAAGCTGAACCGGGCCAGCACGAAGGCGACGGACGAGGAGAGGAACAGGGTGAGCAGCACCGCCGGCACGGTGATGTAGACGGAGTTGAGGAAGTGCGTGGTGAAGTCGCCCTGCTCCCACGCGTTCTTGTAGTTGTCCAGCGTCCACCCGCCGAGCGAGACGTAGCCGTGGACCGAGGTGTAGGCGTAGTCGCGGAGGGAGTTGAGGACCGCCCAGGCGATCGGGAAGAGCCAGGCGAGGGCGATGACGGCGAGGAACACGTGCAGGAGGAGCCGGACCGGGGTGATCCTGGGCCGGCGCTTGGGGGCGACCGTGCGGGTCTCGGTCTGCTCCACGGTGACGGTGGCCATCACTTGTCCTCTCGCAGCACGGTGACCAGGTAGATCGAGATGAACACGACGGAGACGATGAGCATGAACGTCGCGAGGGCGGAGCCGAAGCCGATCCGGCTGGCCTCGCCGACGACGTTCTGGGTCACCAGGGCGGAGATGAGCTCCAGGCCGTTGCGGCCCTTGTTGATCACCCAGACCAGGTCGAACGCCCGCAGCGCCTCGATGACGGTGATCACCAGGACGATGACGTTGATCGGGCGCATGACGGGGAAGACGATCCGGAAGAACGTCTGCACCTGGGTGGCGCCGTCGACGGTGGCCGCCTCGCGCAGGGTGGGATCGACGCCCTTCAACCCGGCGAGGTAGAGCAGCATGATGTACCCGACATGGCGCCAGCTCGCCGCCACCAGCACGGCCCAGATGTTGATCGAGGGGTCGCCGTACCAGTCGATCTTCGTCCCGAGGACGGCGTTGAGCAGCCCCTGGTCGCGGGAGTAGAACAGCTGCCAGATGAACCCGACGAGGGCCAGGGAGAGCACGACGGGAAGGTAGATCGACGTCTGGTAGATCCGGCTTCCCTTGATCTCCTTGTCGAGCAGGACCGCGAGGAACATCCCGAACGGCGTCGCCACGAAGAACAGCACGGCGAGCCACAGCAGGTTGTGCTGGACGGCCGGGACGAACGGCGGGTAGATCGTGAGGACGTTCTCGTAGTTGGTCGTCCCCACCCACTTGATGGTGTCGAGCCCGCCGATGCCGTTCCAGCTGGTGAAGGAGAGCAGCACCGTGGCGATGGCCGGCAACCACACCAGGACCAGGACGAGCAGCAGCGGGACGGCGACCATGAGTGCCACGACGATGCGGTCGCGCGTGGTGAACTGGTGCAGCCGACGCCGTCCGGCCCCCCGTGTCGGGTCGGCGGGCGCCACCGGGGCCTCCACAGCGGTCGCCGACTCATTCGGTCTCGGCATTGAGACCCCTCTCCGTGTCCGCCGCCGCCACCGGGCCCCTTGGCGTGACCCGGCTGAGCCGCTGGCTTCGAGCAGTTGGGACCAACGCTAGCGATGCCGGCCCCCGAGTGGGGACGGGCAGCACGCCGACTGGCGTGCTGCCCGTCCGGACCCTCACACGAAGATCGACTTCGCCTGGGCCTCGATGCTGTTGCACAGGCCGTCGACGTCCGACGGCTTGCCGATGAACGTCTGGATGGCGGGGATCATCACCGTGGACGCGAAGTCGGGGCGCGTGTCCCGATCCATGAACTGGGCGATGTTCTTCGCCGACCCGATGAGCTCGGCCGACTTCTTCTGCACGTCGTTGTAGAACGAGGTGTCGGCGTTGGTGTTGGCCAGGACGTCCGAGGTGTCGGTCTTGCCGTAGATGGTCTCCGCCTCCGGCGTCCCGAGGTAGGCCAGGAAGTCCTTGGCCGCGGCCTCGTTGGACGGCTTCTTCGCCATCATGAAGCCGTCGATGGGGGCGTCGAGGGCGTCGGACCCGATCGTCGAGTCGATCTCCGGGAAGGTGAAGAAGTCCAGGTCCTTGCCCTGGTCGACCTGCTGGGACACGAACGAGCCGAGGAGGTACATCCCGGCCTTGCCCTGCTGGAGGGACTGCGCGGCCTCCTGCCAGGTGCGACCCAGAGACGCGGGCTGGTGCAGCGGCAGCAGCTCGGCCCAGGTGGAGAAGACCTGCTTGACCTTGGGGTCGTTCCAGGCGTGCTTGTGCGCCATCAGGTCGATGTGGAACTGGAACCCGTTGATCCGCATGTTGAGGATGTCGAAGGTGCCCATCGCCGGCCAGCCGTCCTTGTCGCCGAACGCGATGGGGACCAGGCCGTCCTTCTTCATCTGGGCGCCGAGCGTCTTCATCTCGTCGAGCGTCTTGGGCGCGGTGTAGCCGTACTTGGCGAACACCGACGGCCGGTAGAAGACGGCCCACGGGTAGTTGTAGAGCGGGACGAAGTACTGCTTGCCGTCGTCGCCGGTCGATGCCGTCTTGAACGCATCGCTGAAGCCGGTGAAGTTGCTCCACACGTCGCTGATGTCACCCGCCAGGCCCTGGGAGGCGAAGAAGCGCATCCGGTAGCCGGCGAACCAGGTGAACACGTCGTCGGGCTTGCCCTGGAGGTAGTTGTTGATGTTCTCCTGGAACGTGTTGTGGTCGACCGTGTTCATCTTGACGGTCACGGCGCTGGTCTTGGCGTGGTACGCGTCGGCCACCGCCTGCATCGCGGCCTTCGGGATGGCGTCGGAGTAGTTGGAGCCGACGGTCAGCGTGCCGGTCGGCGCGCCGCCAGCCGAGGTGCCGGCCGAGCTGCCCCCACCGCACGCTGCGAGCAGGGCAGGGAGGCCGAAGGCGGCACCAGCAGCCATCGCCCCCTTGATGACCGTGCGACGCCCGACACCGGCGCCTGCCACGGATGGAGGGACGAGACGGGCGAGGTACTCCGCCTCGGACTGGGGACGGGACATGGCATCCTCCTTTGGCGCTTCGCTGCGCCTTGCGTTGTCGAGAGCGAACAGAACTGAACGCAATCTCACAGGATGCCGCCAGCATACGACCCAGCCCGCTCTTGTCAATACGCCTGTGCGTGCTGTGACCAAATCGCATCAAAGCCGCCTGCCCTCTGCTCTTCCGGGCGGCTGGGCCGCGCGGCGACCCGGCGCGTGGCACGCTCGGCACGTTCCGAGGCCGGTCGGGAATCAACATCCGGGTTGGGTCAAGGATGGTGGAATGTGTTGACTTTGGCGGGACACCGGTCCACCCTTCGAGGGTGACCATCGACGCTCATGCTGCCCCTGGCTCAGCCGACACCCCCCGGATCTGGCCGATGCGCGGGATGGGCCTGGGCGGGGACTACAACCCCGAGCAGTGGCCCGAAGAGGTCTGGGCCGAGGATGTCCGGCTCATGCAGGAGGCCGGCGTCACGTTCGCGACGGTCGGGGTCTTCTCCTGGGCGCTGCTCGAGCCCGAGCAGGGCAGGTTCGAGTTCGGCTGGCTGGACCGCGTCATGGACCTGCTCCATGAGGGCGGGATCGCCGTCGACCTCGCGACGGCGACCGCCTCACCCCCACCCTGGCTGTCCCGGGCGTACCCCGAGACGCTCCCCGTCGACCGCGAGGGCCGACAGATGTGGCCGGGCGGCCGACAGGCCTGGTGCCCCAGCTCCGCCACCTTCCGCGACCTCGCCCTCACCCTCGTCGAGAAGATGGCCGCCCGGTACGCCGGCCATCCGGCCCTGGCCATGTGGCATGTGTCGAACGAGCTCGGCTGCCACAACGTGCACTGCTACTGCGACGTCTCGGCCGCGGCGTTCCGGCGGTGGGTGGCGCGCCGCTACGGCGACGTCGAGACACTCAACGAGGCCTGGGGCACGACGTTCTGGAGCCAGCACTACGCGGACCTCGGCGAGGTGCTCCCGCCGAGGATCGGCACGGCCATCCCCAACCCCACCCAGCAGCTGGACTACGCGAGGTTCAGCTCCGACGAGCTGCTCGACTACTACCGGGCCGAGCGCGACGTCCTCCGCCGGACCACCCCGCAGGTCCCGGTCACCACCAACTTCATGGTCATGAACCACACGACGGGCATGGACTACTGGTCGTGGGCGCCCGAGATGGACCTCGTCTCGCAGGACCACTACGTCGACCACCGGGTCGCCGACCCGGTTCACGAGCTCGCCTTCTCGGGAGACCTCGTCCGCGGCCTCAGCGGCGGCGGCCCCTGGTTCCTCATGGAGCACTCGACCAGCGCCGTCAACTGGCAGCAGGTCAACCTCGCCAAGCAGCCGGGCGAGCTGCTGCGCACCAGCCTGGCCCATGTCGCCCGTGGGGCCGACGCGGTGGGGTACTTCCAGTGGCGGGCCAGCCGCGCCGGAGCCGAGAAGTACCACTCCGCGCTCGTGCCGCACGCCGGCACCGACACGAAGGTGTGGCGAGAGGTCTGCCGGCTCGGCGGCATCCTCGACCGCGCCGCGGATCTGGCCGGGACCCGGGTCGAGCCCGCGCGGGTCGCCATGATCTTCGACTGGTCGGCTCGATGGGCCGCCGACCTGGACAGCCACCCCTCCCGGCTCGTGCGCTACATGGACCAGCCCGAGGCGCTGCACCGGGCGCTCTGGAGCCGCGGGATCGCCGTCGACTTCGTCCGGCCGGGCCAGGACCTGTCCGGGTTCGACATCGTCCTCGTCCCGTCGCTCTATCTCGTCGACGACCAGGCGGCCGAGACGGTCAGCCGCTTCGCCGCGGCCGGCGGGCATGTCGTCGTCACCTACTTCTCGGGGCTCGTCGACGAGAACGACCACATCCGGCTCGGGGGCTACCCGGGCGCCTTCCGCGACCTCCTCGGCATCAGCACCGAGGAGTTCTTCCCGCTGCGCGCCGGGGAGTCGGTGCGGCTGGAGCCGTCTGCCGACGGGTCGGACGCCGGGCCCGGCTCCGCGGACTGGACCGGAACCGTGTGGACCGAGCTCACCCACCTGCGCGGTGCCGAGGCGGTGGCGGCATATGTCGACGGCCCCGTCGAGGGACACCCCGCCGTGACCCGCCACCGGGCCGGCGAGGGGGTCGCGTGGTATGTCGGGACCGCTCTGGACGAAGACGCGCTCTCGGCCCTGCTCGGCCGCATCGCCGACGAGGCGGGAGTGCGGCCGCTGGTGCCCACGTCGCCGGGTGTCGAGGTCGTGCGGCGCCGGGCCGAGGACCGGTCCTTCCTCATCGTCCTCAACCACACGGGGGCCGCCGTCGACATCCCCGCCGAGGGCTTCGACCTCGTGTCCGAGGCCGCGGTCTCGGGCAGCCTGCGGGTGCCGCCGGGCGGGTGTGCCCTCGTCCGAGAGCAGGCCTGACGTTGTTCGCCCAGCAGCGCCACGCACGGATCCTGGACGAGGTACGCGCCACCGGCGCCGTGCGGGTCAGCGACCTCGTCGAGGAGCTCGGCGTCTCGGACATGACCATTCGCCGTGACATCAGCCACCTGGCCCGCAAGGGCCTCGTCGCCCGGGTCCACGGCGGAGCCACCGCCGTCACCGGACGCAGCGCGGAGGAGCCCGCCTTCGCGGTGAAGTCGGGACTGCAGACCACGGAGAAGGCGGGAATCGCCACGGCCGCTGCGGCACTGGTCGCGCCGGGCGACTCCGTCGCGCTGTCAGCAGGGACGACGACGTATGCCGTCGCCCTCGAGCTGCGTCGGGTCCCCGACCTCACCGTCGTCACGAACTCCCTCCCCGTGGGGGACTCGATGAACTCGATGCCCCGGGCCGACCG
Source organism: uncultured Actinomycetota bacterium (assembly GCA_963771015.1). GTDB lineage: Bacteria > Actinomycetota > Actinomycetes > Actinomycetales > Dermatophilaceae > CAVSJJ01. Next base: position 123,812 of record CAVYRN010000007.1, read on the forward strand.
CACCGTCATCCTCACCGGCGGGATCCGCACACCGTCCGACGCCCTCGTAGGCCCGGTGGCCGTCGCCACCCTGCGCTCCCTCCACGTCGACTGGCTGTTCCTCGGGGTACACGGCTTCGACGAGCGGGCGGGCTTCACCACCCCCAACCTCGTGGAGTCCGAGACCAACCGGGCCCTCATCGCGTCGGCCCGCCAGACCGTCGTCGTGGCGGACAGCACCAAGTGGGGCGTCGTAGGCCTCAGCTCGATGGCGCGCCTCGGCGAGGTCGACGTGCTCGTCACGGACGACGGCCTGGACCTGGACGCGCAGCGCGGGCTGAGGAGCAAGGTGCGCCAGCTCATCCTGGTCCCGCGCCGGGGCGCCGGGGACCCGACGGAGGAGCCGGTCGCTCCCGAGGCACCGGCCGTCGACGGGAAGGAAGCAGGGTGACGACGGTGGGAACAACGGGAGTATCGGTCCGGCGGACCCGGGGCCGGCTCGCGGACGGGCGCGAGATCATCTACTTCGACGACACCGAGCCCTACGTCAGCGGCGCCACGGACCGCATGGTTCCCGACACCCGAGACCTGCCGCCGTCGACGGGTGACTCGGTGATGCGTCGTGACCCGATGACCGGCGAGTGGGTCGTCATCGCCTCCTACCGCAACACGCGTACCTTCCTCCCACCCACCGACGAGTGCCCCCTGTGCCCCACCGGCCACGGGCGCGCCCCGTCGGAGGTGCCGGCGGGCGACTACGACGTCGTCGCCTTCGAGAACCGCTTCCCGTCCCTGTCGACGCGAGCGTCCGCGACCGACCCGCTGGTCGACGACGAGCCGCTCTGGGCGCAGGCGCCGGGCAACGGCCGGTGCGAGGTGGTGTGCTTCACCTCCGACCACACCGCCGCGTTCTCCACGCTGAGCCCACGCAGGGTCCGCACCGTCGTCGAGGCGTGGGCCGACCGGACGGCCGAGCTCTCGCAGCTGTCGGGGGTCCGTGAGGTGTTCTGCTTCGAGAACCGGGGCCAGGAGATCGGCGTGACCCTGCACCACCCGCACGGGCAGATCTACGCCTACCCCTTCATCACCCCACGTACCGAGGCCCTGCTGCGGCAGGCCGCCGAACATCGCTCGGCCACCGGCGGGAACCTCCTGCGCGACCTGCTCCATGCGGAACGCCGCGCCAAGACCCGGGTCGTGCTCACCGGCGAGCACTGGACGGCATACGTGCCGGCGGCCGCCCGCTGGCCCGTCGAGGTGCACCTGGCACCGCATCGGGACGTCCCCGACCTGCCGGCCCTGAACGACGAGGAACGCGACGAGCTCGCCACGGTCTACCTCGAGCTGCTCCGCCGGGCCGATCGGTACTACGACGAGGTGCCGGCCCTGCCCTACATCGCCGGCTGGCACCAGGCGCCCATCGGCCCCGGCCGCGACCTCGCCCGGCTGCGCCTGCAGCTGTTCTCCGTGCTGCGCGCCCCCGGCAAGCTCAAGCACCTGGCCGGGTCGGAGTCAGGGGCCGGGGTGTGGGTCAACGACGCCCGACCCGAGGCGATCGCCGCGCGCCTGCGGGAGGTCGCTTCGTGACCCGTCGGCCACGGGCGACGCACCGACCGCGCCGCACCGACCGGGCCGCCTGATGGTCGACTGGTACGACGCCCCGGCCCCGGCGACGGTCGCCGCCGGGCTCTCAACGCACTTCCGGGAGGTCTTCGGCCGCGAGCCCGACGGGGTGTGGGCCGCACCGGGCCGGGTCAACGTCATCGGCGAGCACGTCGACTACAACGGCGGCCTCTGCCTGCCCTTCGCCCTGCCGCATCGCACCTACGTCGCCCTTGCCGCGCGGCGCGACGAGCGGATCCGGGTCGAGTCGATGCAGGCCGTCGGGGCGGGCTGGACGGGTGCGCTGGAGGACGTCGCACCGGGGGCGGTCCGTGGCTGGGCCGGCTATGCGGTCGGCGTGCCCTGGGCGTTCCGGAGCGAGGGTCTCGACCTGCCGGGCTTCGATGCCATCATCGACGGACGGGTCCCCCTGGGCGCGGGCCTGTCGTCGTCCGCGGCCCTGGAGTGCGCCGTGGCCGTCGCCCTCGACGACGTGACCGGGCTCGGGCTGGCCGCCACCGACGAGGGGCGCGCCCGGCTCGCGCGGCTCTGCGCGCGAGCGGAGAACGACATCGCCGGGGCACCGACCGGGGGACTCGACCAGGCCGCATCCCTTCGCTCCACGGCGGGGCACGCGACCCTCCTGGACTGCCGGGACTTCTCCATCGAGGCGGTGCCCTTCGACCTCGCCGCGGCCGGGCTCGCCCTTCTCGTCATCGACACGCACGCCCACCATGCCCTCGTCGACGGGCAGTACGGCATCCGTCGTGACGCGTGCCGCGAGGCCACGCGGGTGCTCGGCCTGCCGGACCTGCGGGCCATCGAGTACCCCGAGCTGGGGGTGGCGCTGGACCGGCTCGGCGCGGCGGGCGCCGACGGCCCGGACGGCTCACGAACCGAGGAGCTGCGCCGCAGGGTCCGCCACGTCGTCACCGAGATCGAGCGGGTGCGTGAGGTGGTGCGGCTGTGCCGGTCAGACGACCTGCGCGCCATCGGACCGGTGCTCGACGCGTCCCACGCCTCGCTGCGGGACGACTTCGAGGTCTCGTGTCCCGAGCTGGACCTCGCCTGCGCCGCAGCCCACGGGGCCGGCGCTCTCGGGGCCCGCATGGTCGGTGGCGGGTTCGGCGGATCGGCCATCGCGCTGGTCCCGGCCGAGTCCACGACCGGGGTCGCCTCGCACGTTGAGGACGCCTTCACCCGCGCCGGTCTTCGGGCGCCCTCCTTCCTCACGGCCACCGCCAGCGCCCCGGCCGGCCGGGTCGTGCCCGGCGAGCGCTTCGCCGGTCCGGACGGTTAGGCCAGCGCCCAGGGCTCGACGGCCGTCGTCACGCGCCGCCCCGACGCCGCCGACTCGTGGATGGCCAGGCCGAGCAGGTGGTCCTGGCAGCCCTCGGCGAGCGGGTACGGTGCCGGCGCCTCGTCGCGTGCCCAGGCGGCGACGGCGGCCATCAGGCCGGCGACGGCGAGGTCGTCCTCGGAGAGCCGGGCGCCGACGAACTCGTTGCGCCACAGCACCGCACCGTCGACGCTGAGGTGCTGGACCTCGAGCCCCTCGAGGCTGAGGTCGAGCCCGGTGAGGCGCCGGACCAGCGGTGACTCCACGGGGGTGTCGGGCGCCGCGAGGCGGACCATCGTGTCGTCGACGATCTCGCCCAGGGACCCGCGGACGACGATCCGGCGCGCCCGGAACGGGTTGAACCACTGGTTGTCGGTGAAGTCGTACACCCCCATCCGGCCCGGCCCGAAGTCGAGCGTCGCGAGCGTGGTCACCCGCGGCTGCGGCATGGTCGAGCCGGTCCACCCGGACCGGTCCAGGGGGTCGACGAGAGGAGAGGTGAACTCCTGGGCGCTCACCGTCACCGGGTCGAACCCCCGGCCGAGGAGGCCGCGGATCATGGACGCGGCGTGGTAGTCGTGGGTCGAGGACACCTGGACGGAGGTCACCTCACCGATCGCACCGGTCCGGACCAGGCCGAGCCGGGCGGCATGGGCGGGCATGAAGAGGTACTGCTCGGCCACCTGGACCAGCCCGCTCGCGCCGACGTCGGCCCAGAGCGCGCGGAGGCCCTCGGCATCCGGAGCCGGCGGCGTCTCGGTGAGGACCCGAACCCCGGCACGCGCCAGGTCCGCCGTCACGACGGGGGCCTGCTCCCACGGCACCGAGACGATGACGACCTCGGGTCGACCGACCGTCACGAGCTCCTCGACGCTCCGGAAGGTCGGCACGCCCCAGGAGGCCTCCACCTGAGCGCCGCGGTCGGCCGACCGGGTGACCACCCCGCATACCGAGAACCGCTCCGGTGCCGAGCGCGCCAGCCGGAGGAAGAACTCGCCCCGCCAGCCGCTCCCCACCAACCCGAACCGTGCCGGTGCAACGCTCATGGAGTCCTGCCTACCACAGCCGACGCCGGGACTCCCGGCCGCAGGCTCGGCGGCGCCGGCCGGCCCGCAGCCGGTCCGCCGCCCCGGCATACACTCGATGCTCTGCCAGAAAGGCCGCCTCCTGTGTCCACCGCGTCCTCCCACGACCGTGCCGGAGCCCGCTCGTGAGGGCGCCCGACATCCGTGAGCCGGGCTACCGGGCCGGGCGCTTCTTCCTCAGCCCCATGCTCGGCTGCACCGCCCGGTGCGCGTTCTGCTACACCCGGTCCTTCGGCTACCGCTTCCCCAGCGGGCACCGCAACGAGTACGGCGTGGACGCCTCCATCGCGTGGGTCCGCGAGCACCCGCTCTACGTCGGCGGTCGCTCCGGCAGCATCATCTCGATCGGCGCGTGGGGCGACCCCTTCCCGCCGAACGACGCCGACCGCGAGCACACCCTCGAATGGGTCCGCGCCGCGTGCGCCCTGGGCAACCCCATCCAGCTCATGAGCCGATTCGAGCTGCCCGAGCCGGTGATGGAGGCGGTCGTCGACGCCATCGCCCATCCGGGGCAGCTCCTCTTCTCAACCTCGATGTCCTCGGTCACCCGGGCCGCCGAGATCGAGCGGTATGCCGACCCGCCGGAGCGCCGTCTGCTCACCCTCGAGGCGTTCCGGGACCGGGGGGTCCCGACGAACGTCATGGTGAAGCCGTTCATCCCCGGCGTGACCGACGAGGACGCGGGCGAGATCGTCGACCTGCTCCGCCGCCACGCCGTTCCGCTCTGCGTCGTCGGCGGCCTCTACTGGGACGACACGATCGCCCGGTCCACCAGCGGCGTCGCGCGGCTCGACGCGGACGTCCTCGGCGGGCCCGACACGGGAGCCTCGGTGGGCAAGCCGCTGGACTGCGAGCCGACCGCGTCGCTCCGGTCCCTGCCGACGGGCCACCTGGACGCCTTCGTCGAACGGCTGTGGGCGGGCGGGGTCGCGGCCTTCAAGAAGTCCGCCTGTGCCAACGCGTATGCCGCGGGCGTCGACCTCGGCCTGCGTGAGCGTCCCGAGTACCGCGAGAGCTGCGTCGAGTGCGGGGTCTGCGCGGGCAGCGTCACGTCACGGACACCGGTCCCCGTCCACGATCCGCTGCCGGCCGTGGCGCTGCCGAGGGCGGACGAGCCCATCCGGCACGCCCGCGACCTCCTCGAGGGGTGGCCGGCGCAGACGCCGTTCGACGCCGGCATGCGGAACGTCTTCGTCGCCCGCCTGCGCAGCCGTGGCGACGCCCTCTCCCCCGACGCCAGGCCGGCGCACGTCAGCGCCAGCCTCGTCGTCCTCGACCCCACGGCGGAGCAGGTCCTGCTCGTCCGGGAGGCCGAGCCGGCGCCGTGGGGCCTGCCGGAGGGTCACTGGGAGCCCGGGGACCCCACCCTCGCCGACGCTGCGCTACGGATCGCCTCGGCCGGCACGGGAACCCCGGACATCCGCCTCGTCTTGGCGTCGCCGGTCGATCTCGACGTCCACCCGGCTCCGTGTGCCGGCGATCCGGGGGCCAGACACCACGACGTCCGGTTCGTCGGTATCGCCGCCGTCGACGCAGGGTCCGCAGGGCCCGGTGCCTCGTGGTTCCCGGTCGGGAGCCTCCCGGTGGGGGCCGACCCCTCGCTCGCCCGGGCCGTCGAGCGGTCCGTCGCCGCCGTCCGCGCAACGGCGGGGACGGCGGCTGTGTCCGCCTGAGACCGTCACCCGTCCGTCTACGGGTAGGTGATCCCGGTTCGGGAACGGGAAGCAGGGCCGCGATCCACCGGGTTTGCTCGGTATGAGTGCCTAGCCGGACGGCGACATCCGCAGCGGGCGCGTGACGACGCCTGGCGTCCGACCGGCGGCTCAGCGTCGCCCGCTGGACGACGGGTCCCCGCCTAAGGCCGGGTCGTCCTGGGCGGGAGGGCGGTGGTCGGTGATCGTTGTGGTGACCGGCGTGCTTCTGGCCGATGTCGTCACGAAGGCGTGGGCGGTGCGGCAGGGCGGCGCGGGTGGGGCGTCCTCACCGGTCCGGATCGTCCACGTCGCCAACCGCGGCGGCTCCGTCGGTCTGGGCCAGGGGCACCCCCACCTCGTGGCCACCGGCGCCACCCTGGGAACGTTCGCCGTCGCCTGGTACCCGGCGACGTTCAACCTGGCCGACGTCGCGATCAGGGGTGGGGTGGTGGCCGCACCGGTGATCGCCGCAACGCGCCCCGCCGCGAGCGACAGGCTCCCCGCCCCTCGGGGCGCGCCGCCGAGGCTGTAGCCCAGCACCGCATCGAGGATGATCCCGGCCGGGAGAGCTGTCAGGTGACGCACGTCGACCTCGCGCCCGCCGGCGGCCTGGTAGAGGTTCGGGCCCAGCTCCTCGACCGCGACGCGGTCGATCTCGCGCATCTGTGCCGTCGTGACCGCCGGCGCCACAGGTCCACCTGGAGTGCGGAAGGCGCCCACCGCCATGGCCTGTCCTCTCGCCGGTGACTCGCTCGGTCGGGCACGGGACCGCATCCGCCGACCTACTCAATATCCGCCGAGGGCTTCCCAAGACCGGCCCTTCCATGTTGGCTACCTCACATGGACAGCACGATGCAGCCAACGCCCCTGCTCATCAGCCAGATCCTCCGCTTCGGCACGACGCTCCACGCCGACCAGGAGGTCGTGACGTGGACCGCGGACGGTCCACGCCGCGCGACCTACGCCGAGGTGGGCGAACAGTGCGCCCGGCTCGCCCATGCACTGAAAGGGCTGGGGGTGCACGGCGATGACCGGATCGCGACGTTCATGTGGAACAACGCCGAGCACCTCGCCGCCTACCTCGCCGTTCCGTCGATGGGCGCCGTGCTTCAGGCGCTCAACATCCGGCTGTTCCCCGAACAGATCCTCTACGTGGCGAACCACGGCGGAGCCAAGGTCGTCATCGTGGACAACACGCTCGCCGCTCCCTTCGCCAAGCTGCTGCCCCACCTGCCCAGGATCCAGCACGTCATGGTCAACGGACCGGTCGACGACGACACCCGCGACGCGCTCTCGGCACCGGCCCACGTCATGGGCGTCCACGACTACGCCTCCCTCCTGTCCGGGCAGCCGGCGGCATACGACTGGCCGCAGGATCTCGACGAGAACAGCGCGTCGTCGATGTGCTACACCTCGGGAACCACGGGCAACCCGAAGGGCGTGTCCTACTCGCACCGGTCGAACTACCTCCACTCGATCACGGCGGCGATGACGCTCAACGCACAGCAGGGGGACCGGCTGCTCGTCGTCGTGCCGCTCTTCCACGCCAACGCCTGGGGTTTCCCCTACCTCGCGATGGCCACCGGCGCGAGCCTGGTCATGCCCGACCGGTTCCTCCAAGCAGCCCCACTGGCCCAGATGATCGAGACCGAGAAGGTGACCTTCGGGGCCGGTGTGCCGACGATCTGGCTCGACCTGCTCCACTACCTCGAGGACCACAAGGTCGACGTGTCGACCGTGCGTGGGCTCATCGTCGGCGGCTCGGCGGCACCACCGTCCCTCATGAAGGCCTTCCAGGAGCAGCACGACATCACGATCACGCACGCCTGGGGGATGACCGAGATGTCGCCGATCGGCACGGCCGCGGTGCCCCCGGCCGAGGTCGAGCCCGGGTCCGAGGAGTACTGGTCCTACGCGACCTCCCAGGGCCGGCTCGTGCTCGGCGTCGAGGGGCGGCTCATCGGTCCGGATGGGGGCGCGGTGCCGTGGGACGGCCAGGCCGTCGGCGAGCTCGAGGTGCGGGGACCGTGGATCACGGGGTCGTACAACGCGTTCGGTGGTGAGTCGCCGGCCGAGCTGGCCGACATGGCCGACAAGTTCAACGACGGCTGGCTGCGCACGGGCGACGTGGGCAGCCTGAGCGCCGACGGGTTCCTCCGCCTGACCGACCGGGCCAAGGACGTCATCAAGTCCGGTGGCGAGTGGATCAGCTCGGTCGACGTCGAGAACGCGATCATGGCCCACGACGACGTCCTCGAGGCCTCCGTTGTCGGCGTCCCCGACGAGCGGTGGGGCGAACGGCCGCTCGCGACCGTGGTGCTCCGCGAGGGCTCGACGGCCACGCCCGAGAGCCTGCGCGAGTTCCTCGGCGACAAGCTCGCCAAGTGGCAGGTCCCCGAGCGCTGGGCCCTCATCGACGAAGTCCCGAAGACCAGCGTCGGCAAGTTCGACAAGAAGGTGCTCCGCAAGCGGTATGCCGAGGGCGACCTCGCCGTCGAGACCCTGGCCTGACGCCGGCGCCTGCCTGCGCATTCCACACGTCGTCGGGATGCACGCCCTGCGACTCATTGCGATGTCGGCGCTCCTGACGGTCGACATCGTCGCGGGCTGGAACGGCAGAAGCATCGTCGGAAGCCCACCGGCCACTCGGCACCACCATGCCGGACCCGACTCGGCACCGGTATCACCAAGTGCATGAACGGGCACCTGAGTGGATGGGACCATCGATCTGTAGGAATGCCCGGCCTCGATGGGCATGTCGTGCAGTGCGACGTCCAGGCCGGAGGGATTCGACGAAACGGCAAACCCGCTGCAAGGCGGAGACGCAAAGCCACGGGACCCACGCGGTCAGCCGAGCTACCGAACGATAGGGAACGAGCATGCTCAGCACAGACGCGCTTGCGGTCCCCCCACGACTGTCCCCGATGCCTCCTGGGGTGTGGGCGCGGGTTCGCCGGCCCGGGGAGCTTCAGGAGGCGACGCGTTGGTTGATGCTCCTGCTTGCCCTGGTGTCCCTTCCTCTTGGCCTGGTCGCACCTCTCGCCGCAGGGGACGGGACAAGATCGCTTGTCGTCCTGGCCAGCGCGATAGTCCTCGCGCTGTCCTGGGGCACGGGGTACCTGCGGCGGAGCGCTCCCTTGGCGATGGACGTGCTGGACACAGTGGTCATGCTGGCATTCGCCCTGGCCTGCCCCGATCCGTCCGTTGTCCTCACGGTGGTGTTCGCCGCGCTGTGGTTCCGCTGCATGTACGGGTCAGGGCAACGTGCCGTGTTGCGGTACGGCCTCTACGTGGGCGCGATCCTCGCGATACCCACGATTTGGCCGCACGTGCTGGGCCACACCGGAGGTCTGGCGTTGGGGCCCCTGTTCGGCCCTCTCCCGATGATGCTCCTGGTCCTCATTGTGGTGCGACACCTCGCGGGGATCCTGCACGCCGGAGCGCGAACGGCGCTGATCGACGCCGTGCACGCGTCGGTGGGCTATCAGTTGCTGCGCGTCAGCGACCCGGTTGAGATCCGCAAGATCGGGTGGGATGCGACGGGCGACATCTGCACGGCCATGGCGGGGCTGCGGGTGATGAAGGTCGTCAGGGCCGGAGCGATGCTGCGGGTGGAGTACGCAACCAGCGGATTCGCCGATGTCCCGGAAACGCTGTCCGAGGCCGTGCTGACCGGGTGCGACGCCGTCGGCGGAACGAGCCCAGGGCCAGACCACGGCCGGGCCGAGCTGGACGTCGCCGTGGGTACCCCCTGCGCTTGGGTGTGTGTACCTCTGCCCGAGATGGACAACCAACCCGAAGGAGCCTGGCTGCTCCTCGGCTCTCCGGGGAGGGTGCCCACCGAGGCGGTCGTCGCCGTCGAGACCCTGGCGAACCAGGTCACCCTGGCGCTGCGCAACAGTGAGATGCACCAGAAGCTGTCGGAGCAGGCCACGCGCGACAGCCTGACGGGCCTGGCCAACGGGATGTCCTTCAACGCCGCACTATCGACGACGGTCGCGGCGACGGCTGCCAGTGAGACCAGCGTCCTGTACGTCGACATCGATGACTTCAAGGACGTCAACGACGTCTTCGGCCACCGCGCGGGTGACAGCGTGCTCGGGGAGGTCGCAGCGCGGCTGCGGGAGGCAACCCGTCCGCAGGACCTGTGTGCACGCCTTGGTGGGGATGAGTTCGCCGTGCTGCTGCCCGGCACCGGCGGTGCGGCAGCTGCAAAGGTCGCGCAGCGGATCGTGGATCTGATCGCGGCTCCCGTACTGGTCGTCGGCGGCGTGGCGCACGTCGGTGCCAGCGTCGGCGTCGCGACTGCGAAGGACGTGACCGATGTCGAACAGCTCGTCCACCGCGCCGACGTGGCGATGTACGCGGCGAAGGCCAACGGCAAGGGGACGATTCGGATCTTCGACACCGATCTGCTGCGCGTCGACCCCACGGGAGACCCAGGAGGTTCAAGGTCGACAGCAGACGCATTCGGGCTGGGCGCGCTCGGCACAACCTCGACGTGAGCCAGCGCCTCCTGCAGCATCTGCTTCGGCAGACACCTCGTCACAGTGCCACGGCTTCGGCCAGGGCCTGCTCTCGCAGCGCCGGCCGAGGTCCGACCACCCGGGTGGGGACCTTCCCAGCCACGTGGCGACGACTCGGCCGGTACGCACCGCCGCGACGCTCACCATCCGGGCCTGCGGAGACATGTGCGTCGACTCCGCACACCTGCGTCATCTCGGGGCCCGATGCTGCCGTGGTCCGCCTTGAGCTTCGCCATGGTCATCACGTCATCTCGCGTGGTCACAGAGTGCCGGACGTGGCCGGTCCGCGTGGATGATCCGGGTCGGCTCCGCGACTGGCACGGCCACCGGCTCGAGCCATCCGGCCATGCCGGTCAGGCCCGACTGCCGAATTCTGGGGCCCATTGTGGGGCCCACGCCCCCCGGCGAGCCCATCCGGATGCCGGACGGAGCGAAGGCCCCGACCCGCGTCTCCGCTGGTCAGGGCCTTCATCCTCTGTCTCAACACAGAGCGCGCCCGGAGGGATTCGAACCCCCAACCTTCTGATCCGTAGTCAGATGCTCTATCCGTTGAGCTACGGGCGCAGGCCACCCGGCGTCCGGGCGACGATCGGCAAGCGTACCGGGTGCGCCCCCGGAGCCGGAAATCCGTTGCCACACGTCTCGCCCGACGTGCGCCGCCCGCGCCGCGCGCCGCTCACCGCATACCGGTATGCCGCCCGCCCACGCCCCCGGCCCACTCGCCGCACGGTCCACGAGCGTGACCGAGTCAACCCTCCCCGGCGCGCAGGGACGCCCGCGGCGCATGTAGCGTGATTGACGAAGCATCCACCTGCCCGGCGTGCGTCCGATGAGGACACCGAAGCCGCCGACCGGCATGACCGAAGTCCTCGCGGACGAGGACGGAAGGACGGGGACATGACCGCGACAGCCGACCAGACGCACGGCACGAGCCACCGGGGCCTGCAGGCCTGGGTCGACGAGGTGGCCGCGCTGACCACCCCGGAGCGCATCGTGTGGGTCGACGGGTCCCAGGACGAGTGGACCCGGCTGACCGCGGAGCTCGTCGCCGCCGGCACGTTCGTCAAGCTCAACGAGGAGAAGAAGCCCAACTCGTTCTGGTGCGCCTCCGACCCCAGCGACGTGGCACGCGTCGAGGACCGCACCTTCATCGCCTCGGAGCGCGAGGAGGACGCCGGCCCGACGAACAACTGGGCCGACCCGGTCGAGCTCAAGGAGACGATGACCGAGCTCTACCGCGGGTGCATGACGGGCCGCACGATGTACGTCATCCCGTTCGTCATGGGCCACCTCGACGCCACGGTCCCGATGTTCGGCGTCGAGATCACCGACTCGGCATACGTCGTCGTCAACATGCGGATCATGGCCCGCATCGGGACCCCGGTGCTCACCGAGATGGAGGAGCTGGACGCCACCTTCGTCAAGGGCCTGCACTCGGTGGGCGCGCCTCTCGAGGCCGGCCAGACCGACGTCCCGTGGCCCTGCAACGACACCAAGTACATCGCCCACTTCCCCGAGGCCCACGAGATCTGGTCCTACGGCTCCGGCTACGGCGGCAACGCGCTGCTCGGGAAGAAGTGCTACGCGCTGCGGATCGCGAGCGCGATCGCGCGCGACGAGGGCTGGATGGCCGAGCATATGCTGCTGCTCAAGCTCACCTCGCCGAGCGGCTCGGTCCACTACATCGCGGGCGCGTTCCCGAGCGCGTGCGGCAAGACCAACCTTGCGATGCTCCAGCCGACGATCCCGGGCTGGAAGGCCGAGATGGTCGGCGACGACATCGCCTGGATGCGCTTCGGCCCCGACGGTCGGCTGTATGCCGTCAACCCCGAGTTCGGTCTGTTCGGAGTCGCACCCGGCACCGGCATGAACACCAACCCGATGGCGATGCACACCGTCAACAAGGGCAACTCGATCTTCACCAACGTCGCCCTCACCGACGACGGCGACATCTGGTGGGAGGGCATGACCAAGGAGAAGCCGGCGCACCTCACGGACTGGAAGGGCCGCGACTGGACTCCCGACAGCCCCGAGGTCAGCGCCCACCCCAACAGCCGGTTCACCACCCCCGCCAGCCAGTGCCCGATGATCGCCCCCGAGTACGACAACCCTGACGGGGTGCCGATCGACGCGATCCTCTTCGGCGGGCGCCGGGCCACGACGGTCCCGCTCGTCTACGAGTCGCGCGACTGGGCGCACGGTGTGTTCGTCGGGGCGACGCTCTCGTCCGAGACGACCGCGGCCGCGACCGGCGCCGTCGGTGTCGTCCGGCGGGACCCGATGGCGATGCTCCCGTTCATCGGCTACAACGCCGGCTCCTACATGGACCACTGGCTCGACATCGGCAAGCAGCACGACGAGTCCAAGCTGCCGAAGATCTACCAGGTCAACTGGTTCCGCAAGAGCGAGGACGGCTCGTTCCTCTGGCCGGGCTTCGGCGACAACGCCCGTGTCCTCAAGTGGATCGTCGAGCGCCTCGACGGCGTCGCAGAGGCCGTCGAGACCCCCGTCGGGCTCGTCCCGGCGCCGGGCGCCCTGGACACCACCGGCCTCGACATGACCGAGGACGAGGTCGCCGAGGTCCTCGCCGTCACGGACGAGGAGTGGAAGGCCGAGATCCCCCTCATCGAGGAGTGGTTCGCCAAGATGGGCGACCACCTGCCGAGCCAGCTGCGCGACGAGCTCGGCACCCTCAAGGAGCGCCTCGGCGTCGAGTAGCCCCACCACCTCGACGTCGAGAACACCCCGACGTCACCATCTCACCCGTAGGCAGCGTGTTGACGGGCCGGAACCACCTCACGTGGAACCGGCCCGTCACCATCTCACCCCATAGGCGACGTGCTGACGAGACAGCTCTGTCACGAAGCCGCCTGTTGGTGGGCTATTGACGGGGTGGCTGGGCACCGGACCCCTGTTGCAGCTGGCCCTGCCCCGGGCCCTGCTGCGATCCGGTGCCCAGCCGCCCCTGCGGCTGCCCCTGGCCAGGGAGCTGGCCCGGTCCCTGACCGGGGAGCTGGCCCCCGCCCGGGAACTGCCCCTGACCGGGGAAGCCGCCCTGCCGCCCGGGCCCACCGCGCCCGTCGACGGCGCCACCTGTCCCCTGCTGCAGGCCGGCGGCCGCGGCGACGGCGCCCACCGAGGACAGCCCGATGGCGAGCGCGGCGGCGACGGCGGTCTTCTTGCCCGACCAGCGCGGCGGTGTGATGGCCGGTGCCGTGCTCGGCGTCGGCGTGGGGGCCGGTATGCCGTCTTCCGGCGGCGGCTCGTGGGACGACTGGCCGAGCGTGGCCGGGTCTGCCGGGTCGGACACGACGGTCCACGCCGGGTCGGCGGCGGTCGACGGGGTCTGCGAGGTGGCCATCGGGCTGAGGTCTCCTGGTCTCGGTGACGAACTGCCCCCACGGTCCGACCCGAACCTGTGCCACCACTGTGGGAGGCGTATCGAGCGACTGAGCCTCGCGGCGAGACCCGGCACGAACGGCCAACGACCCGAGACCTCCCTGCCGGCTCCCAGCAGAGGCCCACCCGCCTCATCCACGCTTCACAGAATCCACACAGCAAACCCATGGAGTCCGCGTATGCTGCTGCTGTTCACTCCAATGTCATGAGCGCCATGCCCACTGTCACCTCCGCGAAGCTCCAGCGCCCCGACGGCACTCCGGTCCGGGTCCTCGTCGTCGACGACGAGGACAACCTCACCGAGCTGCTGTCGATGGCGCTGCGCTATGAGGGCTGGGAGGTCCGCACGGCCGCGACGGGCACCCAGGCGGTCAAGGCCGCCCGCGAGTTCGGCCCGGACGCCGTGGCGCTCGACATGATGCTTCCCGACTTCGACGGCCTCGAGGTACTCCGCCGGATGCGGGCCGACAGCCCCAACGTCCCCGTGCTCTTCCTCACGGCCAAGGATGCCGTCGAGGACCGGGTGGCCGGCCTGACGGCGGGCGGAGACGACTACGTGACCAAGCCGTTCAGCCTCGAAGAGGTCGTCGCCCGACTGCGTGCCCTCATGCGGCGCACGGCGGTCATCGCCAACGACGCGAGCTCGCTGCTCGTCGTCGGTGATCTGACGATGGACGAGGACAGCCATGAGGTCACCCGAAGCGGGGACGAGATCCAGCTGACGGCAACCGAGTTCGAGCTGCTGCGCTACCTCATGCGCAACCCGAAGCGCGTCCTGTCCAAGGCTCAGATCCTTGATCGGGTGTGGAACTACGACTTCGGCGGACAGGCCAACGTCGTCGAGCTCTACATCTCCTACCTCCGCAAGAAGATCGACGCCGGTCGCGCTCCGATGATCCACACCATGCGCGGCGTCGGCTATGTCCTCAAGCCCGCTGACTAGTCGCCGTACATGAGCCCTGCCGCCCTCACCCGGCCCTCGACGTGGACGCTGCGCGCCAAGCTCGTCGGGAGCATGCTCCTGCTCGTCGCCGTCATCATGCCGATCACCGGGGCCCTGACCGTCGTCGCGACCCAGCGGTACCTCACCGACCAGCTGACCACCGACCTACGCAACGCCTCCCAGCGCGTCCTCGGCGTCCAGCCGCCGGAGCGCGACGGCGACCACGCCCCCATCGGCCTGCCCGGCAGCGCCAGTTCGATCCTCCAGCTCGGCCTCATCAACGGCCAGGTCGCGACGAACGCGCTCACCGGCATCCGGGTCAACCAGGTCGTCAACGACCAGGGCGCCAACGACACCCTCGACCAGTCCCAGATCGACCAGCTCCAGGCGGCCCAGCTCAGCCTCGAGCCCAAACGCGTCAACCTCGGCGGCGACATCGGCAGCTACCTCCTGGTGGCCCGCCGCTCCCCCGCCGGGGTCGTCTTCATCACCGGCGTGACGACCAAGGGCGTCGACGAGACCGTGGCCAACCTCCTCACCCTCGTCGTGGCCGGCACCGCCGTCGGTCTCATCGCCGTCTTCCTGGGCGGCAGCTTCCTGGTGCGCCGTAACCTCGAGCCGCTCAACCGGGTGACCGGGACGGCGCGCAAGGTCTCCCAGCTCAAGCTCGACTCCGGCGCCGTCGCGCTGGCCGCGCGGGTTCCCGAGGAGGACGCCGACCCGCATACCGAGGTCGGCCAGGTCGGCCTCGCGCTCAACAACCTCCTCGACAACGTCGAGAGCGCGCTGCAGTCCCGACACGAGAGCGAACAGCGGGTCCGCCAGTTCGTCGCGGACGCCTCGCACGAGCTCCGCACGCCGCTCGCGTCCATCCGTGGGTATGCCGAGCTGTCGCGTCGCGAGAGCGAGCCCGTTCCCGAGTCGGTCACCCATGCGATGGCCCGCGTCGAGTCGGAGTCGCTGCGGATGCAGGCGCTCGTCGAGGACCTGCTCCTCCTCGCGCGCCTGGACTCCGGACGTCCCCTCGAGCGCGAGCCGGTCGACCTGACCCGACTCGCTGTGGACGCGGTGGGCGACGCGCACGCCGCATCCCGCGACCACCTGTGGGAGCTCGACGTACCGGACGAGCCCATCGAGGTTCCCGGAGACCAGGCCCGCCTGCACCAGATCCTCGCGAACCTCCTCGCCAACGCACGCACCCACACCCCTTCCGGGACCACGGTCGTGACGCGGCTGCGTCGCGAAGGCGAGTGGGTGCGGCTCAGCGTCAACGACGACGGCCCCGGTGTCCCGGGCGCCCTGCAGCGCAACGTCTTCGAGCGCTTCACCCGCGGCGAGGAGTCGCGGTCCCGGGGTGCCGGATCCACCGGTCTCGGACTGTCGATCGTCGCCGCGGTGGGGCAGGCCCACGGCGGACGGGTCGAGCTGTCGAGCCGGCCGGGCGACACGACGTTCTCGGTTCTCCTCCCGGCGGGCCTGACCCGGCCGGCCTGACCCGGGTGCCCTCGCAGGTCGCTCAGGGACGCAACGACAGCCGGTACGCCACGAGCGAGATGCCGTCGCGTGGCGACCAGTCCCGATCCGGCACCCGCTCGAAACCCATCCGCTCGTAGACCCGGTGCGCCGCGTGCATCCATGTCGCGCTGGACAGGACGAGCTCGGCATACCCGTCATCGCGAGCCCGGTCGACACAGGCACGGGTGAGCCGCTCCCCCAGCCCGCGCCCGCGGGCCTGCGGGATGACCGCCAGCATCCGGATCTCCGCCTCGTCCGGGCCGGCGATCTCGCTGAGCGAGGACCCCGGCCGCACGTACGTCACCGTGCCGAGCAGCCGGTCGTCCTCGCCCACGGCGACCCACAGCTCCGCGTCGCGGTCGCGTCCCGCGGCGTCGGCGAGCAGGGCGGCATACGGGTCATCGGCCGTGACGTACCCGTCCGCCGCGTAGGCGTCGACGGTCACCCGGCCCACGTCGGCCAGCTCGTCGACCCGGGCCCCTCGAATCGTCACATCCACGACGGCCATCGTCGCAGACCACTCATCCGGCGGGAAAAGGCACCACACAGGGCCGGCACAGGGCCCGACCGGACAGTGAAACTCATGAACGCGATGACCTTCACCCCCGCACCGGCCGAGGCCCCCGCGGCGCCGGCGCCGTCGACGCTCGCCCCCACCGCCGGCTCCGGCGGGCAGGTGGCCCGGTGGCTGCGAGGCCCCGACGACGACCCGACGTGGGCACGTCCGGCACTCCTGGGGCTGCTGCTCGCGACCGCGGCGTTCTACCTCTACAACCTGACGGCGAGCGGCTACGCCAACAGCTTCTACTCCGCGGCCGCCCAGGCGGGCAGCGCGAGCTGGAAGGCCTTCTTCTACGGCTCCCTCGACTCCGCCAACGCCATCACCGTCGACAAGCCGCCGGCCGCCCTGTGGGCCATGGCGCTGTCGGTCCGGGTCTTCGGGCTCAGCTCCTTCGCCATCCTCCTGCCCGAGGTGCTCATGGGAGTGGCCACCGTCGGGATCGTGTATGCCGCGGTGAAGCGGTACTTCGGTGCCGCCGCCGGGCTCATCGCCGGCGCCGTCCTCGCGCTCACCCCCGTCGCCGTCCTCATGTTCCGGTTCAACAACCCGGACGCCATGCTCGTCATGCTGATGGCCCTCGGCGCCTACGCCACGCTGCGCTCGATCGAGCGGGGCTCGGCCCGGTGGATGGCCCTCGCCGGGGTCTTCATCGGCCTCGGCTTCCTCACCAAGACCCTCCAGGTCCTCCTCGTCGTGCCCTTCTTCGGCATCGCCTACCTCGTGGCCGCCGACACGACGCTGCGCCGCCGGATCACCGGGGCCGTCGTCGGGGTCGCCGCGATGGTCCTGTCGGCCGGCTGGTGGGTCGCCATCGTCGAGCTCGTCCCGGCGAGCATGCGGCCCTACGTCGGCGGCAGCCAGACCAACTCGTTCCTCGAGCTCACGTTCGGCTACAACGGCTTCGGCCGGATCAGCGGCGACGAGGCCGGCTCGATCGGCCCGAACTCCGGCACCGGCAGCATCACCCGGATGTTCTCGTCCGCGATCGGCGGCCAGATCTCCTGGCTCATCCCGAGCGCGCTGGTCCTCCTGGCGGTCGGCCTCTACCTGCGCGGCCGCCGGCCCCGCACCGACCCGCGCCGCGCGGCATACCTGGTATGGGGCGGCTGGCTGCTCGTCACCGGCCTGACCTTCTCGCTCATGGAGGGGATCTTCCACGAGTACTACACCGTCGCTCTCGCCCCCGCGGTCGCCGCGCTGGTCGGCATGGGTGCTGTCGAGGCGTGGGAGCACCGCAACCGGGCCGTCGGCTCGGTCACCCTCGCCGCGGCCACCGCAGCGGCCGCGACGTGGAGCTTCATCCTCCTGTCGCGGACCACGGCCTACGGCGACTGGCTGCGGGTCGGTGTCCTCGCGGTCGGCATGGCCGCCGCGCTGCTCCTCCTCGCCGTCTCGCGGGTCGACCGTCGTGCCATCCCGGTCATCGTCGGCGCCGCACTCGTCGCCGCCCTCGCCGGGCCGGCCGCCTATGCCGCGACCACGGTCTCGACCGGCCACTCCGGGTCGATCGTCACGGCCGGCCCGAGCACCGGCGGGTTCGGCGGCGGAGGTCGGCCGCCCGGGGGCTTCGGCGGCCCGGTCGGCCCCACCCAGCCGGGTCGGCCCGGCGCCACGAACCAGGTCGGGCCCAACCAGGTCGGCCAACCAGGCGCGCCGAACCCAGGGCGCGCCGAACCAGCAGGGCGCAGGTGGTCTCCTCAACGGGACGAACCCGAGCACCGAGGTCGTCGCGGCCCTGTCGGAGAACGCCGACCAGTACACCTGGGTCGCCGCCGCCGTCGGCTCCCAGAACGCCGCAGGGCTCCAGCTCGGCGCCCAGCTCCCGGTCATGGCGATCGGCGGCTTCAACGGCTCCGACCCGTCCCCGACCCTGGCCCAGTTCGAGCAGGACGTCGCCGACGGCAGGATCCACTACTTCCTCTCCGGCGGCGGGTTCGGCCGCCAGAACGGCGGGTCGAACGTCGCCGACGAGATCGCCAGTTGGGTCTCGGAGAACTACACCCAGGTGACGATCGGCACCTCCACGTTCTACGACCTCACCCAGCCGCTGTCGGGCGCGTCCTCGACGACGGCCGGCTGACCGGCGCACGACGAAAGGGACCTCAGCCATGAGCACCGTGCTCGACGTCGTCATCCCGGTCTACAACGAGGAGCACACCGTCGCACCGAGCGTCCGGCGGCTGCACGCCCACCTGGTCCACACCTTCCCGTACCCGTTCCGCATCACGGTCGCCGACAACGCGAGCACCGACTCGACGTGGACGGTGGCCACGGCCCTCACCCAGGAGCTGCCGGGAGTGGCAGCGGTCCACCTCGACGCCAAGGGGCGCGGGCGGGCCCTGAAGGAGGTGTGGCTCGAGTCCGACGCGCTCGTCCTTGCCTACATGGACGTCGACCTCTCGACCGACCTCGACGCCCTCTGGCCACTCCTCGCGCCGCTCATGTCGGGGCACTCCGACCTGGCCATCGGGACCCGGCTGCACCGGGACTCCAGGGTCGTGCGGGGGCCGAAGCGCGAGCTCATCTCGCGCGGCTACAACCTCATCCTCAGGACCGCCCTCGGCGCCACGTTCTCCGATGCGCAGTGCGGCTTCAAGGCGATCCGGGCCGACGTCGCCCACGAGCTGCTCCCGCTCGTCGAGGACCCGACATGGTTCTTCGACACCGAGCTGCTCGTGCTCGCCACGCGGTGCGGCCTGCGGGTCCACGAGGTGCCGGTCGACTGGTTCGACGACCCGGACAGCCGGGTCGACGTCGTCGCCACCGCGCGGGACGACCTCGCCGGGGTGTGGCGGATGCGGCGAGCCTTCGCCCGGGGCACCCTGCCCACCGAGGACATCGCCCGGCGGATGGGCCGTCGGCTACCCGGGCGCGGTGTCGGGAGCCAGGTGCTGACCTTCCTCGTCATCGGGGTCGTCAGCACCGCCGTCCACCTGGGGCTCTTCGCCGGCTTCCGCGCCGGAGGGGTCGCCTCGGCCCAGGCCGCCAACGCCGCGGCCCTGCTGCTCGCCACCGTCTTCAACACCGCGGCCAACCGGCGCTGGACCTTCCAGCTCCGTGGCCGTGAGGGTCACGCGCGCCATCAGGCCCAGGGGCTCGTCGTCTTCGCGCTCACGCTGGCGATGACCTCGGGTGGCCTGGCGCTGCTCACCCTCCTCGTGCCCGGGGCGCCGACCTGGCTCGAGACGACGGCCCTGGGCGTCGCCACGGCGCTGGCGACCGCGGTGAAGTTCGTCGCCATGCGCTGGTGGATCTTCCGGACGGACCGTGGTGACGGGGGGCGGCTCCCCACGGCAGCGGCCGACGAGCCGGAGACAGCGACGGCGCGGCGCCCCCTGTCCGCGGTCAGTACTCGGTGACGAGCAGGCTGCCGGTGTCGTCGACGACGTAGACGACGAGGACCCAGTTGTCCGACCCGTCGAACGTGCCGGTGCACACGACGGTCGACGACACCCGCAGCTTCGCCGTCTCGGGGCAGGTGATGTCGATGCCGGTCGACCCGTCGGCCGCGAGGGCGTCGGTGACCGCGGTCTCCATCCGGTAGCCGTCGACGTCGCTGCCGGAGTGGAAGTCCACGAGCCGGGCATCGATGGCGTACCCGTCGCCGAGCCCATCGACGGTGTTGCTCATCGAGACCAGGAAGGCGACGATCGCGGCGACCGCCGCCAGAGAGGCGACCACGGCTGCGCCGATGGCCCATCCCAACGCGATCCTCGCCTTGCGCAGCGCGGCACTCTCACCCGGCGCGCCCGGCCCTGCCTCCGGGCCGCCGTAGACGGAGCCGGGCGCGAGGCCATACGGCTGCGGGGCGGCATACGGGTATGCCGCCGGGCCCGGGCCCACGGGCTGCGTGCCAGGCGGGGGTGCGCCGCCGGCCGAGGGGCCGGGCGCGGGCATCGGGGGTCCGGGAGGGACCGGCGCGTCGGACATGAGAGAGCCTCCTCAAGGGCGGACGGCCCAGGCAGCATAGGACGACGTCGGCCGGCGCGGGGCCACTTTGCTCTCGCCTCATCGGGGCGGATACCCTGTCGGGGCTGTCTGGAGGCGTCGCCTAGTCCGGTTTATGGCGCCCGCCTGCTAAGCGGGTTTGGGTCTACAGCCCATCGAGGGTTCAAATCCCTCCGCCTCCGCGCCGAGAACGCCCCGCCGTCGTGCGGGGCGTTCTCGCGTCCCCGCCCGTCGG
The DNA here is from genome assembly GCA_963771015.1 of uncultured Actinomycetota bacterium. Lineage (GTDB taxonomy): Bacteria > Actinomycetota > Actinomycetes > Actinomycetales > Dermatophilaceae > CAVSJJ01. The sequence goes on from CAVYRN010000007.1 coordinate 144,639, forward strand.
GGCGCTCGCCGGCGGGTCAGCCGCAGATGCTGTCGCTCGCCTTGCGGGTCTTGATCTGCAAGGTGGCGGCGTCGGCGCTGATCGGCTGGGCCGGGAGCGGTGCGGTGCCGAGGCGGTTCGAGACGGCGACGGCCTTGGGTGCCCCGACGCCGAGGATCACCTTGATGCGCGTCGACGTCCCGCTGACCTGCTTGAGGGTCGCCCCCGGGAAGGCCGCGGCGACGGTGGTGGCGGCGGCCTTCCGGCCCGCGGCATACTCGACGACCGCACCGGACGCCGTCGTGCCGTTCGCCACGGTCACGCTCTTGAAGCCCTGGACCCGCAGCGCCGCCTGCGCCTGGCCGGCCAGGCCGGAGGCCCCCGAGGAGTTGACGACCTCGACGGCGATCTTCGACGGCGAGACGGTGAGGGGCCCCAGGTCGACGGCCGCGACCGGCGTGGTCCTGGCGCCGAGCTGGCGGTCCTCCCGCAGGGCCGACCACAGCTCGTCGGCGCTGGACGCCCAGGCGACCCGGTTGGGGTCCGGGGCGTAGCCGACGACGGGAACGGTGGCGAACTGGATCTTGTCCATGCCGACCGCCTTGACGCTGTCGGCGAGGTCCTTCATCACCCCGAGGGAGAACTTCGGGTCCGTCGTCAGCGACTGGGTCGCGGCCGAGAGGAACGAGAAGAGCTTGTCCGGTCGCAGCAGCAGCGATGACTGGGTGGCCTCCTGGGCCACCGACGACATGAAGGCCTGCTGCCGCTCGATGCGCCCGAGGTCGGACCCGTCGCCGACGGTCTCGCGGACCCGGACGTAGCCGAGGGCCTGGCTGCCGTTGAGGTGGTGCCGCCCGACCGTCAGCTTGAGCCCGGAGTCGGGGTCGTCGATCGCCACCGGCGTACAGACGTCGACGCCGCCGAGGGCGCTGACCATGCCCTTGAACCCGTTGAAGTTCACGACGGCGTAGTGGTTGATGAAGATCCCGGTGTTGCCCTCGATGGTGCGGATGACGCACCCCGGGCCGCCGTCGTTGAAGTTGAGGTTGAACTGCCGGACCTCCCACTGGCTCTTGGGGGCCTTCGGCGAGCAGTTCGGCGGGGCCTTCACCATCGAGTCACGGGGGATCGAGACGACGCTGACCCACGTGCGGTCACCGGAGACGTGGACGAGCAGCGTCGTGTCCGAGCGGGACCCGGCGGCCGTCCCGTACTTGTTCGTGCCGAGCGAGGACCGGTTGTCCGAGCCGAGAACGAGGATGTTGAGTGGGCCGGTCGATGCGGTGGCGACCTTCTCGGTGGGGCGGTCGGCGCCGATCTCGGCGGTGACGTCGACCCGCGAGATGTTGCTGTTGAGCTTGGCGTATGCCGCAACGCCGAGACCGAGCGCAAGGACGAGGGCGCCCGACAGGGCGACCGCGGTGCGGCGCAGGCCACGGTGGTTCTTCACCGCGGCGTGCCGGGCACGGCGGCGTCTTCCCGGTCGCCGAGGCGGCGGGACGTCACCCGTCGCACGCGCGCGTTCGGTCACGAAGGAGGGACCTTTCCGTATCGGCCGGATAGCCAGACACGGGGCCACCGGCGGGCCTGCTGGCCCCGTCGGACTTCCTAGTGTAAAGGTGAATTCTGGGCGAACAGTCCACGCGGCGTCCGAGCGGACTGCCGCACCGCCCCGGGCCGTCGAGATGGTGGGAAGGGGCGCATGAGGATACGAGCCGTCGGTGCCGGCCTCATCGTCGCGCTCATCGTCGCGGCAGTCGCCGGTGGGGCGTGGTGGTGGCTCGACCGGGAGCACACCCGTGACGCCGGCGCCCGAGCCGTCGTCGCGGCGTTCGCGGCGGGCTACTCCGCCCGCGACCTGGGTGCCGTTCGCTTCGTGGAGCCCGGCGCAGCCGCATCCTTCACGGCGACCTTCGCAGGGATGGGCGACGCTCCCGTGGTGGCCACCGTCGGCACGTTGACCCGCACCGAGGCGCGCGCCGAGGCCCCCGTGTCGGTCTCCTGGACCCTGCCCGACCGGACCGTCTGGCGCTACTCCGTCCCCGTCCACGTCGTGGAACGTGGGGGGACGTGGGCGGTGGCCGCGCCGGACCGGGGGTCGACGTGGGACCCCGCCATCACCCGGGGCGACACCGTGGCCATCCACCGGGTCGACGGCGCCCGCGGCAACCTCCTCGACCGCGGCGGCGATGCGCTCATGCCCGAGGGCACGGTCTACCCCGTCCAGATCGACCCGGCCCGGGCCACCGTGGCGACCGTTCGCCAGCTCGAGCCGCTCGTCGGCGAGCCCGCCGGGTCGCTCGTCGCCAAGCTGCGCGCCGCGCAGAAGTCCGGCTCCAAGGCCCCCATCCCCGTCATCACCTTCCGCGAGTCCGACTTCACCCGCCTCCGCGGCCGGCTCGATGCCCTCATCGGGGTCATCTACCCCAAGACGACCCAGCCGCTCGCCCAGACCCGGGCCTTCGGCCAGCCGCTGCTCGGCAGCTACGGCGAGGTCACCGCCGAGCTGGTCAAGGCGAGCGGTGGTCGGTATGCCGCGGGCGACCGGGCCGGCGTGTCCGGTCTGCAGCGGCAGTACGACAGCACGCTCGCCGGCACCCCGGCATACACCGTCGTGTCGGGCACCGGGACGGTGCTGCTGGACGCTCTGCCGGTCGACGGTGAGGACGTCCAGACCACCCTGGACCGCGGCATCCAGGCCTCCGCCGAGGACGCCCTCCGGGGCGCCGGTGACGTGCCGGCCGCGCTCGTTGCCGTCGACATCCCTACCGGCGGCATCCTCGCGGTCGCGAACTCCCCGTGGAACGGCTTCGACCGGGCCCTCGCCGGGCGGTATGCCCCGGGGTCGGCCTTCAAGGTCGCGACGACGTACGCCTACCTCACCGGCGGCGTGACGACCCCGTCGACGTCGGTCGCGTGTCCGCCGTCGGTCGTCGTCAACGGCAAGAGCTTCGGCAACTACGAGGGCGAGTCGCTCGGCAACCCCACCTTCGGCGACGACTTCGCCCACTCGTGCAACACGGCCTTCATCGGCCTGGCCGACCGGCTCGCTCCGGCCCAGCTGACGACGGACGCACGGGCGCTCGGTGTCGGTGGGGGCTGGGCCAGCACCCTCGGGGTCGACGGGGCGTTCGCCGGCAGCGTGCCGCAGACGAACGGGGCGACCGACCAGGCGGCCGCGGCGATCGGCCAGGGACGCATCGAGGTCTCGCCGGTCTCGCTCGCCGTCATGGTCGGCTCGATCGCCCGGGGCTCCTTCATCACGCCCACCCTCGTCACCCCATCCGAGGCCTCGGGCGAGGACGGGACCGGGTCGCCCACCGCCCTCGACGCCGGCGCGACCAAGGACATCCGCGCCCTGATGCGCCGGGTCGTCACCGAGGGCACCGGGACCGTCCTGCGGGGCACGCCGGGGGGCCCGGTGGCCGGGAAGACCGGGACCGCGGAGTTCGGGACGGCGACCCCGCCGCAGACCCGGGCGTGGTTCGTCGGCTACCAGGGCGACGTGGCGTTCGCCGTCCTCGTCGAGGAGGGCGCGAGCGGCGGTTCGGTGGCGGCCCCGATCGCCCGGGCGTTCCTCACCGACCTGGCCCGCTGAGTGGACCTGACGAGGCCCCCGCCGGATCACTCCCGGAGGGGGCCTCGCTCAAAGACCCGAGGGTCCTCGATTCAGATGGGGCGAACCTGGTCGGCCTGCGGCCCCTTGGGGCCCTGGGTCACCTCGAACTCGACCCGCTGGGCCTCTTCGAGGGACCGGTAGCCCTGGACGTCAATGGCGGTGTAGTGAACGAACACGTCGGGGCCCCCGCCTTCCTGGGCGATGAAGCCGTAGCCCTTCTCGGCGTTGAACCACTTAACGGTGCCCTGTGCCATGTACTTCGTGCTTCCTTTGAGTGCTGTTGCAGTGGACGCCGCCCGGCGCGACATCCAACGGGTGCGTCGCCGCTCCCCAGCCAAACCCAACGCCCGCCTGCTGTGGTACCAGGCGGGCGTTCTGTGGACCTGCATGGATCTGCTGTGACGCAACCGCTGCGAACCTAGCACGGGGTGCGGCGCCCGGGGGAGCCCCCGTGGACGCCTATTTGGAGCGGGTCAGCCGGGGTTCATCAGGCCGACGACCTCGCCCTCCCAGCGGCGGATGACGGCCGCGTTGCCGATGGCCACCGCCGCGAACACCGCCCCCCACCAGGGCCGGCCGACGGCCCACAGCGCGGCCCCCGCGGCGATGAAGAACGCGACCTCCGTCGCCAGCCGAGCGGGGTCGTTGAGTCGTTGGGTCGACTTCGGCGCCATGAAGATGCCCCAGACACTGGCGGCCACCGCGACGGCGAGCGCGGCGGTGAGGAGGCGCTGCGGCCCGTCGACGAGGCACCAGCCCCAGACCCCGAATGCCGCGAGCGCCGCCAGCTCGAGGACGTACCGGAGGATGAGCATCGTCCACTTCATCCGTGGCTCCCGGCGAATCCATGGCTCCCGGCGACGTCGACCATGTCGGCAGCCTAGAGCGTCGCACCGGGCATCGTCCCGGCCGACAGGCGTGCCGCGGCCCACATCCGCGGCCCGGGCCGTGCCGGGTGGCGCTAGCGTGGCGAGATGGAGCCGACCCGGCGCCAGGCGTGGGCGGTCGCGGCGGGCCTGGTCACCGCCGCAGGTGGGGCCGGGTGCGGGGCTCAGACGCGCCGGACCCGGCCCCCGACAACGACCCGACCCCTTCCGCCGTCCGGCTCGGTGGGCTCGGCGGGCTCGGTCTCGCTCGCCGCCACGATGCGGAGGCGGCGCTCGGTCCGGGCCTTCGTCGGCACCGGCCTGACCGACGTCGAGGTCGGCGAGCTGTTCTTCGCCGCCCAGGGGGTCACCCACGGGGCCGGGCTGCGGACCGCCCCGTCCGCCGGTGCGCTGTACCCCCTCGAGGTGTATGCCGTGACCGCCGCGGGTGCCGCGCACTACCTCCCGGCGGGCCACCGGGTCGAGGAGTGGGCGTCGACGACGGCCTTCGGCGAGCTCGTCGACGCGACGGTCAGCCACGACGCGATCCGGACGGCACCCGCGGCGTTCGTCCTCACCGGTGTCGGACAGCGCTCGTCCGGCAAGTACGGCCGGGATGCCGAGCGCTACCTCGCCCAGGAGGTCGGCCACGCCGCCCAGAACCTGCTCCTCCAGGCGGTGGCCCTGGGGCTCGGCGCCGTCGTGCTGGGCGCCGTCAACCGCGACGCGCTCGCCGAGGTGCTCGCGCTGCCCGCGGGCGAGGAGGGGTACTGCGTCATCCCCGTCGGCCACCCGGCGCCCGGCGCGTAGAGCCACGGACCCGGGGCCCCCAAGGAGCCGAGCGGAGGGCGTGGGATTCGAACCCACGAAGCCGGGGCTACCGACTTAGCGGTTTTCAAGACCGCCGCACTAGGCCACTATGCGAGCCCTCCTCGCCGCGGACGACTCCCCGGGTACTGGTCCCGCGCGGGCGTCGCGACGACGGCCCAAGTCTGACACGGTGGCCACGATGCTCGGCGTGGGCGGCATACCGTCGTGAGCCGCCGGCGGTGCCCCCCGAGCACCCCCCGCAGGCAACGATGTCCTTGCTGTCGTCATGGATCTCCGACGGCACCCCTGCGCCGCCGGGCCGCCGGCTGCCGCGCGACCGCTCCCGTTCCGTCCCTCGGCGGGCCGGGATAGGGTCAGTGGGACCTCGGAAAGGAGCAGCCCATGCGCAAGCTGACCTTCCTCGCCGGCGCGGTGACGGGCTACGTCCTCGGCGCCCGAGCCGGCGAGAGGCGCTACGAGCAGATCAAGAAGGTCTCCGGCAAGGTGTGGAACAGCGGGCCGGTACAGAAGCAGGTCGGTCACGCCAAGGAGGCCGCCCGGACGAAAGCGGCCCCGGCGCTCGCCGACGCGGTTGCGGGCGCGGCCAAGAGCACCGCCCAGCGGTTGCGCTCTGCCAAGACGGTGGCCGGGGAGACCGTGGCCCCCCTGGCGAGCTCCCCCACCACCACCACGGATCCCTGGACCGACGCGGCACGCCCCTGGAACAGTGCCGCCTCGACCGACAACCCCGGCTGACCACCGAGGCCTTCCTGCCGACGGCCCCCCTCCCGACCGCCAGCCCACCTTCGTACTGACGCGCCCTCCCGGCCTCCCCCTGTCGAGGCCGGGAGGGCACGTCTGCGATGAAGGAGCGCGCGCGCCGGGTCCTGATACACGCGGACCCCGAAAAGATCCGATGTATCAGAAGGTCCCCTCGCCGCTCCTCCCCACTGACGACGATCCTCACTACGCTGAACCCCACTGCACCTCTCCGCCGAGCCCGGCTGGACCAAGGAGACGCACATGTCGAGCAGTACCCCCTCAGATCTCCCGGCCGCGGGGAACGGTGGAGCACGCCAGCAGGGCAGCGCTCCCGCCCTCGTGCCTCAGCTCGTCGTCCCCCAGAGCGTGCTCGACCGCTACGACGCACGCGTCCTCGACCCCGCGACCGCCGTCCGGGCGCCCGGCACCGGCAAGCCGGCGCCCACCGTCTACGTCGGCGACACCCTCATCGTCCAGGGGCTGCCCGGCCGCTCGGCCGACCGGACCATCGAGGCGCTCCAGAAGGTCGGCGCGACCCTCTCCCGGCCGATCGCGCTGTCGCCCTCGGCGCGGGACCAGCGCATCGCCGAGTCCCTCGGTGACTCCTCCGCTGCGGAGACCCTCGACCAGGTATGGGGAACCCGGGTCCGTCTCGTCGCCGCCGGTGCCGCGCCGGCCGCCCCACCCGACGCGTGGGAGCTGCTCCAGGCCGTCCGGTCGATGCCCGAGCTCGCCGGTCTCCCGGTCCACCTCGAGCACATCGTCACGGCGTGTGACGGCTACGTCGGCGGCGTCGGCTACGTCGGCGGCGTCGGCTACGTCGGCGGCGTCGGCTACGTCGGCGGCGTCGGCTACGTCGGCGGCGTCGGCTACGTCGGCGGCGTCGGATACGGACTCTCCGAGTACGGCGCACCGGGGATCGGCGGGCGCACGCCGGTCACCTGGTCGGCACCCGACCCCCGCGAAGGCGCCGCGAAGCTCGACCGCCCACCCGTCGTGGCACTCCTCGACACCGGCGTCGGCCGGCACCCATGGTTCGCCCACGAGGACGGCACCCTCAAGGACGGCATCGAGGAGGCCGTGCACTGCGACGGCCAGCTCATCGGCGTGCTCCCCGGTCCCGCCACCGACCCCGAGTACCGCGGCGTCGTCACCGACCCGCTCAACGGGCAGATCGACCGGGAGTCGGGCCACGGCACCTTCATCGCCGGGATCGTCCGGCAGCGGTGCCCGCAGGCACACATTCTCGCCATCCCCGTCATGGCGGCCGACGGGTCGGTCGCCGAGCACGAGCTCCTGACCGCCCTGGGACTGCTCCTCAAGCGCCACCTCGAGGCGACCCCGGACCGGCCCGCGGAGATGGTCGACGTCCTCAGCCTGTCGCTCGGCTACTACCACGAGTCTCCCGACGACACCGCCCTCGATGCCCCGCTGCGGCGGATGCTCGAGCAGTATGCCGCGGCCGGCGTCGCCGTCGTCGCGGCCGCGGGGAACGACGCGACGCTCGCCCCGTTCTTCCCGGCCCGGCTCGCCGACGTCGTATCGACCGGCGTGCCCATGACGGCCGTCGGGGCACTCAACCCCGACGGCGCCACGGTCGCCCTGTTCTCCAACGCGGGCTCCTGGGTCACCGCTCACGCCGTCGGTGCGGCCGTCGTCAGCACCGTGCCAACGACCCTGTCCGGCTCGAGCGGACGGATCATCGAGGCCAGGCACGCCGGCCGGCTGCCGCGCACCACCGTCGACCCGGACGACTACCGGTCCGGCTTCGCCGTGTGGAGCGGCACCTCGTTCGCCGCGCCGCTCATCGCCGGCGACATCGCTGCCGCGATCGCCGTCGCCCGCGGCAGCGGCGACGGCACCGACGCGGACCGCGACAGCCAGGTCAAGGCCGTCGGCGACGCCGTCCACACCGCCCTGGAGGAGTCCCGGCGGCGCATCGAGCACGCGCAGACGAGGGCCCGATGATGCACACCGACGCCGGACGGGACAGCCTCGCCGCCCGCGCGGGCCGGGCGTTCGCGGCCTACCGCGACGGCGAGTCCCGCCGGATGGACGAGCTCGTCGACCTGCTCACCCCGATCCTCTGGCACACCGCTCGCGCCCAGGGCCTGGACCCGGCGACGGCCCAGGACGTCGTCCAGACCGCCTGGCTGCGCCTCGTCGAGGGGTCGGCACGGATCAGCGACCCGCAGGCCGTCATGGGGTGGCTCCTCGTCACCGTCCGCCGGGAGAGCTGGCGGGTGGCCAAGCAGGCCGGACGGACCTCCGACCAGGTCGACGAAGACCTCGTCGACGACGCCCCCGGCCCTGCGGCCGAGGCGGTGCTCAGCGAGCGGCAACGCGTCCTGTGGGGCCACTTCGGTGCGCTCACCCCGAAGTGCCAGTCGCTGTTGCGGGTCATCGCGTTCGCCGACAAGCCCGACTACGCCGCGGTGAGCGAGGCGCTGAACATGCCAGTAGGCAGCATCGGCCCGACCCGGGGCCGCTGTCTGGCGAAGCTGAGAGAGGCACTCTTGTCAGATACGACGTGGGGAGGTGTGGCATGAGCCGAGACATCGACCCGACGCTCGAGCCGCTGGACCAGTTCGACGAGCTCGTCCTTGCCGGCGTGCGTGAGGTGCAGGCCCGGCTCGACCCGGTCCCCGCAGAGCTCGCCGACGACATCAAGTTCGCCCTGAGCGTGCAGGCGCTGCACGCCGAGGTGGCCGAGCTGCAACGGCTCGGCGCCGAAGGGGCGCTCGTCCGCAGCGTCGACTACACCCGCGCCGAGACGCTGACGTTCACCAGCGACCAGCTGAGTGTCATGGTGACGATCACCGAGCTCGACGGTGAGCGGGTCCGGCTCGACGGGTGGGTCTCCGGCGCCGCCGGCATCGACATCGAGCTGCGGCAGCGGTCGCGGTCGTCCACGACGACCGCCGACGACGACGGCCGGTTCGCCTTCGCGTCGGTGCCGCACGGGATGGTGCAGTTCGTCTTCCACCCCGGCGACGACACCCGACGACCGGTCATCACTCCGCACGTCGAGATCTGAGGGCGGCCCATCGCGCGGCTGACCACGACGGAGGTCACCGAGCTGGTCGAGCAGGCAGTGCTCGCCAACTCGGCCGGTCGTCCTGCCCAGGCCGAGCGGCTGCTCCGACGGGCGCTGCGTGCCCTCGACTCCCTCGACGGCGACGACACCGACGACGAGGTCCGGTTCCTGCGCGGGCGAGCCCATGTCACCCTTGCCCTCGCGCTGTTCAACAGGGGCCGGGTCAGCGAGTCGCTGGCCCTGCTCGGCGAGATCGAGGCCGGCGACCACGGCACCCGGAGCCGGTCGGTGCGCGCCCTCGGCCGCATCCAGCACTCCGGCATCCTCACCCGGGTGGGCCAGTGGCCCGAGGCCCTGGAGGTCCTCTCGAGCGTCGACGCCGTCCGCGACGAGGTGAGCCCGAGGGCGGCGTGCGTCGTCGAGCTCAACCTCGGGATCACCCACCAGTACCTCCACCACCTCGCCGACAGCGAGCGACACCTCGTCGAGGCCGAGCGGCTCGCCGAGGCCGGCGGCTTCGGCGACCTCCGGTTCATGGCCCAACACAACCTCGGCCGCCTCGCGTTCGTCCGTGGCTCGCTCGCCGAGGCCCTGGACCGGATGGCGACGGCCAACGCGATGCGGGTCGACGTGAACCGGTCGACAGCCCGGTGTGAGTACGCCCGTGTCCTCATCGAGGCCGGGCTCCTCGACGAGGCCGAGTCGCTCCTCCACGAGGCCCACGCCGAGGCGAGCGCCTCCCATCTGGTCCAGGAGGACGGCGAGGTCTCCCTCGAGCTGACCCGACTCAAGCTCCTGACCGGTGACTACCAGGGCGCTCGGCTCGAGGGAGCCCTCACCAGGCGGGCCTTCGCCCGGCGGGACGCCGTCGCCTGGCGGGTCCAGGCCGAGCTCCTCGAGCTGGAGGCCTCGCTCGCCGAGGGACGAGGCAGCCGCGGCGTCGCTCGGCGAGCCCTCGCCCTGGCGGACGGGCCGGCTGCCGAGGCCGGAGTGGGCCCCCAGGCGAGGATGCTGGCCGCCGAGGCCCTGGCCCGCTCCGGGCACCTGGCGCCGGCCCGCGAGCGGCTCGCCGCTCTCGGCAGGACACGGAACCTGTCGTTCACGAACCGGCTGCATCTCGCCCTCACCAGGGCCACCGTCGCCCGGGCCGGCGGGGAGGTGAGCGAGGCCCGCCGCATCCTGCGCCGCGCGGCGAGCTGCCTCGCCGACGAGCAGGCGCGCTACGCCGGCGTCGACAACCGCACGGCCCTCGCCCTGCACGGACGGCGGCTCACGGCGATGGACCTCGACCTGGCACTGGACTCGGGCACGCCGCGGGCGGTCTTCGCCGCCACCGAGCGGTGGCGGGGCATGTCCAACCGGCTCGACCCGGTGAGCCCGAGCGGCGACGCGACCCTCGACGATCTCCTCGCCCGGCTGCGCCGAGCCCGGCTCGAGCTCCGCGACGCCGACGGGTCCCGACGCCAGGCCCTCCAGCGGCTGGTCGCCCGGTTCGAGCGAGCGGTCGCCCACCGCGACTGGGAGACCTCGGCCAACGGCCGGCCGGACCGCGCTCCGGGGCCGCGCTCGGCCCGCCGACCGGTGACCTACCCCGAGGTCCGCGCCGTGCTCGCCGAGCGGGGGGCCGGCCTCGTCGCGCTGTTCGTCCACGGCGAACGCCTGCGAGCGGTCACCATCGAGGCCGACCGGGCCACCGTCGCGGACCTCGCCGACCAGGCCGAGGTCGTCGAGCTCGTCCGTCGGGCCACCGCGGACCTGACGACGATCGGCCGGGTGGGCGTGCCCGCGTTGCGCGAGGCGGTCGACCGGTCCCTCACCACGACGATGGCGCGCCTCGACGCGATCCTCGCCCCGGCATACCCGCACGGGGCCGAACGGGTCGTCGTCCTGCCCTCCCGGCTGCTCGCCTCACTCCCCTGGCGGCTGCTCCCCGGGCTCGGGGGACGGCCGATGGTCGTGTCCCCCTCGGCGACGTTCTGGTCCGGCGGCCAAGGGTATGCCGCCGGCTCACGCCCCCGGCCGAGCGGGGTCCTGGCCCTCGCCGGTCCCGACCTGGCCAGGGCGAGCCACGAGGCGACGGCCGTGGCGGCGGCCTGGGATGGCGCGGTCGCCACGGACGGCGCGGCGGACGGCGCCGCCCTCACGGCGGCCCTGCGCGACCGGCTCGTCGTCCACGTCGCCGCTCACGGCACCCACCACGACCAGAGCCCCCTCTTCTCCCACATCCATCTCGCCGACGGGCCGGTCTTCGCCCACGAGTTCCAGCGGGTGGGCGTGGGCGCCGAGCACGTCGTCCTCTCGGCATGCGATGTCGGCCGGGCGCACGTCCGGCACGGCGAGGAGGCGCTCGGCCTCACCTCGAGCCTGCTGGCGAGCGGCGTGCACAACGTCGTCGCCTCGGTCGCCCCGGTCCGTGACGACCAGGCCGAGGCGGTCATGACGGCGTACCACGCCGAGCTGGCGCGGGGCACGGACGCGGCGCTCGCCCTCGAACGCGCCGCGGTCGGCATACCCGACGGCCGGCTGTTCTGCGCCTACGGCACCGACTGGTCGCTCAGATGAACAGCGCGGGCTCGCGGAACAGTGCCTCGTAGGGGTCCTCGCCCGCCCGGGGGAAGCGCACCCGCGCCGGGATGCCCGTCGCGACCGCGCCCGCGGGGACGTCCTTGACGACGACGGAGTTCGCACCGATCTGCGCGTCGTCACCGACCAGCACCGGGCCGAGCACCCGGGCGCCGGTGCCGATGGTGACCCGGTCGCCGACGGTCGGGTGGCGCTTCACCTTCTCGAGGGAGCGGCCGCCCAGGGTCACCCCGTGATAGAGCATGACGTCGTCGCCGACCTCCGCGGTCTCGCCGATGACGACGCCCATCCCGTGATCGATGAAGAAGCGGCGGCCGATCTGGGCTCCGGGGTGGATCTCGACGCCGGTGACGGACCGGGTCACCGTCGAGAGGATCCGGGCCGCCGGCTTCAACCCGGGGCGCCGCCACAGCCGGTGCGCCAGACGGTAGGACCAGATGGCGTGCAGGCCCGGGGAGTTGAAGAACACGTCGGCGCGGGTGGCCGCGGCGGGGTCGCGCGCGATGGCCGCGTCGATGTCCTCGTGCACGGCCCGTCGGAACGACCGCAGGCCCGCCACGAGCGCGGGACGCCCGGCGCGGGGGGGCGGTGAGGTGAGCGTCGTCCAGGTGGCCATGACCTCAGTCCACGATCCCGTCGAACAGCACGGTGGAGAGGTAGCGCTCGCCGAAGCTCGGGATGATGACGACGATCGTCTTGCCGGCGCTCTCCGGGCGCGCCGCCACCTGGGCGGCGGCGGCGAGAGCGGCACCGGAGGACAGCCCGACGAGCAGGCCCTCCTCCCTCGCGGCCCGACGGGCCCAGTCGACGGCGGCGCCGGCGTCGATGTCGAGAACCTCGTCATAGACGGTCGTGTCGAGGACCTCCGGGACGAAGTTCGCCCCGATGCCCTGGATCTTGTGCGGGCCGGGCTGGCCGCCGTTGAGGATGGGCGACTCCGCGGGCTCGACGGCGATGATCCGGACGCCGGGCTTGCGCTGCTTCAGCACCTGACCCACGCCGGTGATCGTGCCACCGGTGCCGATGCCGGCGATGAGGATGTCGACCCCGCCGTCGGTGTCCTTCCAGATCTCCTCGGCGGTCGTCCGGCGGTGGACCTCCGGGTTGGCCTCGTTGGCGAACTGGCGGGCCAGGACGGCGTTGCCGCGCTCCGTGACGATCCGCTCGGCCTCGTCGACCGCGCCCTGCATGCCGCCACCGGCCGGGGTGAGGACGAGCTCGGCGCCGTAGGCCTTGAGCAGGGCCCGGCGCTCCTTGCTCATCGACTCGGGCATGGCGAGGACGACGTGGTAGCCGCGGGCGGCGCCAACCATGGCGAGCGCGATGCCCGTGTTGCCCGAGGTCGCCTCGACGATGGTCCCGCCCGGCCTGAGCGCGCCGGCCTGTTCGGCGGCGTCGACGATGGCGACACCGATCCGGTCCTTGACCGAGCTCGCCGGGTTGTAGAACTCGAGCTTCGCCGCGACCGTCGTCCCGCTGTCACCGGTGTCGATGATCCGGTTGATACGGACGAGGGGGGTGTGCCCGACCGCCTCGGTGACGTCGTTGAGGATCGGCATGCGCGTACTCCTGGTAGTCCTGGTCGGTATGCCGCCTGCTCGCGACGTGCGGGCGGTCGGCGGGGTTGTTCTCACGTGAACCTTCGGCTCGTTATGCCTATTCCAACAGATCGTTATTTCTGGAGGCAAACCACCCCCCGCTGGGAGCCCGCCGGGGGCGGGCGCGGGCCGCCCCTGGGGGCCGTCGGCGACCCCTGCCGCCGGCCTCTTCCCGGCCCCGGCCGCGGGGTGACCGGTGAGTAGGATTCCCGTCACACCTGCTGCCGGCTGCCCCGCCGGTGGTCGGCCCGTAGTCTCGGGCCGAGACACGATCAGCGACCCGGCGACCCGCCGGCCACGGGAGTGAGCAATGACCTACGTGCTGGTGCTCGGCCTCATCATGAACGCCATCGCCCTGCCGATCGCCGGCCACCGGGTGTGGTGGATCCTCCGGCTCATCCGCAGCGGGCAGCCGGCGCCGGACCGGATCCAGGGTGTCCGCGACCGGGCGGGCACGGCGGTCAAGACCGAGCTCGTCGAGGTGCTCGGGCAGCGCAAGCTGCTCAAGTGGACGGTGCCGGGCATGGCCCACTTCTCGGTCTTCTGGGCCTTCCTCGTCCTCGCAACGGTCTACATCGAGGCCTACGGCGCCCTCTTCAACGAGAACTTCCACATCCCGGTCGTCGGTCACTGGGGCGTTCTCGGCTTCGCCCAGGACCTCGTCGCCGTCCTGGCGTTCTTCGGTCTCGTCGTCTTCTCGGTCATCCGCTGGCGCAACTCCCCCCAGCGGCTGGGCCGGAACTCCCGGTTCCAGGGCTCGCACCTCGGCGGCGCCTGGCTGACGCTGTTCCTCATCTTCAGCGTGCTCTGGTCGATGTTCCTCTTCCGCGGCTCCTCGGTGAACGCCGGCCACTTCCCCTATGGCAACGCCGCCTTCATGTCACACGCGGTCGGCAGGCTTCTCGAGCCCCTCGGCCCGGACACGAACACCGTCCTCGAGCACGTCGGCCTACTCATCCACATCGGCGTCATGCTCGTCTTCCTCATCCTCGTCCTCTACTCCAAGCACCTGCACATCTTCACGGCGCCGTTCAACGTCCTCTTCGGCCGCCGTCCCGTCGCGCTCGGCGCGGTCAAGGACCTCATGGTGGGCGGCAAGGCGTTCTCCGTCGACATGGTCGAGGACCTCGACGAGGGCGCCTCGCTCGGCGTCGGAACGATCCAGGACTTCACCTGGAAGGGCCTGCTCGACTTCTCGACCTGCACCGAGTGCGGTCGCTGCCAGAGCCAGTGCCCGGCGTGGAACACCGACAAGCCGCTGTCCCCGAAGCTGCTCATCATGGGCCTGCGCGGCCACGCCAGTGCCAAGGCGCCGTACGTCCAGGCGCTCGCCAAGGTCGGCGGCGACCCCGAGAAGGTGCCCGCGGCCCTGGCGGCCGTCCCGGCCGACCACGGCGTCCCGGCTCCGGAGGGGCTCTCCTGGGCCGACATTCCGCTCATCGGCGACACCGGGTACGACCCGGCGAACCCGCTCACGGCATACACCGCCACCGGGCCCGCGGTCATCGACACCGACGTCCTCTGGTCCTGCACGACGTGCGGGGCGTGCGTCGAGCAGTGCCCCGTCGACATCGAGCACGTCGACCACATCGTCGACATGCGCCGCTACCAGACGCTCATCGAGTCCGCCTTCCCCAGCGAGCTCGGTGGCCTGTTCCGCAACCTCGAGAACAAGGGCAACCCGTGGGGCCTCGGCTCCAAGGTCCGGATGGACTGGGCCAAGGACCTGCCCTTCGACGTCAAGGTCCTCGGCAGCGACGTCGAGTCCGCCGCCGAGGTCGACTACCTGTTCTGGGTCGGCTGCGCCGGCGCGTACGAGGACCGGGCCAAGAAGACGACCCGGGCCGTGGCCGAGCTCCTCGACCTGGCCGGGGTTTCCTTCGCCGTCCTCGGCGACGGAGAGACGTGCACCGGGGACTCGGCCCGCCGGGCGGGCAACGAGCTGCTCTACCAGACGCTCGCGCAGCAGAACATCGAGACGATGAACGAGTTCGGCGTGACGAAGGTCGTCGTCACCTGCGCGCACTGCTTCAACACGATCAAGAACGAGTACGCCCAGCTGGGAGCGCACTACGAGGTCGTCCACCACACCCAGCTGCTCAACCACCTCGTCCGGGACGGCCGCCTCGTCCCCGTGGCGCGGCCGAGCGAGGCGCCGACGCCGTCGTCGGGCAAGGACGCCGCCTCGACGGCCGGCAGCGTGACGTACCACGACCCGTGCTACCTCGGCCGGCACAACCAGATCTACGCCCCGCCGCGCGAGCTCATCGGCGCGCTGCCCGGCGTCGAGCTCGTCGAGATGCCGCGGACCGCCGAGCGGTCGTTCTGCTGCGGCGCCGGCGGCGCCCGGATGTGGATGGAGGAGAACCTCGGGACCCGGGTCAACGTCAACCGGACCGACGAGGCCATCGCGACCGGTGCCGATCGGATCGCCATCGGCTGCCCCTTCTGCCGGGTCATGCTCTCCGACGGGCTGACCGAGCGGCAGTCCGAGGGCGTCGCCGAGAACGTCGAGGTCGTCGACATCGCCCAGATGCTGCTCGCCTCGGTCCAGCGCGGCGCCGAGCCGGAGCCGGAACCGGTGCCCGCGCGGGTGGCGGCCACCGACGCGTCGGCCCCGATCGCGAATGCCGCCCCGGCGGCGGCCGTTCCCGCGGCCATCCCGGTCGAGGCGACCACCGTGGCCGAGGCATCGGCTGCACCAGCACCTACCCCCGCACCGGCAGCGGCAGCGGTGGCCGACGACGACGCCGACCCCTGGGACGAACCCGCCACCGAGACACCCACCCCCGCGGCCGAGACGCCAGCCCCCGTGGCCGACACCAGCCCCAGCACCCGAGGCCGCACCAGCAGCCGACGACGACGCCGACCCCTGGGACGAACCCCCCTCCGAGACACCCACCCCCGCGGCCGAGACACCCACCCCCGTGGCCGAGACGCCAGCCCCAGCACCCGAGGCCGCACCAGCAGCCGACGACGACGCCGACCCCTGGGACGAACCCCCCTCCGAGACACCCACCCCCGTGGCCGACACCCCAGCCCCAGCACCCGAGGCCGCACCAGCAGCCGACGACGACGCCGACCCCTGGGACGACCCCCCCTCCGAGACACCCACCCCCGCGGCCGAGACTCCAGCCCCAGCACCCGAGGCCGCACCAGCAGCCGACGACGACCCCGACCCCTGGGACCTCTGAGCGGGACCCGGCCCTCTCGCAACCACGACTCGCCCGCAACAACGCCCCCACGCCCGCGGTTCGAGGTAATCCGGTCCCGTCTGAGGGCACCCGAATACCTCGAACCGGCGGCAGCGGGCGGGCAGCGGGCCCGGCGTGGCCCTAGGCTCGGCGCATGGCAGCACCCATCCGCTGGGTCTCGGCGGTCGTCGGCACCCCCACGGCCGACGCCGAGATCACCGAGGCGTTCTGGGCCGGGGTCACCGGCTTCGGGCTGCGCCGGGATGGAACGGATCCCGCGAGCACCCGGCTCGCGCCCGGGTCCGGCGACTCCTACCTGCGGCTGGTCCGGCTCGGCCGCCACTCGGTGCGGACGATCCACCTCGAGCTGACCGTCAAGAACGTCGCCACCGCCGCCGCCCGCGCCGAGGCGCTGGGCGCCAAGGTCCACCGCGAGAGCGACGAGCTCGCCCAGATCGTCTCTCCGGGTGGCCTCGGCTCCACGGTCGTCGCCGGTCCGCGTGGCCGCCGCCCCAAGCCGTCGCGCCAACCCGGGGGGCGGACCGCCGTCGACCAGGTCAGCATCGATGTCCCGCCGAGCTGTCTCGCCACCGAGGCCGCGTTCTGGGCGGGTCTGACCTCGTGGGAACACGTCGACCGGGACCCCACCGACGAGTTCTCCCGGCTGGTCCGACCGGACGGGATGGCCCTGGCCGTCCTCTTCCAGCGACTCGACGACGATCAGCCGGTCGTCACGGCTCACCTCGACCTCGCGTGCGACGACCGGAAGGCCGAGACGGTCCGGCACGAACGGCTCGGTGCGACCGTCGTCGGAGTCCACCCCGAGTGGACGGTGCTTCGCGACCCGGCGGGCCGGGACTACTGCATCACCGACCGCGCCCCGGGTGCCACCTGACCCTCACATCGGCCGCGACCGGGGCTCGGTCATGAGTGCCGCCAACCGAGCCCGGCTCGTGATCCCCAGCTTGCGATAGATGTGCGACAGGTGGGCATCGACCGTGCGGGGCGAGACGAACAGCGCCTCGGCGATCTGTCGGGTGGTCAGCCCCGCCGCGACCTTGCGCGCGACCTCGCGCTCGGCCTTGGTCAGCAGGTCGACCAGTGAGCGGACGGGCTCGTCACCGGCCGACCAGGTGGCCGCGACCGACGCGGCAGCAGCCGCGGTCACCATCCCGTCGACCACCCACCCCTCGGGCACCGGCCGGCCCATCGGGTCGACCCACCCGCGTGCGGTGAGGCCCCAGGGCACGGCATACCGCTCGGCCCGGACGGCGAGAGCGGCAGCCGCGCAGCCGCGGGCCCAGGTGACCCACGGTCCGCCACGACGCTGGCCCATGCTGGCGAGACCGTCGAGCGCGTCGGCCGCGCGCGTCGCCAGCCCGAACCCCACCGCCCGGTCCAACGCCGCGAGGAACGTCATCGCGGCCTGGTCGTCCTCACCCTCGTCGGCGAGTGCGTGGCCGAGGAGAAGCCGCGCCTCGACGCCGTCGCGGCCGAGCCGGCAGCTGTCGGCAAGGACGACGACGTCGGCGGCCAGGCCTGCGGCGCGCTCTGCCTCGCCCGCCAGGAGCAGTGTTCGGGCGTCCTGGCACAGCACCCCGAGCCGGACCGCCCAGGGCAGCGCCTCGCGGTCGACGAGCGAGGCCTCGGTCGACGGGTCGACCTGGCGGGCAAGGGTCTCCGCAAGCATCGCGATGCGGTCCTCGCCGGTGTCCCGGGCCTCGCTGTATGCCGCGCGTGCGGCGGCTCCCGCCTCCAGGAGCCGCCCCTGCTCGAGGGCGATGCGACCGAGGAGTACCCGTGCGGCCAGGGCGAGCCACCGTTCCTCCGGCGGCGCACCGGTCATGACGAGGCCGGCCATCGCCTGGGCCTGCCGGAAGTCGCCTCTCGAGACGTAGACGTCGACGAGGGTGCGGCTGGCCTGCCGAACGACGTAGCCGTCCTCCCGGCCGAGCTCGATCGTGCGCAGGGCGTCGACCTCGGCTCGGGCCAGGTCACCGGCGTCGAGGTGCATCTCGGCCCGGATGGACAGGTTGCGCGCCGACTCCAGCGCAGGGTTCGGCGCGCTGGCCGCATGCTCCTCCGCCCGGTCGAGCAGCCACAGGCCCTCGTAGGTGCCGCGAGCCTCCGACGCCGCGATGCCGGCGCGGCGGGCCACCTGGGCGCCGATGTCGGCCGGCCCGTCGCCGCTGGTGAGGACGCCCTCGAGGATCTCACTCGCCTCGCGGTAGCGCATCGCCGTGTAGAGGGCGGGGAAGGCGCGGTTGGCGAGGGAGTACCCCAGGTCGCGGGTCTCCGGGCGGGCGCAGGCGGCGCTGATGGCCGCCCGCATGAGCGGGAGGTCGTCGAGCCACACCTCGTCCGCGGCGCCGACGAGCGGGTCGTCCGGGGCGACGGCGTCGGCCCAGCGCAGGAGGCCGTCAAGGGCGAGCTGCGCGTCGTCGGTGCCGGCCGCCAGCGCCAGGCCGTAGCTGCGGATCGGGGCGAGCATGCCGATCCGTCCGTCCCCCTCGACGTTGACCAGGCTCCGTCGGGCGAGCGCCTCGGCCACGGCCGCGGCCTGTGAGCGATCCAGCTCGGAGATCTCGGCGAGGATGTCGAGTCCGACCGGCACGGTCATCTGGGAGAGCCGTCGGAAGCAGCGGCGCTGCTCGGGGTCGAGCAGGGAGTAGGTCGCCTGCACGGCCTCGGCCAACGACGCGGACGGCACGGCGTTCGCGACACCGACGAGGGCGACCTGGACCGCCAGCTGCTCGATGAGCAGCGGCAGCCCGCCGGTGGCCTGGAGAAGCCGCCGGAGGGCGGACCCGTCGCGGTCGAGGTCGGGGAGCGGACCTCCCGCCGCGGCGACCCGGTCCAGGCAGAGGTCGACCGCGGGGCCGACCAGCGGCCGGCCGGGACCGGGGAGGGCGAGCGGCCCGAGGCGCACCACGCGCTCGTGGGGAACGCCGAACGGCGCCGACGCCGTGACAAGACATCGCGCGCCGGTCGTGTCGGCCATCACCTCGCCGAGGATCTGCGCCAGCGCCGCATCCTCGCCGACTCCATCGACGACGAGGAGTGCGTCGCGACCGTCGATGGCCCGGGCCAGCGCCCCCCGGGCGGAGTCCCCGGGGGCCCGCTCGGCGGCGAGTGCGGTGAGGCAGGCGTCGATGATGTCGTCGGGATCGGTCAGCAGCTCCGCGTCGACCCAGGCCAGGGACGGGTAAGCCGCGGCCACGTGCCGGGCCAACAGGGTCTTGCCGCAGCCGGGCGGCCCGACGAGCGAGACGCACCGCGCGGATGCGAGCGCCGCGGCCAGCTCGTCGCGCTCGGCATCCCTCCCTCGACACGGTGTCAACACGCTAGGCAGGTTACTCGGCGTACCGCGCCTCGGGCCCCCCGCGCTCGCCCGGTGGGCGTCTCACGGGGCCAACGGCGGCAAATCGGTGAAATCACCGATGCCACCGCAACACCACGCCCGGCAGGCTGTCAGCCACGCGGTGTGTGATGCCGCCGCCCAGGGCGTCGGACGTCTCGGAGGGGTGACGTCCGGCTATCAGTGGCGATCCGCATGTCGGGGTCACAGGGGCTCCCGACGAACCGGGACGCGGACGGCGCGGACGGAAGATCTCCGTCCGCGCCGTGTCGTCCCCGGCCGGGATCGCCCCTCCTCGGCCGAGGTTGTCGGTCTCAGCCGAGGTTGTTGGCCGTGAGGAACTCCTGGGCCACCGTCTTCGGGTCCTTCTTCTCGATGTCGGTCTCCTGAAGCATGGCCGACAGGTTCGCCGTCGTCAGCACCGCCGACACCGCGTTGAGCGCCGGCGCGACCTGGTCGGCGACGTCCGAGCGCACCAGCGGAACGATGTTCTGCGAGCCGAAGAGCTTCTTGGTGTCCTGGAGGACGACGAAGCCGTTGGCCGCGATGGCGGGGTCGGTGCTGAAGATGTTCGCCGCGTCGACCTGCCCGTTCTTCAGTGCCTGGACGAGGGCCTGACCGGTGAGCGGGCGGAAGCTCTTGAACACCACGCCGTAGTCCCGCTTCAGTCCCGGGACGCCCTGCGGCCGGGTCTTCATCTCCGGCGGCCCGGCGAGCGTCATCGACCCGGCGACGGAGGCGAGGTCGGCGATCGTCGTGAGCTTCTTGGCGTCGGCGGTCTGCTTCGTGACGACGATCGAGTCGTTGTCCTCGGCGGCGGACTTGTCGAGCACCCTGGTGTCACTCGGGATGAGTCCCTGGAGGGCGGTGTAGACCTCGGTGGGGTCGGTCTTGTCGAACTTCGGGTCGTAGTAGAGCGAGAGGGCTCCGGTGTACTCGGGCAGCACCTGGACCGAGTTGTCCTGGAGCGCCTTGAGGTAGATCTCCCGCGCCCCGATGTTCGTCTTCGTCGTCGCGTTGATCCCCTTGGCCCGCAGCGCTCCGGCATAGATCTCCGCGAGGAGCACCGACTCGGAGAAGTTCGCCGAGCCGACGACGATGTCGCCACCGGCGGCCGCGGTGTCGGACGACGAGGAGGAGCTCGTCGTCGTCAGCGGGTTCGAGCTGCTCCCGCAGGCCGCGAGGGCCAGGATGCCGACCGTCGCCAGGGCAACGGCAGTGGACGTGCGCTTCATGGGCTTCCCTTCGATCGGGTGTGGTGGTCACACACTCGTGGCGGCGTCAACACGGACGGTGGCTGGGTCGTTACCCTGCGCCGGGGAATCGTTACCCCGGCTTGACCTTCGGGAGGCGCGCCCGGTCAGGCCGGGCGAGACGACCCGCCGCTGGACACCGGCCAGCGCGGCGTCGGCGGCGAGGGCGAGGGCCGCGACGAGCACGGCCCCGCCGGCCGCCTGGGCGTAGTCGGCCTGGGCCACCCCGTCGATGAGGTAGCGACCCAGGCCACCCATGCCGACGTATGCGGCGATCGTCGCCGTCGCGATGACCTGAAGGACGGCCGACCGCAGGCCGGAGAGCAGCAGCGGCAGGGCGCACGGAATCTCGACCTGGCGCAGGACCTCGGCGCCGGTCATCCCCACACCGAGCGCCGCGTCCCGGGCCGCCGGGTCGACGGCCTCGATCCCGGCATACGTCCCGGACAGGATCGGCGGCATGGCGAGCAGGACGAGGACGATGACGCTCGGAATGACGAAGGCGAGGTCGCTGTGGATGTGCGGTCCCAGCCACAGGGTCACGGCGAAGAGCAGCCCGAGCGTCGGGACGGCCCGGGCGATGTTGGCCCAGGCGACGAGCCACCGCCCGCGACCGGTGTGCCCGACGACGAGGCCGAGGGGGACGGCGAGCAGCCCCGCGATGAGCACGACGACGAGGGTGTACTCGACGTGCTGGAGCAGCCGGTGCGGGATGCCGTCCTCCCCCTGCCAGTGCGCCCCGGCCACGAGCCAGGCCCACAACGAGCCGATCACGACGCCGCCCCCTCGGTCGCTCGCCACGGCGTGAGCAGCCGGGTGAGGGCGACGATGCCGGTGTCGAACACGAGCGCCAGGAGCATGCACGCGGCGATGCCGGTCAGGAGCTCGGCCTGGATGACCCGGTTGAAGCCGTCGGTGAGCAGGTCACCGAACTGGGACACGCCGACGAGCGAGGCGACGCTGACGATGCTGACATTGCTCACGGCGGCCACCCGCAGCCCGGCCGCGATGACGGGGACCGCCAACGGCAGCTCGACGGTGAAGAACCGCCTCGGCCCCCGGAACCCCATCGCCCGAGCGGACTGTAGGACGTCCTCGGGGACCGAGGAGAGCCCGTCGGCCACCGTCCGCGCGAGCAACGCCACCGTGTAGAGCGTCATCGCCGCGACGACGTTGCGCGGGTCGAGGATCTGCAGACCCAGCAGGCCCGGCATGAGGATGAACAGGGCCAGGCTGGGGATCGTGTAGAGCAGGCCGGCGGTCGTGATGACGACGGGGTATGCCGGGCGCCACCGGTTCGCGACCCAGCCGAGCGGGAGCGCGAGGAGGAGCCCGAGGACGAGCGGGACCCCGGCGAGGTAGACGTGCGGTCCGGCCAGCCCCAACACGTCCGACCAGTGGCTCGACAGCCAGGTCATGAGCCGGCGTCCTCGTCGAGGGGCGGGCGCTCGGTGTCCTCGATGATGGTGAGCACCTCGTGGGCGCGGACGGTCCCGGAGAAGGCGCCGGACTCGTCGACGATGACGCCGCGCCGGCTCGGGCTGGACAGGGCCGCGTCGAGGGCCCCGCGCAGCGAGCCGGAGGCGGGCGCCACGGTCCCGCCGCGGTGCAGGTCCTCGCGGGTGATGGGGCCGTCGACGGTGGTCGTGTCGACCCAGCCGAGCGGAGCGTCGCCCTCGTCCAGGACGAGGACCCACGGGTCGCGGCCGTGCTCGGGCCGCTCGCCGAGCAGCGCGGTGCGCTCCGCGTGGAGGGTGAGCTTGGGGGCGGCCTGGAACTGCAGCGACCGGTACCCCCGGTCCTTGCCGACGAAGTCGGCGACGAAGTCGTCGGCCGGGTGGGCGAGGAGGTATGCCGGGTCGGCCACCTGGGCGAGGCGGCCACCGACGCGCAGGACGGCCACCTGGTCACCGAGCTTGATGGCCTCGTCGATGTCATGGGTGACGAAGATGATCGTCTTGCCGAGCTCGCCCTGGAGGCGGAGGAACTCGTCCTGGAGCTGCTCCCGGACGATGGGGTCGACCGCACTGAACGGCTCGTCCATGAGCATGACCGGCGGGTCGGCGGCGAGTGCCCGGGCGACCCCCACCCGCTGCTGCTGGCCACCGGAGAGCTGGCTCGGGTAGCGGCCGGCGAGGTCCGCCGAGAGCCCGACGAGCTCGAGGAGCTCCATCCCTCGGGCCCGGATCGTCGCCCGCTTCCAGCCGAGCAGACGCGGCACGGTGCCGACGTTGTCCAGGACGGTGCGATGCGGGAAGAGCCCGGCGTGCTGGATGACGTAGCCCATCCCCCGGCGCAGCTCGGCGGCCTTGAGGCTGGCGGTGTCGCGGTCGTCGAGGGTGATCGTGCCCTCGGTCGGCTCGATCATCCGGTTGACCATCCGCAGCGACGTCGTCTTGCCGCACCCGGAGGGACCGACGAGGACGGTGATCTCGCCGGTCGGTGCCGTGAGGGTCAGGTCGTCGACGGCCGTCGTGCCGTCGGCGAACTGCTTCGTCACGCCGTGGAAACGGATCATGAGGTCCTCTTGCCGTGGGTACCGGTCCACCCAACCTAGCCCGAGGCCACCGACAGCGAGCGAGCCCGGGCCGGTGACGGGCGAACCGTCACCGGTCCTGGATCCGGCGGAACGGCTGGGCCTGCTCGAGCTCGAAGGCGAGCTCCAGCAGCCGACGCTCCTCCCCCCGACGGGCCGAGAAGAGGACACCGAGCGGCATGCCGGACGACGTCACGCCGAGCGGCAGCGACAGCGAGGGCGCACCGGACGCGTTGTGCAGCGGGGTGAACCCGGCGTAGTCGACGAGCCGGCCATAGTGCTCCTCGAAGGTGAGGTCGGCGCCGAGGTGCCCGATGCGCGGCGTCGTGTGCGTCAGGACCGGCGTGACGATGATGTCGACGTCGCCGAAGAGCCGCTCGTAGAGCACCCCGGACGCGGCGAGCCGGGCGATGACGAGCGGCGCCCTGGCGGCCCGGCGCCGGAACCGGCGGGCCAGGCCGACGGTCAACGGGTCGAGGCGGGAGGGGTCGAAGCCGTCGCCGAAGAGCCGCTTGCCGTTGGTGGCGATGCCGTAGGCGAGCATCGCCCAGTAGTCCTCGAAGTCGGACTTGAACGACCGCGGCATCGGCGGGTCGCAGTCGAGCACGTGGTGGCCGAGGCTCTCGAGCAGTGCGCCGGTCGCCTCGACGGCGGCCCGGGTGTCGGCGTCGGAGGGCGGCGCGGCCGGAGAGTCGGCGGCCATCCCCACCCGCAGCCGGCGGGCCGGCGGGCCGTCGACGGCGCCGACCGGTTGAAGCTTGGGGTTGCGGTAGGTCAGCTCGGCGGCCTCGAAGAAGCGGGCAACGTCGCGGACCGAGCGGGCCAGGACTCCGTCGGTGACGACCCGCACCGGCATGGTCCGCTCGCTCTCGTCGGGCAGCAGCCGCCCGCGCGTCGCCTTGAGCCCGACGAGACCGCAGGCCGCCGCGGGGATCCGGATCGAGCCGCCGCCGTCGTTGCCGTGGGCGATGGGGACGACCCCGGCGGCGACGAAGGCCGCGGACCCGCCCGAGGAGCCCCCCGAGGAGTAGTCGGTGCCCCAGGGGTTGCGGGTGACGTCGCCGCCGACCCGCTCGGTCGTCGCGGTCCAGCCGAACTCCGGCATCGTCGTGGACCCGATCGGGATGACCCCGGTGTCGAGGAGCTGCCGGGTGAAGCCGCCGTCGACCTGGACCGGGTCACGCGGCAGGGCGAGCGAGCCCATCGTCATCGGCATGCCCGCGACATGGATGTTGTCCTTCGTCAGCGTCGGCACGCCCCCGAAGGCGCCGCGCGGGGTCCGCAGCGCCGCGGCCCGGTCCCGGGCGCGCTCGAAGTCGGGGAAGGCAAGGGCGTTGAGCCGCGGGTTGACCGCCTCGAGGCGGTCGATCGCGGCCGCGACGACCTCGACGGGGCTCACCTCACCGGCCGCCAGCCGGGCCGCGACCTCGGTGGCGTCACCGTCGCCGAGTGCGTCGTCGGCGAAGGCGTGCACGGCGGAGTCGTGAGCGATGTCGGTCATCCGCCCAGTCTCGCCAGACGAGGCGTGGATGCAAACCCAGCCACGCGGTGAGGTCGGCAGCGGGCCCGATCCGTGATAGGCATGCCGGTGATGTACGCCCGAGCCGTCAACGCCTTCTCCGCCACCCGCGCCGGGACCTGGGTCGTCCGCCAGGTCGCCGCGAAGGTGGACCCCATCCTCTTCGAGCGCACCGGGGGACGGTTCACCATCACCGGGCTCCCCACCCTGCCGATGCTCCTGCTCACCGTGCCGGGTCGCCGCACCGGTATGCCGCGCCGCGTCCAGCTCGCCTACCTCACCGAGCGGGGGGACGGGGCCCGGGACGTCGACGGCACGGCATACCTCGTCGTCGCCAGCGCGATGGGACAGGACGCGGACCCCGACTGGGTGCTCAACCTCCGGGCGGCCGGCCGGGCGACGGTCCTGCTGCGGGGCCGGGTCGAGGAGGTCACGGCTGCGGAGCTGAGCGATGCCGAACGCCAACGGGTGTGGCCCGTCCTGGAGCAGACCATCCCGCAGCTGCGCACCTATGTCCGGCGTACCCGTCGACCCATCCCGGTCATCCGGCTCACTCCGGTCCGAGAAGAGCGTCCCTGACGAACCGCGCCGTCGCCTCGTGCCACAACCCGGCGCGAAGGACCATGGCGTGGCCCGAGCGGCGGACCGGCCGGTAGGTGGCGTCGACGCCCCGGTCCCGCATGGCCAGCGCCATCCCCTCGGAGGCCCGCGGATCGGTCGTCCTGTCGAGGTCACCGTGCAGGAGCAGCGCCCGCAGCCCCGCGCCGCCCCGCGGCTCGTCCGACGGGTGCACCCACGGGGCGAGGCCGACGAGGACGCGTACTCCGTCCTCGTCGGCGAGGTGGAGGGCGGTCCGGCCGCCCATCGAGTGGCCGACGAGAGCGACGGGACGGTCGGGGTAGGCGCCCCTGATCTGCTCCAGCGCCCAGCGGGCGTCGTGGACCGGGCTGGTCTCGTCGCCGTTCCAACCGAAGACGGCGTTCTTGAGCCGGACCACCGCGAGCCGGCCCCGCCCGGCGCGCTCGATGGCCGAGGCGAACGGCATCATCCGCAGCACCGGGCTGGACCGCCAGGTCACCTCGCGGTGACCCGTCTCGCCGCCGCCGTGGAGGACGAGGACGACGGCCTCGGCGCCGGCCGGCCGGCTCCCGCGCAGGGCGGCCCGCGCCATCTAGACGTCGGACCGGTGGAAGTTCTGGAACGACCGGCTCGCCGTCGGACCCCGCTGCCCCTGGTAGTGGGAGCCGTATGCCGTTGAGCCGTAAGGGTTCTCAGCGGCGGACGACAGCTTGAAGAAGGCGAGCTGGCCGATCTTCATCCCGGGCCACAGCATGATCGGCAGCGTCGCGACGTTGGACAGCTCGAGGGTGACATGCCCGGAGAAGCCGGGGTCGACGAAGCCGGCCGTCGCGTGGGTGAGCAGGCCGAGGCGGCCGAGGCTGGACTTGCCCTCGACCCGGGCGGCGAGGTCGTCGGGGAGGGTGATCGCCTCGAGGGTGCTGCCGAGGACGAACTCGCCGGGGTGCAGGACGAAGCCGCTCTGGGGGTCCACCTCGACGAGGTGGGTGAGATCGGGCTGGTCCAGGGCCGGGTCGATGACCGGGTACTTGTGGTTGTCGAACAGTCGGAAGTACTTGTCCAGGCGCACGTCGACGCTGCTGGGCTGGACCATCGCCGGGTCCCACGGGTCGAGGACGACCCGACCGGAGTCGACCTGGGCGCGGATGTCGCGGTCGGAGAGGAGCACGGCGTCAGGCTACCCGCCAGGACGACCCGGACCGCCGTGCCGAGGCGGCCGACCGGCGGCACCGGGCACGGTCGGAGCGGGTGTCGGCGGTGGGCTAGACTCTCTCGCGCGCCGCCGGAGGCGGAGGTGACCACCCCGCAGGACGACCGCGATGCGTCGCGGCCCAGCGGATCTCGGCCGTCGGTCAGGTGCAACGCCGGTGTAGCTCAATGGTAGAGCGCCAGCTTCCCAAGCTGGACACGCGGGTTCGATTCCCGTCACCGGCTCCATAGCGTGAAAGCCCAGGTCAGAGGCGGTATGCGGCCGGATCTGGACTTCTATTCTGAGGGCCTGGGACGCCCTGCGTGCAACGAACGTGCAACGAGCGCCGCATCGCCAGTTATCGTCCGCCCGCACCGTCGTCCTCCGGGGCGGTATCTCGCTCGGCCTTGACGAGGACGTCCAGACGCTCCGCCAGCGCCCGGGCACGTGACTCGGTGGCGTGCTGGTAGATCAGCGCGGCCCGCATCGTCGAGTGCCCCATCCGCTGCATGAGCTCGCGGGTGGAGGCACCGGTCTGGGCAGCGAGGTGGTTGCCGGTATGCCGCACGGTCGTGGAAGTGGAAGCCGGCCGGCAGGCCCGCGGCGCCGGACGTGGATGAGGCCTTGGTCGAGGTCGATGTCGTGGCGTTGCAGGCCGACGAGCTCGCCCCAGCGCAGGCTGGCCAGGGCGGCGGTCAGGACGAACGCGCGGTGGTGCGGCCCGACCGCGTCGGCGAGGGCGAACACCTGCGGCACCGACGCCACGGGCCGCTCGGCCGGGCTCTCCCGGTCGGCGCCCTTGATCCGGCAGGGGTTGCGCAGCAGCCGGCCGTCGTCGACGGCGGTGTTGAGGATCGCCCGGAGCAGCCGGTACGCCTTGGCCATCGTCGGGTCGGAGCGGCCGTCGGCCCGCAGCGCGGCCCGCCAGGTGCGGACGGTCTCGGGGGTGATCGAGCCGATCGGGGTGGCGCCGAGGTAGGGCTGGACGTGCAGCCGGAACAGGCCCTCGTAGAGGTCCCGGGTGCGGGGGCTGAGGCGGTGCTCGGCGATCCAGCGGGCGGCATACGCTCCGAGCGGGGCGTGGGCGAGGTCGGGGTCGGTCCACTCGCCGCGCAGCAGCGCGGCCTGGGTGACGGCGAGCCAGGCCTGGGCGTCGGCGCGGGTCGGGAACGTCGCCGGCGCGTACCGGCGCAGCCCGTCCGGGCCGAGGTAGCTGGCCTGGTAGCGGCCCGAGGGCAGCGCCCGCAGGTAGCCGAAGTCGCGGCGCCCAGCCCGACCGGTCACGACGCCCGCCAGTCCCGGCGTCGCACGACCACCTCGACGGTGCCCGCAGCGACGAACTCCTCCAGCGCCGAGGCCGGGATCCGCACGTGCTTGCCGATCTTGACGAACCGGATCCGTCGCTCGGCGACCAGCCGCCGCGGGAACCTCGCCGACGTGCCCAGCGCCTCGCCGGCCTCCTCGATCGTCACATACGTATGGCACCGATTGGTGCCCCCTGTCGTTGGTACGGCTCCCCACGCGCCCGCCGGGAAGGGATCAGAGCCGCGGACGAGGACCGTATGCCGCAGCCAGAGCCGGCTGCCCGACCGCCTGGACGGCGCCTGCCCGGGCTGGTCCTCACCTGTGGCTGGTGCGGCTCACCGATCGCGGTACCGGCTCGAGGTCGGGTCCCCAAGTGGTGCGGCCCGACCTGCCGCCACCGTGCCTGGGAGCAGCGGCGCGCGGCCGCCTCTGGGCTCGCCGCGGTCGAGGTCGTCACCCACCGGGTCGAGGTCAGCGCGCCGGCCCCGGCCGTGCCCCAGGTCGCGCCGAGGAGCGTCGCGGACTGGAGCCGGCTGCTGGACGACCTCGCCCGCAAGCTCGACGCAGGTCGGATCTACGACCGCGACCTCCCAGCCCTCAACGAAGCCCTCACCGACGTGATCAACGCCTTCAACCGCCGGCTGCGGGTCCAGGACGGGGCGTCAGGACATCGGCTCGACATTCACTCACTATGCCGATGAGCGGGCGTGCCCTCCCGCCCGCATAGGGCTACTCCGAGTGCGGCGGTCCTCAGGGACGTAATGCCAATGGGCGGACGTTGCCCAGGATCGGAACGCTCACGGGCTCGTGCGACCATTGAGACGTCGCGGCGTGAGCACTTCGCCGTCCCGGACGAGGCACGTCGTACCCGGCCAGCGAAGACGACGTGGTTCCAGGAGGGACCATGCCCGAGCACATCAGCACCCTTGTCCAGATTGCAGGATCGCTGCTGATCCTGGTGCCGTTCGTCCTCGTCCAGTTGAAGAGGACTCGACCCGAGTCGCTGTCCTACATCTGGCTGAACCTAGTGGGATCGACGGTGCTGGCGTTCGATGCTTGGCACGGACACCAATGGGGCTTCTTGCTCCTCGAAGGGACGTGGGCCGTTGTGTCTTGCATGTCCCTCGTGCGTAGGAGTGCCGATCCGGCCCATTGATCGAAGCATCCGGTGTTGCCGCGATCCGCGCCGTCGAGCCGAGCGGGTGCCGTGTGCCGAGCAGGGTCGGACCGTAGGACGCAGGGTCGGACACGGCCGGGGTGAAGGCGAGTCAGGCACGTCCGGCCGCGCCGGCCGGCTGACGACGTGGTCTGGATATCCACCAAGAACGCGATACTCATGCGTGCGAGTTGTGTTTGTGGTGTTTGGAGTGAGGCACTGGTCGGCATGTCGCCCATGACCGACACCCGCACGGAGCAGCTGCTGACCACCGGTGAAGCGGCCACACTCTTGGGTTCGTCGCGCCAGCATGTGGTCGACCTATGCGAGTCGGGTGACCTGCCGTTCCTGACCGTCGGCAAGCACCGCCGCCTGCGCCGTGAGGATGCGGAGGAGGCGCGAACGCGCACTACCCGCTCGAACCGCGCCGACCCGCGCAGTCGATGGCTGAACATCGCGGTCGCGGGCGAGCTCGTGCGAGACCCGGACGCCGTGCTGGAGCGCGCGCACGAACCTCGCACTGCCGCACGCTGCTCGCGTTCCGGACCCACCGGCAATCCCGGGTCTGATGACGCGCGATCAGCTGGCGAACATCCTGCGCGCTGCGGCTCGCATCTCGACCTGCTCCACGGCTCCTACAACGGGCTCGGAGGCGATGAGTCGGCTGTCCCGGACTTCTACGCGAAATATGGCGAACGCATGCATCTGCCGGTCCCAGTCACGGAAACCGCGGCTCTCTACGTGCCCAGCCACGCTGGGGACAGCGAGATGGCGATCAAGCGCGCCTGGTGGGGTCAGGTCCTGGACCCACACAGCTCCGAAGCCCTGCCCTGGCTCAAGATGGCGAACCGGTTCGGATGGCGGAAGACCGAGACCGAGGTCGGTGCCGTCGTCGACTGGACCGCAACCACCACCCCGCCATCCAGCGAGCCTTCGTCGCAGCGTTGCCTGACTGGCTCGACTACGCACCCGACTGACAGGCCCGCACCCGCGGGCTCGACTCCTGTCATCGGCTCCGCGGGGTGAAGCCCAGGTCGGAGTCGGCGACCGGGGAACACCGGGGCCCGCGTCAGGCGGGGGAGAAGCCGGTCGTGACGAGCACGAGCTCGCCGGCCTCGTCGGTCGCGGGGAGGTCCAGCTCCGCGGTGATCCGCCAGTCGTGGTCGCCCTCGGGGTCGTCGAGGATCTGGACGACTCTCCAGCGCTCGCCGTCCTCGGTCACCTGGAAGAGGGCCGGGCCGCGGGCCGCGGGGCCGGCGCCGATCGCGTCGTACTCGGCCAGGTACCCGGCGTGCGCGTCCTGCCACGCCTCGGCGTCGAGCCCACCGTCGAGGGCCGCGAGCGCCTGGTAGCGGCCGAGTGCGAGGAGCTCGATGCGTCGGAACATGCTCTGCCGCACCATGACCCGCAGGGCGCGGGGGTTCGCCGAGAGGGCGCGACCTTCGGTGGGGGTGCGGATCTCCGTGAGGGGCTCGTCGTCGGGGTTGGCCAGGGCCTCCCACTCGTCCAGGAGGCTGGAGTCGGTATGCCGGACCACCTCCCCGAGCCATTCGACGATGTCGTCGAGCTCCTCGGTCCGGGCCGAGACCGGCACGGTCGAGCGCAGGGCGCGGTAGGCGTCGGTGAGGTACCGGAGCACGACCCCCTCGGCTCGCGAGAGCTTGTGGTGGGCCACGAACTCTCCGAACGTCATCGCCCGCTCGTAGATCTCCCGGACGACGGACTTCGGGGAGAGGTCGCTCGGGTCGACCCACGGGTGTCGCTGCCGGTAGGTCCGCAGCGACTGCTCGAGGAGGTCGGCGAGCGGGCGCGGCCAGGTGACGTCGGCGAGGGCCTCCATCCGCTCCTCGTACTCGAGGCCGTCGGCCTTCATCGCGGCGACGGCCTCGCCGCGAGCCTCGAACTGCTGGGCCATGAGGACCGGGCGGGGGTTCTCGAGCGTCGCCTCGATGACGCTGACGACGTCGAGGGCGTAGCCGGGATCCTCGGGGTCGAGCAGCTCGAGCGCCGCCAGGGCGAATGCGGAGAGCGCCTGGTTGAGCGCGAACCCCTCGTGGAGGTCCATGGCGACCTGGAACGGCCCCTCCTCGTACTTCCGGCCCTCGCCCCGGACGAACCGCTCGAGCGCCCCGGGCTCCCGCACGTCGTCGGTCGGAGCGCTGGTCCCGCGAGCCGGGCTCGGCGGGTCGCCGCCGTCCGGCAGCCGAGGCGCGGCAGCGGTGGGAGTGAGGCCGGCCGCGGCGAGCGCAGCGCCCAGCGTGCCGAGGTCGGCGCCGGCCGTCACCGCGCCCTCGTCCGGCTCGGCATCCTCCCCGTCCGGGTGGGTGGGCGACGCGCGTTCGTCCTCCGCGTCGACCTCGGCCGGGAGCCAGTCCTCGAGGGATGACCCGTCGTCGGGCTCGACGACACCGGCCCGCAGCAGTGACCCGAGCACCTGCACGGCCCGCTCGACGAGCGCGTCCCGCCGGTCCGCCTCCTCGTGGTTGTCGAGGAGCACGGTGTGCAGCGCCGCCTGCTGGCCCTCCCACTGGTCGAGGAGGTTGAGGACCATCGCGTGCGTGACCCGCATCCGTGACTGCAGCGGCTCGGGCGCCGCCCCGACGAGCCGCTCGTAGGTCGACTCCGAGTACGACAGCGTGCCCTCCGGCGGCTTCTTCCGGGCGATCTTGCGACGCTTCTTCGGGTCGTCGCCGGCCTTGGCCAGGGCCTTGGCGTTCTCGATGACGTGCTCCGGCGCCTGGACGACGACGTACCCGACGGTGTCGAACCCGGCCCGGCCCGCACGGCCGGCGATCTGGTGGAACTCGCGGGCCCTCAGCACCCGCTGGCGGCGGCCGTCGTACTTCACCAGCGAGGTGAGGAGCACCGTGCGGATCGGCACGTTGATGCCGACGCCGAGGGTGTCCGTGCCGCAGATGACGGCGAGCAGGCCGGCCTGGGCGAGGGTCTCGACGAGCCGGCGGTACTTCGGCAGCATCCCCGCGTGGTGGACCCCGATGCCGTGGAGCACCAGTCGCCGCAGCGCCTGACCGAAGCCCTTCCCGAAGCGGAAGTGCCCGACAGCCGCCTTGATGGCCGCCTTCCGCTCCGCGGAGACCACGTCGATGCTCGACAGCGCCTGGGCCATCTCGACCGCCCCGGCCTGGGTGAACGAGACGGCGTAGACCGGGGCCCGGTCCGCGCGCAGCAGCAGCTCGATCGTCTCGTGGACGGCGGTCATCACCCACTCGACCTCGAGCGGGACCGGCCGCTGGACCCCGGTCACGGCGACCGTGTCGCGACTGGTCCGTCGGCCGAGGTCCTCCACGAGGAAGCGAGTGTCGCCGAGGGTCGCCGACATGAGAAGGAACTGCGTGTCGGGCAGGAGCAGCAGCGGGACCTGCCATGCCCACCCGCGGTCCGGCTCGGCGTAGAAGTGGAACTCGTCCATGACGACGAGGCCGGCGTCAGCCGCATCACGTTCCCGCAGCGCGTAGTTGGCGAGGACCTCCTCGGTCGCGCAGATGATCGGTGCGGCGGAGTTGACGGCCGCGTCGCCGGTGAGCATCCCCACCTGCTCGGCCCCGAAGACCTCGACGAGGGCGAAGAACTTCTCGCTGACGAGGGCCTTGATGGGGGCCGTGTACCAGCTCCGGCGACCCGAGGCGAGGGCCTGGGCGTGGGCCGCGACGGCGACCAGGGACTTCCCCGAACCGGTGGGCGTCGAGAGGACGACGTGGTCGTCACCGGCGAGGGCGAGGACCGCCTCCTCCTGCGCGGGGTACAGAGCGAAGCCGCGCTCCCCCGCCCACTCGAGAAAGACGTCGAGCGCCGCCTCCGCCCCGGCGGCGGCATCGCCGGTGAGGCGTTCGGTGAGCGTCATCCCCTCGATTGTCCCCCACCGCCGGCGCCGTCGACCCAGGTCCACCGCCCACTCCCGGCTCCCCGCGGTAACATCTCCCATCGCAGCGGCAGGGTTCGTCTGCGCATTCGCGGGAGGGCCGATGCATCGCTTCCTTGTTCCACTGTCCCTCATCCTGGTCGTCGCTGGAGGCTGCTCCTCGACCTCGAGCACGGCTGCGGCCGGCGCGAGCTCGGCCACGTCGGTGGCCACGTCCCCGACGACGAGCGCGGCACCAACCGCGGCACCGGTCGCCGGAGGCAGCGCCACCGACTTCTGCGGCGCCTTCCAGGAGCTCCAGTCCGTCAGCGAGGTGCCCTCGGGTGACCTGGCGACCGTCGGTGCCAAGTTCCGGGCCGCCGCGGCCGACATGAGGAAGTTCGCTCCCGCCGACATCAAGCAGGCCGCGAACGCCTACGCCGACGTCGTCGACAGCATCGGCAGGGCGGCCACCGGCGGGACGCTCGACGAGGCCGGGATATCCAAGGCGATGGCGGACGGCATGAGCGGAGACGCCAACGACATCACCAAGGTGGCGCTCTGGGTCTCCAAGAACTGCAAGCTCTGACCCGACCGTGTTCCGGGGGCCGGCCCCGGCGGCTGATGTCGACCGGGTGCCCTCAGGTCGACTCGGGTACGGGTTCGAGAACCACCGCGGCCGTCTCGGTCGACCGGCGGCCGGCATACCCGTCGAGTTTCGTGTCCAGCGACCGCCACCGGTCCCACAGCCGCGCCCGACCATGGTCAGCCGCAGTGCGCCCCATCGCTCGGCCCGAGCGGGCCAGAGGCCACGACGCCCACCGGTGACCCGGAACAGCGCTCGATGCACCCTCCAGGCGAGCCGGATGAACCACCGCGGTGGGAGCCGTGGGGCCCGCCCCTGCCCGTCCTGCATGCGACCCCTTCCACTGCTGCGCAGGTCCCATCTGGAGGCGCCACGATGCTGCCGACGATCTCGCCGGCCCGGATGTCGTGAGGGCGGTCACCGGGCGGCCCCCGCCGAGGGTGGCTGCGCGCTCCGTCGGACCGCCGCTTCCGCCAGGCGCAGATAGCAGCTGGCTGTCCAGGTGTAGGCCCTGTCGCGCAGCCCCTCGCCGGTCAGCGCATCGAAGTTCTCGGCGAACCCGGCCGTCTCGCACAGCAGCCGGAACCGGGCGCTCACCTCGTCCGCGACGTCGGCGGCTCCGCCCCTGCGCAGGCCGTCCTCGATCAGGACGGTCGAGGGCGCCCAGATGGGGCCGCGCCAGTACCCATCGGGTTCGTAGCGAGGGGAGCTCGGGGGCTCGGTGGCCAGCCCCCAGGCGGTCAGGTGGTCGGCGAGGGCCCTCCTCAGTGCGCTGCGGACCCCCTCCGGCAGTCGGTCGCCCAGGATGAGCGGCAGGAGGTTGAGCAGGCTGCTCGACGTGCTGGTCCCGCCGGCGCCCGCCGACCGCGCAACGAACGCCCGCCCGTTCCACAGCGTCATCATCGAGTCCAGCATCCGCTGGGACTCCTCGCGCCACTGCACCGCGGCGGCGGCGGCGCCGAGCTCCTCCTCCACTCCGGCCAGGACGTCCATCTGCACGACGAGGAAGGCGGCGAGGTCGGCGGTCTCGATGACCCGCTCGGCGTCGAAGGTCGTGGAGTTGTCCCAGCCGCTGTCGTTGCCGTGCTGGTAGTACGGCAGCGCATGCCCGGGCGCCCGCCGGTGGTCGAGCCAGAAGCGGGTCCAGGCGGTGAGCCGGTCGCGGACGTCGCGCAGGACGGCGGGATCGACGACGCCGAGGCGCGCTCGTAGCTCGCCGAACGCCCAGCCGTGGATCGGCGGCTTGACGTAGTTGTAGAGGAGCTCGGAGTGGGAGATCGAGTCCGGCAGGGCACCCTGCGGCGTCTGGTGGTCGAACGGCGCGAGGAACTGGTCGAGGGCCAGCTCGGGCTCCCCCTCGGCCAGCGCGAGCGCGTTGAAGCAGTGGTCCCAGCTCCACAGCTTGTCCATCCAGTGCATCGACATGAGCACGGACTCCCGGCCGAGGAACCCGTCCGGCGAAACCGTGGCCGACCACAGGACGTATGCCGCGAGCGCGGCGGCCGGCGTCGCGTCGGTGCGCCATGCGGCAACCCGGCCGAGATAGTCGGCGAACCCCGCGTCCGCGGCCTCGACGACCCGGTCGAAGCTCGCTTCGACGCGCAGGGCGGGGCGGGCGGTGCGGAACTCCTCGACGGCCACCTCCCAGGCCCTGCCGTCGCCGCCGACGGTCAGGGCGCGTGCGGCCGCACCGAGCGCTCCCTCGCCCTGCGCCTCGACGCGGCCGGACACCACCGTGAGCCGGTAGCGGAGCCCGGTCTCGTAGGACGTGAACACATGGTCCGAGGTGGCGGGGTCGAGGTAGAGGTAGGCACCGGAGAACGCTGTGAGCATGGCCGCCGGGTCCTCGAACCGAAGGCCGAGCCCGTCTCCTCGCAGCCGGACGACCTCGGGTCCGTCGAAGGCCGCCTCCACCCGACTGCCGCTGTCGCGCCAGGTCAACACGGAGCTGGTGGCCGAGGTCTCGGCCGCCACTGGGTGCCCGTCGCGCCACGGCCGCAGCCGCAGCACCGGGGTGAGCCCGGTGCCATGTCCGTTGCGGTGGGCCACGAGATGGAGGTCGTCGGCATACTCGTGCAGACCCACGGCCGGGCTGATGTCGAGCCACGCGCCCCGGGTGCTGAACGGGATGGCGCGGATGTCGAACTCGACGGCCGCGGCGGCGCTCAGTGCGAGTGCCTGACCGCCATGACCGCGTCGACCGTCTCCCGGTCGAACGGCTCCCCGAGCCACTCGTACAGCCCGCGCAGCAGGTCGTGGTCGGCGGTCCAGTCGTCGTAGTGGAGCCGGTAGGCCCGGTCACCGAACCGCGCCGCGATGGCCGACAGCCGCGCCTCGTAGTCGTCGAGCTTTCCCAACGGGTCGTCCATCTGGGCCCACCACTTGCTCTTGGCGACGTCCTCGTGGTTGCGGGTGTTGATGACGATCCGCATGCCGGGGAAGAGCGTGTCGAGGAACTCGAAGTAGGCCTCCCAGTCCTTCTGCCACCACCGGATCTCCTTGAACCCGGTGACCCGGGTGTCCGGCTGCGGGCGGAGCAGGCCGCGCAGGACGAGGGTTCGCAGGCTCGCCATGGCGAGCTCCTCGGGGTACTCGTCGATGCCGAACCAGGACTTCTGCGGGCCGAGGACCTTCGGCCGGGTCTGCAGCGCCTTCTCCCTGACGATGGTGTCCTCATAGAGGAAGAGGTGGTGCAGGGCCGCCCGGTTCTCGCCGCGGATGAGGAACCCCGGGATCGAGTTGAGGACGCCCTGGAGCAGGGTCGACCCGGACCGTCCGTACGTGACGATGAGCAGGTACCCGAGGTCCTCTGGGGCCCCGGAGGCGAGGCGGTCCGCCGTCTCGACGGCGACGCCCAGCCGCTCGGTCTCCCGGGTCAGCTCGCGGGTCCGCTGCTGGGCGAGGGTGAGACGTCTGCGCAGGCTGTCCCGCTCGGCGACGAGTCGGCGCACCGGGGGGAAGGTGGCGACGACGGCGCGATGGGTGAGTGACTTCTTGCGGGGCGGCGGCACGATGGCTCCTCGGTCATCGCTCGGGCTCTAGGGCGACTCAGGGGAAGGCACCCCGGTGGGTCACCCTACCGACGTTGGCGTGGTTCACCTAGGCTCCGTATGCCGCGTGCCCGCCGGTCGACCGCCGCCCGCGGTCACCCCCCGGGGACCATCCACTGCAGGATCTGGATGAGACCGATGACGGCACACACGACGAACACGACCGCGACGATCCAGGCGATGAGTGACGCCCCGTCCAGCCCTCCCCCGCCGTTGGCGCCGTCCTCGTCGTCGGCCCCGGCCTCGGCCTCGAGCGCCCGGGCCCGCAGCGCCTCCACTCGGAGGGCGCGAGGCTCGGCGCGCACCGAACGGGGCAGGGTCCGCCACATCCTCACGAAGTCGTCGTCGTAGCGCTCCCGCCAGGCCGACACGGCGGCCTCGACCTCGGGTCCCTTGACGCCCGCTCCGAACCAGACGGCACCGGCGGCGGGCAGGTCGCCCATCGAGTGGAGCACCTCGCCGAGCAGGAAGAGGGCCTCGGGATCGGGGTCGTTCCCGTCGAGGTGCTCGGCAAGAAGGTCACGGGCCCGCCACCGCTCCCCGCGCTCGATGAGGGCGTGGGCGCGGGCCACGACGCCCGTCTCCGGACCGGAGCCCGGGGATGAGGTCGACGCGCCCATGGCCTCAGCGAACCACATCCCCGGCCGACGTGCCGCGGCGCGTCGCGCCGACGTGCTGGGCCACGGCGGGCCCCGAGCCGGCCCGGGAGCTCGAACGGCGTCTCCACCCTGCCCGATACCCAGCGTCTGCGCAGGTCAGCGCCGATTTCGGCAGGTACGCTTGAGTTTGTTACTGATGAGTAGAACTATGGAGTAGGAAGCCGGACCACGTTGCCGGCATCGGTGTTCCCGGGCGATCCGGGCACCAGACAGCAGCGGACCACACCCCGAAGGACACAGGCGTCATGGGTCACTACAAGAGCAACCTGCGCGACATCGAGTTCAACCTCTTCGAGGTTTTCGGACGCCAGGACGTCCTCGGCCACGGGCCGTACGAGGAGGTGGACGCCGACACCGCGCGCGAGATGCTCAAGGAGGTGGCGCGCCTCTCCGAGAACGAGCTCGCCGAGAGCTTCGTCGACGGAGACCGCCACCCGCCGGTGTGGAACCCCGAGACCGGCGAGGTGACGATGCCGGAGTCCTTCGCCAAGTCCTACGCGGCATACCAGGAGTCCGGCTTCTGGAACATCGAGGTCCCCGGCGAGCTCGACGGGACCGTCGCTCCGCCGTCGCTGAAGTGGGCGATGAACGAGATGATCCTCGGCGCCAACCCGGCCGTCGCGATGTTCTCGGCGAGCTACTCCTTCGGCAAGCTGCTCTACCTGCTCGGCAACGACGAGCAGAAGAAGCTGGCCCACTGGATCGTCGAGAAGGGCTGGCACTGCACGATGGTGCTCACCGAGCCGGACGCCGGGTCCGACGTCGGCGCCGGGCGGGCCAAGGCGGTCCAGAACACCGACGGCACCTGGACGATCACCGGGGTCAAGCGGTTCATCACCTCCGGCGAGTCCGACATGGTGGACAACGTCATCCACTTCGTCCTCGCCCGCCCCGAGGGCGCCGCCCCGGGCACCAAGGGCCTGTCCCTGTTCATCGTGCCGAAGTACCAGGTCGACCTCGAGACCGGCGAGCTCGGCGCCCGCAACGGGGCGTACATCACCAACCTCGAGAAGAAGATGGGCCTCAAGGTCTCGACAACGTGCGAGATCACCTTCGGCGGGGAGCTGCCGGCGACGGGCACCCTGCTCGGCGACGTCCACGACGGCATCGCCCAGATGTTCCGGGTCATCGAGAATGCCCGGATGCTCGTCGGCACCAAGGCGATCGCGACCCTGTCGACCGGCTACCTCAACGCCCTCGAGTACGCCAAGGAGCGGGTCCAGGGCGCCGACCTCACCCGGATGACCGACAAGACCGCACCCCGGGTGACCATCACCCACCACCCGGACGTGCGCCGCTCGCTCATGTTGCAGAAGGCGTATGCCGAGGGGCTGCGCGCGCTCGTCCACTACACGGCGACCCAGCAGGACACCGTCGACATCGAGCACCTGCGGACCGGCTCCGAGGAGGTCGCCTCCGACAGCCCGGCCGCGGTGGCCTACCGGGTCAACGACCTGCTGCTGCCGATCGTCAAGGGCCTGGGGTCGGAGCGGGCCTGGGTGCTCCTCGGCACCGAGTCGCTCCAGACCTTCGGCGGGTCCGGGTTCCTCATGGACTACCCGATCGAGCAGTACGTCCGGGACGCGAAGATCGACACCCTCTATGAGGGCACGACGGCGATCCAGGGGATGGACTTCTTCTTCCGCAAGATCGTCCGCGACAAGGGCCAGGCCCTCTCGCACGTCGCCGGGCAGATCCAGGAGTTCGCCAAGGGCCTGGGCGCCCACGGCGGCGCGCTCGACCGCGAGCGCGAGCTGCTGGGCCAGGCCCTCGAGGACGTCCAGGGCATCGTCGGCTACCTCGTCGGCGAGCTGATGAAGTCCGACCCGCGCCAGGAGGGTGGCGACATCACCAACCTCTACAAGGTCGGCCAGAACACGACCCGGTTGCTCCTCGGCGCCGGCGACCTCATCGTGGGCTGGCTGCTCCTGCGCCAGGCCGAGGTCGCCCTCACCGCCCTCGAGGACGGCGCAGCCCCCAAGGACGTCGACTTCTACACCGGCAAGGTCGCCGCCGCCCAGTTCTACGCCCGACAGGTCCTGCCGCGGCTCGCCGCCGAGCGGGCGTCGGCGGAGGCGAGCGACAACGACCTCATGGACGTCCCGGAGGCGGCCTTCTAGTCCCGCCGCGCGGCATACCCGCCTTCTCGTCCCCGCCGCGCGGCCTCCCTCGCGATGCCACCCGGCTAGAGAATGGCGCCCGGGTTGAGGATGCCCTGCGGGTCGAGGGCGTCCTTGATCCGGCGGGTGAGCGCCATGACCTCGGGCCCGAGCTGGTCGGGCAGCGCGGACTTCTTCGTCCGGCCCACCCCGTGCTCGCCCGAGATCGTGCCACCCAGCGCGATGGCGGCCGCCATGATGTCCTCGAAGGCACGCCTCGCGCGGGCCGCCCCGTCGACGGCGGCGGGGTCGACGACGATGATCGGGTGGGCGTTGCCGTCGCCGGCGTGGGCGACCACCGGGATCTCGACCTCACGCCGGGCGGCGATCGTCTCGATCTCGGCGAGGAGCTCCGGCAGCAGCGGCACGGCGACCCCCACGTCCTCGAGAAGCAGCGAGCCACGCGCCTCGATCGCGGGGAAGGCCTGCCGACGGGCCTGGACGAACAGCTCACCCTCGTCGGGGTCGTTCGTGACGAACAGCTCCTTGGCCCCGGCCGCGCGGCACGCCTGCTCGATGGCCCCGACCTCCGCCGGCCGCGCCGCGTCGGGCGCGTCGGACTGGGCGATGAGCATCGCCCCGGCATCGCGGTCCAGCCCCATCGGCTGGTAGTCCTCGACGGCGTTGATCGAGGCCTGGTCCATGAGCTCGAGCATCGACGGCCGCAGCCGGCGGCCCATCGCGACGACCGCCTCCGCCGCGGCCTCGACGCTCGGGAAGGTCGCGACCAACGTCGAGCGGGCCTGCTGGGCAGGGACGAGCCGGAGGATGGCCCGGGTGACGATGCCGAGGGTGCCCTCGGAGCCGACGAAGAGCTTGAGGAGCGAGAGCCCCGCGACGTCCTTGACCCGCTTGCCGCCGAGGGTGACGAGCGTGCCGTCGGCGAGGACGACGTCGAGGCCGAGGACATAGTCGGTCGTCACGCCGTACTTGACGCAGCACAGCCCTCCGGCGTTCGTCGCGACGTTGCCACCGATCGAGCAGATCTCGAAGGAGCTGGGGTCCGGCGGGTACCAGAGGCCGTGCTCGGCGGCGGCCAGCTTGACCTCTACGTTGAGGGCCCCCGGCTCGACGACGGCCACTCGGCTGGCCGTGTCGATCTCGATGGCGCGCATCCGCTCGACCGACAGGATGATGCCTCCGTCGACGGCGTTCGACCCGCCGGACAGGCCGCTTCCGGCCCCGCGCGGCACGACGGGTACGCCGTGCGCGGCCGCCCATCGGACGGCCACCTGCACATGGTCGGCGGACTCGGCGCGGACCACGGCGACCGGCATGCCGGCGGACTCGTCGTGCGCCCAGTCGAACCGGTATGCCTGCATCGTGTCGGACGCCGTCGTCACCACCCCGGGAGGAAGGGAGTCCACGAGGGCGGCGACAACGGCGTCGGTGACCATGTCCCCATCATCTCCGGTCCCCGGGCCGCCGGGCCCCGGCGAACCACGTCGAGTGGCCACGAATCGCCGCACGGGCTCCGCGGCATACGGCGGTTCGTGGCCTCTCGACGGCGGCCTAGAGGCGGCGGTCGGCGAGGACCGGGAAGCTCCGCCGGTATGCCGCGGCGGCGGCGAGGTCCACCTCGAGCGACAGGACCTCCTCGGCACCCCCGGACCCCTCGGCCAGGACCTCACCGGTGGCGGAGACGACCTGGCTGCGGCCGCCCATCTCGCTGCCCGCGTGGGTCCCCGCGGTGTTGCACTGGATGACGACACACTGGTTCTCGATGGCGCGGGCCCGTCCGAGCAGGGTCCAGTGCCCCACCCTGGCCGACGGCCACGCGGCGGGGATGACGAACGCCTGCGCCCCCTCGGCGACCTGACGGCGGTAGAGCTCCGGGAACCTCAGGTCGTAGCACGTCGACAGCCCTACGGTGACGGGTTCGCCGTCGGCACAGGGAATCTCGACGTTGACGACCTCGGTGCCCGCCTCCATGAGGGCCGGCTCACCGGCCCCGAAGCCGAACCGGTGGATCTTGCGGTAGACGGCCGCGAGCGTCCCGTCCGCGGCATAGAGCAGGGCGGTGTTCGCGAGGGTATGGCCGTCCGGGCCGGGCGCCTCCAGCCGCTCGACGAGCGACCCCGCGTGGAGGGTGACCCCGGCGTCGCGCGCCGCCTCGGACATGGCGGTCGCGAGCGGACCATCCAGCCGCTGGGCGCCGTCCTCCCAGTGCTGGTAGCCGAAGCCCGTCGCGCCCCACAGCTCGGGCAGGATGACGAGGTCGTGGCCGCGCTGCTCGCGGACCAGGCCGGCGACCCGCTCGACGCGCTCGGCCATGGGCTCGGCGTCGTCGTAGGCGAGCTGGATGAGGGCCACCCGCATCAGCGCGGCTCCTTGAGGGCCTCACGCGCCTGGACGAGGTACTCGTTGTAGGCGACCAGATCGGCGTCGCCGTCGCGGTCGGCCTGGCGGTCGAGCCGCTTGGTCTCGTGCTCGTCCCGGCGGACCCAGTTCCGGGCGACGAGAACGGCGAGGACGAGGGTCGGCACCTCGCCGATGCCCCAGGCGATCTCGCCGGCCGTGACCTGGTCGGCGAGCGGCGCGGGCATCCAGGCCTGGTGGATCGTCGGGAAGAAGTCCCCGGCCAGCAGGGACGTCGCGCTGGTGATCGAGACCCCGAAGAAGGCGTGGAAGGAGATCGTCGCGAAGAGGATGACGAGGAGCATGAGCGGCGACCACTTCGGTGGCCCCGGGTCGATGCCGATGAGCACCCAGACGAAGAGGTACCCGGTGACGATGAAGTGAGCCATCATCAGCAGATGCCCGAGGTGCGTCGTCAGGGCGAGGGTGAACAGCGGGGTCCAGTAGAAGACCGCGAGGCTGAAGAAGAAGAAGGCCGAGGCGACGACGGGGTTGGCGAAGAAGCGCATCGCCCGCGAGTGGACGACGTGGAGGAACAGCTCGCGCGGGCCCCAGGTCTTGTCGGTCCGGGCCCGCAACGCGCGCAGCGCGAGGGTGATCGGTGCGCCCGGCACGAGGAGGACCGGGACGAGCATCGCGATGGCCATGTGCATGACCATGTGCGCCGAGAAGAGCACCCGGCCCCAGATGTCCGGGGCCCCGGACGTCGCGTAGATCCAGACGAGCCACCCGGCCATCCACGAGGCGGTCCGCCCCCACGGCCACGCGTCGCCGCGCCGCCGCAGCCGGATCACGCCCGCGGCATACAGCCCCATGCCGACGACGGCCACGGCGAGGAGCAGCCAGTCGGGGCGCCACGCGGTGGCCCAGTCCGCCGGCGTCATCGCCCCGGGGTCCGGGAAGCCGGTGAGGGCGAGGATCCGGCTCGGGTTCGGGAGCGCGTCCGGGATCGGCGGCTGGCTGCGCGACAGGGCGGCCGCAAGGCCCATGGCGAGGGCCATGAGGAGGGCCTCCCCGCCGGCGAGCCGGGCGAAGGCCCGCCCGTCCGAGGGGTCCTTGGTCAGCCGGGTCGCGAGGTTGCGGCGCTGGTAGTAGCCGGCGACGCCGAGGGCGAGGAGCGCGAGGACCTTGACGATGACGAGCCGTCCGTAGGCCGTCGTGGCGAAGGCGCCGAACGAGCCCACCCGGATCCACGCCTGTTGCACGCCGCTGAGCAGCACCAGGGCGAAGGACCAGCCGGCGAGGATGGAGTAGCGGGCCACGGTGGTCCCGAGGTCCCGGCCCAGCCGGCGGCGCATGACGATGAGCGCGACGAGCCCCCCGACCCACACGGACACGCCGAGGATGTGCACGCCGAGGGAGTTGACGGCGTCCTCGTGTGAGGCCGACCCGCCCACGTGCCCGGTGAGGGCGAACATGACGATCGAGACAAGCGTGATGAGGGTGAGCCACGCGGTCGGTGCCCGACGGGTGGCGAGCGCGGCTCCGGTCGCGACGACGGCACCGGCGACCGCGCTGATGAGGTCGAGGCGGGTCACCTCGAGCTCGACGACGAACCGGAGGAACTGGGTGAGGTAGCCGGGGTCGGAGAGGGGGACGCCGGATATCTCGGCGAAGTCGAGGAGCATCTTGAGCACCCCGGCGGCCGCCCACACCGCCGCGGCGACCGCGGCCAGGCGGTTGGCGTCGACCCGACGGCGGGTGTCGCGCCGCTCGGGCGCGAGGAAGGCCGACAGGAGCAGCAGCCCGAACGTGGTGACGGCGGCCAGCTGGCTGACGATGTCGGCGACGGGCAGCCCCCACCGCACGAACGTCCCGGGGTCGCCGAGCGCGAGGGGCGCGGTGGCCCCCGTGTATGCCGCCCCGAGCACCGTGGCGAGCACGGCGACGCCGAGGACCACCGCCATCGGACGGGCCGGGGAGGCCCGGTGGGACGCGCGCGCAGGGGCCGGGGAGGCGCTCGACATGGCACCAAGGGTAGGTCCCCGGCGGCCGATGTCGACACGGTGCTCGCCGCGGCCACCGCCACGGCTCCCGCAACGGCGGCCGGCGCCTCGGGTGGCGGGGGTGGGTACTGTGCTGGGCATGCCACTGAACCCGGCGCCCCCGGAGGACCTCGCGGCCCTCGCCGAGGGATACGCCCAGACCGTCCAGGCCGTCCTCGACCTCGGGCACAGCCTGCGGCAGGGGGACCTCGAGCGAGAGACCGACTGTCCGGGTTGGACGGTCTTCGACCAGATCGCCCACGTCACCTCCGGCGAGGCGATGATCGCCGGCGAGCCGACGCCCGAGCTCGACGTCTCCGGCCGCGACCACGTGCGCCACGAGTTCGGAGAGCGCACCGAGAAGTACGTCGAGTCCCGTCGCGGACGGCACCTCGCCGAGCTGCTCGACGAGCTCGAGGGGCTGCTCGCGGAGCGGCTGGCCTACTACCGGGACCCGGCGACGACGCTCGACAGCGCGATCATCGGCCCGTTCGGAGCGAGCACGGTCAAGGACCTGGTCACCGTGCGGATCTTCG
The DNA here is from genome assembly GCA_963771015.1 of uncultured Actinomycetota bacterium. Taxonomy (GTDB): domain Bacteria; phylum Actinomycetota; class Actinomycetes; order Actinomycetales; family Dermatophilaceae; genus CAVSJJ01. The sequence continues at coordinate 189,174 of CAVYRN010000007.1, forward strand.
ACATCTGGACCCACGAGCAGGACATCCGAGAGGCGCTCGGCCGACCCGGCAACCTCGACTCCCCCGGCGCTTCCATCGCCGTGATGTACCTCTTCGACGCCCTGCCGCGGATCATCGCCAAGACCGCGGCGGTCCCCCCGGGCAACGCCGTCATCCTCGACCTCACCGGCCCGGTCGTCGGCCGCTCCGGCGCCCGGGTCGAGGAGCGCGACGGGAGGGCGATCGGCATACCCCTGTTCACCGGCGAGCCGGAGGACCACGCCGACGCGGTCACCACGACGATCACCATGTCGACCCAGGCCGCGCTGCGTCGGTCGGCGGGCCGCAAGGGCGTGGACGACCTCCCGGTGACGATCTCGGGCGATGAGGAGATCGGCCGCCGCGTGCTCGAGGCCATGGTCACCACCCCCTGAGTGCCCCACCCGAGGAGGTGGGCGGGCGTGGCTCCCGGCCCAGCCCGTCGGCTACCCGGCGCCGCCGGCGTCGTGCCGCGCGGCCCCTCCGACCCGGAGTCCGCGGCGGCTGCCCATGAGCCCATGGTAGGGCGCCGGCCGCGGCTGGGAGTGGTGAGTGATGGTCATCGGCCGGCGGCCCCGGGAATAAGGCGACCCTCATTCCGATTAGTTGCTTGTGGCAACCATCCTTTATAGTTGCGTGATTCAAGCAACTATCTACCCGAAAGACCGCCATGTCAGAGACCACGGCCGGGAGCCCGGCGACGCCGGACGCCGCCCCCCAGGCGATGCTCGGTGACGCGCTCGTCCGGACGATGAAGCTCCTGCAGAGCATGAAGCACCATGCGCCGCGGGCCCACCCCGAGGTCGACCCGATGGCCTACCCGGTCCTGTTCACCCTGTCCTGCCGGCCGAGCCGGCTGTCCGAGCTCGCCGACAAGGTGTATGCCGACGTGTCGACGATGAGCCGCCAGGTCACCCACCTCGTCGGGCTCGGCATGATCGACCGGCTCCCCGACCCCGACGACGGCCGCGCCCAGCTGCTCACCGTCACCGACGCCGGCGTGCAGCTCCTCGACGACCTGCGCCGCGGCCGGGAGACCTGGCTGCGCGGTCTGCTCGAGGGGTGGTCCGAGCCCGACGTCCGGACCTTCACCGACTACCTCCAGCGCTTCGCCGACGCCGTCGAGCGTTCCCGCGGCGCACTGCCCCACGAGGCCGCCGCGACCTCCCCGTCCACCACGACCCCCCAGGACGTCTCATGAGCACCCCGACCGCGCCCACCGCGCCCACCGCCCCACCTTCCGAGGGCTTCACCCATCGCCAGATCGTGACGATCCTCACCGGTCTGCTCATGGGGATGTTCCTCGCCGCCCTCGACCAGACCATCGTCGCGACGTCCATCCGCACCATCTCCGACGACCTGCACGGGCTCGACCAGCAGGCCTGGGCGACAACGGCATACCTCATCACCGCGACGATCGTCACCCCGCTCTACGGCAAGCTGTCCGACATCTACGGGCGCAAGAAGTTCTTCGTCACGGCGATCACCATCTTCATGATCGGCTCGGCGCTGTCCTCGCTGTCGACGTCGATGTACCAGCTCGCCGCCTTCCGGGCCATCCAGGGCCTCGGCGCCGGTGGCCTGTTCTCGCTGGCCCTCGCGATCATCGGCGACATCGTCCCGCCGCGGGAGCGGGCCAAGTACCAGGGCTACTTCCTCGCGGTGTTCGGCACCTCGAGCGTCCTCGGCCCGGTCATCGGCGGGTTCCTCGCCGGGACGAGCTCGATCTTCGGGATCACCGGCTGGCGCTGGGTCTTCCTCGTCAACGTGCCCATCGGCCTCGCCGCGCTCGTCGTCGTGTCCCGCACCCTGCACCTGCGGCACCACCGGCTCGACCACCGGATCGACTGGACCGGCGCCGCCCTGCTGTCCGCCTCGCTCATCCCCCTCCTCATCGTCCTCGAGCAGGGACGGGACTGGGGCTGGGGCTCCGGCCGGTCCATCCTGGCCTACGGCATCACGGCCGTGGCCGGCCTCGCCTTCTTCTGGCAGGAGTGGCGGATGAAGGAGGAGGCGATCCTCCCGCTCGCGATGTTCCGCATCAAGACCGTCGGGGTCGCCTCGATCGCGTCCGTCCTCATCGGCATCGCGATGTTCGGTGGGCTCGCCTCGCTCCCCCTCTACCTCCAGATCGTCCGGGGCGCCACGCCGACCGAGGCCGGGCTGCTGCTCCTGCCGATGACGCTGGGCATCATGACCGGGTCGATCAGCTCCGGCCAGATCATCTCTCGGACCGGGCGCTACCGGATCTACCCCGTCGTCGGCTCGGCGATGCTCGCGCTGGCCCTGTTCGTCTTCCACTGGGTCAGGTTCGACACCCCGATGTGGCAGACGATGCTCGTCATGGTGGTCTTCGGCATCGGCCTGGGCTTCAACTTCCAACCGCTGACCCTCGCCGTCCAGAACGCCGTGCCGCCGCAGCAGATCGGCGTGGCCACCTCGACGGCGACCTTCACCCGCCAGATGGGCGGGACGATCGGGACCGCGGTGTTCCTGTCGATCCTCTTCTCGAGCGTGCCGGACAAGATCGCCGCGTCGATGAGGGCCATCGCCCCGACGAAGGACTTCCAGGCCGGCATGGCCGCCGGACTACAGGCCCCCGTCGGGTCGGTCGACCATCAGGTGGCGGCCGGCATCCAGGCGGCCACCCAGGGCGGAGCCGGCACGGCCGCCTCGTCGAGCGGGGTGCTCTCCGACTCCTCGTTCCTCACCAACCTCGACCCCCGGCTGGCCAAGCCGTTCCTCGTCGGCTTCTCGGACGCGATGGACATCGTCTTCCTCGTCGGGGCCGGGGTCATGGTGCTGGGCTTCCTCGTGATGCTCTTCCTGCCCCAGGTCGAGCTGCGCAAGGGTTCGGCCTACGACGAGCGCAACCAGGCGGCGACGGACGCGGCGAACGACGCTGCGGACAAGGCGGCGGCCGCCGCCCTCTGAGCCGGTCCGACCACCGCGTGGGTCCGACCGGGCCACCGCGACCGGGCGGGAGGGGATGCCCCGAGCACCCCTCCCGCCCGTCGTCGTCCGTCGGGCGCGGCCCTCAGGCCGGAGGCACGAGGTCGGGTACGCCCTGGCCTCGGGTACCGGGGCTGGCCAGCTCGGCGTGCTGGAGCCGGCGGAACCGGACGGCGGTCAGCACGAGGGCCACCAGGCCGGCCGCGACCGGGACCGCGTACGCCCGTTGCGCCCCGAACGCCTCGATGGCCCAGCCACCCGCCGCACCACCGATCGAGATGCCGATGAGGATCCCCGTCACCACGATGGCGAGCCCCTCGGTGACCAGGGCGCGGGGGACCAGCTTCTGGCTCAGCGACATGCTCGTGATGAGCATCGGTGCGGTGGCCGACCCCGCGACGAACATGACGAGCGCCAGGCCCCACAGCGGCGTCACGACGAGCGCCGGGATCTCGAGCAGGAACATCCCCGCGGCGGCGACGAGCAGTCGCCGGGTCTGGGTCACCGCGAACGTGCGGCTGCCGAAGACGATCCCGGACAGCGTCGAGCCCAGCGCGAAGAGCCCGAGGATCACGCTGGAGAAGCCCTTCGACCCACCCTCGTCGGCCACCGCGACGGCGATGACCTCGTTGGAGCCGAAGATGACGCCGGTCATCGTCAGGACCGCAGCGACGACGAACAGGCCGGGCCGGGCGATCGCCATCCCGGCCGGCCGCTCGTGGTGGGCGACGACCGGGGGCTCGGTGATCATGGCCGACAGGAAGATCACCATCCCCGTCGTGAAGGTCACCTCGGCGACGAGCAACCCCGCCTCGGGGAACCACCGGGTCGACAGGACGATCGCCAGTACCGGGCCGAGGACGAACGACGCCTCGTCGCTCACCTGCTCGAACGACATCGCGGTATGCAGCCGTTCCGGCTCGTCCCGGTAGATGTGCGCCCACCGGGCCCGGGAGAGCGGCCCCATCTCGGGCAGCACGGCGGACAGCCCGTACGCGACGAAGAGCGTCCACGACGCCGCACCCGCATACGACAGGCCGGCCGTTGCCAGCCCGCAGGCGGCGGTGAACAGCACGAAGGGCAGGGCCACGCGACGTTGGCCGTAGCGGTCGATGAGCCGGCCGATGATCGGCCCGGCGGCCGCGAGCACCGCGACGGCGACGCCGGACACCGCACCGGCGAGGCTGTACGAGCCGCGCCGGGAGCTGATCATGGCGATGGCGGCGACCCCGAACATCGCGCCGCCAAGCCGGGCGAGAGCCCCGCCGGCGATGAACCGGGTGGCCCCAGGGACGTGCAGCAGCGGGCGGTAGGCGGACAGCACGACGGGACTCCGAACTCGGCGGGTGATCGCTCACCCGAGGGGGCGGCCCGCGGCACCGACGGGCTGTGCTCTCCATTGTGAACCCGCCCCCGGGCTTTCGTCATATCTGTTTACGGAAACGCGTCGCGGGGGGCGTGGGGGGGTGCCGGCGGGACGACGGCGGCGCCCCGCCGGCTCAGCTCTGCGGCACCCCTCGACGACGGAAGCCGACCACCGCGGCCACGAACAGGGCCGCGGCGATGGCGGCGAGGACGACGAGCGGCAGCGCCTCGACGGTGCCCAGCGGAGGGTTGCCGACGTGGGTCGTCGGGGCCAGGTCCAGCACCAGCCCGGGCAGCTTGAGGCCCGGGCCGAGGAAGGCGATGAACGCCACCGCCGCGTAGCAGGCCCAGGCGACGGCGAACAGCCGAGGGACGAGACCGAAGAGCACCAGAGCGATGCCGGCGAAGACGAGCTCGGCCGGCAGGTAGGCCAGCCCCGCCAGGAGCAGCCGGCCGACCTGGCTCGTGTCACCCATCGACGCGGCCGCCGACAGCCCGAAGAGAACTGAGGAGACGACGACGATGACGACGAGCCCGGTGAGGATGACCGCGGTGTGGGCCGCGAGCCACCGGGTCCGGGACAGGGTGCCGGCGAGCCGCGACTCGAGCCGCCCCTCGGCCTCCTCGCGCCGCACGACGCCGGTGGCCTGGATGACGTAGCCGATCGCGATGAGCGCGACATAGAGCTGGACCATCGCGACGAAGCCGTCCTCGGGGTGCGCACCCCCGGCGCCGATCGCCTCGGCCATCGCCGGGTTGCCGGTGATCGCATCGATGACCTGCTGGGCGAGCGCGCCCATCATGACCGCGAGCACGATCGCCCCGAGGAGCCAGCCGAGGAGCGACTGCCGGTGGACCCAGACGGCGAACCCGATCGGGCTGCGCAGCCGGGCCGAGGCCCGGTCCGGGCCGGCTCCGGAGCCGATGAGCGCGCTCCCGAGGTCGCGGCGCCCGGCGAGGTGGATCGCCGCGGCGCCGAGGACGACGCCGACGAGGAGCGGGACGAGCAGGACCCACCAGCGCTGGTCACCGGTCGGCGCGGTCTTCTCCTGCCAGCCGAGCGGCGACAGCCAGGTGACCCACGAGCCGGTCACGTCTCCGACCCCGCGCACGACGTATGCCGCGAGCAGTACGCCGAAGCCCCCGAAGTAGACCCCGCGGGCGTGCAGGGTGATCTGGGCGAGGAGCGCCGCCAGCGCGGCGAAGACGAAGGCCATCGACCCCAGCGACGCGGCATACAGGATGGACGCCGACGTCGGGACCCCGGCCGGGATGAGGGCGAGGGCGAAGGCGACGATGACGGCGAGGACCGTCCCGCTCGCGACGAGGAGCGCGGCCGTGACCGGCGAGCGTCGGCCGATCCTCCCGGACAGGAGCAGCTCGAGGCGACCGGCCTCCTCCTCGCGACGGGTCGAGCCGGCGATGAGGGAGATCCCGAGAAGCGGCAGGAGGAAGGCGGCCATGAAGCCGAACTCGTCCTGGACCACGCCGCCGAGGCTGTTGATGCCTTCGATCTTGCCGTTGATCGCGTACAGGGCCCCGCCGGCGACGGCGTCGGCATACGTCTGGATCTTGGCGGGGGTGTCGTACAGGGAGGCGATGGACACCGCCGTGCCGGCCAGCGACGCCGCGAGCGCGAGGACCCAGATGACAAGGCCCTTCCAGCGGGTACGCAGCTGGATGCGTGCCATCGTGCCGAGACCCGCGCTGCTCATCGGATGTGCTTCCCTCCGTGCGCGGCGGCCGGCTCGGCGTCAGCGCCCGCCTCCTCCCGCTCGGCGATGTCATCGCCGTAGCTTCGGAGGAAGAGGGCGTCGAGACTGGGGGGCTGCACCGTCAGGGTGTGGATGCGCGCCGCGTGCAGCCGGCCGATGGCGTCATCGAGGTGGGCCGGCTCGATGGTGAAGCGCGCGTCGACGAGGCCGTCGAGCGGCTGGGAGACGTAGTCGGTGACGCCGGGGGCGTCGGCGAGGCCGGACGTCGCCTCCTCGGTGACGGCGTGGACGGAGGTGAGGGTATGCCGCCGCAGGTCGGCCAGCGTGCCGGTCTGGACCCGCCGGCCCTTGCGGATGATCGTCACCCGGTCGGCGAGGGCCTCGACCTCGTCGAGGATGTGGCTGGACAGCAGGACGGTGACCCCGTCATCCCGCCGTTCGTGCACGACCTCCTGGAAGGCCTGCTCCATGAGTGGGTCGAGGCCGCTCGTCGGCTCGTCGAGGACGAGGAGCTCGGCGTTCGTCGCCAGGGCGGCGACGAGGGCAACCTTCTGTCGGTTGCCCTTGGAGTAGTCGCGGGCCTTCTTCGTCGGGTCGAGGTCGAAACGCTCGATGAGCTCGGCCCGGCGCCGCTCGTCAACGCCGCCGTGTGTTGTGGCGAAGATGTCGAGGCACTGCCCGCCGGTGAGCCCGGACCACAGCCCGACATCGCCGGGCACGTAGGCGAGGCGGTCGTGCAGGTGCGCCGCCTCCGCCCACGGGTCGTTGCCGAACAGCTCGGCCGATCCGCCGTCGGCCCTCATGAGACCGAGGAGGACGCGGATCGTCGTCGACTTGCCCGCTCCGTTGGGGCCGAGGAAGCCGTGGACCTCTCCGGGCGCCACCTCGAGGTCGAGCCCATCGAGGGCGCGGACCGGGCCGAAGGTCTTGGTCAGCCCCTCGGTGCGGATGACGGGTTGGGCCGTGCTCATGGGTGGTGCTCCTTCCGCGGGGGGCTGAACGCGCCCTCGGCGTAGACGATGGTGGCCTCCCGGGCCCACCGGTCGATCCCCTCGGGGGTCAGCGGGTCGGCGCCGATCGCCACGGCGATCGGGTTCCTCAGGAGGATGAGTGCGAGGTCGTTGACGAGGAAGAACGCCGCCCGGATGTCGGGGTCCTCGCTCGGGCGGGCGACGCCCATCTCGACCATCACGTCGAGCAGGCCACGGGTCGCGGCATACCACCGTCCGAACAGCGCGGCGCCCGCCGGGTCGTTCGTCAGCAGCAGCCGGCGCAGGTAGGCCGGCAGCGGCGAGCCGGGCGGGAAGCCGCGGGCGAACGCCTCGGCGAGCGAGCCCGTCGCCGTTCCGCCGGCGAGCAGCTCGGCGAGCTCCTCGGCCGGCAGGGCCTCGAAGATCGTGTCGAACGCCTGCGCGGCGAACGCGTCGACCTCGTCGCGCAGGCCGTCCTTGCTGCCGAAGTGGTGGACGACGAGGGCCGGGGAGACGCCGGCCTGGGTGGCGATCTCGCGCACGGTCACCGCGTCCGGACCGCGGTCGGCGAAGAGCCGCAGCGCGGCGTTCCGGATCGTCGCGCGGGCGGTGAGATCGCCGTCGTCGATGGTTGAACTCACGTTCAGTATACTAAACGAATGTTCAGTATGCCGTCAAATGGGCGATCTTCGGCGACACCCGTGCGCCCTCGTCGATGGTCAGCCGAGCAGGGTGAAGGAGTCCGGCCGTTCGGAGCGGCAACGCCCCGGATGCGGCCGTTCAGTCGGCATCGCGTACTGTGGTGACCACAGCTCGTTGATCTTTCGCCGCGGGTTGTTCACACGTCGTAGCCGTCACAGTTGCTCCGTGTGTAGCCGGCCGAGGCATTCGGGTTCCCGGCTGTCGGCGAGATCCGTACAGATTGCGATCCCCTTTGTCCTCCTTCTCGCACCTGGGTGTGCCCGCGTACCTGACCGACGTCCTCGCTCGTCTGGGCATCCACGACCCGACCCCCATCCAGACCGCCACTCTTCCCGACGCCCTTGCCGCACGAGACGTCCTCGGACGCGGACGCACCGGGTCCGGCAAGACCTACGCCTTCCTGCTCCCCCTGGTGGCCCGGCTCTCCGACGGCCCCCGGGCGCGCTCCACCGCGCCGCGTGCGCTCATCCTGGCACCGACGCGCGAGCTGGTCAGCCAGATAGACGCGGTCCTGGCTCCGCTGGCCCGAGCGGCCAGCTTGAGCACGAGAACCATCTTCGGCGGCGTCGGCCAGAACCCACAGGTCACGGCGCTTCGCCGTGGCGTCGACATCGTCGTGGCGACCCCCGGGCGGCTCGAGGACCTGATCGGGCAGGGCCACTGCAGCCTCGGCGACGTCGAGATCACCGTCCTCGACGAGGCGGACCACATGTCCGACATGGGCTTCCTGCCCGCCATGCGCCGGCTGCTCTCCCAGACACCGCGGCTGGGCCAACGGCTGTTCTTCTCCGCAACCCTGGACGGGGCGATCGACCAGCTGGTGCGCCAGTACCTCACCAACCCGGTCGCGCACGAGGTCGACCCGGTGGCCGCGTCATCCGAGGGCACGATGGTCCACCACGTGCTCCATGTCGAGCGCGCGCACCGCCTTGCCGTCCTCGTCGATCTGACCAGTGCGCCTGGCCGCACGATGGTGTTCACCCGCACCAAGCACGGGGCCAAGGCGCTGACGCGCCAGCTCAACCACAGCGGCGTGCCGGCCGTCGAGCTGCACGGCAACCTCGGCCAGAACGCCCGAACGCGCAACCTCGACGCCTTCCACGCCGGTCGGGCGTCGACTCTGGTCGCCACCGACATCGCCGCGCGGGGGATCCACGTCGACGACGTCAGCCTGGTCGTTCACGCCGACCCCCCCACCGAGCACAAGGCCTACCTCCACCGGTCCGGCCGTACGGCCCGCGCCGGCAACTCGGGCACCGTCGTCACCCTGGCGACCCCCGAGCAGGTCCGAGACGTCCGCGGGCTGACCAGGGCCGCCGGCATCGTGCCGACGACCACGCGGATCCAGGGCGGCAGTCATCCGCTCCTGCTGGAGCTGGCGCCGGGCGAGCGCGTGCTGTCCGGGCCGCTGCAGACCGACACCGTGCCGTCCGCGTCCGTGCGGAGACCGGCGAAGTCCGCATCGGGACGGCGCGGCAGCCGCCCGCGGCAGCAGAAGCTCCGCGCCGACGGCTCCCGCCCCGACGTCTCGACGCCGCAGGGCGCGGCAACGGTCCGACAGGGTCCGGGGAAGAACCGTCCCGCGCGCAGCACCGCGGGAGGTGGGCGGCCAGGCGCGTCGACCGGCGGCGGTCGTCACAGCACAGTGGCCTTCAGCGCGGGCCGTCGCTGACAACCGCGCCCGACCACATCCGCGGTCGGCACCGGCGGTCGGCAGCATCCGTCCGCGGCGCGGATGTGCCGGACGGATCAGCCGTGGAGCAGCATTCGATGGGCCTCGCGCCGGGTGGCCTGTTCCTCCGGGTCCGGCACAGGCAGCGAGGCGAGCAGCCGCCTGGTGTAGTCGTCGTGCGGGTTGCTCATCACCTGGCTGCCGATCCCCTGTTCCACCAGCCTGCCCTTGTAGAGCACGCCGACCCAGTCGGCGAGGATATCGACCACGGCCAGGTCATGGCTGATGAAGAGGGCGGCGAAACCGAACTCGGCCTGGATCTCCCTGAACAGCTCGAGCACCTTCGCCTGCACCGAGACATCCAGCGCCGACGTCGGCTCGTCGGCGATCAGCAGCTTCGGATTCAGGGCCAGCGCCCGGGCGAGAGAGGCGCGCTGGCGCTCACCACCGGAGAGCTCGTGCGGGAACCGCTCGGCATAGGCCCGCGGCAGCTGCACCGCCTCGAGCAGCTCTGAGACCCGCTGCTGCGTCTCTGCTCCTGAGCGCTTCTCATGGATCAGGATGGGCTCGGCGACGCACTCGCCGATGCTCAGGTGCGGGTTGAACGACGCGGCCGGATCCTGGAAGACGAAGCCGATGTCCCTGCGCAACGGCCGGAAGCCGCGTTCGCGGAAACCGAGCATCTCGTAGCCGAGGACGTTGAGCGAGCCTCCGGTGGTCCGGTTCAGGCCGGCGATGGCCCTTCCGATGGTGGTCTTGCCCGAGCCGGACTCCCCGACCAGACCGTAGACCTCGCCTGCGGAGATGGTGAAGCTGACGTCATCCACGGCGCGGAAGGCCGGGGTTCCCAGCCGTCCGGGGTACTCGATGACCAGGTGTCTGGCCTCCACCACCACCTCGCTGTCCTGGTGCGCGCGCTCGGTGGCCCCAGCGGACGCAGAGTTGCGGCCCAGGTGCGGCACGGCGGCCAGCAGTCTCTTGGTGTAGTCCTGCTGCGGCGAGGCGAAGAGGGTGATGGCGTCCGCCTCTTCGACGACCTTGCCCTCATACATCACCACCACCCGGTCCGCGAGGTCTGCGACAACGCCCATGTTGTGCGTGATGAGCACGATGGAGGTGCCGTAGGTGTCCCGCAGGTCGCGCAGCAGCTCCAGGATCTCCGCCTGCACCGTGACATCGAGGGCCGTCGTCGGCTCGTCGGCCACGATCAGCCCGGCGTTCAGGGCCAGTGCGGCGGCGATCACCACGCGCTGCTTCTGCCCGCCGGAGAACTGGTGCGGGTAGTAGTCCACCCGCTTCTCGGGGTCGGGGATGCCGACCTTGCGTAGGGCCTCGATGGCCCGCAGGCGGGCTTCCTTCTTACCGACCTTGCCATGGGCGCGCAGGCCCTCGGCGATCTGCCAGCCCACGGTGAACACCGGGTTCAGGGCGGTGGACGGCTCCTGGAACACCATGGCGACCTCCTGGCCGCGGATCTGGCGCAGCTGAGCGGGCGTCACGCTGAGCACGTTGTTGCCGCTGATCAGCACCGCCCCTGAGCTGATGGCGGTCTCGGCCAGCATGCCCAGCATGGTCCTGGCGGTCACCGTCTTGCCGGACCCGGACTCACCGACAATGGCCAGCACCTCACCGGGGGCCACGCTCAGCGAGACGTCGTCGACGGCCTTGACGTCGCCACCATCGGTGGCGAACGTGACCTTGAGGTGCTCGATGCTCAGCACCTTGCCGCTCGCTCCGGGTGCGGCGAGCGGCTGTCCGGCATCGTCGTTCGTCCCGGGCTCGTCAGCGGGGCGGGTCATCTCGTCACCTCGTCCTGCACTGAGACGTCTTCTGTCGGGGCGGCGGGCTGTGGGGTCTTGCCCGCCCGGCGCCGGCCGCGCAGCCTCGGGTCGTTGAGGTCGTTCATGCTCTCGCCGACCAGGGTCAGGCCCAGCACGGTGAGCACGATCGCCATGCCCGGATAGATGCCGGTCCACCAGATCCCGGCGGTCGTGTCGGAGAGCGCCTTGTTCAGGTCATAGCCCCACTCGGCGGCCGAGGTCGGTTCGATGCCGAAGCCCAGGAAGCCCAGGCCGGCCAGCGTCAGGATCGCCTCGGAGGCGTTGAGCGTGAAGATCAGCGGCAGCGTCCGGGTGGCGTTCTTGAAGATGTGCCGGCCCATGATGCGCAGAGCCGGGGCCCCCAGCACCTGCGCTGACTCCACGAAGGGCTCGGCCTTGAGCCGGATGGTCTCTGCCCGGATGACCCGGAAGTACTGCGGGACGAAGACCACCGTGATGGAGATGCCGGCGGACAGGATGCCGCCCAGCAGGCTGGACTGGCCGCCGCTGATCGCGATGGACATCACGATTGCCAGCAGCAGTGTGGGGAACGCGTAGACCGCGTCCGCGACCACGACCAGAACCCGGTCCGCCCAGCCGCCGAAGTAGCCGGAGAGCAGGCCGAGCGCCACGCCCAGGAAGATCGAGAGCACGACCGCGACCACGATGACCATCAATGCGGTCTGCGTCCCCCAGATCACCCGCGAGAGCACGTCGTAGCCGCCCGACGTCGTGCCCCACAGGTGCGCACGCGAGGGCGGTTGCTGGGTGTTGAAGCGCTCGGCGAAGCCATACGGTGCCAGCACCGGGGCCAGCGCGGCGGTGAGCAGGAAGACTGCGGTGAGGACGATCCCCGTCACGAGCATGGCACGCTGCAGGCCCATGCTCTTGAGGTAGTGCGAGACGACGGGAAGGCGCCGCCATAGGGGTTCGCGTCTCCTCACGGTGAGTCCCGCGGCCATGATCAGTACCTCACCCGGGGGTCGATCAGCGCGGCGATGACGTCCACGATGAAGTTGCTCAGCGCCACAATGACGGCCAGCAGCATGACGATGCCCTGCACGGCGACGAAGTCGCGGGCCTTGAGGTACTCCGCCAGCTGGAACCCGAGCCCCTTCCATCCGAAGGTGCTCTCCGTCAGCACGGCACCACCCAGCAGGGTGGCGATCTGCAGCCCCATCACGGTGATGATCGGGATCAGGGCAGGTTTGTAGGCGTGCTTGGTGACCAGGCGGTACTCGGTCACACCGCGGGAACGTCCCGCCTCCACGTAGTCCTTGCCCAGCGTGCCGATCACGTTGGTGCGGACCAGACGCAGGAACACGCCGCCGACCAGCAGACCCAGGGTGACCGCGGGCAGCACCGCGTGGAGGGCGACGTCGCCGAGAGCGGCCGTGTTGCCGCTTCGTATGGCGTCCAGCCAGTAGATGCCCGAGGGCGCGGACAGCGAGGTGAGCGCTATCTCGTTCTGCACGCTTGCCCGGCCGGCCACGGGCAACCAGCCCAGAGCCACGGAGAAGATCAGCTTCAGCAGCAGGCCGGCGAAGAACACGGGGGTGGCGTAGCCCAGGATCGCGAAGATGCGCAGCACCGCGTCCGGCCACTTGTCGCGGCGGTGTGCCGCGATCATGCCGAGCGGGATCCCGATCAGCATCGCGACGAACAGCGCGTTGATCGCCAGTTCGAGGGTGGCCGCGCCGTAGGTGGCCAGCATGTCCGTGACCTTGACGTTGTCCGAGATCGTCCGGCCGAAGTCGCCGGTGGCGATGTGCCCGAGGTACTGCAGGTACTGCAGGATGAGGGGCTGGTCGTAGCCGGCCTGATGGATTCGTGCGGCCAGCTGGTCGGGGGGGAGCCGTCCGCCGAGCGCCGCCGTGACGGGGTCACCGGTGAGCCGCATCAGGAAGAACACCATGGTGACCAGGATCAGGATGGTGGGGAAGATCAGGAAGAACCTGATCACGACGTACTTTCCCAGCCCCCCGCCACCGGTGGACTTCTTCGTGGGAGGGAGTACGCCGCCCTCGTCGGGCGGGGCGTCGACCAATCCTGTCATGACAACCTGGCTCGTTCTCGCTGTGACGCAGCGGAGTGGGTGAGGCAGTCCTCAGGACGCCTCACCCACCCCACGCATCTGGTCAACAACGTCGTGGTCCGCCGGGCGGACCTGTCCGTCGGGTGGGCCGGACGCCTACTTGTACATCACGCCCAGGCGGATCTTGAAGGACGCATCCAGCGTGTCCTGAACACCCTTGACGTCCTTGCCGGAGACGGCAACCTGTGCGCCCTGGAGGAGCGGGAGGGTGGACAGGTCCTTGGCAACGGCCGTCTGGATCTCACCGAGCAGTGCCTGGCGGGCCGACTTGTCGACCGTCGTCGCCTGCTCGGTGATCATGGCCTGGACGCTCTTGTTGTCGTAGTGGTTCTTCAGGAAGTTGTTCGCGCTGAAGAACGGCGTCAGGTAGTTGTCAGCATCCGAGTAGTCCGGGAACCAGCCCAGCTGGTACAGCGGGTAGGCGTCGACGACCCGGTCCTTGGTGTAGGTGACCCACTCGGTGGACTGCAGGTTCACCTTGAACAGGCCGGTCTTCTCGAGCTGGCTCTTCACGGCTGCGTACTCGTCCGCGGAGGACGCTCCGTAGTGGTCGGAGTTGTACTGCAGCTTCAGCGTCACCGGAGTCGCGACACCCGCGTCGGCCAGGGTCTTCTTGGCCTTCTCCACACTCGGCTTCCCGGTTCCGTCGCCGTACATCGTCTTCAGCGGCTCGGTGGCCCCGGCGAAACCCTGCGGAACGAAGGAGTACACCGGCAGGTAGGTGCCCTTGTACACCTGAGTCGCGATGGCTTCGCGATCGATGGAGTCGGCCATCGCCTGGCGGACGGCCAGCGCCTTGGCCGGGTTCGCATCCGCCGTCTTGGCGCCGAACGGCATCGTGTTGAAGTTGAAGACGATGTAGCGCAGCTCGCCACCCGGGCCGACGTTGACGTTGACGTTGGAGTCCGTCTTCAGGCTCGCGATGTCGGTGGGGGTGAGGCTGCGCGAGGCGACGTCGATGTTGCCCTGCTGCACGTCGAGCTTGAGGTTGTTGGAGTCCGAGTAGTACTTGATGATCACGCTGTCCGACTTCGGCTTGCCCAGCAGGCCGTCGTAGCCCGGGTATGCCTTGAAGCTGATCAGCTCGTTCTTCTTGTACGAGTCGATCGTGTACTGGCCCGCGAACGCCTTGGACGCGATGATCGCGTCGTCGCTCATGATCGAGTCGGGCGGGAAGACCTCGTTGTCAACGATCGGGCCGGCCGGGCTGGACAGGATCTGCTCGAACGTCTGGTCGTTGCCCTGCTTCAGGTTGAAGACCACGGTCGTGGGGTCCGGGGCGTCGACGCTCTCCAGGTTGCCCAGCAGGGATGCCGGACCGTTGGCGTCGTTGATCTTCAGCTGGCGGTCGAAGCTGAACTTGACGTCCGCGGAGTCGAGCACGTGCCCGTTGGCCCACTTGAGTCCGGGCTTCAGCTTCACCGTGAAGACCTTCGGGCTGGTGAACGACGCGCTCACAGCCATGTCCGGCTCTGGGATCGCGCCGCCTGGCTTGGAGTTGAGCACGAACGGGAAGATCTGGTTCATCACCATGAAGGAACCGTTGTCGTAGGACCCGGCGGGGTCCAGGGAGCTCACCTTGTCCGTGGTGCCGAACGTGATCGGCGCGCCACCGGAGCTGCTGGCTCCCCCGGTGCTTCCGCTGCTGGTGCTCGTGCAGCCCGTCAGGGCCAGGCCCGAGGCAGCGGCCAGGGCAACCACGTAGCGCAGCCCCGTCATCTTGTTAGCCATCTGCGATCTTCCTTCTGGTCATTGCGACGCAGCCACCTGCCGGTCATGTCTCGTTGTGGGCATGGCCGTGAGGTGGCGCATTCCGGATGTGATGTGTCTACCAGAGGCGAGGGCGTTGACCGCTACCGCGAGGGGATCTGCAACCGTATGTTTATCTGGCGGCGCGCCCCTTCATGCCAGGCCGACCACGCGGGCAGGGCCGCGGCACACCGACGAGGGCCTGGACACCCTCAGCGGAAGGCGGACTCCCCGGTGAGCGCCTGGCCGATGACGAGGGTGTGCATCTCGACGGTGCCCTCGTAGGTGAGGACCGACTCGAGGTTGTTCGCGTGCCGCATGACGGGGTACTCGCCACTGATCCCGTTGGCGCCGAGGATCGTCCGGGCGGTACGGCAGATCTCGATGGCCTTGGTGATGTTGTTGTACTTGCCGACGCTCACCTGCTCCGGTCGCAGACCGACGGCGTCCTTGCGCCGGCCGAGGTGAAGGGCGAGGAGCCGGCCGAGCTGGAGCTCGGTCGACATGTTCGCGAGCTTGGCCTGGGTGAGCTGGAACGCCGCGATGGGCCGGCCGAACTGCTCGCGCTCCATCGAGTAGCGGCGGGCCGCCTCGAGCGAGCTGCGCGCGGCGCCGAGCGACCCCCAGACGATGCCGTAGCGCGCCTCGGACAGGCAGGCCAGCGGACCCTTGAGCCCGTGGACCTCGGGAAGCACCGCCGAGGCCGGCAGCCGGACACCGTCGAGGACGAGCTCGCTCGTCACCGAGGCCCGCAGGGACAGCTTGTGGGTGACCTCGCGGGCCGAGAAGCCCGGGGTCGCGGTCGGCACGACGAAGCCGCGGATGCCGCCGTGCTCCTCACCGGCATTCGCCCAGACGACGGCGACATCGGCGATCGAGCCGTTGGTGATCCACATCTTCGTGCCGTCGAGGATCCAGTCGGTGCCGTCCATGCGGGCCCGGGTGCGCATGCCGCCCGGGTCGGAGCCGTGGTCGGGCTCGGTGAGCCCGAAGCAGCCGATCGCCTCGCCGGACGCCATCCGCGGCAGCCACTCCTGCTTCTGTTCCTCGCTGCCGAAGCGATGGATGGCGTACATCGCGAGGGAGCCCTGGACCGACACGAGCGAGCGGATGCCGGAGTCCGAGGCCTCGAGCTCGAGACAGGCCAGGCCGTACTCGACCGAGGACATCCCCGCGCAGCCGTAGCCCTCCAGGTGCATCCCGAGCAGCCCGACCTGGCCGAACTCCCGGGCCAGCTCGCGGGCGACGGGCAGCTCGCCCCGCTCGTACCACTCGGCGACGTGCGGCTCGACAAGCCGGTCGCAGACCTCCCGGACGGTGGCCCGGATGTCCTTCTCGTCCTGGGTGAGGGCGGCGTCGATGTCGACGATGTCGAGCGGGTTGGCGCGGGTCGGGGTGCTCATCGCGGGGTCACCTTCGGTGTGGTCGGACGGTCGGGCGGGCATGTCGGTACGGTTCGGTCTTCCGTCAACCTCTCACCTCTTGGGTGGGTTCTCGGCGGCGGGTGGCTGGGCGCGTGGGAGTGTGGGGGGCTCGGGGGTGGCGAGCCAGGAGCGGACGGCGTCGTCGTGCTCGCCGAGCGCCGGTGGCGGGGTGGGGTCGCTCGTCCGGTATGCCGTCCAGCGGACCGGGTGCCGCACCTGCGGCGCGTGGTCGGGCCCGACCTCGACGAGCGGGTCGAGACCGAGCGAGGTGGCGAGGTCGACCGCCTCCGGGATGGTCTGGACCGGCCCGGCCGGAACCCCGGCGGCGGTGAGCCGCTCCACCCACGAGTCGGCGGTGTCCCGGGTCAGAGCGGCCTCGAGCGTCGTCACGAGCGCCTCCCGCTGCGCGACCCGGGCGGCGTTCGTCGCGAAGTCCGGGTCCTCGGCGAGGTCCGGCATCCCCACGACCTCGGTGAGCCGGGCGAACTGGCCGTCGTTGCCGCACGCGACGGCGAGCAACCCGTCGGCGCACCGCAGCGTCTCGTAGGGCGCGATGCTCGGGTGCCGGTTGCCCATCCCGCGCGGGGCCACGCCCGTCTCGAGAGCGGCCTGACCCTGGTTGACCATGGCGGCGAGCGAGCTGGTGAGCAGCGAGACCTCGAGTCGGTCGCCGCGGCCGGTCCGCTCCCGGGCCGACAGTGCGGCGAGGATGCCGACGACGGCGTCCTTGCCGGTGAGGACGTCGACGAGGGCGACGCCCGCCTTGGTCGGCTCACCCGCCGGCCCGGTGATGCTCATCAGCCCCCCGACGGCCTGGACGACGAAGTCGTAGCCGAGCATCTCCCGACCGGCGCCGCTTCCGAAACCGGTGACCGAGCAGTAGACGACCCGCGGGTTCCGTTCTGCGACAACGTCGTAGCCGAGTCCGAGCCGGTCCATCGTGCCGGGCTTGAAGTTCTCGATGACGACATCCGCGCGGGTCGCGAGCTCGAGCGCCAGGGCACGATCCGCCTCGTCGGCGAGGTCGAGCGCCACCGACTCCTTGCCCCGGTTGACCGACTCGAAGTACGTCGTGGCGTGCGCCGAGTACGGCGGCCCCCAGCGCCTGGTGTCATCACCCGACCCCGGTCGCTCGACCTTGACGACCCGCGCACCGAGATCGGCCAAGGTCATCGTCGCGAGCGGGCCGGCGAGCACGCGCGAGAAGTCGGCGACGAGCACGCCCTCGAGAGGCAGGGGGCGACCGTCGCTCATGACTGCATCATGCCGCTCCCAAGGCGGTCGCGGCGGGGGCCCCGGTCACCGGGCCGCGGCCGCGCCGAGGAGGGCGGCCAGCCCGAGGGCGCTGCGCGGGTCGTATGCCGCGCGCCAGAGACCGCCGTGGGCCGCGGCGTACGCCTCGTCCTGCCACGGGTGCTCGTGCCGCGGCGTACGGACCGACAGGTCGTGGACGAGGAGGGCCGCCATGAGGGTGTTGGACGTCCCCGGTTCGAAGACCTCGATCCCGAACCGGTGCGCGCCGGCATAGGCCGCCGCGAGCGCTCGGTTCTTGACGACCGACCGGGTCCGGGTCGGCGGCGCGACCTTGAACGACACGGTCGCGCCCTCGGCGCGGGCCGTCGTGGCCCGCCAGCGCTGGATCCGCTTGGCGAGCAGGTAGTTCGGCCCCTGCTGAAGAACCACCGCGTCGCAGATGCCGGGGTCCTCGCCCGGTACGTAGTTGCGCCGGAGCAGCCGTCCTCCGGACAGGGTCCGCAGCGGCACCCGGAGCACCCTGCTCGTCCGCCGGGCGGCGTATGCCGCGACCGACGCCTCGACCGCGTCGGCCGGGACCGCGAAGACGTCGGTCGGCGTCGCGAGGATGGCCAGGGCGACCTCGTCGGAGCCGCGGGACGCCCGGACCACCTCGGTGAGCGCGTCGACGGCCGTGCTGAGCCGGACGTTGAGAGCCCCGTCGGCGTAGACGTAGTTGCCGAGCACGAGTGAGCCGTCGAGCCCACGCACCCAGGTCGTCGCCCGGGGCAGGTCGTGGATGAGGTCGACACCGGCCCGGTCGGCGACCCCGCCGACATCGGAGGACCCGCCGGAGGATGCGTCGGCCGACCCGTCACTCGACCGGTCGGCGACCGGGACCCGGAGCCGGCCGGCATACCCGGCGGTGTCCCGCAGCAGCCGGGACCACAGGTCCGGGCGGGGCAGGTCGACGGCGGCGACGTCGGCCCCCCAGCGCAGCAGCGAGCGCAGCGGGCCCATCTCGGCGGCCGCGCCGAGCACGACGACCGTTCGTCCGTCGAGGCTGAGCCACTCGGGATGGTCGATGACCTCGCCGACCGCGTCGCGCAGCGAGGGCTCGACGACGCCCGCGGACACCCAGGCGTCGAGCCGACGACGCAGGTCGTCGCCGGCCAGCCGCTCACCGTGGTACGGCACGGCGAGAACCGTCTCGCGCTCGCCCGACCCGTCGACCACCACCGTCCCGAGGTCCGGACCGGAGGATTCCACGGCCGCCTCGAGGACGGAACGCTCGCCCTCCTGCGAGTGGAACCTCATCCGGTCGTGAACGGTGGCGAGCCCGTCGACGGCGATCCGCCGGGCGGCCTCGGGCGAGCCCAGCCCCGCCTCGACGAGCCGGCGGAAGTGCGGGAGGTACCCCTGCCGCCAGCTCGTCTCACGAGAGGCTCCGGCCGCCCCGATGGGGTCCACCCCGGCGAGGGCGTCGACGACGACGGAACGACCGGTCGCGGAGGTGCTGCGGCGCCCGTCGACCTCGGGGAAGACGACCCCGGTCGGCCCGCCGTCGGTCATGTCAGCCCCAGACGAGGGCGCGCGCCGGGTCGTGGAGCAGCGCCGCGACGTCGGCGAGGTAGCGGCTGCCGAGCTCGCCGTCGACGAGCCGGTGGTCGAAGGCCAGGGCCAGCTGGGTGACCCAGCGCGGCTCGATCCGCTCCGCGCCGTCGGCGTCGGTGACGACCCACGGCATCCGCCGGACCGCCCCGAACGACATGATCGCCGACTCGCCCGGGTTGATGATCGGCGTGCCGCCGTCGATGCCGAAGACACCGATGTTCGTGATCGTGATGGTGCCGCCGCTCAGCTGGGCCACGGCCGCCCGGCCCTCGCGCGCCGTCGCGGTCAGGGTCTCGATGGCGATGGCGAGCTCGCGCAGGGAGAGACGGTCGGCGTCCTTGATGTTCGGGACGATGAGCCCGCGCGGGGTGGCCGCCGCGATGCCGAGGTTGACGTAGTGCTTGACGACGATCTCCTGCGCCGCCTCGTCCCACACCGCGTTGATGCCGGGGTTGCGGCGGACGGCGATGCACATCGCCTTGGCGAGGACGAGCAGCGGGGTGACCTTGAGGTCTCTGAACCCGCGGTCCCGCCGAAGGCGGTCGACGAGGTCCATCGTCGCGGTGACGTCGACACTCACCCACTCGGTGACGTGCGGGGCCGTGAAGGCCGACTCCACCATGGCCGCCGCGGTGAGCCGGCGTACCCCCTTGATGGGGATCCGCTCCTCGCGCTCGACGGCGGGAGCGGGGTATGCCGCACCCGACGCCCGCGCGACGCCCGCGGACGCACCCGGCAGGCCCGCGGCCGGTACTGCGACCGGTGGCTCGGTGGCCACGGCCGCACGCACGTCGGCCTCGGTGACCGCGCCGCCCGGCCCGGTCGGGGCGACGGCCGCGAGGTCGACGCCGAGGTCCTTGGCCAGCTTGCGGACCGGAGGTTTGGCGAGGACGGGGGTGTGTGGGACGACCGCCACGTGCGGGGCTGCGAGGTCGGCGACCGGGCGGACGTCACGGGGGACGTCCGGTGCGTGGGCCGCGACGAGCCCGCCGACCCGGGCCGATGCCTCGGGGTCAACGTGTGGGCCGGGAGGTGCGGCGATGTCGCGGAGCAGGGCGTCCTTGCGTCGCGGGCGGCGGGCGGTCTCGCCCTGCTTGACGCCGTAGCCGACCAGGACGGGTGTCCGGCCGGTGCCACCGGCACCCGGGGCGGGAGCGGAGCCGTTCGCGCCCGACGCCGGCTCCTGCGGCGCGGAGGCAGCCGCGGGAGCCGGACCGGCGTCAGCACCCGCGGTGGCGTCCGCGGTGTCGATGGCGATGATCGGCGTGCCCACCTCGACGAGGGCCCCCTCGTCGACGAGGAGACCGGTGACGGTCCCGGCGTAGGGCGCCGGGAGCTCGACGAGCGACTTGGCGGTCTCGATCTCGACGACCACGTCGTTGACGGCGATGGTGTCACCCACGGCGACCCGCCAGGAGACGATCTCGGCCTCGGTCAGACCCTCGCCGGGGTCGGGGAGCCGGAACTCACGAACGGTCATCAGAACTCCATTACCCGGTCGACGCCGTCGAGGATCCGGTCCAGGTCGGGCAGGAAGTCGTCCTCGAGCCGGCTCGGCGGGTACGGGACGTTGTATCCGCCCACCCTCAGCACCGGCGCCTGGAGGTGGTAGAAGCACTCCTGGGTGATCTGGGCGGCGAGCTCGGCGCCCATCCCGAGGAACGTGGGTGCCTCGTGGACGACGACGACGCGGCCGGTCTTGCGCACCGACGCGAAGATCGTCTCGGTGTCGAACGGCGAGAGCGAGCGCAGGTCGATGACCTCGAGGCTGCGGCCCTCCTCCTCGGCGGCCTGGGCGGCCTGGACGCTGGACCGGACCGTCGGGCCGTAGGCGAGGACGGTGACGTCGGCCCCGGGCCGGACGACGGCGGCGTCGGACAGGCCGAGCGTCGGTGCCGCGCCGACCTCACCCTTGTCCCAGTAGCGGCGCTTGGGCTCGTAGAAGATGACCGGGTCGTCGGTCGCGATGGCCTGCTGGATCATCCAGTGGGCGTCGTGCGGCGTGCTGCAGCTGACCACCCGCAGTCCCGCGGTGTGCGCGAAGTACGCCTCGTTGGACTCGCTGTGGTGCTCGACCGCGCCGATGCCGCCACCGAACGGGATGCGGATGACGATGGGCATCGCCACCTGACCGAGCGAGCGGGCGTGCAGCTTGGCGACCTGGCTGACGATGTGGTCGAACGCCGGGTAGACGAACCCGTCGAACTGGATCTCGACCACCGGGCGATAGCCGCGCAGGGCCATCCCGATGGCCGTGCCGAGGATGCCGGCCTCGGCGAGCGGGGTGTCGACGACCCGGTCCTCGCCGAAGTCCTTCTGCAGTCCCTCGGTGACCCGGAAGACGCCGCCGAGCTTGCCGATGTCCTCACCCATGAGGATGACCTTGGGGTCCTTCTCCATCGCGGCGCGAAGCCCGCCCGTGATGGCCTTGGCCATCGTCGTCGTCGCGGCCGGAGCCACCGACCGGTCGGCGGCCGGCGCCTGGCTCGTCTGGCTCATCGGTCGCTCCCCCCGTCGGTGAAGCCCGCCTGGTAGGCGAGGTAGTCGGCCCGTTCCCGCTCCATGACCGGGTGGCGATCGGCGTAGACGTAGTCGAACATCGCCGTCCCGTCCGGGTCGGGCATCGCCAGGCACCGCTCACGGACCGAGACGCCGAGCGCGTCGGCCTCGGCGGCGACCTCGGCGAGGAAGGCCCGGTCGGCCTTGCCCTGGTGCACCAGCCACACCTTGAGCCGCTCGATCGGGTCGCGGTGCTTCCACACCTCGACCTCGGCCGAGACGCGGTAGCGGGTCGGGTCGTCGGAGGTCGTGTGCGCGCCCATCCGGTAGGTGAAGGCCTCGACGAAGCTCGGTCCCTCGCCGGCGCGGGCCGAGGCCAGCGCCCGCTTGGTCACGGCATACACGGCCAGGACGTCGTTGCCGTCGACGCGGATGCCGGGCAGCCCGAACCCGCTCGCCCGCCGGTAGAGCGGCACCCGGGTCTGCTTCTCGTTCGGCTCCGAGATCGCCCACTGGTTGTTCTGGCAGAAGAAGACGACGGGGCTGTTGTTGACTCCGGCGAAGACGAGCGCCTCGCTCACGTCGCCCTGGCTCGTCGCACCGTCGCCGAAGTAGGCGATGACCGCGGCGTCCCGGGACGGGTCTCCGGTGCCGACGTTGCCGTCGCGCTGGATCCCCATGGCGTAGCCGGTCGCATGCAGGGTCTGCGCGCCGATGATGATCGTGTAGAGGTGGAAGTTGTGCTCGTGGGGGTCCCACCCGCCGTGGTTGACCCCTCGGAACATGCCGAGCAGGTTGACCGGGTCGACGCCGCGACACCAGGCGACGCCGTGCTCGCGGTAGGTCGGGAACGCGAAGTCGTTCGGGGCGAGCGCTCGCCCCGAGCCGACCTGGGCGGCCTCCTGGCCGAGCAGCGAGGCCCACAGGCCCAGCTCGCCCTGGCGCTGGAGTGCGGTGGCCTCGGCGTCGAAGCGGCGGACGAGGACGAGGTCGCGGTAGAAGCCGCGCAGGTCCTCATCGCTCAGCTCGGCGAGGATCGGGTCGAGCTCGCTGTTGGGGATCCGCTCACCCTCGGGGGTGAGCACCTGGACCATCTCGGGACCGCCCTCGGCGAGCGGCCGGTGGGCCGACCTCGGATGGTCCGGCTGGGCCGCGCTCGACTCATGGTGGTCGACGCCCACCGGAGGGGCCAGCGCGACGTCGTTGTCGCTCACGTGAACTCCTTCTCGCGGTCCCGATCGTGACGGGGCCGGCTCGGGCCGCCGGAGGCCGGGCGACGTGGCGCGGCCGGGGCGGCAAGGTGCCCGTGGCGGCGACCCGGGGTGGTGGCCGACGTCACAGTCCGTTTGCACCCCCAACGTACCGGGCCGCGCTGGAAAACACCCAGCCCGGGCCGCACTCGTGCTCCGGTGCGCCATCCGGGGGCATGCCGCACGCCGCACGACGCACGCCCGGCGACGGATCGCCCTCGCCACTCCACGGGCCGCATTCCGCCTTCAGTTGACCTGTCGGTCCCGGCCCTCCCAGAACGGTGCCCGGAGCTTGAACTTCTGCAGCTTGCCCGTCGCCGTCCTGGCCAGCTCGTCACGGAACTCCACCGAGGTCGGCGCCTTGAACCCGGCGGCCCGTTCCTTGCACCACGCGATGATCTCGGCCTCGGTGGCCTCGACCCCGGGAGCCAGCACGACCAGCGCCTTGATCGTCTCGCCCCACTTCTCGTCCGGGACGCCGATGACCGCCACCTCGGTCACCGCAGGGTGGGAGAAGATGACGTCCTCGACCTCGATCGACGAGACGTTCTCACCGCCGGTGATGATGACGTCCTTCTTGCGGTCCGAGATGGTCAGGTAGCCCTCGTCGTCGAACGTCCCGCCGTCGCCGGTGTGGAACCAGCCCCCGTCCAGGGCCCGGGCGCTCTCCTCGGGCTGGGCCCAGTAGCCCTCGAGAACGACGTTCGAGCGAGCCAGGACCTCGCCCGACTCGTCGGTCCGCAACCGCACGCCGAGCGCCGGCTGGCCGGCCCGCATGAGCTTGGTCGCCCGGTCCTCGACGGGCAGGTCGTCCCACTCGGAGCGGCCGCGGTTGATGGTCAGCAGCGGCGAGGTCTCGGTGAGGCCGTAGATCTGGATGAACTCCCACCCGAGCTCGGTCTCGACCCGGGCGATGGTCTTGCTCGGCGGCGGCGCGCCGGCCACGATGATCCGCACCGTGTCCCGGCCCGGGATCTCGCCCTGCCACGAGGCCGCGGCGTCGAGGACGGCCGCGACGACAGCCGGCGCGGCGCACATCAGGGTGACTCCGTGCCGCTCGACCCGCCGGAGGATCTCGGCGCCGTCGACCTTGCGCAGCACGATCTGGGGTACGCCTAGGCCGGTCGTCACGAAGGGCATCCCCCAGCCGTTGGCGTGGAACATCGGCAGGGTGTGCAGGTAGACGTCCCGGTCCGTCACGCCCGCGTGCAGCCCGAAGGTGAGGGCGTTGACCCAGACGTTGCGGTGGGTGATCTCGACGCCCTTGGGCCGGGCAGTCGTGCCCGAGGTGTAGTTGATGCACGCCGTCGCGGCCTCGTCCGGCTCCCACGGCTGGGGCTCGACGCCCGCCGGTGCGTAGAGCGCCTCGTCGTCGCCGAGGACGATCCGATGCTCGGCCGTGACCCCCGAGAGCAGCTGGTCGAGCTCGGGGTCGACGAGCAGGACCCGCGCGCCGGAGTGCTCGACGATGAAGCGCACCTCGTCCGGCCGGAGCCGGAAGTTGACCGGGACGAGGACCCGCCCGTAGCCCGCCACGCCGAAGAACGACACGAGCAGCCGGGCCGAGTTGTGCGAGACGACCGCCACCCGGTCGCCGGGGGCGATGCCCAGCTCGTCGAGCCGGGCCGCCTGGCGGGCCGCGAGGGCAGCCACGTCGGCATAGGTCAGCTCCCCGAGGGACGGGGCCGGCTGGTCGGGCTCGTCGACGACCCCGACGCGGTCGCCATAGACGGTGACCGCGCGGTCGATGAAGTCCGAGATGCTGAACGGGACGAACATGGGTGCTCCTGCCGTGGGGATCAGGTGGTGCCGACTGTAGAACCGCTACCCCTGGGGAGATCCTGGGAAGCCGCTGAGCGGTTCGACCCGGGCCGCGAGCGGTCGGCCGTCGGCGACGCCGGTCCGGCCGCCGACGTCCGACGTCGGTCATCCATGAGGGTGCCGGCGGGCCGTCGCCGAGGTGGGGCCGCCCTACCGGGCGCGGTATGCCGCGGCCACCTCGATGAGCCGGTCGTTCGCCTCGCGCTCGGCGACCGTCGCCCGGACGCCGTCGGTCCCGTACGGCCGCACGGTGAGCCCCGCCTCGTCGCACGCGGCGGCGAACGCCGCCGTCTCGTCGCCGAGGGCGAACCACACGAAGTTGGCCTGGGTGTCCGGGATGTCCCAGCCCTGGTCACGCAGCGCGGCGACGACGCGCTCGCGTTCCGCCACGAGCTCCTTGACCCGGACCATCAGCTCGCCCGCCGCGTCGAGCGAGGCGATCGCGGCGGCCTGGGCCAGGGAGCTCACCCCGAACGGGATCGCGGTCTTGCGCAGGGCGGTGGCGACCGCCTCGTGGGCCACGGCATACCCGACCCGCAGCCCGGCCAGACCGTAGGCCTTGGAGAAGGTCCGGAGCACGACGACGTTGTCCCGTTCCCGTTGCAGCGCAAGACAGTCCGGAGCGTCGGTGGCCGTGACGAACTCGAGATATGCCTCGTCGAGGACGACGATGACGTCGCGCGGCACGGCGTCGAGGAAACGCTGAAGCTCGGCCGCACCGACCGCCCGGCCGGTCGGGTTGTTCGGGGTACAGACGATGACGACCCGGGTCCGGTCGGTGACGGCGGCGGCCATCGCATCGAGATCGTGTCGGGCACCCTCGGCCAGCGGAACCTGGACCGAGGTCGCGCCGGCCAGCGCGGTGACGATGGGGTAGGCCTCGAAGGACCGCCACGCGTAGACGACCTCGTCGCCGGGCTCGCACGCGGCCTGGACGATCTGGCCGAGGACGCCGACGCTGCCCGGACCGGTGGCGATCCGGCCGGACGGGACGCCGAGCGTCCGGGCCAACGCCTCGGTCAGCGCGGTGACGGCCATGTCCGGGTAGCGGTTCATCGACCCGGCGGTGTCGCGCACCGTCTCGAGGACGCTGGGCAGCGGCGGGTAGGGGTTCTCGTTGCTGCTGATCTTGTATGCCGTCACCCCGGGGGCGCGCCCGGCGGGCTTCCCCGGGGTGTACGCCGGGAGGCCGGCCAGGACCGCGCGCAACCGGACCGGGGCGGCGTCGCTCGTGCCGTCGTTCATGGCCTCACTCTAGGTGGGAGGCGTCCGAAGGCCCCCTCCTCCGCGTGCCGACCTCCGGTCCGCCGGGACGCCGCACGCCCGGTCCCACCGACGGCGTCGCGGCCTCCGACTCACGCCAGAACCGGGACCCCGCGGGATACCCGTGCAACGATGTCGGCATGAAGCGCTTCCTCATGCGGGTCGGGATCAACGCGGTGGCCCTGTGGGTCGCCACCCTCGTCGTCTCGGGGGTCAACCTCGCCGAGGGTGACCAGCAGTGGACTGCGAAGGTCGTGACGATCGTCCTCGTCGCCCTCGTCTTCGGTCTCGTCAACGCGGTGATCCGGCCGATCGTCAAGTTCCTCGCGTTCCCGGCGATGGTCCTGACGCTGGGCCTGTTCACCTTCATCGTCAACGCGTTCATGCTGCAGATCACCGAGTGGATCTCCGGCCCGCTCGGGCTGTCGTTCTCCATCCACAGCTTCTTCTGGGACGCGGTGTTCGCGGCGGTCGTCATCACCGTCGTCTCGTGGCTGCTCAGCGTCATCCTCCCCGAGGACGACTGACCCGACGCCGTCCCGACCGACGCGCGGTAGCGAGCGTTCTCGCAGGTCAGCGGCTCGGCCTCCTTGACGTAGCGCCTCGGCTGCACCACATTGGGTCACCAGCAGGGCCACCCCTGGGCCCTGCGGACTCACCGACCCTCCCTCGGTCGGCCCCTGGCGCGCCACCCTGGGCGGGGGAAGGACCGACGTGGCCCGACACGCCAACCCGACCGTCGTGGGACGCCGCCGCGGACTCATCATCATCGGCCTCGTCGTCCTGATCGTCGGCGGCGCCGCGGCCGGGACGATCACCTGGCTACAGCGGCCGTCCGCCCCGACGACGGCCACGCTCGGCTGCACCCCGGTGAGCCTGTCCATCGTGGCCGCCCCCGAGATCGCGCCGATCGTCACGAGCGCGGTCGGCCGCGCATCGCAGGGCGGGTGCCGGACGTACGCCGTCCGCTCGGCCCGCAGCAGCGAGGTCGCCGCGGAGATCGCGCATGGCGCGACGCCGGACGTGTGGGTGCCCGACTCCTCGGTGTGGCTCGCCGGCCTGCCCGAGTCGGCCGCCGGCCCGTGGGCGCCCGGGGACTCCCTCGCCACCAGCCCGATCGCCATCGCCGCGCCCGCCTCGGGCAAGGGGGCACTCAGCGCCGCCCCGTCGTCGTGGGCGGACTACGTCAACGTCAGCGGCGACGTGGCCATGGCCAACCCGGACGTCGACACGGTGAGCCGGCTCGCCTACCTCGCCTCGCGCGTCGGCGCACCGACCTCGCTCACCCAGACCGTGGCCGGACGCCTCATCGTCATGTCGCGGTATGCCGTCGCCTCGACCGACGACCTGTTCGGCGCCGCCCTCAAGGGCACCTCGACGACGGCCTTCCCGGCCTCTCAGCAGTCCATCACCGCGTTCAACGCCTCCACGTCGGCCACCGAGCTCACGGCGGTCTACCCCACGGCTGGGACCGTCTCCCTCGACTACCCCTGGACGGTGCGGCCCGGCCTCGACGGCGCCAAGGCCACCGCCGCCGAGGCCGCCCTGCACGAGCTCACCGCGGCGGACACACGAACCGCGCTCACCGACGCCGGGTTCGCGGCGCGGGCCGGCAGCGGGACAGCGGCGGACGCGCCCAAGGAGCTCCAGCTGCCCTCGATGGCCGCCGCCCAGGTCGCCCTCACCCAGTGGGACCTGCTGCGCATCGACATGCGGATGCTCGCGGTCATCGACGTCTCGGGCTCGATGAAGTACCCCGCAGCCAACACCGGCGGCCTGACCCGAGCGGAGGTGACGAAGGAGGCGTCGATCGCGGCGCTGCGGATCCTCCCGGCCGGCAGCGAGATCGGGTCGTGGATCTTCTCGACCCGACTGGGGCCGAACAACCGCGACTGGCGCGAGCTCGTTCCCATCGCCCGCCTCGACAGCCGCTCCGGGGGCATGACCCACCGCGAGCTGCTCATCAAGCGCACCGCCGGGCTGCCGAGCCTGCTGGGCGGCGACACCGGGCTCTACGACACGACGCTCGCGGCATACCTGCACATGCGCGACACGTACAACGGCGACTACGTCAACTCCGTCGTCGTCATGACCGACGGCAAGAACGACGACACCGACGGCGGCATCAGCCTGGCCCAGCTGCTCGGCAAGCTCGCCGCCGCGCGGGACGCCCAACGCCCCGTGCGCATCATCACCATCGGGATGGGGGAGGCCGACCCCGCCGCGCTGAAGAAGATCGCCGCGGCGACGGGGGGCACGTCCTACATCGCCAACACGGCCGACGACCTCCAGCGGGTCTTCGTCCAGGCGCTCCTCGCCCGGACCACCTCGATCCCCACGCCCTCGCCGTAGGCGTCCCCGTCCACAACGGTCGCGGGGCCGTGGCACATGCGCCGACGGGGCAGCACGGCATACGGTGGGCGCCATGCGCGTCCTCGTCTCCGGCGGTGCCGGCTACATCGGCTCCCACACCGTCGTCCAGCTCGTCGCCGCCGGGCACGACGTCGTCATCGTCGACTCGTTCGCGAACTCCAAGCCGACGGTCATGGGCCGGATCGAGGCGCTCGTCGGGGGCCCGGTCGAGCTGCACTCGTTCGACCTGACCGACCGGGACAAGACCGAGCACCTCTTCGCCAACGAGCCCTTCGACGCCGTTGTCCACTTCGCCGGGCTCAAGGCCGTCGGGGAGAGCGTCGAGAAGCCGGTGGAGTACTACGAGAACAACCTCGGAACGACGTTCTCCCTGGTCCGGGCGATGCGGCGGCACGGCGTGCGCAAGCTCGTCTTCTCGTCCTCGGCGACGGTCTACGGCGCGAACCCACCGCTGCCGATGACCGAGGACCTGCCGACCTCGGCGACGAACCCCTACGGGTGGTCCAAGGTCATGCAGGAGCAGGTCCTCCGTGACGTCGCCGCCGCCGACCCGACGTGGCGGGTGGCCCTGCTGCGCTACTTCAACCCGGTGGGCGCCCACCCGTCCGGGACGATGGGCGAGGACCCCACGGGCACCCCGAACAACCTCATGCCGTTCATCGCCCAGGTGGCGGTCGGTCGCCGCGCGAAGCTGTCCGTCTTCGGGGACGACTACCCGACGCCTGACGGCACCGGAGTACGGGACTACATCCACGTCGACGACCTCGCGGCGGGGCACGTCGCCGCCCTGACGCGGCTCGGTTCCACCGACGAGCCGGTGTCGACGTGGAACCTCGGCACCGGGCACGGCACCTCGGTCCTCGAGCTGCTGCACGCGTTCGAGCGCGTCGTCGGCCACGAGCTGCCGTACGAGGTCGTCGACCGTCGTCCGGGCGACATCGCGCAGTCCTACGCCGACCCGGGCAAGGCCCACGTCGAGCTCGGCTGGTACGCCGCCAGGACCGTCGACGACATGTGTGCCGACACGTGGCGCTGGCAGAGCCAGAACCCGCACGGCTACCCGGACGCCTGACCGTGCGCCCTGCGCGGCGCGGACGGGCTAGCTCGTGATGTCCTTGCCGGAGAACCGCGCCCAGGCGGCGAGCCAGAACACGACGGCATACCCGAGGTCGAGGAGGAGCCCGTCGCGCATCCCGGACCACGCGATCGGGTCACGGAGCAGGTCTCCGAACGCCGTGAAGTGGTCGACGATGAGCCACGGGTGCAGCCAGGCGACCTGGTCGACGCTGACGAGGATCCACATCGCCGCGGTGACGATCATCAACGCGATGGCCGCCGCGATCGGCTGCTCGGTGAGCGAGGAGATGAACAGCCCGATGGCGGCGAGCGCCGCGAGGCCGGCGGCGACGTAGAGGCTCGCGAGCAGCAGCCGCCACACGGCGTCGCCCAGCCCGATCTGGGTGCCGGAGAGGGTCGTCATCTTGCCGGTACCGAAGAGCGCGATGCCGATGATCGCTCCGGGGACGACGACCGCGAGGACGCCCCACACCGCCCCGATGACGAGCGAGGCGTACTTGACGAGGAGCAGCCGGCTGCGGCCGACCGGAACGGTGAGCAGATAGCGCAGCGTCCCGATGTTCGCCTCGCCGGCGATGGCGTCACCGGAGAGCATCGAGATCGCCAGCGGAAGGAACATCCCCAGCTCGACCGACAGCGCCGCGAGCGGGACGAACAGCCCGTTCGACGTGATGGACGAGAGGAAGTCGGGTCCGTGACCGGACCGCGGCGAGGAGATCTTGACGGCAACGGCGATGAAGATGGGGACCGCGGCGAGGACGAGCAGACCCGCCTGGTTGCGGCGGCGACCGCCGATGAGCCGCATCTCGGACCACAGCAGTCGGGTGGAGACCCGCCCGCGTCGTCGGGCCGGCGGCACCGGCCGGGGCTCGGCGGCCCCCGCGGTCGCGAGGTCAGCCGCTGACATCGAAGCCCTCCCCGGTGAGCGCGACGAACAGGTCCTCCAGGCTCGCGCCGGAGGTCGTGAAGCCGCGCACGCCCACCCCTGCGTGGACGAGCGCGGCCACGATCTTCTCCGGCGCGAGCTGGCCGGGTACGCCGGTCACCCGGTCGCCGAGGACGACCACGTCGGTCACTCCGAGCTCGCGCAGCACCCGGCCGGCCTCATCGGGCTGGTCGGTGTCGACCCGGCAGATCGCCGTGTCGGCTCCGCGGACCTGGGTCAGGGTCCCCTGGGCGACGAGCCGGCCGTCGCGCATCATCCCGATGTGGCTGCACACCTGCTCGACCTCGGCGAGGAGATGGCTGGAGACGAGGACCGTCGCGCCGTCCGAGGCGAGCGAGCCGATGAGCGAGCGCACCTCGCGGGTGCCCTGGGGGTCCAGGCCGTTCGTCGGCTCGTCGAGGACGAGGAGGTCGCGCGGGGCGAGCAGAGCCGCCGCGATGGCGAGCCGCTGGCGCATCCCGAGCGAGTAGGCGCGGTACCGCTTCGTGGCCGCGGCGAGCAGGCCCACCCGGTCGAGGGCGCCGTCGATGCGTGTCCGAGCGGTCCGTGCGTCGGTGAGGGTGTCGGCCGCGTCGAGCCGGGCCAGGTTGGCGCGACCCGAGAGGTAGGGGTGGAAGGCCGGGCCTTCGACGAGGGAGCCGACCCGGTGGAGGACGGCCACCGTCGACCCGGACATCGGCCGGCCGAGGACGTCGGCCGAGCCGCTCGACGGCGAGATGAGCCCGAGCAGCATCCGGATGGTCGTCGTCTTGCCCGACCCGTTGGGGCCGAGGAAGCCGTAGACCGACCCGCTCGGCACGGCGAGGTCGATGCCGTCGACCGCGGTGTGCGAGCCGAACCGTTTCGTCAGGCCCGTCGTCGAGACGGCGAGGTCGAGCACGAGGCGACCGGGGTCACTTGGCCGCGAGGGCGGCATACAGGGTCTCGGGCGTCACCGCACCGGCGGCGATCCGGCCGTCGTTGGTGAGGACCACCGAGACGAGCGTGCCGGCGAAGAGGTGACCGGAGCCCCACGACCCGGACACCGCCGGGAGGGTCTTCAGCAGCGCGTCGAGCGTGCCGAGGCCGCTTCCCTTGCTGGTGTCCGCCGAGGCCCCGCTCAGGGCGCCCGTCGGCACGGAGGCGACGACGACGCTGTCCCAGCCCGTGCCGATCACCGTCGGCTTGGCGGCCGCCGGGTCGCTCGGCCGTGCCGTCCCGCCGGTGCGCTCCGACGACATGGTCGGCAGCGTGCCCTGGGTCACGGTCGTGCCGGGTGGCGGGGTGAAGGTGAACTGGCGCGCCTCGGGGGCGGCGAAGTCGACCTGGGTGAAGCCGACCTCGAAGGCCGGGTCCGCCACGGTCGTCGAGTAGACCTGTACCCGCAGCGGCAGGTGCGTCTCGGCGTCGATGGCGATGCGGACCTGCCTGATGAGCGAGGCCGAGGACTTCGGTGCGATGACGAGCTCGTACGCCGCCCGGCCGGCGACCGTGGCCGTGCCGTCCGTCGTCACCGACGTCGTCGGGTCGATGGCGGCGAGCGCCTTCTCGGCGGCCTGCTGCGGGTCGACGGGCGTCGGGATCGGCGACGGGGTGACCGCCGAGCCGCTCAGGCCGGTGGTGTGAGCCGGAAGGGCGTAGTGCGTCGCGGTCTTGTTGGTGCTCGACCACAGCCAGAGGTCGCTTCCGTTGCGGACGACGTCCGACTCGCCGAGGCTGCCGAGGAGCGCGACGCGCTGCTTGGTGTCACCGGCGTACCAGACCCGCAGGGTGTGGGTGCCGGAAAGCAGGCTGGTCAGGTCCGACGAGGCGCCGGCTCCGGAACCGGAGCCGGTCGTCACCCCCGGGAGCGCGGGCAGGCCGAGGTCGGAGGACTGGACGACCGTTCCCGACAGACCGGTGAGGTGCGCCCCCTGCAGGTCGACGAGAAGCTGGGCCGCGGTGCGAGGCGGCAGCGGCGTCGAGGCGCTGGCCGCAACGCTCGCCCCGACGGTGACGGCGCCGATGATGCCTGCGGCGGCGAGTGGGGCGGCCCAACGGGCGGAGGGGTGGTCGGTGAAGAGGCGCATGTGTTCATCGTGCGCCCCGGCCCCTGTGAGCGACCTGAGACCGCGGGCGCCGGGTCAGGCGGGCGGTGGGCCGGCGCGGCCGCGGACGCG
Source organism: uncultured Actinomycetota bacterium (assembly GCA_963771015.1). Lineage (GTDB taxonomy): Bacteria > Actinomycetota > Actinomycetes > Actinomycetales > Dermatophilaceae > CAVSJJ01. The sequence continues at coordinate 221,871 of CAVYRN010000007.1, forward strand.
GGCGGCATACGTGCGCCACAGGTCCTGCTGGAAGGTGAGCTCGTCCTCCCAGGGTTTGCCGAGGCTCGCCCAGTGGATGACGGCCGGGTCGGGCACGTCCTCGTGGACCGGCAGGGCGTTCCACCGGGGCGGCAGGGTGACCCGGTCGGGGCCGAGGTACATGAGCATCGTGTCCTGGTCGTGCAGGCCGAACCGCTCGCCGAGGCCGAGGTAGCGTGCCGTGAAGTCGTCGGCGCGCATCCGGTCCAGGTCCATGACGAGGACGCCGGCATTGATCGCCCGCCCGCCGAACCCGTGCTCGTGACCCATCCAGCGCCGCAGCGTCGTCGCCTCCTCCTCGGGGAGGTGGCGCCCGGCGCTCGCCCACTCGCTCGCCTCGGTGACGTTGGAGTCGCGCACGGCCACCGGGTGGCCGGCGAGGTCGATCCGGAACAGCTCGGTGACGTCGCCGAGGACGAGGGTGTCGACGTCCATGTAGAGGACCCGGTGGATCTCGGGGAGCAGGAGCGGCAGCAGGATCCGGTCCATCGTCGAGACGGTGATCCGGCCGGGGAAGCGCCGCGCCGGTCCCCCCTCGCCGTCATAGGTGATGGCGTCGCACGGCAGGAAGGTCATGGGCACCGCGGGGAAGGCCGCGGCGAGCCACGTCGCGTAGGCCTGGGCGATGCCGCGGGTGAGGACCCACAGTCGGAGCGGTCCCGCGGCGTTGTCGACGACGGACTGGAGGTAGACGGCGGCGGGCCAGGTGAGGTTGCCGTCGAAGGCGAGGACGAGGTCGGCCACCGTCTGAGGGTCGACGTGCTCGTGCGGTCCGAACCGCCGAGCACCGGCGAGGGTCGACGCGACGGCCGCCGCGATGTCGAGGCTCGGGGTGGGCGCCTCGACCGGTTCGGCGAAGCGGGCCCTCGCCTCGGCGACAAGGTCGGCCGTGAGCTCGCGCCATCGGGCGTAGACCTCATCGGCAGACGCGCCGGACAGGACCGTCTCGAAGGCCCCGGCGAGCAGGCCTCGGATGCCCTCGCGCATCGCGTCGAGCGCGGGGTCGTCGGGGGTGAGGCCGGCGAGGCCGGCGAAGCGCACGTCCCCGGCGCTGCCCGGCCGGAAGTCGACGGGCACGCCGAGCGAGGTGAGCGGCAGGTAGGCGTGCAACCGTCCGGTGACGACGCTCGCGAGGTCGCGCTGGTATGCCGCGAGCCGGGCGTGCGCGGTGCGGATCCCCTCGGCCGAGGGCATGAGGCGGAACTCGTCCGACTGGTGGGTGAACTCGCGGACCGTGGCCGCCTTCCCCGCCGTGCTCGCCGGCCGGTCGATGACGCCGACGGTGTCGCCGCCGGTGTAGGCCGCCTCGCGGGTCGGGAACAGCGCATCGACGGTCGCCGTGAAGCAGCCGGTGAAGAACGCATCGACGCCGGCACTGAGAAGGAGGTGGACGGTCGTCCAGTCCCGGCAGCCGACCGGGCCGTGCGCGCGCAGGTAGGCGAGCGCCGCCTCGCTCAGCATGTCGAGCCGGTTGACGTGGAAGGAGACGAACAGCGGCCGGATGTTCCGGTGGTAGGGGAAGTCGTAGTGCAGGTCGAACAGCGGGTGCATGTGCCACCCGAAGGCGACCATCCAGGTGCCCTCGGGAACCGGGGCGAGGCTGCTCACGTCGCGGTCGACCGGGAGGAGGTGCACCGCTCCGGTGGTACCCGACCGGCGGAAGCGCTCCTGGACCAGGCCCTGGAGCTCGGTGGCGACCTCGCCGAGCCCGCCCTCCCCGGTGAAGGTCACGTCGGTCAGCCGGGCGAGGTTGCCGAGGAGGGCGAGGGTCTGGACGTAGTCGCCGAGGTTGCCCGAGGTGAGGACGTGGTCCGGGGACCGGTAGTCGATGATCCCGATGGGCGTCGCCCCCTCGGGAAGGACGTACTCCCGGTCCGTGAGCCAGTCCTCGAGGAGCCCCACCACATGGGCGCGCCGCTCGTCGAGGCCCGCGGAGGGCCGGGAGCGCAGCTCGGCGAGAAGCGCCGCCGCGGTGTCGCGCTCGCCGACGACGAGGAACCGGCCGGCGAGGTCGACGAGCGTCGGGCCGTCGAGCGCCCCGGGCGAACCCGCGAGCCGCAGCGCCCGGGCCCGCGACTCGACCGTGTCCGTCGCCAGCGCGGCGTCGACGGCCTCGACCGGCAGGGCCTCGACGAGGACCTCGTCGTCGAGGTCGCGGACGATCGTCCAGGCCCGTCGGAGCTGGGTCCGCCGGTGGAGGAGGACCGCATGGCCCGCCTGGCCGGCGGCCCCGCCTCCGGGGAGGCCACGAACCCCCTCGGCCAGCGCCCACGCCGCGGGGTGCTCACGGACGGCGGCCAGCGTGGCGACGCCACGGCATACGGCGGTCGGCAGCGACGCGCCGACGGCGAGGGCCTCGGCGAACGCCGCCTGCCCACGGTGCAGCCGGGCCGCGCGAAGCAGGGTGGGGCCCTCGGCGGGGTCCGGCGGGCCGGGGTCGAGGAGCGGGTCCCTGCCGGCCACGGCACCGGCGAGCCGACCCCAGGCGCCTACGTACCACTGGGGGCGACGGCCGCCGGGCCGGGCGATCTCGGCGGCCGCGGGCCGTCGCGTGCCCGTAGCGGCCGACGGGTCCGCGCGGCCGGCGAGCCGGGCGGCGACCTTGCGCCCGACCCTGCCGACTGCTGCGGGCCGCGTCTCTGCGCGGCCGAGGTCGCTGAGCAGGCGGCGCACCCTGGCCGCCCGCGGAGCCGTCATGAGCCGGTCCGTCGTCGCCTGGGTCCGTGCGGCAAACCGTTGTCCCGAACCACGACACCCCTCCGCACCGCGCGTCCCGCCGGCCGGCCGACCTGGCGCGGCCCCCGCCGTGCGGTGGGCCGCGCAAAGTCTACAAGCGGACCGGAGAGCGTCCCCCGGACCGCGGGCGTGCCATCGTTGGGCCATGCGGGTACTCGTGGTCGAGGACGAGCGGCGGATGGCCGAGGCCGTCGCCAAGGGGCTGCGGGCCGAGGGCTACGTCGTGGACCTCGCCCACGACGGCCCGAGCGGACTCGAGGCGGCCCGGTTCGGCGACTATGACGCCGTCGTTCTCGACATCATGCTCCCGGGCATCTCCGGCTACACGGTCGTCAAGACCCTGCGCGAGGAGGACAACTGGGTCCCCGTCCTCATGCTCTCGGCCAAGGACGGCGAGTACGACCAGGCCGACGGCCTCGACTACGGCGCCGACGACTACCTCACCAAGCCGTTCTCGTTCGTCGTCCTGCTCGCCCGGCTGCGCGCTCTCCTGCGTCGCGACGTCATCCCCCGGCCGACCGTGCTCTCAGCGGCCGGGGTCACCCTCGACCCGGCCTCCCGGCGGGTCACCGTCGGCGACGAGGAGGTGTCCCTCTCGGCCCGCGAGTACGCCGTGCTCCAGACGCTGCTGCGGGCGCACCCGCACGTCGTCCCCAAGGAGAGCCTCATCGAGCGGGTCTGGGGCGACGCGGACCGCGTCGAGCCCAACCTCGCCGAGGTCTACGTGGGCTACCTGCGGCGCAAGATCGGCCGCGAGAAGATCGAGACCGTCCGCGGCGTCGGCTACCGGCTCGCCACATGACCCGGCGGGGGCCACTCGGTCTGCGCGGCCGGCTCATGGTCGTCGGGACGCTCGGGGTCACCGCCGCCCTCGTCGCGGGCGGGCTGCTCCTCTATGCCGTCCTCGGGGCGGGGCTGCAACGCACCACCGACTCGGAGGCCCGGTCGAGCGCCCAGGAGGTCGCCGCCCTCGTCGCTCAGCAGCGGCTGCCCGACCCCATCCCCGTGTCCGGGGCCCAGGTCGTCCAGGTCCTCGACGCCGACAACCGAGTGGTCGGCGGTTCGGCCACGGCCGACCGGCTCACCGCGCTCGTCACGTCCGCGGAGCACCGCGCCCTCGTGGCTGGGCGGACGGTCGTCGTCCCGGGCAGCCGGGCCGCGCTCACCGGGCAGCTCACCGTCGCCGGGGCCATGGTCCGCACCGGCGACGGCGGCCTGCTGGTCATCGCCGCTGTCCCGACCGCCGACGTCGAGGCGAGCCGGCGCCTCATGGGGCGGCTCCTCTTCGTCTTCTTCCCCCTCTTCGTCCTCCTTCTCGCGCTCGTCGCCTGGCGGGTCATCAGCTCGACGTTGCGGCCGGTCGAGGAGCTCCGCCGCGGCGCCGAGCGGATCGGGTCCGGGCCGGTCGGGGTCGACCGGCTGCCGGTGCCACCGACCGAGGACGAGATCGGGGCGCTGGCCCGCACCCTCAACGGCATGCTCGACCGGATCGCCTCGGCTCAGCAGCGGCAGCGCGACTTCGTCGCCGACGCGGCCCATGAGCTGCGCAGCCCGCTCGCCTCGATGCGAACCCAGCTCGAGGTGGCCGAGCGGCTCGGCGAGGGCGGGGACCTGCCCGCCGACCTGCTCGCCGAGGTGCGCCGGCTCGGCTCACTCGTCGACGACCTGCTCATCCTCGCCCGCAGTGGAGCCGAGGCCGGGCCGCTGGACCTCGGCGAGGTCGACCTGCTCGGGCTCGCCGAGGAGGTGGCCTCCCGGATCGTCGATCCCCGCGTCCCGGTCCGGGTCGAGCCGCCCGATCCGGGGGCCGGCCGGGTGCTGGCTCGGGCGGCCTACCCCGAGCTCGTGCGAGCCGTCACCAACCTCGTCGACAACGCGGTCCGGCACGCCTGGACGGAGGTCGTGGTCACCGTCGCGGCGGCCGGCCCGGACGCCGAGCTCACCGTGCGCGACGACGGGGACGGCATACCGGAGGCGGACCGGGAGCGGGTGTTCCAGCGCTTCACCCGCCTGGACGACGCCCGCGACCGGGACCGCGGCGGCAGCGGGCTCGGGCTGGCCATCGCCCGCGACCTCGTCCGGCGCTGCGGCGGCGAGATGACCCTCGGGGACGCCGCTCCCGGCCTGCGGGCGGTCATCCGGGTGCCTCGAGCGAGCGCCGAGACCCCTGCTTAGCGGAGCCTTGCCTTCGTGATGTCGATCACATTCCTGGGGGCTGGACGGATCTACTACAGACTGTAGTGTTACTACGACCCATAGTAGATCAGCCTCCGTCAGGAGTACTGCATGAATGCCCTGGATGTGGCCCGATGGCAGTTCGCCATCACCACCGTCTACCACTTCCTGTTCGTTCCGATCACGATCGGCCTGTCGGGTATCGTCGCGGCCTTCCACACGGCGTGGGTACGCACCCACAACCCGGACTGGCTGCGGATGACCAAGTTCTTCGGCAAGCTCTTCACGATCAACTTCGCGCTCGGCCTCGTCACCGGAATCGTCCAGGAGTTCCAGTTCGGCATGAACTGGTCGGACTACTCCCGCTTCGTCGGCGACATCTTCGGCGCACCGCTGGCCTTCGAGGCGCTGCTCGCCTTCTTCCTCGAGTCCACCTTCCTCGGCCTGTGGATCTTCGGCTGGGGCCGGATCCCCGAGAAGCTGCACGTGTGGACGATGTGGCTCACCCACATCGGCACGGTGTTGTCGGCGTACTTCATCCTCGCCGCCAACTCGTTCATGCAGCACCCCGTCGGCTACGTCTTCAACCCCAAGACCGGCCGTGCGGAGATGCACGACTTCATCGCCGTGCTCACCAACAAGGTCCAGCTCGTCACCTTCCCGCACGTCATCACCTCCGCCTACATGACCGGCGCGGGCGTCGTCATGGGCGTCGCGCTCTACCTCACGCTCAAGCACCGTGGCGAGGCCGACGAGCCGATGTACCGGCGGGTCAGCCGGATCGGCGCGGTGGTGGCCCTCGTGGCCTCCGTCGGCGTCATCATCTCCGGTGACATCCAGGGCAAGATCATGACCGAGGTCCAGCCCATGAAGATGGCTGCGGCCGAGGCCCTCTACGACACCCCGCCCGACGGCACGTGCGCCGACTTCTCGGTGCTCTCCATCGGCTCCCTCGACGGCCAGGACGCCACGACGGTCATCCCGGTCCCGTGCCTGCTGTCCTTCCTCGCGACCGGCTCGTTCAGCGGCCAGGTGGAGGGCATCAACCAGCTCAAGGAGACCGACGCCGCCTGGTTCGGCAGCGGTGACGCCAAGGTGCCTGTCCTCGTCGACGGCAAGGTCGTCGACACGCCCATCAAGGACGTCACGCTCGACAACGGCAAGTCGCTGCTCGACTACACCAAGCAGGCGTCGTACACGCCCACCATCCCGCTCGCCTACTGGACCTTCCGGTTCATGATGGGCGCCGGCTTCCTCACGATGGCCTTCGCGATCGGCCTGCTCTGGGTCACCCGCGGCGGCAGCTCGCCGAAGAGCCGGTGGTGGCTGTGGGCCGCCGTCCTCACCCCGCTCCTGCCGATCGCGGCGAACAGCTTCGGCTGGATCTTCACCGAGATCGGCCGGCAGCCGTGGATCGTCTACGGCCTTCTCGGCACGTCGTCCGGCGTCTCGCCGACCGTCTCTGCCGGTGAGGTGTGGTTCTCGATGATCGTCTACACCCTCGTCTACGCGATCCTCGCGGTCGTCGAGGTCAAGCTCTTCCTCACCTACACCAGGCGTGGCGCCGACCCCTTCGAGGAGCCGGTCGACCCGAAGGACGTGGACGAGGACGCACCGCTCCAGTTCGCGTACTGAGGACCTGCTAGGAGATCAAGGACACTCTTATGAACTATCCACTCATCTGGTTCGTTCTCATCGCAGTCCTGTGGACGGCATATCTCGTCCTCGAGGGCTTCGACTTCGGGGTGGGCTCGCTGCTTGCCGTCCTCGGCAAGGGCACCGAAGCGGCGGACACCGAGAAGCGCCGCCGGGTCATGCTCACCACCATCGGCCCGTTCTGGGACGGCAACGAGGTCTGGCTGCTCACCGCCGGTGGCGCCACCTTCGCGGCCTTCCCCCACTGGTACGCCACGATGTTCTCGGGGTTCTACCTGCCCCTGTTCGTCATTCTGCTGGCACTCATCGTCCGCAACATGGGCTTCGAGTACCGCCACAAGCGGGACAACGTCCAGTGGCGCCGGAACTGGGACATCGCGATCATCGTCGGGTCGATCCTGCCGCCGCTGCTGCTCGGCGTCGCCCTGACGAACATCGTGCGGGGCCTGCCCATCGACAAGAACATGGAGTTCGTCGGCAACTTCTTCACACTGCTCAACCCCATGAGCCTGCTCGGTGGTCTCGTCATCCTCGGCCTCTCGCTCACCCACGGCTCCTTCTTCCTCACGATGAAGACCGACGGTGACATCCGCGAGCAGGCCCGGGGCCTCGGCACCCGGATCGGCCTCGGCACCACGGTGCTCGCCGTCATCCTGCTGCTCTGGGTCGGCCTCACGGTCGGCAAGGTCAGCGTCTGGGTCGGCATCGCCGTCGCGGCGGTCTCGCTGCTGTTCGGCATCTTCATGAACACCCGGGGCAAGGAGGGCCTGGCCTTCATCGGCACGGCCGTCACGATGGCCGCGGCCGTCGCGACCTACTTCCTGGCGCTCTACCCGAACGTCATGCCGTCCACCCTCGAGGGTGGGACGTCCCTGACGATCGAGAACGCGTCGAGCACCGAGCTCACCCTGAAGATCATGACCGGCGCCGCGGTGGTGTTCACACCGATCGTCCTCATCTACACGGCATGGACGTACTGGGTGTTCCGCAAGCGGATCAGCACCCGGAACATCCCGGCCGCCGTCAAGGTGTCCTGACTCCTGACGGCAATGCCCACCTCATGAGGCCCTTCGACCCACGGCTGCTCAGGACGGCGCCGGCCGCACGTCGGCCGGTCGCCGTCCTGGCTGCCGTGGGCGTGGCCCAGGGGGCGGCCACGATCGGCCTCGCCTTCGCGATCGCGCATCTCGTGGTCGCCGTCGTCCACCGGGACGCCCTCGCCCTGCCCGCCCTCGTGGTCGGGCTCCTGTTCGGCGTCCGGGCCGCCCTGGCCTGGACCGCCGAGCGGGTCGCCGCCTGGACCGGCATCGAGGTGACCGTCGCCCTGCGGGACGCCCTGCTTCGGCACTGGCTCACCCGGTCGGCCGACGACCGGCCCCCGGCCGACCGGGCCGTCACGCTCGCCGCCCAGGGCGCCGCCACCGTCGAGCCGTATGCCGCCCGCTTCCTTCCCTCGCTCGTCGCCGGGGCCGTCGTCCCGGCCCTTGCCGTGGGCGCCCTGCTCGTCGTCGACTGGCTCAGCGCCCTCATCGTCATCCTCACCCTCCCCCTGCTCCCCCTGTTCGCCGCGCTCATCGGCAAGGCGACCCAGGACGAGACCGACAGGCGGTGGAAGGCACTGGCCGGCCTGTCCGGGCACTTCCTCGACGTCATGCGCGGGCTTCCCACGCTCATCTCGTACGGGCGGGCCGAGCGCCAGGTCGACCAGATCGGCGAGGTGAGCCAGCGGCACCGCCGGGCCACGATGCGGACCCTGCGACTGGCGTTCCTCAGCTCGGCCGCCCTCGAGCTGCTCGCGACGATCTCGGTCGCCATCGTCGCCGTGAGTGTCGGCCTGCGGCTCACCAACGGCTCGGTCGGGCTCGAGACCGGGATGCTGGCCATCCTCCTCGCCCCCGAGGCCTACTGGCCGATCCGCCGGGTCGGCGCCGAGTTCCACGCCGCCGCTGACGGCGCCGAGGCCATCGCGGCCATCCTCGCCGAGCTGGAGTTCCGCCCGGCCGCCGCGACCCAGGTGGACCATCCGGACCTCGACGCGGCGATCGGGGTCAACGCCGTCGGCATCTCGTATGCCTACCCGGGCTCGACGACCCCGATCCTCACCGACCTCACCCTCGAGGCCGGGCCCGGACTCACCGTGCTCACCGGCCCCTCCGGCGTCGGCAAGTCCACCCTCCTCGAGATCCTGGCCGGCCTGCGCTCGCCCGTGGCGGGGTGGGTTCGCAGCGGCCGCGCCCACCTCGTGACCCAGCGCCCGTTCCTCGCCGCCGGGTCCATCCGCGACGCACTCGCCCTCGGCAGCGACGCCGACGACGACCGCCTGTGGGACGCGCTGCGCAAGGTCGGCCTCGATGGCTTCGTCGCCGCACGCCCTCAGGCGCTGTCGACCCCGATCGGCGACGACGGGTTCGGGCTGTCGGCCGGTCAGCGCGCCCGGCTGGCCCTGGCCCGCGCGACCCTGACGACCGCGCCCGTCGTCCTCCTCGACGAGCCGACCGCCCACCTCGACGAGCGCGCCACCGACACCGTCCACGCCGTGATCCGCGAGCTCGCCGAACGGCATACGGTCATCGCCGTCACCCACCGCCGCGAGCTCGTCGCCCTCGCGGACCAGCACGTCCACCTCGCCGGTGCCGCCGCGTCCGAGCCCGTCCTCGAGGACGAGCGATGACCCGCGCGACCACCGTGCCCACCCGACCGAGCGGCGCCATCATCCTCGCCGGGCTCATCGGCGGCGCGGCCACGGCGTCGGGCATCGCCCTGACGGCGACGTCCGGCTGGCTCATCGTCCGGGCCAGCGAGCGGCCGGTCATCCTCACCCTGCTCGCCGCGATCGTCGCCGTGCGCGCGTTCGGCATGGCGCGCCCGTACTTCCGCTACGTCGAGCGGGTCCGCTCACATGACGCCGCCCTCGACGACCTCGCCCGACGCCGCGTCGACGTCTACGCCGGACTCGTCCCACTCACTCCGGCGCGGCTGGGGCGGGGCGCCCGCTCCGAGGTGCTCACCGGCGTCGTCGACGACCTGTCCGATGTCGTCGACGCGCAGATCCGGGTCACCGTGCCGGTGGTGTCCAGCCTGGCCGCCGGGCTGCTCGCCGTCGTCCTCGCCGCCGCCCTCGCCCCATCGGTGGGCCTCGTCCTCGCGGCGCTGCTGCTCGTCATCGCGGCCGGGTGCGCCGTCGCATGGCTGCTGGAGTCCCGCTCCCAGGACAGCCTGCTGGCCGCGCGTGCCGACGTGATGCGGGTCAGCGACCTCGTGGCCCGCCAGGCCACCGAGCTGCGGGCCGTCGGCGGCGAGGCCACCGCCCTCGGCTGGCTGGCGGAGGCACACGACCGGTTGCGGTCGGCCGTCTCCAGGCAGAGCGCCGGCCGCGCCCTCATCGCCGCTCTCACCCTCGTCGGCACCGCGGCCGCCTCCGTCGCGGCCGCCTTCCTCGCGCGTGACAGCGGGGTTGCCGGGCCGATCGCCGCGCTCCTCGTCGTCACCCCGGTCGCCGTGGGCGACGCGCTCGCCCCCCTCGTCGAGTCCATGCGCTCCCTCGCCCGCGCCCAGGGGAGCCAGGCCCGTCTCGACGCCCTCCTCGACCAGGAGCCGGCCGTCGTCGGTGCCGGGGCGACCCCGCTGGCCGAGCCCGACCGCGGAGGGGTGACCTGCCCGGTTCCGCACCTCACCCTGCGCGGGGTGAGCGGGTCCTGGACCGGCACGTCGCGCCAGCTGGCCCCCGTGGACCTCGACCTGTGGCCGGGCCGCCGGGTCGCCGTCGTCGGGGCCAACGGCTCCGGCAAGTCCACCCTGCTCGCCGTCCTCGCCCGCCACCTCGACCCGCACGAGGGGACATATGCCGTCGACGGCACCGACGTGCACGACGTCGACCTGGCAGAGCTGCGGGAGAGGTTCGCGGTCGTCGACGACGAGCCGCACGTCTTCTCCTCGACGCTGCGCGAGAACCTCCGGCTGGCCCGTCCCGACACGGACGACGACGCCATCGACGAGGCCCTCGCCCGGGCCGGGCTCGGCGCCTGGCGTCGCCGGCTGCCCGACGGCCTCGACACCCGGCTCGGGAGCGGTGGCCGCGGCCTGTCCGGTGGCGAGCGCGCCCGCCTCGGCCTGGCCCGAGCGCTGCTCTCCCAGCGGCCCGTCATCCTCCTCGACGAGCCGGTCGCCCACCTCGACCATGCCACGGCCATGGCGGTCCTCGGCGACGTCGCGGCGTCGACATCCGACCGCACCGTCGTCATGGTGAGCCACCGCCCCGAGGGCCTCGAAGGCTTCGACGACATCCTCGACCTCACCGCGGAACACCGCATCACCAAGGAGTAGCCCATGCCCATGTCATCGTCCGCGCCACGCCTCGGGGACCTCGAGCGTGTCGTGATGGAGCACCTGTGGGAGTTCACCGGGGACGAGCGCGGCGGCGCAACGGTCCGTGAGGTCCTGGACCAGTTCGCCGGCGAGCGCGAGATCGCGTACACGACCGTCATGACCGTCCTCGACCGGCTCTCGAAGAAGGGGCTCGTCACCCGGGTCCGGGACGGTCGGGCCTGGCGATACTCGCCGGCCGGGTCCCGTGAGGAGCTCACCGCGCGGACGATGCGCCGCACCCTCGAAGACATGGACGTCACCGACCGGCGGGCCGCGCTCATGCACTTCCTCGACGGCGCCACCGAGGAGGAGATCGCCGACTTCAAGGACGTCCTCGCCGAGATCGACTCTCGGCCGCGGCTGCGCCCGAACAAGGTGCTCCGCCGGCCCCGGCTGAGGCGGTGAGACCTCCATGGGGACGATCCGTGAGGTGAGCCTGCTCTCTCCTGCGCGCCGCCGGGTCCGGCCGACGGTGTCGCCCGTGGGAGGATGCACGCCGTGATCGCGCTCGGGCTCGTGTTCCTCGCGTTGGCCCTCGCCTGGCCGACGCCACGCCTCATGGCGCGCCAGACCACCTTCCGGCGTGCGCCACGCGCCGCCCTGGTCGCGTGGCAGGCGGTGACGGTCAGCGCCATCATCGCCGCGCTGGCGGCGGCCCCCGCGATCCTCCCGCTCGTCCTCTTCGACGGACAGACCGTCGCGCAGCACATCATGATCCTGGCCGTCGCCGGCGCGGTGAGCGGGATCATGCTCGGCCGGCTCCTCGTGGCCGGGCACCGGATCGGCCGGGGCATGCGTCGCCGCCGGCGGCAGCACCGCGAGCTCGTCGATATCATCGCCCGCCAGCACCACGACCACGTCCGGGTTCTCGAGCACCCCACCCCGACGGCCTACTGCCTTCCGGGGCGGGAGAAGCGGGTCGTCCTGTCCCAGGGAGTCATCGACACCCTCTCGCCCACTGAGCTCGACGCGGTCCTCAGCCATGAGGAGGCCCACCTCGTGGCCCGCCACGACCTGCTCCTCGAGTTCTTCTCGGTCATTCACGAGACGGTGCCCGCGCCGCTGCGGTGTCAGGCGGCGATGAGCGAGGTCCGGCTCCTCATCGAGGCGCTCGCCGACCGCGCCTCGGTCCGCCACGTCGGCGAGCTGTCGACGGCGCAGGCGCTCCTCGCCCTCGCGGACAGCAAGGTCCCGGAGGCGGCGATGGCGGTCTCCGGCGCGATGACCGCGCCCACCCGGCTCAAGCTCATCGCGGCCGGACGACCGAACCCGGTTCTCCCGGCGCTCATGTACACGTACGCGACGGCTCTGCTCGCCGCTCCGCTCAGCCTGGTCGCCGCCGCCTGGAACGGGCTCTGACCGGTTCGGCCTAGGAGCCGGCCCCCCACGACGGGGGCGGCGGTGGGGGCGTCGAGCCGGGCGGGATGACGCCCTCGCCCTGGGCCGGCGGTGCTGGAGCCGCGGGCGCCTGCGGAGGGGGCGGCGGCGCTGAGCTCGGCGGCGGCGGCGCGGCATACCCGGCCGCGGCCGCGCCCGGCGGCGGAGGAGTGGGCGGCGCCGGCGGGCTCACGGTGAGCGGGCCGATCTGGCCGTTCGCCTCGAGCTGGCGCAGCGACTCCATCACCCGGTCGCGCTCCTCGGCGGCGGCCGGTCGGCCGGCCGCCTCGAGGTAGGCCAGGACACCGAGGTCGCGCAGCAGCCGTTCGGCCTCCTTGTGGCCGGGCGCGCCGCTCATCCCCGCGCTGGACAAAGCCTCATCGGCCTTCGACGCCAGGTCGCTCGCGGCCGCCTTGGCCCGTTCGAAGAAGCTCATGGGACCCCCTTGTCGCTCCGGGTCGGGACGACCCACTCGAAACGATAGGACGCCGGGCCCCATCCCTTCTACGGTAGGAGCACGTGAGTTCCGGCCACCCGGCCGGATATCCCCGGGAGGATTGCGCCCATGACCATTCACGGCAGCCTGTTCCAGGAGTTCAAGGAGAAGGAGACCGAGGACCCCTTCGCGCTGCAGAACAAGAAGCTGCTCCGCATCGACATGAGGTACGGCGAGGTGTGGGCGCGGTCGGGGTCGATGGTCGCCTACCAGGGCGATGTCCGGTTCAAGAACACCGGGTCCGGCGGCCTGGGCAAGATGGTCAAGAAGGCGGTGACCGGCGAGGGCGTCGACATGATGCAGTGCTCCGGCCAGGGTGAGCTGTTCGTCGCCGACATGGCCAGCGAGATCCAGGTCATGTATCTCGAGAACGACGCCATCTCGGTGAACGGCTCAAGTGTCCTGGCCTTCAGCAACTCGATCCAATGGGACATCCACCGGGTCCAGGCCCGGGGCGCCATGGTGGCCGGCGGCCTCTACAACGTCGCGCTCAACGGTACCGGCTACGTCGCCGTCACGACCAAGGGCGACCCGGTCGCCCTGGATGTCGCGAGCACACCGACGTTCGCCGACCCGCAGGCCGTGGTCATGTGGACCGCCGGGGTGTCGATGGACCTCAGGATCGACACCGGAGGCCTCGGCTCGATGATCCGGGGCGGGTCGGGCGAGACCTTCCAGATGGCGTTCGGCGGCCAGGGCTACGTCCTGGTCCAGCCGAGCGAGAGCGTCGTCAAGGGCGGACATCAGCAGACGAGTGGGCCGTCCGGCGGTGGCGGGATGCTCGGCGGCCTGCTCGGGAACTGAGCGCCCGCGCCCAGACGCAGGTATGCCGCGTGGGAGACCACGCGGCATACCCCATCCGTTGGTGGGCCGGCCCGCGACAGTTCCATCGCCCCGGGCCGGCCCACGCGGGACCCCCGGACTACCCGGTGTGCTGCTTCGCGTAGTAGCGGCGCCAGATGACGCGATGGATGGGAATCCACCTCGGGATCGAACGCAGCCCTGGAATGACGGGAACCAGCGCAAGCCCGAGGGTCAGCACCATCATCAGCCCCCAGACAAGGGCATCAGCATTGTCGGAGGAGGCGAACGGCTCCACCTGGTACCAGAACGTGTAGAGCCACATCCACGGCTGACCGGGGTAGTTGCCCGTCTCGTTCATCATGCCCCACTGGTCACCGCCGAGGCTGCGTGCCCGGGACTGGTCCTCCAGGTAGGAGCCGTCGGAGAGGAGCAGCAGCGACTTGGTCGGGTCGCTGCCATAGAACCCCGGCGTGTTGAGCATCGACTCGAGGCCACCGGACTTGGCCAGCGTGAGCAGGGACTGCGCCATGACGGGGACCGGCCCGTAGTCGGCCGACGGGGCCACCTGGGTGGGGTCACCGTCCGGGGCGTTGGACAGGGCGTCGGCGTAGGCGTTCGCCCATGACGACTGCTGGTCGGCGGTCGCGCCCTTCCACTGGTCGAGAGCCGTCGTCAGGGCCGAGTCGCCGGAGACGTTGCTCAGCGGTGTGACGACCAGGTCGTTGGCCGAGTCGACCGGGATGCGGACCCCGCCCCACTTCTGCAGCGGCAGCGGCCCGAGGGTCTGGCCGTCGGCGTTGGCGTTGTACGGGGGGCCGTACGTCGCCGACCCGGAGGTCCCGGCGAGCTCGCTCGTCGCCGTGGCGACGACATCGGCCGGTGCGGCGGTGGCCCAGTCCTGCAGGGTCATCGCCTTCTCGTCCGGTGAGGAGAACGCGATGGCGAGCCCGATGGTGAGAACCGACATCACGACGAGCGCGATGACGAACTCCTTGACGAGGTCGTAGCGCCGGGTGGGGAAGTCGTGCGAGTCAGGGGTGGAGTCGCGGTGGGCGGACGGACGCTTGGCGGTGGCGGTGCTCATCGGGTCGGCTCCTCGGCGTCGATCGGCGGGACGACCCCGTGCCGGCGGACCAGGATGATGTGGCCGACGACGATGAGCCCGACCACCAGGGGCAGCAGCACGATGTGCCACAGCAGCATCTGGGCGGTGTCAAGAACGTTGAAGTAGGCGCCGAACCCGATGGAGTTCAACCCATCCTTGGCCTGCGTGCTGATCCACTGGGCGTCGAGGTTCGTCTGCGAGAGGTAGCCGGTGAAGGCGGTGCCGATCGAGGCGACGAACAGGACCATGCCGGTGACCCAGGTCATCGTCCGGTTGCCTCGCCAGGCCGCCATCCAGAACTTGCCCCACAGATGGATGACCATCACGGCGAAGAAGAGCTCGACACTCCACAGGTGGAGCGAGTTGACGAAGTGGCCGAGGCTCGAGGTGTGCCACCACACCGCGCCGCCGACGGCGAGGAGACCGCCGGTGACGAGGACCACCACGAGGGCGGCCAGCGTGGCGACGCCGAAGACGTAGATCCACGAGTCGACGTAGGACGGCTGGCGGTCGGGAAGTGCCTGGCCCTCCGGGACCGCATGGGTGATGCGGTCGCGCACCCGGGCGGTCCAGGTCGTCGGCGCGGAGCCGGAGGCGGGTCGACCGGTCTGGGTGGCGGTCACTGCCCGTCCCCCTCGTCGCCGGTCGCCGGCGGGGTCTGCGCGGCGGCGGTCTCGTCCGCGTGCGGGAACGGGATGTACAGGGCGGCAACGAAAACAGCGATCATCGTGAGGATGATCGCCAGGTTGGTGACTGAGATATGGATGACCCACCAGTCGATGTAGTGACCAGCGGGGCTCAGCGTGGTCAATGCCGGGTGCATGACGACTTCTTCCTATGAGCCTTGCCGCGACGAGTGCCGTCGCGAAAGTTGAAGATAGAACTACTTCCTGGGAAACCCATAGGAGTTTCATCCCAATCCTGGGAATCGGGGACCTTCTTGATGCGCCTCGCTAAGGAAAGGCGTACCTTATGCGCCCGCCGCCGGGGGCGCCGTCGGCGAAGCGGGTCGGCAGGGCCGGTCCGGCAGCCGTTCGAGCAGCCTGGCGAGCGAGCGGTGCAGGTGGCCCATGTCCTCGGCGCCGATCTGTCGGGCCCACTCCTGCTCGATCTCCGCGAAGAGGAGCCGAGCCAGCACGAGCGCGCGAGCGCCCCGCTCGGTCAGGGTGAGGATGCGCGCCCTCAGGTCCCTCGGGTCGGGGGACGCCGAGAGGTAGCCGGCCCGTTCCAGATGCGCGATCTGCTGGCTCACGGCCTGCTTGGAGACCTCGCACCGGTCGACGATCTGGCTGGCCCTCAGCGGTCCGTCACCGAGGTGCCGCAGGACGTTGCGGGTCGGGGCGAGGGAGAGGTCGGAGAACTCCGACGCGGCCAGTCGCCGGTCGACGTCGGCCGCGAAGAACGCGGCGACACGATGGAGCAGCGCCCCCAGCGGAAGTTCCTCCGCGGGCGCGACGATGCGCTCGACGACCACCTGGTCAGGGTACCGGGAGGGAATGGTCAACTCCTTGACTTTGTTGGGATGACCGAGACGTCGTCAGCTACTCGACTACCTACCCTCGGGAGCCAGCAGTGAAGATCCTCGTCCTCGTCGGCAGCCTGCGCCGGGCCTCGGACAACCGGCGACTGGCCGGCGCAGCCATCGACCACCTGCCCGAGGGCGCCACCGCGACGACATGGGACCGCCTCGCCGAGCTGCCGCACTACTCCGAGGACACCGACGGCGCAGACGCGCCCGCCGTCGTCGGCGAGCTGCGCGCCGCCGTCGCCGGGGCCGACGCGCTGCTCGTCGTCACGCCGGAGTACAACGGCTCGCTGCCCGGGTCGCTGAAGAACGCCATCGACTGGCTGTCGCGGCCCCGCGGAGCCGCCGCCATCGCCGGGAAGCCGACGGCGGTTCTCGCCGCCACCCGCTCGCCCCGGGGAGCGCAGTGGGCACGCGAGGACGCGGTCCGGATCCTCGGCGTGGCCGGTGCCGACATCGTCGGCCCCTCGATCGGGATCGCCCAGGCGCACGACGCCTTCACGGACGGCCGGCTCACCGACCCTGAGGTCGACGCCGCGCTCCACGAGCTCGTCGGCCGACTTGCGGGTGCGGTCGCGGACGCGGCCTGAGGCGACGCGGCGGGGCTACCGGGTGGTCAGGGCTACCGGGCGGAGGGGAGCCAGCGGGGGGCGTTGGCCCAGTCCAGGCCCTCGGGCGGGCGGGCCACGTGGGCGCTCACCTGCCGCGACCACAGCTCGGCGACGAGGACCTCGATCATCGCCTGGCCCCGGGCCCTGCTGAACTCGCCGTCGCAGTCGAGGGAGACGACGATCCCCTGGTCGGTCAGGTACGGCCCGGATGCGCCGCCCGGCGTCCACCACCGTCCGCTCGCGACCTGCGTCGCGGTCAGCTCGCGCCCCGTGTCGTCCATGACCAGGAACCTGGCCACCGCCTCGGTCAGCGCAGCCACCGCGCCGACGGTGTCGTCCGTCGCGACGATGAAGGTCGGGTCCCCGAACCAGCTGTGCGGGAACAGGTCCGCCACCTGTGGGTCGACCCAGTAGACGTCGGCCGACACGGTCACTTCGGTCATCTGCTGTCGATCCTCCCCGACTGACAACCCGCCCCTCCTCGCCGCTGAACTCTAGAGGTCGGCGGAGCCGGTGTCCGGCGATCCGCCGAATCCGGCACGGCTGGCAGCGATGGAGACTCGCGGACGTCCCCGCATGAGCCGACTTGTGCATCACACGTCACATCAATCACGGTGTCCCCCAGTGGTCCTCGCGGCCGACGGCCGTCGGGGTGGCAGACCCGTCTGTCCGGCCGATCGGCCGAGGCGGCACCCAGCCCTGTGGCAATGGCCCACTCGTCCCTCCGGGTCGGCTCTCGCCCCGTGCGACCGAGGGCAACGTCCGGTTGGTCACCGGCACCCCCGGACCGGTGGGACGATCGCCGGGTGAGCCACTCCCCCGAAAGCCGACTCCGTGTCGCCGTCCTCGGCGCCGGAGCCGTCGGGTGCTACGTCGGTGGCCGCCTCGCGGAGAGCTGCGACGTCACCCTCGTCGGCCGCCCCTCCGTGTTGGACCCCATTGCCGCCGACGGCCTGACCCTGGGTCGCAGCGGCAAGCCGACGACCACCGTCGTTCCCGACGCCCTGACCCTGACGACCGACCCCCGAGCGGCGGCCGATGCCGACGTCGTCCTCGTGACGACGAAGTCCCATGACACCGAGACCGTCGCCCGGTCGGCTGCGGCACACCTGACCCCCGGCACCGTGACCATCAGCCTCCAGAACGGGCTGCACAACCCCGCACGGCTGCGCGGCATACTGGCCGGCCCGGTCCTCGCCGGGGTCGTGACGTACAACGTCGTCCGGGCCGCGCCCGCGACCTACCTCCAGGCGACCTCGGGGGAGCTCCTCGTCGAGGGCAGCCCGGCGGGAGCGCCGTTCGCCCGCGCGGCAGCCGCGGCCGGTGTGCCCATCGGGCAGCGCAAGGACATCGTCGGCGTCCAGCACGCCAAGCTGCTGATGAACCTCAACAACGCCGTCAACGCCCTGTCCGGACGCCCCCTCGGGGAGCAGCTCGCCGACCGTGGCTACCGGCGCGTCCTCGCCCTGTGCCAGGAGGAGGCGCTCTCGGCCTTCGCCGCGGCGGGCGTCACGCCTGCGCGGCTCTCCCCGTTGCCCCCGTCGGCGATGGTCAAGGTGCTGCGCGCGTCGGACTCGATCTTCACGACCATGGCCCGGACGGCCCTCAAGGTGCACCCGGACGCACGGTCCTCGATGGCCGACGACCTGGCCGCCGGGCGCCGCACCGAGATCGACGAGCTCCAGGGTGCCGTCGTGGGTCTCGGCGCCGAGCACGGGGTCGCCACGCCGGTCAACTACCGGATCGCTGCCCTGGTCCGGGCTGCCGAGGAGGACGGCCCACACGACCAGACCGCATGGAGCTCCGCCGAGCTCCTCGAGGCCGTCACCTTCTGACGCCGCGCCCGGCTGTCTCGCCGGCGCGCCGGCGAGAGAGGCCGCCCCCGACCGACGGGGTATGCCGGGGCGGCGCCTCAGGACGGCGGGCGCAGCCTCAGCGTGATGAGCACCGGGCCGGCGCGGCCGACACCGGGCGCGGGCGCCCCGCATCCCGCCGAGCCGTCGTCGTGGCCGGACGCGCACGACCCACAGCCGCCCGACGGGCACCCCGTGGCGAGCTCCTTGGCCTCCAGCCGCCCCATCCGGACGAGCTGGTCGACGGCGCCCTCGACGGTGTCGCGGCTGAGGCCGGCGCGATGGGCCACCTCGTCGAGGGAGCGGGCTCCCGACCGGAACGCCTCGAGCACCTCGGTCAGCGGCTGCCGGGGTCGAGCCGCCGGAACGGCCGGCCCGGGCCGGGTAGGCAGCGGCCCGCCGGTCACCACACCAGCCTCCCGATCTGGAAGACGACGACGGCCAGCGTCCACGCGACGACGAGCTGGAGGCCCACCCCGAACACCGTCCACCTCGTGCCGAGCTCCCGGCGCTGGGCCGCCAGGGTCGCGACGCACGGGGTGTAGGCGAGCAGGAAGACCATGAACGCGAGCGCCGCCACTCCCGCATGCCCGCCGGAGGAGGCCGCGAACGTCGCGTGCAGCTGGTCGGCGAGGGCCCCGTGCCCTTGGGTCGACGTCGTGTCGGCGAGCGCGTAGGTCTGCGCCCACGAGGAGATGACCGCCTCCTTGGCGACGAACCCGACGATGAGGGCCGAGACGGCCTCCCACTGGCCGAACCCGGCGAAGGACAGCATCGGGGCGACGGCGCGGGCCAGCCCGGCATACAGGCTGTTCTCGACCGGCACGTGGCCGAACGACCCGTCGCCCAGGGGGATGGACTGCAGCAGCCACACGACGGCGACGGTCGCGACGATGATCCCCGAGGCGGTCCGGAGGAACCCCTTGAGGCGAAGCCACATCACCGCCGTGGTGAGCCGGAGCGTCGGCCGCTGGTACGGGGGCAGGTCGATGACGAGCGGCTCGGCCCCCATCATCCGCCACAGCGTCGACTTGAGCAGCACCCCGACGACGACGACGAGGACGATCGACAGGACGTACATCCCGAACACGACCGACCCGGCGCTGCGGGGGAAGAACGTCTGGGCGAGCAGCATGTAGACGGTGAGCCGCGCCGAGCACGACGTGAAGGGGACGAGCAGGGCCGTGAGGATCCGGTGACGCGCCTGCGGGAGGATCCGGGTTGCCGAGATGGCGGGGACGTTGCAGCCGAAGCCGACGATGAGCGGCAGGAACGCCCGGCCCGGCAGGCCCAGCCGTCCCATGAGCCGGTCGGTGACGACGGCGGCCCGCGCCAGGTAGCCCGAGTCCTCGAGGAGGGCCAGCAGCAGGAACATGATCGCCATGAGTGGGACGAAGGTGAGCAGCATCCCGACGCCCGCGACGAGACCGTCGACGAGCAGCCCCTGGACCCACGTGCCGCCGAGGCCGACCGCGGCGACGAGTGCGGCCACCGCCGACGAGACGGGCCCGCCGACGAGCCGGTCGAGGCCGTCCTGCAGCGGCGCCGCGACCCGCGTCGTGACCTGGAAGACGAGCCACATGACGGCGAGGAAGATGAGCGGCCCGGCGACCGGAGCGGTGACCCAGCGGTCGATCCGGTCCGACCAGGTCCGCCGGGTCTGGGCGCTTCGGCTGGTGGCGGCCTCGACGGCTCGCTCGATGTAGGCGAACCGCTCGTTGCCGCGGGCGAGCTCGTCGTCGCCACCCAGCTCCGGATCGAGCCCGTATGCCGCGATGTCGTTTGTCCGCGCCCGGACCCGCCCCGCGGTGACCGCGGCCAGGACATCGGCGGGAAGCTCGTCGTGACCGCGGCGCCGGCGGGGGTCGATCGCGACGACGGGGCAGCCCAGCTCCTCGGCGAGGACCTCGGTATCGACCTCGATGCCGCGGCGGGCCGCCACGTCGTTCATCGTCAGGGCGACGACGACCGGGAGGTCGGTCTCGCGGATCTGCGCGACCAGGTAGAGGCTGCGAGCCAGATGTGCGGCGCTGGCGACGACGACGACGGCATCCGGACGCTCGGTGTCCCGTTCGCCGAGGACGACGTCGCGGGTCAGCGCCTCGTCCGGGCTCATCGGGTCGAGCGAGTAGGCGCCCGGGAGGTCGATGAGCGTCACCTGCTGCGGGCCGGCGGCCCCGGCGAGGTTCCAGGTGCCGTTGCCGACCTCGACGGTGGTGCCCGGCCAGTTGCCGACGGTCCGCCGTGCGCCCGTGAGGGCGTTGAAGAGCGTGGACTTGCCGACGTTCGGGGCGCCGGCGAGGGCGACGACGGGCGAACCGACCGGCGCGGGCGTCCCGCCCTGTTCGTGGCAGGACGGTGCCGTCGGCTGTGATATCGGCCGCGCGCGGGTCGCTTCGCTCACGGGGCCGCCGGCTCGACCTCGACAGCGCGCAGGAGCTCACGGCCCAGGGCGATGCGCGAGCCGTCGACCGCGATGATCCTGCCGCCGCCTGCGGTCCGCTGGGTGCAGCTGAAGACCGCGCCGACGCGCAGGCCCAGCTCGGCAAGCCGCCGGGCCACGTCCTCGGACACCCCGGTGGCGACGAGCGTCAGCGTCGTCCCCAGGGGGCTACGGTCGAGGGTCGTGGGCACGTCTGCAGCATACCGGCGTGGTGAGGCACGCCTAACTTGAGTTCCGTCACACAGAACGGTGCTCGCCCGGGGCCCGCCGCCGCCGGCTCTGAGAGGATCGGTGCATGAGCCGTCCCTACCGTGTCTGCGTCGTCTGCACGGGGAACATCTGCCGATCACCCATGGCGGAGTATCTCCTGCGCGAGGCGTTCGACGGCGCGGGCCTCGGCGACCTCGTCCAGGTCGGCTCGGCCGGGACCTCCGCCGAGGAGCTCGGCAACCCCATCGACCCCCGAACCTCCGACACCCTCGACCGGCACGGTCACCCCGATCTCGGCTGGGACGACCACCGGGCCCGCCGGTTCGACGGCTCGTGGTTCCCGGGCCTGGACCTCGTCCTCGCCGCCGACGTCTGGCACGAGCGGACCCTGCAGCGCCTGGCCCCGACGGACGCCGACCGGGCCAAGATCGCCATGCTCCGCGCCTTCGACCCCGCCGCCGTGGCGGATCTCGGGATCGACGACCCCTGGTACGGCGGGCGAGCCGCCTTCGACCGGGCCCACGACGAGATCGCGGCAGCCGTCCCCGGGGTCGTCGACCATGTCCGGCGCGAGCTCGAGGCCGACGGACGTCTCGAGGCCTGACCACGCTGACGCGACTGACGCGACGAACCCACCGACGAAGGAGTCCTCATGCCCGTTCGTGACGAGCCCTGGCCGCCCGGAACCCCGTGCTGGGTCGACGCCCAGGTCGCCGACACCACCGCGGCCCGCGACTTCTACGGGCGCCTGTTCGGCTGGGAGATCTACGACGGGCCGGAGGAGGCGGGCGGCTACCTCATGGCCTACAAGAACGACAAGGTCGTCGCCGGGATCGGCCCCCGGCCGGACGACCTCACGACCTCGATGTGGTCGACCTATCTGGCGGCCGACGACGTCGACGCGCTCGCCCCCCGCATCACGGCGGCCGGCGGCTCCCTGGCGATGGCCCCGACGGACGTGCTCGACGCCGGCCGGATGCTCATCGCCGTCGACCCCACCGGGGCGACGTTCGGCGCCTGGCAGGCCGGCCGCACCGCGGGCGCCGCCGTCCACAACGAGCACGGCGCGTACTGCTGGAACGACCTGCATACCCCCGACTTCGCCGGGGCCCGCGACTTCTACGCCGCCGTGTTCGGCTACACCTACGAGGACATCGGGGACGGAGTCACCCTCCGGTACGCGACGTTCACCCCGCCCGGCGGGGAGGGGCCGGTCGGCGGCATCAACGACGATACGCTCGCGGGCGGCGAGCGACCCGCCTACTGGCTCACCTGGTTCCAGGTCGATGACGTCGACGCCGCGACGGCCCTGGCGACCGAGCTCGGCGGGCACCTGCTCACGGGCCCGGACACCACCCCCTTCGGCCGGACGGCCTCCATCGAGGGGCCTCAGGGCGAGGTCTTCGGGCTGCTCACCCCTCTGGGAGGATGAGCCCATGCAGTCCCTTGCCGACGCGGTCCCCCCCATCGCGCTGGGCGCCCTCGACGGCCGGTACCGGCCGATCGTCGCCCCGCTCGTCGACCACCTCTCCGAACCCGCGCTCAACCGGACCCGGGTCCATGTCGAGATCGAGTGGCTCATCCACCTCACCGACCACGAGGTCGTCCCCGGCGTCCGGCGGCTGACCGACGAGGAGAGGGCCGCGCTCCGCGCGACCGTCGAGGCCTTCGGCACCGACGAGATCGCCGAGCTGGCGCAGACCGAGCGGGTGACCCAGCACGACGTCAAGGCCGTCGAGTACTTCGTCAAGAAGCGGCTGGCCGAGGTCGCCCCCGGCTCGCAGGACGCCGGTCTCGCCGAGCTCGTCCACTTCGCGTGCACGAGCGAGGACATCAACAACCTCTCCTACGCCCTCATGGTCCGCGGCGCCGTCGAGGACGTCTGGCTGCCGCGCGCGTCCGAGCTCGTCGAGAAGGTCGCGACGATGGCCTCCGACCTGCGGGACCTGCCCATGCTCGCCCATACCCACGGCCAGCCGGCTACACCGACGACGCTCGGCAAGGAGCTCGCCGTCCTCGCCCACCGGCTCCAGCGCCAGCTCGCCCGGGTGGCCGGCGCCGAGTTCCTCGGCAAGCTCAACGGCGCGACCGGGACCTACGGCGCCCATGTCGTCGCGGTCCCCGAGGCGGACTGGCAGGCGCTCAGCCAGTCCTTCGTCGAGGGGCTTGGCCTGACCTGGAACCCGCTGACGACCCAGATCGAGAGCCACGACTGGCAGGCCGAGCTCTACGCCGACCTGGCCCGGTTCAACCGGGTGCTCCACAACCTCTGCACCGACGTGTGGAGCTACATCTCGCTCGGCTACTTCGCCCAGGTCCGCGGCCAGGGCACGGTCGGGTCGAGCACCATGCCGCACAAGGTCAACCCGATCCGGTTCGAGAACGCCGAGGCCAACCTCGAGGTGAGCAACGCCCTTCTCGACGTCCTCGCCTCGACGCTCGTCAGCTCCCGGCTCCAGCGCGACCTCACCGACTCCTCGATGCAGCGCAACATCGGCAGCGCCTTCGGGCACGGGCTGCTCGCCATGGACAACGCCGGCCGGGGGCTCGACGGCCTCGACGCCGCGCCCGCGGCGATGGCGGCCGACCTCGACGCGAACTGGGAGGTCCTCGGCGAGCCGATCCAGTCGGCGATGCGCGCCCTCGCCGCCCGGGGCGTGCCCGGCATGGAGGAGCCGTACGAGCGCCTCAAGGAGCTGACCCGCGGCCGACGGATCGGCCAGGCCGAGCTCGTCGCCTTCGTCAAGGGCCTCGGGCTGCCGCCCGACGTCGAGGAGCGGCTCGCCGCCCTCACGCCCGCGGCATACGTCGGGCTGGCCCCCCGCCTCGTCGACCACCTCGACTGACTCCGCGCACCCCCTCGTCGAGCGCGCATACCCCATGGGGGTATATTGGAGGCAACGCGAGAGAGGAGCTGCCAGATGCCTGGCTACACCGGCAGCAAGGACGACTACCTCAAGCGGCTGCGCCGCATCGAGGGACAGGTACGCGGAATCGCCCGGATGGTCGAGGACGACGTCTACTGCATCGACGTCCTCACCCAGGTGAGCGCGGTCACGAGCGCGCTGCACTCGGTCAGCCTCGGCCTGCTCGAGGACCACATCGGCCACTGCGTCGTCGACGCGGCCGCGCAGTCCCACGAGGCGGGCCAGGAGAAGGTCGCCGAGGCGGCCCGCGCCATCGCCCGGCTCGTTCGCAGCTGAACACCTACCTAGGACGCACCCAGATGACCACGACCAGCGACACCCCCGCCCCGACCCCGGTGGCCGGCCCCGCCACCGCCGACGGTATGCCGTCGGCGGGCAACGAGATCGACCTCGCCATCACCGGGATGACCTGCGCCTCCTGCTCGTCGCGCATCGAGCGCAAGCTGAGCAAGCTCGACGGCGTGGAGGCCGTGGTCAACCTCGCGACCGAGAAGGCCACCATCCGGTTCACCGGCGACATGACCCTCGAGAAGATCCTCGCCACCGTGCACAACACCGGCTACGGCGCCACCGTCATCGAGCCCGACGAGGGCGCCGGAGGCGGAAACCCGATGACCGACGACGTCGCCCCCGCCGACGTCCTCAAGACCCGCGCCATCGTCTCGGCCGTCCTCGCCGTTCCCGTCGTCATCCTCGCCATGGTGCCCGGCATCCACGTGAGCGGCGGGCCGTGGATCCAGCTCATCCTCACGACGCCGATCGTCGCCTGGGCGGCCTGGCCGTTCCACCGCGCCGCCGCCATCACGGCGCGGCACCTCTCGTCGACGATGGACACCCTTGTCTCCCTCGGCGTGCTCGCGGCCTACGGCTGGTCGACGGTCGCGGTGCTCACCGGTACCGCCACCGAGGGGATGACGGCGATGGCCGGCGAGCAGTCCGGCAGCCGGCACCTGTACTTCGAGACCGCCGCGGTCGTCACGACCTTCCTCCTCATCGGCCGGTGGCTCGAGGCGCGTGCGAAGCGGAGCGGCAAGGAGGCCATGGAGAGCCTCATGCACCTCGGGGCCAAGGAGGTCTCGGTGCTCCGACCGACGAGCGACGGCGGCACGACCGAGGAGCGCGTCGGGATCGAGACTCTCGCCGTCGGCAACCGGTTCGTCGTCCGGCCCGGCGAGAAGATCGCGACCGACGGGGTCGTCCTCGAGGGGAACAGCGCCATCGACGCCTCGCTCATCACCGGCGAGTCGGTCCCCGTCGACGTCGGCGAGGGCGCCGACGTGACCGGGGGGACGATCAACACGAGCGGGCGGCTCATCGTCCGGGCGACCCGGGTCGGGCGGGACACGACGCTCGCCGGCATCGCCCGGCTCGTCGAGAAGGCCCAGACCGGCAAGGCCGATGTCCAGCGCCTGGCGGACCGGATCTCGGCGGTGTTCGTCCCCGTCGTGCTGGTCCTCGCCGCGCTCACCTTCGTCGGCTGGTGGGTCGGCACCGGCGACCCGTCGCGGGCCCTGGCGGTCGGCATCGCGGTGCTCATCATCGCCTGCCCGTGCTCGCTCGGCCTGGCCACACCGACCGCCCTTCTCGTCGGGACCGGTCGCGGCGCCCAGCTCGGCGTGCTCATCAAGGGCGCCCAGGTGCTCGAGAACACCCGACGGATCGACACCATCGTCCTCGACAAGACGGGCACCGTGACAACCGGCATCGCGACCCTCACCGAGATCGTCACCGCCGACCGGCTTCCCAAGGACGCCGCCCTGCGGACCGCCGCCGCCGTCGAGTCCGGCAGCGAGCACCCCATCGCGCGGGCGGTCGTCGCGGCGGCCAAGGCCCGCGGGCTCGAGGTCCCGTCGATCAGCGACTTCGTCAACCTCCCCGGGTCCGGCGCCACCGCGACGATCAAGGACACCGTCATCACGGTCGGCCGGGCCGACCTCTTCACGACGATGCCGTCCGAGATCGCCACCGGGAGCCGGACCGGGACGACGGTGTGGCTCGGCTGGGAGGGACGGGCCCGGGCCCGGCTCACCGTCGCCGACGAGGTGCGGCCGACCTCGGCCGCGGCGATCCGCGCGCTCAGCCGCGCCGGGCTCACGGCATACCTGCTGACCGGCGACCACGAACGGGCAGCGCTCGCCGTCGCCGACGAGGTCGGCATCGGGGCCGGGCATGTCCTCGCCGACGTCCGGCCCGAGGACAAGCACGAGACGATCCGCCGACTTCAGGCGGAGGGCCGGGTCGTCGCGATGGTCGGTGACGGCGTCAACGACGCCGCCGCGCTCGCCCAGGCCGACCTCGGGATGGCCATGGGGTCGGGCACCGACGTGGCGGCCGAGTCCGCCGACATCGTCCTCATGCGCAGTGAGCTGACCGCCGTCGTCGACGCGATCGGGCTGTCACGCCGGACCCTCGAGATCGTCAAGCAGAACCTCACCTGGGCCTTCGGCTACAACTCCGCGGCCATCCCCCTGGCCATGGCGGGTCTGCTCAACCCGATGATCGCGGGCGCGGCGATGGCGATGTCGAGCGTCCTCGTCGTGACGAACAGCCTGCGGCTGCGCCGGTACGGACGCTGACCGGCCGGTCAGATGCTGACCTTGCCCTCCGGGGTGTCGAAGGTCACCGACATCAGGCCGGGCGTCCCGTGCGGGGCGACCCAGACGAAGTTGATGACCGAGGAGGTCGTGTCGGCGGGCAGGCCCAGCCAGTCGCGCACCCGGTCAGGGTCGCCCGCGATGGTCAGCGACTCGATGGTCACCTCGGTGTTGGCGTCCTCGGACGGGTGCGGTACACCGTCCTCCCACTGGACGAAGAAGGGCAGCTGCGGGTCGGACTGGAGCCCCCGGACACCCAGCTGACGCCAGCGCAGCTCGACACCGTCGGGACGGTGCCGGTTGCCCTCGACCGACTGGCGGCCCAGCCGGGACTCCTGCTCGGCGATGTTGTCCACCCGGACGACCCAGCCGAGCCAGCCTCCCCCGCACTCCGAGCGCTCGCGGACGATCTGGCCGAACGGAGCCTTGTCGGCGGCGGGGTGCTCGAGGACCTCGACGACCTCGACGTAGCGCTCATGGGCCAGCGGAAGGATGACGTTCCGGGTGCCGAACCTCGGGTGCACCCCTCCGTCGACCGGCCGGACGCCAATGAGCTTCGCGAGACGCTCGGCCGTGGCCTGGAGGCCGTCGTGCTCGGCGGCATAGACGACGTGGTCAACTCGCATGCGGACCATCGTGGCACACGTTCAGGGGTGCCTTGGACACCGGTCCCCCACCTGGACCCACGGCTCCCCTCTCCCCGGCCGGGGCCGGTGGGACGCTCACGGCGTGCGCTGCCGCACTGCCTCGTAGAGGACGACGGCCGCCGAGGTCGCGACGTTGAGAGAGTTCGCCCGGCCCGACATGGGGATACGGACACGAACGTCGGCGGCCCCGAGCAGGGCGTCGCTCAGACCGCCCTTCTCGGTCCCGACGGCGACGGCCACTCCCCCGCGGTAGTCGGCCTCGGTGTGCAGCAGGTCGGTGTCCGGCGTCGCCGCAACGAGGCGGATGCCGGTGTGCTGCAGCCATACGAGCACGTCGGCCGTGCTCGCACTCGCCACGGGCAGGGCGAAGACGGTGCCCTTGCTCGCGCGGACGACGTTGGGGTTCCCCCAGTCGGTCACCGGGTCGGCGGCGACGACCGCCGCGACGCCGGCGGCGTCGGCCGTCCGCATCATGGCACCGAGGTTGCCCGGCTTCTCGACGCCCTCACAGACCAGGACCAGCGGGTCCTCGGGCAGCGTGAGGCGGTCGAGACGACCGCCGACGGCCGGGACGACGGCGAGGAAGCCGTCCGGCCCCTCGCGGTAGGCGACCCTCTCGAACGCCGCCCTGCCGACCCGGATCGTCTCGACCCCGTCGGCGCGGAGGTCGTCGACGAGCCGGGACTGCTCCACCGGGTCGAGCATGAGGTCGGGGCAGTGGAAGACGGTCCGGGGCCGGACGCCGGCACCGACGGCCAGGGCGAGCTCCTCGTAGCCCTCGACGACGGTGACGCCCTCGGCGTCGCGGGCCCGGCGGCGGCGCAGGGCGACGAGCGCCTTGAGGCGCGGGTTCGACGGTGAGGTGAGGGAGAGCTCGGCCATGGCGGACCCAGCATCCCACTGGACGGGCTCGTTCAGGGCAGGGAAGCCAGGACGGGCACGAGGCCGTCCTCGTCGACGGTGCCGGTCACCTCGTCGGCCGCCGCCTTGACCTCGTCGGGGGCGTTACCCATGGCGACGCCCCGGGCCGCCCATCGGAGCATCTCGAGGTCGTTGCGCTGGTCGCCGACGGCGACGGTCTCGAACGGCTCGACCCCCAGCCGGCGCCGGACGAGCTCGAGGGCGGCGCCCTTGGAGACACCCTCGGGATTGATGTCGAGCCACGCGGAGAAGCCGACGGCGTAGCTCACGCCATGCAGGCCGATGCGCTCGGTGAGCCCGACGAAGTCCTCGCTCGTGTGGTTGATGCTGCGGAAGGTCACCCTCGTCACCGGGTGGGCGATGAGCTCCTCCCAGGGGACGATGCGCAGCCGCCCCTGGAGCTCGCCGTCGGGGAACGGCGCGCTGAGCTTGAACCCGACACCGAGCTCCTCGACGGCGATGACCGCGTCCGGCCAGTGCTCGCGCAGCATGGTGAGCGCGGGGGCCGGGTCGAACGTCACGACGTCGAGCAGCTCGTACCCGTCCGGGGCCTGCGGGTCGAGCCGCAGCGTCACCGCACCGTTGGAGCACACGGCATACCCGGTGTCCAGGCCGAGCGCCTCGAGGATGGGCGTCGTCGCGACGACCGAACGGCCGGTGGCGATGACAACGTGGTGACCGGCGGCGACGACGGAGCGGACCGCCTCATCCACGGCGTCGGAGAGGTGGCCCGCGTGGTCGATGGTCGTGCCGTCGAGATCGAGCGCGACCAGGTGGGGGGACATGGTCGCGACGCTACCCCGCTGGGGTGACCAGGCGGTGATTGCCGTCCCGGTCACCGAGGAGCCGTGGCAAGGTCCGGCGAGGACCACGCCTGCCTGAGGCTGAGCCGGCCCTGGGTCTGGAGCAGCGAGCGGCGGTAGAGCCGTTCCGCGACGAGGACGCCGCCGACCGCGGCGGCCATCAGCAACCCGACGGCGACGACCGGCTCCCACCAGGCCGCCGACCCGCTGAGCACCCGGATCGGCATGAGGACGGCCGAGAAGGGCGGGATGAACGACAGGATGGTGAGCGCGGTGCCCTTGAGGAAGATCGCCCCGAAGAACACGGCGACCATGAGCATCGTCAGCGGCGCAGACGTCTGCTGGAGGTCCTCGGATCGGCTGGCCAGGGCCCCGGCGACGGCCCACGCGCAGGCGATGAGGAGGAACCCGACGAGGAAGAACACGAGGAACCACCCGAGGGCGCCGGAGACTCCGGGGAGGAACGTCGAGTACTTCGTGAAGCTCAGCCCGATGAGCCCGATCGAGACGTAGAGGCCCATCTGGCCGAGGGCCATCGTCGTGTTGCCGAGCACCTTGCCGGCGAGGAGCTGGCGGACCGGGATCTTCGTCGCGATGATCTCGACGATCCGGGACTGCTTCTCCTCGAGGACGCTCTGGGCGAGCGTCACCCCGAAGCCGAGCGAGGACAGGTAGAAGAGGAACGCCAGGGCGAAGCCCATCCCGTGGGCGAAGCCGTTCTTCTCGGCGTTGCCGTCGAGCACGGACGTCGTGAGGGTGGTGCCCCTCGTCATCTCGTCGACGCTCACGCCGAGGGCGGCGGCGTTGGCCCGCAGGCCATCCTGACGGATGACGGTCGATGCGGCGGCGTCAAGGCCGCCGGGGACCCCGTCCTTGCCGGTGAGGACCCACCCGCCGCCGCCGTGACGCAGCCAGACGTCGGCCGACCCGTCCCGCAGCGCCGCCTGGGCGGCGTCGACACTCGTCACCACGTGGACCGTCACCTTGACCTTGCCGTCGACGGCACCGACCCGCTGCTCGAGGGTCCTGGCCATGGCCTGGGCCTCGGGCATGGCGGCGACGGCATACGTCTGGGCCCGCTGCTCGAGCACCGTCTGGACGACCATGAAGCCGCTGATGAGGGTCAGGGTGAGGACCGTTCCGACGAGGAAGGCGCGGTCGGTCAGCTTGACGACGATCTCCCGGCGCGCCACGAGTGACCAGGCCTGGGACCTCGTGGTCCGGCCCCGCATGGGGGGGACGTCTGAGGCGGTGGGGCCGCCGGATGCGCTGGCGTCGGCGGTCATGCGGTCACCTCACGGTAGATCTCGGACAGGGCTGGGACGACGCGGGCGAACTCGTGCACCGCACCACGGCTCATCGCCGCGGCGAGGAGCACCTGGCCCGCCGCGGGGTCGCCGTCGAGCTCGACGAGGGCCACCGGCCCGTCGACGTCGGCGGTCGTGACGCCACGGACGTCCCGCACCCAGCCGGCGTCGCCACCGAGCACGAGGCGGTAGCGGGTGGGGCCACGGCCCCGGAGCTCGCCGACGGTCCCCTCGGCCACGACGGCCCCACGGGCAAGGACGACGAGCCGGTCACACAGCCGCTCGACGAGGTCCAGCTGGTGGCTCGAGAAGAGGACCGGGACCCCACGGGCGGTGTGCTCCCGGAGCAGGTCGGCCATCGAGTCCACGGCGATCGGGTCCAGCCCCGAGAACGGCTCGTCGAGGATGAGCGCCCGCGGCTCGGCCATGAGAGCGGCGATGATCTGGACCCGCTGCTGGTTGCCGAGGCTCAGCTTCTCGACCCGGTCGCCCGCCCGGTCTGCCAGGTCGAACCGCTCGAGGTGGTCCATGACCGACACCTTGGCCGCCCCGGCGCCCATCCCGGAGAGCTGCCCGAGGTAGACGAGCTGGTCGAGGACGCGCTGCTTCGGGTAGAGCCCGCGCTCCTCCGGCATGTAGCCGAACGTCCGGCGGTCCTCGTCGGTGATCGGGCGGCCCCGCCAGGTGACGGCGCCGGCGTCGACCCTGAGCAGGCCCATGATCATCCGCATCGCCGTCGTCTTGCCCGCACCGTTGCCGCCGACGAAGCCCGTCAGCGCCCCTCCGGGCACCGTCAGTGACGCGCCGTCGACCGCGAGGACCTCACCGAACCGGCGGGTGAGCCCGACGGCCTCGATCGTGTCGGCGGCCTGGAGGGGCGGTGCGCTGCTGAGCGGCGTCGCGCTGGTGGGCGTCATGCCTGCCACGCTAGGGCGGGCGAGGGCGTGGCGGATCAGCCTGGAGGGTGACCTCAGCCCTCCGACGGCAGGATGAGACCTGCCTCGTACGCGAGGACGACGGCCTGGACCCGGTCACGCAGGTGCAGCTTGGCGAGGCAGTTGGAGACGTGGGTCTTGACCGTCGCCTCGCCGAGGAAGAGCTCTGCGGCGATCTCGGCGTTGGACAGCCCTCGACCCATGAGGACGAGGACCTCGCGCTCGCGGTCGGTGAGCCGGGCCAGCCCGTCGGTATGCCGTGCGGCCCGGCCGCCGGCCCCCGGGCCGCTCGGGCCGCCCCGGCCGGCACCCGTCGCGCGGGACGCGGCACCCGGGCCACCGCCCCGGGTCATCTGCTCGATCACCCGGCGGGTCACCTCCGGGGCCAGCAGGGCATGCCCGCCGCCGACGACGTGGACGGCCTCGACGAGCTGCTCGGGTTCGGCGTTCTTGAGGAGGAAGCCGCTCGCTCCGGCCGCCAACGCGTCGAAGAGGTAGTCGTCACGGTCGAAGGTCGTGAGGATGACGACCCGGCCGAGGTCCTCGGCGACGAGCCGACGGGTGGCCTCGATCCCGTCCATGACGGGCATCTGGACGTCCATGAGGACGACGTCGGGTCGTACCTCGCGGGCCAGCTCGACGGCGGCGGCACCGTCGGCGGCCTCGCCGACGACCTCGAGGTCCGGCTCGACGGACAGCATCATGGTGAAGCCCGACCGGACGAGGTGCTGGTCGTCGACGATCATCACCCGCAGGCGCTCAGCCTCGGACATCGGCGTCTCCCAACGGCATACGGACCCGCACCCGGTAGCCCCCGATGGCTCGCGGGCCGATGTCGACCTCGCCCCGGTGCGACGCCGCACGCTCACGGATGCCGATCTGGCCCAGACCCGACCCGGACGTCCCCGAGCGGGGCCGGCCGTTGTCGACGACCTCGACCTCGACATGCGGGTGCGGGCCCGCATCGTCGACCCGGACGACGACACCGGCCTGGGTGGCGGTCGAGTGCGTCGCGGTGTTGGCCAGCGCCTCCTGGGCGATCCGGTAGAGCGAGAGCCCGAGCGGCGCGGACAGGTCTCGGCCGGCGCCGGGACGGGACTCGACCAGCTCGAAGGTCGTCGGCAGGCCCGCCGACGTTCGTTCGGCGGTGAGCGTCGGCAGGTCGGCCAGCCCCGGCTCCGGGGCACGGCCGGTCCCGGTCGGGCCCGCCGAGGACAGGTCCTCGCCCTCCTCCATCTCGCGGAGGGTGCCGAGCAGCTGGCGCATCTGGGCCACCCCCTCCCGCGAGGACGCCTCGATCCGGGCGAGGGCAGCCGCGGCCGCGTCCCGGTCGGTGTCGAGGACCCGCCGGGCCGCGCCGGCCTGGATGCCGATGACCGAGACGTGGTGGCCGACGACGTCGTGGAGCTCGCGGGCGATGCGCAACCGCTCGTCGAGCACGGCGCGGCGGCGCAGGCCCTCGGCCTGGCCG
Organism: uncultured Actinomycetota bacterium; assembly: GCA_963771015.1. Lineage (GTDB taxonomy): Bacteria > Actinomycetota > Actinomycetes > Actinomycetales > Dermatophilaceae > CAVSJJ01. Next base: position 254,871 of record CAVYRN010000007.1, read on the forward strand.
GCGATCGTGGCCGTCTGCTCGGCGAGCCGGGCCCGTTGCCGGGCACCGCGCCAGGCGATCTGCCCAGCGACGACGGCCCCACCGAAGTACACGGCGTTGATGACGATGGTGAGGATGACCGCGGCCGCGACGGGTGGGAGCCAGCCCCTCTGCTGCACATCCCGGGTGCTGGCGACGATCTGGTCGATGCCGCTGCCGAGGGCCAGCTGCCAGGCCACCCAGACGAACATGAGGGCGATGACCCCGCCGACGACGACGAGCATGGAGCGCCGCTCCCTGGCCCATGCGGCGGCCGAGAAGTAGGCGATGAAGTACGACACCTGAAGGGCGAGCAGGCCCATGACCGCGGGCATCGTCACGCCGACGACGAACATGTGCAGCGCCGCGAGGACGCCCACGCTCAGCGGGTAGCGCCGGCGGAACAGGAGCAGGACCGCGACCGACGCGGTGGCGAGCCACTGCACCCAGCGGGGCTGGGTCGTGTGGTCGAGCACGCCGACGCTGCGGGTCAGCTCGAGGAGCCCGAGGCCCGCGACGACCGCAGCCAGGGCCAGGGTGATGTCGGAGGCGCCGATCGTCGGCCGCGGCCGCTCCCACTCGTCGTCCACGGCGAAGAACTCGCCGAGGCGAGCCGTGACGCTACGGTCGGGGGACGGCATACGTCCCAGCCTAGGGACGAAGGGGTATGCCGCACCTCCACCGCCAGGCGGAGCCGCCTCCCTCCCCCGGGTGGGGGTCAGGCGACCGGGGTGAGGACGTCGAGGCCGAGCAGCGGACGCAGCGCCTCGGGCACGACGACCGAGCCGTCGCTCTGCTGGTGGTTCTCGAGGATGGCGACGAGCCACCGGGTCGTGGCGAGGGTGCCGTTGAGGGTGGCGACGACCTCGGTCGGGCCCTGGCCCCCGTCCGGACGGAAGCGGGTGCCGAGGCGGCGGGCCTGGAAGGTCGTGCAGTTCGACGTCGAGGTCAGCTCCCGGTAGCGGCCCTGGGTCGGGACCCACGCCTCACAGTCGAACTTGCGGGCCGCGCTCTGGCCGAGGTCACCCGCGGCGGTGTCGATGACGCGGTAGGGCAGCTCGACCTTGGCGAGCATCTCCTTCTCCCAGGCGAGCAGCCGCTCGTGCTCGGTCTCGGCGTCGGCCGGGTCGCAGTAGACGAACATCTCGAGCTTGTTGAACTGGTGGACCCGGATGATCCCGCGGGTGTCCTTGCCGTAGGACCCCGCCTCGCGGCGGAAGCACGTCGACCAGCCGGCGTACCGGCGCGGGCCGCCACCGAGGTCGATGATCTCGTCGGCGTGGTAGCCGGCCAGGGCCACCTCGGAGGTGCCGGTGAGGTAGAGGTCGTCGGCCTCGAGCCGGTAGACCTCCTCGGCGTGCTTGTCGATGAATCCGGCGCCCCGCATCATCTCGGGCAGGACGAGGGCGGGCGTGATCATCGGGGTGAACCCGGCCGCGACGGCCTGCTGCAACCCGAGGGTGAGCAGGGCATGCTCGAGGCGGGCACCGACCCCGGTGAGGAAGTAGAACCGCGACCCGGCCACCTTGGCGCCCCGCTCCATGTCGACGGCGGCCAGCCCCTCGGCGAGGTCGAGGTGGTCCTGGGGCTCGAAGCCCTCGGCGGCGAAGTCACGGGGCGTGCCGACGGTCTCGACGACGGCGTAGTCGTCCTCGCCGCCGGCCGGGACCCCGTCGACGATGACGTTGCCGATGCGGGTGAGGAGGTCGTCGAGGTCGCCCTGGGCCGCTGCGGCGGTGGCCTCGTTCGCCTTGACCTGGGCGGACAGCTCCTTGGTCCGGGCCAGCAGGGCCCGCTTCTCCTCCCCCTGGGCCTGGGCGACGCCGCGGCCGAGGGACTTCTGCTCGGCCCGGAGGGTCTCGAATGCGGTGAGCGAGCTCCGTCGGAGCTCGTCGGCGGCGAGGACGGCGTCGACGAGCGACTCGTCGTCGCCGCGGGCGCGTTGCGAGGCGCGGACGAGGGCGGGGTTGTCGCGGAGCAGCCGGATGTCGATCACGACCGCTGAGTGTATCGGCGGGGGCTAGTCGGGGCGCCCCGTGAAGAGCAGCCCCACGCCCAGACCCATCATCATCAGCCCGCCCGTCCCGCCGACCCGCTCCATCCGGCGTGGGCTCGACGCGAACCAGTCCCGCGCCCGACCGGCGATGAGCGCGATCGTCGAGTCGCTCGAGATCGCGATGACGGTGAACAGCGCCCCGAGAACGAGGATCTGCAGCCAGGCCGGGCCGGCCGTCCGGTCGACGAACTGCGGCAGCAATGCCGCGAAGAAGACGATCGTCTTGGGGTTGGTCACCCCGACGACGTAGCCGGAGCGCAGCGCGTGGATCGCCGGCGTCCGGGCGGCGTTCGACAGCTCGCGCTCCATCGTCGCGCCGAGGTCGCGCCGGTGCCGGATCGCGCCGATACCGAGCCAGACGAGATAGACGGCACCCACGACCTTGAGGACCGTGTATGCCGTCGCGCTCGCCTCGACGACGGGCCCGAGGCCGGCGGCCACGCCGACCATCTGGGTGAACAGGCCGAAGCCGTTGCCGACGACGGTGAGCAGCGCCTCGCGCCGACCCGCGGAAAGGGCCCGGCCGATCATGAAGAGCAGGCTGGGGCCCGGGATGAGAGCGAGCACGAGGGAGGCCCCCGCGAAGGCGAGGAGGGTCGAGGCGGACGGCACGGGCCAAGTGTGTCGTGCCGCGCGGCCGGCGCGCGCCGGGATTTCGCGTGACGTGTGTCGGGGAGCGCCCCCTCAACCCCGCGGAAGCTCGACGCCGACGTCGACGAGGTGATGCCCGATGTCGTGCAGGGCGTACTGCCCCAGGGTGAGTACGGTGAACCGGGAGCCGTTGGATCGGGCGCCGGTGCGCTCCCACTCGGTGTCGGCGACCGTGGCATACGTCGCAGCGAGCCGGGCCGCGGCGTCGGCGAGCTCGTCCGCGACGCCGGCCGGGTCCTGCTCGCCGTACCGCTCGGCGACGGCCGTCTCGTCCTGGTCCCAGTTGGCGAACGTCGGGTCGTCCTCGGCGAGCATCGACCTCAGCCGCTGGTCGAAGAGCCGGCACACGTCCCGGACGTGGCAGGCGTACTCGACCGGGGACCACGTCGTCGGGCCCGGCCGGTCACGGGCACCGTCGCGGGCCAGTACGTCGCGCCACGGGTCGGTCCAGCCGGAGATGAGCCCCGCGATGTCCCCGGCCGCGATGCCGGCGGCAGTGATCCCGCACTCGGGGCACGCCCGGGTCAGGGTCCAGGTCCAGTCCTTGGTGTCCGGCTCGATGTCGCTCATCGCCGCAGCGTATGCCGTCGCCGGGGGCCGTGACGCGTCGCGCTGGGATGCCGACGGGCGCGGCCCGGCCGTGCGGTAGTTTCGCCCTCGTGTGGGAGACCTGGCTGGCCGTTGCCATCGGTCTCCTCGTCGTCGGCGTGGTGGCCGCGGTATACATCGACCGGCGGCGGTCGACGGGGAGCGGGTTCGTCGGCCCGCGACGCCCGTCGCGGGACCAGTTCCGCCGGGGCGAGGAGCCGCCCCCGCGGCGGGTCACCATCATCGTCAACCCGACGAAGGTCGAGGACATGGCCGTGCTGCGGGCCGGGCTGTCCGGGCTCGTCACCGGGCTGGGCTGGGCCGAGCCGACCGTGGTCGAGACGACGGTCGAGGACCCCGGGTTCGGGCAGGCCCGGGCCGCCGTCGCGGACGGCGTCGACCTCGTCTGCGCGCTCGGCGGCGACGGAACCGTGCGTACGGTGGCCCAGGTGCTCGCCGGCACCAACACCCCGATGGGCCTGCTGCCGACCGGCACCGGCAACCTGCTGGCCCGCAACCTCCAGCTCCCCCTGGAGCGCCTCGACCACGCCGTCGAGGTGGCGCTCACCGGCTTCAACCGGCACATCGACATCGGTTGGGCGACGGTCGACCCGGCTCCCGACCAGCTCGAGCGGCACCCCGGAGGAACCGATGACACCTCCGGGGTGCCGGCCGACAACGTCCGTGCCTTCCTCGTCATGGCCGGCCTCGGCTTCGACGCGGCGATCATGGAGGGCACCTCGGAGGAGCTCAAGGCCAGGGTCGGGTGGCCGGCCTACGTGGCCGGCGGAGCCAAGAGCCTGCTCCGGGCCCGGTTCAAGACCGGGCTCGTCATCGACGACGGCGAGGAGAGCACCCATCGGGCCCGCACGGTCGTCGTCGGCAACTGCGGAGTCCTGACCGGCGGCATCACCCTCATGCCCGACGCCGAGGTCGACGATGGCATCCTCGACGTCGTCGCCCTCACCCCGAGAGGAATCGGCGGGTGGGCCGGGGTCGCCGCCCACGTCCTCACCCAGCGCCGGAAGGACCACTCCCGCCTCGAGCGCTACCGGTGCCGGCGGGCCCTGGTCACGGTCGAGGAGCCGCAGCGGGTCCAGATGGACGGCGACGTCATGGGCGAGGCTCGCCAGGTGCTCTTCACGATCCAGCCGCGCGGCCTCATCGTCCGGGTCGCGACGATCCCGCCGCGCGGCCCGGCGGTCTGACGGGCGCGACGGCGCCGGATGCGGGAGGACTGATGCGAGCGACCACGGCGCTGCGCGCCGGCGCCGGCCTGGCGACGACCGTCGGTGCGGCTGCTCTCGGCCGATGGGTCCACGCCAAGGTCGGCAGGGTCGCGGCACCGGTCGGCATCACGGCCGACCCGGACGAGGTGGCGGCCGCCGAGGCGCTGCTCGCCCGGCACCCGGCCATCGACATGCACGCCCACCCGGGCCGGACCTTCGTGCGCGGCGCGACCCGGCTCAGCCCACCGGTACGCCTCTATGCGATGCGCGGCACCTTCGAGGACCGGGTGCTGGCCGAGGCCCACGACGGGGGCGTGGCCGCCATCTGCGTCAACGCGGTCCCCGACTTCCCCACGCTCGGGCTGGCCAAGGGCGGCCTGCGGATGGCCCGGCCGTTCGAGCCCGGCGAGGCGTGGGCGGCATACCGCCTCCAGATCGGCAACCTCGCCGCCCTGGCCGACCGCGCGGGGGCCGAGTCGGTCCGCACTCCCGCGGACCTTGCGGCGGCCCGGACGCGAGGCGCGCTCGGCCTCATCCTCGGTGTGGAGGGGGCCGACTTCCTCGACGGCCGCCTCGAGCGGGTCGGCGAGGCGTTCGACGACGGGGTACGGGTCGTCACCCTCGTCCACTTCTACCGGGGCGGCCCGATCGGCGACGTCATGACGGACACCCCCGTCCACGGCGGGCTCACGACGTTCGGCCGCGAGGTCGTCCGCGAGATGAACCGGACCGGGATCGTCGTCGACCTCTCCCATGCCACCGAGGAGACGGCGTATGCCGCGCTGGATGTCGCGACGAAGCCGCTGCTGCTCAGCCACACCGACCTGCTGACGACGACCGCCCGCCACCCGCGGTTCGTCTCCTCGGGGCTCGCCGAGGCCGTCGCCGGAGCCGGTGGGGTCGTCGGCGCCTGGCCCGCCGGGATCACCCTCGGTTCGCTCGACGACTTCGCGGCCCGGATCGTCGAGCTCGTCGACCGGCTGGGCGCGGACCACGTCGGGATCGGCACCGACATGGACGCCAACGACCGCCCCGTCTTCGAGAGCTACGCCAAGCTCCCCCTCCTCGTCGTCGCCCTGCGCCGACGCGGCCTGACCGACGGGACGCTGGCCAGGGTGCTCGGCGGCAACTACCTGCGCGTCATGGGCGCCGCGCTCGACGCCTGACCGGGCGCCGTCCCGTCAGAAGGTCTTCTCGCGCCACACCCGCTCGAAGGGCAGCCGCCACGAGTGCGGCGCGATGAGCTGGTGGATCTGGGTGGGACCGTAGGTGCCCTGGGCGTAGGGGCGGACGATGGGCGGGTTGTCCAGCAGCGGCTGGGAGATCTCCCACAGCCGCTCGATGCCCTCTGCCGAGGTGAAGAGGGTGCGGTCGCCACGGGCCGCGTCATAGATGAGCCGTTCGTAGGCCTCGAGGACCGCGCCCGCCCAGTGGGTCTCCTGCATGGAGAACTGCATCGAGAGCTTGTCGAGCTTGAACCCGGGCCCGGGCCGCTTGCCATAGAACGACAGGGACATCCGCGACTTGTCCGCCAGGTCGAAGGTGAGGTGGTCCGGCCCGTGGTCGCCGACCCCGGCGCCCGGCGGGAACATCGACTGGGGCGGCTCCTTGAACGCGATCGAGATGACCCGGGCGCCCTCGGCCATCCGCTTCCCGGTGCGCAGGAAGAACGGCACGCCGGCCCACCGCCAGTTGTCGATGAAGCACTTGAGGGCGACGAACGTCTCGGTCTGTGAGCCGGGGGCGACGCCGGGCTCGTCGAGGTAGCCGGTGTACTGGCCGCGGACGACGTCGCCGGGCTGGATCGGCGTCATCGACCGGAAGACCTTGTTCTTCTCCCCGCTGATGGCGTCGGGTGCGAGGGCCGTCGGTGGCTCCATGGCCGTGAACGCGAGGATCTGGAACAGGTGGGTGACGACCATGTCCCGGTACGCGCCGGTGCTCTCGTAGAAGTCGGCCCGTTGGGTCAGGCCGAGGGTCTCCGGGACGTCGATCTGGACGTGCGAGATGTTGTTGCGGTGCCAGATCGGCTCGAAGAGCCCGTTGGCGAACCGGAAGGCGAGGATGTTCTGGGCCGGCTCCTTGCCGAGGAAGTGGTCGATCCGGAAGATCTGCTCCTCGTCGAAGACCTCGTGAAGCTGGGCGTTGAGGCTGCGGGCCGTGGCGAGGTCGACCCCGAACGGCTTCTCCATGATGACCCGGCTCTGCGTCACGAGGCCGGCATCGGCGATCGTCCGTACCGCCGAGAGCGCCGCCTTCGGGGGCACCGAGAGGTAGTGCAGCCGTCGGCGGTCCTCGCCGGGCAGCAGCGACTCGGCCTCCTTGACGGCGTCGCGCAGCGCGCCCGGACCGCGCGACCCGGGGACGAAGTTGAGCCGCTCGGAGAACTCACGCCAGTCCGCCTTGTCGATCTCCCGGGTGCTGTGCTCACTGATCGCGGCATGCGCCAGCTCGCGGAACTCGTCGCGACCCAGGTCGTCGAGCGAGGTCCCGACCACCTGGAAGTCGTCGAGCAGCCGCGACATGAACAGGTGGAGGAGCCCCGGTAGCAGCTTGCGCTTGGCGAGGTCCCCGGTCGCGCCGAAGAGAACGACCGTCGTCGGAGTGGTCATGGACCAAGGGTGGCCCACGGCATGTCCCCCCGTCACCCCGCGGTCGCGCCCTCCGCCCGGCGATCCGCACCGTGCGGAGGCGGATCATCGACGTCCTCCGGGGCACCTGAGCCCGCTGCCCGGCCTGTCGGCCACCACCCTGCCGGCGGTGAGGTGAGACTGGCCTTGCTGGAAAGGAGCGCATTCAACGACCTACCGTCTCCCCATGACGCACCCGCATGCGGCAGGTGGCCACCCGGGAGGGCATCCCGGCGGCCACCCGCAGGGACACGGACACCCGGGCGGCACCGGCGGCCCGCCCGGGATGACGATGGACTTCGACCAGGCGCCGTTCCTCGTCATCTGGGAGACGACCCAGGCCTGCGACCTCGCCTGCCAGCACTGCCGCGCCGAGGCCCAGCCGTTCCGGGACCCGCGCGAGCTGCGCACCGCCGAGGCCAAGGAGATGCTGCGTCGCATCCGCGAGTTCGGGCCGATCATCTTCGTCTTCAGCGGCGGTGATGCCCTCAAGCGCCCGGACATCGTCGAGCTCGTCCGCTTCGGAGCCGACCTCGGCCTGCGGATGGCGATCACCCCAGCGACGACGCCACTCTGCACCAAGGAGAAGATGCTCGAGCTCAAGGAGGCCGGGCTGGCCCGCCTCGCGGTGAGCCTCGACGGGTCCAGCTCCGGAATCCATGACACGTTCCGCCAGGTCGACGGCTCCTTCGAACACGGACTGCGGATCCTCCGCGAGGCCCGCGAGGTCGGCCTGACCACCCAGGTCAACACGGTCGTCCGCAAGAACAACATCGACGACATGCCGGCGATGTGCGACCTCATGGGTGAGCTCGGGATCGTCTTCTGGGAGGTCTTCTTCATCGTGCCGATGGGGCGGGCCAAGCCCGAGGACGTCGCGAGCGCGGAGGAGTTCGAGACGGTCTTCAACGAGCTCTACGACCTGTCCAAGACGGCGAGCTTCGACATCAAGGCGACGGCCGCCCCGCAGTTCTCGCGCGTCGTCCTCCAGCGCAAGAAGACCGAGGCCGGCAACGACCACGACGTCCTCACATCGGGCACGCGGCACTCGATGGTCGACGGCATCGGCCGGGCCCGCAACGTCACCGATGGCGACGGGTTCATGTTCATCAGCCACACCGGCGACATCTACCCGTCCGGCTTCCTGCCCGTCTCGGCGGGCAACGTCCGCGCCGACGACCTCGTCGCCGTCTATCGCGAGTCCGAGCTCTTCACGACCCTGCGCGACCGCAGCCTGCTCAAGGGCAAGTGCGGGGTCTGCAAGTACCGCCCGGTCTGCGGGGGCAGCCGGGCCCGGGCGTATGCCGTCACCGGGGACGTCCTCGAGTCCGAGCCCTTCTGCGCCTACGAACCCCCTGCCAGCGCCTATGGCGCCGATCGCCACCTCAGCGAGGTCGGCTGACAGGACCGGGAGCGGGTACGCCGACTTCCCGGTGCGGCATAGCCGCTCCCGGTCCTCGTCTCGGGTCTCGAGGCGCGCACGTCCGCAGGGGATGCGGACGCTCAGGCGGAGGACCCGGCAGCAGCGGCGGCGACGACGCGGTCGGGTTCGGTCCGCCGTGGCCGGCGTAGGAAGAGGGTCATGACGACGCTCACGTAGAGCATCCACGCGATGGCCTGGAGCCACGTCGTCTCGGGCGTGAAGTTGACGGTGCCCCGTAGCAGGGTGCCGTACCAGGAGTCCGGCGGAACGGCAGCGCTGACGTTGAAGGCGAGGGCGTCCTCCCCCGGCAGCAGGCCGCCCTCCTGGAGGTCGTGGATCCCGTAGGCGAGGATGCCGGCCGCGACGACGACGAGGGCGGCACCGGTCCACCGGAAGAAGGCGGCGAGGTTGACCCGCAGCGCGCCTCGGTAGATGAGCAGCCCGAGCGCGACGGCCGCGACGATCCCGAGGACGAACCCGACGAGCGGCACGGCGGTTCCGGAGCCGGCTGACTCGACACTGGCGTAGAAGAAGATCGCCGTCTCCAGGCCCTCGCGCCCCACTCCGAGGAAGCCGACGAGCGCCACCGACAGGGCACCGACACCCAACGCCCGGTCGAGCTGTCCCTGCAGCTCCTCGGACATGGTCCGCGCGGCACGCTTCATCCAGAAGACCATGACGGTGACGAAGCCGACCGCAACGACGCTCGCCGTCCCCCCGATGAGCTCGCGGGCGTCGGACGACAGCTGGCGGGTGCCGTAGGTGAGGACGGCGCCGATGGCGACGCTGAGCGCCACGGCGGCCCCGACGCCGAGCCAGACGTAGCGGACGGCCCAGGTCCGGCCGCTGCGGCGCAGGAAGGCGAGCAGGATGACGACGACCAGGGAGGCCTCAAGGCCCTCCCTCAGGCCGATGAGGGCGTTGCTGACGAGCACGGCGGGTCCGTTCGGGTCGGTCTCGGGCGGGACGTCTATGGTTAGGTATGCCTAACTAAGGCTAACCTAACTGTGAGCGCCCCGGTCGGCCCCGTTCCTCGTGACGGAACCAACACCACCTCGAGGTGCCGACCCGGCATCACACGGGCCACACTGGACCGCACACCACCGGATCCCCGGACGCACAGGAGACGCGGATGCATGTCATCGTCGCCGGCATCGCCGACCGCAACACCGACCACCTCCTGTCCTCGGCGCGCGCGGCCCTTGCCGACCTCGGCCGGGACGGTGAGGTCGCCCTGGTCAGCGACCACGACGAGATCGCCGCACTCGGGGTCCTCCGGGCGCCGGGGCTCGTGGTCGACGGCCGCGTCGTCGTCGACGGGCGCGTTCCGAGCGAGGACGAGGTCAAGGAGCTCCTCGCCGGCCAGTAGGCCCACCTAACGGCGGTAGCAGACGACCCCGTCGACCGCGCCCGCTCGCTGGAACCCCAGCGCCTCGGCGCGGCGGAGCGCCGCCGGCGCGCCCTGCGGAACGCAGATCGTGCCGACGCCCAACGCGGCGAGGGCCTCCTGCTGCCGGGGGATCTGTGACGCCGGAGGGACGCGCCCGTTGGCGAAGCGCTGGAGGAAGAGCCGGTCGGGGACCCGGGCCGCCGGGGAGCCGGAGTAGTCGGCCAGGTAGTACATCCGCGCGACGACCGGGTGGACCGCAACGGTGAGCCCGGACAGGGCGAGCGATACAGGACCAGGCGCGAGGATGGCTTCGCCCGGGCCCCTGACCCGCTCCGCGAGACGAGCCGCCGCGAGGGCCTGCTGGTCGACCTTCCAGGTGCCCGGCGGCGCCCAGTGGGTCCCCGTGACGGGCGCACCGATCCAGTACCCGTGCGCCAGCGGCACGAACGCGACGGCCGCGGTCGCCATGGCGATGCCCACGGCGCGACCCGCGGCCCTCCGCAGCGGCAGGACCCGCGCCGCGGCGCCGACGACCCCGGCCGCGAGCAGCGGCGTCGGGATGGCCCACCACATGCGCCACATGACCGGCCCGATGCCCGCCGAGGCGGCCACGAGGTGCTGGACGGGGGGCAGGAGGACGACGCCGGTCGCGACGAGGACCCCGAGGGCGCTCGCCCGCAGCAGGCGGTCCCGGATGCCGAGCCAGCCGATCCCCAGGGCGAGGACGGTGGCCGTCAGGAGCCCGAGCCGACCGCCCGGGACGAGGTCGAGGGGCGCGGGGTAGCTGGACCGGAACGCCAGACCGGCCGCCGCCACCTGGCTCGGGGTGGGCGAGGGAGGGACGGTGAGGACGACGACCCCACCGACCGCCAGCGGGTAGACGACCCATGCGGCGACCCGCAGGCCGGACCGCACCCCGGACACCGAGGCGGCTCCGATCGCCAGGCCGGCGAGGACGACGGGCGTGAGGAAGACGGCGGTGTTGCTCAGCCCCACCGACGCGACGACGGCGCTGCCGAAGAGCAGGTGGTCGCGCCAGCCGCGGCGCGCCGCGAGCCGCATCCCGGTCGCGAAGAGGAGGGGGACGGCGATGGCGAACAGAGCGATCTTCCCCTGCCAGATCCGCAGCGGGTAGTGCCCGACGGGCGCGGACCCGCCCGACATCCACAGGCCGACGGTGGCGGCCACCAGCGCGAGGGGGGCCAGCGGGATCCGGCTGTCACTGACGAGCCAGGTGAGCGACAGCACGGCGATGAGGACGAGGACCGGCACCGCGAGGACGTAGACGACCGTGCCGGCCTCGAGGCCGAGCACGCGGGCGAGGACGCCGAAGAGCGCCTCGATGCTGCTGACGTGTGGCGTATGCGACTGCAGGCCGGGTAGCACGTCGTTGGACAGCATCGTGTCCCGCAGGGGGAACCTCCCCCGCTGGGCGACCCACGTCGAGGTGTTGAGGTAGTACGCGTCGTCCGCGTCGGTGTGGACGAGGACGCTCGCCAGAGCCGCGGCGGCGAGGCCCAGCGCCCACCCGGTGGCCCAGAGCAGCGGGCGGCCCGCCTCGGCGTACCCCCCCGCGGTGGTCTCCGGCGCCGTGGTCTCGCAGGTGCGCCGGGCCAGCCACCTGCGGACCAGGTATGCCGCGGCGGCGAGAACCGCCACGTCGAGCGCGAGCCACCGCAGGTGCGCCACCGCCAGGCCCCACGTCGTCACGGTGAGCATGACGGCGCCGAGGACGGCGACCGACGCGACCGCACCGTCCTGCGGCCGATCGGCGGCGGCCGGCCGGGCTCGCGCGACGACGGCTCCGAGGGCCACGACCCACAGGACGACCGTTACCACGAGGGTGGGCACCGCTCGCGGCGCGACCACCAGCGCGGCCTGGTAGCAGAGGGTCCAGATGGCGAAGAAGGTGAGCGCCCCGACGAGAAGCGCGCGGCCGGAGCGCTCAGCGAGCCTCGTCATCGGCCCGCCCCAGGACGGCCTCTGACGGACGTGGCTCGGCAGGCTGCTTCGCGTCGGGCGGGGCGGCCTCGTCGAGGGCGAGCCGACGGGTCAGCCTGGTCAGCTTCGTCTCGACCTCGCGGAAGCGGAGGTAGGTCGTGGCGGTGGAGCTGAGGAAGGCGACGACGAGTCCGTAGAGGACGAGGTCGGCACCCCGGCCGACACCGAGGACGCCGGCGAGATGGTTCCACACCGCGGGGAAGAGGATCGAGACGACGGCGAACGCGGCGAACGACACGAGCCCGACCCGGCGGATGGCCTGCGCCTGCGCCCCCCGGGAACGGAACAGCGGGATGACGACGAGGAGAACCCCGGCAATGAGGAGGAGCTGGATCAGCAGTCTCACCGGCGGCCACCGGGCCCGGCGAGCACCCGCGGAACGACGGTCCACCCATGCACGGGCCCACCGCGTGGGGCCGGACGGCATACCCGCTCTCGAGGGGCGGCACCAAGATCACTGTCCATCAGGCACATCCGAGCATCGCGTGCTGTACGCCTGCTCAAACATCGATGAACGCCAGCCGACAGCGCGTCCGGGGTGGCGGGTCCCACCCGGGTCCCTAACCGCCCTCGCCGGGTAGCCGGCCGCCGGGGTAGGTGAGCCGCAGCTCCTCCTCGGTGGGGGTATGCCGCTCGCGTGCCGCGGCCGGAAGGCACCTCGCGACGGCCGCCATGATGCGCCGGGTGTCCGCGGCCGCCGATCGGTACTTCAGCTCGACCGGTTCGCCGACCCGGATCGTCACCGTCGGGGGTCGGCCGAGAGCGAGCAGGTTCGGCATCGACGCCGACCGCGGCCACACCCGCTCGGTCCCCCAGATGCCGACCGGCACGACCGGGGCCCGCGTCAGGGCCGCGAGCCGCGCGGCCCCCGTGTGGCCGGTCAGCACCGGGTCGAAGAACCGCTCGCCCCGCGGGATCGTCCCCTGCGGCAGGACGGCGACGAGCTCACCCGCCTCGAGGGCGACGACGGCCAGGTCGAAGGACTCCTTGCCGGCCCCGCCCCGGTCCACCCGGATGCCGCCGAGCGCGGTCGCAAGCGGCCCGACGACGGGGAGGTCGAAGACCTCCTTCTTCCCGAGGACGCGGCCGGTCCGGCCGGTCGGGCGCATCGTCTGGATGAGCGCTGCCACGTCGAAGTAGCTGCGGTGGTTGGCGGCGAGGATGGCCGGCCCCGAGCGTGGGATGTTCTCGATGCCGGAGACCTCGAACCGGGCGTAGGGGAACAGCTCCGGGCGGGCCGCGAGGAGGAGCAGCCGCTGCAGCTCGACGCCGAGGACCGGAATCTTGACCACGCCCGGCGAGACGTCGAGGTTGAGGATCGGCCACCGGCGCATCAGGGCGAGCACGGCGAGCCGCGGATCGGGGTTGACGGCGGCGGGGTGGCCGACCGCGCCGAGGAGCGGGCTGTCGTAGATGCTGTCCGAGTACGCATAGCTCGCCGCCAGCGAGATGCCCCGCTGCTCGGCGAACTCCCGCACCGACGCCAGCTTGCCCCGCGACCAGACGAACCTCCCGGCGAGCGACCCCGTGAAGAGGCCGTCCCCATCGACGGCGTACCTCGTCGCGACGACATCGTCGAAGCCGAGTCGCGCGGCCAGCGGGCGGATGAGGTGCTCGGGCGTCGTCGTCGCGAGGACGACGGGGCGCCCCTCCCGATGATGCTGCTCGATGAGCGCGTGGGCGAACGGGTGGACCATCCCCGCGATGACGGCGGAGGCCGCCTCGGCCGCGGCGTCGAACGCGTCTGCCGCCCTGCCCTTCGCCACCCGGGTGGCCTGGCGGGCGAGGGCGATCGAAGGCAGGGACTCGCCGAGGAGGTCGAAGACCCCGTAGAGGAGCCCCTCACCCGGCAGGGTCCGGCTGATGAGGCCCGCGTCGACCATGGCACGCGACAGGACCGGGCCGGTGCCGCCGGGCAGGAGTGTCCGGTCCAGGTCGAAGAACGCCGCGCCTTCCATGGGGGCAGGCTACTGGCGGGGTGGGGCGCGCCGGGAACCGTCGCGACGACGGGGCGGACCGTCGGCCGACGGCATACCCTGCTGACATGGCGGGGACGCGGAGCACGCGCGGGACGGCTCCGGAACACCACACCGCCTTCGTCCTCGGCGGTGGCGGCGTGCTCGGGGCGACCCAGGTCGGGATGCTGCGGGCGCTCGCGGAGCACGGCATCCACCCCGACCTCATCCTCGGGACGAGCATCGGTGCCATCAACGGGGCGTTCGCCGCCGCCGAGCCCGGCCCCGACGGGCCGAGCCGGCTCGCCGAGGTGTGGCGGGCGGTCGTCAGGGAGGGCATCTTCCTCGAGAGTCCGGTGCGCCAGGCAGCCCGCATCGCCAAGTACCGCACCCATCTGCTGTCGCACGCGCCGCTGCGCCGGATCATCGACGACTACCTCCCGGCCGACACCTTCGAGGAGCTGCCGGTCCCGTTCCAGTGCGTCGCGGCGTGCGTCGAGGACGCGAGCGGGCAGTGGTTCGAGTCCGGGCCGCTCACCGACGCCGTCGTCGCGTCCTGTTCGGTGCCCGGGCTCTTCCCACCCCTGGAAATCGGCGGCCTGCACTACTTCGACGGTGGCCTCGTCCACTCCATCCCCGTGGGCCGTGCCCTCGCCCTGGGGGCCACCCGGATCTTCGTCCTCCAGGTCGGCCGGATCGAGCAACCGCTGACGCCGCCGCGCTGGCCGTGGGAGGTGGGCACCGTGGCCTTCGAGATCGCCCGGCGGCACCGGTTCGTCCACGAGATGGAGTCGGTGCCGGACGACGTCGAGACCCACATCCTGCCGAGCGGGGCCGTCGCCAGCCCCAACCTGTCCCTGGGCTACGGGCGCCGGTCCCGGATGCAGGAGCGGATGGACCAGGCGTATGCGGCGTCCGCCGCGTATCTCGATGCCGCCGGGTGACCGACCGCGTCACGGCGGCCCCGCTGGGGTGGCCCCGCGGCATACGCTCCGGTCATGGGCATGCGCGCCGTCCCGCCGCCGCCGCTCGCGGTACGCCGAGTGCTCCACGTCCTCTGGCCCGCCGTCGGCGTGCTGGTGACGGCGCTGGCGACCCCCGTCCTCGTCGCCGGGGCGTTCGCGGCCCTCGTCGACCGACGGGCGCGGCTGTTCCGGATCACCGCCGTCGTCGTCCTGCTCATGTGGGTGGACATCGGGATGCTCATCGGCTGCTGGCGGCTCTGGCTGGCCTGCCCGACGAAGGACGGCCCGACCTGGCTCGAGGACCACGAGCGGCTCCTCGTCTCCTCCCTCGACCGGGCCATGGTCGTCGGCCGTCGCTGGGTCGGCTTCGAGGTGCGCCTCGCCGACCGGATGCACCTGGGCAGCGTGGACACCCCTCTCGTCGCCTTCGCCCGGCACGCCGGACCGGCGGACTCCATCGCCCTCGCCTGGCTGCTGTCCCGGACGGCGGGCCGGCTGCCGCGGATCGTCCTCGCCGATGCGCTGCGTTGGGATCCCGCCGTCGACACGATCCTCACCCGGCTGCACTCCTACTTCGTCCCGTCCGAGGACGGCAGCGGGAACGACCGGCTGCGGGGGGTCGCGGCCCTCGCCTCGTCACTACGCGCCCAAGATGTCCTGCTCCTGTTCCCCGAGGGGCAGAACTGGTCGCCACGGCGGCGGCGCAAGCTCATCGAGATCCTCCACGAGCGCGGGGACAGCCTTCGGGCGGCGCGGGCGTCCCGGCTGCGCCATGTCCTGCCGGTGAGGACACGTGGGCCGGTCGCCTGCCTCACCGCGCGCCCGGACGCCGACGTCATGGTCGTGGCACACGCCGGCTTCGAACGGCTCACGTCGCTGCGCCAGATCTACGAGGCCGTGCCGTTCACCCGCCGCCCCTTCCTCGTCAAGGCGTGGACGTATGCGGCGGACGAGCTGCCGGACGACGAGTCCGGGATCGCCGCCTGGATCGAGCAGCAGTGGGACGAGGTCGACACGTGGGTCGGCGAGCACTCGCCGGACCCTGCCACCCGTGGCGAGGGAACCGGCCCGGGGGCGTCCGGCGTCGAACGAGCATGAGCCGACCGATCCGCATCGCCGCCATCGCCCTGGTGTCCGTGGCGGTCGTCACGGCCGTCGTCGTCGCTCTCGTCTCCTCGGGCCTGCTCGCCCATCGCGCCTCCGACGCGCCGGGCCCCGGCCTCTCGCTCGACCGGCTCCAGGGCACGTTCGTCAGCACCACGCAGGGCTCGAGCACGCCACAGCCGCTCGTCGACGGCCGTCCCGTCCGGATCGTCGTCACCGGTGACCGGATCGGCGCCAACGCGGGGTGCAACGAGATGGGCGGCACGCTCTCGGTCGAGAACGGCACGCTCCTCGTCGGGCCCCTCGTCCAGACCGAGATGGCCTGCGAGCCCGCGGAGGTGATGGCTCAGGAGGCCTGGGTCCGCGACATGCTCCAGGCCCGGCCTGCTGCCCAGGTCGGCGACGGCCGGCTCGTCCTGCGCTGGACCGGCTTCGTCCTCGTCCTCGAGACGCCGGGCGGCCAGGCCTCGACGACATCGCCGAGCGGCACACCCTCCGCGAGCGACCTGCCGACGGTCCGGCCGGTCCCGACGGCGACGACTCCGGTGCCGGGAACCTCGCAGCCACGGGCCACCACGGTGCCACCGGTCGGACCGAGCAAGAACACCATCCCCGAGACCCCCCAGGGCAACGGCGGCTGACCGGGCCGGGCCGGGCCGTCCGGTCAGCCGGACGAGCGTAGACCCCCGAGCCAGCGGCGGGCCGCGGCGAAGTCGGCATCGGAGTTGAGCGGGGCGATCGTCGCGGCCCGCTGGTCGGCCCGGGGGTAGGAGCCGAGGAACTTCACGTCGGCACACACCCGGTGCAGCCCCATCAGGGCCTCGCCGATCCGCTCGTCGAGGACGTGACCCTCGAGGTCGACCGAGAAGCAGTAGCTACCCATCTCGGCCTTGGTCGGCCGGGACTCGAGCCGGGTCATGTTGATGCCCCGCGCCGCGAACTGCTCGAGCAGCTCGAGCAGCCCACCGGCGTGGTCCTGCCGCTGGTAGAGGACGACGGTCGTCTTGTCCGCCCCGGTCGGCTCGGGGAGCGTGCCGGGCCTGGACACGAGGACGAACCGGGTCACCGCGCCCTTGATGTCGCCGATGTCCTCGGCGAGGACCTCGAGCCCGAAGTTGGCCGCGGCCACCGGGGCACAGACGGCCGCGTCGTAGGTCACCGCGTCGGTGCCGGCCAGGCCCGCGGCGGCCGAGGCGGTCGACAGCGTCGGGACGTAGGACACGTCGGGCCGGTGCCGCGCCATCCAGCTCCGGACCTGCGCCCAGCCGTGCGAGTGGGTCCCGACGGCGCGTACCTGATCCAACCGCACGCCCGGGCGCGCGGCGAGGACGAAGGTGATGGGGACGAGGACCTCGCCGGTGAGGACGAGCGGGTCGCCGGTCGCGAGACCGTCCAACGTGGCGCTGACCCCACCCTCGACGGAGTTCTCGATCGGCACCATGGCGGCATCGATCTCCCCGGCGCGTACGGCGGCGAGGGTCGCGTCGACCGAGGCGTACGCCGTGTGCGGCTGCCCGGTGGCCGGGCCCCAGGCCGCCAGTGCCATCTGGGTGAAGGTGCCCTCGGGCCCGAAGAACCCGTAGCGGGTCATGGTGTCTCTCCTCTTGTCCTCCGACGGCGGACACTCTATTGGCTGGCTAGAGTGCGGGCGCCATGAGTTTCAGCATCGCGACGGCCGCCATCGTGTTCGGACTCATCTTCCTTGTCGAGCTGCCCGACAAGACCTTCGTCGCCACGCTCGTCCTGTCGACGCGGTTCCGGCCGCTGTTGGTCTGGGTCGGCGTGAGCCTGGCGTTCTTCGTCCAGACCCTCGTGTCCGTCACCCTGGGCGGCCTCATCGGGCGGCTGCCTCGGACGCCGGTCGAGGTGTTCGCCGGGGCGATGTTCCTCTTCGGCGGCCTCCTGCTGCTGCGCGGCGCCGGTAAGGCCGACGAGGAGGAGGCCGACGCGGAGGAGGAGTTCGCCGGCAAGGGCGCCACCGGCCTGCGCGGCTGGCACATCGTCACCCTGTCCTTCACCGTGCTGTTCCTCGCCGAGTGGGGTGACCTGTCACAGATCCTCACCGCCTCGCTCGTCCTGAGGTACCACGAGCCGGTCTCGGTGTTCGCCGGGGCCTTCCTCGCCCTCGCCACGGTGTCGGCCCTCGGGGCGGCGCTCGGCCGGGTGCTCCTCACCCGGATGCGGTTGGCGACCGTCCGTCGGGTCGGCGGGGTCGTGTGTCTCGTCCTCGCGGCCGTCACCGCACTCCAGGTCGCCGGCGCCTTCTGACCCCCGTCCGGGCCGGCGGCACCCGCCACCACCGTCCCCGGCCGCCGTCGCTGAGTCTCCATGTGGTTGCCACAACGCCTCCATGAGCGGCCTCGGACGGTACCCGTAGCCTGTACGCGTGACCCGCCGAGCCCCCGCCGTGATCCTCGCGGCCGTCGCGGTGGTCATCGGCGTCGTCGTCCCGGCCTACGCGATGACCCGGGGCGGGACCGAGCACCCGGCCGCTGCGGCGGCCGCGAGCGCCGTCCCGGCGGCCGACGCCCAACCGGGGACGGGCGCGGTCGTCCTCATCGGCACCGGCGGTCTGACCTGGAACGATGTGAGCAAGAAGACGACCCCGAACCTGTGGACCCTGCTTCGGGACGGCTCGTCGGCCGCGATGTCGATCCGGTCGGTCTACACGAACGCCTGCCCGATCGACGGTTGGCTCGGGGTGTCCTCCGGCGGCCGGGCCGCCGCCGACCGGACCGGCCTGTCCGCGAACCCCCAGGACCGGCCCTGTCCGGGCGTGCCGCCGGTCGGCGCGGACGGCGTCGTCCCGAACTGGACGCAGTACGTCGCCGCGGCGAACGCGACCCGCTTCGACTCCCGGCTCGGGCTGCTCGGCGACACGGCCGCCGCGAACAACGTCTGCATCAAGGCCATCGGACCCGGGGCCGGGGTCGCGGCCGCTCGCAGCGACGGCACGGTGGCGCGGTACTCCGTCTTCGACCCCGCCACGCTGCTCACCGACATCGCCGGCTGTCCCATCGCCATCGTCGACGTCGGGTCCCTGCGCGACCCGGCCGACGTCGTCGAGGGCGAGACGACGACCGGAACCCGGGCCCAGCAGGTCGCCGCCATCGACGCACGCATCGGACAGGTCATCGACGCGGCCCCCAACGGCGCGGACTTCATCGTCGCCAGCCTGTCCGACGCGGGGCGGAGCGAACGGCTCCGGCTCGTCGTCGCCCGCGGCCCGGACTATGGGCCGGGCGAGCTCTACTCCCCGTCGACCCGCCAGCCGGGGCTCGTCCAGGCCCAGGACCTCACCGTGACCGTGCTGAGCCGCGTCCGCATTCCCCTGCCGCCCGGGCTCGGGGGCGCCACCCTGGAGTCGGGCACCGCCCCGGACAACTCCGACGAGCGGGCGAGCGCCCGGCTCAAGGCGCTCGTCGACTACGACGAGGCCAGCCACGCGGTCCACGCCCTCGTCCCACCCTTCTTCATGGCGTTCGCCTACGGCCAGCTCCTCATCTACCTCTACGTGCTGCTCGTGTGGAAGGGCCGGATCGGGTCCCCCGGCAAGCGGATCACCGCGCTGGTCTGGGTGCGCCGGGTCGCGGTGAGCGCCGCCTCCGTGCCTGCATCGACGTTCCTCGCCAACCTCATCCCGTGGTGGCGTTTCCCGATCCCGATGGTCTCGGTCGTCCTCTCGGTGGCCCTGTTCGTCCTCCTCATCACGGGGACAGCCCTGTCCGGGCCCTGGTCGCGCTCACCCGTCGGGCCGCTCATCGTCGTCTCCGGCGTGACGATGAGCGTCCTCGCCGTCGACGTCATGACCGGGTCACGGCTCCAGCTCTCCTCGCTCATGGGCCTCCAGCCCGTCGTCGCCGGACGGTTCTACGGCATGGGGAACGTCACCTTCGCCCTGTTCGCGACCTCGGCACTGCTGTTGGCCACCGGGCTGGCCAGCCTCGTCGTCCGGCAGAGCCGGACCAGAGCAGCCGCCATCGTCATCATCATCGGCGCCGCCGCGGTTCTCGTCGACGGTGCGCCGTTCTGGGGAGCGGACGGTGGCGGACCGCCCGCACTCGTCCCGGGCCTGGCCTACTTCGTCCTCACCATCCTCGGTATCGCCATGACCTGGAAGCGGGGCCTGCTCATCGCCGTCGGCTCCGCCCTGCTCTTCCTCGCCGTCGGCTTCGCCGACTGGCTGCGGCCGCCCGACAGCCGGACCCACCTCGGCGCGTTCATCCAGGCGATGATCGACGGGAACGCCTCGGACATCGTCATCCGGAAGGCGCAGCAGAACCTCGAGATCCTCCGCGGCAACATGCCCCTCACCCTGCTCGTCCCGGCCGCCCTCATCTTCGTCTTCTACGTCCTGGCCAGGCCGACGTCCTGGGGCTCACGCTCCCTGCAGCGGTCCATCGAGGTCGTCCCCACCCTGCGGGCGGGGCTCATCGCCGTGCTCGTCATGGTGACGATCGGCTTCGCCATCAACGACTCGGGCGTTGCCATCCCCGCGGTCGCGGCGACCGTCGGCGTGCCCCTCATCGTGTCCGTCGCCGTCCGCACCCTCGAGGACGAGGTCCGGGCGAACGCCCCCACCCGGGCCACCCGGCGCAGACGCTGAGTGCGGCACCCGGCCGGGGAACGCGGCCTCCCGCGCTGAGTTCGGTCCGCCGCGGCGGCTCCTAACCTCTGCTAGCAGAGGTTCGTAAACTCAGCAGAAGGCGGAACCTCTGCTGAGTCGCCCAACGTCTGCTAGCAGAGGTTAGGGGGCGGGGAGTGGAGACGAGATGCGGGCGGCTGGACGGTTGTGGGCGGGGAGGGTGGACCACCCCGACGACGCCGGCCAGGCCGAACGGGGCGAAGGCCGCGACCTTGACCGCTCGGGGCACGGCCAGGCCCCTGCCTCGACCTTGACCGCTCGGGGCACGGCCAGGCCCCTGCCGCGACCTTGACCGCTCGGGGCACGGCCAGGCCCTGCCCGGCGAGCAGCACCGGGCCGACCCGGGTGGCGCCGGTTCCCCGGACGCCGTCGGAGTAGTCGTTGGCGTAGCCGACGCCCACCCTCAGCGGCGCCGCGCGAGCCGGCGGGCGGTGAGGGCGAGCCAGACATCGCGGTACTGCGCGGCCCGGTGGAGCTGGCTGCGCAGGTCGGTCCCGCTCACCCGGTGCTGCAGCTCGCACGGCACCTCGAGAACGCGGAGCCCGGCGCGGAGCACATCGACGGTGAGGCCGACCTCGACCCCCCAGCCGCGGGCCAGCGGCGAGGCTGCGGCATACGCCTCGGCGGTGAGGCAGCGCATGCCGGAGAGCGGCTGGACGGGGCGGAAGCCGGTGAGCCGCTCGATGCCGTCCCGCGCCAGGCGCACGACGAACCCGTGACCACCCCCGGAGATCAGCTGCGGCGGCAGGGTCGCGACGGCCATGTCCGCCTCGCCGTTCGCGACGGGGACGACGAGCACGGACAGGTTCGCCGCGGTGTCCTTGAGATCGCCGTCGACGAAGAGCAGGTGCCGGGGCGGCCGCCCCTCCCTCTCCTCGTCCGAGTGCAGCCGGGCGACGCCGGTCTGCAGCGCCGCGGCCTTGCCCCGGTTGCGCGGATGGCGCACGACGACGGCACCCGCGCTCCTCGCCACGCGGGCCGTGTCGTCGGAGCTGCCGTCGTCGACGACGACGACGGTGTCGACCTCCGGCAGGGCCCAGACGGCCTCGAGGGTGGCGGCGATCCGGTCCGCCTCGTCCTTGCAGGGGACGATGGCGGCGACCCCCGGGTGCTGCGCCCGCTGGGCCGGCACCGGTGCGGTGCTCTCGTCGGCCATCGGGATCCCTAGCGCAGGGTGACCTGGCGGCTCAGCAGGCCCGACCTCGCCCGCCGCTCCTCGGCACCGAGCGGGGCGTCGGAGGCCAACGCCTCGGCATACCGCTCCCCCCAGGCCGCGAGCCGGCTCTCGTAGTCCTCGGCCTCCAGAGCGGGGTCGAGGTCCCACACCGGGACGAGCAGCCCACCGGACCGGAAGGCACCGAGCAACCGGGTGTCCGCACCGAGTGCGTCCGCACCGGCCGCGTGCAGCCGGGCCAGCGCGTCGGTCGCCGCGTCCTCGTCGTCGGGAAGGACGAGCCGGACATGGGTGCGGTCGCCGACCCGGACCCAGTAGGCCGCGGGGAGGGCGGACATCCGGACGGTCGGGACGATGGCCTCGTTGGCCCGCTCGAGGGAGGCCTGCCCCTCGTCGTCGAGGTCCTGGCCCTCGACCCAGAAGTCGAACCCGTCGTGCAGCTCGACGCTGAACGGGGCGGTGGTGTCGATGAGGTCCTGCAGCCGCGGCGTCGCGATGGTCGGTGTCGGGACGGCGAGCAGCGGCGTCCCGGGCTCGAGAGCGAGCGTCGCGAGCATCTGGCCGGCGAGGTCCCGGGAGGCGTCGCCGGACGACCCCCCCGACTGGGTCGCGACGAGCAACCGGCCGTCCTTGCGGTGCAGGCCGGGCCAGGCCAGCGGGAGCACGGTCGTCAGGAGGATCTCGGCACCACCCGCCGGCGCGTGCGGACCGACGAGGCTGACGACCGCGGTCGCGGCCGGGAGGATCTCGCGGATCGCGACCCACTCGGCCTCCCCCGGCAGGCCGGCGAACGGCCGGGGCTCGAAGGGGACCGGTTCGGCGCGCACCCGTGCGGGGGCGCCGGAGCCGTCCGTGTGACGGCGACGTCGAGATGCCTTACCCATGCGGCTCACCCTAATGGGCCGAGGTGGCGCGCCGGCGACGCGGGCCGGGCTCAGGTGGCGCGGCGCCGCGTCGGCCCGCCGAGGGAGGCCCAGACTGTCACGCAGCCCCGCTCCTCGACGACCCCCCACTCGTGGGCGAGCGAGCGGACGATCCGCAGCCCGCGACCGGCGGGGGACCACACGGCGCGCGGCGCCGGACGCGGGCTCGTCGCACCGCCGCCGTCGGTGACGTCGATCTCGACGATCGTGCCGCGGACCTTCCACTTCACCCGCATCGTGCCGTCGGCGAGCGGCGTCGCGTGGCGCACGGCGTTCGCGACAAGCTCGGAGACGACGATCTCGGCCTCGTCGACGAGCTGTTCGGGCAGGCCGCGCGCCTCGAGGTCGAGGACGAGGGCGTGCCGGACATGGCCGACCGAGGCGGCGGACCACGCGGCCCGGATGATCTGCCCCGACCCGTCCCCGGCCGCCCCGCTCAGGTCGATGATCTCGTCGGACAACGCCACACGCCCGCTCCCAAACGTGGGAACAGGCTCAGTTGACGACTGCTTCGGGACGCTCACCAAGCAGACATGGTAACGAATCAGACGTTCGCCGACAGCCGATCCAGTGCAACAGCCGGTCTGTTCGTGATGATGACGTCGACACCGAGGTCCACGCATCGCTCGATATCGGCGACCGTGTCGGCCGTCCACACGTAGACCTGGTGGCCGCGTCGCTGGTGCGCACGGACCATCTTCGCGCTCCGACGGACGATCTTCATGTCGATGCCGACGGCGTGGACTCCCCGGGGCAACGACCCGTCCCACGAGAGCGCAGGCAGCCCGCGCTCGACGAGGTAGACGAGCGGGACCCGGGGCGCAAGCGCCCGGAACCGTTGCAGGGCCACGGCGGAGAACGACATGACCCGGACCGCCGGCAGCCCGGGGCGGTCTCCGTCGGCGAGCCCGTAGTCGCGCAGCACCTCGACGAGGCGACGCTCGACGAGGCCACCGTAGCGGGTCGGGTGCTTGGTCTCGATGAGCGTGACGAGCCCGTGGTCCTGGGCGACGAGCGCGTCGAGGAGCCTGCGGAGCGTCAGCAGCCGGCCACGCTCGGGGTCGAAGTCCGGCGACTCGGGGTCGTCCAGGCTCTCCCGCTTCTTCCACGAGGCGAAGTCGAGCCGTTCGAGGTTCGCGAGCTCCAGGGTGGACACCACGCCGCGGCCGTTGCTCGTGCGGTCGACCCGGCGGTCGTGCACACAGACGAGATGGGCGTCGGCCGTCAGCCGGACGTCGCACTCGACGCCGGCTGCGCCGTCCTTGATCGCCCTGACATAGGCACCCAGGGTGTGCTCCGGCTCGTCGTCGCTGGCCCCCCTGTGGGCGATGACCAAAGGGGTATGCCGCACAACCGCCTCAGGCAGTTCGCTCACTGCTCCAGCCTGCCAGATCGACCCCCCCGGAACGCGACATTCGTGAGACGTTTCGGTGAACGCCGCGTCACAGTGCGTCGGCCTCGTGCGCGGGCTCACAGGACGGGGCGGCATACCGTTGACCCACTGTGAGCCTGCCGCCCTTCCAACGCCTCGTCGACGCCCACTGGCGCGACGTCGCCCGCCTCGCGCACGCCCTCGCCGGGCCCGTCGACGGCGACGACGTGGCCCAACAGGCGTGGACCCAGGCGCTGGCGGCCTACCCCCGCCTGACGAGCACGAGGAACCTGCGCGGCTGGCTGCTCACCATCACCCATCGGTGCGCGATGGACGTCCACCGGGGGCGGGCCCGGCGGGCCGTCCCGCACGACGACCCCGCCTCGCTGGCCGAGGCCCCGGCGGTGGCCGCACCCGACCCGGGCGACGACGACCTGTGGGAGCGGGTGGCGGTGCTGCCCCGACGCCAGCGCGAGGCCGTCGTCCTGCGCTACGTCGGCGACCTGGACCACCGCGCCATCGCGGCGGCGCTCGACACCACGCCGACGATGAGCCGGCGACTGGTCAGCGACGCCCTCGCCGCGCTCCGCCTCACCCTGGAGGACCCGTCATGACCAACCCCTTCACGAGCTTCGCGCCGACGATCGTGCCGCCCCGGATGCCGGCGACCGATGTGTCCTATGTCGTCGAGGACACGGCGGTGGGCCGGCTGCTCCTGGCGGTGACCGACGCGGGTGTCCTCGTGGCGAGCGTCTACGCGCCCGACGGGGCCGCCGAGGACCGGGCGCTCCAGCGGCTCGCCGACCGGGTGAGCCCCCGGGTGCTCCGCCGGCCGGCGCCACTCGACGACGCCCGCCGGGAGCTCGCGGCGTACCTCGCGGGGGGAACCCGCGCGCTCGCCCACCGCACCGACCTCGTCCTGGCGACCCCGTTCCAGCGTGAGGTGCTCTCGACCCTCGCCCACGAGGTCGGCTACGGCGAGCGGACGACCTACGGCGGCCTCGCCGCGGCGGCCCATCACCCCGGCGCGGCCCGGGCGGTCGGCACGGCGCTCGGGCACAACCCGCTGTGCGTCTTCGTCCCGTGCCACCGGGTCCTGCCCGCGGGCGGGTCGCTGGGCGGCGCCGTCGGTGGGTATGCCGGTGGGCCGCACGCGAAGGCCTACCTCCTCGAGCTCGAGGAGGCGGGCGCCGCGGGGTAGGGCTCAGTCCTCGGCGAGCGCCCCACGGGCATCGAGCTCGGCGACGAGCCGGGCGTGCATCTCCTCGTCGATGACGAACTTTGCCCGCCAGATGAGGTACCCGGCGACGATACACAGCCCCGGGATGACCATCATCGCCACCTTGACGACGGCGATGCCACCGGCGGTCATGTCCTGCGGACCGGAGGCGTCGTTGATGCCGGAGAGGATCACCGCCGCTCCCACGATGGCGGTGTTCATGGCGCCGGAGGTCTTGTTGATGAACGGCTGGAGCGCGAAGGTCACCGCGTTGTTGCGCTGGCCCAGCTTGACCTGGCCGTACTCGATCGTGTCCGCCTGGAAGACGATCATGAGCAGCTGGATGAACGACGCGGCGAAGAAGAGCGAGAAGGCCGCGACGCCGAGGAAGACGAGGTTCATCGGCGCGACGATGAACAGGACGTACGACGCGACGACGACGAGCGTCGCCCCGGTGTAGAGGCGACCGCGACGCCACCGGGCGCTGAACCATGGGAAGAGCGCGAAGCCCGCGAGCTGGCCCACCCCGACGAAGAGCGCGAAGAGCGGGAAGACGTTCTCATCGCCGTAGACGTACTTGAAGAAGTAGAGCCCGAAGGCACCCGTCGTGCCGTAGCCGACCATGAACAGCAGGTAGGCCGACGCAGCCCACAGCAGCTGGTCGTTGCGGAACAGTGCCCGGGAGAGCTCCCGGGCACCGGTGTGCGCGCCGGTGAGGACGACGTCCTGCGGCTCGCGGACGAAGAGGACGGTCACGGTCATCCCGAGGATCATGACGAGGACGATGATGACCGCGGCGAGCTGGAAGCCCGAGGTGGCACTGCCGGTCGCGGCCGTGAGGGCGTCGGTGAGCGGGACGATCCCGGCCACGACGGCGAACTGGCCGACGCTCGCGAAGACCTTCGCAACGGCGCCGAGGTCCTCGCGCTCCTTCTGGTTGAGCGACAGGGCCGGCAACAGGGACCAGTAGGGGATGTCGTGCGCGGTCCAGCTGATTCCCCACAGCAGGTTGAACACCGCGAAGACGACGACGAACGACGTGCCGGTCATGCCGGTGTTGGTGAAGAGCAGGACCGTGAAGGCCGCCGAGGACAGCCCGCCGACGACGAGCCATGGTTTGAACTGACCCCAGCGGCTGCGGGTGCTGTCCACGACCGCGCCCATGATCGGGTCGAGCAGCGCGTCGATGATCCGGATGGACAGCAACAGTCCGGTGACCCACCACATCGTGGAGCTGGGGACGTTGACGATGTCGGTGAGGTAGTAGACGAGGAACAGGGAGACCAGGGCGTACACCATGTCCCGCCCCACGGTCCCGATGCCGTAGGTCCACCGGTTGCGGGAGAACTCCGCGGTGCGCGGCTCCCGGGTCACCGACGGGGCGACGGCATCCGGCGCCGGGGAGGACGTCTCGCTCATCGGGTCTCGCCCTTCTCCCTCGACCCGGCGCCGGCCGGGTCGAGGTCCTCGATGACATAGAGGGTCGAGCCGCCGTCGCCGAGCATCCGGGTCTCCTTGGTGTAGCCGGTGCCGATGAACTGCTCCACCGGGACGACGCCCGCCATGAGGGTGGCGCCGGTGGCGGCATACTCCTCCACCGCGTCGGGCAGGCGGTAGTGCCGCGCGGCCGTTCCGATGATCTTGCCGGTGGGGTTGATCTGCCGGGGCAGCACATGCTTGAGCAGCCCGCCGAACGCGGTGAGGTCCAGGCCCTGCGGCCGGGTGCCCATCCGGTAGTGCCGGCCCGGGTCGAGACCGCGCACCGGGAGCCGGTCCCCACGGTCGTCGGCTCGGGCGCGGAGCTGGTAGTGCCCGTGGATCGCCGATGAGGCGTCCGGTGCGACGACGGTGACGTCGACCTGGTGCTCCTTGACCGGGTCGGACCGATGCCATCGACCGAACTGGAGCGTCCGGCGGTGCTCCTTGTAGAAGGCGATCTGGTCGCGGACCTCGCGCCGCTCCCCCGCGTTGAGGTCGCGCGGGTCGAGCTCGTACCCGAGCACGCCGAGGGCGGCGACGTTGAACCGCGTCGACAGCGGCGTCGCCCGGAGCGTCTGCTGGTGAGGGCTCGCCGACACGTGGGCCCCGGTCGTCGACGGCGGGTAGAGCCGGGCCAGGCCGAGCTGGATGTCGAGCCGCTCGATGGGGTCGGTGTCGTCCGAGGCCCAGATCTGCGGCGAGAAGCACAGCATCCCGAGGTCGAACCGGTTGCCGCCGGACGAGCAGGACTCGAGGAGGATGTGCGGCCGGGGCCCGAACACCCGGCCCAGGACGTCGTAGAGCCCGAGGATGTGCCGGTGCACCAGCTCCCCGGGCGGTGTCACCGCGCTGCCGACATCACTGAGATGACGGTTCATGTCCCACTTGACGTAGCCGATCGGGGCGTCGTCGAGGACCGCGCCGATCGCCTCGACGAGGTGGTCGCGGACGTCGGCCCGGGACAGGTCGAGGGTGAGCTGGTGCCGGGACGGGCTGGCCACCCGTCCCGGCACCCGCAGCGCCCAGTCGGGGTGGGCCCGGAACAGGTCGGAGTCCTCGTTGACGCACTCCGGCTCGAACCACAGTCCGAACGTCATGCCGAGGCTCTCGACCTCCTCGGCGAGGGGGCGCAGACCGTGGGGGAACTTGCCCGGGTTGACGACCCAGTCGCCGAGCCCCCGGTGGTCGTCGTCGCGGTCCCCGAACCATCCGTCGTCGAGGACGAAGAGCTCGACGCCGAGATCGGCGGCCGCCTTGGCCATCGACCGGAGCGGCCGGTCCGCGACGTCGAAGAACGTCGACTCCCACGTGTTGAGCTTGACGGGGCGCTCACGGTCGGCCCACTCGCCCCGGACGACGTGGCGGCCGACGAAGCCGTGGAAGTTCGCCGACACCCCGCCGACCCCGCTGCCGGAGAAGGTCATCACCGCCTCCGGGGTCTCGAAGCGCTGCCCCGGCGCAAGCACCCACTCCAGGCCGACCGGGTTGATTCCGCTCGTCACCCGGACCTGTCCATAGGTCGTCCGGTCGACGCCGGTCCGGTGGTTCCCGCTGTAGACGAGGTTGAAGCCGAAGGCCGCACCGTGCTCCTCGGTCGCCCGATGCTCGACGAGGAGCACCCCTGGGTTGTGCCGGCTCGAGGAGTCGCCGGTCGAGGAGGCGTTGACGGTGAGCCCCGGTCCGAGCGGCCGCCGGTGCTCGTGGGCCTCGGCGATCCAGCTCCCGTCGAAGGTGACGAGGTCGAAGCCGAGGTCCGGCAGGTCGAGCATCATGCTCATCAGGGCTCGGATGGTGACCACGGAGCCCCCGACGTTGCGGAGCACCGCCCGCCGGGTGATGACGTCGGAGTCCGGGTATGCCGTGACGACGACGTCGAGCTCGACCCCGCCGACGAGGTCGACGAGGGTGAGGACGAGGGTGGCGGCGAGACCGGTCGGGTCGAGGGCACCCGGCAGCCCGTCCTGCGGGGGCAGCGGCCCGGCCAGGACCTCGTGCGCGCGGTAGGTGAGGTCCGCGACGACCGTGCCGTCCGGCATACGCACCTCCATCGGCGGCTCCCGGAAGTCGCCCTTGCCGATGCTGCTCCACGCCAACGGGACCGCGTCGAGGGAGTACGCCTCGTCCTCGGCCGAGTACGCGACGGCCATGCCGGTCGGGGTCGGCTTGACGAGGAGCGAGTCGATGCCGTGGGTGTCCAGGCCCGTCACGGGTGGCCCGTAGTGAACCTGCTCGAGGTGGCCGAACCGCCCCACCCGCATGACGAGGCTGGTCCGCCGGGTCGAGACGTGGAAGACCGGCCCCGGCCCGGCCGCCGGCAGCACCTCGATCGCGGCGTCGGCCATGGTGCCCCTCTCCTAGCGCCGGTCCCCGTGCGCCGTTCGAGGTATTCGGGTACCCCCAGACGGGACCGGAATACCTCGAACGGCGGGGGGCACGGTCAGATCTCGCGCTTGAGGTCGCGCTCGAGGAGGAGCCGCAGGACCCCCTCGGGGGTCAGCCCCTCGTAGAGCAGCCGGTAGACGGCCTCGCTGATCGGCATGTCGACGCCGAGCTCGTGGGCCAGGCCGCGGACCGACTTGGCGTTGATGACGCCCTCGGCCACCTGACCGAGCTCGGCCTGGATGTCCTCGAGCGAGCGGCCCCGGCCGAGGCCGAAGCCGACCCGGTAGTTGCGGGACTTCACCGACGTGCAGGTGAGCATGAGGTCGCCCATCCCGGCGAGCCCGGACAGGGTGAGCGGGTTGGCCCCCTTGGCGATGCCGAGCCGGGTGATCTCGGCCAGCCCGCGGGTGACGAGCGCGGCTCGGGCGTTGGCCTCGAAGCCCATGCCGTCGGCGAGGCCGGTCGCGATGGCGACGACGTTCTTGGTGCATCCGCCGATCTCGACACCCATGACGTCGTGGGTCGTATAGGGCCGGAACCAGCCGGTGTGGAAGGCCTCCTGGACGGTCTGGGCCATCCGGTGCCAGTGCGCGGCGATCGTCACGGCCGTCGGCAGCCCCTTGGCGACCTCGATGGCGAACGACGGGCCGGACAGGAAGGCGAGGTACGGGTGATGCTCGACGGGCATGACGTCCTCGAGGACCTCGCTCATCGTCATGAGGGTCTCGCTCTCGACGCCCTTGGTCACCGAGACGATCGGGGCCTTCGGGGGGAGGTGCTCGAGGAGCTGCACGGCGACGGCGCGCATCGCCTGGGAGGGCACCGCGAGGACGAGCAGGTCGGTCCCGGAGACCGCCGCCGCGAGGTCGGCCTCGGAGGTCAGCGAGTCGGGCAGCCGGATGCCCGGCAGGTAGCGGGTGTTCTCGTGGGCCGTCGCGACCTGGCCGAGCGGGACGGGGTCGATGTCCCACAGGACGACGTCCGAGCCCTTGCCCGCGAGGAGGCTCCCGAGTGCGGTGCCCCACGATCCGGCGCCGATGACGGTCGCGCGCATTCCGTGTCTCCCGCCTGCCTCGCTGCTGGTCGGACCCGGCCTCGGCCCGACGCGGTGGGCCCGATGTTAGCCGGGTCGGTGGGCCCGCGGCGACGGCAACGCCGCGAGGTCGCGCCTCCGGCGCGGGTCACGCCCGGGCCACCCAGGGGCCGTCGAGGGCCACCCAGCGACATCCGGTGACATCCCGGGGGACCCTCAGGAACGCCACCGGCGTGGCGGCATACGATGACGGGCGGTGTGCCGGGAAGACTGGTCGGCGGCGTTGACCCGACCGCATCCACCCCGAGAGGCTCCGGTGACCACCACCCCCACCGCCGCGAGCGGGCGCACCGGCCTGCTGCACAGCCGTGTCGTGCTGTTGCTGGCCTTCGCGTTCGCCGTCATGGCCGACCCCGTGTCCTCGGTGGCGTATGCCGTCGAGGCGGCCCTGCGGGCCCTGCGGGGCGACCTGTCCCTCCTCCTGCCGACGATGGGCCTCGTCGTCGCGATCATCGCCCTCGTCATCGTCAACTACCACCAGCTCGTCGGTCGCTACCCCCGCGGCGGCGGCGCGTCGGCGGCGACCGGTGAGGCCTTCGGCGACGGCTGGGCGTTCGTTCCGATCGGCGCCCTCATCGTCGACTTCGTCCTCACCATCGCCATCAGCGCCTCGGCCGGGGCCTCGGCCGTCATCGCCTACCTCCCCGCTCTGGCGCCCTGGCGGCTGCCCATGGCCGTCGGCCTCGTTCTCCTCGTCGGCGCCGGCACCTGGTTCGGCCACCTCGGCCGCCTCGTCTTCGCGACGATGACCCTCGCGTTCATCGGCGTCGCCGTCACCGTCCTCGGCTTCGGACTGACCGCCACGCCGCACCCGACGGGGACGATCACGGCGACGACCCCGCACCCGGCGCTGCTCGCCATCGCCCTCGCGTTCCCGGTCGCGATGGCCCTGGCGACCGGCGTCGAGGCCCCCTCCTCGGCCATCGCCCAGCTGGGCCAGCTCGACGACGACGGCCGGCGCTCCTTCGGCCGGTGGACCCTGTGGCTGACGATGGGCATCGTCGGCACGATCACCCTCGGGCTGGCCTACGAGGCCACCCACCTCCGGGTGGGGGTTCCTCACAACAACACGACCCAGATCGCCGAGCTGGCCCGGGTCGCCTCGCCGGGACCGGTGTTCTTCGCGTTCCAGCTCGTCACCGCGCTGCTGCTCCTGGCAGCCGCCAGCTCGTCGTTCCAGGCCGGGCCAGGCCTGCTCAAGGCACTGGCCCGACACAGCGACCAGCGCGGCCAGGAGCGCGGCATGCTCCCGACGCCGCTCGGCCGGACCAACCAGCACCACACGCCGTACTGGGGCGTGGCCCTGTTCGCCGTCATCTCCGTCTGTGCCGTCCTGCTGGCCGGCGGCCGGGACCAGGAGCTCGTCCTCTACTACGCCGTGTCGGTGTTCCTCAGCTTCCTGTCCGGGCTCCTGGCGATGGCGCTGTTCTCGTACCGGGACCGGCGGCGGGGCGCCCTCGCCCTCAACCTCCTGGGGGCGGGCGTCGTCGCCTTCACCCTCGTCGTCAACCTCTCGCGGGGGACCCCGCTGGTCAGCCTGGGCGCTTCGCTGCTCATCGCCGGCGCGCTGTACCGGTTCTGGGTCCGGGCCGGTCGCCCGGGCGGGATCCGCGACGTCGCGGTCGAGGCCGAGGACGGCGACGCCCTGCCGGAGACCGCGACCACGACCGACGTAGCCACTCCCGGCGAGGTTGACCGCGCCGACTCGCATCCGGTGCCGTGAGAGGCTGCTGACGTGCTCCTTCTGGCGTTCGCGGTGGTCCTGCTCGTCGCCGTGTTGCTCTCGCAGCTGGCGAACCGCACCATCCTGTCGACCGCCGTTCTCTTCCTCGTCGCGGGGTTCGTCCTCGGCGGCGGCGTCCTCGACGTCATCGACCTGCACCCCGACGACCCCATCGTCTCCGAGCTCGCCACGCTCGCGCTGTTCTCGGTGCTCTTCACCGACGGCATGCGGGTCGGCTGGCCCGACCTCCGGGTGGCCTGGCGGCTCCCGGGGCGAGCGCTTGGCCTCGGCCTGCCGTTGACCCTGCTCATCACCGCCGTGCTGGCCCACCTGCTCACCGGCCTCAACTGGGTCGAGTGCCTCCTGCTCGGCGCGATCCTGTCCCCGACCGACCCGGTGTTCGCGGCGGCCCTCGTCGGCAACGACAAGGTCCCCGGACGGCTGCGGCACCTGCTCAACGTCGAGTCCGGCGTCAACGACGGTCTCGCCCTGCCCTTCGTCATCGTCCTGCTGAGCCTGGCCTCGGGAAGCGAGCGGCACTTCACCCTGGTCGCCCTCGAGCTCGTCGGCGGGCTGGTCATCGGCGTCGTCATCCCCTACCTCGCCATCAAGGTCGAGCAGTCGCGCTTCTTCGAGGCCGCCGGCAAGTACGAGGCGCTCAACGCCCTGGCCATCGGGCTGCTCGTCCTCGCGATCGGCGAGGTCACCCACGCGAACCTCTTCCTCGCGGCGTTCGCCGCCGGGATCACCGTCGCCACCGTCGGCGCACGTCAGCGGGACACCTTCGAGGAGTTCGGCGAGCTCGTCGCCGAGGTCTTCAAGCTGGCCGCGCTGCTCGTCTTCGGCGCGCTCATCACCCCGGTGTTCCTCGGCGAGATCTCGGTCGGCGGCTGGGTGTTCGCCGGCCTCGCCCTCCTGGTCGCGCGCCCCTTGGCCCTCGTCATCGCGCTCGCGCGCTCCCACCTGACGGTCCGGGAGAAGGCGGCCGCCGCCTGGTTCGGCCCCAAGGGGTTCGCGTCGGTCGTCTACGGGCTCCTCGTCCTCGAGTACGCCATCCCCGCCCGCGAGACGATCTTCCACCTCGTCGCGATCACGGTGGCCCTGTCGATCCTGCTGCACTCCTCGACCGACATCGTCGTCGCCCGCTCGTTCGACGACCCGGACGAGACGCCCGACTTCCACGGCGAGGTCGGGATCGAGGCCGAGGGCAGCCGACCGGCCACCTAGCGGTCGGCGGGTCCGCGCAGCTCGGCGAGCGCGTCGTCGCCGCCCTCGCCGTAGGCGGCCCAGTCCTCGCTCGCTCGGCGCCGCGGCGGGGCAACGGCCAGCCATCGGCGCTCGGCGGCGGCCAGCGCCTCCTCCTCGTCCGCTCCCCGGCCCAGGCCGCGCTGCACCTCGGCGGCGAGGTAGGCCCGGCCCTCGTGGTACTTCGCGCCGGGGAAGGCCCGACCCGACCGGGCGATGGTGCACATCGAGGCGCCATCGGCGAGCTCGGTGAGGCCGGCCTCCGCCTGGTGACGCAGGTCAGCGGCCCGGGCGGCCAGGTCGGCGTGCGCGGGGGCGGACGGCATCCCCGTCGCGCCACCGGGCCGGTCGGTCATGCCGCTCATCCTGCCGTCTCGTGGCAGGGTGTCGCCACCCGCGTCAGATGGCGCCGTCGCCGCTCTCACCGGTGCGGACCCGGACCACCTCGTCGAGCGTGCAGACCCACACCTTGCCGTCGCCGATCCGGCCGGTCCGTGCGCTGGAGACGATGGCCCGGACGACATCGGCCGCGTCCTCGTCGGTGACGACGACCTCGATCCGGACCTTGGGGACGAGGGCGACGTCGTACTCGGCCCCCCGGTAGATCTCGGTGTGCCCCTTCTGCCGCCCCGCGCCGGTCACCTCGGTGATCGTCATCCCGCTGACGCCGAGCGCCTCGAGGGCCTCGCGGACCACCTCGCCCTTGTGCGGCTGGACGACCGCGGTGACGAGCTTCATGGCAGCGCCTCGGCGGCGGGCCGGGCCAGCGCGGCGATCTCCTCGGAGGTGGCGTTGCCCCCGGTGACGACGACGGCGCACCGCTGCGGGCGGTCGGTGTCGGCGAGCAGCCCCGCGAGGGCGGCCGCCCCGGCCCCCTCGGCGAGGGTGTGCGCGTGCGATGCGAGCAGGGCCGCGGCCTCGGCGATGTCGTCGTCGCTGACGAGGAGGAAGCCGTCGAGCCGCTCGCGCAGGACCGACTGGGGCAGCGCGAAGCCGACCCCCGTCGCCAACCCGCTCATCCGCGTGCGGCATGGGGCGGTGGTGAGCTCGCCGGCCGTCCACGACCGGTATGCCGCCGGCGCGGCCGAGGACTGGACCCCGACGACCCGACACCCCGGGGCGAGGGCGTCGCGGACGAGGCAGGCCCCGGCGGCGCCGGTCCCGCTGCCGATCGGGACGTAGATCGTCTCGAGGTCGGGATGCTGGCGCAGCAGCTCGAGGTAGACGGTGGCGTGGCCGTAGACGATGGGCGGCTCGTTGCCCGGGTCGACGTAGGTCAGCCCGTCGGCCTCGGCGAGGGCGTGCGCGTGCGCCGCGGCCTCGGTCATCGTCGGGCCATGGACGACGACCTCGGCGCCGAGCCCGCGGACGGCCCCGAGCTTGACGTCGGGGGACCCGACCGGGGCGACGACGACCGCACGCGTGCCGGCGAGCCGCGCGGCATACGCCATCGACTGGGCATGGTTCCCCGTCGAGGCGGTGACCAACCCGGCGACGTCGTCGCGCTCCCGCAGTGCCGCGGCGAGGTTGACCCCGCCGCGGACCTTGAACGCGCCGGTGGGCTGGACGTTCTCGTGTTTGACGACGACCCGGCAACCGGCCCGCGCGTCGAGCAGCGGGTAGCTCCAGGCCGGCGTCGGGGGCAGGTGCGCCGAGACGACCCCTCCCGCAGCGAGCACACCGTCGAAGGTCAGCGTCTCCACGACGCCAGTGTGCCAACTGCGCGGATGCCGCTATCCATCGGACCCCGCGGGGGCCGGTGTGAGCAGCCCGAACTGCTCGCCGTCCGGGCCTCGGGCGATGAGGAGCCGGCCGTAGTCGAAGGTGTACGGATCCCGGTCGACCGTCCCACCGGCCGCCGTGATGTGTGCGCCCGCGGCGTCGACGTCGGGGTGCTGGAAGGTCACCGTCCACCCGGTCATCGACGAGTCCTCGTCGAGGGCGCCGATGCCGCCGGCCGGTCGGTCGCCGCCCGGCACGGAGAACATCGCATAGCTCGCTCCACCCATCGCGACCTCCTCGTAGGTGTAGCCGAAGAGGCCCGCGTAGAACGCCTTCGATGCGCCGTAGTCCGCCGTCATGAGGTCACACCAGCTGACCGTCCCGTCCTCACCGACGGCGTCGAACCCGGTGTGCTGCCCGGGCTGCCAGGCGCCGAAGAACGCCCCGGCCGGGTCGACCCACATGGCCATCGACCCCAGCGGGCCGACGACCATCGGCGCGGCGACCTGCCGGGCTCCGGCCGCCGTCGCGGCCCGGTCTGTCGCCTCGATGTCGTCGGTGCCGAGGTAGACCGACCACACGTGCGGGGCCTCCTCCATCCCCGGCATCGTCGGGGAGAGTCCGGCGACCTGCCGTCCACCGACCAGGGCGCTGGTGTAGCCACCGAACTCCGGAGCGCCCTCGCCGTAGCTCCAACCGAGGAGGTCGGCGTAGAAGGCCTTGCTCCGCTCGATGTCACTGGCCATGAGGTCGACCCAGCACGGCGTCCCCGCCGGCCACGATCCCGAGTGATCTGTCATGTCCTGTCCCTTCCCTGCGTCCCTCCACGGCGCTGTGGTCTCGCGCCCGTGGCCGATCCGATGACGCTACGCGCAGGGTCCGACACCTGGTGGCTTCGCACGGGGCCCGCACCGGAGTGCGGAACGGCCGTTGACAGCGGGTATGCCTCCTCTGTTCAGTGCGGGGGGTGAGCGACACCTCGTCACCGCAGCAGCCCACCTCGTCGGACGAGGACGCCCTCGCGGAACGGATCTGGACCGCCCGGCGCGACGGCCACCTCCTCGACGCGGGTACCGAGGCGGCGGACCTGGGGCTCGCGACGGCATACCGGGTCCAACGGCGGGTCCTCGACCGGTGGCTTTCGGCCCGGCCCGACGACGGTGTCGTGGGGTGGAAGCTGGGCTACACGTCCCGGGCGATGCGGGAGCAGATGGGCGTCGACGACCCGAACTACGGACCCCTGCTCGCCAGCATGGTCAGCAGGGACGGCGAGCCGCTGCCGGAGGGCCTGCGCCATCCCCGCGTCGAGCCCGAGATCGCCCTCGTCATGGGGGCAGACGTCAGCGGGCCCGTGGCCCCGGAGCGCCTGCGGGACGCCGTCGCCGAGGTGCGTGCGGCCCTGGAGGTCGTCGACAGCACGTGGGCCGGCTACCGGTTCACCCTGCCGTCGAACACGGCCGACCTCTCCTCCGCAGCCGGCGTCGTCCTCGGTCCGGCACTGTCGCCGGATGTCGCTGCCGTCGACATCGCCGTCGACCTGCACGTCGACGGCCGCTCGGTGGCGACGGCGACGGCGGACGCGGCGATGGGTGGCCCGCTTGATGCGCTCGCCTGGCTCGTCGACACGCTCGCCGCCGCCGGCGAGGTGCTCCGGGCCGGGTCGGTCGTCATGACCGGGGGGCTCACCGCGGCCCACCGGCTGGACCCCGGCACGACGATCACGGCGAACTTCACGACCGGGTCGCGGACCTCGGCCGTATCCGTGCGCCGCTGACCGGGCCAACCGGGCCCGGGCGGCATACGGTGGGAGGGTGTTCACCGAGATCGCGGACCGGGTGTGGACGGCACGCTTCCCGCAGTGGGACGTCACCGTGGGGCTCGTCGTCGGTCACGACGGCGCCGTCCTCGTCGATACCCGCGCCAGTGCCAGCCAGGGCCGCGAGATCATCGGCCTACTGCGCGCGATGGACCCCCGGCTGCATGTCACCCACGTCGTCAACACCCACGTCCACTTCGACCACACGTTCGGCAACACCGCCTTCACCGACCGGCCGATCTACGCCCACGAGAAGGCCGCTCGCGCCGCGATGACCGACGGCGCCCGGGTCAAGATCCGGATGGAGCGCGACCCCAGTGGGTACGAGCCGCTCGGGTACACGGCCGAGGACATCGCCGATGCCCGCGCAACGATCATCCGGCCCGCCGACCACACGTTCGCCGAGTCCGAGACGATCGACCTCGGCGACCGGGC
This sequence comes from uncultured Actinomycetota bacterium, assembly GCA_963771015.1. GTDB lineage: Bacteria > Actinomycetota > Actinomycetes > Actinomycetales > Dermatophilaceae > CAVSJJ01. Next base: position 292,109 of record CAVYRN010000007.1, read on the forward strand.
GGTGACCCTGACGTATGCCGGCCGTGGCCACACCGACGGTGACATCACCGTGTCGGTGTCCGGGACCCGGATCGTCTTCGTCGGCGACCTCGTCGAGCAGTCCGGACCACCGTCGCTCGGCCCGGACTGCTGGCCGCTGGAGTGGGCCGCCACCCTGGACACGATCCGGGCCCACATCGCCGCCGACGCCATCGTCGTGCCGGGACACGGCACCCCGGTGGACATCGACTTCGTGGCCCGGCAACGTGCCGATCTCGACGCCCTTGCCTCGGTCATCCGCCAGCGGCGGCTGGCCGGGCTGACCCTGGCGGAGGCGACGAGGGAGCCCGACGACCGGTTGCCGTACCCGCTGGAGTCCCTCGGCGCGGCGTTCGCCCGAGGCTGGGAGCAGCTCCGTGCACCGGGGCCGGGCTTGGGGTAGCCGGTCCCGTCGACCCGCCCGCCGCACCGACCCCACCGACGACGACGGCGGTCAGGCGGGCTTGACCGCCCGGACGAAGGCGCTCGCGAACGCGCCGTCGAGCTGCTCGACGGCCGCGGCGGCGTCGATGCCGTCGGGCAGGTCCTCCGGCCGGAGCGACTCGGCGAGGTCCTCCAGGTCGCCCCGGCCGAAGGTCCGCGTCACGTCGACCCCCGCATCGGTGAACCCGGCGGTGGTCAGCCGGGCGATGAAGTCCTCGGCGACCAGGGCCCCGGCGATGCATCCGGTCCACAGGCCGACCACGTGCTGCAGGGCTGACGGCAGGGGGCGGAGGAGGACGACGTCGGAGACCGCGAACCGCCCACCCGGACGCAGCACCCGGAACGACTCACGCAGCACGGCGTCCTTGTCGGTCGAGAGGTTGACGACGCAGTTGGAGATGACGACGTCGACCGAGGCGTCGGGCAGCGGCACGTCCTCGATGCTGCCCTGGAGGAACTGCGCGTTGGTCACGCCCGCCTCCTCCTGGTTGCGCCGGGCCAGCTCGAGCATCTCGCTCGTCATGTCGAGGCCGTATGCCGTGCCGTCCGGTCCGACCCGGCGGGCCGACAGCAGCACGTCAAGGCCGCCGCCGGAGCCGAGGTCGAGGACGACCTCTCCGGGGTGGAGGTCGGCCAGGGCCGTGGGGTTGCCGCACCCCAGCGACGCGGCGAGCGCACCCGCCGACGGGGCGTCGGCGGCGGCGTACAGGTCGGCGCTGATGGGGTCCTTGTCGGCGCTCCCGCAGCCGCAGCCGGCCTCGGCGCCGGACATCTCCAGCGAGCTGCGGGCCGCGGCGGCGTAGTGGCCGCGCACCGCCTCGCGGATCTCGGTGTCGCTCATGGTGGACGAGGCCTGCTCGGTCGTCATGCTGGTCTCCTGTTTTGATGGATATCGAACCAGGAACAGGGTGCACCTTGATTCGATGTCTGTCAATATAGAGGCATGTCGCCGCCGTTCCAGCCCACCCCTCCCTGCTGCGCGCTCGCTGCCCCGCCGCTGACCGAGGACGACGCCGCCGCGATCGCGCCGATGTTCAAGGCGCTGGGAGACCCGGTCCGGCTGCGGCTGGTCTCGCTCATCGCGGCCACCCCGGAGGCGTGCGTGTGCGACCTCACCGGGGCGTTCGAGCTCAGCGCACCGACGATCTCGCACCACCTGCGCGTGCTGCGCGAAGCGGGCCTGGTCGGGTCGGAGCGCCGCGGGACCTGGGTCTACTACCGCATCCGGCCCGCGGCACTGGAGCGGCTGGCCGGCCTGCTCAACCCGCCCGCGAGCAGCTGAGCCGGGTCAGCCCGCCGGGTCGGCGCACAGCGGCGCTCCGGCGCCGGACCCGGGTGGGCCCACCGGAACCTCCCGATGAGCCGGCCCGCCACCTAGAGTCGGGTGGGACGCACCCCAGGAGGTGAGGGATGGTCCCGGTGCTCACGCTTCGGTTCATGGGACGGCCTCGCCTCGAAAGCGACGGCCGCCCGCTGGGGTCGCCTCGGGGGCGCAAGGCGTGGGCGATGCTGGCCTACGTCGCCCTGGCCGAGCGCCCGCCCAGCCGCCAGGAGCTCGCCACGTTGCTCTTCTCGGACGCGGAGGATCCCCACGGCGCCCTACGCTGGAACCTCAGCGAGCTGCGCCGAGCGCTCCAGGCGCCAACGGCGCTGCACGGAGACCCGGTCGAGCTGGGGATCGAGGTCGTGCTTGACGTGCGGTCGCTGGAGTCGACCCTTCTCGACGCCGAGCGGATCCTCCGTCTCGGTGGTGAGTTCCTCGAAGGCATCGATGTCGTGTCGAGCCCGGCCTTCACCTCGTGGGTCGAGGTGACCCGTCAACACCTGCGCGCCAGCACCCTCGCGTTGGTTTGCGAGTCGGCGCTGCACCACCTCGAGATCGGCAGCCCGGTGCCGGCCGGCAGCCTCGCCGCGCACGGCCTGGCGATCGACCCGTTCGACGCCACGTGCCACGCACTGCTCGTGCGGTCGTTGGCCGAGGCCGGCAACCCCGCGGCGGCGCGGCGCCAGGTGGAGGTCAGTGAACGCCTGTTCCGCGATGAGCTGGGAGTCGACCTTCCCCACGACATCGTCCGGTGGGCGACGGCGCGCCCTGCGTCCCTCACCGCCACGGTGGTCCCGCCGAACAACAGCGGCGCGAGTGCCCGCTCCTACCTGGCCGCTGGGAAGGCGTCCTTCTCGGCGGGCGCCGTCGGTCCGGGCACCGAGCAGCTGCTCAGGGCGGTCGACATCGCGAAGAACGTCGCGGACCCCGCGCTGGAGGCGACGGCGCTCGTCACCCTCGCCGGGTGCCAGATCCATGGCGCGGGCCTACGCGGCGCCGAGGTCGCCGGGCCTCTGCTGCGCGGCCTGGCAGCCGCTCGCTCCGTCGGTGACACGGAGACCGCGTCGGAGGCCTGCCGGGAGCTGGCCTTCCTCGGCGTCCAGCTCGGCCACCACGACCGGGCCGACGCCTGGCTCGACACCGCGTTCGCGCTCACCCCAGGCGTCGCCCAGCGGTCGAAGGTCCTCGGGGTGCGCGGGATGAACCGATCAGACACCGCCCACTACGCGCCGGCGCTCGAGGCGCTGGCCGCATCCGTCGCCGACGCCGAGGAGGCCGGCCTGGTCCGCCAGGCGGCCTGGTCCCGCTCGATGGTCGGCCGGATCCACCTCCTGTGCGGCGAGCCGCTCCGCGCCGCCGCGGTGCTCGACGCGGCCCTGGCCGACATCACCAGGGAGCGGTGGGTGGCGTTCCTCCCTTGGGCCCAGAACTTCCGCGCCGAGGCGGCGGTGGCCTGCGGGGACCTGGACACCGCCGTCGAGCTGCTTGACCACGCGTGGGTGCTGGCGACCGAGTCACGGGACCACTGCTGGCTCACCACGGTGGCCTGCGGCCAGGCACGGACCGCCGCGGCACGCGGCGACGTCGCCGCCGCGCTGGACTGGGTCCGGGCGGGGCTGGCCCCGACTCCCTGGTACCTCTGGCCGGTCGCGCATCTCCTCGACGCCGGCTGCGACATCGTCGCGAGGGCAGACGCCGCCGCCCTCGACGCGCCACCGCCGTCCGAGCACTGGTCGCGGTCGCTGTACCGTCTGGCGGCTCGGACCGGGCAGCGCGAGCACCTCGTCCGGGCGCAGCTGCACCGGGCGCGGGCAGGTGACCGGGACCAGGCCGAGGCGGCCCGGCTCGGCGCAGCCGCGATCGACAACCCGGCGCTGGACAGCCTGGTCGCGAGCGTCGGGGCCGCGGACCCGAGGTAGCAGGCCGGGACACGGGTCGGGCGGCGCGCGGGGTCCACGCGCCGCCCGACCCGTCGGGGCCGCTCAGCCCACGGCGACCCCCGCGGCGAGCTCGTGCACGGCCTGGGTCGTCAGGCACTGACCCCCGATGCCCCAGTCCCCGCTCTTGACCTCCTCCAGGACGACCCAGGTGACCCCGCGCATGGCCTCACCCTCGACGGACACCATGGCGTCCGTCAGGCGACCCACGATGTCCCTCTTCTGGTCGTCGGTGAACACGTTCTCGATCACCTTCACGTTGATCAACGGCATGTTTCTCACTCCTTGGTGGTCGGTGTTTCCGATACCGACCACCCTCGGGCGAGAGCGTGTGACCGCGCGTGTGACGCGACCCGGCGATGGGTCAGCTCGCCGGGTCGGCGTCCCGCTCGTCGACGACGGGGAACGCCACGTAGTCGCGGCAGTGGATGAGATGGGCCAGGGCGCTGCGCTGAGGCTGCGGCATCCGCGCCAGCCCATCGTCGCTCGAAAGCCGACGCGGCGGCCCGAGGGCGACCCACTCCCGCCCGAACCGCATCCGTGCTCCCCCGGCCGCCGTGATGTTCTTCAGCCACTGAACCTCCGGGCCGTAGGTGAGCGCCACCGTCACCTCGTCGCCGTCACGGAAGGCCATGATCGGCGTCCGGCGCACCTGCCCCGTCTTCCGGCCGACGTGCTCGAGCTCGACGAGGTCGAGGTGGCCGACGAGGTGGACCATCCCCTTGTTGAGGACGCGGGCGTTGAACCGCGTGACGGAGAGCGGGATCGGCATACGTCCTCCTCGGGTCACCTGCCACTCTCGCAGCGCCGGGCGCGTGCCTCAACCCCGGGTGACCCCGTCGCGAACCCGGACGGCCGCCGGGGACCCTCGACACGTCCGGACAGGGGCCCCACGGAGACGTAGGGTCGGGGTGCGGGTCACCCGACCCGACGACAGAGCGGACCACCACCATGAGCGCCGACGACACCACCCGACCACGCGGGGAGGACCTTGCCCCGGCGGGGCCGGGGCGGGTGCTCGTCACCGGGGCCTCGGGCTACGTCGGGGGCCGCCTGGTCGCCGAGCTCCTCTCCCGCGGGCACACCGTCCGGTGCGCGGTCCGCGACCCGCGCAAGCTCGACCCGGCGCCGTGGCGCGGCGCGGTCGACGTCGTCCGGGCCGACGTCGCGGGCGACCTCGGCGAGGCGATGGCCGGTGTCGACGTCGCCGTCTTCCTCGTGCACAGCATCGGCGAGGGCCGGGACTGGGTCGCCCGGGAGCGCGCGATCGCCGAGAACTTCCGGCGGGCCGCGGAGGAGGCGGGGGTGCGGCGGATCGTCTACCTCGGCGGGCTCGGGGACGACGACAGCGAGCTGAGTGCCCATCTGCGCAGCCGCCATGACGTCGGCGCCGTGCTCGCCGCCGGCCCGCTCCCCACCGTCGAGCTGCGCGCGGCCGTCGTCATCGGCTCGGGGTCGGCGAGCTTCGAGATGCTCCGCTACCTCACGGAGGTGCTGCCGGTCATGGTCACGCCGAAGTGGGTGGGCACACTGTGCCAGCCGATCTCGGTCAGGGACGTGCTGCGCTATCTCGTCGCCGTCATCGAGCGGCCCGAGCCCGTCGAGGGGATCCTCGAGATCGGCGGCCCCGATGTCGTCTCCTATGCCGGGATGATGGCCATGTATGCCGAGCAGGCCGGGTTGCGGAGGCGCCGGCTCATCCCCGTGCCGTTCCTCACCCCGCGGCTGTCGTCGCTGTGGGTCGGCCTCGTCACGCCGGTGCCCGCGCAGCTGGCCCGCCCGCTGGTCGACTCCCTCATCAACGCGGTGACGGTGACCGACCACCGGGCCGAGGTGCTCTTCCCCTTCGAGCGCATCCCGCTCGCGGTGGCGATCCACAGCGCCATCGGACGGACCGCGGTGGGCGACGTCCCGACGACGTTCGACGATGCGTCCTCGCCCGTCTGGCAGTCCGCCGCCACCGACCCGGACTGGACCGGCGGCACCGAGCTCTCCGACGTCCGCACCGTCGTCGTCGCGGCGGACCCCCATCACACCTGGCAGGCCGTATGCCGGGTGGGGGGCGACCGCGGCTGGTACCGGGGAGAGCTGCTGTGGAAGATGCGCGGCCTCGCGGACCGGATCGCGGGGGGCCCCGGGCTGCGACGCGGCCGCAGACACCCCGACCACCTGTCCATCGGGGAGCCCGTCGACTTCTGGCGTGTCGAGGACCTGGAGCCGGACCGGCTGCTCGTGCTGCACGCCGAGATGCGCGTCCCGGGTGAGGCCTGGCTCGAGTGGCGGGTCGAGGCGCAGGACTCCGGAACGCTGCTGGTGCAGACCGCCCGCTTCCGCCCGCGCGGACTGCTCGGCCGCGCGTACTGGTACGCGGTCGCGCCCTTCCACCGCTTGGTCTTCCCCGGACTCATCGACGGCATCGCCCGCGACGCGACCTCGAGGGCCGGCGCGAAGCCAGGAAGCTGACCGCGCGGGAGACACCACGCCCTGCGGGTGCGCTCCACTCGCGGCGGGCGCCGCCACCGGGGCCTCGGACCATCCCTCGCCCAGCCCGCCGGGGCCGGTGGTGGGATGCTGAGGAGCGAGCCATCCGAGGAGGTCGGCATGGGCACGCGAGACGTGATGAGGGCCTGGGTCGTCGATGAACCGGGGCCGATCGACTCCGGGCCGCTGCGGTTGGTCGAGCGGCCCGTCCCGGACCCCGGGCCGGGCGAGGTCCTCGTCGAGGTGAGCACGTGCGGGGTCTGCCGGACCGATCTCCATGTCACCGAGGGCGACCTCGCCGTCCACCACCCCGGCGTCATCCCGGGCCACGAGATCGTCGGGCGGGTCGTCCGCCTCGGCCCCGGATCCGGGCGGCTCGTCGAGGGCGACCGGGTCGGCGTCGCCTGGCTCCGGCATACCTGCGGGGTCTGCCGGTGGTGTCGCTCGGGCCGGGAGAACCTCTGCGAGGGCTCGCGGTACACCGGGTGGGACGAGGACGGCGGGTATGCCGAGTACGCGAGCGTGCCCGAGGCCTTCGCCTACCCGATCCCGCAGGACTTCGCCGACGCCACCGCCGCGCCGCTGCTGTGCGCCGGGATCATCGGCTACCGCTCGCTGCTGCGCGCCCGGGTCCCGCCGGGCGGCCGGCTCGGCATCTACGGCTTCGGCGCGAGCGCCCACATCACCGCCCAGATCGCCATCGCCCAGGGCGCCGAGGTCCACGTCCTCACCCGCGGCGCGGGCGCCCGGCGCCTGGCGATGGAGCTCGGGGCCGCCTCGGCCGGTGAGGCGTACGCCGCCGCGCCGGTCCCCCTCGACTCGGCCATCGTCTTCGCCCCGGTCGGCGACCTCGTCCCCGTCGCGCTCGAGGCGCTCGACGCCGGCGGGACACTGGCGTTGGCCGGGATCCATCTCAGCGACATCCCCGCCCTGGACTACCAGCGGCACCTGTTTCGGGAGCGCACCGTCACGAGCGTCACGAGCAACACCCGCCGGGACGGGGAGGAGCTGCTTCTGCTCGCCGCGCGGCTCGGCGTGCGGCCGACGACGACGGCATACCCGCTGGAGCGGGCGGACCGCGCCCTGCGCGACCTCGCCCACGGCAACGTCACCGGCGCCGCGGTCCTGACCGTCCACTAGCCCGGCCGGCACGCCGACGGGCGACCCTCGGGTCAGCCCACGAGGTAGCTTGCCCGGACGAGCGGCAGGGCCCGGTCCAGGCTCGCCTGGTCGGTGACCCGCACCTCGAGGTAGCCCGTCCCGAAGTGCCCGAGCCGGGTCACATCCCGGGTGAAGCCGTCCTCGAGCTCGATGGTGTCCGGGTCGAGCCGCAGGTAGAGCAGCAGCGCCCCCTCGCGCAGGTCGACCTCGACGCAGGTGAAGTTCCGCAGCCGGCGGTAGGCGATGTAGGTGTCGCGCACCCGCCGGGTCACGTCCTCACCGAGCGCCTCGACGAAGGCCGAGAGGACGGCATACGCCTCCCGAAGGGCCTCGGGGGCCGCCGCGAGGTCCTCGGTGACGGTCCGGTATGCCGCGTGACCATGGGCCCCGCCGCGAGTGCGCTCCGGCGTGCCTGCCGCATGCGCCCCCTCGTCGACGCTGCCCGGCGAGAGGTGCTCGAGAGCGACGAGGTCGCCGTCGAGCTCGGTGTAGCGGACCAGGTCGACGGCCCTGGCCATCTGCCCGGCGAGATGGAGGTCGTAGCGGGTGAACCCCGGGGCCAGGCAGATCAGCCGCGGCGCTCGCCAGTCGATCGCCGCCGCCTGTGGCGCACCGAGCCGCTCGGTGGCGAGGAGCCGCGCGTCGGCCCGGTGGTCGAGAAGCCAGTCGAGGAAGAACACCCCCCGGGCGATGACCCCGTCGCCCGGGCTCCGCTCGACCTCGACGACGACGGGGGCGTCGTTCTCGTCGAGCCCGATCGCTGGGACCCGGCCACCATGCCGGGAACCTGTCCCGTAGTCCCTGGCAAGGAGCCGAATGCCCAGCATGGCCTCGGCGTTGCTCAGGATGACGCGGTGCACCGACCCGTCGGCAGGCAGCACGCCGCGGATCTCGACCGCGTCGTCACCGCGGACGCGGAACACCTTCAGGTCGGACATCTTCCCCCTCGGACGGCCCCGCCCGGGGCGAGACCGGGACCCCGCCACCGGACGGGCTCCATGGCCAGGGTAGGGCTCGGGCCGGCGACGCAGGGCGGGTTTGGGGCGGACGGTCGGGGCCGCTCACCAGGATAGGCGGACCCGGCCCGGCCCCTCCGACGGCGCGCGGTCAGGCCAGGTCGGCGAACGGCGTGGCAGCGGTGAGGACAGAGCCCGGGGCATCGACTCCCCACAGCTCGGCGAGATCGGCACCCAGCTCGGCCGCGAGCGCCGCCATGTCCTCGGCCGCCCCGGCGTGGTGGGCCTCGGCCACGACGAGGATCTCCGCGCTGTCCGCCCGGACCGCCGACACCCCGCTCTGGCGGGTGGCCCAGCGTCGCGCATGGGCGGCGCCGGCCTCGTCGGCGAAGACGATCTCGCCCTCGGCGGGGTGCTCGACCTCGCCGGAGAAGGTCAGGTAGCGCTCCTGCCCGGACGCCGGACGCACGGTGAGCGACCCGGTGACGTGGGTGAGGTCGAACGCCGCCACGGGCACGGCATACGCGACGGACAACGCGTTGCAGAGGTCGACGAGCGGATGCACCCTCGGCAGGTCGCCGTCGCGGCGGAGCCGTCGCAGCAGGGCCTCCGCGGCGCACCGGTACTGCGTCGGTTTCAGGCCCATCTGGCTGTAGACGCGCCGCCAGGCCTGGATCTGCGGCAGCTCGGACTCGGTCCGCCCGTCGAGCATGGCACGGGCACGGGCGACGTATGCCGCGACCCGGGCCGACGGGTCGGGACCGTCGGTGACGCCGCGCAGCCGCAGGACGACGGGCGTGAGGTACGGGAAGGCCGCCCACACCTCGGGTGCGTGCCGGAAGGTCGCCATCGCGCCGACCGTATCAAGAGGCGGAGGCGCCGGCCTGGACGGCGGTGAGGGCGATCGTGTACACGATGTCCTCGACGAGGGCGCCACGGCTGAGGTCGTTGACCGGCTTGGCCAGCCCCTGGAGCATCGGGCCGATGCTGACGACGTCGGCGCTGCGCTGGACCGCCTTGTACGTCGTGTTGCCGGTGTCGAGGTCGGGAAAGACGAAGACGGTGGCGCGCCCGGCGACGACGCTGCCGGGCCGCTTGCTCTTGCCGACCGACCTCGACGAGGCGGCGTCGTACTGGAGCGGCCCGTCGACGGCCAGGTCGGGCCGGCGTTCCTGGACGATGCGGGTGGCCGCGACGACCTTGTCGACATCCTGACCTGCGCCGGACTCACCGGTGCTGAAGCTGATCATGGCCACCCGTGGCTCGATCCCGAAGGCCTCGGCGGACCCCGCGCTCTGGATCGCGATGTCGGCGAGCTGCTCGGCCGTCGGGTTGGTGTTGATGGCGCAGTCCCCGTAGACGAGGACCTCGTCGGGTAGGCACATGAAGAAGACCGATGATACGAGCGCGGAGCCCGGGGCGGTGCCGAGGATCTGCAGCGCCGGGCGGACGGTGTGCGCCGTCGTGTGCTCGGCGCCCGCCACCAGGCCGGCGGCCTCGCCCAGCTGCACCATCATCGTGGCGACGGTGATGGGGTCGGTGAGCAGCCGCTCGCGGGCGACGCCTTCGGTCCACCCCTTGTGGGCGCGCAGGGCGGTGAGCGGCGCGACGTAGCGCTCCGCGACCGCCTCGGGGTCGATGATCTCGAGGCCCTCCGGCAGCTCGAGGCCGAGGTTCGCGATCCGCTGGCGCACGGCGTCCGGCGGGCCGAGGAGAACGGGGTGGGCGATGCCCCGGCGCGCGCACTCGACCGCCGCGCGCAGGGTCCGCGGCTCCAGCCCCTCGGGTAGGACGATGCGGGCGTCGGCCCTGCGAGCCAGCTCGACGAGCCGGTACCGGAAGGCCGCAGGGCTGAGCCGCCGTGCCTCCGGCGCCGAGAGGACACCTTCGATGACCTCGTCGTCGAACGCTGCGGCGCCGTGCGCCATGACCGCCTCACCGCGGACGAGGTCGTCGACGGACAGCTCGATGTCGATGTCCTGGACGAGCGTGACCGCGTCGTAGGTCATGTCGTCGGTCACCAGGACCGGCAGCCCGGTGTCCATGGCGGCCCGGCACAGGGACCACACCGTCGGGTCGGGCTCGACACCGGCGCTGAGGAGGAGCGCGGCGAGCGGCGTCCCCCCGAGGGCGGCGAGGCTCGCGGCCATGATGACGTCGTGCCGGTCGCCGGGGACGACGATGAGCTCGCCCTCGGTGAGGACCCGCAGGCCGCCGGGGACCGCCTGGGCGAACACCGAGGTGCCCTTGATGCGACGGTCGAGCTCACCCTCGTGGAGCACCCGGCAGCCGGTCTCGCGGACGAGGTCGTGGACCCGAGGCTGGGTGAGGTCGGCCCGATAGGGAATCGCCGCGAGCAGCCGCAGCCCGCGCCGCTCGAGGGCGCCGGTGAGGAGGTCGAGCGCGTCGTCGTCGACGGTCGGGACCCTGGTGACGATGCAGCCGACGACGCGGGTCGCCTCTCCCGTCGAGTAGGTGGCCGCCGTGATGGACAGCCCCTCGGCGACGTGGTCGAAGGCCTCGGCCCGCGCACCAGGTCCGTCGGCGCTCGGCTCGAGGTGCCCCTCGACGGTCGGGAAGGTCCCGACGAGGACGACGTCGGCGTTGAGCGCCCTCGCCATGGCCTGGTTGACCCGGCCGGAGTAGATCTGGGTCGGCCCGGGGTTGAGCCCCTCGGCGACCACGACATCGTGCCCCGCCGCCGCCGGCTGCCACCGGGTGACGACCTCCTCGAGGAGGTCGTCCATGCCTCCGGTGCTGAGCAGCTCCTCCATCACGCTCGCGGGCAGCGGGTCGGCCGGCCGCAGCGGGGTCAGCGCACGGATCAGCTCGGCGGAGATGTCGAGGCCGTCATCGGCGCGGGGCTGCCCGAGCGGCTTGATGAAGGAGACGTCGACGCCCCGCTCGTCGAGGGCCCGGAGCAGCCCGAGGCAGGCGCTCGTCAGACCGACGCGCGGTCCGCTCGGCGCCACGAGAATGGTCCGTGCCATGGCGGCCTCACCCCTCGCTCGTCGTCCGGACCAGCCGGATCGTGTCCATGGCGATCATCCGCTCCTCGTCGGTGGGGACGACGAGGATCTCCGCGCCGTCGCCCGTCCCGATCCGCCCCCCCGACCCACGTCCGTGGGCGAGGTTCCGCTCCGGGTCCAGGCGAAGCCCGAGGAAGCCCAGGGCCTGGACCGTCATCGCGCGCACCCGGGCGTCGTTCTCACCGATCCCGCCGGTGAAGGTGAGGGCGTCGAGCCGCCCGAGCGCCACGACGAGCCCCGCGAGATGCTTGGCGAGGCGGTAGACGAAGACGTCGATCGCCAGCCGAGCGCCCGGGTGGCCGGCGTCGCGGGCCTGCCACATCTCCCGCATGTCGTTCGTCAGCTCGGACAGCCCAAGCAGGCCGCTGCGGGTGTTGAGCGCTCGGGTGACCTCGTGCGCCGACATCCCGCACTCGTCCCCGAGGTAGCCGAACAGGCCGGGGTCGACGTCGCCGGAGCGGGTCCCCATGACCAACCCCTCCAGCGGGGTCAGGCCCATCGTCGTGTCGACGGAGCGGCCGCCCAGCACGGCCGTCGCGCTCGAGCCGTTGCCGAGATGGGCGACGACGAGCGCGAGGTCCGCGGGGTCGCGGCCGAGGATCTCGGCGGTCCGCCCGCTCACGAAGCGATGGCTCGTCCCATGGAACCCGTAGCGCCGGACGCCGTGCTCGGTGTACCACGGCGCCGGCACGGCATACCGGAAGGCCCGGGGAGGCATCGACTGGTGGAACGCCGTGTCGAAGACGGCCACCTGGGGCATGTCCGGCCACACGGACCTGACGGCGCGGATGCCGAGCAGCCCCGGCGGGTTGTGCAGCGGTGCCAGCGGGGCGAACTCCTCGACCGCGGCGACCACCTCGTCGGTGATGAGGACCGAGTCGGCGAACCGCTCTCCCCCGTGGACGATGCGATGACCGACCCCGACCGGATGCAGCAGCGGGTCGAGACCGGCGACCGCGCCGAGGATCGCCGAGACGGCCGCGTCGTGGTCGGCCCCCGCGAGGGGGACGGGGTGCTCGCCCTCGGGCCCACTCACCCGCAGGGTCGCGTCGCCGCCGAGGCGTTCGGCGAGTCCGGACAGGACCCGGTCGCCGGAGCCGGAGTCGACGAGGGCGAACTTGAGCGACGAGCTCCCGGCGTTGATGACGAGAACCGTCTGCGAGTGGACCGGGTCGGGCATCGTTCCTCGCTCTGTTGCTCCGTGCTGTCGATGGCGGGCCCGTGAGCCGGTGCAACGGGGGACACGCGGCGAGGCTTGTCAGCCGTCGACTCAGCCTAGTGCCGTGGCGGGGGTCACCCCGGGTCGGGTCGGTCCCGACGTACGGCGACCGGGAGCAGGCCGCCGAGGGTGCTCCGGTACCGCTCGTCGTGGAACAGCTTCGCGGTGAGCACCTCGACCCGGCGCACCCGCTTGACGAGGGCGAAGAAGGCCACGGCGACGAGGGACCCGGACAGCGGGCCGACGACGTAGACCCAGAAGTCGGCCCAGGCGCCGGCGACGAGGGCCGGGCCGAGGCTGCGGGCCGGGTTGAGGCTCGTGCCCGTGTACGGGGCGCCCTGCCAGACGAGGGCGGCGATGAGGACCCACACGCCGAGAGGGGTCCACCGGGCGGTCCGCCGGGAGGCGGTCATGACGAAGATGAGCAGGACGAGGCTCGCCGTCATGGCCGCCTCGACGACCGCAGCCTGGCCGGCGGTCAGCCCGTTGCCCGGTGAGGTGGCCCCGTCGTCGAGCGCGCGGGCCGTCGGTCCCCAGATCCAGGCGAGCAGGTATGCCGCCGCCACGCCACCGAGCAGCTGCGCCACGACGTACCCGGCCAGGTCGTGGACGTGAACCCGTCGCTGGGTCCAGAACGCGAGGGTGACCGCGGGGTTGAGGTGGGCGCCGCTGCACCGCCCGAGCGGGCTGACCGCGACGAGGCTGCCGCACCCCGCGAAGAGGACTCCGGTGACGAGGAAGCGCGCCGACCGGCTCGGGAGCAGCTCGGCCACCGGGCTCGAGGGGCCGAAGTCGAGGAACACCGCGGACAGCCCGCCGAGCAGAAGGAACGCGGTACCGGCGAACTCGGCGAGCCACGGGGCCCAGTGCCACCCGGACTGGGGCGGCTGGGCCCCGTCCGGTGGGTGGGGGGCGGGCGCCAGCGCTGTGTCGTCACCTCGGGTCGGCTGCGTCACGTCATCACCGTAGGTCGCCGCACTGAGAGGCGGGTGACCGGTCCGACCCACTCGGCCACGGCGCCCCGGCGTCGAGTGGCCACGAATCGCCGTGTCGGAGCGGGCGTGGACGGCGATTCCTGGCCACTCGACCACCACCACCCTCGGGCCGCCGAAAGTCGGGGGGAGTTCTCGGCGCTCTCCCAGCAACCGACTGCATCATGTGCCGGTGCCCGAGCCGACGAGCGCGGTGGGAGAGCGTGGCCCCCACCCCCCGCCGGGCCTGACGACGCCCTCATCCACCTCGACCTCGTCGCTCGCCTCGACGTCTTCGACCCTCTCGCCGTCGCCGTCGGCCTCGGGGCGGTGGTATGCCCGTGCCTGGCTGACCGAGCACCGGCGCGCCCTGGCCATGCTGGCCCGGTTGGCGGTGCTCGCCGTGGTCATGTGGCTCTTCGTCCTCCCGCAGCTGAGCGGGCTCGGTGCCTGGCGAGATGTTCTCGGCCAGGTCAGCGTCCCGTGGATCGCACTGGCCGTGGCGACCGAGATCGGATCGCTCGTCCTCTACACCCTGGCCACCCAGGTCCTCCTGCCGACCCGAACTCGCCCGCCGTACGACCGGGTCGCCCGGATCGACCTCAGCGCCATCGCCCTCGGGCACTGTCTCCCCGACGGGGGCGCCGCGGGGACGGCGCTGTCCTGGCGGCTCCTCGTCGCCGACGGCGTACCCGCGGGCGATGCCGGAATCACCAAGCTCGCCCAGGGGCTCGGCTCGGCGGTCGTGCTCATGGTGCTGCTCCTCGGCGGGCTGCTCACCGGTGCCGCCCTCAGCGGTGGCCTGTCCAGCTGGGCGTTCGCCCCCACCGCCACGGCCGCCGGCGTTCTCGTCGTCGTCGTCCTGGTCGCGCGCTCCGTCGCCAGCCGCTCGGCCCGGGCCCGCCTGCACGAGCTCGTCGGGCGAACCCCGCTCGTCGGGGCCCGGTTGGCCGCCCTCTTCGACGGGCTGTCCCGGCGTGATGTCGTCCGGCACCTCCGTGGGGTCGTCGTCGAACCCGCCCGGTTCTCCGTGGCGGCCGGCCTGTCGGGCGGCAACTGGATCCTCGACGCCCTCACCCTGTGGGTGTGCCTGCGGGCGTTCGGCCCCGCGGTGGGCCTGCAGAGCCTGGCCGTCATCTATGCCATCCAGGCGCTCGGCACGTGGCTGCCCCTCACCCCCAGCGGGCTGGGCCTGTCGGAGAGCCTGATGATCCCGGCCCTCGTCGCCTTCGGGGCTCCCCACGCCGGCGCGGTCCTCGGCATCCTCGCGTGGCGGTTGCTCGCCTACTGGCTGCCCATCCCGCTCGGCGCCCTCGCCTACGCCACGCTCGGTCGCCGGATCCGCTGACCACCCGGGCGAGACGCCGCCTCACCGCGGCAGGGGCTGGGGGCGGCGTCCCAGGCCGACCCTCAGCAGCCAGACCGTGAAGGCGAGCTCGCCGACCATCGACGGCAGGGCAACCATGGCGAGGAACAGGTCGGCATACGCCTGGTAGTCGGCCAGGACGATGTGCGCGACCGTGTCGGTCACGTAGGCCGCTCCCGCGACCATGAGGAGCCACCCGAGCACCCGGGACGTCCCGTGGCTGGCCAGAACGAGACGACCGATCAGGACGAGGTGGATGCCGAATGCCGCCAGTCCGGCGACCCAGGTGAACTCGAAGGCGCGCAGCGACAGGTACGCCAGGCCCTCGCGCTCGCCAACGGCAAACCCGGAGGCGTCGGTGACGAGAAGCATCGGGAGGTAGAGGAACACGATGGCCACGCCGAGCATGACGGTGTAGCCGAGTCGGAACCATCCGGCGAGAAGCGACATGCCGGCGTTGACGGGGCGGAACAGGACGTAGAGCGCCCAGGCGATGACGATGTCGATGAGGAAGATGACGAGGAAGGCCGCCGTCCCCAGCCGGAGGACCGTCGGTGAGTCGGCGATCCGCTCCATCGCGGCGGCGGGGCCTGCCGCGTCCAGGACGGGGGTCAGTGCGAGGAAGTTGGCGAAGATCGCCAGGACGAAGACGGTCACGTACCCGCCGCCGGCCCAGCGGGCCGCCGCGCGCGCCGTCGGGGCGGTGGCGGGGGTGGCAGCGGTGGTGGGTCGGGTGGCGGTGAGGGTGGAGCGGGCGCTGGGTTCGGTTGACATGACTGACCTTTCGAGTGGTTCGGTCCGTGCGGGAGCGGGTTGGTGGCGGCTTCGCGAGGCCCGTCCCTTACGTTGTAAGAATGATAGGAGCGTAGCCTTACGTCGTAAGCCTGTCAAGACGTACGGCGTACGTTTATCGGGCCGGCCATGGGGTTGGGGCAGCCCCCGGCGTCAACGCCCGGGACGAGTTGCGGCGGCTGACCCGCTGCGCCGCTCAGCCGTGGTCGCGCAGGTACCGGCCGAAGTGGGGAACAGTGAAGGCGATCCGACCGCGCTCGCCCGAGTAGATGAGTCCCTTCTTGAGCAGCGCGTCCCGTGCCGGTGAGAGCGACTGGGGCTTGCGGCCGAGGTGCGCCGCCACGTCGGCGGTCGCCACCGAGTCGGCGGTCGGGCCGGCGACCGAGCCGGTGGCCGGGTCGGCTACCGGGTCGGCGCCCGCGACGTCGGCCATGGCCCGCAGGTACTCCCGCTCCCCCGGCGTCGCCCGCTCGAACCGGCTGCCGAAGAACCCCACGGCCAGCTCGGCCTCCGCCTCCGGAGCAGCCACCGCGACGTCCGACGTCGTGACCGGCGAGCGGGGCGCGAGGTCCCACACCGCCTTCCCGTAGGCCTGGACGAAGTAGGGGTAGCCGCCGGTCGCCGCATACATCGCCACCAGGGCCTCCGGCTCGTAGGCGGCCCCCTCCTCCTCGGCGGGGACGACGAGCGCCGCATCGGCCGACGAGCGGTCGAGCCGGTCGATCCGGACATAGCGGAACAGCCGCTCCGAGTACGACTTCGACGCCGCAAGAACCGACGGCAGATGCGGCAGCCCGGCCCCCACGACGATGACGGGCAGGCGCGACTGGGAGATCTCGTGCGCGGCCGCGCACAGGGCCGAGACGTCGTCTGGCCCGAGGTCCTGCATCTCGTCGATGAAGACCGCGACCCCGCGACCGGCCTCGGCCGCCAGTCCGCCGACGTCGGTCAGCAGCTCGACGAGGTCGATCTCGATGTCGCCGGAGTCGGCCCGCCCCAGCACGGCCGGCGCGGCGATCCCCGGGTTCCACCGGTCGCGCAGCTTGGCCGTTCGGCCCGCCCGACCCGACGAGCCCCCCGGCTCGCGCTGGCCGAACGCCTTGACCACTCCGAGGGCGTGGTCGACCGACTCTCCCGCCGGCAGCCCCAGCTCGCGCACCGCCTGATGCAGGGCCGAGGCGAGCGGCCGCCGCAGCGAGGTGTCCGGCCTGGCCTCGAGCTTGCCGGTCCCCCACCCGGCACGGACCGCGGCCGACCGCATCGCGTTGAGCAGCACGGTCTTGCCGACGCCGCGCAGCCCGGTGAGGACGACCGAGCGCTCCGGACGGCCGCGCACCACCCGTTCCAGCACGACGTCGAAGGCATCGAGCTGCTCGTCACGGCCGGCCAGCTCGGGCGGGCGCTGCCCGGCACCGGGCGCGTAGGGGTTCCGGATCGGGTCCACGATCGGAGGCTATACGCCTTTCTAGCGCTGACGGCATACATCCGAATACAGCGGTAGGCCGTGTCGCGATGCGGGGTATGCCGTGCCGCGCCGGCTCGCCGCGTGGTCGGGATGAGCGCTCAGATCCGGCGCTCGTGGCCCTCCCAGTACGGACGGCGCAGGGGGGGCTTGAGGAGCTTCCCGGAGGCGTTGCGCGGCAGGACGTCGACGACCTCGATGCGGCGTGGGCACTTGTAGCTCGCGAGATGCTCACGACAGAACGCGATGAGCTCGGCCGGGTCGATCGTCGCGTCGGGCTTCGGGGCGACGATGGCGAGGATCGACTCGCCCCACGTCTCGTCGGGGATGCCGATGACCGCGACCTCGGCGACGGCCGGATGCTCCTGGACGACACGTTCGACCTCCGGGGAGTACACGTTCTCGCCGCCGGTGATGATCATGTCCTTGATCCGGTCCTCGATGAAGACGAACCCACCGTCGTCGACCCGTCCCACGTCGCCGCTGCGCAGCCACCCCTCGGGCGTGATCGTCTCGGCCGTCGCCTCGGGACGGTCGAGGTAGCCGGCCATGGCCTGTTCGGTCCGGAACCACAGCTCACCGGGCTGGCCGGGCTCGGCGTCCTCGAAGGTCGCCGGGTCGACGACCCGCATCTCGGTGCCCTGGACCGGATGCCCGGCCGACGCGAGCCGTTCCGGACGCGATGCGTCGCGGTGGGCCTCGGGCGAGAGGGTGAGGACGACCCCGCTGAGCTCGGTCATCCCGTAGACCTGGAGGATCCGCATGTCCGGCCAGGCCGCCAGGCAGGCCCGCAGCACCGGCAGCGGAGCCGGCGAGGCGCCGTAGCCGAGGATCTTCATCCGGCTCATCGGCTCCATCGCCGCCGGGCCGGCCTGGACGAGCCCGGCGAGGACGGCGGGCACGAGGAAGGCATGGGTGCAGCCGCCGAGGACCGAGCCGATGATGCCCGGGCCGGTCACCTCCCGGAGCATCGTCGTCGGGGCGCCCTCGGCGAACCCGATGAGCGCATAACAGCTGCCGCCGACGTGGAACAGCGGCATCGCGACGAGGTTGCGGTCACCCTCGGTCATCGGGAACTGGACCTGGAGGTTCCTCGTGTGGGCGTTGAGCCCGCGATGGGTGAGCATGGCGCCCTTGGGGAACCCGGTCGTGCCCGAGGTGTAGAGGATGAGGGCCGTGTCGTCGGGTGCGGCCATCCCGGCGACCGGCTCGGCCGACCCGTCGGCCAGCCACGCCTCGTAGTCCCCGCCGACGCCGACGACGACGACCCGCTCGATGCTGGGCAGGTCGTCCTTGACCGACTCGTAGGCGGGGACGAGCTCCTCACCGACGAAGAGGATCCGGGGGGCGCTGTCGCCGAGGACGTGTCGCAGCTCGGCCCCGGCCAACCGCCAGTTGACGACAGCGTTGGCCGCGCCGATCTGGCCCGCGCCCAGGGTGACCTCCATGGTGGCGGGGTGGTTCTTGTCGAGGACGGCGACGTGGTCACCGCGGGAGATCCCGGCCGCGAGCAACGCACCGGAGACGCGGCGGACCCGCTCGCCCCACTCCCCCCACGTGTAGTCGGTGTCCTCGTAGCGCATCGCCGGCGCGTCGGGGGTCTGGGCCGCCCACCGGTAGACATCGTCGGTGATGAGTCCGGGACCGGAGCCCGCGCCCGTCCCCACACTGTCCATGGTCATCGTTGACCTCCATCGCTACGTGTCAGGGTCTGAACCTTCTCGGAGAGTATGGCCGCCCATTCCTGAGCGATCCGGTCGCGTCGGCGGGAGTCGTCGGTGAGGACGTCGGCGAGGCCGAGCCCGCGGGCCATGTCGAGGGTCGCCTGGATGAGGGCGTGGGTCGTCGGGTCCTCGTCGTCGGCGCCGAGGAGCCGGACAGCGAGGCCATGCACGCCGCGGGCGAACTTCCGCTCCAGCGGGACGATCTGGGCGCGCAGCGACTCGTCGGCGGCGGCCGCCGTCCACACCTGAAGGGCCGCCTTGAACAGGTTGTCGCTGTAGAGGCCGACGAGCAGCCGGACGACGAACTCCTCCCGGCTGCCGCGTCCCGTCGGCACGGTGACCTCGGCGAGGCCGGCGGCCCGGCGCTCGAAGACGTAGTCGAGCGCTGCGGTGATGAGGTCCTCACGGGTCGGGAAGTGGTGCTGCAGCGCGCCCCGGCTGATCCCGGCCTCGTCGGCGATGACGGTGACCGTCGCGTTCGTCCACCCGTCGCGAGCGAGGCAGGTGATGGCGGCGTCGAGCAGCCTGGCCCGGGTCTCGCGGCTCCGGGCCTGTTTGGGCTCGCGCGCCGCGCCGGCCGGTTCGTGGGCCATCACGTTCGCGTCTGCGCTCATGAGCCGGCCCTCGTGTCGGGTCCCTCGTCGGCGCTCGCGACCGGCTCGACGACCGCGACCACCACACCCGGACCGACCTGCTGGCCCTCGGCGGCCACCCGGGCCACGGTCCCTGCCGCCGTGGCAGCCACGACATGCTCCATCTTCATCGCCTCGAGCCAGAGCAACGGGTCACCGACGTCGACGATGTCGCCGACCGAGACCGCCACCCGCACCACGAGGCCGGGCATCGGGGCGATGAGGGCTCCGGCGACGGCCTGCGCGGACGGGTCGACGAAACGGGGCAGGGCCGTGAGCGCGACCGCCCCGTCGGGCCCGCGGACGTCGCGCTCGTCACCGGACCGGCTCACGGCATACCGGCCGACGACGCCGCCCACGGAGAGGACGACGAGGTCGGGCGCCGCGGACCGGACCGTGAGGCCCTCGACGGACGGGGCCACGACGCTCATGCCGTCCCGGCCCCAGCGGTAGGCGACCTCGACCTCGGCGCCGTCGCCGGCATACCCCCGGCGCTGCGGCAGGGACGGAAGGTTCCGCCAGCCGCCCTGCGGACCGGCACCACCGCCCGCGGTATGCCGTGCGGCGTCGGCGGCGTCGGCGGCGTCGGCGAGCGCCGCGGCGACGGTGGCGAGCGTCGGGTCCCCGGCGGCCGACCGGGCGAGGCCGGCGGGGTCGTGTCGCTCGAAGAACGCGGTGTCGATGTCGCCGGCGAGGAACTCCGGGTGGGTGAGCGCACCGACGAGGAGGTCGCGGTTGGTCCGCAGGCCCTCGATGTCGCTGCGCCGCAGGGTCGCCGCAAGAAGCCGGGCCGCCTCGGCCCGGGTCGGCGCGGTCGTGATCACCTTGGCGAGCATCGGGTCGTAGTGGACGGAGACGACGCTGCCGTCGGCGACCCCGGAGTCGAGGCGCACTCCGCGGCCCTCGACGACGGCGAGCTCGGCGGCGACATCCGGCACGTGGAACCGGCGGATCGTGCCGGACTGGGGCCGCCAGCCGTCCGTCGCGTCCTCGGCGTACAGCCGGGCCTCGATCGACCACCCGCGCACCGGCGGCGGCGACCCGGCCAGCGCGAGCCCCTCGGCGATGTCGAGCTGGAGCCCGACGAGATCGACGCCGGTGACGTTCTCGGTCACCGGGTGCTCGACCTGGAGCCGGGTGTTCATCTCGAGGAAGGAGAAGCTTCCGTCGTTGTCGGCGAGGAACTCGACGGTGCCGGCGCCGACGTAGCCGATGACCTCGCCGGCCGAGCGAGCGGCCTCCATCAGGGCGGCCCGCATCGCCGGGCCGATCCGCTCGACGAGCGGCGAGGGCGCCTCCTCGATGACCTTCTGGTGCCGGCGCTGCAGCGAGCACTCGCGTTCGCCGAGCGTCCACACCGTGCCGTGGGCGTCGGCGATGATCTGGACCTCGATGTGCCGCCCCGTCGCGAGGTACGGCTCGCAGAAGACCGTCGCGTCGCCGAACGCCGACCCCGCCTCACGTGCCGCGCCCTCGACGGCCGCGGGGAGGTCCTCGAGCGAGGTGACGACCCGCATCCCCCGGCCGCCACCACCGGCGGAGGCCTTGACGAGGATCGGCAGGTCGGCCGCGGTGACGGCCGACGGCTCCAGCCGCGGCAGCACCGGGACCCCGGCCTCGGCCATCACCGCCTTGGACTCGATCTTGCTGCCCATGAGGGCGATCGCGTCCGGCGGCGGGCCCACCCAGGTCAGGCCTGCGTCGATGACGGCCCGGGCGAAGTCGGCATTCTCGGACAGGAAGCCGTAGCCCGGGTGAACCGCGTCGGCGCCGGCCCGTTGCGCGGCGTCGACGATCGCGGTGATCGACAGGTAGGTCTGCGTCGGGGTCACCCCGGGGAGGCGGACCGCCCGGTCGGCGTCCGCGACGTGGCAGGCGTCGGCGTCCGCGTCCGAGAAGACGGCCACCGTGGCCAGCCCCCGGGCCCGACAGGTCCGGAACACCCGGCGGGCGACCTCCCCGCGGTTCGCGACGAGAACGGAGGCGATGGGTCGCGGCTGTGCCGCTGCGCTCGTCATGGCTGCCTCACATCCTGAAGACGCCGAAGGCGTCGGTCCCCTGGACCGGCGCGGAGTGGATGGCCGACAGGGCGAGGCCGAGGACCGTCCGAGTGTCGCGCGGGTCGATGATCCCGTCGTCGTAGACCATCCCGGACAGGACCAGCGGCACCGACTCGGACTCGATCTGCCGCTCGATGGCGGCCCGGAGGGCGAGCCCCGCCTCCTCGTCGAAGGCCTTGCCGAGCGCGAGAGCCGAGGCCTTCGACACCGAGTACGTCACGTCGGCGAGCTGTTGGGCGCCCATCACCGAGGACCGCGCGCTCGGCCAGGTGAAGACGAACCGCGGGTCGAACGCCCGCCCGCACATCCCGTAGTGCCCCGCGCCGTAGGAGGCCCCGATGAGGACGGAGAGGTGCGGGACGGTCGAGTTCGACACGGCGTTGATCATCATCGACCCGTGCTTGATGATCCCGCCCTGCTCGTACTCCTTCCCGACCATGTAGCCCGTCGTGTTGTGCAGGAAGATCAGCGGGGTGTCGTAGCGGTTGGCCAGCTGGATGAACTGGGTCGCCTTCTGCGACTCCGCGCTGAACAGCACGCCCCGGCTGTTGGCGAGGACGCCGACGGGGAAGCCGTGGACCTGTGCCCACCCGGTGACGAGCGAGGTGCCGTACTCCGGCTTGAACTCGTCGAAGTCGGAGTCGTCGACGACCCGGGCGATGACCTCGCGGGGGTCGAACGGGTTGCGTAGGTCGGCCGGCACGATGCCGAGAAGCTCCTCGGCGGCATACCGGGGCTCCCGCGCCGCGGCGGTGACCGGACCGGCGGCCTTGCGCCAGTTGAGCCTCGCGACGATCCGCCGGCCGATCCGGATCGCGTCGGCCTCGTCGACGGCGTAGTGGTCGGCCAGCCCGGAGACCCGGGCGTGCATCCGTGCCCCACCGAGCGACTCATCGTCGCTCTCCTCACCGGTGGCCGCCTTGACGAGGGGCGGCCCGGCGAGGAAGACCTTCGAGCGCTGGTCGATCATCACGACGTGGTCGCTCATGCCGGGAAGGTAGGCGCCGCCGGCGGTCGAGTTGCCGAAGACGAGGGCGATGGTGGGTATGCCGGCCTTGGACAGCCGGGTGAGGTTGCGGAAGGTCGCGCCGCCGGGGATGAAGATGTCCTTCTGGGTCGGCAGGTCGGCCCCACCGGACTCGACCAGGGTGATGAGCGGGAGCCGGTTCGTCTCGGCGATCTCCTGCAGCCGCAGGATCTTGCGCAGCCCCCACGGGTTCATCGACCCGCCCTTGATCGTGGGGTCGTTGGCGACGATGAGGCACTCGACGCCGCTGACGACGCCGATCCCTCCGGCGACGCTGCCGCCGACGGCGAAGCCGGAGCCGAAGCCGGCCAGCGCGCACAGCTCGAGGAACGGGGTGTCCCGGTCGAGCAGCAGCTCGATCCGCTCCCGGGCGGTCATCTTGCCGCGGGAGGCATGCCGTGCCGCGGCCTGCTCGCCGCCGCCGGCGAGGGCCTTGGCGTGCTCGGCCTCGACCTCGGCGAGCCGCTCGCGCATCGTCGCGGACGCCGCCGAGAAGCCCTCGCTCGCGGTGTCGAGCGTCGATCTCAGGACCGTCATGGCGTCCGTCCGTCCGAGGGGGTGAGCAGAGACACCGGGACCTCGACGCGGCGCGAGCGGAGCCACTCGGCCAGGCCCTTGGCCTGCGGGTCGAACCGGGCGTTGTAGGCGACGCCCTCGCCGAGCAGCCCCTCGACGACGACGTTGACCGCCCGCAGCCCGGGCAGCACCGTCCGCGTCAGCGGGAGGTCGGCCAGCTCGGGGAGCAGCGTGCGGAGCCGGTCGACGGTGAGGGTGGCGACGAGCCAGGCGTAGGCGGCGTCGCTGCGCGCCCAGACGCCGATGTTGGCGTTGCCGCCCTTGTCGCCGCTGCGGGCCCCGACGACGAGCCCGAGCGGTACCAGCCGGGTGGGACCGGCGGCGACCTCGGCCGCGGGGGAGTCGAGGGCAAGCGGCTCCAGCGTCATCGTGCGCTCGGGCGGCGGGACCACCTGGGTGGTGCCGCCGGGGAGATGGGCGAGATGGGGCACCGCGCCCTGTGGGACGTAGCCGGGCGTGAAGACCCCGTATGCCGCACCGGCGCCGGGAGGCGTGGTCGCGAAGAAGCCGGGATAGCTCCCCAGGGCGATCTCGACGGCGGCGTTGGAGAAGGCCCGGCCGACGGCACGCTCGTCCGCGTCCCGCCCGACGACGGTGAGCCGGGCGCAGGCGCGCTCCTCGGTGTCGGCATCCGCGTGGTCGGTCCGGGCGAGGGTCCAGGTCAGCTCCGCGGGCCGCCGCGCGAGGGCGTCCTCGAACTGGCGCCTGGTCAGCTCGGCCTTGGCCTCGATGTCGAGGCCGACGAGGACGAAGGTCATCTCGTTGCGGTAGCCGCCGACGCTGGTGCACGACACCTTGAGGTCGGGGGGCGGCGGTTCGCCCCGGACACCCGAGATGCGCACCCGGTCCGGCCCGTCGCCGTCGGCCTCGACGCGCACCGAGTCCAGGCGCATCGTCACGTCGGGTCCGGCATACCGGGCATCGCCGACCTCGTAGAGGAGCTGGGACAGGACGGTGTCGACGGTGACCGCACCCGCGGTCCCGGGGTGCTTGGTGATGACCGAGCTGCCGTCGGCGAGGATCTCGGCGATGGGGAAACCCGGTCGGACGAGGTCGGGGACCTCGGTGAAGAACGCGTAGTTGCCCCCGCTCGCCTGGGTACCGCACTCGATGACGTGGCCGGCGGCCACCGCTCCGGCCAGGGCGTCGTATGCCGTCGGCTCCCAGCCGAAGTGCGCCATCGCCGGGCCGACGACGACCGAGGCGTCGGTGACGCGGCCCGTGAGCACGACGTCCGCTCCGGCACGGAGGCACGCGGCGATGCCCGCGGCGCCGAGGTAGGCGTGCGCGGCGAGCGGCGCACCGAGGCCGAGCTCGTCGGCCCGGGCGGTGAGGTCGTCCCCGTCGACGTAGCCGACCCGGACGTCGAGGCCGAGCCGGCCGGCGAGCGCCTCGACGGCCTCGGCCAGTCCGGCCGGGTTGACCCCGCCGGCGTTGGCGACGAGGGAGACGCCTCGCTCACGGGCCAGGCCGAGCCCGTCCTCGAGCTGGCGGAGGAAGGTCCTGGCGAACCCGGCGCTCGGGTCCTTGGCGCGGTCGCGGGCGAGGATGAGCATCGTCAGCTCGGCGAGGTAGTCGCCGGTGAGGACGTCGAGCGGGCCGCCGACGAGCATCTCGCGCATGGCGGAGAGCCGGTCGCCGTAGAAGCCGGAGCAGTTGCCGATGCGCAGCGGGGCGTCGCTCACGGCCGGTCCCGCTCCACGAGCGACGCGCGGACGACGTCCTTGGGCGGGCCCGCGAACGCCTGGGCGAAGCGGAGCCATCGGGCGGCCTCCTCGCCGTGCGCGGCGACGTCGACCTCGCCGACCTCCCGCCGCTGGGTGACGACGAGACAGAAGGCCTCGGCAGAGCCGGTCACCCGCTCGGCGGCATCCTCCGGTCCCCACGTCCACCGGCCGCCACCGGGGGCGCCGAGGTCGACGCGGAACGGCTCGGCCGGGGGCTCCAGGCCGTTGACCCGGTAGGCGTAGTCGCGGGTGCGCACCCCGAGATGCGCCACGTCGCGGAGCCGTTGCGTCGGGGTCCGGGTGACGCCGAGAGCGTCGGCCACGTCCTGGCCGTGGGCCCAGGTCTCCATGAGCCGGGCCGTCACCATCGAGCGTGGCTTCAACGCCGGACCGAACCACGGGATCCGCTCGTCGGCCGGCACGTCGGCGAGGGCGGTGGCGAGCCGCTCTCGACCGTCCCGCCACCGGTCCAGCAGCTCCCCGGCCGGCCACTGGGCCCGCCGGCCCGCCTCGGCGTCGGTCACGTCGAGCGGTGTCCGGGCCGCCTGCTCGAGGATCTCGGCGAAGGCCGTGGGGTCGGCGATGGCGAGCAGGGCCACCTCGTCGCTCCACTGCAGATGGCCGACCTGGTGGGCCACGGTCCACCCGACCGCCGGGGTCGGGGCCCGCCACCGGTCCGCCGGGAGGTCACGGACGAGAGCGTCGAGGTCGTCACCCTCGGCGCGCAGGGCGCGGATGCTCTCGTCCATGGGGGGACGATAGCCACCGAACGCTGAATCAAGCAAGCATGCTTGTTTTGCCGAGGCGGAGGGACTAGCGTCCGACCATGCGGCTGACCGACGAGCACGAGGCCCTTCGCGAGAGCGTGCGGGCCGTCGTCAGGAACGACATCAACCCCCACGTCGACCAGTGGGAGACCGCGGGGGGCTTCCCGGCCCACGAGCTCTTCCCCCGGCTGGCCGAGATCGGCCTGCTCGGCCTGGAGCACCCCGTCGAGAACGGTGGCGAGGGAGCGGACCACTCCTTCACGATGGTCGCCTGCGAGGAGCTCGGTCGGATCGAGGCCGCCGGGGTGGCCATGGCCATCAACGTCCAGGCCAACATGGCCACTCCGTCGCTCGCCGCCCACGGCACGCCCGAGCTGCGCGAACGCTTCCTCACGCCGGCCATCGCCGGGACGGCCGTGGCCGCCATCGCCGTCACCGAGCCCGACGCCGGCTCCGACGTCGCGGGGCTGCGGACCAGGGCGGTGCGCGACGGCGCCGACTGGGTCATCACCGGCCGCAAGCTCTACATCACCAACGGCGTCCAAGCCGACTGGGTCTGCCTGCTCGCCCGCACGTCCGACGAGGGCGGCTACCGCGGCATGTCCCAGATCGTCGTGCCGACGGACACCCCCGGGTTCTCGGTCTCCCGCAAGCTCGACAAGCTCGGCAACCGCTCCTCCGACACCGCCGAGCTCGTTCTCGACGAGGTGCGGGTTCCGGTGGACTTCACGATCGGGGACGTCGGCCGCGGCTTCCAGCAGCAGATGGAGCAGTTCGTCATCGAGCGGATGAGCGCGGCATACAGCATCGTCGGCCAGTGCGAGACGGCGCTGGCCAGGACCAGGGAGTACCTCCACCAGCGCACGGCCTTCGGGCAGCCGCTCGCCTCGCTGCAGTACCCCGCCTACCGGCTCACCGAGCTGGCAGCCCAGGTGGACCTGCTCCGCAGCCACAACCACGCCACCTGCGAGGCCTATCTCGCCGGTGAGGACGTGACCCGGCTCGCGACCGTGGGAAAGCTCACCGCGGGACGGCTGCTGCGGGAGGTCGCCGACATGTGCCTGCAGTTCCATGGTGGGATCGGGTACATGGAGGAGACCTGGACGGCCCGGTTCTTCCGGGATGCCCGGCTCGCCTCGATCGGCGGCGGCGCCGACGAGGTCATGCTCCAGGTCCTCGCCCGCCTGGACGGCTTCGCCGTCTGACCGACCCCGACGGCCCCCGCCGTCCGACCCGCACGCACGTCCCCGGTTGCCTAGGAGGCCCCCTTGTCCACCCTCGAAGGCCGCACCATCCTCATGTCCGGCGGCAGCCGTGGCATCGGGCTCGCCATCGCCCTGCGCGCCGCCCGCGACGGCGCCAACGTCACCCTGCTCGCCAAGACGGCCGAGCCACACCCGCGGCTCGAGGGCACCGTCCACACCGCCGCCGCGGCCATCGAGGAGGCCGGCGGCCATGCCCTCGCCGTCGTCGGCGACGTCCGCGAGGAGGCCTCGGTCGACGACGCGGTGGCGCAGACGGTCGAGCGCTTCGGCGGCATCGACATCGTCGTCAACAACGCCAGCGCCATCGACCTGTCGCCGACGACGGCGTTGTCGATGAAGAAGTTCGACCTCATGCAGACCATCAACTGCCGGGGCTCGTTCCTGCTGGCCCAGCGGGCCATCCCCCACCTCAAGGAGTCGACGAACCCGCACATCCTCACCCTGTCGCCGCCGATCAACCTCGACCCGAAGTGGGCCGGCGCGCACCTCGGCTACACGATCTCGAAGTACTCGATGAGCATGGTCACCCTCGGCCTCGCCGAGGAGCTCCGGCCGGCCGGCATCGCGGCGAACTCGCTCTGGCCGCGGACGACGATCGCCACCGCGGCGGTGCGCAACCTCCTCGGCGGTGAGGCGATCGTCGCTCGGTCGCGGACCCCGGAGATCATGGCCGACGCGGCATACCTCGTCCTGACCTCGCCCGCCCGGGAGCGCTCCGGCAACTTCTTCATCGACGAGGACGTGCTCGCCGAGGCGGGGATCACCGACCTGTCGGTCTACGGCGGCACCGCCGGCGAGCTCATGCCGGACATCTTCCTCGACTGACCTCCCCGTCGCCGGCACCCCCTCGCCGGCACCTCATCACCGCGAGAGGTGGGGATCCGCCCCTTCCGAGGCTGTGAAGGGGCGGATCTCCACCTCTGGCCGCCGGATCTGGCCCACTTCTCGACATTTATGAGAACCGTTCTCAGGTTCTGTCCAGCCGGGTGACGCAGAGTGCCGTCATGCCCTTCGGACTCGACCTGTGGAACCCCCAGACCGGACTCGCCCTCTGGGCCATCCTCGCCACCGCCTTCCTCCTCGGGATGGTCCACGGCGTCACGCCCGACGAGCACACCTGGCCGATCACCTTCTCCTACGCCGTCGGCGGGTACTCGAGCCGCGAGGGCATGCGCAGCGCCCTCACCTTCTCGGCGGCGTTCATGCTCCAGCGCGCCATCGCCAGCGAGCTCGCCTACCTCGCCCTCGGCCACGTCCTCACCCTCGGCTCGGCGCAGGACTATGTCATCTACGTCGTCGTCGGCATCGCGATGGTGTGGGCTGCCCGCTACATCCACGGCGGACGCCTGCCGTGGCATCTCGACGTCCACCTGCACGGTCGGCTCCCCGGGCGGCGGCGGGGGCTGCCCGGCGCGGCCCCGCACCGCGAGCACCGGCTGCACGTCCACCCGCACGGTGACGTCTCGCTCGCCGACCCGCCGCACTGGGCGCCCGAGGAGTGCGCCGACTGCAAGGAGCCCGACCTGCGCGACCCGCGGCCGTGGATGCCCGCCGTGCACGGGTTCATCGCCGGCTGGGGCCTGGGGGCGTTCGCGGCCATCATCTACTCGGTGCTCGCGCCGTCGATGCCGTCGGCCGCGTGGGGCTGGGTGCCCGGGGCGATGTTCGGGTTCGGCACCATGGTCGTCCAGATCCTCATCGGCGCCTTCGTCGGCTCACTCGTCCGGCGCCGGGGCGCCTCACCGATGCTCGCCCGCCGGATCGGGCTCGTCGTGGCCGCTCGGACCCTCGGCATCGGCGGGGTCGCCTTCGTCCTCGCCGGCCTCGTCGGACTGGCCTTCCCCACGTTCGCCTCGGTACAGATCACGACCGGGGTGAGGGTCCACAACCTCGACAGCCTCGGTCTGCCGCTGGTGCTCGTCCTCGTCTCGGTCGCCGGGGTCGGCTTCGGCTCGCTCGCCGCCGAGCTGCGCAAGATCCCGTCGCGGGAGAGGAACGCCCGGCTCGTCGGCGGCGAGCCGGCCGACCGCTCGGCCTAGCGCGGGGAACGTACCTGAACGAGGTGGCCGACGACGGCGGGGATCCACCCGGTCTCACCGCGCATCCACCGGGCGCCCACGAGCGTGCTCGGCACGACGCTGAACGAGCCGCTGACACCGCCCGCCACGGCGAGGTCGGTCCCGAACACGTCCGTGACGACCTGCCAGTCGAGGTCGGTATGCCGGTTGAGGTGCTCGCCGATCCCGAGCGCGTAGCGGGCGACGATCTCGCCCTGACCAGCCCGCTCCCCGGGAGCGGTCGCCGACCAGGCGGCATACGCTCGGTCGTACCCGGCACCGAGCGAGGCCAGGTCCGCGACGTCGACTCCGTCCGCTGCGAGCTCGGCCACCGCGGTGGAGATCCGGGCCAGGTCGTCCTCGCCGATCGGGGCGACCGTCGGGCGCCGTGGCCGGCCGTCGTCCTCCTCGATGTCGGCGAAGGCCGGGTCCAGGTCGGGCACCCGCCCCGGCGACGGCTCGGCGTCCTGCTGCCTGCGTCCGAACAGTCCCATCGCGTCCCCTTCAGATCGGCGTCCGCCGTGGTCCGGGATCGCTAGGTGTGGATCGGCCCCATCTTGACGACCTCGAACGCGCTGCCTGGTACCAGTTTGAGCGTACCGAGGGCGCTGTCGCTCCATCGGCCGTCCGGGGCGCCGGAGATGTACCAGTCCGACCCGTTGTCGGCGACGATCATCCCGTAGGTCTTCAGGGCCTGGAGCACGATGCGCGCCTGCCGTGGGTAGCCGGAGATGTCGAAGCTCGCCCTGAGCCGGACGCGCATCCCCATCGGCGGCAGGTTCGGGTCGGTCCGGCTGCTCGCGTAGTGCCGGGCCGGGGAGACGTAGGCCCGGCGGGTCTGCGCGACGGTGAACCGCAGCGCATGGTCGATCACGCCGGCGGCGACCTCGTCGTAGCGGACGAGCCCGGGCAGGATCGGCAGGCCGGCCGCGTCGGCGCTGGTCCAGCCGGCGGGGCGCAGCGCATTGCTCGACAGGTCGAAGACGGCCCCGGAGCCCGCCCGCCACGAGGCGCCGCCGCCCACGGGATGGGCGTCATAGAGCTCATAGAGCTTCCACGCGGCCCGGTCGACGACGATGACGTGCCGGTCACCCGACGAGCGCGCCCCGCCCTCGATGGGCGCGTTAGGCGGGATGGGGTACGGCCCGGGGTCGCTCTCACCGGCATAGTCGAAGGTCACCGGCACCCGCTTCTGGGTTCCGGACACGACGATGTACGGGATGCCGAACGGGCCGCCGTTCCAGTCGGCACCGAAGTCGGGATGCAGGTGGCCGCCGAGGCCGATGGACGCGATGAGGTTCGCCGAGTTGGCGTCGACCGCTGCCGTGTCGACCGGGGTGTTCCACGGGTTGTCGGCCGGGAGTACCGGACGCCCGACGAGGCTAGCCCCGGCTCCCAGGAGCTGGCTGCGCCAGGCGGGGGTCGCCGCACCCGAGCCGAACGGCCGGGCGTACGTGCCGCCGGCCACCGGGGCGGCCGACGACGCGGACGGGCCCAGGGCAGAGGCGCTCGGCGTCGGCGAGGGCGGGGGCGTCTGCGTCGCGGCGGCTCCCCCGGAGGGGTACCCGGACGAGGGCGACCCGGCGGAGGGCCGGGCGACCGACGCCGGCGCGGGACCGGCTGCCGATGCGGTGGACGCCGACCGAGCGACCCCGCCACACGCGGCGAGCAGCGTGGCCAGCACACCGGCCGCCACGACCACGAGTAGGCGCCTGCGCCTCATGGCCCAGACCCTAGTCGGCGACGGGGCATCGACAGCCCCGGTCCGGTCGGGTTGGATCGGCCCATGGCTTCGAGGACCACCCGCACCCGTCACCCCGTCACCGGCCGGCACGTCGTCATCTGGGGCGGGTCGATGGGCATCGGCCGCGAGGCCGCCGCCGAGGTCGTCCGCCGGGGCGGAAGCGTCAGCCTGTTCGCCCGCGGGCGTGAGGCCCTGGACGAGACGGCCGCCTATGCCGGTCGGTTCCGTTCCAGGGCAGGCCAGTTCGTCGACACTGCCACCT
The DNA here is from genome assembly GCA_963771015.1 of uncultured Actinomycetota bacterium. GTDB lineage: Bacteria > Actinomycetota > Actinomycetes > Actinomycetales > Dermatophilaceae > CAVSJJ01. Next base: position 323,110 of record CAVYRN010000007.1, read on the forward strand.
GTGACGCCACCGACGAGGAGGCCGTCCGAGCGGCAGTCGACGACCTCGTCGCCGCACGCGGCATACCCGATGTGCTCGTCAACGGCGTGGGCGCCTCCGACCCGCGCTACGTCGAGGACTTCACCGTCGCCGACTTCCGGGCCGCGATGGAGCAGAACTACCTCGGACAGGTGACCCCGACCGTGGCGCTGCTCCCGCACCTCCTGCGCGCCGGCCGCGGACACATCGTCAACACCAGCTCGATGCTCGGCTACTTCGCGATCATGGGGTTCGCGACGTACGCGCCGACGAAGTATGCCGTCGTCGGCTTCAGCGAGGTACTCCGCCACGAGCTGCGGCCCAGGGGGATCACCGTCGGCGTGCTCTTCCCGCCGGACACGCTCACCCCGGGGTACGAGCGGGAGAACCTCACCAAGCCGCCGGAGTGCCTCGAGCTGTCCGCCGGGAGCAAGACCCTCTCGGCCGAGCGGGTGGGCGGCGACCTCGTCGACGGCATCGAGTCCCGCGCCTGGCGGATCATGCCGGGCGACGCGGGGTTCGTCTGGCGGGTGCAGCGACACGCGCCCTGGGCGCTGCGGGCGCTCCTCGACCGCCGCTACACGGCGGCGCGACGCCACACCGCCAGGGTCACCGCCCGGTGACGAAGTCCACCACGACCTGAGCGAACCGCTCCGGCTGGTCCTCCTGGACGAAGTGGCCCGCTCCTTCGATGACGGGGTGCGAACGGCCCTGCGCGCCGGGGATCTTCGAGTGCATCCACCGGTCACCGCCACGGGTGATCGGGTCGCCGTCGCTGAACGCCGTGAGGAACGGGACGTCCAGCGTGGCGAGCCGCTCCCAGGCGGCGCGGTTGGCCGGGGTCGCCGGGTCGTCTGGGGTGTTCGGCACGAGGTCGGGGAAGACGCGGATGCCCGCGCAGTACTCCTCGGCCGGGAAGGGCGCCTCGTAGGCCGCCCGCTCCTCGGCGGTGAGCGCCCGCAGGCAGCCGGAGTCGACCATCCGCCCGACATCGAGCCGGGGCGCGGTGCGCACCATCTCCCGGAACAGCTGCCAGGCGTGCGGCATCGGCACGTCGCCGGTCGGCAGGCCGGTGTTCGACATGACGACGCCCGCGAACCGCTCGGGGTTCTCGGCGAGCAGCCGCATCCCGATCAGCCCGCCCCAGTCCTGGCCGACGTAGTGGACGTTCTCCAGCCCGAGCCCGTCGAACAGTGCCGTCCGCAGCCACTCGACGTGCGCGGCATACGAGTAGGCGGCGCGGTCGACCGGCTTGTCGGAGCGGCCGCAGCCGATGAGGTCGGGGACGACGACCCGCAGGCCGGCGGCGACGAGCGGCGGAACCATCCGGCGGTAGAGGTAGCCCCAGGTCGGCTCGCCGTGGACGAGGACGACGACGGGACCGTCCTCGGGTCCCGCCGCGACGTAGCCCATCCGCAGGCCGCTGCGCGCGTCGACCTCCACCCAGGCGGGTTCGTGGTCGAACCCCTGGACTCCGTCGAACCGGTCGGCCGGGGTGCACACGATGTCCATCACGGCAGTATGCCGCCCGACAGCGGCACCTGCCTGCGAGGGGGAGGCGACCCTGGCCGGGCAACCGCGTCGACAACGGCATCGAAGGCGTTCAGGCCGGGTCCGGACTGGGCTGGGTCTGGGCTAGGCCAGCAGTCCGATGAGCTGCCAAACAAGCACGACCGCGCCGAGGAGCCGTCGGGCAGGGCTCACGCCCCGAAAAAGCTCGTCGAGAGCCCAGACGACGAGCGCGCCCCGGCCGACACCCGCAACGTTGGCAGTGCGAGCCGCTCCCAACACTGAGGTCCACGCGACGACGACCGCAACCAGCCACACCGCCAGAGCCGGGTTGGGCCACTGGGCCAGCGTCACCTTCCCGTTCTGGTCGCGCACCCACCAGTCAAGCGAGAGGGCGCGGGTCGGCGACCGCGATGACTCGTCATTGCGTGACGGTGGGGGCATGGGGCGACTCTAGGCGCCCACCCGCGACGTCCCCGGCGAACTCCGGGATCCTGGGGCTCCGTACGAGCGGATCAGTTGCGTCCACGACAGTGGTGTACGGATCCGGTGAGCGTGACACACCGACGTCGGCATGACCATGCGGACGGCGGCATACTGGCTGGCGTTCCGCCGAACCCTCCCAGGAGCCCAGATGTCGTCCGCGCGCGCCGCCCGTGAGGGCGTTCTGCCCCTCACCCGCATCCCGGTCGCCGAGCTCGCGCCGAACGTCGTGGTCGTCGGTGACCCCGCGCGCGCCCGCGCCGTGGGCGAGCGGCTCGACGAGGCTCGCGAGCTCGCGAGCAACCGCGAGTACGTGAGCATCGGTGGGAGCTATCACGGGGTGCCGGTCACGGTCGTGTCCCACGGCGTCGGCGGTCCGGGGGCCGGGGTGGCGTTCGAGGAGCTGTGCCGGGGCGGGGTGCGCCGAATCGTTCGCGCCGGGACCGCCGGTGGCCTGCAGCCCGACGTCGGCGACGGGGCCGTGGTCGTCGCGACGGCGGCGGTCCGCGAGGACGGGCTGACCGACCTTCTCGTGCCGCCGGGGTTCCCGGCCGTCGCCGATGCCCACCTGACGATCGCCCTCGAGGCTGCCGCCCGCGCGGCCGGTGTCGGCGATGACCGGCTCCACCGTGGTGTCGTCTACTCCAACGCGGCGTTCTACCCCCATGACGTCCTCGGCCAGCGGCTCGAGCTGTGGCAGCGCGCGGGCTGCGTGGCCGTGGAGATGGAGGCGGCGGCGCTGTTCGTCGTCGCCGGGCTGCACGGTGTCGCCGCGGCCGCCGTGCTCGCGGTCGACGGCAACCCGCTGGCTTCCGACGACACCGCGATGGAGGGGTACGACCCGTTCCGCGACGTCGTCCGCGATGCCGTCGACCTCGTCGTCACGGCCGCCCTCGAGGCCGTGGTCACCCCGCCGCCCGGGATCTGAACGGCTGGAGATGCGCGCGACAGCGGCAGGTCGGCCCACCAGGGGGCGGACTTTGGACGACTTCTCCCGCGGCCGTCGGGCGCGTCCGGCTCAGGCAGACACAAGTCCATGGCGCGCTCGGCGAAGGAGCACCTCATGCAGGCCGGTGGTGACGACCCACACCACGAGCAGCCACATAAGTGCCTGGTCGCCGAGGTCGAAGCGCCTGTCCACGAGCAGCACCGCGCCGGTGAAGATCGCGGTGATGAGCAGGTAGGTGCCCACGGCCAGGCGCTCTTTGTGCTTCCTGACCACCGAGTTCTTGCCGAACTCCGCACCGAGGTCGGTGGGCGCCCCGAAGGATCCCAGCGCCGATGCGAAGGCGTCGTCTATGGCGGCGCCGTCGTCGATGCGGTCCTGTGCACTGGAGCGCACGTGGTCCGCGAGCTCGCCCAGGTGGGGGGCGAGCTCGGGGTGGGTGGCGCGCAGCTGGTCGGTCCACTGGCTGATGAGTGCCTCAAGCGACGGCATGAGTTCCTCCTGCGTTCGGGCCGCGCAGGGCGGCGAGGGTTGACGAGATCAGGTCGAAGTCGCGCGACTGGGCGTCCAGGTGGTCGCCTCCCGCGGTCAGCAGGCGGTAGTACCTTCTGACCCGGCCGGCGTCCGACGTCGCGTGGTAGCTCTCGATGAACCTTCGGGACTCGAGGCGGTGCAGCAGCGGGTACAGCATCCCCTCGGTCCATTCGAGCCGTCCTCCCGACGCCGCCTTGATGTCCTGCAGGATGGCGTAGCCGTAGCTGTCCCCCCTGCGGAGAACGGCGAGCACGAGTGGCGTGGCAGAGGCGGCCACGAGGTCCTTCGCTAGCTTCACTGGGTCTCACCCTTGTCGGTGTCGGATACCTAGAACTGGCAGGTACTATACCCAACAGTGCGAGGTATGCAAGACCTACTTCAGGAACTTGCTCGTCCGGCGGTCGGCGAGCGGCTTGCCACCGGTCTGGCAGGTGGCGCAGTACTGCAACGAGGAGTCCGCGAACGACACCTCCCGCACGACGTCACCGCACACCGGGCACCCCTCCCCGGTCCGCCCGTGGACCCGCATCCCCGCCCGCTTGGCGTCCTTGAGCTCCTTCGCGGGTTTCCCGGACGCCGCGGCGACGGCCGACGACAGGGTGGCCCGCAGCGCGGCATACAGGCCGGCGACCGCATCGGGGGCGAGCGCGCCGGCGATGGCGAACGGCGAGAGCCGCGCGGCGTGCAGGATCTCGTCGGAGTAGGCGTTGCCGATCCCCGCGATGGTCGACTGGTCGCGCAGCACGCCCTTGATCTGCGAGCGCCGACCGTGCAGGATCCCGGCGAACACCTCCTGGGTGAAGTCCTCGGCGAGCGGGTCCGGGCCGAGCGAGGCGATGCCCGGCACCTGCGCGGGATCCGAGACGACGTATGCCGCGAGTCGCTTCTTCGTACCGGCCTCGGTGAGGTCGAAGCCGGACCCGTCGGAGAGGCGCACCCGCAGGGCGATGGGCGACTTGCCCGGCCGGAGCATCGTCGTGGGGGCGGTCTCGGACCAGCGCAGCCAGCCGGCTCGGGCGAGATGGAAGACGAGATGCGTTCCCCCACAGGAGATGTCGACGAACTTGCCGTGTCGCGCCACCGACTCGACCGGCGCGCCGACGAGGGCCTGCGGCGGCGGGTCGAACGTCTTGAGCACCGAGAACGACCCGAGCTCGACACCGGTCACGGCGAGCCCGGCCGATCGCTCGGCGAGGAAGTCGACGAGCGCCTGCACCTCGGGCAGCTCCGGCATGCGTCCAGTCTGCCGCAGCGACTCCTCAGCGGGCGGGCGCGCGGTCCTCGAGCACGGGCCGGAGGAGCCGGGCCAGCTCGTAGCCGTCGCCACCGCGCAGCACCGGCACCGAGAGGTCCTCGGTCGCGGGTGGGACGAGCTCGTCGGGCCCGACCGGCAGGCCGTTGGCCATGACGAGCTCACCGACGGTGAGCTGCCGCAGCGCGATGGCGCGGACGGCCTCGGGCCTGGACGAGGCGAACTCCGTGTAGATCCGTGGGTCGTGCTGGCCGTCGTCGCCGACGAGGAGCCATTGGACGTGCGGAAGCTCCCGGGCGAGCCGATGGAGGGTGCCGCGCTTGTGGGCCGACCCGGAGCGGAACCAGCCGGTGTTCGTCGGCCCCCAGTCGGTGAGCAGCAGCGGGCCGACGGGGAAGCCGTTGCGCCGGAGGAACCGCTCGATCGCCGGTGCCGTGTTCCAGGCGCCCGTGGAGAGGTAGATGATCGGCGCCCCCGGGTGGGCGGCCAACAGCTCGCGGTACATCGTCGCCATCCCGGGCACCGCCCGCCGGGCCCGCTCGGAGCGCACGAACGTGTTCCATGCGGCGAGCATCGGCTTGGGCAAGGAGGTGCTGAGCACGGTGTCGTCGATGTCGCTGATGATCCCGAACCGCTGCGTCGTCCCGGCGACGAGGACGGGCGCCTCGGCCGGCTGCGCGTCGGGGGAGGCGAGCGTGACGGTGTGCCAGCCGGTGCCGAGGCCGTGGCCGCGCACGGTGAGGTCGACCAGGCCGGCCCGGTCGGTGCGCGTCGTGATCCGGCGGTCGTTGACGTGGACGGACACCAGCACGTCGACGGCCGGGGCGGTGACGAAGGCACGCCAGCCCCGCTGGACGTCCTCGGCCGGCAGCAGGCCGGACGGGTTCGGCTCGTCGGGGTCGAACCCGGGACCGCCCTTGCTCATGAGTACCCGGCCGAGGACCCGGACGAAGCCGGAGGTCCCGTAGCCCAGGTGCGGCACGATCCGTGTCCCCCATCCGCGCTCGCGCAGCGAGTCGGCGACGCGCCGGTTGAGCGCGTCCTCGACGATCGCAGCGGCGTGCGGCCGGGCCATATCGGCACTCTAGACAATCCCCGGGCAGGTTCCGTGCCAACGCGATGACCGCGGACGTGCTTGAGTGGCCGGTATGCCGCCCGCCCACCGGAAGTTCTCGCCGCACGCCCCGGCCGGGTACTTCGCCTGGGAGGCCGCCGGGCTGGCCTGGCTGGCCGAGGCCGGCGGCGCTCCGGTCGCCGAGGTCGTCGGCGTCGGCGCGGACCATCTCGACCTCGTTCGGCTTCGGGCCGACGGGCCCACCGCCGCCCACGCCGAGGAGCTCGGCCGCGGCCTGGCCCGGACCCATGCGGCGGGAGCGGCGGCATACGGCCGCGGACCCGACGGCTGGACCGGCGACGGGTTCCTCGGTCCGCTGAGCGAGCCCCTTCCGCTGCGCCTGGACCCGGTCGGCACCTGGCGGGCGTTCTATGCCGACCAGCGGGTCCGGTTCACCCTGCGCCTGGGACTGGACCGCCGCGTGTACGACGCCGCCGACGCGCGGGTCTTCGAGCGGGTCGCCGCCCGGCTGGAGGGTGGCGACCTCGACGATCCGGAGCCGCCCGCCCGGCTGCACGGCGACCTGTGGTCCGGCAACGTCATGTGGACGGCCGAGGGTGCCGTTCTCATCGACCCCGCGGCCCACGGCGGCCACCGGGAGACCGACCTGGCGATGCTCGCCCTCTTCGGGTGCCCCCACCTCGACCGGGTCGTGGCGGCCTACGACGAGGTCCACCCCCTCGCGGCGGGCTGGCGTGAGCGGGTGCGCCTGCACCAGCTCCACCCGCTCATGATGCACGCCGTCCTCTTCGGCGGTGGCTACGTTCGCCAGAGCGTGGCGACCGCCGGCCATTACGGTTGACACAACGCCGAGCGGCTCGTCGGCGACGCGGCGGCCGCGCTCGTCGAGGGTGGGGCACTGCTCGCCGTCGGTCCCCGGTGACACACTGACGGAATGCTGCTCGCGGAGCTCGCCGACGCGGCGGAGGGACTGGCGGCCACCCGGTCGCGGACGGCCAAGACCGGTCTGCTCGCCGGCCTCATCGCGGCGATGACCCCCGAGGAGGCCGAGGCCGCCGTCGGCATCCTCCTCGGCCGGCCGCGGCAGGGCCGGACCGGTATCGGCCACCGCACGCTGTGGTCGATCCGCTCGTCCGGCGAGGCGCCCGCGGCCGCCACCCCCACCCTGACGGTGACCGACGTCGACGCCGTCCTGACCCGGATCGTCGCCGCCGCCGGCCCCGGGTCGGCGGGCACGCGGCATACCGCGCTCGTCGGCCTGCTGTCGTCGGCCACCGAGCCCGAGCAGGAGCTCCTCGCTCGCGCCCTCACCGGCGAGGTTCGCACCGGAGCCCTCGACGGACTCGTCACCGACGCCCTCGCCCGAGCCGTCGAGCGGCCCCTCGACGAGGTGCGCCGGGCGGTCATGCTGAGCGGCTCGCTCCCCGGCACCGTCCGGGCCGCGCTCCTGGACGCGGGGTCGCTCGGTGAGGTCGGTCTGGCCGTGGGCACTCCCGTCCTGCCGATGCTCGCCTCGACGGCCACCGCGGTCGACGCGGCGCTGGAGACGACCGGCGAGGCCAGCGTCGAGTACAAGCTCGACGGCGCCCGCATCCAGGTCCACCGCAGCGGCTCCGACATCGGCGTCTTCACCCGCAGCCTGGCCGACATCACCGACCGGGTGCCCGAGATCGTCGAGGTGGCCCACTCCCTCCCGGTTCGGGAGGCCATCCTCGACGGCGAGACGCTCTCCCTCGACGAGTCCGGTGCCCCGCGCCCGTTCCAGGAGACGATGAGCCGGTTCGGCGCCGACGCCCCGCGCGAGATGGTCCTCGCGCCGTGGTTCTTCGACGTCCTCCACGTCGACGGCCGCGACCTCATCGACGAGCCGCTTCGGGCCCGCCGGGAGGTGCTGGGCCGGATCGCCCCCGCACATCGGATCCCCGGCGAGATCACCGCGGATCCCGTCGTCGCCCGGCGGGTCATGGACGAGTCGCTGGCGGCCGGGCACGAGGGCGTCGTGGTCAAGGCGATCGGCTCGCCGTATGCCGCGGGCCGCCGAGGCAGGAGCTGGGTCAAGGTCAAGCCCGTGCACACCTACGACCTCGTCGTCCTCGCTGCCGAGTGGGGCTCGGGCCGCCGGCGGGGCTGGCTGTCCAACCTCCACCTCGGCGCCTACGACCCCGAGGGCGTGGCGGGCCGGCCCGGCGGGTTCGTCATGGTGGGCAAGACGTTCAAGGGGCTCACCGACGAGATCCTCCGGTGGCAGACCGTGACCTTCCCGGCCCTCGAGGAGCGGCACACCCGCGGCGCGGTCTTCCTGCGGCCCGAGCTCGTCGTCGAGATCGCCATCGACGGCGTGCAGCGCTCGGCGCGCTACCCCGGCGGCATCGCCCTGCGGTTCGCCCGGGTCAAGCGCTACCGCCCGGACAAGAGCGCCGTCCAGGCCGACCGGATCGAGACGCTTCGAGCGATGCTGCGCGAGTGAGCGGGCCCGCCTCCTCGTCAACCTGAGTACGTCTCGGTGGGCGTGGAGGATCGCGGGTGATACTGGGCCGATGAGCGAACGGATGACGGTCCAGACCCCCGACGGCGCGATGCCGGCCCACCTGTGGCGCCCCGAGTCCGGCAGCGGTCCCGGGATGCTTCTCGTCCAGGAGATCTTCGGCGTCAGCACCTACATCCGCCAGCGGGGCGAGGACCTGGCCGCCCTCGGCTACGTCGTCCTCGCGCCCGAGCTGTTCTGGCGGCTCGGGGTGGACGCGGTCCCGGCCGGGCCGGACATGCTCCAGGAGGGGATGGCCCTGGCCGGACGCTTCGACTGGCCGGCGGGAGTCGCCGACGGGGTCGCCGCCCTTCGGGCGCTGCGGGAGCTCCCGGCGGCGGCCGGTGACGTGGGGATCATCGGGTTCTGCTTCGGCGGCGGGATGGCGTTCAACATCGCCGCGGTCGACTCCCCCGCGGCCCTGGTCAGCTACTACGGCTCGGCCCTGCCCGGCCTGCTCGAGCTCGCCCCGCAGGTCACCGCCCCGAGCCTGCACCACTTCGGGAATGCCGACGCCTACCTCGACGCCGCGACGGTCGCTGCCATCACCGACGCCGTCACCCCCCAGGGGGCCGTCGTCGAGACCTACCAGGGCGCCGACCACGCGTTCGACAACCCCGAGTTCGTCAACTTCCACGCCGCCGCGTCGAGTGCCGCCTGGGAGCGGACGACCGCCTTCCTCCGCGAGCAGCTCCCGGTCGGCTGAGGCCGCCGGCCGGCGGCCCACCCAGGTGAGGCGGCTAGAGCAGCGCTCGCATCGCGTCGATGGCGCCCCGTAGGTAGCGCGCGATGAGGGCCCTCTCGTCGTCGGTGAGCGAACGGTCGAGGTCGGCGAGCGAGGCGAACATCGGCATGAGGTAGCCGAGCACCTCCTCGCGCCCGGACTCGGTGATGACGACCTGGATGCGCCGCCGGTCGCTCACGTGCGGCTCACGGACGACGTGGCCGCGGGCAGCCAGACGGTCGACGATCCCCGAGGCCGCTGCCGAGGTCACACCCAGCTCGCGGGCGATCTCCACCGGCCCGACCGCCCGGTCGATGACGCTCTCGAGCGCCTGGAGCTCGTGATGGGTCAGGGCCGCCCGCCGAGCGACGGCCGGAGCGACCTGGCCACCGACCTCGATGAGCTCACGCAGGGCGAGGAGGGAGTCGGTCTGCTCCCAGGTCTGCGTGAAGGCCGTGTTCGGCAACGGGGACTCCGGCGGCACACTCGGTCCATCCGGAGCCGGGCGCACCGCAGACTCGACCGGCGAAGTTGAGCCGGATGCGGCGGGTGCTCTAGGATCGCTCACTAAATTAGCAATCTTGTTAGTTATCTACCGAGTGACCTGACCAGTCTAGCGGGAGTGAGCGATGACCAACCTGCCCTCGATCTTCATCCGGCGGCGCCGAGCGTGGCTCGTGGCCCTCGCGACGATCCTCTTCGGGATGCTCGTCATCGGCATGGGGAGCGCCGGCCGCCAGCCGGCCCCGACGGACACCCTCCCCCGCGGGTCGGACAGTGCGATGGTGGCCTCGCTCCAGCAGCAGCTCCCGCAGGGGTCGGGGTCGACAGCGATCGTCCTGTACACCGCCGACAACGGCACCCTCACCGACGCCCAGATCGCGACACTCAACACGACGTACACCGAGGAGGTGTCCACGTCGCCCCCGGCCGGCGGTCCGCCCGGGCTCACCGTCAGCGCGGACGGCACCGCGGCGATCGGGATCATTCCGATCACCGCCGAGGGGAACGCCGCCAACTCCGCCGCCGTCACGGACCTGCGCGACACGGTCCGGGCGGACGCCCCCGCCGGCGTGACGGCCCGGGTGACCGGTCCGGCGGCCGTGCAAGCGGACCTCGGGGCGGTCTTCAACGGCGCGGACACCCGGCTGCTCCTCGCGACCGCGTCGATCGTCGCGGTCCTCCTGCTCATCACCTACCGCAGCCCCGTCCTCTGGCTCGTCCCGCTCATCGTCGTCGGGATCGCCGACCGGATGACCTCGGTCATCGCGACCCACGCCCTCAACCTCGTCGACATCCGCTGGGACGAGTCGACGGTCGGCATCCTGTCAGTTCTCGTCTTCGGCGCGGGAACCGACTACGCCCTGCTGCTCATCTCTCGGTATCGCGACGAGCTCCGGCTGACCGAGGACCGGTTCGCCGCCATGCGCCACGCCCTGACGCGCACCGGTGAGGCCGTCCTCGCCAGCTCCACAACGGTCATCCTCGGCGTCCTCACCCTGCTCCTCTCGCTCATCCCGACGACCCGCGGCCTCGGCGCCGCGAGCGCGATCGGCATCATCGTCGCGGCCGGGTACGCCCTCGTCGTCCTCCCGGCCGTCCTCGTCCTCTTCGGTCGGTGGATCTTCTGGCCGGTCGTCCCGCGCGTCGGCCAGAGCCAGCTCGTCGAGGGCCGCTCGCTCTGGCGACGCGTTGGCGACACGGTCGCGCGACGGCCCGCGGCATTCGTCGCGGGGACCCTGGTCCTCCTCGCCGGGATGTCGGTCGGCATCACCCAGATCAACGCCGGACTGTCGACGTCCGACCAGTTCATCAAGAAGCCCGAGGCGATCGCGGCCGCGCAGCGCCTGGCGGCGTCGTTCCCCGCCGGCAGCTCGGATCCCGTCATCGTCGTCACCCGCGCCGACGGACAACGGGTCGCTGACACCGCCGAGCGTGTCGACGGGGTCGCGTCGGCCGCCGTCACGAACAGCGGCAGCGGCCTGACCAAGGTCGACGTCGTCCTCGATGCCGGGCCCGGGAGCGACGCCGCGGCCCAGGGGGTCCGGGACCTGCGCGCGGCCCTGGCCGACGTGCCATCGACCTACGTCGGGGGCAGCGAGGCCCAGACGATCGACGCGGCCGACGCCGCCGCCCACGACCGACTCGTCATCATGCCCCTGATCCTCGGTCTCGTGTTCGCGGCCCTCGTCCTGCTGCTCCGGTCGTTCGTCGCGCCGGTCGTCCTGGTCCTCACCGTGGTCGGGACCTATCTCGCCGCGCTCGGAGCCGCGTGGTGGGTCTTCACCGCCATCCTCGGGTTCGACGCGCTCGACGTGACGGCTCCGTTGACGTCCTTCTTGTTCCTCGTGGCGCTCGGCGTCGACTACAACATCTTTCTCGTCACCCGGGCTCGCGAGGAGTCGGCGGGACACGGCTCGCGCGAGGGGATGCTTCGTGGCCTCGCCGCGACCGGTGGGGTGATCACCAGCGCGGGCATCCTGCTCGCAGCGGTGTTCGCCGTCCTCGGCGTGCTGCCGCTCGTCGTGCTCGCCCAGGTCGGCGCGATCATCTGCATCGGGGTCCTGCTCGACACCCTCGTCGTCCGAACGGTGCTCGTCCCGGCCATCGCGGCGGTCCTCGGCGACCGCTTCTGGTGGCCGAGGACGGTCTCCTGAGCCGCCGCGAGAGTCGTCGACGCCGGGACCCCGGTCCGCCACCCGGCTGAAACGGCCCATCCGGCTCAGCCTCGACCGCCCACGCCTGGCCGAACCCCGGGGACTCGCTCATGGCGCGGCATTCCGGAGGAGACTGGTCCCATGGCCAGCTCGAGCACAGAGCGCAAGGGCCGGGGTTGGGTCCGCTACGTCGTCGGCGCGCTGGTCGGCGGCATCGTGGGCGGCATCGTCGCGGTCAACGTCGTCATCTATGCGGGGATCGATCGGGGGTACGAGGCCAGCCTGGCCGACGTCTTCGGACAGAACGCCGTCGTAGGCGTCGTCACCGTCGCGATCCTCGTCGCCGGTCCGGTCCTCGGTCTCGTGACCGCGCACCGGATCCGCCGTCGCCGCTGACCGACCGCCCGGGTCAGCCCATGACGACGACGGTGTAGCCACCGACCAGGGCGCCACCCTGGTTGGCGGCGACCCGGTAGACGTGCGCCTGGCCGGGAGGTGGCGCGGCGTCGCCGGCGGCGAAGACGACCTGGGCGTGGTCCCCCTCGGCCGCCATCGGCCCGGCCGCGCCGTTCTGCCCCGGGGCGCCAAGGACGAGAGGGCCGGTGCCGACCGCCTGTCCGGGGAAGCGCCCCCGCACCCCGGTATGCAGCTGGAGCCACGGCATCGTCGTCGGGGCCTGGCGCGCCACCGCGATGGTGGCCGCCCGGCCGAACAGCGGTCCGACCGACAGCTTGAGCGGCGACCCGGCCGGCTGGCCCGCGGGGACGACGTGGATGTTGCGCTGCCCCAGGTGGCGGTTGACCGACGCATCCCACTCCGGCGTCGTCATCGGGTCGGCCGCGACGTCCCAGGCGCGCACGAGGAGACACTCGTGCCCCCGTTGGTGTACGTCGCCAGCCAGTTCTCCGGGCAGTCGACCACCTTGTGGCAGTCGGGGTCGCCCCGCTTGCCCAGCCAGGTGAACGTCGAGCCGATGAGGTGCGCGCCCACCGGGTTGAAGCCCAGCGTCGGGTCGCACCAGTAGAACTCGACGACGACCTCTCGGGCCGGGGCATGGCCGAGGTTCCACACATGGGCGTGGACGGTGTTGTCGGTGCCGGCCAGCGCGGTCTGCCCGAGCTGCGGCGGGATCGCCGGTGCCAGCGACGGCGCCACCCCGGGCACGATGTAGACGTCCGGGCTCTCCCAGAACGGCCCCGGAACCGGGCGGGTCCCCGGGTCCCCGGGGTAGGCGCGCAGGAACAGGTACGGCAGCCGCCTGTCCTTGCGCGGGCCCGGCCACTGCCCCGGCCCGGGCGGGTGATGCAGGTGGCCCGGGGTCAGCGGGTCGCCGAGGTCGCCGGTGCTCGTTCCGGCCTCCAGCCGACGGCGGGTCGTCATCCCCAAGGAGAAGCCCGACCCCCGGGTAGTACCAGGGGCGTGGCACAGATCCGCCATCTGGGTACGGGTGACCGGGCCCGGTCGGCGCCCGCTCAGTTGAGCGCCGCACCCCCGGGGTCGGGGTTCTGCGGGACGGCGTGGAACGTCGCGATGAGGGCGGTCTCGCGCAGCAGGATCGCGAGGACGGTGCGAAGCCGGGCCGACAGGTCGGGCGCCTCGAGGACCCGTTGCCGGTCGGGCAGCTCGAGGATGGTCTCGTCGACGATCCGGTAGGGCAGCTCCCGCATGACGGCGGTGATCTCGCTCGGGGCGGCGCCGATGGCCGCCCGGTATGCGGCGTACGCCTCGGTGACCCGCTCGACGAGCCCGCCCACCTCGGGGTCGTCGAGGCCCGCCTCGGCCAGCCACGTCACCGTGGCGGTGAGGTACGGCGTGCCGGCCTCGTCGTCGATGGCGTCGAGGGTGAACCGGCGGGTCCCGGTCGCCACCACGGGGTAGCGCGCCCCCTGCGGCGAGGAGGACGCGGCCAGGGCGTCGATGCGTGCCTCACAGCCGACGGCATACAGGTCGGTCGCTGCCTCCTCGCCCACCTCGCTGCCGCGGCGGATGGCGACGACCCCGAACCGTCGCTCGTCCTCGGGCCGGTCGAGCAGGTCCCGCAGCATGGCGACATAACGGGGCTCGAAGATCTGCAGGGGCAGCCGGGCGCCGGGCAGCAGAACGGTGCTCAGCGGGAAGAGCGGCAGCGACGGCATACCCCGACCCTACGAGGGTCACGGCGCGAACAGCGCCTCGGTCTACCCCTCGGCTGACACGTCAGGAACTCTCCTGGCCGCCCTCCTGAGCGTCGGGCTGGAATCGGTACCCCATCCCGGGCTCGGTGAGGAGGTAGTGCGGCCTCGCCGGGTCCGGCTCGAGCTTTCGCCGCAACTGCGCCATGTAGAGGCGTAGGTTCGCCGGCTGGTTGACGTAGGCGGCGCCCCAGACCTCCGCGAGAAGGTGGCGCTGGCTCAGCAGCTTGCCCGGCTGGCGAACCATGACCTCGAGGAGGTGCCACTCCGTGGGCGTCAGGTGGACGGTCTGCACAGTCGTTCCCCGCGGCTCGGAGTCGTGCCGGGCCCGGGTGACGATCCGGTCGGCGAGATCGACAGTGACTCCCCCGAAGGTCACCCTGGGCATGCCGGCCTGGTCGCCGGGCCCGATGCGACGGTTGACCGCGCGCATCCGGGCCAGGAGCTCCTCCATGCCGAACGGCTTCGTCACATAGTCGTCGGCGCCGGCATCGAGGGCGGCGACCTTGTCGGCACCACCGGTGCGCCCCGACAGCACGATGATCGGGACGTCGTTCCAGCCCCTCAGGCCGTGGATCACCTCGACCCCGTCGAGGTCGGGCAGGCCGAGGTCGAGGATGACGAGGTCGGGCGGGTGCCCGGCGGCGAGCCGCAGTGCGTCGGCCCCGGTGTCCGCGACGTCGACGTCGTAGCCACGTGCCTGCAGGTTGATCCGAAGGGCGCGGAGGATCTGCGGCTCGTCGTCGACGACGAGGACCCGGCTCATGACCCCTCCTGTCGTTCGCGCCGGCCCGGCTCGGCGCGGTCGGCCGAGTCGTCGCTTCCCGACGCCTCGAGGCTGATGACCATGGTTAACCCGCCGCCCGGGGTCTCCTCGGGCCTCAGCGTGCCACCCATCGCCTCTACGAGCCCACGGGAGAGTGCCAGACCGAGCCCCAACCCGGCTCTGTTGTCGGTGTCGCCCAGCCGCTGGAAGGGCACGAACACCCGTTCCACGTCCTCAGGGGGGAGGCCGGGCCCCCGGTCCACGATCCGGACCTCGACCAGGTCCGCACCGGAGCTCGCGGTGACGATCGGCGGGTGTTCGGTCGGCGCGTAGCGCAGCGCATTCCCAACGACGTTGACCATGACGCGGGTGAGCAGTGCCGGGTCGGCCTGCGCCGCCGGTAGGTCGGACCCGATGCGGAGCTCGACGGCGCGCCCGGGCTCGCCCAGCTCGTCAAGTGCCGGTGGGATGACCTCGTCCAGCCACACCGGCTCGCGCTGGACGGTGAGAGCGCCAGCTCGGAGCCGAGACAGGTCGAGCAGGTCCGCGACCAGCCTTCCCAACCGGGCGAGCGACTGCTCGGCGGTGTCCAGCAGCTCGTCCCGATCCGCAGGAGTCCAGGTGACGTCCTGGCTTCGCAGGCTGCTCACCGCCGCGGTCGCCGACGCCAACGGGGTCCTGAGGTCGTGCCCGACCGCCGCGAGCAAGGCGTCCCTCAGATGTTCGGTGGCCTCCAGCCGCTCGGCGACGGCGGCGCTCCGAGCGAGGCTGTCCCGCTCGATGAGGCCCTGGGCCCGAGCAGCGAAGGCCTGGAGAACCCGGCGGTCACCCGCCGCCAGAGCCTGCCCGCGGAGAGCCAGGACGAGATCCTCACCCGCCGAGACCTGGACGTCGGCCACGGCCGGGCTCCCGGGTGGGTTCGCACCCCGGGCAGTGACCGTCCGCCAGCCCTCGCCCTCCGCTCCCGACCGCGCGAGGAGCGCCGCCGATGTCATCCCGAAGGCCGCGCACAGCTGGTCGAGCAGTGCCGGCAGTGCCTCGTCGCCGTGCAGGGCGCTGGTCGCGACAGCGGAAAGGGTCCGAGACTCCGCGGAGGCGCGAGCTGCCTGCGCGGCCGTCGCAGCCGCGCGTTGGACCACCGCACTGACGAGGATCGCCACGACGACGAACACCACGAGCGTGATGACGTTGGGGGGTTCGCCCACTCGGAAGGTTCGCACCGGCGGGATGAAGAAGAAGTTGAGCATCGTCGAACCGACGACCGCGCCGACAACCGCAGGCCACAGCCCGCCGACGAGTGAGGTGACGACGACACCGAGCAGGAGGATGAGGCTGTCCCCGGGCAGCCCCACCTGGGAGTCGGCCTTCAGCAGTACAGCCGTCAGAGTCGCGGGGAGGGCGACCGCCAGCCCGAAGCCGGACAGGAGCCGCTGCCGCGACAGGGCACGACGCGCCGCGGGCATCCGGGCACCCGGGGTCGGTCCGCGCCCCGTCGCGACGATGTGGACGTCGATCCCCTCATCCGCGAGGGCCGCCAGCTCCGCCCCCACGTCGGGACGCCGGTCGTGGGGTGCCCACGCCACCCAGCGGAGGCGCGGCCGACGTCGAGGAGCCCCCACGACGACCTGAGTGGCTCCCTCGACATGGGCTACATCGAGCAGAGTCCGCGCGACGGAGTCACCGACCACCTGCTGGAAGCGTGCTCCGACGGCCTCGGCGCGCTCCCGAAGGGCTCGCACGTCGGCAGCTGGCGTCTCGGCGGTCGGCTCGGCCAGCACGTGGACGGCGAGCAGCTCGGCGTTCGACGACCCACCGGCCAGCCGCGCCGCACGGTGCAGCAGCGCCGTCGTTGCCGGACCGCCAGAGAGGGCGACGAGGAGCCGCTCGTGAACCGAGCGCAGAGGATCGTCCTCCCCGAGGCTACGCGCCCAGGCGTCATGCTGTCGCGGTACGGTCGACCCCACCCATCTCAGGGCGAGCTCACGCAGGGCCGAGAGGGTGCGGGGACGGAACCCGGCCGAGACCGCGGCGTCGATGTCCTCCGGACCGTAGAGCCGCCCGTGCGCGAGGCGGCGGCGCAGGGCCTGCGGCGGGATGTCGACGAGCTGTACCTGGTCCGCGTCGCGGAGGAACCGGTCGGGGACGGAGCGCCGCGGCCGATCACCGACCACTCTCTCGATGGGCTCCGCGAGCGACTCCACGGCCCGCACCTCGACGGTTGCGACCACCTCGATTCCGGCGGCAAGCAGCCGCTCCACCTCGGCCCAGCGGGGGCTGGACCCCCGCTCGTGGGGGTGAGCCGGCTCGGCAAGGTTGTCGACGAGGACGACCGTCGGACGCCGCCGCAGGAT
The DNA here is from genome assembly GCA_963771015.1 of uncultured Actinomycetota bacterium. Classification (GTDB taxonomy): domain Bacteria; phylum Actinomycetota; class Actinomycetes; order Actinomycetales; family Dermatophilaceae; genus CAVSJJ01. Next base: position 340,120 of record CAVYRN010000007.1, read on the forward strand.
CCCCTCGGTATCGAGGAAGGTCCCGTCGCCCACCGCCTCCAGGGACGCAGCCACGTCGACGAGGGGCGCGCGTCCGCGGAGGTCCACCACGCCAACGACGACGTCCACGCCCCGGGCCCGGCGACGGACTCCTTCCTCAAGGAGGGCATGGGTAGCGCCGGCGCCCGGCGCGACGCCGAGATAGACGCGAAGGCGACCACGCGGCATACCTCGACCTCCTCGCCCTCACCCTCCCACGGGTGGTGGGGGGCGTCGGAACGATCCTTACGGGATCCTTGCGCGCCCGACCCGGTTCCTTGCACGGCCCGTATGCCGGCCGGCCTAGCGTCGCAGACGTGATGCAGAACGTCTCGATGGCCAAGCGCGTCCTCGTCGGTCGCCCGATGCAGAGCGAGCGGCTCGACGAGACGCTCCTCCAGAAGCGGATCGCGTTACCGGTCTTCGCCTCCGACCCGCTGTCCTCCGTCGCGTACGCGACAGAGGAGATCCTCAAGGTGCTCGCCCTCGGGGCGCTGGCCTACCTCTATCTCACACCGTGGATCGCCGGAGCCGTCGTCGTCCTCCTCGCCGTCGTGGTGCTGTCCTACCGACAGGTCATCCAGGCATACCCCGGCGGAGGCGGTTCGTACGAGGTCGTGACCCACAACCTCGGGAGGCGGGCCGGCATGGTCGTGGCGGCCGCCCTGCTCGTGGACTACATCATGACCGTCGCGGTATCGGTCGCGGCCGGTGTCGACAACATCATCTCCGCCCTGCCCGGGCTCAATACCCACCGTGTCGCCCTCGCCGTAGGCTTCGTCGTCCTCCTCACCCTCATGAACCTCCGCGGGGTCCGTGAGTCCGGGAGGACCTTCGCCGTGCCGACGTACCTGTTCGTCCTCGGGATCGCCTCCCTCATCGGGGTGGGCCTGCTCGAAGCCCTGCTGGGCCATGCCCCCCTTGCAGAGAGCGCGAGCTATACGGTCCGCGCCGAGCAGACCGGTCTCACCGGGCTCGCGCTGGTCTTCCTCGCCCTGCGCGCCTTCTCGTCGGGATGCACGGCCCTCACCGGCGTCGAGGCGATCAGCAACGGTGTCCCCGCGTTCCGCCCGCCGAAGGCACGCAACGCTGCCCGGACGCTGTCGGCCATGGGCGTGATCGCCATCACGTTGTTCAGCGGCATCACCACGCTGGCCGTCGTCGCCCAGGTCAAGGTCGCCGAGAACCCCTGCGACCTCGTGGGCTTCACCACATGCGCATCCACCCCCCAGCGCACCGTCATCGCCCAGCTCGCCGCCGCCGTCTTCGGAGGCACGGCCAGCCCCCTCTTCTACTACATCCAGGCCACGACCGCCCTCGTCCTCATCCTCGCTGCGAACACGGCCTACAACGGCTTCCCCATGCTCGCCTCGATCCTCGCCCGGCACCGTCTCATGCCGACGCAGCTCGACACCCGCGGCGACCGGCTGGCCTACAGCAACGGGATCATCGCGCTCGCTGCCGTCGCCGGTAGCCTCCTGGTGGCCTACCAGGCCTCGGTGAGCCGGCTCATCCAGCTCTACATCCTGGGCGTGTTCACCTCCTTCACGCTGAGCCAGATCGGGATGGTCAAGCACTGGAACACCGAGCTTCGGAAGGTCATGGCGCCGGGCGTGCGCCGTCGTATGCACGCCTCACGGGTCATCAACGGTCTCGGAGCCAGCCTCACCGGTCTCGTCCTGGTCATCGTTCTCGTGACGAAGTTCACCCACGGCGCCTACCTCGTGGTGATCGCAGTCCCCATCCTTGTTGGCCTCATGGGCGCGGTGTCCCGTCACTACCAGCACGTCGCCGACGAGCTTCGCCCAACTCCCCGCTCACGACGGCTGCCCAGCCGCGTCCATGCCGTCGTCCTGGTGTCCCACCTCCACGAGCCGGCCCTACGGGCCATCGCCTACGCCCGCGCGACCCGCCCGTCGACACTGACGGCGCTCACCGTCCAGGTCGATGCCGACGAGACCCGTCGGCTCAAGGATGCCTGGACACGCACCGACCTTGCCGTGTCACTGACCACGCTCCACTCGCCTTATCGCGATATCACCGGACCGATCATCGACTACATCGCCAGGATCAGGCGGGACAGCCCCGGCGATCTGGTCGCCGTCTTCGTCCCCGAGTACGTCGTCGGGCACTGGTGGGAGTCCCTGCTGCACAACCAGAGTGCGCTGCGCCTCAAGCTACGCCTGCGCCTGCTCGGCAACGTCATGGTGACGAGCGTCCCGTACCAGCTGGCCGGCGCCTCCGCGGCGATGGCCGCCGAGGAGGCGACCGAAGCCCAGGCCAGCGACCACACAGGGTGAGGCGGCGCCCGTGCCCGACCGGGCCAGTGCCTCTCCGGACCGCCTAGCGGCTGCGCTCGCGCAGGCCGCGGACATAGGCCGCCTGGCCGAAGTGCTGGGTCACGTCGCCGACCACCGACACGATCCGCACCGCCCCGGTCACCGGCGGGTCCCACCGACGGTCGACGATCCTGTCGAAGTCCTCGACGCTCATCGACCGGATCACGCCGGCGGTGAGGTTGTGGACCGCCTCGTGGTAGCCGACGAGCAGGTCGGGGTCGGCGAGCGAGAACGCGCCGACCTGGCCGGCGGTCTGGCCGTAGCCGATGTCGGCCACGTCGTAGGGCAGGCCGAACCGGTGGGCCCAGCCCTGGCTCGTCCACACCTGCTCCTCGGCGATGAGGGCAGCCAGGTGGTCGTCCTGGACGCGGGAGAGATGCCACAACAGCCAGGCGATCGAGTTGGCGGCCGGGTCGGGCCGCCACAGCAGGTCCTCGACGCTCAGGCCGGCCACGAGGTCGGGGATCCCGGCCCGGACCCTGTCGAACGCGTCCATGAGGATGCTGCGGGTGAGCTCGAGGCCCGGGTCGGGGGTGAAGTCAGCGGTCGACGTCATCCCCCCACGATGGCACGGGCGACCGACCGTCGGCCAGCCACCGGCGGCATACCCGAGGGGCCGGCAGTCAGGCGAAGGTGAAGTAGCGCAGCACGATGTACGGCACGCTGACCGCGATCGTGACGGCCGTGACGATCAGGCCGTACTTGGTGAACATCCAGAACGAGATGGGATGGCCGTTGCGCTTGGCGATCCCGGTGATGACGACGTTGGCACTCGCGCCGACGGCCGTCGCGTTGCCGCCGAGGTCGGCGCCGAGGGCGAGGGCCCACCACAGCGACTCCTGTGGCGGGGTGAGGCTCCCCGCCCGGCCGACCAGGTCGAGGACGAGCGGCGACATCGTCGCGACGTACGGGATGTTGTCGACGAGGCCGGACAGCGCCGCCGACCCGACGAGGATCCCCTGGGCCGCCACGAGATGTCGGTCGCCGACGGCCGACGTGACGGACGTGGCGAGCTCGCCGATGATGCCCTGGTCGACGAGCGAGCCGACCATGATGAACAGGCCCGCGAAGAAGACGAGCGTCTCCCACTCGACGTCGTCGAGGTAGACGGCGTGGTCCATCCGCGAGACGAGCACGGCCGCTCCGGCGCCGAGCAGCGCGATGAGCGAGGGCTCGATGTGGTGCAGCGAGTGGGTGACGAAGCCGGTGAGGACGAGGACGAGGACGACGATGAGCCGGACGAGCAGCGGGCGGTCGGTGATCGCGTCGGCCCCACGCAGCGCCATGAGGGCGTCGGCCTTCTCGGGGTTGTAGCGCAGGTGGCGTCCCCAGAGGAACCAGGTGAGGACGATGAAGACCCCCATGAGGACGACGACGATCGGGGCGAGGTTGACGAGGAAGTCGTTGAAGGTCAGGCCCGCCCGGCTGGCGATGATGATGTTCGGGGGGTCGCCGATGAGCGTTGCGGTGCCGCCGATGTTGCTGGCCATGGCCTCGGCGAGGAGGAACGGGATCGGGTTGAGGTCGAGCCGGTCGGTGACGAGCAGGGTGACCGGCGCGATGAGCAGGACCGTCGTCACGTTGTCGAGCAGTGCCGAGGCGACCGCGGTGATGAGGCAGAGCAGCACCATCATCCGGAACGGCCGGGCACCCGAGCGTTGGGCGGCCCAGATCGCGAGGAACTCGAAGACGCCGGTCTGTCTGAGGACGCCGACGATGATCATCATCCCGAGGAGCAGGAAGATGACGTTCCAGTCGATGCCCGTCTCCTGCGAGAAGAACGCGCTGTGCCCGCGTGCGGCGCCGATGATGACCATGGCCGCGGCTCCGCCGAGCGCCGCCGCCACGCGGTGGACGCGCTCGGTGGCGATGAGGATGTACGCAACGACGAAGACGCCAATGGCGAGGTATGCCGTGACGCTCACTGTCCGTCGTCCTCCGTCGCCGGTGCGGGTCGGGTCGGCGCCGGAAGGATGTCCCTCTCGAGCCGATGTCGCATCAGCTCACTGTTCTGACCGGCGCGGGTCGCGATCGCGGCGAGGGCCCGGGACAGCATGACGGCGCCGTGGTAGGTGCCGTCCTCGCCGCGGACGACGATGAGTGGCGTGTGCTCGGCGACCATGACCGCCGCCACCTCGAGGACGGTGTCCTCCGGGAGGACCGACGGCAGCGCCTTGGCGACGATCCTCTGCGAGTCGAGGAGCTCACCGATCGTCGTGTGGTTGAGCTTGGCGCACAGCTCGTCGGCGTCCTTCTCCTCGAAGACGTGTGCGAGGTGGGGGTCCTCACGGACGTACTGCGGGAGGATCACCGCCAACAGCTGGCTGCCCGGCACGACGGCGATCGGGACACCGTCATCGTCGGCGACGACGAGCCCGGGCAGCCGGTACTCGGCGATGACCCGGGCGGCCTCCGATCCGAGGGTCTCCCGCGAGACGGTGGGGACATGCTCGGCGAGGTTCGCGGCGATCATGCGCCCACTGTTCCACAGACGGTCACCGCCCCACACAGGACGAATGCGTGACGCTGCACAGCGGCGGTCGGTTCCCCTGCGTGGGTACCGACCGCCGCTGCCCCTTCCGGCGGATCCCGGGCGTCAGCGGCTGTGGCGGCCGCTCCAGGTGATCTCCCACGTCACGTTGTCGCCGTGCTGCTGGGTCCAGAAGGTGCGCCAGGTCGGCGCGTAGGGCCGCGGGACCTTGGCGCCGAGGACGCCCCGGACGCTCGGGTCGCCGTCGGAGACGTGGATCCCGGTGATCTCGTTGTCGCCGTCGTTGTAGCCGGGCGACGTCGTCGCGTCGTAGAGGGCCGAGGCGTCCCGGCCCTCTGCGAGGACCCTGGTCACCCGCGGGGCGCGGACCCGGTGCCGGTCGTTGTGGTCCTTCGACAACGAGACGAGGTATGCCGAGTCGAGGGCGTTGCGCTGCGCGTGCAGGGTGTCACCGGCGTCCTCGACGACGAGCAGGTCGTCGGCCGTGGCGAAGGTGATGTTGTCGAACCCGGTCTGTGCGGGCGAGCCGGCGAGGACCATGGCGATCCGGCCGGTCGCTGCGCTCGGCGAGCTCTGCGAGATCCGGAAGACGCCACCGAACCGGCCGGGCAGCGCGCTGTCGAGGCTCGTGTCGCCGGTCTCGGTGACATAGAACTCCTTGAAACCCGTCCCTGGGCGGAAGACGCCGTTCTCCGGCCGCTTCATCGGGGTGGCCGATGCGGCGGCCGCGGCGGCCGTCGAGGCGAACGCGTCCGTCCCCTCGTGGACCGTGACCCACGCGGTGCGGAACGACGTGCCGTAGGTGTGCAGGTCGGTGACGAACGGGTCGGCGGGGTCGGCGGCCAGCTCGGCCGCGGTGACCGGCATACCGTTCGACCGCTTGATCTGGAGCGCCTCGAGCGTGCCACCGGCGGTGAGGTCGGTCCGGTCCGCCGGGACGAAGCGGTAGACGTAGCTGTTCGGGACCTTGCCGCCCGATGCCTTGGCGCCGCCGATGTCCTCGACGAGCCAGACGTTGCCGTCCTTGTCGTTCTGGATCCCCTCGTAGCCACCCGACCCGAGGGCCGGAAGCGGGACCGCCGCGCCGGTCGTCGGGTCGCCGGCGGCGTCGAGCCGGACGGCGAGGACGCCACCGCGGGGGGCTCCGGACTCGGCGGTGAGGAGCAGGTCGTGGGTGAACGGGTCCCACGTGATGCCGTCGATGGTCGGGAAGGCGGAGCCGTCGGCGAGCCCGTCGGAGATGAGGGTGACCCGCTTGGCCGGGTCGGTCTCGTCGAGGTTGACCCTCGTGACGTAGCCGCGCGGGCCGGCCTCGTGGCCCTGGTAGAGGTAGTGCCTGCCCCCGAAGACGAGGTAGACGTTCTTGTCGGGCTCGGACTTGTTGGCCTCGTGCTGGTCCTGGGTGAGGGGGCCACCGTTGCTCGTGTTGTACCCGTAGTCGGTCACCCCGTTGGCGGTGTCGGGGTTGGTCAGCGGCATGCTCCCCCACGCGACGGCGACCTCCGACGCGCTCGGCGTGAGGATGGTGTTGGCCACGCCGAAACGCGGGTTGGCGTTCGGGACGCCCACGACGGTGAGCCCGCTCGACGCCGACGCGGGCGTCCAGGCCGCGACACCCGTCGCAGCTGCGGCGATGACCACGGCGGCCACCTTGATGCTCTGCTTCATCGATACTCCTGGCTGCGCGAGGCCGGGGCTGTCCCGGCCATGTCGGTCAGCACACCGGCCCGGTGCGACTGCCACGCAAGACCGAGGTGGCGAGCGGGTGAAGAGTCGCCGACCGTTCGACCTGCCGTGAACCCGCCGCTGTCGGTCCTCCGCCTCACCACGCCGCGGACCCCTCTGCGGGGTTAGTCTGGCCAGGATCGGCTGGGGCACGGGCGGGGACGCACCCGTGGCACAGGGGAGGAGGCCGACCATGCTCGGTAGGACGACCTATAGCCAGGCCTATGTCGCGTCGACTCGGACGACGATGCGACAGATCGTGACGGAGTACCGCAAGCTGGCCAAGTCGGGTGCACCCGACGAGGACTTCGAGCAGCAGTTCCTCAACCACCTCGTGCTTGCCCTCGAGATGTACTTCAGCCAACGGCAGCGCCGCCTGGAGGGCAGGGACGGGAACCCGCTCAACGAGGTCCGGCTGCTCGCGAGGTCGATCATGCGGAACGACGGCCGCCTCGTCGACGACCCGCAGATCCGGATGCCCCCCGAGCGCTCCGTCCTCGGGTATGCCGCCGGCGACGAGATCCGCCTCGACCCGGACAGCTTCACCCGGCTGAGCGAGGCCTTCCTCGATGAGATCGAGCGACGCTATCTCTAGGGCCATGGAGCACTTCACCGGCATACCCGCTGACGCGGTCACCTTCTATCGCGAGCTGCGGGAACACAACACCAGGGAATGGTGGGCCGCCAACAAGGACCGGTATGCCGCGAGCGTGCGCGGGCCCATGGAGGCCCTGCTCGCGGAGCTGGCCGAGGAGTTCGGACCGGGACGCCCGTACCGGCCCCAGCGTGACATGCGGTTCAGCGCCGACAAGTCGCCCTACAAGGACCATCAGGGCACCCTCGTCCCTGTCGTCGACGGCATGGGCTACTACCTCCAGGTGAGCGCCGACGGGCTGCTGACCGGGGCGGGCTACCTCCCCAAGGGCCCGGACCAGCTCGCCCGGCTGCGGGCCGCGGTCGACGCCCCGGTCACCGGCCAGGAGCTCGACGCCCTGCTCGACCGCCTCGACGAGGTCGGTTTCGACCTCGAGGGCGACGCCGTGAAGACCCGGCCCCGCGGTGTCCCGGCCGACCACCCCCGCCTGGAGCTCATGCGCCTCAAGCACGTCATCGTCGTCCGACGGCACGGGGAGGTCGACTGGCTGGCCGGCCCCGAGGCCGTGGACCGGGTCCGGGCCGACTGGCGCACGGTTCGGCCGCTCGTCACCTGGCTCGTCGAGCACGTCGGCCCGTCGACCACGCCCCGCGGGCCAGCCGCCCGCGGATGAGCTTGGCGATCTCGCCCAGCCACAGGACCGTCGACGCGAGGGCCGCGGTCACCAGCCACTGCCCGGGCGACAGGGCGGCCGTGCCGAAGGCCACCTGGAGCAACGGCACCTCGACGACGAGGACCTGGAGCAGGATGGCCAGGGCGACGGCCCCCCACAGCCACCGGTTGACGAAGAGGTGACGGAAGGCGCTCGAGGTGCTCGACCGCGTGTTGAGGAGGTTGAAGAGCTGGGCGAAGACGAGGGTGGTGAACCCGGCCGTGCGCGCCGTCGTGAGGTCGCCCGACCCGTCGACGAGACCTCCCGGGAGATAGAGGTCGATCGCCAGCAGGCTGACCGCCCCCATGACGAGGCCGACACCGAAGATGGTCGTCCACATCCGGCGGTCGAGGATGCGGTCGGTCGAACGCCGCGGCGGCCGGGCCATGACGTCGTCGATCTCGGGGTCGACGCCGAGCGCGAGGGCCGGACCGGAGTCGGTGACGAGGTTGATCCACAGGATCTGCGTCGCGAGCAGCGGTACGACGACGGCTCCGCGCACCTCGGCGTCGACGAGGCCGAGCGCGCCGGCGAGGACGACGCCGAAGAAGACGGTCGCCACCTCGCCCATGTTCGACGAGAGGAGGTAGCGGAGGAACTTCGTGATGTTGTCGAAGATCGTCCGCCCCTGCCGGACGGCGGCGACGATCGTCGCGAAGTCGTCGTTCCCGAGGATCATCGCGGCTGCGCCCTTGGTCACCTCGGTCCCGGTGATCCCCATGGCCACCCCGATGTCGGCACTCTTGAGGGCGGGGGCATCGTTGACGCCGTCCCCCGTCATGGCAACGACGTGCCCTCGGCCCTGAAGCGCGTCGACGATCCGCAGCTTGTGGGCCGGGGCGACCCGGGCGAACACGCTGACGCCGTCGACGACGGCGGTGAGCTCGGCGTCGTCCATCGTGTCGAGCTCGGCGCCGGTGAGCGCGACCGATCCCGGACCGACGATCCCCAGGTCGGTGGCGACGGCCGTCGCCGTGCGTGGGTGGTCGCCGGTGATCATGACGACCCGGATGCCGGCCCGCCGAGCCTCCTCGATGGCGACGACCGCCTCGCCCCGGGGCGGGTCGATGATGCCGGCCACCCCGACATAGACGAGGTCCTCCTCGAGGGACGGGTCCAGCTCGACGCCGTCCGTCGCGGTGTCGGATCGCCCGATCGTCCGGTACGCCACCGCTATGGTGCGGAAGCCTCGCTCCGACAGCGCATCCACGTCGCTGAGGCACCGGGCCAACAGCTCGTCACCGAGGGGTGTCGACACGTCTCCGACGAGGATCGACGTGCAGTGCCGCAGCAGCACGTCGGGGGCGCCCTTCGTCATGAGGACCCGGCGACCGCCGTCCCGTTCGGCCCCGAGGGCCGACATCATCTTGCGCTCCGAGGTGAAGGGAATCTCCCCGGCGCGACGGTAGCCGGCGACCCGGTCGAGCGCCCCCTCGAGCTTGTGCGCAGCGACGAGGAACGCCGCCTCCGTCGGGTCGCCCTCGATACACCAGCCGTCGTCCGTCCGGTCGAGCTGGGCGTTGTTCGCCAGCGCGCCACCGACGACGACCTGACGCGCGGCTTCGAGCACCGCCTCGTCGTCGGCGCCCGACCGGGTCGAGGACACCCGGGCCGTCCCCTCGGGGTCGTAGCCCGTCCCCCCCAGCTCGAGGATGCCCGTCGGGGTGACGACGGTCCGCAGGGTCATCTCGTTCCGGGTCAGGGTCCCGGTCTTGTCCGCGCAGATCACCGACGCCGACCCCAGCGTCTCGACCGAGTGCAGCCGTTTGACGATCGCCTGTCGGCGGGCCATCGCCTTGACCCCGATGGCGAGCACGAGGGTGAGGATGGCGGGGAGGCCCTCGGGCACGGCCGCGACGGCGAGCGAGACGCCGAGGAGGAGAACGGTGACGACGTCGTCGACGGACCGTACGCCGTTGACGACGGCGGTGGCGGCCATGACGATGACGGCGATGGCGAGGACGGCCGCCCCGAGGGCCTTCGACACCGAGGCGATCTCGCGCTGCAAGGGCGAGGGCTCGGTGTCGGTGTCCTCCAGCATGCGGGCGATCGACCCCATCTCGGTGTCCATGCCGGTGGCCGTGACGACCGCGGTCCCCACGCCCTGGACGACGGCGGTGCCGCCGAAGGCCATGTTGACCCGGTCCCCGGCGACCGCCGGCTCGGCGAGTGGCTGGGCCGTCTTCTCCACCGCCGCGGACTCCCCGGTCAGCGACGCCTCCTGGACCCGCAGGCCGGCGGTCGTCACGAGGCGGGCGTCCCCCCCGACGGCGTCGCCCTCGGACAGGCTGAGCACGTCACCGACGACGAGGTCCGCTGACGGGATGGTCGTGAGCCGCCCGTCCCGCACGACCGTCGAGGTCGGCGCCGTGAGATCGGCGAGGGCCGCGACCGCGTCGGCCGCGCGCTGCTCCTGGACGAAGCCCAGCACGGCGTTGGCGATGAGGATGGCGGCGATGACGGCCGGGTCGACCGGCATACCCTCCGCGCCCTCGGCCAGCCAGGCGGCCGTGGCGACGGCGATGGCGACGAGGAGGAGGTAGACGAGGGGGTCCTGGAACTGCCGGAGGATCTTGTGCCACACCGGCTCCGGCGGCTGTGAGCGCAGGACGTTGGGACCGTCCCGAGCCAGCCGGCGCGCCGCCTCGTCGTCGGACAGCCCCTGCTCGGGGTCAACCCCCAGGGCGTGGGCCACCTCGGCCGCGTCGACCAGGCTGGGGTCGACGAGCCGTGCGCGCGGCTCGCTGGTGGCCGTCATGTCCTCATCGTCGTCGGTTGGGCGGCGGCCCGCCATGACGTATGCCGCACCGGCGCCCCTTTTCTGCCCCACCCACCTGGTTCGAGGTATTCCGGTTGCGTCTGGGGGTACCGGATTACCTCGAACCGGGCAGCCGGAACGCCCACACCCCTGGTTCGAGGTATTCCGGTTGCGTCTGGGGGTACCGGATTACCTCGAACCGGGCGGGCAACAACGGTCAGTCCTCCCGGCGCAGCCAGACGGTCCGCTGGGGGAAGGCGATCTCGATGCCGTGCTCGTCGAGCCGGCGCTTGACTGCCATGGCGACGTCGTTGCGGACCTGACGCAGGACCGCGCTCTCCGACCTGTGCCAGTACATGACGTCGATCGTGATGGCCGAGTCGGCGAACTCGCGGACGAAGGCAGCCGGGGGCGGATCGGCCTGGACGCCGGGCACCGTCGGGACGGTGTCGAGGATGACCCGCCGGGCGGTCTCGAGGTCGGTGTCGTAGGCGACGCCGACCTCGATGGTCGTCCGCCGGTTCGGGGTTCTCGTGTGGTTCGTGATGGGCGCCTTGAGAACCTCGGCCGCCGGGAGGATGAGGTCGAGGCCGTCGAACGTGAGCACCCGGACGGCCCGCAGGTCGATATCGAGCACCGTGCCGTCGAAGCCGAGCGAGCTGATCTGGTCCCCGACCCGGAACGGTCTGCGCAGCTGGATGAGGACGCCGGCGACGAAGTTCTGCAGGATGTCCTGCGCGGCGAACGCCAGGGCGATGCCGCCGACACCGAGGGCTCCGAGCAGCGGTCCGACCTGAACCCCGGCGACGCCCAGGGCGTAGACCGTCCCGGCGACGAAGACGATGAGGCCGACGAACCTCCCCAGCCGCAGCCCCATGCGGCGGTCGCTCTCGCCGCGGTCGAGCGCGCGCGTCAGCCCATAGCGGACGAGTGCCGTGGCGATGACGACGGCGATGAAGACGAGCGCGCCGGACACGAGGGGCTCTGGGCTGGTGAGCCACGTCGGGAGGAGGTCGGCCGGCACGGCCCCGGTGGCTGGCATGGCTCCCACCCTAGGGGTATGCCGTCCGGCCGCCGGGCCTGCGCGACCTCGGGGCTATGCCCCGTCGTTTTGGTCGACCATGTCGCCGAGCCGTTGGAGGACATCGGCGTCGAGGGCGATCGCGGCGGCGGGGAAGAGGCCGTTCTCCTCGCGGTCGATGTGCCGGCGCAGCCTCGAGATGAAGGGTTCGAGGCGGTCGAGGTCGCCGGCGAGGATCGCACCCAGGTCGTCGTCGAGATCGACGTGCTCCGCGCACAGGGATGCCACGTGGTCACCGAAGCCGTCGACCCGGGCCAGCTCGGCGAACAGGCCACGCTCCTCGCCTCGGGTGTGCGGGCCGAGAAGGCGGGCGAGCTCCGACCCGGCTCCGCGTGCGGCATCGAGGCCGGCTGCGATGGCCGTGCGTCGGAACACCCCCGCCGCCTCGATGATGGCCACGTGCTCGTCGGTGAGCCGCCCGATGACGGTGAGGCTCTGGCAGCCGCAGTACGAGCACATCTCAACCAGCCCCCGGGCTGTCCAGGCGAATGGCACACACGAGCGGGTCGTCCTGTCGGAACGACTCCAGCGCTCGGACGCGGACCGCGCCACCCAGCTGCTCGAGGGTCCCCTCGACGAGACCGAGGTGGACCCCACAGACGACCGCCCTGCTCTCCCTCGCGACCTCCTCGAACGGACACCTGCGCAGGAGGATCTCGCTCCCGTCCGGGTCGTACACCGGTCGGAAGCCCAGGCCGTCCATGATGCGGACGACGTCGTCGACGGCCCGCTCCGCGGTCGGCGCGGGAGACCCCGGTGCGTCGGAGAGGTTCCGTCGCTCGGCCTCCGCCCAGCGACGGCCCGCCTCGACCGCGGCGCGCCCGGCGTCAGGGGTGGCCCCGAGCTCCCTGGCCAGCAGGGAGGCGAGGGTCTTGTAGTCCTCCCCCTCGGCGGCGTCCTGGTCGCGGGCGGACCCGACCGCGGCGTACAGCGTCTTCGGCCGGCCGGGCTGGACACGGTCCTCGCGGCGCCGCGCCACGAGGCCGACCTCGACGAGATGCTCCAGATGGACCCGGGCGGTGTTGGGGTGCAGCCCCACCTGAGCGGCCGCCTCGGTCACGGTGAGCGGATGGTCGGCGCCGCGCAGCGCCGCCAGCAGGTCGACCCGGCTCTGTGAGGACAGCGCTCGGTGGCGTCTGGTGTCGGGCCGCACAGTCGTCACGAGTTGAATATTACCCATGGATCATGTAAAAATCATATCTACGGTTAAAACCGGGCGTTCGCGGCCCGAGAACAGGGAGAAAGAGCGGCACCACCATGAGCACACCAGACGCGACGGGCTCGGTACCGTCGGACGCGCCCACCGAGACGACGGAGGCCCCGGCCACCGCCGGCACCGTTCCGCCCGACGTCTCCCGCCTGGTCCGGGGGACCAAGTCCCAGGCCATGTGGCTGGCCACCTTCGGCTTCTTCGGCGGGTTCGCCGGGGTGTCGATCTTCGGCCCGCTCGTCCCGAAGTTCACCGACCTGCTGGGCCTGTCACCGTTCGCCGCCGGGATCCTCGCGGCGATTCCGGCGCTGACCGGCTCGCTGCTGCGCATCCCGTTCGGGGCTGCGGTGGACAAGATGGGCGGGAAGCGCCCCTTCCTCACGCTGCTCGCCGTCACCAACGTCGGAGTTCTCGGGCTCCTCCTCCTGCTCGCCACCCGCTACCCGGACGACATGGCCGGCACGTACCCGGTGCTGCTCCTCCTCGGGGCGCTCATCGGCTGCGGCATCGCGACGTTCTCGGTGGGCATCGCCCAGGTCTCCTACTGGTTCCCGCACAAGGAGCAGGGTGGTGCTCTCGGGACGTATGCCGGGCTCGGCAACACCAGCCCCGGCCTGTCCACGTTCTTCCTCCCGCTCGCCGTCGGCGCCCTCGGCATGCTCGGCGCCTACAGCATCTGGTTCGGGATCCTGCTGGTCATCACCATCGGCTACGGGCTCCTCATCAAGGACGCCCCGTGGTTCCAGCTGAAGGCCCACGGGATCGACCTGCCCGCCGAGCAGCTCCCCGAGCTCGGAGGCGGCGAGCGGCGACCCAGCGGCTCGGCCGTCCTGGGCCTGCGTCAGGCCGCGACGATCCCGGCCACCTGGGTCCTGGTCTTCTTCTACTTCCTCTCCTTCGGTGGCTTCCTCGCCTTCACCTCGTGGCTGCCGACGTACTGGCACGGCATGTACGGGTCGACGTTGCGCGAGGCGGGTCTACTCACGGCGACCTTCTCCCTCATCTCCGCGTTGATCCGCGTCCCCGGCGGCCTGCTCTCGGACCGCATCTCGATCCGCTACGCCCTCCACGGCAACTTCCTGCTCATGCTCGCCGGCGTGCTGGTGCTGTCCTTCTCGCAGACGTTCTCCGTCTCGCTCATCGCGACCATCGGCATCGCCGTCGGGATGGGCCTGCAGAACGCCATCGTGTTCAAGCTCCTCCCGCACTACGTGCCGCACGCCGTGGGCGGGGCGTCGGGCTGGATCGGCGGTCTGGGCGCCCTCGGCGGGTTCGTCCTGCCCCCCGTCATCGGCGCCGTCACCGGCGTGGTCGGCGGGGCCACCGGCTACGCCCGAGGGTTCCTCCCGGTCGCGGTGCTGCTCGTCGTCGCCCTCCCGGTCGTCACCTGGCTGCAACGCTGGACGGCGCGCCAGGAACAACCCGCAGCCTGACGGCGCGCCCCCTCAGCGTGCGCCTTCCCGTCCGCGTCGGGTTGGCGACGCCGGTGCCGGAACGGTCAGGCGCGCGACGCGGCCGACGCGACGGTGCGGGCGATCGCCCCACGCAGGCGGTCGGGCGCGAGGCCGGGGCGGGGGGCGGGGCCGTCGGCTCGCGAGCCGGCTACCGAGGCCGCCTGGCCGATGGCGACGCCCCAGATGAAGGCGCCGACCGGCGCCATCGGGCGGGAGAAGCCGTGCGCGATGTCCCGGGTCAGCTCGTGGACCCCGGCGACGTCGACGAGCGCCGGGTCGACGCCCACGGCCTCACATGCCTCGCGGATCCAGTCCTGCCACTGATGTTCGGCGGCGGCGAGATCGGTCATCGGCGTCCTTTCGTGAGGGTAGGTCGTTCCCAGCCGCGCTGCGGCGCGCGGTTGCCCGAGGCGTAGCCGGAACGCACGTCCTTGGAGCGGTAGACGATGTAGGGCCGGGTCACGTACCCCAGCGGCGCGCTGAAGACGTGTACGAGCCGGGTGAACGGCCACATCGCGAACAGCAGGCAGGCGACCAGCGCGTGCACCTGGAACCCCAGCGGTGCGGCTGCCATCAGGTCGGGGTCCGGATGCAGCGTCCAGATGCCCCGGAACCACAGCGAGACGCCTTCGCGGTAGTTGTAGTCCCCCCCGTAGTGGAGCAGTCCCGAGATGACGGTGTTCCACATGCCGAGGGCGATGACGAGGCCGAGAACGGCATACATCGCCTTGTCCATGACGGTGGTGGCACTGAAGACCGGCCCGACCGTCCGCCGACGGTAGACGAGGATCCCCAGCCCGACGACGGTCATGGCCCCGGTGACGATCCCGCCGGACAGGGCGACCGCGTGGTACGCACCCTCGCTGATCCCGACCGCATCGGTCCAGGACTGCGGGAGGAGCAGACCGATGACGTGCCCGGCGACGACACCGAGCAGGCCGAAGTGGAACAGCGGGCTCCCCCAACGCAGCAGCCTGGACTCGTAGAGCTGCGAGGACCGGGTGGTCCACCCGAACTTGTCGTATCGGTAGCGCCAGTAATGCCCGACGACGAACACCGCGAGGCACACATAGGGGACGATGACCCACCAGAAGACGTTCACCGCACGCTCTCCCTCTCGAGTCCCGCCTGCAACGCGTCGCCGAACGGCTCGGGCCGCGGGTTGAGCCGCGGGTCGACCGCGTACGGCGAGCTGTCCAGGCCGACCTCCTCCTGCGGCGGCCCCTGGGCCAGCAGCCGCGCCAGCGCCTCCTCGCCCTCGCCGTCCAGGACCGGAAGGCACGCCCGCACCGCGTCGATGACGGGGAGCCAGCGCGAGGAGCGCCGGTCGAGCGCCAACCTCAGCATCTCGATGCCGACCCGGTGGTCGATGAGGATCTTCCACGCCGCGTCGAGGTCGTGCAGGGCGCCGAACTCGAGCACCACGGGCAGGAAGTCGGGGAGCTCGGTGGTGTCCAGGTCGGCGCCGGAGCGTCGGTAGGTCTGCTTGATCCGGACGAGCGCCACCCCGCGCCGGCGGGTGTCACCGTGGGTGAAGTAGGTCAGGTGCAGGGCACACTTTCGGGTGACGTCGAAGGTGTCGACGTAGTCCCGCTGCAGATCGCCGAGGTGGGTCCCGTCGAGGACGTCGAGGTATGCCGCCAGCGGCCCGCCGACGTCCGCCGGCAGCCCGGCGACGGCCTCGCGGAGCATCGGCACGCGGCATACCAGCTCGTCGCTCGGGTACTCGAGCAGGAGTGAGGCGACCTGCCAGGCGGTCGCCAGGTCCGTGTCGGCCGGGCGCCTGCTCCCTCGCCGGCCCATCCGCAGGCCCATCACGCGCTCCCCTCGTCGTCCCGGCCCGGGAAGAGCCCGTCGGGCATGCCCTTGCCGTCCCAGCTGAGCAGGTTGACCCGCCCGCGCTTGTCGCCGCCGCCGACGAGCTCGTCGCTGGTCTGGCGCTCGCGCAGCATCTGGAAGTTCTCGACGGCGACCGGGGTCAGGGCGCCCGAGCTCTCGCCGAACGGCCCGGACCCGCCCATCCCCGGCCCGCCGTCGAAGTCGAGGGCACAGTCGGTGGCGAGCTCCTCGAGGGCGTGCGCCTGCTCGGCATGGGCCACCGGGATGACGTAGCGCTCCTCGTACTTGGCGATCGCCAGCAGCCGGAACATCTCGTACATCTGCTCCGCCTGCATGCCGACCGCCTCGGGGATCGACTCGTCGGGGTCGCGGCCGAGGTTGATGTCGCGCATGAACGAGCGCATCGCCGCGAGCTTCTTCAGGACGGCGTCGACGGGGCGGATGTCTCCGGCGGTGAAGAGGTTCGCCAGGTAGCCGATCGGGATGCGCAGGGTGTCGATCGCGGCGAACAGGTTGTCCCGGTCCTCGCCGTCGTGCCCGGTGTTGCTCACCGCGTCGACGACCGGCGACAGCGGCGGGATGTACCAGACCATCGGCATGGTGCGGTACTCCGGGTGCAGCGGCAGGGCGACCCGGTAGTCCATGATCAGCCGGCGCACCGGAGAGCGCTGGGCCGCCTCCACCCAGTCCGCCGGTATGCCGGCCCGCTCGGCCTCGCGCTGGACCTGAGGGTCGAAGGGGTCGAGGAACACCGAGCGCTGCGCCTCGTAGAGGTCATGGTCGTCCTCGACGGACGCTGCCTCCAGGACCCGGTCGGCGTCATAGAGCATGAGGCCGATGTAGCGCAGCCGGCCGACGCACGTCTCCGAGCAGACGGTCGGGATGCCGACCTCGATGCGGGGGTAGCAGAAGGTGCACTTCTCGGCCTTGCCGGTCTTGTGGTTGAAGTAGACCTTCTTGTAGGGGCACCCCGAGATGCACATCCGCCAGCCGCGGCACCGGTCCTGGTCGACGAGCACGATGCCGTCCTCGGCCCGCTTGTAGATCGCCCCGCTCGGGCAGGACGCCGCACAGCTGGGGTTGAGGCAGTGCTCGCAGATCCGCGGCAGGTAGAACATGAACGTCTTCTCGAACTCGAGGCGGACCGAGTCCTCGATCCCCTTGAGCATCTCGTCCTTGGCCGCATGCTCCTGGGAGCCGCCGAGGTCGTCGTCCCAGTTGGCCGACCAGGAGACGTTGATCGGCTTCCCCGAGATGAGCGAGTGCGGCCGGGCGACCGGGAAGTGCTTCTGCGCCGGGGCGTTGAGCAGCGTCTCGTAGTCGTAGGTCCACGGCTCGTAGTAGTCCTGGATGCTCGGCATCTTGGGGTTGGAGAAGATCGTCGCCAGCTTGTGGAACCGGCCGCCACCGCGCAGGGTGAGCCGCCCGTTGCCCTTGCGGGCCCAGCCGCCGCGCCACTTCTCCTGGTCCTCGTAGCCGCGTGGGTAGCCCAGCCCGGGGCGGGTCTCGACGTTGTTGAACCAGACGTACTCGGTGCCGGTCCGGTTGGTCCACGCCTGCTTGCAGGTCACCGAGCAGGTGTGGCACCCGATGCACTTGTCCAGGTTCATGACCATCGCCATCTGGGCCATGACTCGCATGTGTCTCTCCTTCGCGTCGTCGCGGCTGGTCAGTACTGGACGTCCTGCGAGCGACGACGGATCATCGTCACCTCGTCGCGGTTGTTGCCCGTCGGGCCCAGATAGTTGAAGGCGAAGGACAGCTGGGCGTACCCGCCGATGATGTGGCTCGGCTTCATGAGGATCCGGGTCAGGGAGTTGTGGATGCCGCCCCGACGGCCGTTGGTCTCGGTGAGCGGGACGTCGATGAGCCGGTCCTGGGCATGGTGCATGTACACCGTTCCCTCGGGCATCCGGTGGCTGACGATGGCCCGGGCGACGACGACGCCGTTGCGGTTGACCGCCTCGACCCAGTCGTTGTCGTGGACACCGATCTTGGCGGCGTCCTGGTCCGAGATCCACACCGTCTGCCCGCCGCGCGACAGCGAGAGCATGAAGAGGTTGTCCTGGTACTCGGAGTGGATCGACCACTTGTTGTGCGGGGTGAGGTAGCGCACGGAGACGCCCAGCGCGTTGCTCTCGCCGAGGGCGGTCTCCCCGAACAGCTCGGTCATGTTGAGCGGAGGGCGGAAGGTGGGCAGGCACTCGCCGAGCTCGATCATCCAGTCGTGGTCGAGATAGAAGTGCTGGCGCCCGGTCAGGGTGTGCCACGGCTTGAGCCGCTCGACGTTGATGGTGAACGGGCTGTACCGTCGGCCGCCCGTCTCCGAGCCCGACCACTCCGGCGAGGTGATGACCGGCACCGGCGCGGCCACCGTGTCCGCGAAGGTGATCCGCTTGCCCTCGTGCTCGGCGGCGAGGTCGTGCAGCAGCCGGCCGGTGCGCCTCTCGAGGACCTTGAAGCCCTGGGTGGCGAGGTGGCCGTTGGTCGTCCCCGCGAGCGCCATGATCGCCTCGGCGGCGTTGATCCCGGTGCGCAGCGAGGGGCGGCCGTCCGCGACGCCGCCGTGGACGACGCCGTTCTTGCCCTTGAGGTACTCGACCTCCGTGCTGACGTCGATGGTGATCGCCTTGTGTGTCGTCCCCAGCGTGTCCAGGAGCGGGCCGAGGGCGGCCATCTTGTCGGCGACGGCGGCGTAGTCACGCTCGACGACGACGAGCTTGGGCATCGTCACACCCGGCACCGGCTCGCACTCCCCGTCCTTCCAGTCCAGGACCCGGCCGTGCGGCGTCGCCATCGCGTCGGGGGTGTCGTGCAGCAGCGGCACGGCGACGACGTCCTTGCGGGTGCCGAGGTGGGTGCGGGCCAGCTCGGAGAAGACCTTCGCGATCTCCTGGAAGGCGTCCCAGTCGGTCTTGCTCTGCCACGGTGGAGCGATCGCGGGGTTGAACGAGTGGATGAACGGGTGCATGTCCGTGGTGTTGATGTCGTGCTTCTCGTACCACGTGGCGGCGGGCAGGACGACGTCGGAGAAGATCGTCGAGCTCGTCATCCGGAAGTCCAGGGTGAGCAGGAGGTCGAGCTTGCCCTCGGGCGCCTTGTCCCGCCAGAGAAGGTCCCTGGGCCGCTGGTGCTCCGGCGTCTCCTGCGCCGTGACGGCATGGTCGGTGCCCAGCAGATGCTTGAGGAAGTACTCGTCGCCCTTGGCCGAGGAGCCGAGCAGGTTGGCCCGCCACATCATCAGCACCCGTGGCCAGTTCTCCTCGGCGTCCGGGTCCTCGACGGCGAACCTCAGCCGACCGGCCTTGAGCTCGTCGACGACGTAGTCGCCCACCGGCCTGCCGGAGGCCTCCGCGTCGTCGGCCAGGGTCATCGGGTTGCGGTCGAAGGTCGGGTAGGACGGCATCCAGCCGAGCCGGGCCGACTTGGCCCACAGGTCCGCCGTCGTCAGCCCGGCGAAGGCCCCGTTGCCGGCCGCCCCGCCGGCGAGCGCGTCAGCGGCATACGTGTCGTAGCGCCACTGGTCGGTGCCGGTGTACCAGTAGCCGGTCTGGACCATCTGTCGAGGCGGCCGCGACCAGTCCAGGCCGAACGCCAGCTGGGCCCAGCCGGTGATCGGTCTGGCCTTCTCCTGGCCGACGTAGTGGGCCCAGCCGCCGCCGTTGCGCCCCTGGCACCCGGTGATCGTCGTGAGCATGAGCATCGTCCGGTAGATGAGGTCGGAGTGGTACCAGTGGTTGGTCCCGGCGCCCATGAGGATCATCGACCGGCCCTTCGTGTCCGCGGCGTTCTGGGCGAACTCGCGGGCGATGCGGGCGACCTGCGCGGCCGGCACCGAGGTGATCTCCTCCTGCCAGGCCGGGGTGTACGGCACCTCCGGGTCGTCGTACCCGGTCGGCCAGCGCCCCGGCAGTCCGTCCCGGCCGACCCCGTACTGGGCCAGCATGAGGTCGAGGACCGTCGTGACGAGGTACTCGCCGACCCGGCGCACGGGCACCCCGCGCTCGATGAGCGTTCCCGCCGAGCCCGGCAGGTCGAACCGCGGCAGCTCCACCGTGGCCGACTCGCCGGCGGCACCGGCATACATGGTGAGCGACGGCTGGATCTCACCGAGGTCGAGGTTCCACTGGCCGATCCCCTCGTCGCCGAACCGGTGACCGAGCGAGCCGGGCGGGACGACCGGGGCGCCGGTTGCCTCGTCCCACAGCACCGGCTTGAACATCGCGTTCTCCGAGGTGCTCTCCGGTCCGTCGAGGTCGCCCGCGACGAGGAACTTGCCCGGTCGGTGACGCCCGTTCTCGCCCTCCTCGAGGGCGACGAGGTAGGGCAGGTCGGTGTAGGTGCGGACGTAGCTCTCGAAGTAGTCGACCTGCCGGTCGACGAAGAACTCCCTGAGGACGACGTGCCCCATCGCCATGCCGAGCGCCGCGTCGGTGCCCGGGGCCACGGGCAGCCACTCGTCGGCGAACTTGACGTTCTCGGCGTAGTCGGGGCTCATGACGACGACCTTCTGGCCGCGGTACCTGGCCTCGGTCATCCAGTGGGCGTCCGGGGTGCGGGTGAGGGGGACGTTGCTGCCCCACATGACCAGGTATGCCGCGTCCCACCAGTCCCCCGACTCGGGCACGTCGGTCTGGTCGCCGAAGACCTGCGGGGAGGCCACCGGAAGGTCGGCGTACCAGTCGTAGAAGCTGAGCATGCAGGCACCGATGAGGGTGGTGAAGCGCGAGCCGGCGGCGTGGCTGACCATCGACATCGCCGGGATCGGCGAGAAACCGGCGATCCGGTCCGGGCCCCATCGCTTGATCGTGTAGACCTGCGCGGCCGCGATGATCTCGGTCGCCTCGGCCCAGGAGGCACGAACCAGGCCGCCCTTCCCACGGGCACTCTTGTAGCGCCTGGCCTTCTCGGGGTCCTGCACGATCTCGGCCCAGGCGAGGACCGGGTCGCCCAGGCGCGCCTTGGCCTCGCGGAACATCTCCACGAGCACGCCGCGGACGTAGGGGTAGCGCACCCGGGTGGGCGAGTACGTGTACCAGGAGAAGGCCGCCCCCCGCGGGCAGCCGCGCGGCTCGTACTCGGGGCGGTCCGGGCCGGCGGTCGGGTAGTCGGTCTGCTGTGCCTCCCAGGTGATGATCCCGTCCTTGACGTAGACCTTCCACGAGCACGACCCGGTGCAGTTGACCCCGTGGGTGGACCGGACGACCTTGTCGTGGCTCCAGCGGTCGCGGTAGAAGGAGTCTCCCGAGCGACCGCCCTCGCGGTGCAGGGTGCGCCGGTCCGTCGAGACCTCGCCCCGGGTGAAGAAGCGACGGGTGCCGACGAGCGCCTCGGACAGGGGCCCGTCCAAACCGGGGCGTCCGCCGCTCGACCTGTCGTCCGTGGCGCTGCGCGATGACGTCGCCTGCTCGGTCATGGCGCGGTCCCCTCGTCAAGGGTGCTGGACGTGAGGTGGACGCGGCACAGGTCGGGGGTGACGAACGGCTCGAGACTGACGCCGACCGACGCCTCCCCGAGCGCCTCCATGGCCCCGGCGATCAGCCCGCGATGGATGCCACACACGACGTCCTGGCGCGTGCGGGCCAGTTCCTGGAAAGGGCAGTGCGACAGCTCGATGTCGGCTGTACGTCCCCCGTGGACGAACCGGACGTCGGGGTGGTAGCCCCAGGTGGACAGGAACTCGACGAACTGCCCGACCTTGCCCATCCACTGGCCCGGCGACGTCGAGGGGGCCGAGCCCTCGGAGACGGGGTCACTGACCGAGGAGAGGGTGTGCCGCTCGGCCCACTGTCGGCCGACCTCCTCGGGACTCGGCGGGAACGAGCGGGTCCCATCCACATAGCAGGAGTCGGCGAGGAGCTCGGCGAACATCCGGTAGGCCCGATCGTCGTCAGCGCCGGCCACGGCACCGGCCGTCGCGGCATACGTCGTCGGCGGCCGGCCGCGCCGACCTGGAGCGGCGGCGGCCAACCCTGGTGCGATCTGGGCGGCGGCCCGAAGCTGGTCGAGGTGGAAGCGCACCGTCGTGACATGCACGCCCAGCCGCCGCGCGAGCTCCGGTGCGCTGAGGCCGACCGCCCGGGTCGGTTCGCCGCGCCGAGCAGTCACCGGGAGCGAGCGAAGTGCCTCGAGGATCCCATCGCGTACCCCGGAGCCTGCCGTCGGTGATGTGGGACGCAGCGCAGACATCTCGGCTCCTCGCATCGGGATTAAGAGGAATAACGCGTGCACTCTACTCGGAGTCGGGGGGCGTGTCCTCCCCGTGAAGAGGCCCATTTCCGATCGATGCGACGGTTGGGCTAGTCTCATTCCGGTGTTTCAGAGGAGTTGTCTCCTCCAAAATATCGGCATCTCCTCCGCGGGTCGTCCGACCCGGCGAACCGCGACGACGAAAGGTGGCCCCCGTGCCTCACCCCGCTGACCTCGAGATCACCCCGGCACCGGGCGGCTGTGCCTGCGGGCATGACGAAGCGACCGTGCCCCGGCTCGACGCCCGTCAGCTCCCGCCCGCGATCCGGCATGGAGCCATCCTCGGAGCGGTCGGCTCGTTGCCGGTCGGCGGGGCGCTCGACCTCACCGCCCCGCACGACCCGGTGCCGCTCCTGGCCCAGATCGCCGAGCTCGAGGGTGGCGCCATCGCCGTGACGTACCTCGTGACCGAACCCGAGGCGTGGACGTTGCGGCTGACCCGCACCCGATGAGCGGTACCGGCGCCACGGCACCGGCCGCCCGGGCCGCGACCCGAGGTCGGTGGGCCATGCGGGACTACCCGGTGACGGCCTGGTTCGTCCTCGCCGTGGCGCTGGTCATCCTCAACCCGGTGGTCCCGCATGCCGCCTGGCTGCTCATCCACGTGCTCATGCTGGGGGCGGCGACCCACTCGGTCATGGTGTGGAGCACGTACTTCGCGCAGGCGCTGCTCAAGACGCCGGACAGCCTCGACCCGCGGACCCGCCAGAACGCCCGCCTCTGGATCCTCTTCGCGGGGACGGTGGTCGTCCTCGTCGGGGTTCCGTCGGGTCGGTGGGAGGTGACGGCCGGCGGCGCCGGCCTCGTCGTCGTCGCCGTGACCTGGCATGCGTCCGCCCTGCTGAGGCGACTACGGGTCGGCCTTCCCTCCCGGTTCCGCGTCACCGTCCACTACTACCTCGCCAGCGCCTCCTGGCTCGTCGTCGGCGCCGTCCTCGGCTCGCTGCTGGCCACCGAGCCCGGCGAGTCATGGACCGGCCGGCTCCTCGTCGCCCATACCCTCGCGATGGGCCTGGGCTGGCTCGGGCTGGCGATCGCCGGATCGCTCGTCACGCTGTGGCCGACCATGCTGCGCACGAGGATGGACGACCGGGCGGTGGCGTTGGCCGAACGGGCTCTGCCCGTCTTCGTCGTGGCCCTCGCCGTCACCGTCGGCGGCGCCTGCCTCGGGAGCCGGCCGCTCATCGTCCTCGGGCTGTGCGGGTACCTCGCGGCCGCGCTCTGGTGGGGCCGGGCGCTCGCCCGCCCGGCGAGGAGACACCCCCCGCACCAGTTCTCGACGGTCTCCGTGACGGCCGGGCTCCTCTGGTTCCTCGCCGTTCCGCCGGCCGTCGCCGTTGCCGTGCTCCGCATGCCCGACTGGGCCCACCTCGAGGACGGCTACCGGGCGGCCGCCGTCGCGGTCGTGGGTGGCTTCGTCGGCCAGGTGCTGCTGGGGGCCATGTCGTTCCTCGTGCCGGCCGCCATCGGGGGTGGGCCGTCCGTCGTGCGGACCGCCCATGTGTTCTTCGACCGGTGGGCGGTCCCCCGCGTCCTGACCTGGAACGCGGGCCTGCTCTGCCTCGTCCTTCCCGTCGACGGTGCGCTCCGAGCGGCCGGCCTCGCCCTCGCGGGCGGGGCGGTCGCCGTCTTCGCCGCACTGGCGGCTCGGGCCGTCCTCGCCATGGCCCGCGCCCGGGGAGACCTCGAGCGACGGGTCCGCGAGGGGGAGGGCCTGCCGCGCCCGGGTGCCGCGCCGGGCATCACGTCGGTGTGGTCCTGGCGGGGTGTGGCCGTGGGAGCCGCCGTCGTCGCCGTCGTCCTGGTCGGTGCCGCCGTCACGTCGGGCTGACCCTGCCCGACCTCAGGGCAGGAAGAGGCAGGAGTCGCCGAACTCGTGCCAGAGGTACCCCTTCGCCACGGCCGCGTCGTAGGCCCGCTGGGCGAGATCGGTCCCGGCGACCGACTCGACGAGATGCAGGTGTGAGGCGTCCGGGTCGTGCAGGCCGGTGACCAGGCCGGTCACGACGCGCGGCGGGTGGCCCGGGCCGAGAACGAGGTCGGTCCACCCGGATGCCGCCACGACCCGCTCACCCTCGACGGCGGACTCCAGCGCCCGGGTCACCGTGGTTCCCACGGCGACGACCCGGCTGCCGCCGGTGCGCGTCCCGTTGACGAGGGCGGCCGTGCTCGCGGGGACCCGGAACCACTCCGCCTGCGGCGGCTCGCCGCTCTCCTGGGAGGAGACGCCGGTGTGCAGCGTCACCGGGGCGACCTGGACGCCGCGGGTGAGCAGGTCCATGACGAGATCGTGGGTGAACGGGCGCCCGGCGCTCGGCATCTCGGCGCTGCCCGGGTCCCGTGCGAAGACCGTCTGGTATGCCGCGAGCGGCAGCCGTCGGCCGAGGTAGCCGTAGGCGATCGGCCGGCCGCGACGGCGCAGGGTCCGCTTGAGGGCCGCGGGGCGCGAGACCTCGGCCAACCAGAGGCGGTTGCCGTCGTGGGTCGGTGAGGCCGCGCGGCCGGCATGCGGCTCGATGAGGGCGATCTCGACCCGGTCGGCACGCAGCACGTCGCCGGGCCGGTGGTCCAGGACGGCGCGGGCACCGTCGGGGGCCGTACGGACCTCGACGACCCAGCGCGTCGGGGACACCTGCGTCGCGAGGTGGAGGACCCGCGGGCCGGCGGCGCACGCGACATCGAGCTCGGCCGCGACGGTGGCGGAGGTGTTGACGACGACGAGGTCGCCGGGACCAAGATGCTCGGCGAGCCGGGCGAAGTGGGTATGGGCGACGGGACCCTCTGCCGCCGCGACGAGGAGCCGCACCTCGTCGCGGCGCAGCCCACGGTCCTCGGGCGGCAGCCGGGCCGTGAGCTCGACGGCCCGGGCGAACCGGGTGTGTGGGGTGGCCAGGCTCATGCGGGGACCCCCACCCGCCCCGAGGTAGCCGTCTGTCGTAGGTCGGCCACTCGGTACCGGCCGCTCCCCGGCCGCGCCTCGACGAGGCCGAGAAGCCTCCCGACGACGTCCTCGGGGAGCGGCCGGTCGCTGATGTCCTCCCCCGGGAAGGCCGCCTGATGCATGGCCGTACGCATGTCACCTGGGTCGACCGCGTAGGCCGCGATCTCGGGGTGCTCGGCGGCGAGGGTGCCGGCGACGTGGTCGAGCGCGGCCTTGCTCGCGCCGTAGCCGCCCCATGTCTCGTAGTGCTCGGCCCCCGCGTCGGAGCTGATGGTGACGATGACCCCCCGGGCTCGGGTCAGCGCCGGCAGGAGCAGAGCGGTGAGCGCGACCGGTGCGACGACATTGGTGTCGAGGATGCTCCGCAGCTCGGCGGCTGACAGGTCGCCGAGCCGGTGCAGGCCGGTAGGCCCGAGGGTGCTCGCGTTGTGGACGAGGAGGTCGAGCCCGCCCGAGCCGATGGCGGCGGCGAGCTCGGCGCGGTGCACGAGGTCGGTGACGTCGCCCGGGACGGCCTGGACGTGGCGGCTACCGGTCCTCCGACCGATGTGCCTGACGGCATCCCGCAGGAGATCGGGGTGCCGTGCGTCGAGGACGACGCGCCAGCCGCGCACGGCGAGCTCGGTCGCGAGCGCCCGGCCGAGGCCGGCGGAGCCGCCCGTGACAAGGGCAGTCTGCATGATGGGTCCTTTCGATCTGACGTTGTCGCCTCACATGGTTCAAGTTAAAGTGCGCTTGAAGTCAAGGAGGCCCCCGGATGAGGACGACCGATCTGCTCACCGTCACGGAGGTGGGCCGGCGCAGCGGGTTCGCCTCGTCGGCGCTGCGCTACTACGAGTCCGAAGGGCTCATCCGCGCCCAACGGACCCCCGGCAACCAGCGGCGCTACCGCCGCGATGTCCTCCGGCGGCTTGCCTTCATCAAGGCTGCTCGCAACATCGGGCTCTCCCTCGAGGAGGTCCGCGCCGAGCTCGACCTGCTGCCGCGCAACCGGACCCCGACGAAGAGGGACTGGCAGCGCATCTCCCGTGACTGGCGCTCCCGGCTGGACGACCAGATCGCCGCGCTCGAACAGCTGCGCGACGGCCTCGACTCGTGCATCGGGTGTGGGTGCCTGTCCCTCCAGCGGTGTCGCATCTCCAACCCCGACGACGTCGCGGCGGGCTCCGCACCGAGCGGGGCGGCATACCTCCGGCCGATGTTGCGCCGGCCCGGGCCGGTCAGCGCAGGTAGCTCGCTCCGTTGAGGTCGACGACGGCGCCGGAGAACCACTCCGCATCCGCCTCGGCGAACCGGACGACCGCCGAGGCGACCTCCTCGGGCGCCGCGACCCGACGGAACGGGCTCTGCGCGCGGATCGCCTCACCCGCGGGGCCGTCAAGCAGCGAGGCGGCCATGTCGGTGGCGATGAACCCCGGCGCGATGCTGACCACCGCGATGCCGTGCGGGGCGAGGGCGAGGGCCATCGACTGGCCGAAGGCGTGCAGCCCCGCCTTGCTGGCGCCGTACGCCGGGACGTCGGGCTCCCCCCGGTAGGCGCCGCGGGAGCCGATGTTGATGATCCGCCCGACCGGGGCGCCCGCCGGCCCCGGCGTGTCGATCATGTGGCGAGCGACGCACCAGGTGAGGTTCGCCGGGCCCAGGAGGTTCGTCGCAAGCGTCGTCTGCCAGGCGGCGACCCAGTCGTCGTAGGCGACGTCGGTGATCCGGTGGTCCCCCCGGCGGCTCCCGGCCGCCCCGAGGTCGGCCGGGTCGAGGAACCTCGCCGCGTTGTTGACCAGGACGTCCACCCGGCCGAGGGCCCCGACGGCCGCCTCGGCGAGGCCGGCCACCTCGGCCGGATCGGCGAGGTCCGCCCGGACGACGGCGTGGCCCTCACCCGGGAGACCGGCGAGCACCGTCTCCGCCGCCTCCACCGCCCGGTGGAAGTGGACCACGACCCGGTCGCCTCGTGCGGCGAAGGCGCGGGCGGTCGCCGCACCGACCCCTCGCGAGCCACCGGTGACCAGGACTCCTCGACCGCGACGCGTCATGCGTCGAGCCTAGGCGCCCCCGCTGCGCGAGACCTCCCGGGCCGGGTGCGCGACTAGGGTTTGACGTGGCGCTGCCGGCGAGAGGAGAGCGTCGATGAGTACACACTCAGCCCCGTGGCTGGCCTCCATGTCGGACGGAGTCGGGTTCACGGCCGCGCTCTTCGATCTCGACGGTGTGCTGACACCGACCGCGGAGGTCCACATGCGGGCCTGGCAGGCGATGTTCACCGACTACTTCACGGCACACGACATCACGCCGCCCTACACGCAGGACGACTACTTCGCCCACGTCGACGGCAAGCCGCGCTACGACGGGGTGCGCTCGGCCCTCGCCTCGCGCGGGGTGGTCCTGGCCGACGGAGACCCGGCCGATCCGGCCGGCGC
The DNA here is from genome assembly GCA_963771015.1 of uncultured Actinomycetota bacterium. Classification (GTDB taxonomy): domain Bacteria; phylum Actinomycetota; class Actinomycetes; order Actinomycetales; family Dermatophilaceae; genus CAVSJJ01. The sequence goes on from CAVYRN010000007.1 coordinate 367,949, forward strand.
CGAGACGGTCTGCGGGCTCGGGAACGCCAAGAACGACCTCTTCGACCGACTCCTCAAGGAGGACGGGGTCCGCCCCTACCCCGGCAGCGTTGTGCTCGTCGACCGGCTCATCGAGCTCGGGGTCAAGATGGCCGTCGTGTCGAGCTCGAGGAACGCGCCGGAGGTCCTCGCCGCGGCCGGCATGGCCCACCACTTCCCGGTCGTCGTCGACGGTAACGTCGCCGGGCGGGAGGGGCTGCGCGGCAAGCCGTCCGGAGAGACGTTCGCGTATGCCGCCCGCCAGCTCGACGTGCCCGTCGAGCGCGCCGTCGTCGTCGAGGACGCCGTCTCCGGCGTGGCCGCGGGAAGGGACGGCGGCTTCGGGCTCGTGGTGGGCGTCGACCGTGGCGCCGGGGCCGCGGCACTGCTCGCCGCCGGTGCTCACGTCGTCGTCGACGACCTCGCCGAGCTGGTGGACCGGTGAAGTCCGCCCGCAACCGCTCCGGCCGCGGTCTCGGTTCGATGCCGGAGTACCTCGACCGCGCCCGCTTCCCCGTCGACCCGTGGCGGCTGGTCGAGCGGCGCTACGAGTCGCATGACCTCGGCGTGACCGAGACGCTCTTCGCCGTCGGCAACGGGTACGTCGGGCTGCGGGGCAACGTCGAGGAGGGACGCGAGACCTTCCAGCACGGGTCGTTCGTCAACGGCTTCCACGAGACCTGGCCGATCCGGCACGCCGAGGAGGCCTTCGGTTTCGCCCGCACCGGGCAGACCATCGTCAACGTCCCGGACGCCAAGGTCATGCGGCTCTACGTCGACGACGAGCCCCTCCTCCTGTCGGTGGCCGACATGCCGAGCTACGAGCGGGCCCTGGACTTCCGCACCGGGGTGCTCACCCGCGACCTCGTCTGGCTCACGCCGTCCGGCAACCGCGTCCAGGTCCGCTCCCGCCGCATGGTGTCGCTGACCCAGCGCCACCTCGCCGTCATGACCTTCGAGGTGACCCTCCTCGACGCTGCGGCCCCGGTGGTCATCTCGAGCCAGATCATCAACCGCGAGGCCGGCATCGACGAGTACGACACCGCGCTGCCGAAGTCGGACGACAGCGTCGACCCGCGCAAGGCCGTGGCCTTCGACGGCCGGGTCCTCCAGCCGGTCACCCACGACGCCGACGACCGACGGGCCTTCGTCGGCTTCCGGTGCACCAACTCCCGAATGACGCTCGCGGTGGCCACCGACCACGCCATCGAGACCCAGAACGACTACCGCACCTTCGCCGAGGCGGCCGACGACTACACCAAGCACGTCTACCGGGTCAGGGCCGAGCCCGGGAAGCCGATCACGATCTCGAAGGTCGTCAGCTACCACACCTCACGCGCCGTGCCCCCGGGCGAGCTCGTCAACCGCTGCCGCCGCACCCTCGACCGGGTCAGGCAGGAGGGCATCGAGAAGCAGTTCGCCGACCAGGCGGCCTGGCTCGACGGGTTCTGGAAGCGCTCCGACGTCGAGCTCGACGGCCAGGCTGCGGCCCAGCAGGCCATCCGGTTCAACCTCTTCTCGCTGGCCCAGGCCGGGGCCCGGGCGGAGGGCAACGGCATACCGGCCAAGGGAGTCACCGGAACCGGCTACGGCGGGCACTACTTCTGGGACACCGAGATCTACGTCGTCCCGTTCTTCGTCTACACGACCCCGCAGATCGCCCGGAACACGCTTCGCTTCCGCTACACGATGCTGCCGGCCGCCGAGCACCGCGCCGAGGAGCTGACGACGAACGGCGTCCTCTTCCCATGGCGGACCATCAACGGCCAGGAGGCCTCGGCGTACTACGCGGCCGGGACGGCGCAGTACCACATCAACGCCGACATCAGCTTCGCGCTCGACAAGTACGTCAAGGCGACGAGCGACGAGGACTTCCTGGCGCGCAGCGGGATCGACATCCTCGTCCAGACCGCCCGGATGTGGGTCGACCTCGGGTTCTGGCGCGGGGACGGCGAAGCGTCCTTCCGGATCCACGGGGTCACCGGACCCGACGAGTACACGACCGTTGTCAACGACAACCTCTATACGAACGTCATGGCGCGCTTCAACCTGCGCTGTGCCGCCCGGGCCGTTCGGGACCTCGACGCGACCCGGCCGGACGCCCACTCCGAGATGGTCTCCCGCCTGGGGCTGCGCGCCGACGAGGTCGTCGAGTGGGAACGAGCGGCCGAGGCGATCGCGATCCCGTGGGACGAGGCGCTGCGGGTCCACCCTCAGGACAGCCAGTTCCACGAGCGCGAGGTGTGGGACCTGCCCAACACGCCGCCCGAGAAGCGGCCGCTGCTCCTTCACTACCACCCACTCGTCATCTACCGGTTCCAGGTGCTCAAGCAGGCCGATGTGGTCCTCGCGCTGTTCCTCCAGGGCGACGAGTTCTCCCTGGAGGAGAAGAAGGCCGACTTCGAGTACTACGACCCGATCACGACCGGTGACTCGACCCTCTCCGGCGTCGTCCAGTCGATCATCGCCGCGGAGGTCGGCTACCACGAGCTCGCGCTCGACTACTTCTGGCAGTCCCTCTACACCGACCTCGCCGACCTCCACGACAACACCTCCGAAGGTGTGCACGTCGCCTCGGCCGGCGGCGTCTGGTCGGCCCTCGTCTACGGCTTCGGCGGGATGCGGGACTACGGCGGGTACCTGTCGTTCGACCCCCGGCTGCCGGATGCGTGGAACCAGCTCCGCTTCCGGGTGACGATCCGCGGCACCCGGGTGCTCGTCACCCTCGAGCAGGACGCGATCACGTTCGAGGTCGAGGAGGGCATGGGCGCCCGGGTGACGGTCCGCGGCAAGGCCGTCGACATCACGCCGGCCGGACCGGTGCGCGTCGAGCTGGACGGCCAGGGGACCCGGATCGACGGCGAGCCGGCCCCCATCGCCCTCAAGCCGCATGCCCGCGCCGACGGCACCGTCATCACGGCGTCGGTCCCCCACCACTCGGGAGTCAACCAGTAGCCCGAGGCGCCACGTCCGGTCAGGTCGACCGAAGCCGCTCCGCGAAGAACGCGAGCACCCGGTCCACCGCCTCCTGGCGTCGGTGGAGGGTGAGCGTCGAGTGGCCCTTGCCGTCGAGGTCGACCGGGATGAAGGCCGCGCCGAGCTCGCGGGCGAGCGTCTCGAAGCGGGTGCCGATCGCGCGGTCCGAGGTGAACCGCAGCCCGAGGACGGGACAGCCGTCGGCGGCCCGGGCCTTGACCCGCTCGAGGTCCTCGGGGCTGAGGTTGACGTCGGCCGCACGGCTCGCACCCACCGGGAACGGCACGGCGGGCTGCGCCAGGACCGGCGCCGCCACGGCGGGGTCGACCATCATCGCGAGGGCGAACCCACCGGTGAAGCACATCCCGAGGGCGCCCACGCCCGGACCGCCGAGCTCGGCATGCAGGTCGCGCGCCAGGCTCCGCAGCCACCCGGCCAGCGGGGTGGTCACCCCGGTCGCCATCTTGGTGAACTCCGCGCTGACACACACCTGGGCGAAGGACCGCACCGAGGTCCCGATGCCCATCGGCGCCCCGGGTGTCCCGAACAGGTGCGGCATGACGACGGTGTAGCCCGCCCCGACGACCTCCTCGGCGAAGCCGATGACCTCCTCGGTCATGCCGGGCAGCTCGTGGATGACGATGACCCCGGGGCCGGTGCCCTTGCGGTACGTGTCGTGGGTGATGCCGTCGGCGGTGTGCGCCGCGCGGGTCCAGGTGTCGAGCAGGCTCATTCCACGATCCTAGGAGGACGGCGACGGGGGTGCGCGCGACGGAGCAGGCGACGCCGGTCCTGAGGCGGCGCGCACCCGCGAGCGCGTACCCGACAGGGGCCTCGGCTAGACCGTGGCCGCCTCGATCCGGCCCAGCCGTTGGCCGTCGACGACCCTCGGTTCGCTCGACGGGGCCGTCATCGCATAGAGCGTGCGCCCATCGGTCCCCCCGAGCGCGCACGCATAGGCGATCTGGCTCGTCTCGACGGTACCCGTCACCTCGCCGCCCTCGGCGTAGCGGACGACGGCGTTGCCGAGCGCCGCCGCGACCCAGATCCCGCCCTGCGGATCGGCGCAGATCCCGTCGGGGGCGACCATCTGCGGTGCCGTCGACGCCCAGACGCGGCGGCCCGACAGCGTGCCGTCCGCTCCGACGTCGAATGCCGTGAGCTGAAGCCGCAGCGTCTCGGCGAGGACGAGCGTGCGGCCGCCGTCCTGCCAGGCCATCCCGTTGGGGAACCGGACGCCCTCGGCGGCGACGTGCACCGACCCGTCCGGGTCGACCCGGGCCAGCCGGGTCGCGCCGGCACTCTCGTCGCCGAGGATCGTCGGGACATCGCGCTCGGCCATGTCGTCGTGCAGGTCGTAGCCGAAGTTGCCGACGTAGGCCCGGCCCGCACCGTCGGTGATGAGGTCGTTGAGGTGGTGGTCGGCGAGCGCCCCCACGTCGGCATGCTCGACGAGAGCCCCGTCGGGCTCGAGGCGGAGGACCTTGTGGTCGAGCATGCTCGAGACCAGCAGCCGTCCGTCCGGGAGCCAGCCGAGGCCGGACGGTTGGCCGGGGACGTCGACCACCTTGGTCTCGGCGCCGTCCGGGTCGAGCGTGTAGACCGCGCGGCGGTAGAAGTCGCTGAACCAGAGTCGGCCGTCATGCCAGCGCGGGCCCTCGCCGAACGCCAGGCCCTCACGCAGGATCGAAGCCGTCGTCATCGCACACCCCATCACGTCGTCGTGGAGGATCACCGGGTGCGCCCACGGTCCCACCGATGGGGCCCTGGTGGCTACGGGCGGGGTGACCCGGCACCCCGGACGCCCAGGCACCGGAGGGCACAGCGACGGGCCGGCCCCGGGCGCGCGGGGCCCGGAACCGGCCCGGCGGACGCCCTCAGCTCCCTTCCTGCACCGGGTAGACGGCGTCGGCGACGAGCCCGTGGGCCTTCTCGTGGACCGTCGAGGCGGCCGAGGCCGACGGTGCCTCGACGAGGCAGAAGACCTTGCCCTCGCCCTCGTTGACCCAGTACCGCAGGTACCTCACGTCGAACTCCCCCTGGACCCGCAGGTCCTCCAGGTGCGCCTTCGCGACATCGTCGGCCTTGACCCCGTCGCCGATCGTGTGAACGTCCATGAACAGTGGCATCGCTGCGTCTCCTTCGTCTCGACCGTGCTGGACGCCTGCGACGGTATGCCGCCACGCGACCCCGCCGGATCGGCAGGACTGCCCTGTTTCCGGGTCGACGCCTGCCTATCTTTCGCCGGCCGGGACGAGGCGCTGGAGGATCGCCTCCCGGGCTGCGGCCGTCCGCGTCGGCACGCCGAGCTTCGCCAACACGGAGGAGACATGGTGGTCCACCGTGCGGCGCGAGACCACGAGGCGCTGGGCGATCTCCTCGTTGGTGCCGCCGTCGCAGATGAGCTCGAGGACCTCTTGCTCACGGCGGGTGAGCCCGGCCGGATGATCTCGGGTCGACCGATGGGCGCCCGACGCACCCGACCGGATCCCGAGGGCCCGCATCTGTCGCCGAGTGGCGTCCCCGGCCTGCCCCGCCCCGAGCGACTCGAACCGGGCCGCAGCTTCGCGCATGAGGGCCTCCTCGCCGGAGTCGAGGAGTGCCATCGCCGCGTCGAAGGGACATCCCAGCCGGTCCCAGGCGCGGGCCGCGGCGGCATGCTGGCCGGCGAGGGAGAGCGCGTGCGGCTCGGCGACGGGTTCGCTGCGGTCGGGCGGCGGCAGCCCGACCCGCCGGCTGCCGGTCGCGATGAGGCCGGCCATCCACGGGTCCGCGGTGGCGGCATACCGGCCGACCCGCTCGAGGTCGCCTCGAGCCCCCTCGGTGTCGCCGGCGAGCCAGCGGGCCTCCGCCCGACACGGGTAGACCTCGACGCGCCAGCCCGGTTCGTCCGAGGCCTCGGCGTGGGCCACGGCCTCGTCGAGGTACGGCCACGCGCCGGGGTCCCCGCGGCGGGACAGGATCCGACCGACGCTGAGCGCCAGGGTGATCCGGTTCGCCGGCGACGCGACACCGCTGTCGAGCAACGGGAGGCAGAGGCCCATGACCTGGTCCCACCGGCCCTGGTGGACCAGAGCCTCGCCGTGGGTTCCGGCCAGGCAGAAGCCGTACGTCGAGATGTCGCGCTCCTCGCAGAAGGCGGACCCGTCGAGATAGACCCGCTCGGCCTCCGCGAAGCGGTGGGCGTTGGACAGCAGGGCATGGAGGTTGGCGAACGCCCGGCCGGCCTGGTCATCGGCACCGGTCGCGACCGCGACGTCGAGGGCCTCGCGCATCGCCGGCTCCCAGGGTCGGTTCAGGTCGATGAGGATGCAGGCCTCGGTGTTGAGAGCGTCGCTGAGCACGGCGCTCAGACCGAGGGTCCGCGCCAGGTCGGCCGCCCGGCGGCACACCTCGAGCCCGCCCTCGGCGTCGCCGCCGTGACGACGCGCGTCCGCGAGCGCGGAGTAGGCCCGTGCCAGCTCCGGGCCGGGGGCCGACCCGTCGAGCGCCGCGACCGCCTGCTCGGCGTACGCCCGGGACTCGGGTCCGCGGCACAGCCGCCACATCGCCCGAGACAGCCGGCAGAGCGCGTCGGCCTCTCGGGCGCGATCGCCGACCCGGCGCCAGAGGTCCAGCGCCCCGGCACCCGCCTCGGCGGCCCGCGCCCAGTCATCGACCAACGCGCTCTCCAGGGCCACCCCGTCGGCGAGTCGGGCGAGCGTCGGCACCGGCGCATCGCCGGCCATGCGAAGCGCCCGCTCGTACTGGGCCGCCGCCTCACGATGGGACCCCAGCCGCGCGGCGTCCCGCGCCGCCCGGGGCGCGAGCTCGAGCACCGCAGCCGTGTCACCGGCCCCCTCGGCGTGGTAGGCGAGCCGGGCGTGGTCCTGCTCGCCTCGGGCGCGGAGGGCGGCGAGGACAGCGGCGTGCACCTCGGTGGCGTGGTGGGCCGGCACCTCGCCGGCGATGCCGATCCGGGTGAGCTCGTGCCGGAAGCGCAGGGTCGGTCCGTCGCTGACGAGCACGCCGCGGGCGAGGAGGTCGTCCAGATGGGCCGAGGTCGCCGCAGTGGTGGCGAAGAGGAGATCGGGCTCGACCTGGTGCCCCATCAGCGCCGCCGCACCGGCGGTCCGACGCGCCGACGTGTCCAGGGGCGCCAACCGGGCCAGCACCGCGTCGCGTACCGAAGGAGGCACACCGCTCCCCGCGGACTGGACGACCTCCCCGACGAGGAACGGGTTCCCGCCGGTCAGCCGGTGGAGCTCGTCCGCGGATATGCCGCTGCCCGTGGCCAGCTCGGCGACGGCGGCCCGGGAGAGCGGCGAGACCCCCACTCGCCGGGTGGCGCGCTGGGTCGCCAGGTCGCCGAGCACCACCCGCAGCGGATGGTCGGCGGGCAGCTCGTCGTCGCGGTAGGTGACGGCCAGCAGAACGGCGAGGTCCCGGACCCGCCGGCCGAGGAAGCGGAGCAGGTCGAGGGTCGACTCGTCGGCCCAGTGGGCGTCCTCGACGACGATGACCGTCGGTTCCGGCGACCCTCGCAGCTCCCGCAGCAGCAGGGTGAACAGCTCGTCCCGAGCGGCGCCCCCTCGGTAGCCGTCTCTCAGCGGCCCACCGAGCCGCTCGGCGATGTCGAGCAGCGGGCCGAGCGGACCTGGGGTGGACAGCCCGTCACACGCACCGACCGCCCAGCGCACCCCGGGGTTCCGGGCCCGGAGCTCCTCGAGCAGCGCCGACTTACCGACACCGGCCTCACCCGAGACCAGCACCAGGCGACCGTCGCCGCAGCGAGCCTCGGCGGCATACTGCTCCAGCGCGGTGAGGAGGTCGTCGCGCTCGAGCAGGTTCACCCAGCGATTGTTCCTCGGATACGGCGGTCGCACCAGGGTCCCCGGCTGCCGCGACAGGCTTCCGGTGGCCCCGGGTCCGGGGCCTGGTCGCCACCGCCCGGCCTTGTCCGCAGGCTCGGGACGCTGCCAGGATCGGCGACAGGGCCCGGCCGCCACCCGGTCGGGCGGACACCGAGAGGTCAGGGGGCACACCATGACCGTCCCGACATCGGCTGCTCGGCCGGTGGAACGCGCCGACGTCATCGTCATCGGGTCGGGGGTCGGCGGCCTGGTCACCGGCTCGCTGCTCGCCCAGCTCAGGGGCCTGCGGGTCATCGTCCTCGAGCGCCACTTCAAGCTCGGTGGTTTCAACCACACCTTCACGCGCCGTGGTTACCACTGGGACGTCGGCATCCACTACGTGGGGCAGATGGCCCCCGGGCGACGGGGCCGACGCCTCATGGACCTGGCCACCGGTGGCGCGGTCCGCTGGAACCAGATGCCGGACGACTTCGACGTCTTCCACTACCCCGAGCACGTGTTCGCCGTCCCGTCCGACCCCGAGGAGTTCATCGCCCGGCTCGTCGCCGCGTTCCCCGCCGAGCGGGAGGCGCTCGCGGCATACCGGGCGGACCTCAAGGCGGCGGCGGGCTGGTACTCCCGCGAGTTCATGAGCCAGGCCATGCCTCGGCCGGCCCGGGGGGCGGCCTGGCGGGCCAACCGCACCGGTCGTGAGCTCGCGCTCATGACGACGGCCGACTACCTCACCAGCCGGTTCGCAGACCCGCGGCTGCGGGGGCTGCTGGCGTCGCAGTGGGGCGACTACGCCCTGCCGCCGGCCCGGAGCAGCTTCGCCATCCACGCGATGATCGTGCTGCACTACGACCGCGGCGCCTACTACCCCGTGGGCGGCAGCGACGTCATGACCGACGCGTTCGTGGCCCAGATCGAGCGGGCCGGCGGGTCCGCTCGGCCCGGCCACACCGTGACCGGGATCATCGTCGAGGGCGGCCGGGCCGTCGGCGTGCGCGCCCACGTCAAGAAGGGGCGGGGCGGGCACGACGCGGAGTTCCGCGCACCGGTCGTCGTCTCCGACGCCGGCGCCCGGCTCACCTTCGGCCATCTGCTGCCCGAGGGCAGCGACCCGGCGCTCGTCGAGTCGCTGTCGCAGGTGGGGTCCGGAACCGCCTTCGCCACCCTGTATGCCGGGTTGCACACCTCGCCGACCACCCTCGGCTTCGCCGGTGAGAACCACTGGCTCTTCGACGACTACGACCACGACGCCGGGATGACCGACCACACCGAGCGCCTGTTCGGCGGCTACGCCCAGGCCGGGTTCCTCTCCTTCCCCTCGCTCAAGGACCCGGAGGCGACCACCCACACCGCCGAGATCGTCACCTTCGTCGACGAGGGCGCGTTCGCGCCGTGGCGGGACACCACGTGGATGCGCCGCGGCGAGGACTACCTCAAGGTCAAGGACACCATCGGTCACGCGCTCCTCGACCTCGTCGACCGCCATGTCCCGGGCTTCAGCGAGCTCGTCGACATCTGGGAGGTCTCGACGCCGGCCACGGTGACCAGCTTCGCGGCCTACCCGTCCGGCGGCTACGCCGAGCTGGCCGCCACCCCGGACCGGATCCGGCGGCGGCTCGTGCCGGCGACGACGCGGGTGCCCGGTCTCTACCTCACCGGAGCCGACACGTGCAGCCTCGGCATCATGGGCGCCCTCATGGGCGGGGTCTTCTCGGCCGCGGCCGTGCTGGGGCCGACGGGCCTGCCGCGGATCATGCGGGCGGCGGGGCGGACGGCGACCGGCTAGCGGCGGACCCGCGTGCGCGGTCGGTCACGGGCCCGCACCGCGGAACTCCCCGACCCTGAGGGTTCGGGGAGTTCGGGATGCCCTGGGACATCGCGCGTGCGAGAGGGGGGATTTGAACCAGCGGGATTCGTGCCTCAGCCAAGCGATATTGCCCGGTTTGAGCACGAATCTGAGGTTCCGTTGCCTCCCCTTAGACACCGTTTCCGGAGGGTCGTGCTACACGGGGTAGCACCAGCGCTATTTGCCAGTTTCGTCCGACGGGAACCCACCGGACCGCCTCCAGACTACCGATTCCCGCCGAGGCATGTATGTCCGACGAACGGTGTTTCCGGCGTTCATTGTTAGAGGTTCTCGGCGGCCGGCATGCGGTCGGCGAAGGTGATCGCGAACGCGTTGAGCGCGGGCTTCCACCGCATGGTCCATCGTGCCTGGTCGGTGCCCTTGGGGTGCATCCCCCGGGTGACCAGGTACAGCCTCTTCAGGGGCTCTCCGACTTTCCGCGGGGCGGGGCCGTGGTCATGCTGCGTCTCGTCGTGCTCGGGTGAGCGCGATGCTTGAGAGTATCCGGCGCTGGTAGTTCTCGAGGTTGCGGAAGCCGCAGGCGATACACGCTTGGTGTTCTTGATGATCCGGTTGAACCCTTCGGTGCGGGCGTTGGTGACCTCCATGGTGAGCGCGACGTGGATCGCGGGCCACCAGGTCTCGATGGTGGTGGCCAGGCGGGTGGTCTCGGGCATGTCCGCTCGCCCGGCGTCCCGATAGAACTGGTACAGCCGGTGCCGGATCCTGTGTTCGTCGGTCTCGCCGAGGAGCATCCGCAGCCGCTCCTTGACGCCCCAGGCGGCGCCGATCTCCCCGGTGGGGTCCTCGGCGGCGAGAGTGCTCTTGAGCCGGGCGCGCTGCTTGGCGGAGAGGTGTTCGTAGCCGGTCAGCAGCAGCTGCCGGTTGACCCACACCTTCTCGGCGGTGGTGCCGCGCCGGCCGTACCGCTCGCGGGTGACCCGCTGGCGCACCTCGGTGAGCATCTGGTTGGCGAGGGCGACCAGGTGCCAGTTGTCGACGGCGATCCGCGCGCCGGGTAGGGCGGCGCGGATCCCGGAGGCGTACGGGGCGGAGGTGTCGATCACGACGACCTCGATCGCGTCGCGGAAGGCTGGCGCTCTGCTCGGCGAGCCTGTCCTTCACGCATGCTCCGGAGCGGCCCGGGGCCAGCCCCAGCATCCGGCCCGGGCCGGTGGTGTCGGCGGCGACGAACGAGGTCAGCCACGGGTCGGTGCGGCGCCAGCCGGCGTCGGCCAGGACCCACCGCACCGACCTCGCCCGGGTCTCCCCCGCAAGCGGGGGCACCCCCAATCGATACCCAACACCTTCGTGGGCTCGGGTTCCGGGAGCCACCTCACGGCGGCGGCGACCAGGGCCCGGTGCGCCGTCGGCCAGGACACCCCATGAGAGCGGGCGACCTCGTCGACCGCCCGGTTCCCGGCGGCGATCTCGGTCGCCAGCGCGGTCCGCAGCCGGCCGGTCAGGCGCGCCCGCGCCGGGATCGCCTCGGACTGCTGCGTGAACGACCGCGTACCGCACAGGGGTTCGGGGCAGGCCAGGCGCCGCTTGCGCCACCACAGCTCGACCACCTGCCCACACGCATCCAGGTCCTTGACCCGCACCAGGGGGCGGTCCTTCACCCGGGTCGTGAGGACACCGCACCCCGGGCAGGGCGCCTCCCGGTCCCGATGCTCGATCACGACCCTCAAGTCGCTCTCGCTGAGCCGTTCCAGGCCGGTGACGACGAACTCGTCTTCCAGCCCGAACAGCACTGACGTACTGTCGATCATGCTCGTGGCCTCGTGCCGCTGTAGGAGTAGAGACCAACAGCATGACCGGGGCCACGAGCCCACCTCAGGTCAGGGCACCCCGCTCAAAGTCGGAGCCGCCAACCCGGCCGGTGGATCAGGGTTCAGCGGCCCTTGCCACACCAATCCTGGTTCACTCGGATGAACTCCTCCTCGCCTACTTGATCCTTCCCTCCGTAGGATCCCGTGCTGACGGTCAACTCGTCTGACGAGAGATCCGCCGGAACGAAGGGCATCGCCTGCCAGCCCACGTCAGGCCCAAGGTTGACCGCAGCCTCGAGCTTCAGCTGGGAGGAGGATTCAATCGACCCGTCAACGGTCCACCCATTGATCGCCAGCCCGTCGGCGGGAACGACAACTAGACCATTCAGGTCATTGCTTGTCGTGGCGCTCCACACCTTCGCGTTGGGCGGCTTGAATTGACGTACCTCCAGTTGGCTAGGTACCGCCTTGCCGCAGGCATATGAAACAAGTTCGACGCCACCGTTCGGCCCGAGACGTACACCGATCCTGGTGGAAATGTAGAGTTCGTTGCTCTCGCAGCCCGTTACCACTAGCGCGGACAGGGCCAGAGCGGCAATTATCGCGGATGTGCGCACGAACCCACGCATCAGTACCCTCCGTCCTTCATGCCAGCCTCCCATTCGAATATGTTGGCGTGGCCCCGAGGGCAGCCGGTCGCGTGACTGAAGGCCCAATCGAACACTGAGGCGCCAGCGTAGTCGACAGCGAATAGTGGACCGAAAATGGCCCATTGGTCCGTGTGTTTGACTTCGTGAGGAAACAGTCTCCCGTTGTTCGCGGCCATGAAACCAGTGTACGTCTCTTCCGTGTTCACAACGCCACCGAATGTTGTGGCGGTAACGCCTCCGAGTGTGGGGGCTCCGGAGCACACAATTGCCCACTCCGAACTGTTCCAGGCGCAATCGGCCCCAAGGGCCACGCTCGTCGCCAACGCCGGCACACTAATCAGTGAGTTCCTCAGAGCGCGAGCTGGATGGTACGCATTGTTCCAGGTTTCCTTCACGCCGTTGCAGATCTCCCCTCCTGAGGAGTTGTGACCGGCCACGCCCGACATGCAGAAGAGTCCTAGTGCGTCGGATGCATCGGCCTGACCGCCGGCAACGCCCACGCCGAGAACGCGTCATCACCGATCGCCTTCTGCCCGTGGTCCTTGCGCCGGGCCGGGACCCGCATCCCGTGCAGCCGCCACAACCGCTCGACCCGCTTGACGTTGACCGGCCACCCCGCCGTGACCAGCAGGGCGTGGACCCGCCGGTACCCCCACCTCGGGTGCTCCTCGGCCAGGCGGACTGTCCGGCCCCGATGTTTTGGTCCAGCGCCTGTGTGAGTTGCTGGGTGTTCCGACCCGGTTGGGGCACCGGGTCGGGATGGTCGCGACTGGTCCAGCCGCGGTGGTGGTAGGGCCTCTCATCGGGTACCACCACCTGGCTCGTACGGGGTCGCGTTCTTGAGCATCTTGGCGTACGCGGCCGGGGTCTGTCCGCCCAAGCTGCGATGTGGCCGCATCGTGTTGTACTTCTCCAGCCAGGCGTCGACGACGAACTGGACCTCCAGGACGGAGTGGTACACCTCGTGGCCGAACAGCTCGCGTTCCATCGTGCCGTTGAACCGTTCGCCGATGCCGTTCTGCCAGGGGCTGGCCTTGGCGATGAACACGCCCCGGACCTGCTGCTCGCCCAGCCAGTCCAGCAGACTGTCGGCGATGAACTCCCGGCCGTTGTCCGCCCGGATCAGGGTCGGCTTGCCGTGGATCGCGAACAGCTTCTCCAGGTGGGCACGCACCCCCGCTGCGCCGATCCCGCGGGCCACGTGCGAGCCCAGGCCGAGCCGGGTGAACTCGTCGATGACATTCAGCACCCGGACCGGGCGCCCGTCACTGGTGCGGCGCTTGATGAAGTCGTAGGACCAGATGTGGTTGCGGTACCGAGGCGGTAGCCGGCGGGTGCTGTTCGCGTCCTGGCCAACTGCCTTCTGACCAGAGGCCTTCACCTTCCGTGGGGGCACCTGCAGCCCCTCCCGGCGCCACAACCGCTCCACCCGCTTCTTGTTCACCGGCCAGCCCTCGGCGACCAGCAGCCCGTGGATCATCCGGTAGCCCCACTTCGGATGCTCCCCGGCCAGCCGGTGCATCCGCTGGACCAGCCGCGCCTCCAGATCCGAGAGCAATGATCAGAACCTGTGGATGGCCCTCGGCGGGGTGACGTGAGGCGGGCGTACCTCCCGAGCAAGATCTGAAGCCCAATACAAGTTCTGATCAGGGTCGGCGTTGACGCGCCGGCTCGGGAAGGTACGCCCATGCTCAAAGTAGTCCAGGTCGACGAGGCGGCCAACGAGAACGCGGCCGGCGGTTCGTTGCTCGATGAGATCGTCCGTGATGGCGCGCGGGCGATGTTGGCGGCGGCGTTGCAGGCCGAGGTCGCCTCCTACATCGACGCCCATGCCGAGCAGGTCGACGAGGATGGTCGCCGGTTGGTGGTCCGCAACGGCCACCACCAGGCCCGGGAGGTGGCCACGGCGGCCGGGGCGGTGCCGGTGCGGGCGCCGCGGGTCAACGACAAGCGCGTCGACGAGGTCACCGGTGAGCGGAGGCGGTTCTCCTCGGCGATCCTGCCCGCGTGGGCCAGGAAGTCCCCGCAGGTCGCTGAGGTGCTGCCGCTGCTGTACCTGCATGGCCTGTCCAGCGGGGACTTCGTGCCGGCGTTGGAACAGTTCCTGGGCTCGGCCGCGGGCCTGTCCGCGAGTACGGTCACTCGGTTGACGGCGCAGTGGCAGGACGACGCGACGGCATTCGGCAAGCGCTCCCTGGCCGACAGCGACTACGTGTACTGCTGGGTCGACGGGATCCACCTCAAGGTCCGCCTCGAGCAGGACAAGGTGTGCCTGCTGGTGATGATCGGGGTCCGGGCCGACGGCACCAAGGAGCTGGTCGCCCTTGCCGACGGGTTCCGCGAGTCCAGCCAGTCGTGGGCCGACCTGCTGCGGGACTGCAAGCGCCGTGGGATGGCCGCCCCGGTCCTGGCGGTCGGCGACGGGGCGCTCGGGTTCTGGAAGGCGATCCGGGAGGTCTTCCCCGCCACCAGGGAGCAGAGATGCTGGTTCCACGCAGGAGGCAATGTCCTTGCCGCCCTGCCGAAGTCGGCGCATCCGGGCGCGAAGGCTGCGCTGGCGGAGATCTGGGGCGCCGAGGACAAGGACCACGCACTCAAGGCCGCCAAGGTGTTCGCCGAGGCCTACGGAGCGAAGTGGCCGAAGGCGGTCGCGAAGATCACCGAGCACCTCGACGTCCTGCTGGCGTTCTACGACTACCCCGCCGAACACTGGATCCACCTGCGCACGACAAACCCGATCGAGTCCACGTTCGCGACGGTCCGGCTCCGCCAGCGGGTCACCAAGGGCCCCGGCTCACGGGCCGCCGGTGTGGCGATGGCGTTCAAGCTGATCGAGTCCGCACAAGCCAGGTGGCGCGCCGTGAACGCACCCCACCTCGTGGCCCTGGTCCGTGCCGGCGCACGCTTCGAGAAGGGCATCCTCGTCGAACGACCCGACGCATCAGGACACGATCAGCAAGTCGCGTGACACGCCCATCCACAGGTCTTGACTATTCCTCCAGATCCGAAGGCGCCGGCCGGTACCGGTTACTCGACCTGTGCTGCCCGACCACCCGACAGGCGCGACGCTCACTGACCCCATGCTTCCGGGTCAGCATCGCCACCGCGTCCCGCCGACGAGCCGGGCTCAGAAGTTTCCCCGGGACAGATCCTTCAGCATCGTGAACCGCCCCGGCATGTCCGGAGACTCCGATCCTTGGGAAGGTTGGAGTCATGTCAGGGAACACGTCCAGGAGGTATCCGCCTGAGCTGAAGGCGCGGGCGGTGCGGATGTTCGAGGAGATCCGCCCCGACCACGGAACGGACTGGGAGGCGATGGGCAAGGTCGCCGACCTGCTCGGGGTCTCCACCGCCGAGACGGTCCGCAAGTGGGTCCGGCAGGGCCAGGTCGATGCCGGCGCCCGGGCGGGGACCACGACCGAGGAGGCGGCGGAGATCAAGCGGCTGCGCAGGGAGAACGCCGAGCTGCGTCGGGCTAACGCGATCTTGAAGGCGGCCTCGAGTTTCTTCGCGGCCGAGCTCGACCGGCCCTCCCGCTGATCGTGGAGTTCATCCGCGGCCACGCCGACCACCGGGACCCCGGTGGCCTGCGCTGGGGTGTCGAGCCGATCTGTGCCGTGCTGTCCGAGCACGGCCTGAAGATCGCCCCATCGACGTACTACGAGCACCTCGACAAGCCGGCGACCGCCCGGGCGCAGCGCGACGAGGTGCTGCTGCACCAGATCCGCCGGGTCCACGCGGAGAACTACGGCGTGTACGGCGCCCGCAAGGTGTGGCTCCAGCTCAACCGGGAAGGCACCCCGGTGGCCAGGTGCACGGTGGAGCGGCTGATGAAGGCTGACGGCTTGCACGGCGCGGTCCGGGGCAAGGTCAAGCGCACCACCATCGCGGACCCGGCCGCGCAGCGCGCCCGGGACCTGGTGCGCCGCAACTTCACCCCGCCGGCACCGGACCGGCTCTGGGTCGCCGACATCACCTACGTCAGCACATGGTCGGGGTGGGTGTACGTCGCGTTCGTCACCGACGCCTACGCCCGCCGCATCCTCGGTTGGCGTACCGGCACCAGCATGAGCACCGAGCTGGTCCTGGACGCCCTCGAGCAGGCCATCTGGACCCGGCAGCGCACCGGCGCCGACCTCGGATCCGTGGTGGCACATTCGGATCGTGGGTCGCAGTACGTCAGCATCCGGCACACCGAACGCCTCGCCCACGCCGGAATCGCCGCCTCGGTCGGCTCCGTGGGCGACTGCCTGTTAACCGGCTAATCGGGCCCTGCTGGGCGGGGGTGACACGGGGGTCGGCGGGGAGGGGGGTGCTCGCCTGGTTGGCCTGGGTGGCGTAGGCAGGTGCCATGGCTGACAACGGGATCCGCTTGGAAGCGTTCGGGGTTGGGGGGTGGCGGCTGACCGGTGAGGCGACCGTGGTGGCCGATGCCAACGCCTACCTGGGCTACTTGCAGGATCGGAACTACTCCCCACGGACGGTCCGGGCGTACGGGTACGGGCTGGTGGCGTTCTGTCGGTGGCTTCAGGTGGTCGGACTGACCCCGGCCGGGGTGGTCACCGACGACGTGCTGGGGTTCTTGTCGGCCTGCCGCCAGGAGCAGGTGCCGGGCCGGCCCGGGCCGAACGTGGTCGACCTGGCCGGGCAGCGCACCGACCGGCTCGCGCCGGCGTCGGTCAACCTGCGCCTGGCCGCCGTGGCGGGGATGTACGAGTTCTTAGCGATGCGTGACCCGACGGCGGGTTCCCCGATCCCGAAGGGGCGGCCCGGGTCGTGGTTCGCGCCCGGGGAACGCTCCGGGCTGCTGGCCCACACCAAACGCCTTCCGGCGCCTCGGTCGCGGCTGCGGCTACGGACCCCGCGACGGCTGCCGCGGGCGTTGACCACGGCCGAGGTGACCGCCCTGCTGGGTAGCCTGCGCAGCGGTCGGGACCTGGCCATCGCCGGGCTGATGCTGTACTGCGGGCTGCGCTCGTGTGAGGTGCTGGCCATTGCCGTGAGCGATGTCGACATCGGCGGCCGGTGGCTGCTCGTGCACGGCAAGGGCGGCAAGGACCGGCGGGTGCCCCTCGATGGTGACCTGGCCGCGGTGGTCAACGCCTACCTGCTGAGCGAACGTCCCGACACGGCCAGCCCGTTCTTGTTCGTCGTCGGCAAGGGCCCCACCCGCGGGCAGCCGTTGACCCCGGCCGGGTTGCGGACCATCTTCCGCTACCACCGGCAGCTCAGCGGGGTCGGCGCGGGAGCACCACACGCGCTGCGGCACACCTTCGGCACCGCCCTGGCCGAGGCCGGTGTCGACCTGGCTGTGATGCAG
Organism: uncultured Actinomycetota bacterium; assembly: GCA_963771015.1. Lineage (GTDB taxonomy): Bacteria > Actinomycetota > Actinomycetes > Actinomycetales > Dermatophilaceae > CAVSJJ01. The sequence continues at coordinate 385,375 of CAVYRN010000007.1, forward strand.
GCCCTGCTCGGGCACGCCCACGTCGACACCACCGCCCGCTACATCCACCTCGCCCCGACCCATGTGAAGGCCCAATACGATGCCGCCCGCACCCGCCAACGCGACACCCTGCCCTGAGCACGTCCTTGAGTCCCCCGCACAGGTACTCGCGGCCTACCGCGCCCACCAGGGGATGACCGGGCGCGGGAACTCCTCGTTCACGTACCACGCGAAGGTGTTCCTGCGCCGTTGGCCGCAGGTGCGCGCGTGGCAGGCCGAGCCCCTGGGGGTGCAGCTGTCCGCGAACAGCGGCACCCGCCCGTTCATCACGTTCCTGCTGGTCACCGGGCGGCTGCACCCGGGCTGGGAGTACCTGGTCCACCGGAAGTTCTCGGCGATCTGGCGGGACCTACCCGGCACCGTGATCGGCGCCGATGTTCAGGAGTTCATCACAGCAGCCCGCAGGGCCGGCTACACCGAGCGGGTGGCCTCGGCGATGGCCTCCCAAGTGACCGCACGGGTGCTGTTCGCCACCGGGAAACGCCTGACCGAGCTCACCCACGACGACTTCGACGCCCTCGCCGCCGCCGGCCTCGCCCGCGAACACGCAACCGGGCGCACCTGGAAGCACTACCGGACCACCGCCACCGCCACCAAGACCGTGTTGTTCCACCTGGGGATCCTTCCGGCGCTGCCCCTGCCGTGGCAGCAGCGCCAGCCCTTCGCCCGCCGCCTCGGTGGGGTGCCCGAGCCGATGCACTCGATCCTGATCCGATACCTGGAGCGCAAGTCGGTGACCTGTAGGCCGGCCACCGTCTCCAGCCTGGCGACCAGGCTGGCGCACTTCGGCACCGTCATCGCCGCCCTCGACCCGGCCGCCACCCCCGCCACGATGACCCGCACCAGGCACATCGAACCCTGGATGCACGCCCTGACCACTACGGCGAACACCAAGTCCGGCGGCGTAATCTCCCGCGCCGAGCAGGCCCGCCGGATCCTGGCCGCCGCGAACTTCCTCCGCGAGATCACCGAATGGGACTGGCCCGAGGCCCCTACCCGAACCCTGATGTTCCCCAGCGACAACCCCCGCCTACCCCAACCCCTGCCCCGGTTCCTGCCCCCCGACGCCGACCGGCGCCTCACCGCGGCGCTGACCGCCTCGCCCAACCGGCTGGCCGCCGACGCCCTCCTGCTGCAACGCGCCTGCGGGCTGCGGATCGGCGAGCTCCTCGACCTCGAGCTCGACGCCGTCATCGACGTCCCCGGCGCCGGGTCCTGGCTCAAGATCCCCCTGGGCAAGCTCGACACCGAACGGATGGTCCCCATCGACCCCGAGATCCTCACCCTGCTCGACCGGATCACCACCACCCGCAGCCCAGGACGCCCGATCCGCCACCCCCGCACCGGCCGACCCGCGGACTTCCTATTCACCGGCCACGGCCGACGCCTGGGACAGAACGGCCTGCGTACCGAGCTCAACCGGTCCGCCGCCGAAGCCGGGCTCGGGCACATCACCCCCCACCAGCTGCGGCACACCTACGCCACCGCCCTGGTCAACGCCGGCGTCTCCCTGCAAGCCCTTATGGCCATCCTCGGCCACGTCTCGGCCGAGATGAGCCTGCGCTACGGGCGCCTGTTCGACACCACCATCCGCGCCGAGTACGAACGCGCCCTCACCCTGGCCAAGACCCGCATCGGACCCCTCCCCGCACCAGCCGCCCAACCCGAGGCCATGACCGACACCGACTGGCGGGCCACCGCGACGGTCAAGACCGCCCTGGCCGGCGGCCACTGCCTCCGCGCCCCCGCCCAAGGCCCCTGCAGCTACGCCAACATCTGCGAACACTGCCCCAGCTACCACACCGACCCCGACGACCTGCCCGCCCTGACCCGGCAACGCGAGACCGCCCACGCCCTGGCCGCCGACGCCACCAACCGAGGCTGGGACGCCGAAACCGAACGCCACCTCCGGCTCATCACCCGACTCAACACCTTGATCGACCGCACCACGACACGCGCCGTGTAACCAACATCACGAACAGCCCTGAAACACAACAGATTTCGGCGCTGATTAGCCGGTTAAAGCTACGACAACGCCCTGGCCGAGAGCATCAACGGGCTGTACAAGACCGAGCTGATCAGACCCCGCGGCCCGTGGCGCACCGCTGACGCGGTCGAGTACGCCACCGCCGAGTGGGTCGACTGGTTCAACCATCGCCGCCTGTACGAGTACTGCGGCGACATCCCACCCGCCGAAGCTGAGGACCACTACTACGCTCAGACAACAGCCCAGCCACCTGCCGAGCTGTCACGAAACTGAGTCTCCGGACTCGCCGGGGCGGTT
>CAVYRN010000008.1:0-143430 GCA_963771015.1 uncultured Actinomycetota bacterium
GACGGGCGTGTTCACCCAGCGCGACTGACAGGGAACCCCTCAACCTCCGGCCTTCGTCGGTCGGATCGTCCCGCCAGTGAGTGCGGTGTCGATGATCCCCGAGATCAGCTCGTCCCCGGCCGGCAGCAGGTGCCCGTAGGTGTCGATGGTCGTTGTGATCGACTCATGACCGAGCCTGGCCTGGATGTGGGGCAGTGGCGCGCCACCGGCGACCAGCCAGGCCACATGGGTATGCCGCAGGTCGTGGAACCGGAACGGCGCGACCTCCTCGGCCGGCAGCGCCCTCAGCAGCTTGCGCCACACGTCGCTGTAGAAGTCTCCGTTGTGCAAAGGCCGGCCGGTGCGGGTGGTGAAGACGAAGTCGTCCGCAGCCCTGCCCGTCATCCGTGCCGCCAACACTCCGGCCACGGACGGGGAGAGCGTGACGGTGCGCCGCGACTTGGGGGTCTTCGGGTTGCCCAGGTGGTGCTGGCGCATCGCGTGCTTGGGCTGCAGCTGTTTGGCCAGCCAGCCCGGGGTGTCGGTCTCGCCGTTCTCACCGTCGTGCTTCCACGCCTTGTTGACCCGGACCGTGCGACGGTCGAGGTCGACGTCCCCGACCCACAGGGCGGTGATCTCCCCGAACCGCAGCCCGGTGCCCACCGCCACGACCAGCAGGTCGCCGTAGGCGCCGGCCAGCCGCGCCGCAGTCTGCAGCTCGGCCTCGGTGAGGAACCGCAGCTCGGGACGGGACTGCCGCACCCGGGACTGCTTCGGCGCCGTCCCCACCGCCGGGCTCGCCGCGAGGTACCCCCGCTTCACCGCATACGCGAAGACCCCGTGGACCAGACCGTGGTAGTTCGCCTTGGTCTTCAGCGACCGGTCCCAGTCGATGAGCCAGTCCTTGATGTCGGACTCGTGGATGCCGCTCACCGGCCTGGTGAAGATCAGCGAGCCGCGCACCCGGGTCCTGGCCAGGACGTGGATCTGCCCGAGGTAGCGCTTCCTTTGCCCGGGGGAGAGGTCGACGATCTGCCGGACGTACTCCTCGCCGATCTCGTCGAACGGTGGCGGCGCCGTCAGCGGGTCGGTCCCCGGAGGCCGGACGAAGCCCTCGCCCCTGACCCAGCCGTGCGGCCAGTGCTGGCCGGCGGCGTCGACCATCTTCTTGAACCCGTCCGCGCGCGCCAGGTTCTGGGCGTCCGTGCCCGCGCTGAACGTCTCCGCCTGGTACGCGCCGTCCCGGCTGCCTCCAAGGCGCCAGACAACCCGCGCGGAGACGCCTCCGTCGCCGCGCGTGCGCTTCTCGATCCACGCCATGAACTGCCCCTTCCGAGTGGGGCTGGTGCTACCACCGTGCTACCCGGAGAGGCCAGGCTACGCCTGACAAGCACGAAACCCCAGGTCAAACCCGGGGTTTCTGAGTGTCCGAGGGGGGACTTGAACCCCCACCCTCTATACGAGGACTAGCACCTCAAGCTAGCGCGTCTGCCAATTCCGCCACCCGGACGAGGTGGTGCGTCGGACCCGGGGAGGGGTCCTGCTGCGACCCGGAACGATACACGCTCGGGGCCCGGTTGCCGAAATCAGCCTAGGGTGTGGGACATGCCTGAGGCGACCGACCTGACCGTCCCGGAGACCGAGGTGGTCCGGATCTGCCAGGACCTGATCCGGATCGATACGAGCAACTACGGAGACGGGTCCGGGCCGGGTGAACGTGCGGCGGCCGAGCACGTCGTGGGGCTGCTGCGCGAGGTGGGGCTGGAGCCGGACGTCTACGACAGCGACCCGGGGCGCAGCACCGTGGTCGTGCGGATCCCGGGGGTGGATCGCGAGCGGCCCGGGCTGTGTATCCACGGGCACCTGGACGTCGTGCCTGCTCGGGGTGAGGACTGGCAGGTCGACCCGTTCTCGGGAGCCGAGCGCGACGGGTGCATCTGGGGCCGAGGCGCGGTCGATATGAAGGACATGGTCGCGATGATGCTCGCGGCCGTCCGGCACCTGGCCCGGTCCGGACAGGTGCCGCCGAGGGACCTGCTCATCGTGTTCTTCGCCGACGAGGAGGCCGGCGGCCTCAAGGGCTCGCACTTCATGGTCGAGGAGCACCCCGAGGTGTTCGACGGCGTGTCCGAGGCCATCAGCGAGGTCGGCGGGTTCAGCGTGACGGTGCCCGGGGTGGATGGCGAACCCCGTCGCGCGTACCTGCTGCAGACCGCCGAGAAGGGCATCTGCTGGGTCACCCTCGTCGCCTCGGGGGCGGCCGGCCACGGCTCGGTGCCGACCCAGGACAGCGCCATCGTCCGGCTCGCGCGAGCCATCCAACGGGTCGACGAGCACCCGTGGCCGCGCGAGTACGTCGCCTCCGTCCGTGGGCTGCTCGACGGGCTTGCTCGACTGACCGGCACGGCCTACACCGACGAGGACCCCGAGGCACTGCTCGCCCACCTCCAGGGCGCCCAGGGGTTCGTGCGGGGTTCGCTGCAGGACACCGCCAACGTCACCATGCTCGACGCCGGTTACAAGCACAATGTCATCCCACAGACCGCGACGGCCGCAGTGGACGCCCGGTTCCTGCCCGGCCACGAGGAGAGCCTCATGGCGACCCTGCGAGAGCTGGCCGGCGATCATGTCGAGGTGCGGGTCGATACCCGGGACATCGCCCTCGACGCGCCGTTCGAGGGCGACCTCGTCACCGCGATGACGGCGGCGCTGCGAGCCGAGGACCCCGAGGCGACGGTTCTGCCGTACTGCCTGTCCGCGGGGACCGACAACAAGGCCCTGTCCATCCTCGGTATCACCGGCTACGGGTTCGCGCCGCTCCGGCTCCCGGCCGACCTGGACTTCGCGCCGATGTTCCACGGCATCGACGAGCGGGTTCCGGTCGATGCGCTCCGGTTCGGCACCAGGGTGCTGCTCCGGCTCATCGGGAGCTGCTGACCCGCGAGCCCGGGGCGCGGATGATCTTGCGGCGCAACCATGTTCGCGTCAAGCCGCCCATATAGATGCGAGTCCTGTGGAGCTCCCAGTGGCCGTACTCGGCGTGCTCGGCGAGGAGACGCCGGATGTCCCCCCGGGCGGTGTCGCGGCGGAAGGAGAGAACGCGGTACTCGTACTCGACCATCACCTCCCATTGTGCGGCACGAGCAGATACGGTCATCGCATGAGCTCAGACCCGCGGGGTGCCCTGAACCGGCTTGTCGCAGCATTCGAGCGACACCTGGAGGCGAGCTCGGCGCGTCACGGGGAGGACGACCCGGCCGTCATCGCGGCCTACGACGACCTCTCGGAGGCCTTCGAGGCCTACGACGCCCTGCTCTACGAGGCGTACCAGGAGATGACCCCGCTCGTCGTCTATGGAGGCCCGGACGACGAGGACGACTCCGACGACGACTCGGACGATGACGACGACTCGGACGATGACGACGACGACTCGGACGATGACGACTCGGACGACGATGACGATGACGACTCCGACGATGACGACTTCGACGACGAGGGCGACGATGACGACGGCGTGTACGCCGGACTCGACGCCGAGGAGTTCGAGGAGACCGACCGCGACTCCTGATGCCTGCCGCCCCTAGAGGTGGTCGGTCGACACCTCGTCGAGGACCTCGGCGATCTCGCGTGGAAGCTCGAGATCCTCGACGGTGATCAGGGCCCGCAGCTGAGTACGGGTGCGCGGCCCGATCACCGGTGCACACACGCCGGGGCGGTCCCGCAGCCAGGCCAGGGCCAGGACGGCGGGGGGTACCTCCAGCCCGCGTGCGGCGGTGAGGACGGCGTCCACGACGCCGCGGGTGTGGTCGCCGACGTGCACGGCGGCGAACCGGGACAGGTCGTCCGAGGCGAGACGGCTGTCGGCCGGGACGGCGTCGCGGTAGCGACCGGCGAGGACGCCGCGGCCGAGCGGGGACCAGGCGAGCAGGCCGAAGCCGAGCCCCTGGGCGGCGTCGGCGAGCTCGAGCTCGGGACGACGCCACACCAGCGAGTACTCCGTCTCGGCCGCGACGAGGGGGATGCGCAGGGCCTCGAGCATCGAGGACACCCGAGCCGCCTGCCACCCCGAGTGGTTCGCGACGCCGATGTACCGCGTGCGGCCGCTCGTCACGGCCCACTCCAACACGCCGACGGTCTCGGTGATCGGGGTCTGCTCGTCCCAGCCGTGGACCATCCACACGTCCAGGTGGTCGGTACCGAGCCGGCGAAGCGACGCGTCGAGCTGGGCCATCAGGGCCCGCCGGCTCGTGTCGACCACCCGGTCCGAGGACGTGGTGGCGCCGGAGCCGTTCGAGGCGCCCGCGATGCCGGCCTTGCCCAGGACGACCACCTCGTCCCGCCCCACCGTGCCGAGCAGGCGTCCGAGGATCTCCTCGCTGCGCCCGGCGGCATACCCGTAGGCCGTGTCGACGACGTTCCCGCCGGCCTGCAGGTACGCCGTGAAGATGTCCTCGGCCTCCTCGGGGCTGGTCCTGGTGCCCCAGGCCATGGTGCCCAGCGCCAGGCGGGAGACGGTCAGGCCCGAGGAGCCGAGGTGGCGCTGCTGCATGGACGTGACCCTACCGATCAGCAGGGCGTTGGTCGCTCGGTACCCGCCCGGGGCGCGTCGGGCCTCGGGCCCGGGTCGTTCAGCAGGCGGAGGCATCGGCCCGATACGGTGTCCCGCATGCGACTGGGCCTCAACCTCGGGTACGCCGGCATGGGCATCGACGCGGACCTCGTCTCGCTCGCGCAGGTGGCCGACGATCTCGGGTATGCCGCGGTATGGGTCGCCGAGGCGTACGGGTCGGACTCGCCGACGGTGCTCGCCTGGATCGGTGCCCAGACCTCACGAGTGGGCCTCGGCGCGGCGGTCATGCAGATCCCGGCGCGCACGCCGGCGATGACCGCGATGACGGCCGCGACGCTCGACGCCCTCTCCGGAGGTCGGGTCCACCTGGGTCTCGGGGTATCCGGACCGCAGGTGAGCGAGGGCTGGCACGGGGTACGGTTCGCTGACCCGCTCGGTCGCACCCGCGAGTACGTCGACATCGTCCGGATGGCGTTGCGCCGCCACATGGTCCGCTACGACGGCAGCCACTTCACGCTGCCTCTGCCCGACGGTCCGGGCAAGTCCCTGTCCCTCACCCTCCACCCCGTCCGCCCCGAGATCCCCATCTACCTGGCCGCCGTGGGCCCGCGGAACCTCGAGCTGGCCGGCGAGATCGCCGACGGGTGGCTCGCCATCTTCTTCTCACCGGAGCACTCCGGGCCGATGCTCGACTCGATCGCCGCCGGGCGTCGAACCTCGGGCAAGGGGACGGACGAGAACCCCCTCGAGGGGTTCGAGGTCGTCCCGACCGTCCCGGTCGTCGTCACCGACGACATCGAGGCCGGGATGACCGCCGTGAGTGGGTACGCGGCCCTCTACATCGGTGGCATGGGCTCCCGGAAGCAGAACTTCTACAACAGGCTGGCCGCCCGGATGGGCTTCGAGAGCGAGGCCGCCCAGGTCCAGGACCTCTTCCTCGACAAACGTCACCGTGAGGCCGCCGCCGCCGTCCCGCGGGAGTTCATCGACGCGACCTCCCTCATCGGGCCGAAGGAACGGATCGCCGAGCGGCTGCCCAGGTATGCCGCAGCCGGCGTGACTATGCTCGCCGTCGCACCGTTCGCCCTCACCTCTGAGGATCGGGTCCGTAGCCTGCGCGTCGTGGCGCAGGCCCTCGATGACGCCGGCCTGGCCGACTGACCTTCGCCACCGACCACCCCACGCACCGACAGGAGCACCCGTGCCCGCAGCCGACCTGACCTACCTTCAGGCCGTCATCCTCGGCGTCGTCGAGGGCCTGACCGAGTTCCTCCCGGTCTCCTCGACCGGTCACCTGACCATCACCGAGAAGCTCATGGGCCTGGACATCAAGGCGAGCGCCGTCACGGCCTACACGGCGATCATCCAGATCGGGGCGATCGTCGCGACCTTCGTCTACTTCGCCAAGAAGATCGCCCGGCTCGTCCTCGCGTGGTTCAACGGCCTGCGCTCGGCCGAGGCCAGACAGAGCCACGACTACCAGCTGGCCTGGGCGGTCATCGTCGGGTCGATCCCGGTCGGGATAGCCGGGTTCCTCCTCCGACACGTCATCGAGGGCTCGCTGCGCAGCCTCTGGGTCGTCGCGGGCGGCCTCATCGTGTGGAGCATGGTCATCTGGTGGGCGGAGGGCCGCCACGACGACCTCGAGCGCCAGGGCATCCAGCGGGGCGAGGGCGAGGTCACCCTCGTCGACGGGCTCGTCATCGGCCTGGTCCAGTGCTTCTCGCTCGTTCCCGGCGTGTCCCGTTCCGGGGCGACGATCTCGGCCGGTCTGGCGCGCGGGATCGACCGGGTGTCCGCGACCGAGCTGTCCTTCTTCCTCGCGATCCCGGCGCTGACGGCGGCGGGCCTCTTCGAGGCGGCTCAGAACGCCTCCGACATCGCCTCGCTCGGGATCGGGCAGATGCTGGTCGGCATCGTCATCGCCTTCGTCATCGCGTACGCCTCGATCGCGTGGCTGCTCCGCTTCGTCCAGACCAACTCGCTGCGGACCTTCATCTGGTACCGCATCCTGCTCGGTGCTGCGCTCGTCGTCGCGCTCGGGATGGGCTGGCTCACCGCCGCCTGACCCGGGTGGGCGTCGTCGTCGCGGCTCCCGCCTACAGTGGCGTCCGTGGCAACGACGATTCTGCTCAGGCACGGGCACTCGACGGGCAACGCCGACGGCATCCTCGCCGGATGGACTCCCGGAGTGGGCCTGACCGACCGCGGCCGCGGGGAGGTGGCCGCCCTGGCCGCGCACCTCACGGACCTTCCGCTGGTCCGTGTCGTCAGCAGCCCGATCGAACGCTGCGTCGACACGGCCCGGGCCGTCGTGACCGGGCGCGAGGTCGAGGTGACCGTGGACGAGGACCTGGGGGAGTGCCGGTACGGCACGTGGACAGGGGCAAAGCTCGCCGACCTGACCAAGGACCCCCTGTGGCGCATCGTCCAGGACCACCCCTCGCGGGCGCGTTTCCCCGACTCAGCCGAGTATGCCGGCGAGAGCCTGGCCGACATGGCACACCGGGTCGTCCGAGCGATCCGTCGGCACGACGACGAGGTCGAGGCCGCCTTCGGCCCCGAGGCCGTGTGGGTCGCCGTCACGCATGGTGACCCCATCAAGGCGGTCGTCGCCGACGCCATGGGGTCCCATCTGGACCACTTCCAGCGGATCCACACCGGTCCGGCCTCGGTCACCGTCGTCCACTACACGGCACAGCGGCCCCTCCTGCTCATGAGCAACGCCACGGCGGACGGCCTCTCCCGGTTGCTCGCCCCGGCGCCGCCCACCACCCCGGCAGGGGACTCGGTGGTCGGCGGGGACGCGGGCTAGGGTCGTGGGATGACCCTCGCCGACTTCGACCCCCCGGAGCGCTTCGTCGCCGGTACCGTCGGCCCGCCCGGGCAGCGGACGTTCTTCCTCCAGGCCCGCGGCGGGGGCCGGGTCGTGTCGATGTCACTCGAGAAGGTCCAGGTGAACGTGCTCGCCGAGCGGATCACCGACGTGCTCGACGCGGTCGGCGACGCCGGCTCCGGACCCGCCGCCCCGCCGGACAACGACCCGCTGGACACGCCGATCGAGGATGCCTTCCGCGTGACGACGATGGCCCTGTCGTGGGATGCCGACCGCGAGGTCGTCGTGCTCGAGTGCCACGACCGGGACCTCGACGAGACCGACGACGAGGACCCGGCGGCAGCCGCGGCACAGGGCGACGGGCAGACCGTCCGCGTCATCCTGCGGCCGGGACCGGCCCGGGAGTTCGTCCGCCGCGCCTCCGCCGTCGTGGCGGCCGGGCGACCACCGTGCCCGTTCTGCGGCCAACCCCTCGATCCCGACGGCCACATCTGCCCCCGTGCCAACGGCTACCGACGCTGAGGTCGCGGACCTGCTCTCCCGCGGAGAGCTGACCCCCCTCGCGCGCATCGCCGACTCCTCCAACGGCGCCCTGCTGTGTCGCGTGGACGGCGGCGACACCGAGCTGCTGGCGATCTACAAGCCGGTCGCCGCCGAACGTCCGCTGTGGGACTTCCCGGACGGCACGCTCGCGGGGCGCGAGCGTGCCGCCTACCTGGTGAGCGCCGCCGGTGGGTTCGCGGTCGTGCCGCCCACCGTCCTGCGTGACGGTCCACTGGGGCTCGGCGCGGTCCAGCACTGGGTCGGTGACCCGGAGGCCGAGCCCGAGCTCGTGGTCGCGGTGACCCTGACGACGCAGGTGCCCGCGGGGTGGCGGGTGGTTCTGCGCGGGGAGAGCGAGGACGGGGAGAAGGTCGCGGTGTCCCACGCGGTCGAGCCCCCGGTTCGCTCGACCGCCGTCCTCGACGCCCTCATCAACAACAGCGACCGCAAGGGCGGCCACCTGATGAGGGCCGGCCGCGGGGTTCGCGGTGTCGACCACGGAGTGAGCCTCAGCGTCGCGCCGAAGTTGCGGACCGTCCTGTGGGGCTGGGCCGGTGAGCCGCTGCCCGAGGAGGATCTGGAACGGGTGCACGCGGTGGCCGAGGCGCTCGACGGCGGCGGGCTGGAGGCCGACCTCGGCGGCCTGCTGACCCGACCCGAGATCGACGCCCTGCGGTCACGCGCCGCCAGGCTGCTCGCGACGCGGACCCATCCGGGGCCGGAGCCGGGCTGGCCGTCGATCCCGTGGCCGGCGATGTGACCCGAGGGACGTAGGCTTCATCCGTGATTTCGTGGCCCGCGCCGTCCATCCCCGCTCTGCCCGGCCACGGTGAGCCGTTGCGGATGTACGACAGCAGCACCGGTGAGGTGCACCCGGTCAACCCCGGCCCGGTCGCCCGGATCTACGTCTGCGGCATCACGCCGTACGACGCCACCCACCTCGGCCACGCGGCGACCTACGTCACCTTCGACCTTGTCGGGCGGGCGCTGCGCGACGGCGGGCACGAGGTGACCTACGTCCAGAACGTCACGGACGTCGACGACCCGCTGCTCGAGCGGGCCGCGCGCGACGGTCGTGACTGGCGCGACCTGGCTCGCGACGGGGTGACCCTGTTCCGGGAGGACATGACCGCCCTCGGCGTGATCCCGCCGGACCACTACTCCGGCGTCGTCGAGTCGATGGACCTCATCACCGACGCGGTCCGGCGGCTCCTCGCCGCGGGCACGGCATACCGGCTCGCGGTCGAGGACGGACCGGGTGAGGACATCTACTTCGACCTGTCCAGCGAGCCCGGCTTCGGGGCGATCGCCTCCTGGACCCGCGAGCAGATGGTGGCCGTGTCGGCCGAACGTGGGGGAGACCCGACCCGGCCCGGCAAGCGGGACCCCCTCGACCCGCTGCTGTGGCGAGCCGAGCGCCCGGGTGAGCCCGCCTGGCCGGACGCGGTCCTGGGCTCGGGTCGTCCCGGGTGGCACATCGAGTGCACGGTCATCTCGGTCACCCACCTAGGGATGGCGATGGACATCAAGGGCGGCGGCTCGGACCTGTTGTTCCCGCACCACGAGATGAGCGCGGTGCAGGCCAGCGGGCTGACCCATGAGCCGGTGTTCGCGCGCCTCTACGCCCATCAGGGCATGGTCGGGTATGCCGGGCAGAAGATGAGCAAGTCCCTGGGCAACCTCGTCCTCGTCTCGGCGCTGCGCCGCGAGGGGGTGGACCCGATGGCGATCCGCCTGCTTCTGCTGGGCCAGCACTACCGGCAGGACTGGGAGTACCGGCCCACCATGCTCGCCGAGGCCGAGGACCGGCTGGCCAGGTGGCGGGCGGCGATGTCGATGACCGAGGCGCCGTCGGCCGATGTCACCCTGGCCGAGGTGCGGGCCGCCCTGGCCAACGACCTCGACACGGGGGCGGCCGTGGCGTCGGTGGACCGTTGGGCCGAGACGGCCCTGGCGCACGGCGGCACCGATCCCGCGGGACCGGGGCTCGTGGCGCGTCTGCTCGACGCCCTGCTGGGGATCCGCGGGTAGCCGGCTCAGGCCTCCGGGCCCTCGACCCCTCGGCGACGCAGGTAGCGCTCGAACTCCTTGGCGATGGCGTCGCCGCTCGCTTCGGGCAGCTCGGCGGTGTCCTGGGCCTCCTCGAGGGAGACGACGTACTCGGCGACGTCGGTGTCGCCCGAGGCGAGCTCGTCGACCCCGTGCTCCCACGCGTGGGCGTCGTCGTCGAGGTCGCCATGGTCGATGGGGGCGTCGAGGAGACTCTCGAGCCGCGAGATGATCGCGACGGTGGCCTTGGGCGACGGGGTGTGCCCGGCGTAGTGAGGGACGGCCGCCCACGCCGAGACGGAGAGCAGACCGACCTGGGTGGCGGCGTCCGCCAGGACCCCGACGATGCCGGTCGGCCCCTCGTACGTGCTCGCCTCGAGGTCGAAGCGCCGCCGGGCCTCGGGGTCGTCGCTCGCGGCGGTCACCGGGATGGGGCGGGTGTGGGCGACGTCGGCGAGCAGTGCGCCGAGGGTGAAGACCTCGCTCACGCCGGCGGAGTCGGCCAGCTCCATGAGCTCGACGGCGAAGGCGCGCCAGCGGAACGAGGGCTCGATGCCCTGGACGAGGATGACGTCGCGGCCGAGGCTCGTGTGCTGGGCGACGAGGATGCGCGTCGTCCGCCAGGAGATGCGGCGTCTGCCCCCCTCGATGACGACCCGCGGGCGGTTGACCTGGAAGTCGTAGTAGTCCTCGGGGTCCATGGCCGCGATCGGTTCGGCGTCCCAGATGTCGGCGAGATGCTCGATGACGGCGCTGGCCGCCTCGCCGGCGTCGTTCCATCCCTCGAACGCCGCGATCATCACGGGTTCGTGAAGCTCAGGCAGGTCCTCGAGCTCGATCACGTCGTCCTCCTCCGGTCGAGGTCCACCCTACGCAGGCCCGAACACCCGCGTCCGAGGTCGTCCGTAGACTCGCCGCATGAGCCTTCCCGATGCGGTCCTCTGGGACATGGATGGAACGCTCGTCGACACCGAGCCGTACTGGATCGCGGCGGAGCACCAGATCGTCGAGGAGGCCGGTGGGCTCTGGACCCAGGAGTACGCCCACCAGCTCGTCGGCAACGACCTGCGGCTATCCGCGGCGTTCATCCGGGACCACTCGCCCGTGGACTGGGACGTCGACCGCATCGTCGAGGAGCTGCTCCGGCGCGTCGTCGGCCGGGTTCGCCACCTGGTGCCCTGGCGGCCCGGGGCTCGCGAGCTGCTCGCCGAGCTCGGCCGGGCCGGGGTGCCATCGGCCCTCGTGACGATGTCGTGGCGGTCCCTGGCCGACGCCGTCGTCGGCTCCCTGCCGGAGGGCAGCTTCGCGACCGTCATCACCGGTGACGAGGTCGAGCACGGCAAGCCGCATCCCGAGCCGTACCTGGCGGCGGCGCGGCTTCTCGGGGTACCCGCGGCGCGGTGCGTGGCGATCGAGGACTCACCCACGGGGGTACGCTCCGCCGTGGCCGCCGGCGTCCCGACGGTCGCCGTGCCCCACATCGTCCCAGTCCCGGAGATCGCGGGTGCCGTCCACGTGGGCAGCCTGTTGGGGCTGACGCCGGCCTCGCTGGCCGAGCTGGCCGGCATCCCTGCTCAGCCGGTGGGATCGCCGAGGTAGCCCCGCATCGCCCGGCGTCCTCGTCCTGGTCCCCTAGTCCTCGCCCGAGCCGGCCAGGCCCGACGCGGCGGGGTCCAGGGCCGCGACGGCGGCGTTCTCGGGCAGCGGCGGCGGCGTGCCGCCCCACTCCGGGCACAGGTGTCGGAAGTCGCACCAGTCGCACAGGCGGGACGTCCGCGGCCGCCAGTCCCCGGTCTGGGCCGCCCGCTCGATGGCCGCCCACAGCGCCTTGACGTTGCGCTCGAGGGCGAGCAGGTCGGCCTCGTCGGGGACGTAGCGGACGATCTCGCCGTCGCCGAGGTAGACGAGCTGGAGGAGCCGCGGGATCTCACCCCGCTGCCGCCAGAGGACGAGGGCGTAGAACTTCATCTGGAACAGGGCCTTGCCCTCGAAGCTCTCGCGCGGCGCTCGTCCCGTCTTGTAGTCGACGACCCGCATGGCGCCGTCGGGCGCGACGTCGAGGCGGTCGACATAGCCGCGCAGGGTGAGGCCGTCGACCTCGGCCTCGACGTAGAGCTCGCGCTCCGCCGGCTCGAGTCGGGTCGGGTCCTCGAGCTCGAACCACCGGTCGAGCAGGGCCCGGGCGTCGGCGAACCACGTCTCCTCGTCGAGGGTGGCGGAGTCGGCGATCATCGAGGTGAGCTCGGGACGCTCGGCGACGAGGGCCTCCCACCGGGGAACCAGGAGGTCAGCCGCAGCGGTCGGCGTCCGCTCCGGCGCGGGCAGCTCGAAGAGGTGCTCGAGGACGGCGTGGACGAGCGTGCCGCGGGCCGCAGCCGGTGAGGGCGGTGCCTCGAGCCTGTCGACCGTGCGGAACCGGTAGAGCAGCGGGCACTGCTTGAAGTCGGCGGCCCGGCTCGGAGACAGCGCGGGAACCATGCCGACCACGGTATGCCGCGCCGCCGACAGCGGCCCGGCGCGACACCCGTCGTCGGTCGAGAGGTCAGTCCTCCGGCTCGTAGCCGAGGTTCGGCGAAAGCCAGCGCTCGGTCTCGGCGACGGTCCAGCCCTTGCGGGCCGCGTAGTCCTCGACCTGGTCACGGCCGATCCGCCCGACGACGAAGTACTGGCTGTCGGGGTGGGCGAAGTACCACCCCGACACCGAGGCTCCCGGCCACATCGCCATCGACTCGGTGAGCCGCATCCCGGTCTTCTCCTCGGCGCCGAGGAGGCGGAACAGGGTCGCCTTCTCGGTGTGGTCCGGGCACGCGGGATAGCCGGGCGCCGGTCGGATCCCGGCGAAGCGCTCCCCGATGAGCTCGTCCGCCGGCAGCCGCTCGTCGACGGCATACCCCCACAGCTCCCGACGGACCCGCTCGTGCAGCCGCTCCGCGAAGGCCTCGGCCAGGCGGTCGGCGAGGGCCTCGAGGAGGATCGCCGAGTAGTCGTCGAGCTCGGCCCGCAGGGCGGCCAGCCGCTCCTCGACGCCGATCCCCGCGGTGACGGCGAAGGCGCCGAGGTGGTCCCTGATGCCCGACCCCTTCGGCGCCACGAAGTCCGACAGGCTCCGGTTGGGGACCCCGTCGCGGTGCTGCCCCTGCTGGCGCAGCCCGTGGACATGGGTGAGGACGGTCGCGCGGGACTCGTCGGCGTACACCTCGATGTCGTCGCCGACCGACGCGGCCGGGAAGAGCCCCACGACGCCCCTGGCGGTGAGCCACCCCTCCTCGGTGAGCCGGTCGAGCATGGCGTTGGCGTCGTCGAGGAGCCTGCGGGCGACCTCCCCCGTCGCCGGGTTGGTGAGCACATCGGGGTAGCGGCCCTTGATCTCCCACGCCGAGAAGAACGGGGTCCAGTCGATGTAGCCGCGCAGCTCGGCCAGCGGGTAGTCCGTCCAGGTCCGCGTGTACTGGCTGGCCACGCGGTGCCAGTGGTCGTCCTGGGGTCCGGTCCATACGTCGGCCGCCTGCTGGGCGAGCAGGTGCGGGCGCATCGGCCGGTATGCCGCCCAGTCGATCGCGGGTGCCCGCTTGCGGGCCTCGTCGAGGCCGATGAGCGGGCGCTCCCCGCTCTTGGCGGCGTGGCGTGCCCGGATGGCGTCGTAGTCGGCCTTGACCGCGGCGAGCAGCGGGCCGCGGTCCCGGCTGGACAGGAGCCGGCTGGCCACGGGCACCGATCGCGAGGCGTCCTTGACCCAGACGACGGGCCCCGAGTACTGGCCGTCGATCTTGACGGCCGTGTGGGCCCGGGAGGTGGTCGCGCCACCCACGAGGAGCGGGATGTCGAAGCCCTGGCGCTCCATCTCGGCAGCGACCCGGACCATCTCGTCGAGCGAGGGGGTGATGAGACCGGACAGGCCGATGATGTCCGCACCCTTCTCGCGAGCCGTGTCGAGGATCGTCTGTGCCGGCACCATGACCCCGAGGTCGACGACCTCGTAGTTGTTGCACTGGAGGACGACCCCGACGATGTTCTTGCCGATGTCGTGGACGTCCCCCTTGACCGTCGCGGTGACGATGAGACCCCTCGCCTGCGGGGCGGCGGCGTCGCCCGAGAGGGCGTTGGCCTCCTCGATGAACGGCACGAGGTGGGCGACGGCCTTCTTCATGACCCGGGCCGACTTCACGACCTGGGGGAGGAACATCTTCCCGGCCCCGAACAGGTCGCCGACGACGTTCATGCCGTCCATGAGCGGGCCCTCGATGACCTCGATGGGCTGGCCACCGGCCTCGGCGATCTCCCGGCGCAGCGCCTCGGTGTCGTCGACGACGAACTCGTCGATGCCCTTGACGAGGGCGTGGGTGATCCGATCGCCCAGCGGGAGGGTGCGCCACTCCTCGGCCGCCGGGTCCTCGGCGGACGGGTCGGCGTTGAACCCGTCGGCGATCTCCAGCAGCCGCTCCGCGGCGTCCGGGCGTCGGTTGAGGACGACGTCCTCGATCCGCTCGCGCAGCTCGGGGTCGATCTGGTCGTAGACGACGAGGGCGCCGGCGTTGACGATCCCCATGTCCATCCCGGCAGCGATGGCGTGGTAGAGGAAGACCGCGTGGATCGCCTCCCGGACCGGGTTGTTGCCCCGGAAGCTGAAGGACACGTTGGAGATGCCGCCGGAGACCAGCGCGCCGGGCAGGTTCGCCTTGACCCAGCGGGTTCCCTCGATGAAGTCCGTGCCGTACGCCGCGTGCTCCTCGATGCCCGTGGCGATGGCGAAGACGTTGGGGTCGATGATGATGTCCTCGGCCGGGAAGCCGACCTCGTCGACGAGCAGGTCGTAGGCGCGGCGGCATACCTCGGTCCGGCGGTGCAGGGTGTCCGCCTGGCCTCGCTCGTCGAACGCCATGACGACGACCGCGGCGCCGTGCTTGCGGCAGAGCCGGGCCTGCCGAAGGAACGGCTCGACGCCCTCCTTGAGGGAGATCGAGTTGACGATGCACTTGCCCTGGGCGGACTTCAGCCCGGCCTCGATGACCTCCCACTTGCTCGAGTCGATCATGAGGGGAACGCGGCAGATGTCCGGTTCGCTCGAGACGAGGCGGACGAAGCGCTCCATGGCTGCGACGCCGTCGATCATCCCCTCGTCCATGTTGATGTCGATGACCTGGGCCCCCGCCTCGACCTGCTGCCGGGCGACCGAGAGCGCGGCGGGGTAGTCCTCGGCGGTGATGAGCTTGCGGAACCGGGCCGACCCGGTGATGTTCGTCCGCTCCCCGACGTTGACGAAGAGGGAGTCCTCGGTGACGACGAGGGGCTCGAGCCCGGAGAGCCGCAGCGCCGGAGCGGCCGGGGTCGGCACGTGCGGGGTGCCGGCCGCCGCCGCGGACGCGATGGCGACGATGTGCTCCGGTGTCGTGCCGCAGCAGCCGCCGAGGATGTTGACCAGGCCGCTGCCGGCGAACTCGCCGACGACGCCCCCCATGTGGCCCGGGGTCTCGTCGTACTCGCCGAAGGCGTTGGGCAGGCCGGCATTGGGGTGCGCGGAGACGAAGCAGTCCGCGAGGCGGGCGAGCTCGGCGACGTAGGGCCGCAGCTCCTCGGCACCCAGGGCGCAGTTGAGCCCCACCGCGAGGGGCCGGGCGTGCCGCACCGAGTACCAGAACGCCTCGGCCACCTGACCCGACAGGGTCCGGCCGGAGGCGTCGGTGATGGTCCCGGAGATGAGGATCGGCCAGCGACGGCCCTGCTCCTCGAAGAGGGTCTCGAGGGCGAAGATCGCGGCCTTGGCGTTGAGGGTGTCGAAGATGGTCTCCACGAGCAGGGCGTCCGCGCCGCCGTCGACGAGCCCCCGAGCCTGCTCGTGGTAGGCCGCGACGAGCTCGTCGAACGTGACGTTGCGTGCGCCGGGGTCGTTGACGTCGGGCGAGAGCGACGCGGTGCGGTTCGTGGGACCGAGGGCACCCAGCACCCACCGGGGTCGGTCCGGTGTGCGAAGCGTCATCGCGTCGCACTCCCTGCGGGCCAGGGCGGCGGCGGCGACGTTCATCTCGTAGGCCAGGTCGGACATGGCGTAGTCCGCCAGCGAGATGGCCTGGGCGTTGAAGGTGTTCGTCTCGACGAGGTCTGAGCCGGCCTCGAGGTAGGCCCGGTGGATGCCGGCGACGACGTCGGGCCGGGTGAGGCTGAGCAGGTCGTTGTTCCCCCGCAGGTCGCTCGGCCAGTCGGCGAACCGCTCGCCCCGGAAGTCCTCCTCGGCGAGCTCGTGACGTTGGATGAGGGTCCCCATCGCACCGTCGAGGACGAGGACGCGCCGCCGCATCGCCGCGGTGAGCGCCTCGGTGGCGTCCGGCCGGTGGGCGGTGCGTGGTGCTGTGCTGTCGGTCACGGGGGTCCTCGGGTGGGGTCGGTGGAGCGGACGGGCGCGGGCGACAACCCTTCGCAGAGGACAAGTATGCCGCCGCCTCTGGACCGCCCCCTCGCCCGGAAGGTCCCTCGCGTAGGGTCCCGCCCATGAGCCAGAGCCCTCCGCGCGCCCCGGGGCGCGGCCAGCGGGGGATCCTCATCGCCCGGGTGGCCGGCATACCGGTCTCCATCGGCACCAGCTGGCTCTTCCTCGCCGCCGCGCTCGTCTTCCTCGTCGGGACCTCGAACCCGGGGCTCGGTGCCACCGCGTACGGGGTCGGCGCGGCCTACGCCCTCGGCCTGCTCGTCGCGGTCCTCGTCCACGAGGCTGCCCACGCCGTGGCGGCGCGCAGCTTCGGCATCGTCGTCCATCGGATCGTCGCCGACCTCTGGGGAGGGCACACCGCGTTCGACGGTCGCCGCACGACGCCCGGCCGGTCCGCCGTCATCGCCGTGTCCGGTCCGTTGGCCAACCTCGTGCTGGCCGCGCTCGGCTACGCGGCCGGCTCCGGCGTCCCATCGGGCACCATCCCCGCGGCGATCATCGGTGCCTTCGCGTGGGTCAACCTGCTGCTCGCGGCGTTCAACCTGCTGCCCGGGCTGCCGCTCGACGGCGGCCAGCTCGTCGACTCCCTCGTCTGGTGGGCGAGCGGGCGCCGCGACCTCGGCCTGGTCGCCGGCGGCTGGAGCGGGCGGGTCGTCACCCTCCTCGTCGCCGGCTACCTCCTCGTCCTGCCCGTCGTGCGCGGCGAGGTGCCGGGCACGGGGTCGATCGTGTGGACCCTCCTCATCGGCATGTTCATGTGGCGGGGCGCGACCTCGGCGATCCAGACGGGCCGGGCCCGCCGGGTCATCTCGGCGGTCCGGGTGCGGGACGTCATCGTCCCGGCGGTCCTCGTCGAGGCGACCGCACCCATCGGCGGCCTCGGCCAGGTCGGCGGCGTCCACGTCGCCCACGACGACTCCGGGCGACCGACCCTCGTCGGCGTCCAGCTCGACACCGGGGAGGCGCCGCCGCCGCCGCAGACCCCCATCGAGGCGACCATGGTCCGCATCCCCGACGAGTCGGTCGTCGAGTGCGGTCCCGACGAGGACATCACCGAGCTCATCGCGGCGATCCAGACGACGCAGGTCGGCGTCACGGTGGTGACCTCGGGCGGGAGGCCGTACGGCGTGGCGACCACGGACGCCATCAACGCGCGCCTCGAGGCCGCGGCGGGGTCCTAGACTCACCGCGATGACCGCCATCGGAGCCGAGCGCCGCCGCGGCCCGTTCACCGAGGGTGAGCGGGTCCAGCTGACCGATCCCAAGGGGCGGCTCCACACGATCACCCTCGGGGCCGGCAAGCAGTTCCACACCCACCACGGACACATCCGTCACGACGACGTCCTCGGCCTCCCGGACGGGTCGACCGTGACGAACACCGTCGGGACCGAGTACCTCGCGCTGCGCCCGCTCCTGCCTGACTACGTCATGTCGATGCCCCGAGGCGCGGCGGTCGTCTATCCCAAGGACGCCGGCCAGATCGTCATGATGGCGGACGTGTTCCCGGGCGCGGTCGTCGTCGAGGCCGGCGTCGGGTCCGGCGCCCTGTCGATGTCGCTCCTGCGGGCGGTCGGTGCGGAGGGGCGGGTCCACTCCTTCGAGCGGCGCGAGGACTTCGCCGACATCGCCCAGGCCAACGCCCGGGCCTTCTTCGGCATGGACCACCCCGCCTGGACGGTCACCGTCGGGGATCTCGTCGAGACCCTCCCCGGGTCGGTACCGGACGGGAGCGTCGACCGGGTCGTCCTCGACATGCTCGCCCCGTGGGAGTGCCTGGAGGTCGTGGCGGCGGCCCTTGCCCCGGGCGGCGTCCTCATCTGCTACGTCGCCACGGCCACCCAGCTCTCCCGGGTGGCGGAGGCGATGCGTGACCACGGCACCTTCACCGAGCCGCACGCGTGGGAGTCGATCGTGCGGGACTGGCATCTCGAGGGGCTCGCCGTCCGGCCGGAGCACCGCATGCACGGGCACACCGGCTTCCTCATCACGACCCGGCGGCTCGCCGACGGGGTGAGCCCGCCACTGCGCAAGCGTCGGCCCGGCCGCGGCTACGACGTCGAGGAGGCCGACGTCGCCGAGTGGTCGCCGGAGGCGCTCGGGGAGCGGGTACGGTCGCCCAAGCGGGTTCGCCGGGCCCGGCGCTCGATCGTGGAACCTGCAGGCAATGGGCAGGTCGGCGAGTTAGGGTCGTGACACAGGCCACCCCGGTGGCCCCGACGACCGAGGAGGCGCCATGAGCGACATGGACCGCCCGACGGAGCCCGGCGACGCCGAGCCGGGCGCCGAGCGCGAGCGCCTCGAGGCCGAGCGGGCCCACCTCGAGGAAGAGATCTCGGCGCTGCGCGGGCGTGGCGCCGCCAGCCCGGCCCAGGTGCGCGAGCTCGAGCGCACCCTCATCCAGCTGCGCTCCCAGATCTCGACCGTCTCGGCGCAGAACGAGCGTCTCGTGCGGACGATCAAGGAGGCGCGTGAGCAGATCGTCACGCTCAAGGCCGAGGTCGACCGGCTGGGGCAGCCGCCCGCGGCATACGGCGTCCTCGTCGAGACCTACGAGGACGGCACGGTCGACATCCTCTCCAGCGGACGCAAGATGCACGTGGCGGTCAGCCCGGCGGTCGAGGGCGAGGACCTCGTCGTCGGCCGCGAGGTCATGCTCAACGAGGCGATGAACGTCGTCGCCGTCCACGGCTACGAGCGGGTCGGCGAGGTCGTGCTCATCAAGGAGCTCCTGGACGAGGACCGCCTCCTCGTCGTGGCCCACGCCGACGAGGAGCGGGTATGCCGCATCGCCGCCTCCCTCACCGGCGAGCGGCTCCGGGTCGGCGACGCCGTCATGCTGGAGGCGCGCAGCGGGTTCGTCTTCGAGCTCATCCCCAAGGCGGAGGTGGCCGACCTCGTCCTCGAGGAGGTCCCGGACATCTCCTACGAGGACATCGGCGGTCTCGGCGGGCAGATCGAGGCCATCCGGGATGCCGTCGAGCTGCCCTACCTGCACCCCGACCTCTATACCGAGCACCGGCTAAAGCCACCCAAGGGCGTGCTCCTCTACGGCCCGCCCGGGTGCGGCAAGACGATGATCGCCAAGGCGGTCGCGGCGTCGCTGTCCCGCAAGATCGCCGAGAAGGAGGGCCGGCCGGCGGGGAAGAGCTACTTCCTCAACATCAAGGGCCCCGAGCTGCTCAACAAGTACGTCGGCGAGACGGAGCGGCACATCCGGCTCATCTTCCAGCGAGCCCGCGAGAAGTCCAACGAGGGCTACCCCGTCGTCGTCTTCTTCGACGAGATGGACAGCCTGTTCCGGACCCGCGGCTCGGGCGTGTCCTCAGACGTCGAGACGACCATCGTCCCGCAGCTGCTCTCTGAGATCGACGGGGTCGAGGGCCTCGAGAACGTCATCGTCATCGGGGCGAGCAACCGCGAGGACATGATCGACCCGGCCATCCTGCGGCCGGGCCGGCTGGATGTGAAGATCAAGATCGAGCGGCCCGACGCCGAGAGCGCGACCGACATCTTCAGCAAGTACCTCACCCCGGACCTGCCGCTCCATGCCGAGGACCTCAGGGTCAACGGCAGCAGCCCGGACGCGACCGTCGAGGCGATGATCCAGGCCGTCGTCACCCGGATGTACTCCGAGGAGGAGGACAACCAGTTCCTCGAGGTCACCTACGCCGGGGGCGACAAGGAGATCCTCTACTTCAAGGACTTCAACTCCGGGGCGATGATCCAGAACATCGTCGACCGGGCCAAGAAGATGGCCATCAAGGACCTGCTGACCACCGGACACAAGGGCCTGCGCGTCGACCATCTCCTGCAGAGCTGCATCGACGAGTTCAAGGAGAACGAGGACCTGCCCAACACGACCAACCCGGACGACTGGGCGCGGATCTCCGGCAAGAAGGGCGAGCGGATCGTCTACATCCGCACGCTCATCAAGACCAAGGAGGGATCCGAGCCCGGTCGCTCCATCAACACGGTGGCCAACACCGGCCAGTACCTCTGAGGAGCCGCCGGGCGCCGACCGACCCCTGCACCTCGGGGGAGCGTCGGCTAGCCGAGGAACCGGGCCAGCAGCCGCCAGCCGAGCAGGAACACCGCGAGGACGCTCGTCGCGACGACGATGAACGACATCGCCGTGCCCGCGCCCGTCACGAACACCCGCAGCGCCATCCCCACGACGACCGTCGCGAGGACGACCACGACCCCGAAGGGGAGCGAGCGGGGTGCGGCGTCGAGGGCGAGCGAGGCGATGAGCCAGCCCGCCGCCGTGCCGGCGAGGAACGGCCAGGCCGTCTCGACGATGCCGGACAGGGTGAGACCCTCGGCATGGCTGCGCCTCCCCACGGTCGCGAACACGATGACGAGCACCGCGTCGAGCGCGGCGGCGACCGAGGTCCTCATCCGGCGGTCACGTCCCCGGCTGGTCGAACAGCGAGCGCTGCGGTGGCGCGTGGGTGGGGTCGACGCCGTCGAAGAGGCTGCTGACGGACTTACCCGCGTGGATGCGCTTGATCGCCTCGGCGAACAACCCCGACACCGACCGGACCTGGAGCTGCGGCCAGTCCTTCGGGGCGGGCACGGTGTCCGTCGTGACGACCTGGGAGATCATGGGATGTCCCTGGAGCCGCTGCACCGCACGTCCGGCGAAGAGCCCGTGGGTGCAGGCGATGGCGGCCTCGGTGCAGCCGAAGTCCTTGAGCCGCTCGAGGAGCTCGATGATCGAGCCGCCCGTGGCGATCTCGTCGTCCAGGACGATGGCCCGCTTGCCCTCGACGTCGCCGACGATGGCGTCGATGACGACCCTGTCGTCCGAGAGCCGCTGCTTGCTGCCCGCCGCGACCGGCAGGCCCAGGAGCCGGGCGAACTGGGTCGCCTCCTTGGCGTTGCCGAGGTCGGGGGAGATGACGATCGAGTTGGTGAGGTCGGTGCCGCGGAAGTGGTCGGCGAGGACCCCGAGGGCGGTGAGGTGGTCGACGGGCACGCTGAAGAAGCCGTGGACCTGCGGGGCGTGCAGCGTCATGGTGAGGACCCGGTGCGCGCCCGCCGTCGCGAGCAGGTCAGCGACGAGACGCCCCCCGAGGGAGATCCGGGAGGCGTCCTTCTTGTCCGACCGCGCGTACGCATAGTGGGGCATGACCGCCGTGATCTGCCCCGCCGAGGCCCCTCGGGCGGCGTCGATCATGAGGAGCAGCTCCATGAGGTGCTCCTGGGTGGGCGGGATGAGCGGCTGGACGATGTAGACGTCGCGCTGACGGCAGTTGGCGAGCAGCTGGGCCTGGAGGCAGTCGTTGCTGAACCGGGTGATGTGGCTCTCCGCCAGGGGGACGCCGAGCCGGTCGCACATCTGCTGCGCGAGCTCGGGGTGGGCGCTCCCGGAGAACACCACGATGTCCCGCATGCGGCGAAGCCTAGCGCCTGTCCTAGGGTCGAGGCATGACGGTACGGCGCGTGATGGGGATCGAGACCGAGTACGGCATCTCGGTACCCGGTGACCCAGCGGCGAACCCCATGGTCCTGTCCGGTGATGTCGTGACGGCGTATGCCGCGAGCACCGGCCGGCGGCCGACGCGCGCCTCATGGGACTACGCCGACGAGGCTCCGCTGCGCGACGCCCGCGGCTTCGACATGGGCCGGGGGGCCGCCCATCCGAGCCAGCTCACGGATCTCGAGGACCCCACCCTCGCCAATGTCGTGCTCACCAACGGTGCCCGGCTCTACGTCGACCACGCCCATCCGGAGTACAGCTCGCCGGAGGTGACGACGCCCCGGGCGGCTGTGGCATGGGACCGGGCCGGGGAGCTCGTCATGCGCACCGCAGTCGAGCGGCTCTCGACCAGGCCGCCGGGGGTCAACCTCTACAAGAACAACAGCGACGGCAAGGGCGCCTCCTACGGCACCCACGAGAACTACCTCATGTCGCGGCGCACGCCCTTCGCCGACATCGTCACCCACCTCGTCCCGTTCTTCGTCGTCCGGCAGGTCATGTGCGGGTCCGGACGGGTCGGCATCGGCGTGGACTCACGGACACCGGGCTACCAGATCGCCCAGCGCAGCGACTTCTTCGAGGTCGAGGTCGGCCTCGAGACGACCCTGAAACGGCCCATCATCAACACCCGCGACGAGCCGCACTCGGACGCCGAGCTCTACCGCCGGCTGCACGTCATCATCGGCGACGCCAACCACTGCGACGTCGCCAACCTGCTCAAGATGGGCACGACCTCTCTCGTCCTGGCCATGATCGAGGACGGCGGGATCGACACCGACCTCAGCCTCGAACGGCCGGTCGCGACCCTGCACGCCGTCTCGCACGACCCGACGCTGGCGACGAAGGTCCAGCTCCGCGACGGCCGGACGATGACGGCGCTGGAGCTCCTGACGACGTACCACGACCTGGCCGCGGCATACCTGGACCGCCGCTACGCCGGGGAGCTGGACTCCGACACGGCCGAGGTCATGCACTGGTGGGGCACGGTCCTCGACAAGCTCGGGCGGGACCCGATGGAGGCGCGCCGTGAGGTCGACTGGGTCGCCAAGCAGGCCGTGCTCGAGGGCTACCAGGAGCGCGACGGGCTGGCCTGGAGCGACCCCCGGCTGCGCGCCGTGGACATCCAGTGGTCCGACGTCCGCGCCGACCGCGGCCTCGCGCACCGGATGCACGCGGCGGGGCGGTTCGAGGTCCTCGTGAGCGACGAGGAGGTGGCGCGGGCCGTGGTCGACCCGCCCGAGGACACCCGGGCGTGGTTCCGAGGGATGTGCCTGCGCCGCTTCCCCCAGGAGGTCGTCGCCGCCTCGTGGGACTCGGTCATCTTCGACCTTCCTGGGGCTCGGTCGCTGCAGCGCATCCCGATGCTGGAGCCGCTGCGAGGCACGAAGGCGTCGGTCGGCGAGCTCGTCGAGTCGGCGCCCGACGCCGCGACGCTGCTCGCCGCGCTGGCCGCCCCGGACCGTCGCTGACCCCGTCCCCCGGGCGCCGTGCCGGTCCGGCCGGGCCCGCCGACTAGGCTCGGTCCCATCCGTACCCCTGGGTGGCGCCGCTCGGCGGCACCCGTGACGCACCAGGAGGAGCCATGGCCGGTCAGGAGCAGGTCAAGCCCCAGCGCCGCGACGACGGACCGGACGAGACCCCCGAGCCCGCCCCGGCGCCTGCGGCGGCCAAGGCGGCCCTCGACAGCGACATCGACAACATCCTCGACGAGATCGACGGGGTCCTCGAGTCCAACGCCGAGGAGTTCGTCCGTGGCTTCGTCCAGAAGGGTGGCCAGTGACGACGCCCGCCGACGCCCCGCGGCTGCCCGCCGCCTACCTCGTTCCCGGCTCGGCGTCGTTCACCGAGTTCCTCGCGGCCCACGCCCCCACGCTGCTGCCGTCCCGGCGGCCGCTGCCGACCGGGGCCACCGTCGAGGCGCCACACGGGACGACGATCGTCACCGTGACGTATGCCGGCGGCGTTCTCATGGCGGGTGACCGCCGGGCGACGATGGGCAGCCTCATCGCCAACCGCGACATGGAGAAGGTCTTCGCGGCCGACGAGTACTCGGTTGTCGGGATCGCCGGAACGGCCGGGTTGGCGATCGAGGTGGTGCGGCTCTTCCAGGTCGAGCTCGAGCACTACGAGAAGATCGAGGGCACCCTGATGTCCCTCGAGGGCAAGGCCAACCGGCTCGCCTCGATGATCCGCGGCAACCTCGGCATGGCGATGCAGGGGCTGACCGTCGTGCCGATGTTCGCCGGCTATGACGTCGACGGCGGCATCGGCCGGATCTTCTCCTACGACGTGACGGGTGGGTGCTACGAGGAGCACGACCACCACAGCGTCGGCTCGGGGTCGCTGTTCTCGCGCGGCGCGCTGAAGAAGCTCTGGCACCCCGACATGGACGTCGACCAGGCCGTCCGGGTGGTCGTCGAGGCGCTCTACGACGCGGCCGACGACGACTCGGCGACCGGCGGGCCCGACAAGGGGAGGCGCATCTGGCCGACCGTGGGCGTCGTCGACGAGGAGGGAGCCCGCTTCCTCACGACGGACGACATCGAACCCGTGGTCGACGCCATCGTCGCCGACCGGGCCGGCAACCCGGGGGGTGCCCGATGACCGCGAGCATGCCGTTCTACGTCTCGCCCGAGCAGCTGATGAAGGACCGGGCGGACTTCGCTCGCAAGGGCATCGCCCGGGGGCGGTCGGTCATCGTCCTCGGCTACGACCACGGCATCGCCTTCGTCGCCGAGAACCCGAGCCGCAGCCTGCACAAGGTCTCCGAGATCTACGACCGCATCGGCTTCGCGGCGGTGGGGAAGTACAACGAGTTCGAGAACCTGCGGGTGGCCGGCGTCCGGTATGCCGACCTGCGCGGCTACTCCTACGACCGCTCGGATGTCACGGCCCGCGGCCTGGCCAACGCCTATGCCCAGACCCTGGGGGCCGTGTTCACCCAGGAGTCCAAGCCGTACGAGGTCGAGATCGTCGTCGCCGAGGTGGGCGCGAGTCCCGAGGCCGACCAGATCTACCGGCTCACCTACGACGGGTCGGTGGGGGACGAGCACGGGTTCGTCGTCATGGGCGGCGCCGCGGAGCAGATCGAGGTCGGCCTGCGCGAGGGCTGGCACGAGGGGATGACCCTGGCCGACGCGCTTCGCCTGGCCGTCGGGCTGCTCGGGAGTGACCCGGCGGGTGGGCCGGACCGCGAGCTGGGCGCCGGGTCCCTCGAGGTGGCGGTGCTCGACCGCAACCGGCCGCGGCGGACCTTCCGGCGGATCACCGGTCACCTCCTCGAGCGCCTGCTGAGCACCGAGGACCCGACGAGCGACGCGCCCACCGAGGATGACGACATCGATGACTGAGGCCCACCTCGACGTGCGGGGCAGGGCCGGCACCTAGAGTGCATCCATGGAGCGGCGGATCTTCGGGATCGAGAACGAGTACGGCATCACCTGCCTGACTCGCGGCCAGCGCACGCTCACGCCCGATGAGGTGGCGCGGCACCTGTTCCGCAAGGTCGTGGCCTGGGGCCGGTCGAGCAACGTCTTTCTCAGCAACGGGGCCCGGCTCTACCTGGACGTGGGGTCCCACCCCGAGTACGCGACGCCCGAGTGCGACTCCATCCTCCAGCTCGTCGCCCACGACAAGGCGGGGGAGCGGGTCGTCGAGGCGCTCGCCGCCGATGCCCAGCAGCGCCTCGTCGCCGACGAGGTTGCCGGGGACATCTTCGTCTTCAAGAACAACACCGACTCCGCCGGCAACTCGTACGGCTGCCACGAGAACTACCTCGTGCGGCGCTCGGGTGAGTTCCAGGCCGTCTCCGATGTCCTCCTGCCGTTCCTCATCAGCCGGCAGCTCATCTCCGGGGCCGGCAAGCTCGTCGTGTCCTCCAAGGGCGCGACGTATGCCGTGAGCCAGCGCGCCGACCACATCTGGGAGGGCGTGTCGTCGGCGACGACCCGCAGCCGCCCCATCATCAACACCCGCGACGAACCCCACGCCGATGCCGAGCACTACCGGCGGCTGCACGTCATCGTGGGCGACTCGAACATGAGCGAGACGACGACGATGCTCAAGGTCGGCTCCGCGGACCTGGTCCTGCGCCTCATCGAGGCCGGGGTGGCCATGCGGGACATGACCCTCGAGAACCCGATCCGAGCGATCCGCGAGATCAGCCATGACATGACGGGTCGGCGCCCGGTACGCCTCGCCAACGGGCAGACGATGAGCGCCCTGGAGATCCAGCGGGAGTACCTCCAGCGGGCGAGTGACCTCGTGGACGGCGTCGGTACCCACGACCCCGCCCACAAGGCCACCCTCGAGCTGTGGGACCGGACACTGACCGCCATCGAGACCGATCGGCTCTCCCTGGTCGACACGGAGATCGACTGGGTCATCAAGTACCGGCTCATCGAGGAGTACGCCGCCAAGCACGGGCTGGGGTTGGACCACCCGAGGCTCGCCCAGATCGACCTCGCCTACCACGACATCAACCGCGAGCGGGGGCTGTTCTACCTTCTCCAGAATCGGGGGCGGGTGGCCCGAGCGGTCACCGACCCGGTCGTCTTCGAGGCCAAGGTCGTGCCGCCCCAGACGACCCGGGCCCGGTTGCGCGGACGCTTCGTCAAGGCTGCCTCGGAGAACCGCCGGGACTTCACGGTGGACTGGGTCCACCTCAAGCTCAACGACCAGGCACAGCGCACCGTGCTGTGCAAGGACCCCTTCGCCAGCGAGGACCCCCGGGTCGACCGGCTCATCGAGGGGATGGGCGGCTGAGGCGTCGGTGAGGGTGGCCTCGGTGGGTCGCCCACGGGTCGGGCGGCTATCGTTGGTCGGTCCGACCCCCGAACGATCGAGGTCTCCCGTGCTGTCCCGCCGCTGGGCGTTCGCGTCCGCCACCGCCCTCGTCGCAGCCTTGGCGCTGTCCGCCTGCAGCGGCTCGTCGTCGTCCTCGTCGACGACGGCGGCGGCGGATCCGCTGGCCTCGGTCACCGTGGCGGCCACCGCGGCCGGCAAGGCCCCCGATGTCTCCCTGACGAAGACCCCGCTCACCGTGAGCAAGACCGTCTCGAAGGTCGTCACCGAGGGTGGCGGCGCTCCACTCACCTCCTCGGACCTGGTCTCGATCAACGCCATGATCGTCAACGGCGCGGACGGCAAGACCGTCACGAGCACCTGGGACAGCACGCCGGTCGGGCTGGACCTCGGGGCGAGCGACCTGTTCCCGTCGCTCAAGAACACCCTTCCCGGGATGAAGGTCGGCTCGCGCATCCTCATCGCCTCACCGCCGGCCGATGCGTTCGGCACGAGCGGGAACTCCTCGCTGGGCATCAGCGCGACCGACTCCGTCGTGTTCGTCGTCGACGTCCTGTCGACGACGAAGGCACTGGCGGCGGCCTCGGGCACCGCGGTGCCGCCCCGGAAGAACCTCCCGAAGGTGGCGATGACGGACGGCAAGGCGGCGACGATCACCATGCCCAAGGGCGTCAAGCCGCCCGCGAAGCTGGTCGTCCAGCCGCTCATCAAGGGCACCGGGGCCAAGGTGACGAGCGGCCAGACCGTGCGGGTGACCTACACGGGCGTGCTGTGGCGTAACGGCGTGGTCTTCGACGCGACGGCCCAGCACACCGACCAGCAGTTCTTCGAGTTCCCTGCCGGCCAGCACCAGGTCATCTCGGCGTGGGACAAGGCCATCGTCGGCGCGACGGTTGGGAGCCGGCTGCTCCTCGTCGTACCGCCGAGCGAGGGCTACGGTTCCGCGGGCAGCCCGCCCAAGATCAAGGGCACCGACACCCTCGTGTTCGTCGTCGACATCCTCGCCGCGTACTGACGTCCAGATCGGCGCTCCGGCGCCGCCTTGAAGGGAGCACCATGCCGTTCGACCCCTCCACCAGCAAGCCCGAGATCGACTTCCCCGGCGACGTTCCGCCCGCCGAGCTCGTCATCGAGGACCTCACCGTCGGTGACGGCGCCACGGCCGCCGCCGGCTCGAGCGTGCGCGCCCACTACGTCGGCGTCGCGTACTCGACCGGCGAGCAGTTCGACGCGTCGTGGGACCGGGGCGCCCCGCTCGACTTCCGTCTCGGGGTCGGCCAGGTCATCCAGGGCTGGGACGACGGGATCGCCGGGATGAGGGTCGGTGGCCGCCGCAAGCTCACCATCCCGCCGCAGCTCGCCTACGGCGACCGTGGCGCCGGCCGCGTCATCGCCCCGGGCGAGACGCTCATCTTCGTCGTCGACCTCGTCGACGTGGGCTGACCGGGGTCACGGCAGCAGCGAGGCGGCATACCGTCCGGCGGCCGCGGCGGCGAGGAACGACGCCGGGTCCTCGGCGAGCCCCCGGCCCATCGTCCGCAGCTCCACCGGTGAGCCCTCCAGGGCCTCGCGCAGGCCGGCAAGGTCCACGGTGACGGCCACGAGGTCGGCCGAGGCGGTGCGCACGAGGTCGCCGGCCTGAGCATGCACCAGCTCGCCGATCGCGTCGGAGAGCGCCGGGACGGGGACCGTCGCGGGGCCGAGCAGGGCCCGCCCGTATGCCGTCCGGCTGTGGTGGGAGATGCCACGGTGGCGCTCCCTCGTGTCGCCCTCGGACACCCGCAGCGAGGCGATGGGACGTCCGCCCAGGACGTGGGCGGCGTGGAGGGCTTCGGCGACCGCGACCCCGGAGTACCCCCAGTGGGTGCCGGTCCCCACGTTGCCCGGCCCCTGCGCGACGACGACGACATCCGCGTGGACGACGTGGCGAGCGGCGAGCAGGCCGCTGTGGATGCTCACCGCCTCGTGGTCGCCCCCGAATGCCTGGCCCACCGTGACGGTCCCGGCGAGCCATCCGGCCGTGCGGAGTCCCGCCACCGCGCGGGAGAACGCGGACGGCAGCGCGCCGCCATCGGTCATGAGGTAGGCGACGCGGGCGTCGGGACGGTCCGCGCGGACCCCCGCGACGACGGCGGGGAGGGCGGAGTGGAGGTCCGCCGCGACCACCGGGAGACCGCCGAGGTCGTCGGCGGCGGCGAGGACGGCGTGGTGGGGGCTGTCCTGCTCGTCGACGGCGAGGAACATCTGCTGCAGCGGGGTGTAGCGCGCCTTGACGATGTGTCCCGGCCCCGGGGGCGGGTCGGCCGGCAGCCGGTCCGGCACGGCGACGACGAATGCGAGCCCACCCGTGCCGAGCCCCTTGAACAGCGCCGAGGCGTTGAGAAGCACCCGGTCGCCGGCCTCCGGAGTGCCCACCACCGACGTGTAGGCCAGGGCCCGCACCTCGCGCGCCCCCTCTCCTGGCGCGGTGTCGGGCGTGGTCTCGAGGACCACGGCACACTCGACGGCGCCGGGCCACCTGCGGACCTCTCGAAGCACCGTGCCTGACCGCCACTGCATCACGTCTGGCAGCGTAACCGTGGCGACGCCCGAGCGTCGGGTAGCGTCACGGCCATGAGCGCTGCTGTCGGGCCGGCCGCCAAGACCGAGCGGTTGCTCAATCTCGTCCTCGTGCTCCTCTATACCCGCCGCCCGCTGCCCAAGAGCAAGATCCGCGAGCTCGTGCCTCAGTACGGGAGCGCCGCCTCGACCGAGGCCTTCGACCGGATGTTCGAGCGCGACAAGGACGAGCTTCGCGAGCTCGGCGTGCCCCTCGTCACCGAGGAGATCGACAGCCTGTGGGACGACGAGCCGGGGTACCGGATCCACGAGCGGGACTACGCCCTGCCGGAGCTCTCGTTCGAGCCCGACGAGCTCGCCGTCCTCGGCCTGGCCAGCCGGACCTGGGCGCAGGCATCCCTCGCCGGGCCGGCCGCCCAGGCGCTGCGCAAGCTACGGGCATCGGGGGTGGAGCGCGACAGTGCCGCACTGATCGGGATCGAGCCCCGGCTGCGGACGGTCGAGCCCGCCTTCGACACGGTCAAGGACGCCGTCCTGCGGCGGGCGCCGGTCCGTTTCGACTACCGGCGGCCGGCGGCCGGCGAGACGCTCACCCGCCGCGTCCAGCCGTGGACCCTGGCCTCGTGGCACGGGCGCTGGTACCTCACCGGCCACGACCTCGATCGTGACGCACCCCGCGTGTTCCGTCTTTCGCGGATCGTCGGCCCGGTGGTCCTCGATGGGGCGCCCGGGTCGTACACGGTCCCCGAGGACCACGAGGCGCACGAGATGATCCGGGGCTCCTCCGCTCCGCCCGGTGCCGTGCGCACCGGCGTCCTGCGGGTGCGTGAGGGTGCCGGGCGGGCGCTGCGCCGACGGGGCACGGTGGTGGGCGACGAGGACGGCTGGACCCGCCTGTCGGTCGGCTACGCCGAGACCGAGGCGCTGGCCAGCGAGGTCTGCGCCTACGGGCCCGACGTCGTCGCCGTCGAGCCGGCGGACCTCGTCGCGGCCGTCGTGCGGCGGCTCAGCGGGACCCTGGAGGCCCATCGGCGATCCGGAGCGGCCCGATGAGCGCGCACCGACCAGCGGAGACCGCGACCGCTCGGCTGTCCCGCCTCCTGACCATGGTGCCGTGGCTCGCCAACCGTCAAGGCATCAACCTCGAGGAGGCCGCGGCCGGACTCGGCGTCTCCATCGCCGAGCTGGAGGCCGACCTGAACCTGCTCTTCCTCTGCGGGTACGGCCAGATGCCCGACGAGCTCATCGACGCTCGTTGGGAGGGCGGCCAGGTGTACGTGTCGAACGCCGAGACCATCGGCCGGCCGCTGCGCCTCGGCCGCGACGAGGCGGTCACCCTCATGGTGGGGCTCCAGGCCCTGCTCAACGTCCCGGGACTCGGCCAGCGCGACGCCGTCGAGCGGGCCCTCGCCAAGATCACCGAGGCCGCCGGCCTCGCGGGCGAGGGCGCCGGGCGGGTCCTCGTCGACATCGAGGACGGAGCGGCGCCGGAGCTCCTCGCCGAGGCGCGGCGTGCCGTCGAGGAACGCCGCCGACTCCACCTGCGCTACCTCGTCCCGAGCCGCGACGAGAGCACGGAGCGAGACGTCGACCCCATGCGGGTCGTCAACCTCGACGGCCACTGGTACCTCGAGGGGTGGTGCCACCGAGCCGCGGACACCCGGATGTTCCGGATGGACCGCGTCGAGCAGCTCAGCGTCCTCGACGTCGACGGCGCTCCGCCCGACGGGGTCCGGGCCCGCGACCTGAGCGAGGGGGTGTTCCGGCCCTCCCGCGACGACCTGCTCGTCACGCTGCAGCTCCTGCCCGGTGCGACCTGGGTCAGCGACTACTACCTCGTCGAGTCGGTGACGACCGAGGAGGACGGGTCACAGCTCGTCACCCTGCGCACCGGTGACACCGCCTGGCTCCGCCGGCTCATGTGGCGGCTCGGCGGGCGGGGAGTCGTCGTCGAGCCGGTCGAGCTGGCGGCCGAGATCGCCGCCGGTGCGGCCGAGGCGCTGGCGGCCTACTCACCGGGGTCGTGACCGTGCTCCCGTGGTGGGGCTGGACCCTCGTGTGGGGTGCTCTCGTGGTGGGTGGGGCTGCGGTCATCGGCTGGCGCCTGCGGTGGCTCTGGCACCGTTCCACGGCCTTCCTCGCCGCCCTGGATGCGGCGAGCGACACGCTGGCCGCGGTCGAGACCCGGGCCGACGAGGCGCGCCGGGCGGCCGACGGCGTGGCCGTCCTGGAGGACCCGTGGCGGCTGAGAGCCGAGTATGCCGCGGCCCGGGACGGCCGGCGGGCCGCCCGGCGCGCCCGGCGAGAGGAGCAGCTTCCGACGTGGGCCCGCCCACGCCGCAGGTAGCGCGCCTGGGTGAGCCTGCTCGACCGCGCAGGTCAACGGCATACACTGGCGGGAAGCGACCACTCGGAGAGGCACCACATGTTTAGGAACGGGCTCGAGCCCTGGCATCTCATCATCCTGCTCGTCGTGCTCGTCGTCGTCTTCGGCTCCAAGCGTCTTCCGGAGGCCGCCCGCAGCCTGGGCCGCTCGGCCCGGGTGTTCAAGTCCGAGATGGACGAGATGAAGAGCGACGGCAAGTCCTCTGCGTCCGGTGACACCGTCAAGGGCGAGACCGTGGAACGCACCGAGGACACCGACGCTGCCCCCCGCGAGACCCCGAGCACCGGCGAGGACCGGCCCAGCAGCTCGCTCTGACGCGAGCCGCCCCACGCACCTCACCCATGCCACGGCTGCGTCGCCGCTCTCGGGACCCCGAGGGCCGAATGACTCTGCGCGAGCACCTGCTCGAGTTCCGACGTCGAATCGTCATCTCCGCGCTGGCCGTCGTGGCCGTCGCCATCGTCGGCTTCGCGAACTACCAGTGGATCTTCGACAAGCTGTCCGAGCCGTTCACCGAGTACAAGAACCTCCACCCGACGAGCCTGATCAGCCTCAACTTCGCCAACGCGACCGCGGCGTTCAGCAACGAGGTCAACGTCTCGATCTTCGTCGGCGTCCTCGGATCCAGCCCGGTTTGGCTCTACCAGGCGTGGGGGTTCATCGTGCCCGGCCTGACCCGGCGGGAGAA
Organism: uncultured Actinomycetota bacterium; assembly: GCA_963771015.1. Classification (GTDB taxonomy): domain Bacteria; phylum Actinomycetota; class Actinomycetes; order Actinomycetales; family Dermatophilaceae; genus CAVSJJ01. The sequence continues at coordinate 32,317 of CAVYRN010000008.1, forward strand.
GCGGATCTCGCTCGCCTTCGTCGGCGCCATCGTGCCCCTGTTCATCGCCGGCTGCTGGTTCGGCTACGCGATCCTGCCGAAGTCGCTCGAGATCCTCTATGGCTTCACCCCCCAGGGGGCGTCCAACATCCAGCAGACGACGGACTACTTCACCTTCGTCATGCGGTTCATCCTCGTCTTCGGACTGGCCGCACTCTTCCCCGTGTTCCTCGTCGGCCTGAACCTCGCTCACGTGCTGCCCGCCCACGTCATGCTGCGTGGCTGGCGGGTGGCCGTCATCCTCATCTTCGTCTTCGCGGCCTTCGCGACCCCCACCCCCGACGCCTACACGATGTTCTTCCTCGCCGGGCCGCTCCTCGTCCTCTACTTCGCGGCCTGGGGCGTCTCCTGGGTCCTCGACCGCCGCCGGGCGCGCCGCAGGCCGGAGTGGCTCGAGGTCCCGGACGACGAGGCGTCGAGCATCTGAGCCGCCACCACGCGGCCCGGGCGTCCCCACCTCGCCGTGGGGAGCGTCCCGACGCGGTACTGTCCCGGCCATGAGCACCCGGATCGGCCTGGTCGTCAACCCCACGGCCGGGCGTGGGCGGGGCGGGCTGATGGGGGAGGAGGCCGCGCGAGGCCTCGCCGAGGCGGGGCTCGAGGTGGTGGACCTGAGCGCCGACAGCGCCGCCGCCGCCGCCGCCCGGGCCAGGGCCGCGATCGACGAGGGGAGCGTCGGCGCCCTCGTCGTCGCCGGTGGGGACGGGATGGCCCATCTCGGGGCCAACCTCTGCGCCGGGTCCGACATCCCCCTGGGGATCGTCGCCACGGGAACCGGCAACGACATCGCCCGGGAGCTCGGCATGCCGGTCCGCGACCCCGCGGCCGCGGTCGCCCGAATCGCGGAAGGGGTCACCCGGTCGGTCGACGCCGCACGGCATACGACCGCCGCCGGCGGGCACCAGTGGTTCGTCGGGGTCCTGGCAGCGGGGTTCGACGCGGTCGTCAACGAGCGGGCGAACCGGTGGCGCTGGCCCAAGGGGCAGATGCGGTACAACCTCGCCATGCTCCGGGAGCTGCCGGTGTTCCGGCCCATCCACTACCGGCTCGAGATCGACGGGGTCCGGCACGACACCGCGGCCATGCTCGTCGCCATCGGCAACGGGCCCGCCTACGGCGGCGGGATGAAGGTCGTGCCGGGTGCTCTGTTCGACGACGGCCTCGGCGACGTACTCATCCTCCACGAGGTCAGCATCCCCGAGTTCCTCCGGGTGTTCCCGAAGGTGTTCTCCGGCGCCCACCTCGCCCACCCGTCCGTCGAGATCATCCGCGGCCGGCACATCCACATCGAGGCGGACGGCATCATCGGCTACGCCGACGGGGAGCGGTTCGCCGCGCTCCCGCTCCACATCGACATCGTGCCGGGCGCCGTCACGGTGCTCGGCTAGGTCCTCCCGTAGCCTGAGCCCATGCCCAGTCCCGCCGAGCGGTATGCCGCCGCGGCCGCCCGGCAGCGGCGGGCGCGATCCGAGCTGGGCCGGTTCTCCGAGGGCCTGGAGTTCCCGCTCGACCCGTTCCAGGTCGAGGCCTGTGAGGCCGTGGAGGAGGGCAAGGGGGTCCTCGTCGCCGCGCCGACCGGAGCGGGCAAGACCGTCGTGGGGGAGTTCGCCGTCCACCTCGCCCTCGCGACCGACCGCAAGGCGTTCTACACGACCCCCATCAAGGCCCTGTCGAACCAGAAGTACCACGACCTCGTCGGGCGGTACGGGGCGGACCGGGTGGGCCTGCTCACCGGGGACAGCTCGGTCAACGGTGACGCCCCCGTCGTCGTCATGACGACCGAGGTGCTGCGCAACATGATGTACGCGGGGTCGTCGACGCTCGCGGGGCTCGGTTTCGTCGTCATGGACGAGGTGCACTACCTCGCCGACCGGTTCCGCGGGGCGGTGTGGGAGGAGGTCATCATCCACCTCCCCGAGGACGTCCAGGTCATCTCGCTGTCGGCCACCGTGAGCAACGCCGAGGAGTTCGGGGACTGGCTGGCCGAGGTGCGCGGCAACCATGCGGTGATCGTCTCCGAGCACCGGCCGATCCCGCTGTGGCAGCACATGCTCGTCGGCACGACGATGTTCGACCTCTTCGCCGAGGATGCCGACCCGGCACTCGGCACGAGCGGGACCACCCGCCCGGGTCGGCTCAACCCCGACCTCCTCGAGGCGATCCGCAACGCCGAGCAGCGCGGGCGCTGGGAGGAGGGCCCGCGGCATACCCCGGGCACCCGGGGTGGACGGACCGGGCGGCGGGGCCACGTGCCACGAGGACCGGGCGGCGGTCCGGCGGGCCGGGGCTTCGCTCGCGGGGGTCGGCCCGGTGGGGGCGCGACCCGCGCCGAAGTCGTCGAGCAGCTGGACCGGCAGGGGCTCCTCCCGGCCATCACCTTCGTCTTCAGCAGGCTGGGCTGCGATGCGGCCGTCGGCCAGCTCCTCGCCGCCGGCACGAGGCTCATCCCTGCCGTCGAGGGCGACCGGATCCGCCGGCTGGTCGAGACGCGCGTCGACGTCCTCGGTGACGAGGACCTGGCGGTGCTGGGCTACTGGGACTTCCTCGAGGGGCTGACCCGGGGGTTCGCGGCGCACCACGCGGGGATGCTGCCCCTGTTCCGGGAGATCGTCGAGGAACTGTTCACGGCCGGACGGATCCGCGCCGTCTTCGCCACCGAGACCCTGGCCCTCGGGATCAACATGCCCGCGCGGACCGTCGTCCTCGAGAAGCTCGTCAAGTTCAACGGCGAGAGCCATGCCGACGTCACCCCCGCGGAGTACACCCAGCTCACCGGGCGGGCCGGACGGAGGGGCATCGACATCGAGGGCCACGCCCTGGTCCTGTGGGCCCGCGGCCTGGACCCGCAGGCGGTGGGCGGGCTCGCCTCGACGCGGACCTACCCGCTCCGGTCGAGCTTCCGGCCCACCTACAACATGGCCGTCAACCTCGTCGCCCAGGTCGGCCGGGACGTCGCTCGCGAGATCCTCGAGACGTCCTTCGCCCAGTTCCAGGCGGACCGAGGGGTCGTCGGGCTGGCCGGCACCGTGCGTCGCAACGAGGAGGCCCTTGCCGGGTATGCCGAGGCGATGCACTGTCACCTGGGCGACTTCCAGGAGTATGCCGGCCTGCGTCGCCAGATCGCCGATGTCGAGAAGCAGGGGGCCAAGAAGCGGTCGGCGAGCCGGCGGGCCGAGGCGGCCCTCAGCCTGGAGTCCCTCCGGCTGGGCGACGTCGTCCGGGTCCCGACCGGTCGTCGCGCCGGGTGGGCCGTCGTCGTCGCCCCCGCCCGGACGACGAAGGGTGGCCATGCCCAGGGGCCGACGGTGGTCACCGAGGACCGCCAGCTCCGCCGGCTCACCGTCGTCGACGTCCCCGAGCCGGTTGAGCCGGTGACGACGCTCCGCGTGTCCACGCAGTTCAACGCGAGGTCGCCCAAGGCCCGGCGAGACCTCGTCAGCACGATGCGAGCCGCCGTTCCGCACGAGCCGCCGCGGCGGTCCGGCCGGACCGCCGCGGCGGACGAGGACTCCCGCGTGCAGGACCTGCGGCACCGGCTGAAGGCGCACCCCTGCCACCAGTGCCCGGAGCGCGAGGACCACGCACGTTGGGCGGAGCGCTGGTGGCGCCTGAAGCGGGAGACGGTCGGTCTGCAGCGCCAGGTCGAGGGCCGGACGAACACGGTGGCCCACACCTTCGACCGGATCTGCTCGGCACTGGCGCAGCTCGGATATCTCAGCGATGACGGGAGGGCCGTCACGGAGCGCGGCGAGGGGCTGCGGCGGCTCTACACCGAACGGGACCTGCTGACGGCGGAGTGCCTGCGCCATGACGTCTGGCGGCGGCTCGACGCCCCGGGCCTGGCTGCGTGCGTGTCCGCGCTCGTCTACGAGCCGCGCAGCGCCGAGGCGGACCTCTCGCCCCGGCTGCCGACCGAGGAGGTCACGACCGCCCTCGCCGAGATGGACCGGCTGTGGGGCCTGGTCGAGGAGCTCGAGACCCAGCACGCACTGCCCACGACGGGCGTTCCGGACGCCGGGATGGCGTGGATGGTCCACCGGTGGGCCAGTGGTGCCCGGCTCGACGCCGTGCTGCGCGGACGGGACGTGTCCGCGGGCGACTTCGTGCGCCGGTGCAAGCAGATCGTCGACCTGCTCGACCAGATCGGGGACGCCGCGACCGACCCCGAGCTGCGCCGCACCTCCCGCAAGGCGGTCGACGCGATCCGGCGCGGCGTCGTCGCCGCCGACCGCCTCGACTAGGCCCCGCCCGTCCTCCTCGCCCGGTTCGAGGTATTCGAGTACCCCCAGACGGGACCGGAATACCTCGACCCGGCGAGAGGCGCCCGGCGAGAGGCGCCCGGCGAGATGCGCGACGGCAGGACCTCAGATCGAGGACACACCCAGGCCGACCCGCAGCGCGCCGACCGCCTCGGTGAGGGCCCGCCGCCCCAGGTCGCTGACGAGCGTGCTGATGAACGGGTGGATGGCCCCGGCATGACGGCGCAGCGACACCGGCACCCGCGCCTCCCGCAGCCGGGCCGCGTACTCCTCGCCCTCGTCGCGCAGCGGGTCGAAACCGGCGACCGCGAGGTAGGCCGGGGGCAGCCCGGCGAGGTTGTCGACGAGCAGCGGCGATACCCGGGGGTCGGTCGGGTCGCCGTGCGCGCCGAGGTACTGGTCCTGGTACCAGTCGACGGCGGCGGCGGTGAGGCTGAAGCCGCGTCCGAAGAGCTCGAAGGACCGGCGCCGACGGGACAGGTCCACGGCCGGGACGAAGAGCAGCTGGAAGGCGGGAGCGGGGCCGCCGTCCCGGCTGGCCTCGAGGCTCACGGCGGCCGCGAGGTTCCCGCCGGCGCTGTCCCCGGCGACGGCGATCCGACCGGCGTCGATGCCCAGCTCGGTGGCGTGCGCGTGGGCCCAGCGGAAGGAGTCCAGGGCGTCGTCGAACGCGGCCGGGAACCGGTGTTCCGGCGCGAGCCGGTAGCCCACGCTGAGGACCGCGACCTCCGCCTGCCGGCACAGCGCCCGGGCGACCCCGTCGTGGCTGTCGACGCTCCCCAGAACCCACCCGCCGCCGTGGAACCAGACGACGAGCGGGGTCGCGGTGCGGCCCGGTGCGCCGGCCGGTGGCAGGTACAGCCGCGCCGGGATGGGAGCGGCCCGCCCCTCGACGAGCAGGTCGCGCACCGAGCCCACCGTCGCCGGTCGACCGGCGACCAGCCACGCCTGCTGCTCGAGCAGGTGCCGCGCCTGGTCGACCGGCAGGTCCTCGAGCTCCGGGCCGCCGAGCCGGGCGGTGACGCGCAACCCGAGCTGGTACTGCGGGTCGAGGGTCTGGCCATCGAGGACGACCGGTGGGCCCGCCAGCGGGCGGGTGACGGCGGCCGGCGCCCCGAGCAGCGCCCGGAGGGTGGCGCGCTGGACCCGGTCCGGGCGGGTCGGCTGGTACCCCGTCACGACCCGCCTCCCAGCCCCAGGGCCGCGAGGACCCGGTTCACCGGACCGGTGAGCCCGTAGGTCGACGCGACCTCACTGAGCAGCCGGACGTCGGCCACCTCGGTCGGCAGCGCCGGGTCGACGTCGGCGACGGGCGCGTCCCGAGCCACCCGGACGACGGTCGGAGCGACATCGAGGTATGCCGAGGCAGCCTCCAGCCGGGCACGTCGCGCACCCTTGAGGGCCGGGTCGCCCCCGTCGACGGCGTCCCGTAGACCCCTGAGCGAGCCGTATGCCGCGATGAGCTGGGCGGCCGTCTTCTCACCGATCCCCGGGACGCCCGGCAGACCGTCACTGGTGTCTCCGCGAAGCATCGACATGTCGGCGTACGCGTCACCCGTGGCCACGGCATACCGGCTGAGGAGGGCCGCCTGGTCGATGGGCTCGGCGTCGCGCACGCCGGCCCGGGCGGTGTAGAGCACCCGCACCTGCGCGGCATCGTCGACGAGCTGGAAGAGGTCACGATCGCCGGTGACGACGTCGATCGGCATCCGGCCGCGGTGGCGCTCGACGAGCGTGCCGATGACGTCGTCGGCCTCGAAACCGTCGGCCCCTAGCCGGGTGATCCCCAGCGCTCGCAGGGTGTCGGCGATGACGGGGACCTGGGGCGAGAGGTCGTCGGGCACGGCCTCGGCCGCCCCGGATCGTGCCGTGGCGGCACCCTCGGCGACCCGGTGGGCCTTGTAGCTGGGGATGAGGTCGACCCGGAACTGCGGGCGCCAGTCGTTGTCCCAGCAGGCGACCAGATGGGTGGGCCGGTGCGCCGCGACAAGGGTGGCGATCATGTCGACGAAGCCCCGGACGGCGTTCGTCGGCGGCTCCTCGGGGGTGCGGCGCTGGTCGGGAACTCCGTAGAACGCGCGGAAGTACAGCGACGCGGAGTCGAGGAGAAGCAGCTTCGGCTCGGACACACCGAGCACGCTACCGCTGGGAGTGGCGGACGTTGACCGCACAACGATGGGGCTTTTCTGCGTAGTCTTCCGTCTGTGGAGGACCTGGACCGGAGAATCGTCGAGCAGCTGAGCGCCGACGGCCGAATGAGCTACACCGACCTGGGCCGCACCCTGGGCATGTCGACGTCGGCCGTGCACCAGCGGGTTCGACGGCTGGAGGAGCGCGGCGTGCTCAAGGGCTACACCGCCCGGGTGGACCACCACGCCCTCGGCCGGCCCATCACGGCCTTCATCTCGATCACCCCGCTCGACCCGGCGGCACCGGACGACATCCCGGAGAGGCTGCACGGTCTCGTCGAGCTCGAGGAGTGCCACTCGGTCGCCGGGGACGAGAACTACATCCTCAAGGTCCGCACCCAGACTCCGCTGGCCCTGGAGGAGCTGCTCGCCAAGATCCGGGCCGCCGCCAACGTCACGACGCGCACCACCGTGGTCCTGTCCACGCCCTGGGAGTAGCCGACCCGCGCCGGGCCCGGTGGCCGGGACTCGCCGAGCCCGCTCAGCGGGCGATGTCGGCCGCCTTGGGGTCGGCCATGGCGACCCTCTTCACGCGCAGCGCCGCAGCCGCGGCCTTGAGGTCGAGCGACCGGTCGACGGGGACGATGCCGACGGCCAGCCCGGCCCCGGTGTCGACGAGGAGGGTCTTGAAGACCCGGCCGGGCTCGACGGCCATCGCCTCGGCGGCCTCCAGACCGAAGGACGGCGCCGCCGGGTCATGGTCGTAGGTGTGCACGGTGAAACGGATCCCGGCTCGGGTGAGGGCATCCGTGGCTGGCGTCCCCCCGGGGTCTCGGCGCGGCGTACCGACACCGTATGCCGCTCGGCCGGCGGCACCGAGCGGGGGTTGGGCCTGGGCGGGCGGCCGGGTCAGACCAGGTCGGCGGCCGAGGCGTCCCGGCTGGCCGCGGCACCGGCGATGGCGGCCGCGTGGACCCCCTCGACGTCGGTGTTGTGCAGCCACCACTGCTGACCCGCGTCGGGCAGGGTGTAGATCGGGTCGTAGTACACGTACTCGCGGGACAGCGCCTGCTCGTCCGCGGCCTCGATCGAGGTGCGGTAGTGCTTGCGCCAGTACGACATGCCCCGCTCGGTGTCGTAGGACTCCACCTGGTGGACCCAGCGCTTCCCGACGAACGGAACGTCGCACACGACGCGCGGCGTCGCGAAGCCCGGCAGGTAGCCGAGGATCGAGTGCTGCAGCTCCTGGGCCTCCTTGAGGGAGAGGCGCCAGTGCTCCGAGAAGGGGATCATGTCGCAGAGGTAGAAGTAGTAGGGCGTGATCATGGCCTCGTCCTGGAGCGCGAAGCACAGGTCGAGCAGGTCCTCGGTGGTGTCGTTGACGCCGCGCAGCAGCACGCCCTGGTTGCGCACGTCGCGGGCGCCCGCCTCGAGCATCGCCTTGGCCGCGTCGGCGACGAGCGGGGTGACGGAGTTGCGGTGGTTGACGTGCGTGTGGATCGCCACCGAGACGCCACGCTCCCGGGCGGCGGCGGTGATCCGGGCCATGCCGTCGACGACCTCGCCCTGCAGCCAGTGTTGGGGCAGCGCCATGAGGGCCTTGGTGGCGAGGCGGATGTCGCGGATCGTCTCGACCTCGAGGAGCCGTCCGATGAAGCTCTCGATGCTCTTCCACGGCATGTTGGCGACATCGCCACCGGAGACGACGACGTCGCGCACGCCCGGGGTCCGCTTGAGGTAGTCGATCATCGCGTCGTAGCGGTCCACCGGCTTGCCGGCCAGCTTGAGCTTGGTGAACTGCGGCGTGGGGTTGCCGACCAGGTCCATCCGGGTGCAGTGGCCGCAGTACTGCGGGCACGTCGAGAGCATCTCGGCCAGGACCTTGGTGGGGTAGCGGTGGGTGAGCCCCTCGACGGCCCACATGTCGTGCTCGTGGAGGCTGTCCCGGGTCGCGAACGGATGCGAGGGCCAGTCGGTGCGCCGGTCCGAGAGGACCGGCAGCATGTAGCGCCGGACCGGGTCGGCATAGAACGCCTCGGTGTATGCCGCGCCGGCGCCGGGGACCTCGCCGTCGGTCGCGGGCACCATGGTGTTCATCATCTGCGGCGTGACGAGCATCGACATCGTCGCGCGCTCGGCCTGGTCCGTGGCCAGGTCGGTGTAGAAGTCGTCGGTGAGCAGGTCGCCCATGAGGTCGTGGAGCTGCTCCACGGTCTTGACGCAGTGGGCGCGCTGCCACTGGGCGTCCTCCCACTGCGAGCGGGTGACGTCACGCCACCCGGGCAGACGGGTCCAGTCCGGCTCGACGAGTTCGGTGCGCCGGTAGACATAGGGCTGCTCGATCGCGATGCTCATACCTGGCAGGATACGCAATGAACGCCGTAATTGCTGCATCCCGCCGCAGAAGTTGCTGTCAACTCTGTCCAGAGCAGGAGATCCTGTGTCCATCGTTGAGCCGTCCACCACCGTTCGCGACACCCCGTCCTCACCGGTCGGCCTACATCGGGTCATCGACCCGGCGGGGGAGTCCCTGCCGCAGGCCGCTCGGGTCCTCGACGCCGGCCCGCAGCTGTGGCCGGACGAGGTCCGGATCGCCGTCGAGACGCTCAACCTCGACGCGGCGTCCTATCGGCAGCTCGCCGAGGCGAACCGGGCCCCGGACGGCTCGGTCGACGGGGCGGCGCTACGGGCCACCGTTCTCGACATCGTCGCCACGCGGGGCAAGATGCAGAACCCGGTGACCGGCTCGGGGGGCATGCTCATCGGGACGGTCGAGGAGGTGGGGCCCGAGTCCCCGCTGGGCCTGGCCGTCGGCGACCGGGTCGCCACGCTCGTGTCGCTGTCGCTCACCCCGCTCCGGATCACCGACGGGCTCGCCCGCTGGGACGGGCTCTCCGAGCGGGCACCCGCCGCGGGACATGCCATCCTCTTCGGCCGCTCCATCGCGGCGACGCTCCCCGAGGACCTCGTCCCCGAGCTGGCCCTCATGGTCATGGACGTCTGTGGGGCGCCCGCCCTGGTGGCGCGGGTGGTGCGTGAGTATGCCGCCCGCGGCACGGCCCCCTCGGTCCTCGTGCTCGGGGGCGCGGGCAAGTCGGGATCGCTCGCGCTGGCCGCCGCCGCGGACGCGGGTGCCGGACGGCGGATCGGGGTGGTCCCGGTCGACGCCGAGGCGGACCTGCTCCGTGACACCGCCCTGGCCGACGAGGTCGTCGTCGCGGACGCCCGGAGCCCGCTGGGGCTCCTCGAGGCCGTCGAGGGGGCGGGCGGCCCGGCCGACATCACCGTCGTCTGCGTCGACGTACCCGGCTGCGAGCAGCCGGCCATCCTCTCGACCGCCGAGGGCGGCACGGTCATCTTCTTCTCCATGGCCACGAACTTCGCGGCCGCGGCTCTCGGCGCCGAGGGCCTGGCCGCCGACGTCCGGATGCTCGTCGGCAACGGCTACGTTCCGGGACACGCGGCCTACGCGCTGGAGCTCATCCGCGCCAACGCCGACGTACGCCGCCTGTTCCAGTCCCGTCTGGGGCCCGGAAGTGTGTGACGCACCGGTCTGCGCCTGCCGGTAGCCGCCCGCCTCCGGCGACGGCATAGTCGGGTACACAGCCGGCCGCCGCGAGGAGGCACCCGTGTCCGACGAGGCGAGGACGCGAGCCATGGTCCCGGCGCGCCGTGCGTCGCCGATGTTCTCCGTCATCCGGGTGCTCGGCCACGACCTGTGGGAGAGCGCCCGCGATCTCATGCCCGTCGTCCTCGTCGTCGCCTTCTTCCAGGTCGTCGTCCTGCGCCAGGCGCTGCCGGACGTCGGCCGCATCATCGGTGGCGCGGTTGCCGTCGTCGTCGGCCTGGCTCTCTTCGTCCGCGGGCTGCGACTCGGCCTGTTCCCGATCGGTGAGCTCATGGCCAGGGGCTTCGCCCGGCGCGGGCGGCTGCCGGCGCTCGTGGTCTTCGCGTTCGCCCTCGGGTTCACCACGACCGTGGCCGAGCCGGCCCTCATCGCCATCGCGGGCGAAGCGGCGGACGTCGCCGCCGCGGACGGGGCCATCGACGCCACCGTGCGGGCACGCGAGGCGTACGCCCTCGGGTTGCGGGCCACCGTGGCCGTGTCGGTGGGGGTGGCCCTCGTGGTGGGGGTCCTCCGGATCATCAAGGGCTGGCCCATCCGGTGGCTCATCATCGGTGGGTACCTCGGTGTCGTCGCCCTGACCGCGTTCGCGCCGCCCGACATCGTCGGGATCGCCTACGACTCCGGCGGCGTGACGACGTCGACGGTCACGGTGCCGCTCGTCACCGCGCTCGGGGTGGGGTTGTCCTCGTCGATCCGGGGTCGCAGCCCGCTCGTCGACGGGTTCGGCCTCATCGCCCTGGCCTCCCTGACCCCGATCATGTTCGTCCTCGGCTACGGAATGCTCGCATGAGCACCCTCGTCGGCCTCGCCCTGACCTCGCTCAGGGAGACCGCCCTCGCCATCGCGCCCATCGCGGTCATTCTCGGCTTCTTCCAGGTCGTCGTGCTCCGCCGCCCCATCGCGCATCTGGGGCGGGTCCTCCTCGGGTTCGCCCTCGTCGTCCTCGGGATGTCGCTGTTCCTCGCCGGCTTGGGCGAGGCACTGTTCCCCCTCGGCCGCCACATGGCCGGACAGCTGACCCACTCGGACCTCATCGGGGGCTCCGGCTCGGTCGAGTGGACGGCATACGGCTGGGTCTACGCGTTCGGCGCCGCCATCGGGTTCGCCACCACGCTCGCCGAGCCCGCTCTGCTCGCCGTGGCCATCAAGGCCGACGAGATCTCCGGCGGGACGATCAGCGCCTGGGGGCTGCGGATCGCCGTGGCCGTCGGGGTCGCGGTCGGCATCGCCCTCGGCTGCCTCCGGATCGTCACGGGCACCCCACTGCCGGGGTACATCGTCGCCGGGTACCTCGTGGTCGCCCTCGTGTCGGCGAAGGCGCCCCGCGCCATCCTGGCCCTCGCCTTCGACACCGGCGGCGTCACGACGTCGACCGTCACGGTTCCGGTCGTCGCGGCACTCGGCCTCGGGCTCGCCAGCACCATCGAGGGCCGCAGCCCGCTCGTCGACGGCTTCGGGCTCATCGCCTTCGCCAGCCTGTTTCCCATCATCACTGTCATGCTCTATGCCGGCCTCGGCCAGTGGCGCCGCGAGCGTCGCACCGGGTCACGGCCGAAGGAGGTCTAGGTGCACTTCAAGCTCATCATGGTCATCGTCGAGGACGCCGACACCCCCGCGTTGTGCGAGGTGGCGCGTCGCGAGGGAGCCACCGGCTCCACGGTCGTCAGTCAGGCTCGGGGGGAGGGCATGGTGCCTCAGCGCACCTTCTTCGGTCTCGATCTCGAGGCGCGTCGCGACGTCATCCTGCTGCTCGTCGAGGAGCACCTCAGCCGCCGTATTCTCGAGGCCATCGGGAGAGTGGGGGGGTTCGACGAGCATCCCGGCAGAGGAATCGCCTTCCAGATCGACGTCGAGGACGCCGTCGGGGTCCTGACGCAGGAGAGAACCCTGCACCAACGCGTGGAGGAGGAGCTGTGAGCGAGGAGCCCCACGTCACCCGGGTCCGGGACGTCATGAAGCACCAGGTGGACCTCGTCGACGGGCTGACGACCGTCGCGGACGCCCTGCGTCAGATGAAGCACGTCGAGACCAAGGCGCTGCTCGTCGACAAGCGCCACGACGACGACGAGTACGGCATCGTCCTCATCTCCGACATCGCCCGGTACGTCCTCGCCGAGGACCGCGCTCCGGAGCGGGTGCACGTCTACGAGATCATGACCAAGCCGGTGCTCAGCGTCGGCCCCGAGATGGACATCCGCTACTGCGCCCGGATGTTCGACCGGTTCGGCCTGTCCCGGGCGCCCGTCGTCGAGAACGGCGAGATCATCGGGATCGTCAGCCATACCGACATGGTGCTGCGGGGCCTGTACCGCGAGCTCTGAGCCTGCGCGAGGTCCCGGTCACGGGACCGTCGGCCGGCGGCCGGCCCGTTGGGATTGCCAGGCCATCGTGGTGGGAGTGTGATGGGGGCATGACCTCCACCGCGACGACCGTCGGCTACCCCCCCGAAAGCCTCGACCTGGACCTGCGCTGGTGGGCCGCCGCGAACTACCTCACGGTCGGCCAGATCTACCTCCAGCACAACGCCCTTCTGCAGGAACCGCTGAGCCTCGAGCACATCAAGCCACGGCTGCTCGGCCACTGGGGCACGAGCCCGGGGCTGTCGATGATCTACGCCCTGGTCAACCGGGTGATCCGCGAGACCGACAGCGACTGGCTCTACATCACCGGCCCCGGGCACGGCGGGCCGGCCCTGGTGGCGGCGGCCTGGCTGGAGGGGACGTACTCGGAGATCTACCCCTCGGTCGGCCAGGACGCCGCCGGGATGCGGCAGCTGTTCCGCCAGTTCTCCACCCCGGGTGGCGTGCCGAGCCACGTCAGCGTGCAGACCCCGGGTTCGATCCACGAGGGCGGCGAGCTCGGGTACGCGTTGGTCCACGCCGCTGGAGCCGCCTTCGACCACCCGGACCTCATCGTCGCCGCGGTCGTCGGGGACGGCGAGGCCGAGACCGGCCCGTTGTCCGCCTCGTGGCGGCTTCCCTACTTCCTCAACCCGCGCCGGGACGGGGCGGTGCTGCCGATCATCCACCTCAACGGGTACAAGATCTCCGGACCCACCGTCCTCGGCCGGACCAGCGACGAGGACGTCGAGGCCTATCTGCGCAGCCAGGGCTGGGACCCGGTGACCGTCAGCGGGGACGACCCGCACGAGGTGTTCCCGGTCCTGTATGCCGCCCTGCGTGCGGCCCACCGCCAGATCCGCGACCTCCAGACCCGGGCCCGCACGGAACACGCGGCGAGCGCACCCGGACGACACCGGTGGCCCGCCGTGGTGCTCCGCACGCCGAAGGGGTGGACGGGACCGCACGAGGTGGACGGCGTCCAGATCGAGGGCACGAACCTCAGCCACCAGGTTCCGCTCGCCGGGCTCGCCGAGAACCCCGACCACCTGCGGATGCTGGAGGAGTGGCTGCGCAGCTACCACCCGGAGCACCTCTTCGACGACCGGGGTCGACTGGTGCCCGAGCTGCGGGCGCTGGCGCCCGAGGGAGACAGGCGGATGTCCGCCACGCCGTACGGCAACGGCGGTCGGCTGCGCACGCCGCTCCAGATCCCGGAGATCCGGGCCTACGAGGTCCCCGTCGAGGCGCCGGGCCGAAGCTGGGTCGAGAACACCTTCCCGACGGGCGAGCTGCTCCGCGACGTGTATGCCGCCGACACCCGCTCGGACGGAGGGGGCACCTTCCGGCTGTTCTGCCCGGACGAGACGGCCAGCAACCGGCTCCAGTCGGTGTTCGAGGTGACCGACCGCTGCTTCCAGGCGCCGCTGGTCGACACCGACCGCCAGCTCGGGCCGGACGGCAGGGTCATGGAGGTCCTGAGCGAGCACCTGTGCGAGGGCTGGCTCGAGGGCTACGTCCTCAGCGGGCGGCATGGCATGTTCGCGACCTACGAGGCGTTCGCCATGGTCTCCGCGTCGATGGCCGTGCAGCACGCCAAGTGGCTCCAACACTCGCTCACCCTGCGCTGGCGCGAGCCGGTGTCCTCGCTCAACGTCCTGCTGACATCGACCTGCTGGCGCAACGATCACAACGGGTTCTCGCACCAGGGCCCCGGTCTCATCGACGCGCTCATCCCGTTGGCGCCCGACGTCATGCGGGTATGGCTGCCGCCGGACGCCAACAGCACCCTGTCGATCGTCGACCACTGCCTGCGCAGCACCAACCACGTCAACCTCATCGTCGTCGACAAGCAGAAGCACCTGCAGTACCTCACCCTCGACGAGGCGAACGAGCACTGCGCCGCGGGTGCCGGGGTGTGGGACTGGGCCGGCACGGTGGCGGAGGGCGAGGAGCCCGACATCGTCCTCGCCTGCGCCGGCGACGTGCCCACCCAGGAGACACTGGCCGCGGCCGAGCTGCTCCGCGAGCACGTCCCCGACCTCAAGGTCCGGGTCGTCAACGTCGTCGACCTCATGGCGCTGCTGCCGGAGAACGACCATCCGCACGGCTTCACCGACACCCAGTTCGACGACCTCTTCACGACCGACCGGCACGTCCTCTTCGCCTTCCACGGGTACCCGCGGGCCATCCACCAGCTCGTCCACGGACGCACGGCTCCGGGTCGCTTCCATGTGCGTGGGTTCAGCGAGCAGGGCACGACGACGACTCCCTTCGACATGGTCGTCCTCAACCGGATGAGCCGCTTCCACCTCGCCAAGGAGGCGCTGCGGCGGTCGTCGCGTCGCACCGCTGGGTGGAACTCGCTGGTACAGCTGTGCGACCAGCGGCTCGCCGAGCATGAGGTCTACATCCGCGAGCACTTCCATGATCTGCCGGACGTCGCCGGGTGGACCTGGGGGAGTGGGGCGAGCGTCTGACCCCACCGAGTCATCAGCTCAGGGCCACCCGCTCCCCGTCGCGGGGGACGACGGTCAGCCAGCCCAGGTCGTGACGGATCCGGGTCGCGAGGTCGCGTGACGAGTCGGCCTCGCCGTGGACGACGTAGACCACCTGCGGCGGTTCGGGTATGCCGGCCAGCCACCCGACGAGCTCGTCCGCATCGGCGTGGACCGAGAAGCCGTCGACCTGGACGATCTCGGCCCGGACCGGCACGTAGCGGCCGTGCATCTTGAGCTGGTCGGTGCCCTCGGCGAGGTCGCGGCCCCGGGTGCCCACCGCCTGGTAGCCCACGAGCACGACGGCGTTGTCGGGGTCCGGGAGCAGCGAGCGCAGGTGGTGGACGACCCGGCCTCCGGTGGCCATGCCGGAGGCCGAGACGATGATGCAGGGGTGGTCGGGTCGGTTCAGGCTCATCGACTCCTCCGCCGACCGCGCCTCGTGGAGCTGGCCGAAGTCGAGGGCCGAGGCGCTCACGTCGGGACGCACGTCGGGGTCCGCGGCCCGCATGGCGGAGCGGTAGACCTCGAGGGTGGCCAGGGCCATCGGGCTGTCGAGGTAGATCGGCACCCGGGGGATCCGGCCCGCGTCGACCAGCTGCTTGAGGGCGATGAGCACGACCTCGGTGCGGTCCACCGCGAAGGCCGGGATGAGGACGACGCCGCCGCGCTCGATCGTCCGGGAGACGATGTCCGCCAGCTCGTCGACCGGGTCGGCACCGTGCCGGCGAGCGCCGTACGTCGACTCGACGAGGATCGTCTCGCAGGCCGGCGGGGGCGGCGGGGGAGCGAGCAGCGGGTGACGGGGCCGACCGAGGTCACCGCTGGAGACGATGCGGTGGCCATCGACCTCGACCAGCGCCGAGGCCGAGCCGAGGATGTGCCCGGCCGGCTGCAGGACGACCTCGACGCCGTCGGCCGCGGACACCCGCTCCCCGAAGGTGGCCCGGCGGAAGAGGGGGAGGACATGGGCGACGTCGTCGGTGTCGTAGAGCGGCCGGGGCCGGGCGTGCTTGGAGAACCCGCGTTCGGCGGCGTACCGAGCGTCCTCCTCCTGGATGTGGGCGCTGTCCCGGAGCACGATCGTGGCGAGCTCCGCCGTCCGCGGGGTCGTCACCACCGCGCCGGTGAAGCCCTGGTCGACCAGGGCGGGCAGGTAGCCGCAGTGGTCGAGGTGTGCATGCGTGAGCACGACCGCGGCGATGTCGGCGGGGGCGATGGGGAAGGGGGCCCAGTTTCGGCGTCGCAGCTCGCGAACGCCCTGGAACAGCCCAGCGTCGATGAGAACCGTGCTCCGGGCGCCCTCGACGAGGAACTTGCTACCGGTCACCGTCCCCGCAGCGCCGAGGAAGGTGAGGACCCCGGGCCGTCCAGTCACGACGGGCCCCGTCCGCGCCACGGGCGGCGTCTCCAGCCGCCGTCCAGCATCGACCGGCAAGGTGGTCGGGTGCATCCATTGACGCTCGGTCCCGCGCTTGTCACCGCCACGCATCCGTTCGGCATGTACAAGTTCGCCGCCCTTCTCCTGCTGGCCTTCGCCGCGGTCTTCCTCGTCATGGTCCTCATCGGGAACCACCGGGACAAGCGCAAGGCCCGGAAGCGCCCGTCGGAGTCGATCCGCGACTGACCGCACGGGGTCGAGTTTGCACAGAGATCGTCGCGAGATGGCACGCATGCCGAAGGTTCTGCGTCTGGTTGTCCATCCTCCCGCAGTTTCTGCATTCACTCGTTGGTAGATTGACTCTGTGCCGTCACCTCAGCCGCTCCTCGAACTCGATCCCGCCGTCGTCCGCCGCGCCCGCTCCCTGGCCCGACGCGCGGGGAAGCCCGTCGTCGACCTCGCGAAGCGGCATACCACCGTGTCGGTCGAGCGCGCGACGCTGCGGCTCGCCGGCCTCGGCGGGGCCGACCACGAGCGGGTCCCGTGGGTCAACCATCTCGTCGACGCGGTTCGTGCCGACGTCGGGCTCGAGTACGGGGTCACCATGCCGGTCTGGGACGCCCTGGCCCGCGGGGAGGCGACGGACCTGCTCACCCTGGCCCAGAGGTCCGCGAGCGGTTCGGCGTCCTTCCGCATCCCCGAGGGGCGCGACGCGACGCGGGCCCGCCGCGCGTCCCGGGTGGCCGTCGCGCGCGGGATCCGGGAGATCGACCGACAGCGGGCGGCCCGTGACCGGCTCATCGCCCGACACGGCGACCCCGAGCGGACCCCGTGGATCTATCTCATCGTCGCGACCGGGGACATCTATGAGGACATCCCCCAGGCCCAGGCGGCCGCCCGTGAGGGAGCCGACATCATCGCCGTCATCCGCTCGACGGGGCAGTCCCTCATCGACTACGTCCCGGAGGGCGCGACGCGGGAGGGCTTCGCCGGGACCTACGCCACCCAGGAGAACTTCCGGCTCATGCGGGCCGCCCTTGACGAGACGAGCAAGGAGCTCGGGCGCTACATCCGGCTGACGAACTACGCCAGCGGGCTGTGCATGCCCGAGATCGCCACGCTTGCGGGGCTCGAGCGGCTCGACATGATGCTCAACGACTCGATGTACGGGATCCTCTTCCGGGACATCAACCCCATCCGGACGTTCGTCGACCAGCGGTTCAGCCGCCAGGTCCACGCTCGCGCCGGCATCATCATCAACACCGGCGAGGACAACTACCTCACGACCGCCGACGCCGTCGAGGCGGCGCACACGGTGACGGTGAGCCAGCTCCTCAACGAGTACTTCGCCGCGGAGGCCGGGCTCGAGCCCTGGCAGATGGGCCTGGGTCACGCCTTCGAGATCGACCCGAGCATTCCCGACAGCTTCCGCCTGGAGCTCGCGCACGCGATGCTCGCGCGCCGGCTCTTCCCCGACGCGCCGCTGAAGTGGATGCCCCCGACCAAACACATGACCGGCGACATCTTCCGCGGCTTCCTTCTCGACGGCTTCTTCAACCTCGTCGGTGCGCTCACCGGCCAGAGCATCCTGCTCGTCGGGATGATGACCGAGGCGGTGGTGACACCGTGGCTGTCGGACCGTGACCACGCCCTGCAGAACGTCCGCTATGTCATGAACGCCGCGGGCGGGCTGACCGAGGACTTCCACCCGCCGCGTGACGGGCTCATCCAGACCCGGGCCCGCAAGGTCCTCGACGAGGCGGTCGTCCTCCTCGAGCGGATCGTCGAGGACTCCGGCGCGGACGCGGCATACCCGCAGCCCCTCCTCGGCGCGATCGAGGACGGGACCTTCGGGCTGATGAAGCGGCCGCCGCGCGGTGGCAAGGGCCTGGACGGGGTGGTCGTCAAGGCCGAGGGCTACGACAACCCCGCGACGACGCTGCTCGAGAGTGGTGAGACCCGATGAGCCGGACCGGACACGAGGCGCAGCGCCGCCGCGAGCACCCGATGCAGGAGGACCTCAGCCTCCACGAGCCGAGCCCGCTCGTGCGCCCCTACGGCGACATGACGGGCGACGGGATGGTCCAGGTGTCCTTCACCCTCCCGCTGCCTCACGACAAGCGCTCCGAGGGCGCCGCGCTCCAGCTCGCCTCGAAGATGGGTCTCAGCCCGGCCCTGCTCGTCTACGCCAAGGCGATCGGGCCGCACTTCACGTACTTCATCGTCTACGGCTCGGTGACCCACCTCGTGGACATCCGGGAGATCGAGGTCGCCGAGCGGGAGTTCCCGCTGCTCTCCGGACGCGACGTCAACACCCTCATCCGCTCCCGGTTGCGTCGCAAGCTCGTCGTCGTCGGGGCCTGCATCGGCACCGATGCCCACACCGTCGGCATCGACGCCATCCTCAACATCAAGGGCTTCGCCGGCGAGAAGGGCCTGGAGTACTACACCGAGATGCAGGTCCACAATCTCGGGGCGCAGGTCCTCATCCCCGATCTCGTCAATGCCGCCCGAGAGCTCGACGCCGACGCGGTCCTGGTCAGCCAGGTCATCACCCAGCGGGACGCCCACATCCACAACACGACGGCGATGTCGGCGGCCTTCCGCGAGGCGTTCCCCGCGGGGAAGGTGCCGCTGCTCGTCGTCGGGGGGCCTCGCTTCGAGGAGGGCACGGCCGACTCGCTCGGCGTCGACCGGATCTTCGGCCGGGGGACGACTCCGGGCGAGGTCGCGAGCTACCTCGTCCACGCCCTGGTCCCCGAGGACCGTCCGCAGCGAAAAGGAGCCTGACATGACCGCCGAGGTCGGGATGACCGTGACCCACCGCCGCTATGTGCCCTACAGCCACGCGCACTACGCCGGGAACCTGGTCGACGGTGCCTACTCGCTCGCGGCCTTCGGTGACGTTGCCACCGAGATGTGCATCCGCACCGACGGCGACGAGGGGCTGTTCGCCTCGTACAGCGACGTCCAGTTCCGGGCCCCGGTCCGCGCCGGCGACGTCATCGAGATCGAGGCGCGGCTGGTGCGGGTCGGCACCCGCAGCCGGGAGATGGACTTCGAGGTCCGGGTCGTCGGGCGCGGCACGACGGAGCGCGGCGCGTCTGCGGCGGACATCCTCGACCCGCCGATCCTGGCCACGACCGCGCGTGGGGTCGTCGTCGTGCCCGCACCTGCGTGACCTACCCTGCACGGGTGACCCGTGCGCCACTCCTGTCCCGGCTCGCCCTGGCCGTCATCGGTGGGCTGTCGCTGTGGCTCGCCTTCCCGGATCACAACCTGTGGTGGCTGGCCCCGGTCGGCGTCGCCCTCCTCGGCGCGGCGACCCTCACCCTGACGGCCGGCCGTGCGTTCGTGGTCGGCCTCGTCGCCGGTGAGGCGTTCTTCCTCCCGACGTTGTCCTGGTCGGGCATCTACGTCGGCAAGCTCCCCTGGTTCGCCCTGGCGACCCTCGAGGCGCTCTACATCGCTGCCATGTCGGCGGTCGTCGCGTACGCGGGACGTCGCCTTGTTGCAGCGGGCCGGCTGAGCGGCGCGTATGCCGTCATCCCGCTCGGGTGGGTGGCGCAGGAGCTCGCCCGGGGGAGTACACCCTTCGGCGGCTTCCCGTGGGCGCGACTGGCCTTCAGCCAGGCCGACAGCCCCCTGGCCCGTGTCGCGGCATACCTCGGCGCGCCCGGGGTCTCCGCGGCGGTCGCCGTCGTCGGCGTGGCCCTCCTCATGCTGGGCCGGGCTCTACTCCGGGGGGCCGACGGGCGACGCCACGGCGCCGCGGTGGCAACGGGTCTCGCGCTCGCGGTCGTGCTGCCCCTCGGGTCGGCGGCGATCCCACTGCCGACGGACGGGACGAGGATCACCGTGGCCCTGGTCCAGGGGGACGTCCCACAGCCGGGGTTGGACTTCAACTCCGAGCGGCGGGCCGTCCTCGACAACCACGTGCGGGGAACCCTGGCCCTGGCGGCTCGGCATGTCCCCGATCTCAGCCTTGTCATCTGGCCGGAGAACTCCTCCGACATCGACCCGCTGCGCAACCCGGACGCGGCCGACCAGGTCCAGCGCGCGCTGGCCGCGGTCGGCACTCCGCTGCTCATCGGTGCCGTCCTCGACGAGCCGTCGCCGGATGTCTCCAACGCCTCGCTCTTCTACCGACCGGGCAGCAGCACCCCCGAGCGCTACGTCAAGCTCCATCCCGTTCCCTTCGCCGAGTACATCCCGTACAAGTCGTTCTTCCGCATGTTCAGCAACAAGGTCGACCTCGTCCGTCGGCCGTTCGTGGCGGGCCACACGGTCGGTGGCTTCAAGGTGGACTCGAGCGAGGGGACGTACTGGGCCCTGCCGACGATCTGCTTCGAGGTGGCCTACGACTCCCTGGTGCGCAACGCGGTGACCCAGCCGGGGCGCGAGCCCGGCCTGCTCGTCGTCCAGACCAACAACGCGACCTTCGGCTACTCCGACGAGTCCGAGCAGCAGCTGGCCATCTCACGGATCCGCGCGATCGAGCACGGCCGGTCCGTCGCGCACGTCTCGACGGTCGGAGTCAGCGCCTTCATCGCGCCGGACGGCTCGGTCAGCGGGAAGACGGGCCTGTTCACCCCCGCCCAGGTCGTCGGGCACCCCGTGATCCGGTCGGCCGAGACGGTGTCGGACCGGCTGGGGACGCTGCCGGAGATCCTCACGGTCCTCGCCCTCGGCGCCCTCGTGGTCCTCGCCCACCGGCTCGGTCGACGGGCTAGGGTCGTGGCACCGGCTCCCCAACCACCACCAGCACGAGAGAAGAAGGACACCCCCGTTGCCTGACCGCCCCACCCACCGAGCCGACCCGACCGTCGAGCGCCCGCCGTTGGACCGGGTCGCCGTGCTCATCCCGACCTACAACGAGCGCGACAACATCGAGGGCATCGTCGCCCGGGTCAGGTCGGCCGTACCCGCTGCCGATGTCGTCGTCCTCGACGATGCCTCCCCCGACGGGACGGGTCTGGTCGCGGACACCCTGGCAGCTCACGACGGTCAGGTCCACGTCATCCACCGGCCGGGCAAGCATGGGCTCGGGGCGGCCTACCTGGAGGGCTTCCATTGGGCCATCGACGAGGGCTACGACGCTGTCGTCGAGATGGACGCCGACGGCTCACACCAACCGGAGCACCTGCCCGCCCTCCTCGACGCCGCGCGCGACGCCGATGTCGTCATCGGCTCGCGGTGGGTCCGGGGAGGAGCAGTGGTGAACTGGCCCGTGTACCGGAAGGCGCTGAGCGTCGGCGCCAACCTCTACACCAAGGTCCTGCTCGGCATGGAGGTCAACGACGCCACGGCCGGCTATCGCGTATACCGGACCGAGGCGCTGCGCGTCATGGGCCTGTCGGACGTCGCCTCGCAGGGCTACTGCTTCCAGGTCGATCTCACCTGGCGCGCGAGCCGGCGCGGCCTCGTCGTCATCGAGGTCCCCATCACGTTCGTCGAGCGCGAGATCGGCGACAGCAAGATGAGCCGGGACATCATGACCGAGTCGCTGCGTCGGATCACGTCATGGGGCCTGGGCTACCGCGCCACCCAGCTACGCGATGGCACCAAGCGGGCGGCGCACCGCGGGCCGAGGTGGCATCGCCTGTGACCCGGGTCGCCGGGTCGACCGCCTACGGACGCCGGCGCCGGCGCCGTCCGAGCTGGCCGGTGATGATCTTCCTCGCCCTGCTCGTCGTCCCCACGGTCGAGATCGCCGTCATCATCGGGGTCGGTAAGGTCATCGGTGCCTGGCCGACGGTGCTCCTCCTCCTCGCGGAGTCGCTCTTCGGTGCCTGGTTGGTCCGGCGCGAGGGTGGGCGGGCCTGGGCGTCGCTGCGCGATGCGCTGCGAAGCGGGCTGATGCCGAGCCGTCAGCTCGCCGACGCCGCGCTCGTCCTCATCGGGGGGACGCTCCTGCTGACCCCCGGCTTCGTCACCGATCTCGTCGGGTTCGGCTTTGTGCTGCCGTGGACCCGGCCGGTGGCCCGGCGGGTCCTCGAGGCGGCGGTCAGTCGCCGGTTGCTCGGGGACACCGGAGCCGGGCCGGGCCCCGGAGATGAGGGCCCGGACGTCGTCGAGGGTGAGGTCGTCGACTAGCCGCCGCAGGATGGCGCCGACGGGACACAGAGGTATGCCGCCCATCCCCGGCGGACGGACGGCATACCGGTCGATGGGCCCGGGTCAGGCGGTCTTGCGCTTGCGGGTCTTCTCGCCGCGGGACTCGCGCAGCAGGGTGAGGCGTTCCTCGAGCAGCTCCTCGAGCTCGGGGATGGAGCGCCGTTCCAGGAGCATGTCCCAGTGGGTGCGGGCCGGCTTGGACGGCTTGCTGTCCGGCTTGGCCCCGCCCTCGAGGGTGGCCATCTCACCGCAGCGGCACTCCCAGACGGGCGGCACGTCGGCCTCGACCGAGAACGGCAGCTCGATGCGGTGCCCGTTCGGGCACAGATACGTCGTGATCTGCCGCTCGCTGGGGACCACGTTGTCCTCGGTCTCCATGCTCAGGGCACCGAGGCGGGTCCCGCGAAGGCTACGTTCTGCCATGGGAGTCTCCCAACGATCGTCATAGGTGGGGGGACAGGAGGGTGTGTCACCCCTGCTCACCGCACAACGACCGTGCCGTCGTTGTTGTTCCGCGCGCTTAGGGCGACCTTACACCTGCGAGTGTGATGCGTGTCACACGATGTCGCCGACGCGCGGGGAGACGGGCCGGCCACGGCGTCGGGCGGCGTGGCCGAGTGTCGAAATTCCGTGGCGAAGGTCCGCTGCGGGCCCTCCCGTGGCTACTGTCTGCACGTGAGCACCCAGCCCGCCGTCCCCGCCGACATCGTCGGTCCCGCCGCACTCGAGCTCGCGCCGCCCACGGTCAAGCGCCGGGTCCTCGCCTGGGGGATGTGGGACTGGGGGACCCAGCCGTTCAACACCGTCATCACCACCTTCGTGTTCTCGGTCTACATCACGAGCTCCTCGTTCGGGCGGACGAACGCCACCTCGACGGCTCTCGCCGTCTCGACCGGGGTCGCCGGGCTCTTCGTGGCGCTGTTGGCCCCGGTGCTCGGACAGAACTCGGACCGGTCCGGGCGCACCGTGCGGAACCTGCGGATGCTCACCTGGCTGCTGGCCGCCCTGTCGGCGGCCCTCTATGTCGTCCGGCCGCAGCCCGGCTACCTCTGGGTCGGGCTCTCCATCCTCGCCGTCGGCTCCGTCGTCTCCGAGATCGCCGGGGTCAACTACAACTCGACGATCGACCAGGTCGCCACGACCCGAACCGTCGGCAGGGTGTCCGGTTTCGGATGGGGGATGGGCTACCTGGGCGGGATCGTCGTCCTGCTGCTCATCTACTTCCTGTTCATCCAGCCGGACGTCGGGCTCTTCGGCATCAACGGCGGCGACGGCATGGACATCCGGGTGTCGATGCTCGTCTGTGGCCTGTGGACCATGATCTTCACCATCCCCGCGTTCCTCGTCCTCAAGGACCGGCCCCGGGAGCGGGCGCCGCGGGTCGGCGTCGTGCGTTCCTACCAGCTCGTCTGGCAGTCGATCCGAGGACTGTGGAGCGTCTCCCGCCACACCGTCTACTTCCTCCTCGCCTCGGCCCTGTTCCGCGACGGCCTCGCGGGCGTGTTCGCCTTCGGGGCGATCCTGGCGGCCGGCACCTTCGGGATGTCGGCCGGCGACGTCATCATCTTCGGCGCGGCGGCGAACATCGTGGCCGGGGTCGCCACCATGGGCTTCGGGATGCTCGACGATGCGCTCGGCCCGAAGCGGGTCATCCTCATCTCGCTCGGGTCCCTCGTCGTGCTCGGGCTGGCCATCTTCGCCTTCCACGGTGGCGGGACCGGGACCTTCTGGGTGCTCGGACTCCTCATGACCGTCTTCGTCGGCCCGGCTCAGGCCGCCTCACGCAGCTTCCTGGCCCGGCTCATCCCCGATGGCAAGGGCGGCGAGATCTTCGGGCTCTATGCCACGACGGGCCGCGTCGTGTCGTTCCTGTCGCCGCTGGCCTTCGGCGGGTTCATCGCCCTGGGTGCGCTGATCACCGGCGCGGAGAACACCCAGTACTGGGGGATCCTGGGGATCGTGCTCATTCTCGCCGCGGGCTTCGCCGTCATGCTCCCGGTCAAGGAGCACGGCGAGCACACGGTGAGCTGACCCGGCCCGCCCCGGCCGGCGGTGGGCACCGCCCCCGTGGTTCGTTCCCGGCCTCAGCCGGCGAACTCCCAGTGCCACGGCTCGGGGAGGGGCCCGGTGGGCTCGGCCCAGCTCGGGTGGAACCAGCCGTAGAGCGGGGCGTTGAGCTGCATCCACAGGTGCTGCGGCGACCCGAAGGTCTCGATGCCGCCGCACAGGTCGACGGCCAGCCCGAGGCCGTGCTTGCTCGTTCCCGGCGTGGCGGCCCACTTGCCACGGCTGGCCTTGACCGCGATCTGCTCGGCGAGGGTGCGATAGGAGTCGCTGACACAGATGGCCGTTCCGAACTGGCGCGCGTACTCCTTGCTCATCGCGTCGAACGCCGTGGCGGCCGACGGACGAAGAGCCGCGCCGGGAGCCTGCCAGAGCGGACACAGCGCGCTCGCCGGGAGCGCCCCGTTGGGGTAGGCCGCGCTGTCGTTCGAGCACGGCCGGCCACCCGTGTATGCCGCCGTTCCGGTCGCGCCCACGAGGGCGGCCCGCAGCCGCGCGGCGGCGGCGAGCGCCTCGGGAGTCTGGGCCCCGAGGAGGATGGCCGCCACCGGTCCGGCCTTGGCGATCTCGTCGAGCTGGGTCCTGCGCAGGGCTTCCACGTCCGCCTTCTGCTTGGCCAGCAGCGGGTCGAGCTCCGCCTTGGCGCCCTCGAGGGTCGCCGTCGCGGCCGCAGCCGCGGCACTGGCCTGGTCCGCCTCGGCGGTGAGACGCGCCTGCTCGGCCTCGAGGTCGGCCAGCTCGCGAAGACTGCGCAGCCGACTGTCGGTGATGAAGGCGAGGTCGCTGGCCGACGGCGCGGCCTGCGCCGGGTCCTTGCCCATGATCTCGAAGACGTTGGTGAGCTGTCCCGTCTGGTTGCCTTCGGCATACGACTGGAAGGCCCACAGCCTTGACATGGCCCGGGCGTTCTCGAGCCGCACCCGAACGACGGTGAGCTCGGAGCGCGCGGTCGCCGCCTGCGTCTCGGCCAGCGCCTGGGCATCCTTGGCGACCGAGATCTTCTCGAGGAGGGCGTTGACCCGGCTCGACAGCGCGTCGAACCCCTTCATCGCCGAGGCGAGGTCGGCGTTCGCCGTGGTCAGCCTCGCCCAGATCTGGTCGGCGGCCGCGAGCTGATCGGCCAGCACCGTGGCGTTGAGGCCGTCCTGGGTGGGGCTGTCGGACGGGGCCTTGTCGGCCGCCGGCAGGCTCGGCTTGGCAGGACCGGGGGCGGGCGTCGTGCCCGGTTTCGGCACCGGGCCCGGCACGGGCACGGGAGCGGGAGCAGGGCTGGTGGTGGAGTCGGGTGGTGGGGTCGTCCCATCACCCGAGTCGACGCTCGAACCGGCGCCGGCGCCCGACCCGGTGTCGAGAGCGGGCGTGGCCCCGGCGACCCCGTCGGAACTCGAACTCGTCGGGTCCGCGCTGGCCGGCGTGGCCAGCACGATGGCAAGCACGACCGCCGCGGCGGCGCCCGCCCCCGTGCGCACCAGTCCAGACCTCATGGGCCTCGTTCCGTCCCGGGCCGACCTCGATGGTCGACCCGTGTTCATCGACGGAAGGGACCCCCGTCGATGAACACAGCGTAAGTCACGACGCCACCGGCGTCGCCCCCTGGGGAGAACGGTCTTCCCCCCGGGTCCAAGGATGCCTCACGTCCGCGCCGCGATACAGGGGTTTGGCGGGATTTCTCGGGTGACCTTTCCCCTCTCCGCACCCCCGTGACCGGGCCGGAGGCGATCCACAGGTCGACCGCACGGCCGGCGCCGACAGGACCGCACGGCCGGCACCGACGGGGCTGCCGTGGGCACGGTGGAGACGACCCTCCACGGTGAGCTCCCGAGCAGACGGCGCTGTTCGGCGTCGGTTCTTCCGTTCCGGCGCGGCGCGCCCTCCCGGTCCGGGTCAGCCCGGGGGAGCCGGGCCGGTCGCTGAGGCGCCGCGGGGCAGCCTCAGCGAGCCGAGCACGATCCCGATGAGCAGGCAGATCCCGATGACGATGTCGGAGCCGACGACCGTGACCCGGAACAGGACGAGGAGGAGCGCCAGCCCCAGCCCGAACAGCAGGCCGCCGAGCACCCCGCGGACGAGATGCCGACGTGGTTCCTTGCGTGCCATGTCACCCTCCCTCGGTCAGAACAGCATCGTCATGAGCGGCACGAGGGCAAAGCCCCCGAGCAGCAGGAACAGCAGGGCCACGTAGAAGGCCGGCGTCGACCAGGGGTTGCCCTGGATGTTGATGACGACGTCACCGGTGCACGTCGCACCCGCACCCGTGGCGTCCCACGACACGCGATAGAGACCGGTGGTGGCCTGCATCGACAGGTAGTCACTCAGGGCGTCCGTGCCCGACGCCGTGGTCTTGCCCTCCTGGTTCTCGATGGTCCCCTTGGCCAGCTGGCTCACGCCGGACCCCATCAGGCGACCGGACAGGCCGCCGCCGGCGGGCTCGAGCCGGACCGACCACGTTCCGTTCTGGATCGGTGCCTCGGTGGTGCCCGTCCAGCTGATCGGGCCGTCCCACGTCACGAGGAACGGGTTGTCGACGGTCCCCGTGCCGCCGGGAACCGTCACACTCCCGAGCTCGCCGCCGTCCGCGGTCTGGGAGGTCGCCGAGCCGCTGCAGCCCGAGGAGGATGCCTTCGGGGGCGGCGGGCCCGCACCGACCAGCAGGACGACGGACGCGACCGCCACGATGATGGGAGAGAGGGCGAAGCGAGCTCTGGCCATGTGAACCACCCCTCGAAACTGTGTCCCGTGAGCCTTACGCTACTGACGGGTAGGCATTGGCGACATGGCGACACGACAAGCGTGAAGAGGGTCACATCCGCCGGACGTCCGTCGGCCTCGGCGGGGGAGTGGCGCAGTGTGACATACCCCATGGGGCATATGGCGGTCCCGCCTCGGGCCGCGTGACAGACTCGGAGACGGAACAGGGAGCCACACCGCTCAGACGCGCGCAAACCGCGCGCCCGAGCCGAGAAACACCATCGAGGCGAGGCACGTCGTGCACACCATCACCGACTCGACACACCTGTCAGAGTCCGTCGTCAAGACCGTCGTCGAGGCGCCCGAGATCGCGCGCAAACGTCGGGCCGGGCAGTTCGTCATCCTCATGATCGACGACCACGGCGAGCGGATCCCGCTCACCATCGTCGACTCTGATCCCGTGGCGGGCACGATCACCCTGATCTACCAGATCGTCGGCCGAAGTACCGCCGACCTCGCGGAGCTCGGGACCGGTGATGTCATCGAGCACATCCTCGGTCCGCTCGGGCAGCCGACCGAGGTGGATGACGTCGGGTCCGCCGTCTGCGTCGGCGGGGGCGTGGGCATCGGGGTGCTGTACCCGATCACGGCGGCCCTCAAGGCCCACGGCACCGAGGTCGTGGCGGTTCTCGGAGCGCGGTCCCGCGATCTGCTCATCCTCGAGGAGGAGACCCGCAAGGTGGTCGACGAGCTCGTCGTCACGACCGACGACGGCTCCTACGGGCGGCACGGGTTCGTCACCGACGCGCTCGCCGAGCTGATCGACTCGGGACGCCGCATCGACCGGGTCTACGCCATCGGACCGGTACCGATGATGCGGGCCATCGCGGAGGTCACCCGCCCGCATGGCATCCCGACCGTCGTCAGCCTCAACCCGATCATGGTCGACGGCACCGGCATGTGCGGCGGCTGCCGGGTCAGCGTCGACGGTCACGCGAAGTTCGCGTGCGTCGACGGGCCGGAGTTCGACGGGCACCTCGTCGACTTCGACCTGATGAGCAAGCGGCTCCGGGCGTACGTGCCCGAGGAACGACAGGCGATGGCGAGCGGGGGGTGCCGGGCCCATGCCTGACCAGACGGAGGTCCGCGACGAACGCCGCCCGCAGGCCGCGGCCGAGCGGCCGGCGCCCCGCGAGGGTCGCCCGGCCCGCGGGGAGCGCAAGCCCAAGGTCCGGGTGCCCCGCCAGCCGATGCCGGAGCAGGACCCCGCGGTCCGGGTCACCAACTTCGACGAGGTGCCCCTGGGGTTCACCGGCGAGACGGCCATGGTCGAGGCCGCCCGCTGCATCCAGTGCAAGAAGCCGGGCTGCCTCGGCGCCTGCCCGGTCAACATCGACATCCCCGCGTTCCTCCAGCTCGTCGCGGACGGCGACTTCCTCGGGGCCGCCAAGAAGGTCCGGGAGACCAACGCGCTGCCCGCGGTCTGTGGTCGCGTCTGCCCCCAGGAGGACCAGTGCGAGGGCGCCTGCGTCCTCGGCAAGCGGTTCGAGCCGGTCGCGGTGGGCCGCCTCGAGCGGTTCGTGGCGGACTACGAGCGCGTCCAGGGCGCTGCGGAGCTGCCCGAGATCGCGCCGTCGACCGGTCGGCGGGTGGCGGTCGTCGGGGCCGGTCCGGCGGGGCTGACCATCGCCGGGGACCTCGTCAAGATGGGCCACTCGGTCACCGTCTTCGAGGCCCTCCACAAGGCGGGCGGCGTCCTCATCTACGGCATCCCCGAGTTCCGGCTGCCCAAGAGCATCGTCGACTCCGAGGTCGAGACGCTGGCCCAGATGGGCGTCAAGATCGTCACCGACGCCGCCATCGGACGGCTCAAGACGGTCGACGAGCTGTTCGAGGAGGGCTTCCACGCGGTCTTCCTCGGCGTCGGCGCGGGCGCCCCCGCCTTCATGGACATCCCCGGTGAGAACCTCTCGGGCATCTACTCCGCCAACGAGTACCTCACCCGGGCGAACCTCATGAAGGCGTACCGGTTCCCCGACTACGACACCCCCATCGCGCACGGGAAGAACGTCGCCGTCATCGGTGCGGGCAACGTCGCCATGGACTCGGTCCGCACGGCGCTACGCCTCGGCGCCGAGAACGCCTACATCGTCTACCGGCGCACCCGTGACGAGATGCCGGCACGCTCCGAGGAGATCCACCACGCGGAGCAGGAGGGCGTGCAGTTCACCTTCCTCGCCGGCCCGCTGCGCTACCTGGGCGACGACGACGCGTGGGTACGCCAGATGGTCTGTCAGCGGATGGAGCTCGGGGAGCCCGACGCCTCCGGACGGCGCCGACCGGTCCCCGTCGAGGGTGACGAGTTCACCCTCGACGTCGACACCGTCGTCGTCGCGATCGGCACCTCGGCCAACCCGCTCGTCACGAGCACCACCGAGGGCCTGGAGACCAACCGGTGGGGCTACATCGTCGCCGACGAGGAGACCGGGCAGACGACGAAGCCGGGCGTGTTCGCCGGCGGCGACATCGTCACCGGCGCGGCGACGGTCATCCTGGCCATGGGCGCGGGCCGCAAGGCCGCGGCCGCCATCCACGACTACGTCATGTCCCTCGACGTCTGAGAGACCTGACCACCCGCGCCGTCACATCTCCTCGTGGACGTCCGGATCGCCGCCGAACAGCCGCCCGTCGGGGCGGCCCAGGGCGGTGATCGCGGCCATCTCGTCCGCGCTCAGCGCGACGTCGAACACGTCGAGGTTCTCGCGCTGCCGGGTCGGCGTCGCCGACTTCGGCAGCGGCACGGCGCCGAGCTGGACGTGCCAGCGGAGGATGACCTGGGCGGGGGAGAGGCCGTGGGTCCGGGCGGCCGCGGCCACCGGCTCCTCGGCGTATGGGGCGTTGCGCTTGCCCAGCGGGCTCCAGGACTCGGTGCGAATCCCGAGCTCGTCGTGGACCGCCCGCATCGCCGTCTGCGGGAAGTACGGGTGGAGCTCGACCTGGTTGACGGCCGGGACGACGCCTGTCTCGTCGATGATGCGGCGGAGGTGGGTCTCGGTGAAGTTGCTGACGCCGATCGACCGGACGAGCCCGTCGCGCTGGGCCTGGACCAGCGCCCGCCAGGCCTGGGGATAGCGGTCCTGGCTCGGGTTGGGCCAGTGGATGAGCGCGAGGTCGATCTGCTCGACGCCGAGGTCGGCGGCGGACTGACGCAGTGAGCGCAACGCCTGCTCGTAGTCGTGGTGCCGACCGGGGATCTTCGTCGTGAGGAGGATCTCGTCGCGTGGAACGGGGGAGCGGCGCACCGCCTCGCCGACGTCACGCTCGTTGCCGTAGTTGACCGCCGAGTCGATGAGCCGGTACCCGTTCTCGAGAGCGGCGACGATGGCGCCGATGCCGTCCTCGCCCCGCAGCGGGTAGGTCCCGAAGCCGACCGCCGGGAGGGTCGTGCCGTCGTTGAGCCGGTATGCCGTGCCGGAGTCCATGGCCTCCACCGTAGGTGACCTACCAGGGAACCGGCGTGCGCGGCATACTGCCGAGATGACCGCACGCGTGGCCCACACGACCGTCGACTGCCAGAACGCCTACACCCTCTCGCAGTGGTGGAAGCAGGTGCTCGGCTACACGGACCTGCCCGACGACCCCAACCTGCCCGGGCACGAGGAGTGCATGATCGTCGATCCGGAAGGCGGCCACCGGATCCTCTTCATCGAGGTGCCGGAGGGCAAGAGCGTCAAGAACCGGCTGCACCTCGACCTCGAACCGCGCGACGGAAGTCGGGACGAGGAGCTGGGCCGGCTGCTCGAGCTCGGGGCGACCGAGCTCGCCGACCTACGCGACCGGTTCGGCCCGGGCACCGGCTGGGTCGTCCTCGCCGACCCGGAGGGGAACGAGTTCTGCATCCTGCGCAGTGCCGCCGAGCGTGCCGCCGCGCAGCCCGAGGCCTGACCCGACTCCTCGGTCACACCTGCGCGACGGTCCGCACGTGCGGGCGCACGATGGAGATGTCAGCGGGGGCGGGCTCCCGCCCGGACGGGCCGGACCACGTCCGCGGGACCGTCGCCACCTCGGCCCCCCGCCCGTCGGTCAGTCAAGGAGTGATCGCCATGCAGATCCCGAGGGAGCACGTCACCCACTTCCTCAAGGAGCGGGGCCAGTCGTCCCGCATCGCCGAGGCCGAGGCGCTCCTTCCTGACCCGGTCGACACCGAGGAGCAGGCCGGGCACCTCGCCGAGCTGGGCATCGACGTCGAGGACATCGCCCATCGAGGTCTGAACGACTGAACGACAGCTGACGGGGCAATGTCGTTGCCGATGTGGTCCTGCCACGGCACTGTGGCCCCTCGGATGGGTGGACAACACAGGCTCCGCCAACATGGCTGCCACGCCGGCCGGACGGGTGCGGGCGCCCTCCTCCCGGGCCCACCCAGTTTACGCCGATAATCAACATTATGTCATTTCGTCGACGACGCCCCGATGCCTCGCTCACTCCCCTGCGCCGTCCGGTGTCAGCCGAGCGCGGCAAGGAAGGCCAGCACCCGCGACCTGAGCAGCTCGGCGGCCTCGGGCTCGAACGATGTGAGACTGCTGTCGGCGAAGAGGTGCCGGTCACCGCGGTACTCGAACAGCTCCGCCTGCGGCGTCGCCGCCACGAAGTCCCGGGCCGCGGCGAGGTCGCCCTCGTCGGCGAAGTACGGGTCCGCGTCCATCCCGTGGACCTGGACCGGCACGCCCGCCGGCCAGGACGTCCCGAACTCCGTCGGTGGCACGAAAGACTCGAGGAGCAGGGCCCCACGTGCGCCGGACCGGGTCTGGGCGAGCCGTTGGGCCGGCAGGACGCCGAGCGAGAACCCCGCATAGACCAGCCCCTCCCCCAGCTCGCCGGCCGCCCGCAGGCCTCGTGCCGTCAGCTCGTCGAAGCCGATCTCGGCGGCGTGCGCCACACCATCGCCGAGGGCGACGAAGGTCCGTCCGTCGTAGAGGTCCGGGGTGTGCACGACATGGCCGGCGGACCGGACCTCGTCAGCGAAGGCCCTGATCCCGTCGGTGAGGCCCTGAGCGTGGTGGAACAGCAGCATCTCGACCATGGCGGAACGGTAGACGGCAGGACCGACAGGCGCCGGCTGCGGCCCACCCGGCGCCCGAACGGCGAACGGCCGCAACCATCCGTCCAGGGGTGACGATGGTCGCGGCCGTTAACCGGCGAGGAGGGGGTCTCAGCCGGTCGTCGCGCCTTCGCTGGTGGCGGTATCGCCGACCGAGCTCGGCAGCGCGGTGGAGGCGTCCTTGGGAGCCTTGTCCTTGGGAGCCTTGTCCTTCACCGGCTTGTCCGGCGTCCGCTTCGCCTTCTTCTCGTGCGTGGTCTTCGGCGGCTTGGCCGTCGGGTCCGCACCCTTCTTGGCGGCGATGACGTCGGCGCAGTAGGCATCGACCTGGTCCACTCCCCCGGCCGCCGCGACGAGGTTGGCGTACGACGTCGAGGTGGGCGCAAGCCCGCCCTTGGTGAACGCGGTACACAGCCCGTATGCCGCGGGGCCGGTCGCGTTGTTCTTCACCGTGGTGCTGGGGTCGGCCTCGGGCGACGAGGTCGGCTCCTCCGTCGGCGTCGACTCGGGAGTGGTCTCGTCGGTCGGGGTCGACTCGTCGGAGGGCAGCCCGGCGCTCGGCGTTGAGTCGGCGGTGCCGGCGGACATCATCCGGTCCGCGACCGTCTGCAGCGGGCCGGGCAGGGCGCCCGCGTACGCCGCCGCGGACACACCGGTGAGGAGAAGCCCGGCCGCGACCATCGAGGCGACGAGCCGGCGCCTCATCGGCATCCGTGCGGGCGGTGCCGACAGCTCGGCCTCGAGCGTCACGGCGGCTCCCGGGCCGAACGTCAGGAAGGTCTCCATCGCGTCGGCGGCTCCGGCGAGCTCGCTCGCGCGGGCCGGGCCGGATGCGGCGTGGAACACGGCGGTCAGGTCCTCGGACAGGACGTCGGTCCGTCCGGCAAGGAACATGTCCGCGACGCCGAAGTCATCGACGTGGGACGGGGCGTTGTGATGTGTCATGGCACTAGGAGAACGATCTCGTGTCGCCGCCCGTTACGCCCACGAGGTCGGCGGCGAGGATCGCCTCCAGGCGGCGCAGCGCCCGATGCACGGCGACCCGGACCGCCCCGGGGGTGCGACCGGTGACCTCGGCGACATCCGCGACGTCGAGGCCCATGACGACCCGGAGCATGATGAGCTCGGCCTGCGGATGCGGAAGGCGCCCGATGAGCTCAAGGGCGGACTGGGTGGACATCTTCGCGGCGATGAGATCGGCCGGGTCGGGTGCGGCCCCGTCGACGTCCAGGCTCTGCAGGTCGTCGATGAGATCCACCCGGCGCCGCGCTGACGCCCGGACCTGGTCGATGTGATGGTTGCGGGCCACGGTCACCAGCCAGCGGCGGAACCCCGCCTCGCTGCCGGAGAAGTCCCCCAGCCGCTCGATGACCCGCATCCACGTCACGCTCGCAACGTCCTCGGCATCGGTGCCCGCGAGCACCCTGAGGTAGCGCAGCAGCATCGGCTGGGCATCACGCCACAGCTCGCCGAAGGCCAGCGGGTCGCCCGACTGCGCGCGCTCGAGCAGGTCCTCGAACCTGGGGCCAAGCATGGGCGCCTCTCGGGGGTCGTGAGAGCGGGTGCTGAAGCACCCACCGATGTTCTATCGACCACCGGGCCTTCCCCGCCACGCCCGAACGGTCGGTCCCGGGTCATCCGTACGGCCCTCCCCGATGCCTCGTCCGGGCCGGCCGGGCTCGGCGCGAGCGGAGTCCCGAGACGGGTGGCGTTCTAGGGTGGCGTGGTGACCTTCTCGATCGTGGCCCAGATGGGCGAGGCACTCGGCGTCGCCGTCGCCAGCAGGTTCCTCGCGGTCGGCTCCGTCGTCCCGGGTGCGCGTCTCGGGGTCGGTGCCGTGGCGACCCAGTCCTTCGCCCGAGTCGCCTACATCCCCGAGCTCCTTGACGCCCTCGCGGCCGGGGCCACGCCTACGGCCGGTCTCGACGCCGCCATCGCGGCCGACGAGGGGCGCTCCGCCCGGCAGGTCGGGGTCGTCGGTGCCGCGGGCGCCGCCACGTTCACCGGCGGCGACTGCATGCCGTGGGCCGGTGGCCGGACGGGGAGCGGCCCCGGTACGGCATACGCCATCCAGGGCAACATCCTCGTCGGGCCCCAGGTCGTGGAGGAGATGGAGCGGGCCTGGCTGGAGGGTGTCGGGCAACCCTTCGCCAGGCGCCTCGTCGCGGCGCTGCTCGCCGGGGATGCCGCAGGCGGCGACGCCCGCGGGCGGCAGAGCGCTGCGCTGTACGCCGTGGCCCCCGGCGCCGGTTACGACCATGCCGGGGTGCTCGCCGACCTCCGCGTCGACGACCACCCGGACGCTCCGAGGGAGCTGGCGCGGATCCAGGACCTCCACGACCTGTACTTCGGCGTCCCCGAGGACGTTGAACCGCTCGCCGGACCCCTTCGGGACGAGGTCGCCCGACGGTTGCTCACCCTCGGTGAGCGGGACGCGGGCACCGACACCGCCGCCGCGCTGGAGCGGTGGATGGGCGAGGCCAACCTCGAGATGCGCCACTCCCCCGGCGGCATCGACGCCCGGGTGCTCGCCGAGCTGCGGGCGGCCACGCCGACCGCCTGACCGCCCTAGCCGCTCGGGCGCAGGCCCGTCGACCAGAGCTCGCGGGTCTGCAGCGCCCAGAAGGCCGCGAACTCGACGATGAGCGCCGCCTCCAGCCACAGCACGAGGTGCGCGGTGCCCACGTCGGCCACCTCGAGGACGATGACGACCCCCAGGGTGAGGACCATCGCGACCCCGACGGCGGCATAGCCCGTGCGCAGCGCCTCGCCGAGCGGGAGGTCCTTGTCGCTGCGCTGACGACCGACCCCGAGGGCGTTGAGCGCCATGACGACGACGAGGCAGAGGAACATCGTGATCGCCGAGGCGTCGTGGGCCCAGCGGAGGAACGTGTCGCGGGCGAGCCCGAACAGGACGGCCGCACCCACCACGAGAACCGCCGCGGCTGCCGCTCCGCCGACGTCGACGGGCTGCCAGCCGGTGGTGGCGCGCTCTCGACGGGCCGCCCATATCGCCCACGCCAGAGCGACGCCTCCCACGACCAGGAGGGCGAAGACGTTGTTGGCCACGTCGTCGCGGATGGTGGCCACGGCGTTGGCGGAGCTCGTGCGGCAGGTCCCGCCGGCCGGGGTCGGGACGAAGGCAACGCCGAGGGAGAGGATGCCGGCGAGGTTGAGCAGGACGTCCTCAGGCTCGGTGTTGCCCTTGAGAGCCACGAGACAGACGCCGACGGCGACCAGGACGCCGACGAAGACCCCCCGGACCGGCGTGTAGTAGTACGAGCTGATCGAGACCTCCCAGCAGGCGGGCTCGCGGGTCAGCCCCTCGCGGAGCACCGCGACACCCAGCAGGCCGACGAGGAAGATCATGGCGAGCCGCAGGTAGCGGTACGTCTTGATGACGTTGTCGCCGCCCACCGGCCGGCCCGGCGCGCCCATCGACGGTTACCCGAACCGCGCGGGGTCGCCGGCCCCGGTGCGGACGACCTCGACGGTGTCGTCGGACAGGTCGATGACGGTCGTCGGCTCCCCGGGGCACTCGCCGGCATCGACGATGGCATCGACGGCGTGGTCGAGCGACTCCTTGACGACCCAGCCCTCGGTCATCGGCTCGGTCTGGCCCGGCATGAGCAGGGTGCTCGACAGGAGGGGCTCGCCGATCTCGGCCAGCAGCGCCCGGACCACCGGATGGTCCGGGATCCGGACCCCGACCGTGCGCTTCTTCGGGTGGAGCAGTCGACGCGGGACCTCATGGGTGGCCGGCAGGATGAAGGTGTAGGGCCCGGGCGTCGCGGCCTTGACGGCGCGGAAGACGGTGTTGTCGACGTGCACGAACTGCCCGAGCTGGGCGAAGTCCTTGCAGACCAGGGTGTAGTGGTGCTTGTCGTCGAGCCGGCGGATCTCGCGTATCCGGTCCTTGGCGTCCTGGTTCCCGAGCATGGCGCCGAGGGCGTAGCCGGAGTCGGTGGGATATGCGATGAGGCCACCGTCCCGGAGGATCTCGGCGACCTGGCGCACGGCGCGGGGCTGGGGGTCCACGGGGTGCATCTCGACGTAGCGGGCCATGCCCCAGGTTAAGCGAGGATCAGGCCTGCGTCATCGTGACCGGGCTGCCGAGCTGGATGGTCCGCGAGACCGAGCACAGCAGGTCGTGGCTCTTGGCGATGGCGCGCGGGAGCCGCTCACGGGCGGTGTCGCCGCCCTCTCCCGCGGGGAAGACGACCCGGAACGTCACCTCGAGGCCGGTCATGTGGTTGCCGTCCGCGTCGCGCACCTTCTGGCCGACCGACACGACCTCGAACTCCGCCGGCTCGGCGTGTCGGCTCGTCATGTAGTCGACGTCGATGGCGCTGCACCCGGCCATCGCGGCGAGGAGCAGCTCGACCGGACGGAAGTCCGCGCCCTCGCCGCCCAGGTGGATCGTGCCGCCCCGCTCGTTGGTCGCGTCGAACTCCGCGAACCCGGTCCGGGTCAGGGTGACGCGGCGGTGGCCGGTGTCGGTGTTCTCGTCGGTCATCTCAGTCGCTCCACTTCTCGGCGATGGTGCGCACGACCGCCAGGTCGCGCCAGGTCGTGGTCAGCCCGGTCATCTTCTCGAGTCGGGCGTTGGTCAGGCGGATCGTATGGAAGGCGATGGAGAACTCGCCGAGAACGGCGTCGCTGAGCACCCGCAGCGCCTCACCCGGCCTGTCCCACGCCTCCAGCAGGCGTCGTCCCTCACCGGGCACGGGCCCGGATGCCAGGGCGAGATAGCGCTTGGGCTCCCCGCGCAGCATCGCGGGTATGCCGTCGGCCTGGGCGAGCAGGGACGCCAGCTCCCGCGGGGTACGGACGATGGCTGGGATCTCGAAACCGGCCCGCTCGGCCAGGAGGGCCTCCAGCGTCGCGGCCACCTTGGCCGGCGAGCGCATCGCCGTCGAGACGTGGACGTTGCCGCTCTGGATATGCGTCTCGACGTCCCCGAACCCGCCGTCGACGAGCGCCGCTCGCAGGTCGGCCATCTTGACGAACCGGCCGCCGACGTTGACGGCCCGCAGGAAGGCGACGTACCGCGGCATGAGGCGATCCTGCCAGAGTGGGGCCATGGACTCTCTGCCGCCGGGCCGTCTCGTGCTCGTCCGCCACGGCGAGACCGCGTGGGCCCAGCAGGGCCGCCACACCGGCCTCACCGACGTGGTGCTCACCCCCGACGGAGAGGCCCAGGCCCGGCGGCTGGCCGGTCCGCTGGACGGGTTCTCGTTCGGGCTGACGCTGTGCTCGCCTCTGCAGCGGGCCCGCCGGACCGCCGAGCTCGCGGGACGCCGACCCGCCGTCGACCCCGATCTCGTCGAGTGGGACTACGGCGGCTACGAGGGTCTGACCACCGAGCAGGTCCGGGAGTGGCGCGGCGACGGCTGGACCGTCTTCGGGGACGGGGTCGTGCCGGGGACCACGCCCGGGGAGAGCCTCGCCCAGGTGGCGACCCGGGCCGACCGGGTGCTGGCTCGGGTCGTCCCCGCTCTGGAGGGGGGCGACGCGCTGCTCGTGGGGCACGGGCACGCCCTGCGGATCCTCGCGGCCCGCTACCTCGGCCGGGACCCGGATCTGGCCGCCCAGCTCGTCCTCGGGCCCGGGACCATGAGCGTGCTGGGGTACGAGCACACTCGCGCCGTCCTGTCGTGGAACGTGGCGCCGTAGCCGGGTCCCACGCTAGGGCAGCGGCCAGGTGTGGACCGGCGCGTTGACGGCCATGTTCTCCGCGTAGTGGCGGAGCATCTCGCGCAGGGCGCTGCGCCGGTCCAGACCCCGCTGCTCGAGCCTGGCCACGGTGTCCGACTGCCAGGTTGCCCCGTTGACACCGGTCGTGCACCGTCCCTCGATGATGCCGAGGTAGCGCTCGCGCACCTCGTCCGAGACCCCCCATTGGCTCAGGCCCTCATGGGCGAGCGGCAACAGATGCCGCAGGACGAGCTCGTCGGCCCCCACCTCCCCGAACGCCGGCCAGTAGAAGCGCGCGTCGATGCCGTCGACGGCGGCACGGTCGAAGTTCTCCTGACACGCGGCGAAGCTCATCTTCGTCCAGACCGGGCGGTCCTGCTGGGCCAGCGTCCGGATCGTCCCGTAGTAGAAGGCGGCGTTGGCAAGGGTGTCGGCGATCGTCGGGCCGGCCGGCAGGACACGGTTCTCGACCCGTAGATGGGGTCGGTCGCCGACGATGTCGTAGACCGGGCGGTTCCACCGGTAGATCGTCCCGTTGTGCAGTCGCAGCTCGGAGAGCTGTGGGGCGACGCCCGCCTCCAGCATGGCCATCGGGTCCTCGGGGCTGACGTCGGCGAGCAGGACCGGGTAGTAGCGGGTGTTCTCCTCGAACAGGTCGAAGATCGAGGTGATCCACCGCTCACCGAACCACACCCGCGGACGCACGCCCTGGTTCTTCAGCTCGACGGAACGGGTATCGGTCGCCTGCCGGAACAGTGCGATGCGGGTCTCGGCGTGCAGCCGCTTGCCGAAGAAGAAGGGGCTGTTGGCGGCGAGGGCGACCTGCGGAGCCGAGAGCGCCTGAGCGGCGTTCCAGTGGTCGGCGAACTCCGCCGGTGACACCTGAAGGTGGAGCTGGACCGAGGTGCAGGCCGACTCGGGGCCGATGGAGTCGGCATACGTCGCCACGCGCTCACCGCTCGGGCCCTCGATGTCAAGGAAGATGTCCTCGCCGCGGGCCCCGAAGATCGAGTCGTTGAGGGCCGTGTAGCGGTTGTTGTCGCTGATCCAGTCGCCCTCGTAGTGCTCGGGCATGATCGTCGGGAGGATGCCGATGGCGACGATCCGGGACCCCACCTCCCGGGCCTTGGCCTCGGCGGCGTTGAGCGAGTCCCGAAGGTCCTTCTCGAGCTCCAGCGTGGCGTTGCCCGGAAGCGGACGAGGCGGGACGTTGAGCTCGATGTTGTACTTGGCCAGCTCGGTCTGGTAGCCGGGGTCCGCGATGGCC
Organism: uncultured Actinomycetota bacterium; assembly: GCA_963771015.1. Classification (GTDB taxonomy): domain Bacteria; phylum Actinomycetota; class Actinomycetes; order Actinomycetales; family Dermatophilaceae; genus CAVSJJ01. The sequence goes on from CAVYRN010000008.1 coordinate 71,524, forward strand.
TCGAGGACCGTCGCGTTGTGGAAGTGGGGGTCGAAGTGCTCGTCGACGAGGTTGAGCTCGATCTCGATCCCCGTCATCGGCCCGTCGAACTCGAACGAGCTCTGGTTGAGCATCCGCTCGAAGACGTCGAGGTCCTGGCGGACCTTCTCGCGGAACCGCTGACGCTCCTCGCGGCTGTAGCGCTGCGCCCCCGTCTCCGTGCCCACCGAGACCTCCACGAGTGTGTTGGGGGCCTCTGACCCCCTCCTTGAACATCAAAGGAACCACACACGAGGGGGCCTTGGGAACCTGTGTCGGCGTGACACACCCGTCATGCCCGGCCGGACGAGTGTGCGTCCGGGTCCGCCCGGCGGCGTTTCGGGCGACGTGAAAGGCGTTTCGGTCGGCGCCGGATGCGTTTCGGTGCAGGCCGGTGTCTGTCCTCTCTCCTAGCCTCGGGGTGTGCGGATGATCCACACCTCCGACTGGCACCTCGGGCGGTCCTTCCACCAGGTGGGGCTGCTCGGCGCCCAGGCGACCTACCTCGACCACCTCGTCGAGGTGTGCCGCAGCGAGCACGTGGCCGCGGTCGTCGTCTCCGGCGACGTGTACGACCGCGCCATGCCATCGCCCGACACGGTCGCGCTGCTCTCGGAGTCCGTCGAGCGGATCATCGACACCGGCGCCCGGGTCGTCCTGTCCAGCGGCAACCACGACTCGGCCATCCGGCTCGGCTTCGCCGCCGGCCTGCTGGAGCGCGCCGGTCTCCACATCCGCACCTCCATCGACGCGGTCGGTCGACCGGTCCTCGTCGACAACGTGGCGATCTACCCGCTGCCCTACCTCGAGCCCGCGCTGGCGGCCGACCGTCTCGGCGCGCCGGAGCGCAGCCACGCCGGGGTGCTGCGGGCCGCCATGGCCCGGGTGCGGGCCGACGCCGCGCAGGCCCGGCGGCCCACGGTCGTCATGGCCCACGCGTTCGTCGCCGGCGGGGTCGGCAGCGACTCCGAGCGGGACATCTCCTCCGGCGGGGTGGCGGCCGTCCCGCCCGAGGTCTTCGACGGGGTCGACTATGTCGCCCTCGGCCACCTCCACGGCCGGCAGCGGATCACCGACTCCGTCGCCTACTCCGGGTCCCCCGTGGCGATGTCGTTCAGCGAGGTCGACCACCACAAGGGGTCGTGGCTTGTCGAGGTCGGGACCTCCGGCCTGGTCGGCCTCCAGCACGTGCCGGCCCCCGTCGGCCGTCCGCTCGCCGTCCTCCGCGGCGACCTCGAGTCCCTCCTCACCGACCCGCGTCATGCCAGGGCCGAGCAGGCCTGGTGTCACGTCACGCTCACCGACCCGGTTCGCCCGGTCGGCGCCATGGATCGGGTGCGCCGCCGGTTCCCGCACGCGCTGGCCCTCGAGTTCGCCCCCGAGGGCGTGCCCGTGCCGGTCCGTTCGTATGCCGCCCGCGTCGCCCGACGTCCCGACCTCGACGTGTGCTGCGACTTCCTCGGCCACGTTCGTGCTGGGCGCGCGGCCACCGACGAGGAGCGTGCCCTGCTCGGCGAGGCGCTCGAAGCCTCTCGACTACGCCGCGCCACCGGCGACGACGAGGGCGTGGCCACCGGGGCCACTCCCCTCGCGGAGGGCGCCGCGTGAGGGTGCACCGGCTCGCGGCGACCGCGTTCGGGCCGTTCCCGGAACGCGTCGAGGTCGACGTCGACGCCCTCACCGAGGGTGGCCTGTTCCTCATCCAGGGTGCGACCGGCGCCGGCAAGACCTCCCTTCTCGACGCGGTGTGCTTCGCCCTGTACGCCGATGTGCCCGGCGCGCGGACCAAGCACGGCCTTCGCTCCGACCACGCTGCGCCGGACGCGGTTCCGGTGGTCGAGCTCGAGCTGACCGCCTCCGGGCGTCGGCTGCGCATCCACCGCAGCCCCGAGTACGCGCGGCCCAAGAAGCGGGGCACCGGCCTGCGCTCGATGCATGCCACGGTCTCCCTGGAGGAGCGACGGGACGGCACCTGGACGCCGCTCAGCACCCGCCCCGACGAGGTCGCCGACATCGTCAAGGACGTGCTCGGCATGGGCCTGGAGCAGTTCGCCAAGGTGGTCCTGCTCCCCCAGGGTGACTTCGCGGCCTTCCTGCGGGCATCCGCCGAGGAACGCCGCGAGCTGCTCGAGCGGCTGTTCGACATCGAGCGGTTCAGCGACGTCGAGACCTGGCTCGCCGACCAGCGCCGCCTGGCGACCGGTCTCGTCGAGGAGACCGACCGGGCACTGCGCACCGACCTCGCCCGGCTCGGTGACGTCCTTGCCGACCAGGTGCCCGAGCCCGACCACGGGTGGGTCGACGTGCAGCCGGCCGGGCTGCCGGCCCGGCTGGCCGAGGTCGAGGGAGCGCTCGAGGCCTCCGTCTCCTCGACGATGGCCGAGCTCGACGACGCCGCGACCGCCGAACGAGCCGCCGGCGCGGCGCTGACGGCTGCCGAGCGGCGCGAAGGCCTGCGAGCCCGGGCCGCCCACCTACGGACCCGGCTCGCTCAGCTCGAGGCGCGGTCCCGCGAGCATGCCACTGATCTCGCCCGCCTCGACGCCGCGAGCCGCGCCGCGACCGTGGCCGGCCACCGGCAGGCCCTGCGGCGCTCGAGGGAGGAGGAGTCCGTCCGGGCCGACGCGGTCACGGCCAGCCGCGGCGCCATCGCCGGGCTCGGCATCGACGACTGGTCGGCCGACGGGGTTCTCCTCCTCCTGGACCGGGTCCGCGGCCTGGACCGCCTCGTCGACGACATCGGTCGTCTCGCCTCCGGGCTCGCTGACGTCGAGGACCGCCTTGAGCAGGGACGTTCCCGGCAGGCCGCGCTCGACGAGGAGCTGGCGCGGGTCGAGGCTCTCGCGGCACAGGCTGCTGCCGACCATGCCGCCGCAGACGAACGGGTGGCGGCCCTCAGCGAGCGGGCCGGTGAGGTCGACGCCCTGACCGAGCGCGTCGCCCGCGCCGCGGAACGGGTGGATGCGTGCCGCCGGCTCGAGCTGGCCGCGGTGGAGGCCGACCGGCTGCGCGGCGCCGCGGCCGAGGCCCGGGATCGGGCCCAGGACGCTCGCCAGGCCGCCCTGGACCTTCAACAGCGACGCATCGAGGGGATGGCGGCAGAGATCGCCGGCTCGCTCAGCGACGGCGCACCCTGCCCGGTGTGTGGGTCTCCCGAGCACCCCAGGCCCGCCACGTCCACCGACCCGGTCACCGCCGTGGCCGTGGCCGCGGCCCAGGACGAGGCCGCCGGTCGACACGCCGCGCACCACGAGCTCGAGGTCCAGATCTCCGCCCGGCTGGCGTTGGTGGCGGATCTGCATGCCCGGCTGGGCGAGGATGTCGATGCCGCCGCCCTCGAGAGGGACCTGGCGGCCGCCCGGTCGGCCTTGGCTGCCGCCCGGGCGGCGGCAGACGCCCTGGCGGAGGCCCGGACCGGGCTGGCCGAAGCCGCGGCCACGCGGCAGTCCGGCGCCGAGCGCTCCGCGGCGATCGGGACCGAGCGGGCCCGGCTCGACGGCGTGGTGACCGAGCTCGCCACGGAGGTGGCGACGATCACGACGACCCTCGCCCAGGCGTTCGACGACCACGCCGATCGCTGCCCCTGCCCGGCGGCGCCAACCGGTGGACGGCGGTCGGTCTCCGGAACCACCACCGTCGACGACGCTGCCCTTCGCCGGCTTGCCCGGAGCCACGCGGCGGCCGGCTCGGGTCTGACCGACCACGTCGCCGCGGTCGAGGCGCTGACGAATGCGAGAACGCTGGTCGCCCGGGCCGGTCGCGACCTTGACGGGGCGCTGCGGGAGGCCGGTTTCGCCGACCTCGACGAGGTCATCGGCGCGGCGCTCTCCCGAGAGGAGACGGCCGCGCTCGGCCAGGCCACCCAGGCACATATCCGCGACCTCACCACCGTCCGGGCCGGCCTCGCCGACCCGGAACTGGACGAGGCCGAGCAGGCGCACCCCGCCGACCTCACCGCCCTCGCCGCGGCCGAGCGGGAGGCCAAGGGGGCGCTCCTCGCCGCCCAGGACGCCCACACCCGGACGACGGCCTGCCTACGCGGCATCCAACGACTCCGGCCCGGGATCGAGCGGCGCTGCGCCGAGCTCGGCCCCGCGCTCGACCGCCGCGCCCGGCTCAAGGAGCTGGCCGACACCGTCGGCGGGCTCGGGCCCGACAACATCATGCGGATGCGGCTCACCTCCTTCGTCCTTGCCGCTCGTCTCGAGAAGGTCGTCGAGCTCGCCAACGAGCGCCTCGCCGTCATGGGCTCCGGCCGGTACCGACTGGAGCACTCCGACGACCTCGCGGCGCGGGGGGCCCGCAGCGGCCTGGGGCTGCGGGTGCTCGACCAGTGGACGGGTGTCAACCGGGAGACCTCGACGCTGTCCGGCGGCGAGGCGTTCATGGCCTCCCTCGCCCTCGCCCTGGGCCTGGCCGAGGCGGTGCGTGAGGAGGCGGGGGGCTTCGACCTGCGAACCCTGTTCGTGGACGAGGGGTTCGGCGCCCTCGACGACGAGAGCCTGGATCAGGTCCTCGGCGTTCTCGACGGCCTTCGTGAGGGCGGCCGGGCGGTCGGCGTCGTGTCCCATGTCGCCGAGCTCCGCTCGCGGATCCCGAGCCAGGTCATCGTCCACAAGGGGATGGCCGGCAGCACCATCACGGTCCGCACCGACCAGGGCGTGACGGCCGCCTGAGCGGCCGCCTCGACCCGACGCTGCACACGGCCCGGACGCCGGCCTTCGCCTGCCGCTGCGGTCGGGGGCCGGGCGATGCTCCCCGGCGGCTACTCCTCGACCGACCCCTCGAAGGCCTCCGGCGGCGGGCAGGCGCAGACGAGATGGCGGTCGCCGTATGCCTGGTCGATCCGCCGCACCGGTGACCAGTACTTCCCGTCCGCGCTCACCCCGGGAGGGAACGCAGCGCGGCTCCGGTCGTACGGGTGGTTCCACTCCCCCGCGAGGGACGCGGCGGTATGCGGCGCGTGCCGCAGCACGCTCTCCTCGGGGGACACCGAGCCCGCGCCCACCTCGTCGACCTCGCCCTTGATGGCGATCATCGCCTCGCAGAACCGGTCCAGCTCGTAGCGGTCCTCGCTCTCGGTGGGCTCGACCATGAGGGTTCCCGCCACGGGGAAGGACATGGTGGGCGCGTGGAACCCGTAGTCGATGAGCCGCTTGGCCACATCGTCGACGGTGACGCCGGTGTCATGGGTGATGCCGCGGACGTCGAGGATGCACTCGTGGGCGACCAGGCCGGCGACCCCGGCATAGAGGACCGGGAAGTGGTCCCGCAGCCGGGCCGCGATGTAGTTCGCGTTGAGGACCGCCACCTGCGACGCCCGGGCCAGCCCGGCGCCACCCATCAGCCGGAGGTACGCCCACGAGATGGGCAGGATGGATGCCGAGCCGTACGGCGCCGACGCGACCGGGCCCACCCCGGTCGCCGGCCCCGCGGCCGGGTCGAGGGGGTGGTTGGGCAGGAACGGCGCAAGATGCGCACGGCAGGCGACCGGACCGACGCCCGGGCCACCGCCGCCGTGCGGAATGGCGAAGGTCTTGTGCAGGTTCAGATGCGACACATCGGCACCGAACCGACCGGGCCGGGCGGCGCCGACGAGCGCGTTGAGGTTCGCACCGTCGACGTAGACCTGTCCGCCGGCGTCATGGACGAGAGCACACAGCTCGGTGATCGTGTCCTCGAAGACGCCGTGCGTCGAGGGGTAGGTCACCATGATCGCCGCCAGCCGGTCACGATGCTGGTCGACCTTGGCACGCAGGTCGGCCAGGTCGATCGAGCCGCTCTCGGGGTCGGTGCCGACGACGACGACTTGCATGCCCGCCATGACGGCGCTGGCCGCGTTCGTGCCGTGAGCGCTGGCGGGGATGAGGCAGATCCGGCGGTCCGTGTCACCGCTGGCGCGATGGTATGCCGCGATCGCAAGCAGGCCGGACAGCTCGCCCTGCGAGCCGGCGTTGGGCTGCAGCGAGACGGCGTCATAGCCGGTGATCTCGCAGAGCCACCCGGAGAGCTGGTCGATGACGGCCCGGATGCCCTGCGTCTGCGTGGCCGGGGCGAAGGGGTGCAGGTCGGCGAACTCGGGCCAGGACAGCGCCAGCATCTCGGTGGTGGCGTTGAGCTTCATCGTGCACGACCCCAGCGGGATCATCCCGCGGTCGAGGGCGAAGTCCTTGTCGGCGAGCCGACGCAGGTAGCGCAGCATCGACGTCTCGCTGTGGTGGCTGCTGAAGACCGGATGGGTGAGGTAGTCCGACGTGCGGAGCAGGTGCCCGGGCCAGTCCGGGCGCTCCGCCTGCGGAGCCTCACCGAGCGTCGCGCCGAAGGCCGCGCACACCCGGGACAGGTCGTCGGTGCCGGTCGTCTCGTCGACACTGAGGGTGACCGTGTCGGCATCGACGAGACGAATGTTGACGCCCCGCTCGACGGCGGCCGCCACGAGCTCGTCGGCCCGACCGGGCGCAGACACCGAGATGGTGTCGAAGAACGGCCGCGAGCCGACCTCGTAGCCCGCCGACCGCAGAGACTCGGCCAGCTCGATGGCCTTGGCGTGGACCTCGGCCCCGATCGCGCACAGGCCTCGCGGCCCGTGGTAAACGGCATACATGGCCGACATGACCGCGAGGAGGACCTGGGCGGTGCAGATGTTGGAGGTGGCCTTCTCGCGGCGGATGTGCTGCTCGCGGGTCTGCAGGGCGAGCCGGTAGGCGGGCGCGCCGTCCTCGTCGACGGACACGCCGACGAGCCGGCCGGGCATGGTGCGCTCCAGCCCGGCCCGGACGGCGATGTAGCCCGCGTGCGGACCGCCGAAGCCCATCGGCACGCCGAACCGCTGGGTCGTCCCGATGGCGACGTCCGCGCCCCACTCCCCGGGCGGGGTCGCCAGGGTGAGGGCCAGGAGGTCGGCGGCCGCCGTGAGCAGCGCGCCGGCCTCGTGGGCCGCCGATGCCAGGGCCCGCCAGTCGTGCAGGACGCCGTCGGAGTCGGGGTACTGGACGAGGACGCCGAAGACGGGGCGGCCGCCGGCGGCCGCCGTCAGCGATCCCGCGTCGGTCACCGCGGTGAGGTCGGCGACCACGACGTCGATCCCGAGGGGGAACGCTCGCGTCCGGACCACGCCGAGCGTCTGCGGGAAGAGAGCGTCATCGACGAGCAGGACCGCGTCGGCGGGAGCACGGCCGGCCCGTCGCATGAGGGTCATCGCCTCGGCCGCGGCCGTGCCCTCATCGAGGAGGGAGGACCCGGCCGTGTCCAGAGCGGTGAGGTCGCTCACCATCGTCTGGAAGTTGATGAGAGCCTCGAGCCGGCCCTGTGAGATCTCGGGCTGGTACGGCGTGTAGGCCGTGTACCACGCGGGGTTCTCGAGGATGTTGCGGCCGATGACCGGCGGGACGACGGTCCCGTAGTAGCCCAGGCCGATCATCGAGGTGAGGACGGTGTTGCGGTCGGCCAGGGCCCGCAGCTCCTCGACGACGGCAGCCTCCGACTCGGCGGCCGGGAGGTCCAGCCCCTCGCTGGTCCGGATCGCTCCAGGCACGGCGACCTCGAGCATGGCACGGAGCGAGGGTTGGCCGACCGTCGCGAGCATCTCGGCGACGTCCCGGTCGCGGGGGCCGATGTGGCGGCCGGCGAAGGCGGGCACGCCCGGCTCCGGGGTCATCTCGCTGGCTGGGGCGGTGGGGCTCGCGGTCATGTCGGCTCCTGAGGCGCGGGACGCATGCGGTCGCCTCCCCTTCTGTCACGGAGGACCGTTCCAGAGGTGCCTGATCCGCACGGTCCTGGCGCCTGAGAGGTTCCGGGGAGTTTGCCCCTTCGGCGCCCCGACAGCCATGTCAGTCGGGGACTCTCCCGCACGGTGTTCGCAGCGGGCTCAATCTAGCAAACCGGGCTGCAACCGGCGCGGGTATGGGATGCGGTGCGAGCTCAGGCCAGCCGGTGCCGACGCCGCATCGTCAGCTCGTCGTCGCCATCGAGCGGGTTGGTCTCCACGTCGGCGCGCTCACCGGGCAGGTCGGCCAGCTCGCCCTCGACGTCGCGCCAGACCCGCCCCACGGCGATGCCGAAGACGCCCTGGCCGCCCTGGAGCAGGTCGATGACCTCGTCGCTCGACGTGCACTCGTAGACCGAGGCGCCGTCGCTCATGAGGGTGATCCGGGCCAGGTCCTCGACCCCCCGCTCACGCAGCGACTGGATGGCCACCCTGATCTGCTGGAGGGAGACTCCCGTGTCGAGCAGTCGCTTGACGACCTTGAGGACGAGGATGTCGCGGAAGCCGTAGAGCCGCTGGGTGCCCGAGCCGGCGGCGCCCCGAACGGATGGCTCGACGAGCCCCGTGCGCGCCCAGTAGTCGAGCTGGCGGTAGGTGATTCCGGCGGCGCGGCAGGCCGTCGGGCCGCGGTAGCCGACCTCCTCGTCCAGCATCGGCAGGTCGTCGTCGAAGAGCAGACCCTGCGCTCCCGCTCGGGCAGCCCGCTCGGTGGTGGTGCCTCCGCTAGGAATGACACTCGAGTTCACGCCGACCTCCGAACAACAGGCCCGTGACTACACGGACGTAACTTGACTTCTGTGACAGTAGGGACTGGTGTTACCAGCGTCAATCACCACTGCATGTTTCGCGTCGGTGTGTCGCGGAAGTCACGGCATACCCTCGACGTCTACTAGAGGCTTAGTCAACCGTCCTCCGGATGACCCTCGACGCCGAAGTCCTCCGGCGACACCTGGTCGAGGAACTCCTTGAACTTCTCGACCTCGTCCTCCTCCTCGGTCGCCATCGCCACTCCCGCCTCGTCGAGGAGGTCGTCCTCGGCCACGATCTCGGCTCCGGCGCGCAGGGCGAGGGCGATGGCATCCGAGCTACGGGACTCGATCTCGGCCCCTCCTCCGGCAGCACCCCCGTCGACGTCGAGCTTGGCATGGAAGACCCCGTCCCGGAGCTCGACGATGCGAACACGCGTCAGCGTGTGGCCGAGCTGGTCGATGACGTTCCTCAGCAGGTCATGGGTGAGCGGCCGCGGCGGCACGACGCCCTGCTGGGCATAGGCGATCGCCGTCGCCTCGGCGGCGCCGATCCAGATGGGCAGGTAGCGGTCACCGTCCCGCTCGCGCAGCAGGACGATCGGCGCGTTCGTTGGCATCTCGACGCGGACTCCGAGGACGTCCAGGACCTTCACCAGCTCACCGTACCCCGGGCGGCTGTCACTGCGTCGGTTCACCGGTCGTCAGTGGGCCCCGGGTCCGGCGTGCAGCCCGCCCTTGACCAGGGCGGTGTGCAGGGCGAGGCACAGCCGGGCGACCTCGGCGGCGGCGGCCCTGCGGTCCGCCCCCGGATGGGTGGCACCCACGGCCTGGTCGACCAGGCCCACTTCACGGTCGGCCGCGGTCCGGAACGCCCGGAGGTGCCGGGCCTCGATGCCGTAGGCCGCCAGCCCGGCCGCCGCCTCGGCCACCCGCAGGTCTGCCTCCCCGAGATAGCCCTCCTCGTCCGGGCGCAGCAGACCGTGTGCGCTGAGTGCGTCGCACTCCGCGGTACTGAGCCCGGATGCCTGGCACAGCTCCGTGGCCGTCAGCCGGACGGCAGCAGGGTTCGCCAGATCGGCCACGGTCGCGAGGTCGGGGTCCGGCGTCGCGTGGGGCGCGCGCGGCCTGGCGTCGGGCTCGTCGGCCTCGGGGACCAGGCCGCGGTCGAGGGCGTCCAGGGACTCGCGGATCACCCTGAGCGGCCAGAACCGGTCCCGCTGTGCCCGCAGGACGTAGCGGAGCCGCTCCACGTCTGCGGCTGCGAAGGAGCGGTAGCCGGACGCGGTCCGGGCCGGCTCGACGAGTCCCTCCGTCTCGAGGAACCGGATCTTGGAGATGGTGATCTCGGGGAACTCCCCGCGCAGGTCCTCGAGGACGGCGCCGATGGTCAGGCGCCGGGGTGGTGATGAGGTGGTCACGGGTCGCGCTCGGCTGTGTCAGTCCTTGGCGGCGTAGAAGACGAGGCGGAACTTGCCGATCTGGACCTCGTCGCCGGTGACGAGCACGGCTTGGTCGATCCGGTTGCGGTTGACATACGTTCCGTTGAGCGACCCGACGTCACGGACGACGAAGCCCTCGTGGGTCCGGGAGAACACCGCGTGCTTGCGCGAGACCGTGACGTCGTCGAGGAAGATGTCGCTGTCCGGGTGACGACCTGAGGAGACCTCGTCGTCGTCGAGGAGGAACCGCGCGCCGGTGTTCGGCCCGCGCAGGACGACCAGGAGGGCGGTTCCGGGGCGAAGTGCCTCGACGGTCGCCTGGTCGGCCCGGGTCAGGGATACCTCGCCCTCGGACACCGGCTCGGCGCGTTCCATGTCGCCGGGGACGGCCTGCAGGTGCATCGTCGTGCCGTCGGGGGCCACGCCCGGCTCCTCGGGCACGCCACCGGCCTGGGGCTCGCGCTCGTCACCAGTCATGGGAGGGCTCCTTACTGCGTCGTCTAACTGCGTCCTTCACCCTAGGTCACCGGATGAGGGTGATGCACACTGCTTGGCACGATCCGTCAGGAGAGCTGCCCGCGGTAGCTTTCCGGGTCCATCAGACCGTCGAGGTCGCCGGCGGTGGAAGGTCGCATCTCGAACATCCAGCCGTCGCCGTAGGGGTCCGCGTTGACGAGCTCGGGGGCACTGTCGAGCGAGAGGTTGACAGCCGTCACCTCGCCGCTGAGGGGGGCGTAGACGTCGCTGACCGACTTCGTCGACTCGACCTCACCGCATGCATCACCCGCCGCGACGACGTCACCGACGGCGGGGAGCGAGACGTAGACGACGTCGCCGAGGGCAGCCTGGGCGTATGCCGTGATGCCTACTCGGACGGTGTCGCCCCCGCTCGCGCGAACCCACTCGTGCTCGCCGGTGTAACGCAGGTCCTCGGGGTACTCAAGCTCGCTCATCGTGCTCCTCAGGGGCTAGAGGTGGGTGTCGGTGTCGGCACGGGCTGAGCGTACTCAGGCGGTGAAAGCGTGTGCAACGCGCTCACCGTCACCTGGTTCTGCGGCGTGACGACCGTATCGCCACCGAGGCTGCGGACCGACTCGCTCACCCCGCCCGGAATGTCCATCGCGGAGGCGAGGGTCTGGCTGTCGCCGATGGCGATGAAGACGTACGGAGCCTGGATCGGGCGCCCGGACACTTCGATTCCGGTGTCGCCGTCGGTGAAGTAGGTGCTGGCGACGACCCGGATGTCGTTGACCTGCACCGCCTCGGCTCCCGCGTCCCGAAGCTCCTGAAGGGTGTCGAGAAGGACCGGCGCGGTGATCTTGTTGTCCGCGTCGTGGATGGTGAGGTTGATGCCGGGTCCCACCGCGGGGACGGTCCCGGTGAGGATGCCGAGCCGGACCAGCCGGTCCTTGGCGGCCGCGAGGGCCTCCTCCCGGCTCGTCGCACCGGACTGCAGACGGTCGCGGGATGCCTGAAGAGTGCTGATCTCCTGCTCGAGCCGCGCGCCGTCCTGGTTGACGGTGTCGAGGATCCGGACGAGGTCGTCCTCGCGGAGCGTGTCCAGGCCCTGGGCCTGGGTCTGGTGGACCTGAGCGGCGATGGCGAATCCGAGCAGCAGCGCCAGCACGGTGATGAGCAGGTTGGCGAGCGTGGCCCGCGGGCGGCCGAAGAGCGCGAGCCGATGCCACGCGGCCCGCCCCTCGGCGGCCGGAAGCGCGCGCCTCCCGGCGCCGTCGGGGACAGGGGCACCCGCCACGTGCTGGCCGCGGTGCCGGTTCTGGGACCCCTTCTGGGACCCCGGAGTGTGCTCGCTCATGCGCGGAAGAGGTGCCGGCGGATGGAGGCGACGTTGGAGAAGATCCGCACGCCGAGGACGACAACCACCCCGGTCGAGAGCTGGTTGCCCACCCCGAGCTTGTCTCCGAGGAAGACGATGAACGCCGCGACCACGACGTTGGAGAGGAACGAGACGACGAAGACCTTGTCGCTGAAGATCCCGTCGAGGACGGCACGCACGGCGCCGAAGACGGCGTCGAGGGCGGCGATGATGGCAATCGGCAGGTACGGCTGTAGCCACACCGGAACCTCCGGGTGGATGAACAAGCCGACGAGAATGCCGGCCACGAGGCCAAGCGCGGGGATCACGGCGAGCCTCCGGTGCTCGGTGAGGGAGACGGGCTGGACCCAGTATCCATCGGCCGGGCCTCCCGGGTGATCAGGGTGGTCGCCGCTGGGACGGTGACCGACCCACGGGGGCTGGTGTCGACCTGGATGCCGTACGAGGACTTCAGGGTCGACAGGTAGGCCCCGCCGGGTCCGTTGGTGAAGTCGCGCGGCAGCCTGGCCGGGTCGCCGATGGAGGTGATGACGTACGGCGGGTTGAGCGGGCGGAAGTCCACGAGGATCGCCTCGCCGGCGAACCGGATCGCGGACAGCGAGGTCAGCCGCAGCCCGTTGACCGAGATGGCCTCGGCCCCGGCCTCCCACAGACTGTTGACGACGATCTGCAGGTCGCGCGCGAGGACGGTGTTCGAGGACGGCCCCGTATCGGTCCGGGGGTCGACTCCTCCCCCGCCGCTCCCCGCCGACGGAGCGTTGTCGAGGGTGACGACGAAACCGGGCCCGGTGACCGCCACCGATCCGGCGACCATCGACTGGGTCGCCAGCTGCGACTGGAGCACCCTGTCGGTGTTGCCCAGGGCCTCCGCCTCGATCCGCGCCAGGTCAGCCTGGAGCTTGGCGATCTGCGCGGACTGCTTGTCCACGCTGGCACGCCGGTCGGTGATCTGCGAGATGAGCGCCGCGCGGGCCTTGGCCTTCGTCGTGTCCTGGGCGCGCAGGCTGCTTGCGCCGACGCCGACGAGAAGCCCGAGGAGGATGGAGGCCAGCATCATCACCGGGGTGCCGAGCCGCCCCGCCCGCGGCAGGCCGACCGCCGCACGGGCCTCCGCGGCCGCGGCATACCCGGGGTCGAGCGGGCGCCGGAGCATCGTCGTGATGAGGGTCATCGACTCGTCGGGGCGGCGCTCGGTGTCGGTGGCCATCACGCCACCCGCGCCCGGGACGCGACGATGTCGCGCAGCTGCACGGCATAGAAGACGGCGGCCACCCAGTACAGGACGGTTCCCCACCACGCGAACCCCCAGCCGATCGGCAGGGCGATGTCCCGCGTCGTGCCGCCGACCTCGGCGAGAAGCAGGATAGGGAACGCGTAGAGGAGGTTGAAGGTCGCGGCCTTGCCGATGTAGTGGACCGGCAGCCCGGTATGGCCGTGGGCCTTGGCCACGAGCACGACGACGGCCATGAACGCCTCGCGGGAGAACAGCACCACGACGAGCCACCAGGGGATGACGTCGCGCCAGGCCAGTCCGAGCAGGGTGCTGGCGATGTAGAGCCGGTCCGCGATCGGGTCGAGCAGCTCCCCGACCCGGGAGACGAGCCCGTAGTGCCGGGCGATCTTGCCGTCGAGGTAGTCGGTGATGCCGGATGCGACGAGGATGACGATCGCCAGGGCGGTCCGGCCGCCGAGGACGGCCCACAGGAAGACCGGCACGCCGACCAGCCGGAGCACCGAGAGCGCGTTGGGGACCGTCAGGACGCGGTCGACGACCGGCCCCTGGTCCCCTGTGCTCATGCGGTCACCCTATGCGGTTAGCCCTACAGTTCCGAGCATGGACGCTCCCATCCTCGGATCGACCCTCGCCCAGCTCCGCGCAACCCGGACCAGCGTCAAATGGCGGGTCTTCGGCGACGACGTCCTGCCCGCCTGGGTGGCCGAGATGGACGCCAGACCCTGTGCCGCGGTGGTCGACGCCGTGACGGCCGCGATGGCGAGGGGCGACACCGGATACGCGTGGGCCCCGCCGTACGTCGCCGCCGTCCAACGGTATGCCGCTGACACCTGGGGGTGGGACGTCGACCCAGACGCGACGAGCCTCACCGCCGACGTCATGATCGGGGCGTCCGAGCTCCTCCGGCTGCTCACCGACGACGGCGGCAGCGTGGTCGTCTCGCCCCCGGTCTACGACGCCTTCTTCGGGTTCATCGAGGCCATCGGGCGACGGGTCGTCGAGGCCCCGCTCACCGAGGAGGGGCGGCTCTCCCCCGCCTCCCTCGCCGAGGCCTTCGCGGAGTCGCGACGTCGGGGGCGGCGAGCGGCATACCTGCTGTGCAACCCACAGAACCCCACCGGCGCCGTCCACACCCGTGGCGAGCTGGCCACGCTCGCCGCCCTGGCCGAGGAGTTCGGCGTGCGGGTCGTCGCCGACGAGGTCCACGCCCCCCTCGTGTACGCCGAGGCGCGCTTCACCCCGTACCTCACCGTCCCGGGAGCCGAGCGCGGGTTCAGCGTGGTGTCCCCGTCGAAGGGATGGAACCTCGCGGGCCTGAAGTCCGGGCTCGCTGTGGCCGGCCCCCATGCCGTCGACGACCTGCGCCGGATGGCCGAGATCCATCGGCACGGGGCGAGCCACATCGCCGTCCAGGCCCACTCCGCGGCCTTGGACGACGGCCGGGAGTGGCTGGCCGCCCTGATGACCGAGCTGGACGCCAACCGGCGGCTGCTCGGCTCGCTGCTCGACGAGCACCTGCCGGGCGTGGGGTACCGCATCCCGGAGGCCACCTACCTCGCCTGGCTCGACTGTCGCGACCTCGGCCTCGGCGACGACCCGGCCACGGCGTTCCGCACGCTGGGTGGCGTGGCCCTGTCCCCCGGCCCGCGGTTCGGTACCCCAGGGGCGGGTTTCGCGCGGCTCAACTTCGCCACGTCACCGGCGGTTCTCACGGAGGTGGTCACCCGGATGGCCTCGGCGCTGTGAGGCGACGACCCGGGCCGGCACGACGAAGGCCGGCCCGGCGACATGCCGGCCGGCCCATCGAGTCGGGCTGACAGGAGCCACCGGCCTCACGGCGTTCGGCCGTCTCCCAGCATCCCGTCCCCCGACGCAGATGAGGGTCCGCCCCGGCTGGCGCCGGTCGGACCCTCATCTGCGTCGGGCTGACAGGATTTGAACCTGCGACCCCTTGACCCCCAGTCAAGTGCGCTACCAAACTGCGCCACAGCCCGTGGCTGCTCCCTCGCGAGAGCGAACGAAACCTTATCGCACCGCTGCTGACCGGGCCGAATCGCCCGTGACCCGCACGGCAGGTGGCCGGCCGGGCGCCCGGGTCAGCGGCGCCCGCGCTTCTCCCGTACCCGGACCGAGATCTCGATCGGGGTCCCGAGGAAGCCGAACTCCTCGCGGAGCCGCCGCTCGATGAACCGGCGGTACCCGGCCTCGATGAACCCCGACGTGAACAGGACGAAGCGCGGCGGACGGGTCCCCGCCTGGGTCCCGAAGAGGATCCGCGGCTGCTTGCCGCCGCGCACGGGGTGGGGGTGAGCCGCGACGACCGCGCCGAGGAAGGCGTTGAGCCGGCCGGTCGGCACCCGGTAGTCCCAAGACTCCAGGGCGGTCTCGAGGGCGGGGACGAGTCGGTCGACGTGTCGCCCGGTCCGGGCCGAGATGTTCGCCCGGGGCGCCCACGGGATCTGGACGAGGTCCCGCTCGATCTCGCGCTCGAGGAAGTGGCGGCGCTCCTCGTCGGTGAGGTCCCACTTGTTGTAGGCGATCACGAGGGCACGGCCGGCGTCGATGACCTGCTGGATGACCCGGATGTCCTGCTCGGTGATCGGGTCGTGGGCGTCGACGAGGACGACGGCCACCTCGGCCTTCTCGAGCGCGGTCTGGGTCCGCAGGGAGGCGTAGAAGTCCGCGCCCCGGGTCTGGTGGACCCGACGGCGGATGCCGGCGGTGTCGACGAAGCGCCACGTCTTCCCGCCCAGCTCGACGAGCTCGTCCACGGGGTCGCGGGTCGTCCCGGCCACCTCGTCGACGACGACCCGCTCGGCGCCGGCGAGCTTGTTGAGCAGGCTTGACTTGCCGACGTTGGGGCGGCCGACGAGGGCCACCCGTCGCGGGCCCCCGGGCAGGTAGGCTCCGGCGACCGCGGAGCTGTCCGGCAGGGCGTCGAGCAGCGCGTCGAGGGCGTCCCCACTCCCGCGGCCGTGCAGGGCCGAGACCGGCCAGGGTTGACCGAGACCGAGGTTCCACAGCGCGGCGGCATCGGCTTCGACCCGGTGGTCGTCCACCTTGTTGGCCACGAGGACGACCGGCTTGCCGGACCGCCGCAGCAGGCGGACGACCGCCTCGTCGTCGTCGGTCGCGCCGACGAC
Source organism: uncultured Actinomycetota bacterium (assembly GCA_963771015.1). GTDB lineage: Bacteria > Actinomycetota > Actinomycetes > Actinomycetales > Dermatophilaceae > CAVSJJ01. The sequence continues at coordinate 87,709 of CAVYRN010000008.1, forward strand.
CGCGTCGACGACGAGCATGACCGCGTCGGCCAGCTCCACCGCGATCTCGGCCTGCTCGGCGACGCGGAGGTGGATGCCCGTGGCGTCCACCGCCCAGCCACCGGTGTCGATGAGGGTGAAGCGCCGTCCGGTCCACTCGGCCTCGTACGCCACCCGGTCGCGGGTGACTCCGGGAACGTCCTCGACGACGGCCTCCCGACGGCCGAGGATGCGGTTGACGAGCGTCGACTTGCCGACGTTGGGCCGCCCGATGACCGCGACGACCGGCGGGGCAGGCTGCCCGGCCGCGGAGCCGGTAGCGTCGTCGCCCCGGCTGAGCAGCGCGCGGTCCTCCTCGCTCAGCTCGAACTCGTCGAGCCCGGCGCGCAGCGCCGCGGCGACGGTGGCGTCGTCGGGGGCTTCCGGGGAGGCTGGGGTGTCGGTCACCGCACCATTGTCCCCGACGCGCGGGGCTGTCCCGTCCATCGCGGATCGGCCCGGGTCCTCCGACCGTCGGCGGGGCGCCGACGGGGCGGCCGGGAGGTCAGGTCGCCGCGGCGGCCCGGACGACCTCGAGGACGGCCTCGACACTCTCCTCGAACGTCAGGTCCGAGGTGTCGACGGTGACGACACCGTCGGCGGCCGTGGTGAACTGCGAGACGGTCGAGTCGTCGCGGTCGCGGCGCACCACCTGGTCGCGCGTCGCCGCGACGGCCTCGGCGTCGGCGGTGCCATGCACCTCGGTGGACCGGCGCCGCAGCCGGGCCTCCTCGCTGGCCGTGAGGAGGACCCGCACCCGCGCATCGGGGGCGACGACCGTGGTGATGTCCCGGCCCTCGGCGACCACTCCCCCGGTCCGGGCGGCGATGTCGTCGATGAGGGCCCGCTGCCGTCGGCGCAGCTCCGCCCGGACCTCGAGGTTCGTCGCCACGACCGACACCTGGGTCGACACCCGCGTGGTCCTGATGTCCGCATCGACGTTCACGGCGCCGACGGTGACGTGGGGGTCCGCTGGGTCGGTGCCCATCTCGAGAGGCAGGTCGACTGCGGCTCGGGCCACCGCGGCCTCGTCGGTCAGCACCACGCCCTCCTGAAGACACCACCAGGTGAGGGCTCGGTACATCGCGCCGGTGTCGAGGTAGCCGACGCCGAGCCGCGTCGCGACGGCCCTGGACACGCTGGACTTGCCCGAGCCCGACGGGCCGTCGATGGCGATGGTGAGCGGCGTCGGCACGATCTGGGTTCTCCTGGTCGGTCGGTGGGTCGGTCGTGGGTCAGCCGTGCAGCCGCCAGCCGCGCTGTTCCAGCGCGGTGGCCAGGGTCGGGGCGAAGGCGGGCAGTACGTCGATCTCGGCCAGCCCGAAGGGCTGTCCTAGGCCATGGTCGATCCGGAACTCCTCGATGTTGACGCCCTCGTCGCCGATGTGCTTGAACAGCCGACCCAGCTGTCCGGGCTCGTCCGGGATGAGGACCCGGACAGTCGTGTATGCCGTGGGCCCCGCCCCGTGCTTGCCCGGGATCCTGGCGTGACCCGCGTTGCCCGCCGCGATGACGTGGGCCACGGTGACCCGAGCGCCCGGGGCGTCGGTGCCGGGTCCGTCGGTGAACTCGTCCAGGGCGCCGATCAGGCCGTCGAGCTCGGCGGCGAGCTCGCTGAGCACCGCGCGGACCGCTGGGGCGTTGCCGGTGAGGATCTGGGTCCACAGCTGGGGCTCGCTGGCGGCGATCCGGGTGACGTCCCGCAGGCCCTGGCCGGCCAGGGCCACCGCGCTGTCCGGAAGCTCGGTGAGCCGGGCCGCCACCAGGCTCGCGGCGATCTGAGGAACGTGCGACACCACGGCGACCGCCGCGTCGTGGCTCTCCGGCGCGAGCCGGGTGGTCACCGATCCCACTCGGCGAGCCACCTCGTCGAGCAGCTTCACGGCCTCGGGAGCGGTCTCGTCGGTGGGCGTGAGCACCCAGGCCCGCCCGTCGAAGAGGTCGAACCGGGCCGAGATGGCACCCGAGCGCTCTCGGCCGGCCATCGGGTGGGACCCGCAGTACCGGGACAGGTCGGCGTCGGCGGCGCGCAGGGCGTCGAGAATGGCTCCCTTGACCGAGGCGACGTCGGTGACCGCCGCGTCCGGCCACCGGCGCAGCGCGGACAGCACCGCGTCCGCGACGACATCCGGGGGCGTGGCGACGACAACGAGGTCCGGCGCGACGGCGTCCTCCGGCCCGGGAAGGGTCCCCGCGCCGAGGTCACGGGCGAGCGCCACCGCCGTCGGCGAGAGGTCCTCGAGCGTCACGGCCACGTCCCGGCGGCTCAGAGCGATGCCGAGGCTGGTCCCGATGAGCCCGGTGCCGACGATGTGCACCCGACGCAGCAGCCGGGCCCCGGTCACAGCCCCGCCTCGGCGTACAGGGCACCCACCTCGTCCCTCGTCAGGACGCGCCACCGGCCGGGCTTGGTGCTGCCCAGCATGATGGGGCCGACCTGGGTGCGGACCAGCGAGAGCACGGGATGCCCCACCTCGGCCAGCAGCCGGCGGACGATGTGCTTGCGGCCCTCATGGAGGACGACCTCGACGAGAGCCTTCCCGGGACGGGAGTCGACGATCTTGAACGAGTCGACCTTCACCGGTCCGTCCTCGAGCTCGACGCCCTCACGCAGGCGACGGCCGAGGTTGCGTGGAACCGGCCCCGGCACCTCGGCGAGGTAGGTCTTGGCGACGCCGTAGCGCGGGTGCTGAAGTCGGTGGGCCAACGCCCCGTCGTTCGTCAGCAGGAGCAGCCCCTCGGTGTCGGCGTCGAGTCGGCCGACGTGGAACAGTCGCTCCTTTCGCCCATGGAGGAAGTCGCCGACGTCGGTACGACCGAGGTCGTCGCTCATCGACGTGACGACGCCCAGGGGCTTGTTGAAGGCGAGGTAGACGCGCGACTCGTCGAGCTGGACCCGCACGCCGTCGACGTGCACGGTCCGGGTGGGCTCGATCCGCACGCCGAGCTCGGTGACGATCTGCCCGTCGACCTCGACCCGGCCCTCGGTGATGAGCCGCTCGCACACCCGTCTGGAGCCCACCCCTGCGCTGGCCAGGAGCTTCTGCAGGCGGACACCCTCGGGGTCGTGCACGTCGCCCTCCCGTCGCCCGCTCATCCGCGCCCCCTCTCCTCGATCTCGTCCAGGACGTCGACCTCCGGCAGGTAGGGCGCCAGCGCCGGCAGCTCGTCCAGCGAGGTCAGCCCCAGCCGCTCCAGGAAGTAGCGCGTCGTACCGAACAGGATGGCCGAGGAGTCCTCGTCGTGGCCCACCTCGGTGATGAGCCCACGGTTGAGCAGGGTACGGATGACGCCGTCGACGTTGACCCCTCGGACGGCGGAGACGCGGGACCGGGAGACGGGCTGCCGGTAGGCGATGACGGCGAGCGTCTCCAGGGATGCCTGGGTGAGCCGAGCCCGCTGCCCCTCGAGGAGGAAGCGTTCCACCACGGGCGCGTACTCGTGCCGGCTGTAGACCCGCCACCCCTCCCCCACCCGACGCACGGTGAAGCCGCGGTGGTCCGCGGCATACTCGGTCTCCAGCGCGTCGAGGGCCCGCTCGACATCACCGACGGTCACCTCGAGAGCGGTCGCCAGCGCTACGGCGCTCACCGGCTCGTCGACCACCATGAGCACCGCCTCGATGGCGCCACGAAGCCCTCCGGGCAACGCCGCGACGTCCACCTGCTCCACCGTCCCGGGTCCGCTCTCGCTCCGCTCGCGCAGCGCGCCGTCCTCGGCCCATGCTGCCGTGTCGGTTGCGTCGTTGCTCATCCGTCCTGCTCCTCGGTGGTCGTGGTCGCCGTGGCCGGGCCGGGCGGCTGGTCGTCGGTCCCGGAGGCGTTGCGGACGCCCTCCTCGTCGAACTCCCCGTCGACCTCGATGTCGCCCTCCTCCGGCCCCGTCCATCGGATCGTCAGCTCGCCCAGCGCCTCGACCTGCTCGAAGATGACGGCCCCGTCGCGGAACAGCTCGAGGAGGGCGAGGAACCGGGCGACGATGATCAGGGTGGTATCGGCGTCCGCGACGAGTGCCCGGAACGACAGCGCCCGCTCGCGTCGCAGGCGGCCCCCGATGAGCGCCGCCTGTTCGCGGACGCTCACCGCCGAGGCATGGAGGTGGTCCAGGCCGACGGTGGCCGGCGGTCTGGGGGTGAGGGCTCGGGCCGCGATCAACGCGATCTGCTCGGGCGTCACCCCCATGATGAGCTCGGGCAGCAGCGCGGCGAGCTGGGGCTCGAGGCCGGCCGACCGGGGCGCCATCCGCCCCGCGGTCTCCATGCGCTCGGCGAAGGTCGCCGCAATGTCCTTGAAGGCCCGGTACTGGAGCAGCCGCGCGAAGAGCAGGTCACGGGCCTCGATGAGGGCGAGGTCGTCCTCATCCTCGGGGCCCAGCTGGGGCAGCAGCCGTGACGCCTTGAGGTCCAGGAGGGTCGCGGCGACGAGCAGGAACTCCGAGGCTTGGGACAGGTCCCAGCCGTCAGCCTTGGCCCGTTCCGTCTTGATGTGGGCGATGAACTCGTCGGTGACGCTGGCGAGCGAGATCTCGGTGATGTCGAGCTTGTGCTTGGAGATGAGTCCGAGGAGCAGGTCGAAGGGTCCGGAGAAGACGTCGAGGTGGACCTCGAACGCCGTCGCCGGCGCTCGACGGGCCAGGACTCCGCCCGGCGCCTGGGGTGTGCCCTCAGTGGCGTCGAGCAACGCGCCGCCGCCCTCCTCGGGCACGGCGGCGACCGCACCGGCCACCGCCTCGGGCCGTGCCTCGGACATGGTTGTCAGGCCGCTTCGCCGCGAGCGATGAGCTCGCGCGCGAGCTGGCGGTAGGCCTCGGCGCCCTTGTGTGTCGTGTCGTACGTCGTGATCGGCTCGGCGGCCAGGCTGGCGTCGGGGAACTTCACGGTCCGGCTGATGACCGTGTGGAAGACCTGGTCACCGAAGTGCTCGACGACGCTTGCGACGACCTCCCGCGAGTGCAGCGTCCGGCCGTCGTACATCGTCGCGAGGATGCCGTCGACCTGCAGCCGCGGGTTGAGCCGGTCGGTGATCTTCTCGATCGTGTCGACGAGGAGCGCGACGCCGCGCATGGCGAAGAACTCACACTCCAGCGGGATGAGGACTCCGTGCGCGGCGGTGAGGGCGTTGACGGTGAGCAGGCCGAGCGAGGGCTGACAGTCGATGAGGACGACGTCGTAGTCGTCCAGGACCGGGCGAAGCACCCGGGACAGGGCCTGTTCCCGGGCGACCTCGCCGACCAGCTGGACCTCGGCGGCGGACAGGTCGATGTTGGCCGGGAGGACGTCGAGACCGGAGATCTTGGTCTGCTGGATGATGTCGTGGACATCGTGGCCGCGCTCGAGCAGCAGGTTGTAGATCGTCACGTCGAACTCGTGGGTGGGCAGGCCCAGGCCGACGGACAGGGCTCCCTGGGGGTCGAAGTCGACGAGCAGGACCCGTCGCCCGTACTCGGCCAGGGCGGCCCCGAGGTTGATGGTCGTCGTGGTCTTGCCCACGCCGCCCTTCTGGTTGCACATGGCGATGACCCGGGCCGGGCCGTGCCCGGCGAGCGGGGCGGGCGCCGGGAAGTCCGGCATCGGGCGCCCGGTGGGCCCGAGGACGCCTGTTGTCGCAGCAGCACCCACGGGCAGGCCTGCAACGACGGCCGGGCCCTCGCGCCTGGACGGGGTGGCCTGCGAATCCATGTCTCTCCCGGTCCGTTCAGGTGCGGTCAGCCTCGCGCTGATCGGGTCCGACCTTATCAGCGGAGGCGCGTCGCTTCAGCGGGCACGCGGGTGGGTCTGGGCATAGACCTCGCGGAGCTGTTGGACCGTCACCATCGTGTAGATCTGGGTCGTCGTCACCGACGCGTGGCCGAGCAGCTCCTGGACCACGCGGACGTCGGCGCCACCCTCGAGCAGATGGGTTGCGAAGGAGTGCCGCAGCGTGTGCGGGGACAGGTGGCCGGGCAGCTGAGCGCGTTCCGCGCAGGCACGCAGGATCGCCCAGGCGCTCTGTCGCGAGAGGCGCCGGCCGTGCTGGTTGAGGAAGACCGCGGGCGTCCCGCGCCCGCCGGAGGCCAGGTTCGGACGACCCCGGACGAGGTAGCCGTCCAGGGCCCGAGCGGCATACGAGCCGAGGGGCACGATGCGCTCCTTGCCACCCTTGCCGAACAGGCGGACGACCCGCTGCTCGGTGTCGATGTCGTCGATGTCGAGCCCGGTCGCCTCCGAGATCCGCGCGCCGGTTCCATAGAGCATCTCCAGGAGCGCCCGGTCCCGCAGCGACGTCGCGGTGTCGCCCACCGAGGCCGCCTCGAGCAGCCGCTCGACCTCGGCGATGCCGATCGCCTTCGGTAGCCGCGCGGGAGGCTTGGGCGGGCCGACCGCCCGGGCGGGGTCGGCCGCGACCTCCCCCTCGAGAGCGAGGAAGCGGTGCAGGCCGCGGACCGCGACGAGGGTGCGCGCCGCCGACGACGCCGCGAGGGGCGGATGGTCGGCGTCCCCCTCACGAAGCCGGGCGAGGAACTCGCTGACCTGTGCCTCGGTCACCTGGGCGGGCTGGTCCACCCCGACCGAAGCCAGGTATGCCGTGTACCGGACGAGGTCGCGACGATAGGCCCGCAGCGTGTGCGTGGACGCGCCGCGCTCGACGTCGAGATGGGTCAGCCAGGTCGAGACGGCCCGCTCCACCGCGGTGGGGCGGGCCGGCTCGGGCGTGGTCGGGTCGCTCAGCGCGCGCTCCGACGGACGAGCATGGCCCGGCTCGACGTCAGGCGAGGACGTCGGCGAGCTCGGAGCAGGGCAGCCCGAAGGCATCGGCGACGCCCTGGTAGGTCACCGACCCGCCGTAGGTGTTGAGCCCGAGCGAGAGCGAGTGGTCGGCACGCATCGCGTCCTTCCAGCCCTTGTCGGCCAGCTTGACGGCGTAGGACAGGGTGGCGTTGGTCAGCGCCCAGGTCGAGGTGTTGGCCACCGCGCCCGGCATGTTGGCGACGCAGTAGTAGACCGAGTCGTGCACCGCGAACGTCGGGTCGGCGTGGGTTGTCGGCCGGCTGCCCTCGAAGCACCCGCCCTGGTCGATCGCAACGTCGACAAGCACCGAGCCCGGCTTCATCTGGGCAACCATCTCGTCGGTGACGAGCTTGGGGGCCTTGGCGCCGGGGATGAGGACGGTCCCGATGACCAGGTCGGCGCCGAGCACCTGCTCGCGGACCGACAGCGAGGAGGACACGATCTGGTGGACCCGGTTGTCGTAGCGCCAGAAGCTCATCCGGAGCTTCTCGAGATCGGTGTCGAGCAGGGTGACGTCGGCCCCCATCCCGAGGGCGATGTTCGCGGCGTTCTGCCCCGCGACGCCGGCGCCGAGGACGACGACCTTGGCGTTCGGGACGCCACCGACGCCTCCCATGAGGACACCGCGGCCGCCCTGAGCCTTCATCATCGCGTGCGCGCCGACCTGGGGCGCCAGGCACCCGGCGACCTCGGACATCGGGTAGAGCAGCGGGAGCAGACCCGAGGGGAGCTGGACCGTCTCGTAGGCGATTCCGACCGTCTTGGTCGTCATCAGCTCATCGGTGAGCGGCTGGTCCGCCGCCAGGTGCAGGTAGGTGAACAGGATGAGGTCCTCGCGCAGCCGGTGGTACTCCTCGGCAACCGGCTCCTTGACCTTCATGACCATGTCCGCCTCGCCCCACACGTCATCGGCGGTCCCGAGGATCCTGGCCCCTTCGGCGACGTAGTCCTCGTCCGAGATCCAGGAGCCGAGACCGGCCCCCTTCTCGACGAAGACCTCGTGACCGTGCGCGACCAGCTCATGGACCCCGACGGGGGTGATGCCGACACGAAACTCGTTGTTCTTGACCTCGCGAGGAATGCCGACCTTCACGAATATCACCCTTCGGCTAGACCATCGTGGTGGCCACGCTGCCACCGCCGGCGCCCTTCCGAGCGCGGTGTGAGTCTAGCCCCGCCACCTGCCCTCCCCGGAGGCAGCGCCGACCCCCGCTGCGTGGTGCCGGCGGCCCCGCTCAGCGGGTGACGACGCGTGGCCTGAGGTCGTCGGCGGGCGGCTGCCACGAGCCGGGGTCGGCGTCGACCTGCTCGCCGGTGCGGATGTCCTTGACCTGGTCGCCCGTCGCGTCGGCCCCCGGGAACCAGACGTACGGGATGCCCAGCCGGTCGGCATACCGGATCTGCTTGCCGAACTTGGCGGCGGAGGGCGCGACCTCACACGGGATGCCGCGCGCCCGCAGGGCGCCCGCCACCGCGGTGGAGGCGGCACGGGACTCCTCGGCACCCACCGCGACGAGGACGCACGACGGGGTCGACCGGTCCGCGCGCAGGCCGCGCTTGGCGACGAGGAGGTGGACGAGCCGGGTGAGCCCGATCGAGATGCCGACGCCCGGGTACGTCGTCCTGCCGTCGGACGCCAGGGAGTCGTAGCGGCCTCCGGAACACACCGAGCCCCAGTCCTCGTCGCCGACGAGCTGGGTCTCGTAGACCGTTCCGGTGTAGTAGTCCAGGCCGCGCGCGACCCGCAGGTCGGCGACGAGGGCGCCGGGGGCCTGTGCCATCCCGGTCCGCAGGACGGCCGCAAGGGACTCCAGACCCTCCTCGAGAGTCGGGTGGCTCACCCCGAGCGCTCGGACCTGCTCGACGAAGGAGAGATCGTCGGAGCGGATCTCGGCGAGGGCGAGGCACTGCCGCGCCTGCTCCTCGCTGGCGCCCGCCTCGATGAGCATCTCGGCGACCGGACCCGGACCGACCTTGTCGAGCTTGTCGACGATGCGCAGGGTGCCGGCAACGTCCTCGAGCCCGATGCCGAGGTAGAAGCCCTCCGGGATCTTGCGGTTGTTGACCTGGATTCTGAACGCCCCGACCGGCATCCTCGCGAAGGCCTCGGCGATGACGAGGGGCATCTCCGCCTCGAAGTGGGGGGCGAGCTCGCCCACGTCGACGACATCGATGTCGGCCTGGGTGAACTCCCGGAACCGGCCCTCCTGCGGCCGCTCCCCGCGCCAGACCTTCTGGATCTGGTAGCGACGGAAGGGGAAGCTGAGCCGCCCGGCGTTCTCGAGGACGTACCGGGCGAAGGGGACGGTGAGGTCGAAGTGGAGGCCGAGCCGGGCCTCTCCCCCACCCTCGTCGTCGCGCCCGGCGAGCCGCGAGACAGCATAGATCTCCTTGTCGGCGTCGCCACCCTTGCCCAGGAGTCGCTCGACCGGTTCGACCGCACGGGTCTCGAGGGGGGCGAAGCCGTGCAGCTCGAAGGTCTCCCGGACGATGTCGAGGAGCTGGTTCTCGAGAATCCGCTCGGCCGGCAGCAGCTCGGGGAAGCCGGAGATGGGACGGACCTTGGCCGCCTTGGGCTGGCTCTGTGCCGGGGTCGGGTCGCTCACGCGGTCAATCCTCGCAAATAGGGGTTGGTGCTCCGCTCGCGGCGCATCGTCGTCGCCGCGCCGTGCCCGGCGAGGACGAGGGTGGAGTCCGGCAGGGGCAGGACGACGTCACGCAGTGAGACCAGCATGGCGTCGTGGTCACCGCCCGGCAGGTCGGTCCGGCCGATGGACCCGGCGAAGAGGACGTCACCACTGACCAGGGTGCGGTCCAGGGCCTCCTCGCTGCGCACCCCGTCCGGGAGCTCGTCGAGGGCGAACATCACCGAGCCCTCGGTATGACCCGGCGCGTGGAGGACGTCGAGCTCGAGGCCGGCGACGCTCAGCCGCTGGTGATCGGCGATCTCGACGATGTTGCTGGGCTCTGTCCAGGTGGCCTGCCGACCGAACTGCTGCTCGAGCATGGCGACCAGGCTGGGTTCGAGGGTCGCCACCGGGTCGTGGAGGCGGTAGCGGTCGTCGATGTGGATGTATGCCGCATGCTCGCCCCCGCAGACGGCCGTCACCGAGAACACATGGTCGAGGTGTCCGTGGGTCAGCAGGACCGCAGCCGGCCGCAGCCGGTGTTCACTGAGCACCTCGCGCAGCGTCTCCACGACCCCGATCCCGGGGTCGATGACGAGGCACTCCTCGCCCGCGGCGGGGGCGAGGACGTAGCAGTTCGTGTCGAAAGCAGCGGCCGGGAAGGCGATGGTCAGCACGGGGCCCAAGCGTAGCCACCACCCGGGTGCCTAGACTCATGCGCGGTTCCCTCGACGACTGAACGGGAAAGGCCCTTGCGTTGACCACGAAGAAGCAGGAACGCGCCCGCGCTCGCCGCCGCTACGAGAAGCGCCGGGCGGTCCTGGAGCGGCGCGCCGATCTCGACCAGCGCACGACTCGCCTGCTCCTCCTCATCGGCAGCGTCGTGGTGGTCGTCGCGCTGCTCGCCCTGCTTGGCTCGCGGTTCGCCCACACCGCACCCCAGCCGGTGCTCACCGCCGCCGGATGTGAACAGCCGCCGGCGCCGCTCGGGACGGCCGCCAAGCTGGACCTGCCGAACAAGAAGACCGCGGAGGGCAAGACCTTCACAGCCGACATCGCGACGAACTGCGGCACCATCACCGTCGAGCTGTACGGCACCAAGGCGCCTCAGGCCGTGGCCTCGTTCATCCAGCTCGCCGACACGGCCTACTGGAAGGACGCGCCGTGCCATCGGCTCACGACCGGACCGTCCCTCAAGGTCCTCCAGTGCGGCGACCCCACCGGCACCGGGTCGGGGACCCCCGGCTACGGCTTCGCCGTCGAGAACGCTCCCGCGGACGGGAAGTACCCGCGGGGCACCCTCGCCATGGCGCGGACCACTGACCCGAAGACGGGCAACGGTGGGCAGTTCTTCATCGTCTACGGCGACTCGACGCTTCCCGACAAGGACGGGTACACCATTTTCGGCAAGGTGACCGCTGGTTTGGATATTGTCGACAAGGTCGCCAAGGCCGGAGTGGCTGCAGGCGGCAGCTCGACCACCGACGGTGCCCCCGCGGCACCCATCAGCATCCTTCGGGTTGCTGTCACCGAGAAGAAGGCGTGAGCCGTGACCGACGAGACGACGACCCCCGAGCCCGACGCACAGCTGGGTGAGTCGGCCGGCGCCTCAGAACCGGCTCCGGCCCTCGCGCCGACCCCGGCGCCGGAGCTTCCCGTCGAGGCGGCTCCGGTGAACGCCCCCGCACCCGAGCCCGCACCGGTCGCCGACGAGACCCCCGCACCCCAGCCCGAGCCCGCACCGGTCGCCGACGAGACCCCCGCACCCCAGCCCGAGCCCGCACCGGTCGCCGACGAGACCCCCGCACCCCAGCCCGAGCCCGCACCGGTCGCCGACGAGACCCCCGCACCCCAGCCCGAGCCCGCACCGGTCGCCGACGAGACCCCCGCACCCCGGCCCACCCCCCCGGTGCCGACTCCGGCCGCCCTGGCCGCCCGGATGCATGCCCGGCCCCAGGCCCCGACACCGGTGGCTCTCCCACCGGTGTCGGAGTCCGCCCGGTTCGGACGCGTGGACGACGACGGACGCGTGTTCGTCCGGGTCGGCGACGAGGAGCGCGAGGTCGGCTCCTACCCCGGCGCCACCTCGGACGAGGCGCTGCAGTACTTCGCCCGCAAGTACGACGAGCTCGTCGCCTCGGCCGACCTGCTTCACCAGAGAATGGGCCTACCCGACGTCACTGCCAAGGAGATCGCCGACGGGCTGGCGACCCTGAGGTCCCACCTCGAGGGCGCCAACGTCGTGGGTGATCTGCCCGCCCTGGATGACCTGGTTGCCGTCATCGAGGGGGGCCTGGCCGCCAAGCGCGAGACAGAGGCGGCCCAGCGTGCCGCGGCGCGGCAGTCGGCCACCGAGGAGCGCGAACAGATCGTCGTCGAGGCCGAGCGCATCGCCGCCCAACCCCCGGGCTCTACACAGTGGAAGACGAGCGGCGAACAGATGCGCACCCTGCTCGAGCAGTGGAAGTCCCATCAGCGCCGCGGCGCCAAGCTCGACAAGACCACCGAGAATGAGCTGTGGCACCGGTTCAGCCACGCCCGCAACTCCTTCGACAAGGCCCGGCGGACCTGGTTCGCCCAGCTCGAGACGACCCGCTCCGAGGCCAAGGCGACCAAGGAGTCGCTGGTCAAGGAGGCAGAGGCGCTGGCCGGCAGCCGCGACTGGGGTCCGACGGCCCGCGCCTTCAAGAACCTCATGGATGACTGGCGGCGGGCAGGCCGTGCCGCCCGGTCCGATGACGACGCCCTGTGGGAGCGGTTCAAAGCAGCCCAGGATGCGTTCTTCTCCGCCAAGGACCAGATCGCCGCTGCCGAGGACGAGCACTTCCGGGCCAACCTCGCCGTCAAGGAGCAGCTCATCGTCGAGGCCGAGGCGATCCTGCCGGTGACCGACATCGACGCCGCCAAGGCTGCCCTTCGGGTCGTCCAGGACAAGTGGGAGAAGGCCGGCAAGGTCCCGCGCGCCGACATCGAGCGGACCGAGAAGGCGCTGCGCCGGGTCGAGGCGGCCGTCCGGGAGGCCGACGAGCGACGTTGGCAGCGGACCAACCCGGAGCTCACCGCGCGGGCGCAGTCGATGGCGACCCAGCTCGAGGCCAAGATCGCCTCGCTGCGTGAGGACGCCGAACGGGCCGAGGCAGCCGGCAACGCCAGGAAGGCCGCCGACGCCCGGTCCCAGATCGAGTCGCATCAGGCCCTGCTCGCCCAGGTCCAGGTTGGGCTCGACGACGCGGGCGGCTAGTGGCAACCCCGCGCGCCGGACGCGGCGGCAACTCGGCGCGGCAGCGCCGCGGCAGCGGCATACCCGCCATCACTCGATGGTGGCCCGACCCCCGGTGACCCGGTAGACGTCGAAGACACCGTCGATCCGTCGCACGGCCTTGATGACGTGGTCGAGATGGCCGGGGTCGCCCATCTCGAAGGTGAACCTGAGGTTCGCGACCCGGTCCCGTGAGGTGTGCACGCTGGCCGAGAGGATGTTGACGCCGCTGTCCGAGAGCACCTTCGTCACGTCCGAGAGCAGCCGCGACCGGTCGAGGGCCTCGACCTGCAGCTGGACGAGGAACAGCGATCCGGCCGACGGCGCCCACTCGACGTCGATGATCTTCTCCGGCTGGGAGAGGAGCGAGTCGGCGTTCGTGCAGTCCTTCCGGTGGACCGATACCCCGTTGCCGCGGGTGACGAAGCCGAGGATGTCGTCCCCGGGTACGGGCGTGCAACAGCGGGCCAGCTTGACCCAGACGTCCGCCATGTCCTTGACGACGACACCCGGGTCGCCGTGCCGACGCCGCGGGCGTGACGGCGCTGGGACCGTGGCCTCCGCGAAGTCCTCGCTCGCCCCCTCCTCCCCGCCGACGGAGGCGACGAGGCGGTCCATGATGTGCTGCGCCGAGACGTGACCCTCGCCGATGGCCGCGTACAGCGCCTCGATGCCCGCAAGGTGCAGCTCCTCGGCGACGCCGGTCAGGGACTCCAGCGAGGTGAGCCGGGTGATCGGCAGACCCTGCTTGCGCATGGCCTTGGCCAGGGCCTCCTTGCCGGCCTCGACCATCTCCTCGCGACGTTCCTTGGTGAACCAGTGCCGGATCTTGTTCCGCGCCCGTGCCGACTTGACGAAGGTGAGCCAGTCCCGGGACGGCCCCGCACCGTCGGCCTTGGACGTCAGCACCTCGACGACGTCACCGTTGTCCAGGCGGCTCTCCAGTGGCACGAGCCGGCCGTTGACCCGGGCGCCGATGCAGTGGTGGCCCACCTCGGTGTGGACGGCGTAGGCGAAGTCGACCGGGGTGGACCCGGCGGGCAGCCCGACGACCTGGCCCTTCGGCGTGAAGACGTACACCTCGCTCGCGGTGATCTCGAAGCGCAGCGACTCGAGGAACTCGCCCGGGTCCGCGGTCTCCTTCTGCCAGTCGAGCAGCTGGCGCAGCCAGGCCATGTCGTTGATCGGCCCGGTCTCGCCCCTGGTCGTGTCGACCTTGCCTCCGGTGAGGGCGTCCTCCTTGTACTTCCAGTGGGCGGCCACGCCGTACTCGGCCCGCCGGTGCATCGTGTGGGTCCGGATCTGGATCTCGACCGGTTTCCCGCCCGGGCCGATGACCGTCGTGTGCAGCGACTGGTACATGTTGAACTTCGGCATGGCGATGTAGTCCTTGAACCGGCCGGGCACCGGGTTCCAGCGGGCGTGCATCGCGCCGAGGGCGGCATAGCAGTCGCGGACCGTCTCGACGAGGACCCGGACGGCGACGAGGTCGTAGATCTGGTCGAAGTCGCGACCACCCACGATCATCTTCTGGTAGACGGAGTAGTAGTGCTTGGGCCGACCGGTGACGACGGCCTTGAGCTTGGCGGCCTTGAGGTCGCTGGAGACCTGCTCCCGGACCCGGGTGAGGTACTCCTCCCGGGCGGGTGCCCGCTCGGCGACGAGCCGGACGATCTCGTCGTACACCTTCGGGTAGAGCGTCTGGAAGGACAGGTCCTCCAGCTCCCACTTGATCGTGTTCATCCCGAGCCGGTGCGCCAGCGGAGCGTAGATCTCGAGGGTCTCCTTCGCCTTGCGCTGGGCGGAGTCCTTGGAGACATGCCGCCAGGTGCGGGCGTTGTGCAGCCGGTCGGCCAGCTTGATGACGAGGACCCGGATGTCGCGGGCCATGGCGACGATCATCTTGCGGACCGTCTCTGACTGTGCGGCGTCGCCGTAGGTCACCCGATCGAGCTTCGTCACACCGTCGACGAGCATGGCGATCTCCGGCCCGAAGTCCTGCTCGAGGGCCTTGAGGCTGTAGGGCGTGTCCTCGACGGTGTCGTGCAGCAGCGCGGCGGCGAGGGTCGCCGGCGTCATGCCGAGCTCGGCAAGGATCGTCGTCACCGCCAGCGGGTGGGTGATGTAGGGGTCGCCGCTCTTGCGGACCTGGCCCTCGTGGGCCCGCTCGGCGACGTCGTAGGCCCGCTCGATCACCGAGAGATCGGCCTTGGGATGGGTCTCCCGAACCGTCTGGAGCAACGGCTCGAGGACGGGGTTGTCGACGCTCTTGTGCCCGCCGAAACGCGCCAGGCGGGCCTTCGCGCGGGATCGGCTCGAGACGTGCGTAGGCACGGCGACCGCCCCCGATGGGGGCGTTATCGTCGTCTCCTCGCTCATGGCCGAAGTGTAGTCGGCGGCCCTGCAGGACCCGGCACGCCGAGCGGCGGGCCCGCTCAGGCGGTGAGAACGGCCTCCACCCGGCGCTCCCCCAGCCGGTGCCGGCCGCCGAGAGCTGCGAGCTCGACGATGACATCGAGGGCGACCACCTCGGCGCCCACGAGGGTGAGCAGGTCCCAGGCGGCGGCCGCGGTCCCCCCGGTCGCCAGGACGTCGTCGACGAGGAGGACGCGCTCGCCACCGGCGAAGGCGTCGGCGTGCACCTCGATCGTCGCCTCGCCGTACTCCAGCGCGTACGAGATCGAGACCGTCTCGGAGGGCAGCTTGCCCGCCTTGCGGATCGGGATGAAGCCGACCCCGAGCTCGCGGGCGAGCAGGGCCCCGATGATGAAGCCTCGCGCCTCGACGCCCGCGACGAGGTCGACCTCACCGGTATGCCGGGCCGCGAGGTCGGCGACGACGGCGGCCACCGCCCCGGCGTCGGCGAGCAGCGGGGTGATGTCCTTGAAGATGATCCCCGGCTGTGGGAAGTCGGGGATGTCCCGCAACTGCGCAGAGACGATCGGCCCGGCCGAGGGGACCATGTCCGCTACCGCTTCGCCCTGGGCTTGCGCTTGGGCTGGTTGCGCGGGCCGGCCACCGAGGCGTAGCGATGGACCTGGCGCCCGGTGAGGGTGGCCTCCGAGGGCTCGCCGTCGCCGGCCAGCGCCTCGTCCGCCGGGGCTGCCTCTGCCTCCCCGACGCCGGGCGGCTCCGCGGTGGCTTCCTCGGTGCTCTTGAGCTCGCGGGCCCGCTTCGCCTGGGCGCGCGCGGCCCGCTTGGTCAGCTCGATGACCGCCGGCTCGGTGCTCCGCAGCGACACGAGGATCGGCGTCGCGATGAAGATCGAGGAGTAGGCGCCGACGAGGATGCCGATGAACAGCACGAGCGAGAGGTCCACCAGGGTGCCCGGGCCGAGCCAGAGCGTGCCCACGACGAGGATCGACAGGATCGGCAGAAGGGCGACGACGGTCGTGTTGATGGAGCGGACCATGGTCTGGTTCACGGCGAGGTTGGCCGCCTCCGCATGGGTCCGTCGACCGTTGGCCATGGCCTCGGTCGTGTTCTCCCGGACCTTGTCGAAGACGACGACGGTGTCGTAGAGCGAGTAGCCGAGCACGGTGAGGAAGCCGATGAGGGTCGCGGGCGAGACCTCGAAGCCGACGAGGGCATAGACGCCCACGGTGATGACGAGGTCATGGGCCAGGGCGATGAGAGCGGCCAGCGACATCTTCCAGGTCCGGAAGTAGCCGGCCATGGCCAGGGCCACCAGGAGCAGGAAGATGATGAGCGCCTTGAGCGCGCTCTGGCTCACCGATGCGCCCCACGACGGCCCGATGAAGGTCGCGCTGACGTCGTTGTCGGCGACCTTGAACTCCTTGGCCAGGGCGCTCTTGACCTGGGCGCTCTGGGTGCCGTTGAGCCGCTCGGTCTGCACCCGGACCGTATCGGTCCCGATCTTCGTCACGTTGACATTCGTGCCCGATCGGACCGATGAGACGGAGTCACGAGCCCGCGTCTCGTAGTTGGCGATGTCGGTGGCCTTCGAGACGCGGAACTCGGAGCCTCCCTTGAACTCCAGCCCGAGGTTGAGGTGCCGGGTCCCCAGCCCGATCAGGGCGATGACGATGAGGGCCAGCGAGCCCAGGTAGAAGGTCCGGCGCCTTGCGACCACCGGGACCGACCGCTTCCCGGTGTAGAGGTCGTTGCCGAAGTCGGCGAAGCTCATGACGTCCTCCCCTCACTCGTGGCGACCCGGGGTGTGGACGGGACGAACCGGCCCCGACCGGCATACCGCGTCGTCTTCGCGCCGAGCCGCCGTGGGTCCAGACCCGACCACGAGTGGCCGTCGCGGAAGAACGGCCGGCGGGCCAGCAGGGCCACCGTCGGGTGGGTGAAGAGGAACACGATGAGCAGGTCGAGCAGCGTCGTCAGACCCAGCGTGAACGCGAAGCCACGCACGTTCGCCGACGCGAGGACGTAGAGGACGAAGGCGGCGAGGAAGTTGACGCCGTCGGCGGCCAGGATGGTCCGCTTGGCCCGTCCCCACCCGGTCTCGACGGCGCTGGCCAGCGACCGGCCCTCACGCAGCTCGTCACGGACCCGTTCGAAGTAGACGATGAACGAGTCGGCGGTGATACCGATCGCGACGATCAGACCCGTGACGCCGGCCATGTCCAGCCGGTAGTTGTACGACCAGCCGAGGATCGTGATGGCGAGGTAGGTCATCAGCGCCGACACGAGGATCGACACGATGGTGACCGAGCCGAGGGCGCGGTACTGCAGGAGCGAGTAGATGACCACGAGCACGAGACCGACCAGACCCGCCAGGAGGCCGTAGCGCAGCTGCTCGGACCCCAGGGTGGGGCTGATCTGCTGCTGGGTCTCGAGGGTGAACGACATGGGCAGTGCGCCGAACTTCAGCTGCTGGGCGAGGGACTTGGCCGAGGCGAGGGTGAAGGAGCCGGTGATGCTGGCCTGCCCGGCGAGGATGGCAGACTGGAAGTACGGCGCGACGATGACCCGGGAGTCCAGGGTCGCGGCCATCTCGTTCTGCGGGCTCGGCAGGCCCACCATCTTCTGGCTGTAGGTCGCATACGCCTTGGAGCCAGCGCTCTTGAAGGTGAGCTGGATCTCGACGGTGCTCGTCACCTGGCCGGTCTGGTTGGTCTGGTAGCCCGCGGTGGCGTTGGCGATCTGGTCGCCGCCGACGACGACCGGGCCGAGGATGTACTTCGAGGCGCCGTCCTGGTCGCACGTGACGAGTGGCTCCCCCGCCGGCGGCTGCGCGCCCGTCCCGACGATCTTGGCCACCGAGGCGGCGTCGGCACAGTTGAGCTCGTCGTACTGGGCCCGGATCGCCGGAGTGATCCAGGCCAGGTCCGTCGCGTCCTTCGGAGCAGTGGTCGTGGTGGGGCCGGCCGTTCCCGTCGGGGTCGGGGTCGCGGTGGCGGTCGGGCTCGCCGTCGAGGTCGGGGTGGGGGTCACGGCGGTGCGCACCCGGCTGCGGCTGGCGGTGCTGCTCGTCGTCGACGGCCGGCTCGCGCTGGTCCCGGTGGGGGTGGCGGTGGCGGAGGCGCCCGACGTCGCGGTCCCGGTGGGGGTACTGCTCGACGTGGGGGTGGCCGTCGGCTGCGGGCTGCCCGCCGTCCGGGCCAGAACGGGCCGGAACTCGAGCGCGGAGGCGTTCTTGATCGCGTCGAGTGTCGCCTGGCTGGGAGTCCCGGGGATGCTGACGACGATGTTCTGCCCACCCTGTGTCGTCACCTCGGCACCGGCGATGCCGCCGGCGTCGACGCGGTTGACGATGATGTCGCGAGCCTGCGAGAGCTGCTCGGCTGAGGCACTCTGACCGCCGGTGAGCTTCGGGGCGAGGATCATCTGGGTCCCGCCCTGGAGGTCCAGGCCCAACTTCGGGGTGAACCCTGCGGTACCCCACTGGTGGGCGCCCGCCAGCAGTCCGCCCATCGCGATGACGAGGACGAACAGGGTGAGCAGCGAGCGGCGCGCGGAGGCGTGCTGGGTGACCGCCATGTCAGCTCTCCGTTCCCGGGTGGGCGGTGGGGCCACCCGCCGGCGCGGCCATCCCGATGGCCCGCCGGTCGAAACGCAACGTCGTCCCGGGCGCCACCTCGAGGGCGACCACGCCGTCGTCGATCGCGACGATCCGTCCGAACATCCCCGAGGTCGTCACGACGTCGTCGCCGACCGACAGGGACCGCTGGAACGCCTGCGTCTGGCGCTGCCCCCTCCGCGAGATCATGAAGAGGTACAGGAGCAGCAGCACCGGCAGGGAGAAGAGGATCAGGTTTCCGATCCCGGAGGATGGCATCAAGGGTTCCTTCGGCTTGGGTCACGCACCGCTGGCTTCCGGGCCGGGCGCGTCAGCGGCCCGGTCGCCGCCGGGCCGCGGGCCAGTCTAGGCGACGTGGGTTCACGGGACCAACGGACGGTCCCGGCCCCGGGTGCCGCAGGTCGTGGCGGCGCCTCGATGACGATGGCGCTCAACCGCCCAGCCGCCCGGGACCGTCGTCGAGTGGGAGCGGAGCCTGGGTGAGGCCGTCGTGCGGGGTCGGGAGCCCAAGGTGGCCCCAGGCGCGTGGCGACGCGGCCCGACCGCGGGGGGTGCGCACCATGAAGCCCTCGCGCACGAGGTAGGGCTCGGCGACCGTCTCGACCGTCTCGGCCTCCTCGCCGACCGCGACCGCGAGCGTCGCCAGCCCGACCGGCCCGCCACCGAAGCGCCGGCACAGGGCGTCGAGGACCGCCCGGTCGAGGCGGTCCAGACCGGCCTCGTCGACATCGAACAACCCGAGTGCTTCGCGGGCCGAGTGCCGGTCGACGACGCCGGTGCCGTATACCTCGGCCCAGTCGCGCACCCGCCGGAGCAGGCGGTTCGCGATCCGGGGCGTGCCCCGGGAACGCCCGGCGATCTCGGCGATGCCCTCCTCGTCGGCGGCGACGCGCAGCAGACCCGCCGAACGGTGCAGGATCGTCACGAGGTCGGCGACCTCGTAGTAGTCCAGATGTCCGGTGAACCCGAACCGGTCGCGCAGCGGGGCCGGCAGCAGCCCGGCCCGGGTCGTCGCTCCGACCACCGTGAACGGGGGCAGCTCCAGGGGGATTGCCGTCGCACCCGGCCCCTTGCCGACGATGACATCGACACGGAAGTCCTCCATGGCGAGGTAGAGCATCTCCTCGGCCGAGCGGGACATCCGGTGGATCTCGTCGAGGAAGAACACCTCCCCCTCGTCGAGGGAGGACAGCACCGCAGCGAGGTCGCCGGCATGCTGGATCGCCGGCCCGCTCGTCACCCGGACCGGGCGCTCGAGCTCGGCCGCCACGATCATCGCGAGGGTCGTCTTGCCGAGCCCGGGGGGGCCGGACAGGAGGATGTGGTCCGGCACCGTGCCCCGCTGTCGGGCGGCCCGAAGGACGAGGTCCAGCTGGTCCCGCACCCGCGGCTGGCCGGGGAAGTCCGCCAGCCGTCGGGGCCGAAGCGTCGCCTCGACGGAGTCGTCGTCGTCGGACCCACCGGCGTCGACGATCCGGGCGGTGGCCTCGAAGGAGCCGTCGTCGCGGCGCTCATCGACCTGGTCGGCGTCGCCCTCGTCCCAGCCCTCGGCCTCGCTCACCTCGGACCGGAACCCACGGGCGCCTTCGTCGCCGCTCACGGGGCCAGCTCCCGCAGGGCGAGCCGGAGCAGGCTGGCAACGTCCGGGGTCTCACCGGCGTCGGGGGCCACCGCGCGCACCGCCTCGTCAGCCTGGCGGCTGCTCCACCCCAGCCCGACGAGGGCCTCGCTGACCTGGTCACGCCACGGCGCGGTGAGCGCGCTCGCGGCCGGGACCGAGCCGCTCGATGAACCGAGCTCACCGACCTTGTCGCGCAGCTCGAGGACGAGGCGCTCGGCGCTCTTCTTCCCGATGCCCGGGATCTTCGTCAGGGCGGTCGTGTCCCCCGTCGACAGGGCGATGCGGACCGCGTGCGGCGCCATGACCGAGAGCATCGCCAGGGCGAGCCGGGGCCCGACGCCGGAGACGGTCTGTACCGTCTCGAACAGTTCGCGCTCGTCGTCGGAGCCGAAGCCGTAGAGGGTGAGCGAGTCCTCCCGGACCACGAGGCTGGTCGCCAGTGCCACCGCCTGTCCTCGCCGACAGGCGGCCGCCGTCGCGGGGGTGGTGTGGACGAGCATGCCGACGCCACCGACGTCGACGACGACCCGGTCCAGGCCCACCGAGGCCGCCGTCCCCCGCAGCGAGGCGATCATCGCCCGCCCGCCTTCGCCAGTGCGGCCAGCCGGGCCGTCGCCTGGCCGCGCCACAGATGGCACACGGCGAGGGCGAGGGCATCGGCGGCGTCGGCGGGGCTGGGGGCCACGTCGAGGCCGAGGATGCGGGTCACCATCGTCGTCACCTGGGCCTTGCCGGCGCGCCCGCTGCCGGTGACCGCGGCCTTCACCTCGGTCGGGGTGTGGAAGACGACCGGTATGCCGCGCTTGGTGGCCGTCAGAAGGGCGACCGCCGTCGCATGTGCCGTCGTCATGACCGAGGCGACGTTGACGTCGGCGAACACGCGTTCGATGGCGACGACCTCGGGGGCGTAGCGCCCCAGCCACTGGTCGAGCTCGGACTCGAGAAAGACCAGGCGCTGCCCCGGGTCGGCGTCGGCCGGGGTGCGGACGACGCCGACCGCCACGAGCGCCGCGCGGCCCGGCCGACCGTCGACGACCCCGAGCCCACACCGGGTGAGCCCCGGGTCCACACCGAGGACGCGCACAGCAGCGAGGTCCCTTCGTCGTTGGCCCGCGGCATACCGAGGCCGGTCCGAACACCTGTTCGGTTCGCAACGCTACACAGCACCGCGCGGCCAACGGGTGACCAACACGCCCGCCGAGCCGGCCCCTGGTCCGGACGGCCCTCGCGGGCCGCGTCCTCACTCAGCGTCGAGCGCCTCGAGAACGTCGTCGGGGATCTCACCGTTGGCAAAGACGTCCTGGACGTCGTCGGAGTCCTCGAGGGCCTCGATGACCCGGATCATCCGCTTGGCGCCGTCAAGGTCCAGCGGGACCTGCATGCTGGGCACCCAGGACGCCTCGGCGGAGTCGTAGTCGATCCCGGCGCCCTGCAGTGCGGTGCGTACGGCGACGACGTCCGTGGCCTCGGTGACGATCTCGAAGGACTCGCCGTTGTCGTTGACCTCCTCGGCCCCGGCATCGAGGACGACCTCGATGAGGGAGTCCTCGGTCGCCTCACCGTTCGGCTGGGTCTTAGGCACCATGACGACACCCTTGCGGTTGAACAGGTAGGACACCGAGCCCGGCTCGGCCAGCGAGCCGCCGTTACGGGCCAGCGCGGTGCGGACCTCCGCCGCCGCCCGGTTGCGGTTGTCGGTGAGGCACTCGATGAGGACGGCGACCCCCCCGGGCGCGTAGCCCTCGTAGGTGATGGTCTCCCAGTTCGCCCCGCCGCTCTCGGCCCCGGAGCCGCGCTTGACCGCCCGGTCGATGTTGTCGTTGGGCACCGAGGACTTCTTGGCCTTGTAGATCGCGTCCCAGAGGGTGGGGTTGCCGTCAGGGTCGCCGCCGCCGGTGCGGGCCGCGACCTCGATGTTCTTGATGAGCTTGGCGAACAGCTTGCCCCGCTTGGCGTCGATGGCCGCCTTCTTGTGCTTCGTCGTCGCCCATTTGGAGTGGCCGCTCATACCCGTTCCTTCATTGCATCCTGCACGATCGTGACGAACATGTGGTGCACCCGGTGGTCGCCGGTCACTTCCGGATGGAAGGAGGTCGCCATGAGGGCGCCCTGCGCAACGGCGACGATCCTACCGGCGGCCGGGCCGTCCTCGACCCGAGCGAGCACCTCGACGGCCGGCCCGACGTCCTCGACCCACGGTGCCCGGATGAACACGGCGCGCACCACCGCCTCGAGCCCGCGGAACGCGATGTCCTCCTCGAACGAGTCGACCTGGCGGCCGAAGGCGTTGCGACGCACCGTGATGTCGAGCCCGCCGAGGGTCTCCTGGTCGGGTCGGGCGTCGGCGATCCGGTCGGCCAGCATGATCATGCCGGCGCAGGAGCCGTACACCGGCATCCCGGCGGCGATCCGGGCGCGCAAGGGTCCCTGCAACCCGAAGGCGCGCACGAGCTTGTCCATCGTCGTCGACTCCCCGCCCGGGATCACGAGGCCGTCGACGCTGTCGAGCTCGCCGCGACGGCGGACCGACACCGCGGTGGCTCCGCTCGCACCCAGGGCGCGCAGGTGCTCTCGGACGTCCCCCTGGAGGGCGAGGACGCCGACGGTGGGTCGGCTCACCAGCCGCGCTCGGCCAGCCGGTGGGGGGCGGGGATGTCGTCGACGTTGATCCCGACCATCGCCTCGCCCAGGCCGCGCGACACCTCGGCGATGACCTCGGGGTCGTCGTAGAACGTCGTCGCCTTGACGATGGCGGCGGCCCGCTGCTCGGGGTTGCCGGACTTGAAGATGCCCGAGCCGACGAAGACGCCCTCGGCGCCGAGCTGCATCATCATCGCGGCGTCGGCCGGGGTGGCGATGCCGCCGGCCGTGAAGAGGACGACGGGAAGCGTGCCCTGCTCGGCAACCTCCTTGACGAGCTCGTACGGCGCGCCCATCTCCTTGGCGGCCAGGTAGAGCTCGTCCTTGGCCAGGCTGCGCAGCCGGTTGATCTCGCCGCGGATCTGGCGCATGTGGGTCGTGGCGTTGGAGACGTCCCCGGTCCCGGCCTCACCCTTGGAGCGGATCATCGCCGCGCCCTCGGTGATCCGGCGCAGCGCCTCGCCGAGGTTCGTCGCGCCGCAGACGAAGGGCACCGTGAACGCCCACTTGTCGATGTGGTGGCTGTAGTCGGCCGGCGTGAGCACCTCGGACTCGTCGACGTAGTCGACCCCGAGGCTCTGCAGGACCTGTGCCTCGACGAAGTGGCCGATCCGCGCCTTGGCCATGACGGGAATCGACACCGTCTCGATGATCTCCTGGATCATGTCGGGGTCGGACATGCGCGAGACGCCGCCCTGGGCACGGATGTCGGCCGGGACGCGCTCGAGCGCCATCACGGCGACGGCCCCGGCGTCCTCGGCGATCTTGGCCTGCTTGGCCGTGACGACGTCCATGATGACGCCCCCCTTGAGCATCTCGGCCATGCCCCGCTTGACGCGGCTCGTGCCGGTCGTGGGGGCGCTCTGGATCGGGGCGTCGGTCATGGCTGTCCTTCAATCTCGGTGCGGTATGCCGCTGGTGCTGTGGCGGGCGCGCGAGCCCCTCCCGGCTGCGCGGGCGCCGCGGGCGCGGCATACCCAGTGTAGGTCCGGTCGCCCGGCGCGTGGTCACGGCCTCATCGCGTGGTCACGGCCTCATCGAGGCCGGCAGCTCGTCGTGGAACTCCACGGGCTCCGGCAGGTCCGCGTGCCCGGCCAGCCGGAACGCCCGGACGACGGCCTTGGTACGGACCCGACGCACCTCGCGCACGGCGTCGTTGTGGAAGCGGCGGGCCATCTGCACCCGCAGAGCCGCCGACTCGATGCGGCGCAGCGCCGCGGCTCCGATCTCCTCGTCGGCCCGGAGCTCGTCGACGACCTCGGTGGCCAGGGCGAGGTTGAGCGCCTCGGTGAGGTCGGACTCGACGCCCTCCCGCCCGGCGAAGTGCTGTCCCTCGAGGAGGTCGTCGCCGATGTGCTCGGTCTGCCTCTCGAGGGACTCCGTCGCCGCGTCGGCGAGCAGCAGCGAGGTGGCCGGGTCGAGGGACCCGCTGTTGGCAAGCTCGAGGGTCGCCTCGGCCCGACGGACGAGCTGGGCGTCGAGCGTGGACAGCGAGCCCTCTACCTTGGCGTGCAGGCGGTCGAGTCGGGCGGCCGAGTACGACAGGTACCACGCGACCGCGATGAGCAGCGCGACGACGAGGGCCACGAGCTGGGCGATGTCGAGGGACGAGTCGCTCATGCCTCACTCCCCCTCGGACCGCCACGGATGAGCCGCCCCCACAGTCCCGACGCTCGCAACGGGTCCACGGAGGCAGCCCCGGCGCTGTCGATAACGGTCTCATAGACCGCCATGATCCGGTTGGCGACCGCCGGCCAGTCGAACGCCCGCGCTCGTTGGTGTCCGGCCTCCCGGAGCGCCTTCAGACGCACGGCGTCGCCGAGGAGCCACACGACCCGGTCGGCCAGGGCGACCGGGTCGCCGGTGGGGAACAGCTCCCCGGACGAACCGTGGTCGAGCACGTTGGCGAATGCCGTGAGGTCGCTGGCGAGGACCGGCGCCCCGGCCGCCATCGCCTCGACGAGGACGATGCCGAAGCTCTCGCCACCGGTGTGCGGCGCGACGAAGAGGTCCACCGACGAGAGCAGTGCGGCCTTGTCGACGTCGCTCACGCCGCCGAGGTACTCGGTCGCCTCGAGTACCTCGGACGACATGGGGGCCGACGCGTCCTTGACGTCACCGGGGCCGGCGACGAGCAGGCGCGTGCCGGGGATCCGTTCGAGGATGGCCGGCATGGCCGCCGCGAGGACGGCGAGCCCCTTGCGAGGCTCGTCGATCCGGCCGAGGAAGGCGATCGTCGGGCGGTCGGGCGTGCCGGTCCAGCGCGGGTCGGGACGGGCCCGCGCGAAGCGGCCCACGTCGACTCCGTTGGGGATGATGTAGGCGTCGCCGCCGAGGTGGCGGCGAACCGTCCGGCGCGCCTCCTCCGAGACCGCGATCCGGGCTCGGATCTTCTCCAGCGAGGTGCGCAGCAGCGGGTTCGCCGCATGCATGGCCCGGGACCGCAGGTTCGATGTGTGGAAGGTCGCCACGACGGGCTCGGCCGTCGCCCACAGAGCGAGCAGCGAGATGCTCGGGGTCACCGGCTCGTGGAGATGGACGACATCGAAGTCACCCTCGTCGAGCCAGCGGCTGACCCGCGCCGAGCTCGTGGGGCCGAAGTTGAGGCGCGCCACGGACCCGTTGTACCGCACCGGCACGGCCCGGCCGCAGGACTGGAGGTAGGCGGGCAGCTCGGTCTCGTCGTCGGCCGGGGCGAGGACCGACACCTCGTGCCCCAGCCCGATGAAGTGCTCGGCCAGGTCACGGACGTGGAACTGCACCCCCCCGGGAACGTCGAAGGAGTAGGGGCAGACCATCCCGATCCTCACCCCGCCTCCTCGACGGCCGGCAGCCGGTCCGGGTCCAGGTCGGCGACGAACACCCGCTGGAGCATGTGCCAGTCCTCGGGATGCTCGCGGATCGCCCCGCCCAGCACGTCGGCGCAGGACTGGGTCATGGCGGTCACCTTCTCGCGGGTCGTCCCGGACGACGGCACGGGCACCTCGTCGTGGAAGGTGATGGCGATGCCCCAGCCGCCGCCGACCCGACGCTCGTGGTGGATCGACACGGGGAAGAGCGGCCGGCGCTCGGAGATCGCCAGCGCCGCCGGGCCGACCGCCATCCGGGCCGGGTGACCGCACAGGTCGACCTCGACGCCGGTGGAGGTGAGGTCCCGGTCCGCCAGGAGCGGGATGATGACCGGCCGATGGGCCTGCTCACGCAGCGCCGCGAAGACGTTACCCCCGCCGGTGAGCGGGAAGATCGTCATGCCGAGGCCGGTCCGGAAGTCGAGGAACTCGGTGAAGACCTCCTCCGGTTCCAGTCGCTCGGCGACCGTGACGACCTGCGCCAGGTGAACGGCACCCCAGGCGCCGGCCAGATCCCAGTTCCCGAGATGACCGAGGAAGCACACGGCCGCGGCTCCCGACTCGATGGCGGCGCGCACGGGAGCGTCCCCCTCGACCCGGACCCGCTCCGCGAGGTCCGCGGCGGTCAGCTCCGGCAGCCGGAACGACTCGCAGTAGTAGCGCAGGTACGCCCGCATGCCCTCACGCACCAGCCGGTCGAGCGACGCGTCGTCGAGGTCGGGACGGACCAGGGCGTAGTTGGACCGCAGCCGCGCGGCTCTGCCCCGGGCGACGGCGAGGTCGGCGAGGCGGTCGAACAGGGCGTATGCCGCCCGCTCCGGAAGCCGCCGCACGAGGGACCAGCCCAGGCGGAACCCTCCGACGGTGAGACCGTCGGAGACCGCACGCGGCAGCGCCTTCACGCCGCCTCGAGAGCCTGACGCCGCACCTCGAGCATGCGCTGCACGATGGTGACGAGGCTGGCCAGGGCGAGGAGTGCGAGGACGACACCGAGGACGGCCTCATGCAGGCCGAGCCCGACGAAGCCGGTCGCCGCCAGGACGACGACGAGCCGGTCTGCGCGCTCGGCGATCCCGACGTTGGCCGTCATGCCGAGCCCCTCGGCACGGGCCTTGGCGTAGGAGACGACGCTGCCGAGGATGAGGCACGCGAGGGCGAGGGCGGCCATGACCTGGTCGGCTCCGTCGCCGGCGTACCAGAGGACGAGGCCGCCGAAGATGGCTGCGTCCCCCACCCGGTCCAGGGTCGAGTCGAGGTAGGCGCCCCAGCGGCTCGACCGGTCCTGCATGCGGGCCATGATCCCGTCGATGGTGTCCGAGAAGACGAACGCCACGATGACGAGCGTACCGACGAGGAAGTCGTGTCGGGGGTAGAAGACGAGGGCACCGACACTGACACCCAGCGTGCCGACGATGGTGACGACGTCCGGGCTTATCCCCATGGCGACCAGGGCCCTCGCCACCGGCGTGAGGAGCTTGGTGAAGAAGGCGCGGGCATATTTGTTGAGCATGGCCCGGCCAGCCTAACGGGCCCCGAACGTGGCATCTAACACTCCCACGGCGGCTCGCGGCGCAACCGGTTGTGCAACAGGCCACCGAGGGGGAAAGGTAAGGGCATGACCGGCTCACCGACCCCCACCCAGGCCCCCGTCGTCAGTTCCGTCGAGACGATCCGCAACGTCGTCCTCGTCGGCCCGAGCGGAGCCGGGAAGTCTCGCCTCTTCGACCACATCGTCACCACGCTCACCGGATCGACGAAACCGCCCCGGGAGGGCGAGCGGAACCCGGGCCTTCGAGCGGCGACGCTTCAGGGGGACGGGGTGGTGATCACCCTCCTGGACGCGCCGGGCAACCCTGACTTCGTGGGCGAGGTCAGGGCCGGGTTGAGGGCCGCCGATGCGGCCCTCTTCGTCGTCTCGGCCGCGGACGGTGCGGATGCGGCCACCCGAG
Organism: uncultured Actinomycetota bacterium; assembly: GCA_963771015.1. GTDB lineage: Bacteria > Actinomycetota > Actinomycetes > Actinomycetales > Dermatophilaceae > CAVSJJ01. Next base: position 115,430 of record CAVYRN010000008.1, read on the forward strand.
CGCTCTGGCACGAGTGCGCGATCGTCGGTATGCCCCGCGCGGTCGTCATCACCCAGCTCGACGCCCGCGACGCCGACTTCGCCGCGACCCTCGAGGACTGCCAGGCCCACTTCGGAGCCGGGGTCCAGCCGCTCGGCGTCCCGATCCCCGGCTCCGAGGGCGCGGTGACCTCGATCGCCGACCTGCTGCTCGGCGAGATCCACGACTACACCGACGGACGGCGGTCCATCCGCAAGGCCGGCGACGAGCACGCCGACGTCTTCGACTCCTATCGAGGCGGCCTCATCGAGGGGATCATCGAGGAGTCCGAGGACTCCTCGCTCATGGACCGCTACCTCGAGGGCGAGGACCTCGACTTCGCCACCCTCGAGGCCGACCTCCTGGCGGCGGTGGCCCACGGCTCCTTCTACCCCGCTCTCCCGGTCTCGGCCGAGACCGGCGCGGGCGTCACCGTCCTGCTGCACATGGTGGCCGCGGCCTTCCCGCATCCGGGGATGCGCCCCGTGCCGACGGTGACCCCTGTCGACGGCGGCGAGGCCGTCACCCTCGAGGCGGACCCGACCGGGCCGCTCGTCGCCGAGGTCGTCAACACCCGCAGCGACGCCTACGTCGGCCACCTCTCCCTCGTCCGGATCTTCTCCGGCACGCTGCGCGCCGACCGCCCGGTCCACGTCTCGGGGCACCTCGAACGCCTCGGGGTCCCGACCGGCGAGGGACACGTGGCCCACGACGAGGACGTGCGCCCCGGAGCGATCGCGGCCCCCTTCGACGAGGACCTGCTGACCAAGACCGAGGCCGGCGCGGGCGAGGTCGTCGTCGTGACCAAGCTGGCGACCGCCCAGACCTCCGACTCGGTCTCCTCGCCCGAACGCCCGCTGCTGGTCACGCCGTGGGCGCTCCCCGACGCCCTCCTTCCGGCGGCCGTCGCCGCCAAGACCCGAGCCGACGAGGACAAGATGCCCGGCGCCTTCCGCGAACTCGCGGCGGAGGACCCGTCGCTGCGGATCGAGCATGACGGCGCGACCTCACAGGTCGTCCTGTGGACGACCGGGCCGGCCCACCTCGAGCTTCTGCTCAGCCGTCTGAAGCAGCGGTTCAACGTCGACGTCGAGCAGGTGCCGGTCAAGGTCGCCATGAAGGAGACCCCGGTGAGCCGGGCCGACGCGCTGGGCCGGCACGTCAAGCAGTCCGGCGGCCATGGCCAGTACGCCGTCGTCCACATGACCATGGAACCCCTCCCCCGCGGCTCCGGCGTCGAGTTCGCCGAGACCGTCGTCGGGGGCGCCGTGCCGCGCCAGTTCATCCAGAGCGTCGAGAAGGGCGTGCACATGCAGCTCGACAAGGGGCTGCTCGCCGGGTGGCCCGTCGTCGACGTCAAGGTCACCCTCACCGACGGCAAGGCCCACTCGGTCGACTCCAGCGACATGGCCTTCCAGATGGCCGCCGGGCTGGCGCTGCGCGAGATGGCCTCCCCCAAGACGGTCTCCCTGCTGGAGCCGATCGACACCGTCCGGGTCACCGTCGACGACGAGTACCTCGGCGCCGTGATGACCGACATCGGGACCCGCCGCGGCCAGATCATCGGGTCCGAGCCGGCCGAGGGCGAGGAGGGCCGCAGCGTGCTCGTGGCCGCCGTGCCCGAGCTCGAGCTGCTCGACTACGCGATCACCCTGCGGTCGCTGGCCCACGGCACCGGGACCTTCCGGCGCGAGCTACGCGGCTACGAGCAGCTGCCGGACCGGCTGCTCGCGGACCACCTCGACGACCGGAAGTAGCCCGGGGCGGCCCCCGCCGCGCGCGGCATACCGGCGATGCTCGGGTAGGCGGCGCGTGGCGTCAGCCGGCTAGGTCGGCCAGTGTTCGACGAGCTGCCGACGCACATCCTCGATGAGCGTCGGCAGCGCCTTGGTCTGCGCGATGATCGGGAGGAAGTTCGAGTCGCCGCCCCAGCGCGGGACGACGTGCTGGTGCAGGTGCGCCTGGATTCCGGCCCCGGCGACCCCGCCCTGGTTCATCCCGATGTTGTAGCCCATCGGTGCCGAGGAGTCCGCGAGGGCGACCAACGCCTGCTTGGTCAGTGCGGTGAAGTCGGCCGTCTCGTCGTCGGTGAGGTCGACGTAGCCCGACACGTGGCGGTAGGGGCAGATGAGGACATGGCCCGGGTTGTACGGGTAGAGGTTCATGACGACGTAGCACAGCTCGCCGCGGTGGACGATGAGTCCCTCCGCGTCCTCCCGGGTCGGCGCGACGCAGAACGGACAGCCGTCGCCGGGGTCGTCCGACGGGCGCTCGCCGGTGATGTACACCAGCCGGTGCGGGGTCCACAGGCGCTCGAACCCGTCGTGGCCCCCGGCGAACGCCGAGGCATCCTCAACCCCGTCGGGTGCCGTGGGCGGTCGCTGGTCCGGCATGACGGCAAGCCTAGGCGCACCGGCTCCGGCTGGGCAGGGCGGCTCACAACGGCCACGGCGTCCGTGCCGGATGCGAGACTGAGCCGGTGTCGCCGCTCCCGCCCAGCCGCTATCTGCTGCGCGCCAAGGACCTGGCCGACGCCCACTACGCGGATCCCCTCACCGTCGCCGACCTGGCTCGGGCCGCGCACCTGTCCCGGGCGCACTTCAGCCGGCGGTTCCGCCTCGCCTTCGGCGAGTCCCCGCACCAGTACCTGCTCAGTCGACGGCTCGAGCGGGCCGCGGCCCTGCTGCGCGGCACGGACTGGTCGGTCCTGCGCATCTGTCACGCGGTCGGCCTGAGCAGCGTCGGGTCGTTCACGACGAGCTTCCGACGCACCTACGGGCTCGCCCCGCTCCGCTACCGGGCGGCCTACCCACCGGCCGCCGAGCTCGCCCGAGTGCCCGCCTGCGTCGTGCGGGCCTACGCCCGCCAGGTGCGCACGTCTGGAGAAGACGCGACCGCCACCTGAGAGGTGGACTGGCCTTCCGCGATCACGACGACCAAGGAGACACGATGATCCGCATTGCCACCGCCCAGCTCTGGGTGCACGACCAGGACGAGGCCCTCGCCTTCTATACCGACAGGGTCGGCTTCGAGGTCCGCATGGACGTCACGGTCCCCGAGATGGGCGACTTCCGCTGGCTCACCGTCGGCCCGCCCGGCCAGGACGATGTCACCATCGTGCTCATGGCCGTCCCCGGTGCCCCCGTGTTCGACGAGGACACCCGAGGGCAGGTCCTCGACCTCATGGGCAAAGGGGCCGCCGGCACGGTCTTCCTCACGACCGACGACATCCAGGCCGCCTATGACGAGATGAGCGCACGCGGCGTGGAGTTCATCGGCGCACCCGAGCGGCAGCTCTACGGCATCGACACGGGATTCCGGGACCCGTCGGGCAACAACCTGCGGCTGAGCCAGCTGTTCGAGGACTTCGGGAGGGCCTGAGGGCCGCGGCGCGGGCCGTCGCGACGCGTCGCGGAGGCAACGCGGCATCCGGACACGCGGCGTCCAGACAACACGCGGCGTCCAGACAACACCCGGTGTCCGGACAATAGGTGAGGCCCGGGAAAGTATGAGTTTCCCGGGCCTCGGCGACTCGGCATGATGCTCCGAATCTCACGGCAGCTTCTCAATCGCCTCCGACCTCATCACCGGCCAGTTCCGGTCGGGTTGCCCCGCTCGGCTCGCGATCGTCCTTCTCCCGATCCCTCGACCACCGAAGCGATCGAGTAGGTAAGTTCTATCGCCGATTCCGCTGCGCCGCAACACGTTACGAGAAGAATCTCGAAGCAATTCTTCTCCGTCGGCGTGTCGCCGGTGTGTCGCGGTACGGCTGTGGCGCGAGCGGTCAGCGAGCACCATGGGAGCAACGCCGTACCACGAGCTGGACCCAGGAGAGGCTTTCCTCCGTTGGGTTCAGACCTGGACGCGAGACGCGATCGCGTCGACGACCTCGGCGATCGCCTCGGCCACCGGGACACCGTTCTTCTGCGACCCGTCCCGGTAGCGGAACGAGACGGCGCCGGCGGAGCGGTCGTCCTCACCGGCGATGAGCACGAACGGCACCTTGGCCTTGCTCGCGTTGCGGATCTTCTTGGGGAACCGGTCGTCCGAGGCGTCGAGCTCGACGCGTACCCCCGCGGCGGCCATCCGGTCCAGCACGCCCTGGAGGTAGGCCGCGTGGTCCTCGGCCACCGGCACCCCGACCACCTGGACCGGCGAGAGCCAGGGTGGGAAGGCCCCGGCGTAGTGCTCGACGAGCACGCCCATGAACCGCTCGATCGAGCCGAACTTCGCCGAGTGGATCATCACCGGCTGCTGGCGCGAGCCGTCGGACGCCTGGTACTCCAGCCCGAACCGCTCCGGCTGGTTGAAGTCGTACTGGATCGTCGACATCTGCCAGGTCCGGCCGATGGCGTCACGAGCCTGGACGGAGACCTTCGGGCCATAGAACGCCGCGCCACCCGGGTCGGGGACGAGGTCCAACCCGGAGGCGACGCAGACCTTCTCGAGGATCCGCGTTGCGTTGTCCCACTGCTCCTGGCTGCCGATGAACTTGTCCTTCTTCTCGCCGTCGGTGTCGCGGGTGGAGAGCTCGAGGTAGAAGTCGTCGAGGCCGAAGTCGCGCAGCAGCGACAGGATGAAGTCGAGCAGGTGCTTGATCTCCTCCGGCGCCTGCTCCGGGGTGACGTACGAGTGCGAGTCGTCCAGCTCGAGCCCGCGCACCCGGGTCAGGCCATGGACGACACCGGACTTCTCGTAGCGGTAGACCGACCCGAACTCGAACAGCCGCATCGGCAGGTCGCGGTAGGACCGTCCGCGCGACTTGTAGATGAGGTTGTGCATGGGGCAGTTCATCGCCTTGAGGTAGTAGTCGCTGCCCTCGAGCTCCATCGGCGGGAACATCGTGTCCGCGTAGTACGGCAGGTGTCCCGAGGTGTGGAAGAGACCCTCCTTGGTGATGTGCGGGGTCCCGACGTAGAGGAAGCCCTCCTCGATGTGCCGCTGCCGCGCATAGTCCTCCATGACCCGCTTGAGGACTCCGCCCTTGGGGTGGAAGACGGGCAGCCCGGAGCCGAGCTCGTCGGGGAAGGAGTACAGGTCGAGCTCGGTGCCGAGGCGCCGGTGGTCGCGGCGCTCGGCCTCGGCGAGCCGCTCGAGGTAGGCCTTGAGGTCGTCCTTGGAGGCCCAGGCGGTGCCGTAGACCCGCTGCAGCTGAGGGTTCTTCTCGGAGCCGCGCCAGTATGCCGCCGCGCTCCGCATGAGCTTGAAGGCGTTGCCGAGGACCTTGGTCGTGGGCACGTGCGGCCCGCGGCACAGGTCGCCCCAGGCCCGGGAGCCGTCGCGCCGGAGGTTGTCGTAGATGGTCAGCTGGGCCCCGCCCACCTCGACGGACATGCCGTCGGCGCTCTCGGCCTCCGGCATACCACCGCCCTTGAGCCCGATGAGCTCGCACTTGTACGGCTCGTCGGCGAGCTCGGCGAGGGCGTCGGCGTCGGCGATCTCGCGGCGGTGGAAGGTCTGCCCCTCGTTGATGATCCGCTGCATGACCTTCTCGAGGGACTTGAGGTCCTCGGGGGTGAACGGGGTCTCCACGTCGAAGTCGTAGTAGAACCCGTCGCGCACCGGCGGGCCGATGCCGAGCCGGGCCGCCGGGTTGACCTCCTGGACGGCCTGGGCGAGCACGTGGGCGGCACTGTGCCGCAGGACGTAGAGGCCGTCGTCCTCGGCTGCGGTGACCGGCTCGACGCTGTCGCCGTCGGCGAGGACGTGCGCGAGGTCGCGCAGCTCGCCGTTGACGCGGGCCACGAGCACCGTCCGGTCCTCGCCGAACAGCTCGGCGGCCGTCGTCTGCTCCGGCACCGATCGCTCGCTTCCGGCGACATGGACGGTGATCTGGGCAGACATCGGTGGTGCTCCTGTGGGGTGAGTCGTGACGTGCGGTCCGAAGGTTGCGGTCGTGCATGGGTATGCCGCGTCGCGTCGGTGCGCCCGCGGCACACGTCAGCCTATCCGGGGCGGCTCGACGCGGTCGCCCGCGTTCGGCCCTCCCCCAGCCCCCCGTCACGTACCCGCCACACAGGCGACTTCTTGGCGGCGGTGGCTGTCAGGAAGTCGCCTATCGGTCGAGACGTTGACGACGGCTGGGGTGGGGATGTGGTCGGCAGCGGTCAGGCGGCCCACCAGGGACGGAGCTGGAGCCCGGAGCGGCCGTCGGCGTGCGGCTTGACCGCAAGGACCTGGTGAAGCTGCACGACGTTGCGCTCGAACCCGCGCCGCGACCCGGCCATGTAGAGGCCCCAGACCCGGGCCGTCCCCTCGCCCACCTCCTCGACCGCCGCGTCCCAGTGCTCCTCGAGGTTGGCGCACCACTCGCCCAGGGTGAGCGCGTAGTGCTCCCGGAGGTTCTCCTCGTGGACGACCTCCAGACCGGAGTCCTGGGCCTCGGTGATGATCCGCCCGGACCCGGTCAGCTCGCCGTCGGGGAAGACGTACCGGTCGATGAAGGCGCCGGTCTCCATCGGTCTGTTGTCGGGCCGGGTGATGCAGTGGTTGAGCAGCAGCCCACCGTCCCGGAGCCTGTCCCGGATCCAGCTGAAGTAGCTCGGGTAGTTGCCGACGCCGATGTGCTCGGTCAGCCCGATCGAGGAGACCGCGTCGAACCCGGTCTCCGCGATGTCGCGGTAGTCACCGTGCCGGACCTCGGCGAACTCCTCGAGCCCCTCCTCGCGGATCGACCGCTGGGCCCACTCCGCCTGCTCCTTGGACAGCGTGACGCCGAGCACCTGGACGCCGCGGCGCGCGGCATACCGGACCATGCCACCCCAGCCGCAGCCGATATCGAGCAGCCGGTACCCGGAGGACAGGGCGAGCTTGTCGAAGACGAGCCGGTACTTGTTGACCTGTGCCTCCTCGAGGCTGGCCGATGCCTGCGGGTAGCACGCGCACGTGTAGGTCATCGACGGGCCGAGGACCTGCTCGTAGAACCGGTTCGAGACGTCGTAGTGGTGGTGGATCGCGTCGGCGTCCCGCGTCTTGGAGTGGCGCAGCCCCTCGGCGACGCGGCGCCACCGCGGCATCGTCTCCTGCGGCGGCGGGGGTGGTGGCGTGAGCCCCTTCAGTCCGAGGCTGCGGGCGATCTCGAGCGCCCGGCGGGCCGACGGCCGACGGAAGGACAGCCCCTCCAGGGCGACGAGAGCCTCGTACGGGTCCCCTGGGTGCACCCCGATGAGATCGAGGTCCCCGGCGACGTAGGCCCGGGCCAGCCCGAGGTCGCCCGGCGCCGTGGCGACGTAGGAGACCCCCCGCGGGTTCTTCACGTGGACGGTGACCGACGCCTCGACGGCGCCCGTGGCGGACCCGTCGTATGCCGTGAACCGCACCGGCAGCGGGGCCTGGGTCACCGCCTCGACGATCTCGGCGATCGTCATCGACCCCGGCTCGCCGGGCCGTGGCGGCTCGGGGGGCGGGGTGGTCGTCGTGCGGTCCTCGAGGGTGGTCATGCGCGCTTCACCGCCTTTTCGTAGAGGTCGAGGAGCCGGTCGTCCGGGTCGTAGCGGGTCTTGAGCTTGTCGTACTCGATGCCGCCGTAGAGCCGGTCGAACTCGTCCTCACCGTAGTAGGAGTCGGAGTAGAGGGACTTATGGCCACCGAGAGCGGTCACCCGCTCCTCGATGAGCCGGTTGGTGGCGCCCTCGCGGGCACCGGGAGCGATCGGGACGGTGGACCAGAACCCAACGTTGACGTAGGTCTGGCCCGATCGCAACGGGTAGAGCGACCATGGGTGGTCGTCGCCGGTATCGGACAGGGCCGAGGAGGAGTCCCGCACCCGCAGCGGGCACAGCCAGACCGGCTCGATCGGGACCGTGTCGAGGAACCACCGGAGGAAGTCCACGGTGCGGGCCAGCGGGATCTCGACGTCCTGGATGACCCGCTCGCGGGGAGGCCGCCCCTGGCGGGCCTCGAGCCGGTCGCCGATCCCGTACCGGCCGTCGAGCGCGACGAGCTTCCAGTACACGCTGCTGCGCCGCAGCCGACGTGGCCAGAACCGCCGGATCCGGGGGTTCTGGGCCCCGAAGGCCCGCGAGCACCAGAACCAGTCGGTATCCCAGCGCCACAGGTAGTCGTGGATGGTCAGCAGGTCGCGTTTCGGAGTCGTCCCGTCGTGCTGGATCGAGCGGTAGTAGACCTGCTGCCCCGTGTAGTCGCTCGTCGGGCCGGCCTCGTCGGTCCGCCGGCCGAAGGTGAGGTAGCACTCGTGCTCGGTGAAGACGACGCCGTCGACATAGTCGACGTCCTCACCGGCGTACCGGCCGCTGGCCACGACCTCCCCGATGGCGGCGACGAGCGCGTCGAGGCCGTGGTAGCGCACGTGCCGCAGTGCCACGGCCCGCTTGACCGGTTCGAGCTCGATCCGCAGACGGGTGGCGTAGCCGAGCGAGCCGTAGGAATTGGGGAAGCCCCGGAACAGGTCGGCGTGCTCCCCCGTCGGCCGGGCGGTGACGATGTCGCCGGCCCCGGTGAGGATGTCCATCTCGAGGACGGACTCATGCGGCAGTCCGTTGCGCCAGGAGGCCGACTCGATGCCCAGACCGGTGACGGCCCCACCCAGGGTGATCGTCTTGAGCTGCGGCACGACGAGTGGCGTGAGCCCGTGCGGAAGGGTCGCGGCGACGAGGTCCTCGTAGGTGCACATGCCCGCCACGTCGGCCGTCCGGGCGTCCCGGTCGATCGCGATGACCCCGGTCAGACCCGACACGTCGAGGCCGGGGGTCTTCGTCGCCGGGCGCGACCGGAAGAGGTTGGAGGTGCGCTTGGCCAGGCGCACGCGCTCGCCTGGCGGGATCGCGTGGTAGCTGTCGACCAGCCGCGTGACGCCGTCCTTCTCCACGTACCTTCCTCACCTGTCACGAGTGTGGTGCCTCACGACTGTATGCCGTGGCCCTGGGGCGAGGCGAAACGTCACCCCTCTTGCGGGTGAACGTCCTCCGCCACCAGGACCGGGTCGCCGGTGCGGATGACGCCCACCCGGCCCACCGCCGCGTACACCCCCGGGCACGACCCCGCGGTCCGTTCGATGGCGAGCAGCGCCTCGCCGATCCGCACCACCGACCCGACGAGCGACTCCACCTCCGTCGACGGGACGTCGAGGACGATGTTGGCCCGGGTGGCCGGCGAGTCGTTGCCGACGATCGACACGGCCGCCTTCTTGCGCCGGTCCCCCGCCAGGCCCTCGGGCTCGACATCGACGGCGGAGTGGTCGCGACCCGGCTGGTCCTTGACCGGGAAGGTGCGCAACGCGGTGACGTGGCTCGGCCTCATCGCCCCATCATCGCCCGTGGATGGGTGGGGAGTACGAAGGGGCCGGGTTCAGGATGCCTCCGCGCCGTCAGGTGGCTCGGCCTCCTCGTGGTCCGGCGGAGACGCGAGGTCGTCGGCTGGTGCGCCGGCCCATTCGAACATGAGCAGCGTCGAGTCATCGGTGGTGGCTCCACCACGCTCGATCATGAGCCGACGCGAAATCCGGCGCACCGACTCCTGAACGGTGACACCCTCGGCCTCGATTCGTTCGATGACCCCCATCATGCGAGTGTCACCGAACTCGACGCCGCCCCGGACGTGTTCCTCGATGAGCCCATCGGTGTAGAACACAACGCGGTCACCGCGTCGAAGTGTCCTCTCGGTCAGTACCGGTGTGTCGCCGCCGAAGCCGAGCGGCAGCGTTGTGGGGCCCTCCAGCACTTCGACGACGTGACCGGCGCGGAGCAACAGCGGCGATGGATGCCCCGCGTTGACCCACTGCAGATGCCCCGACGTCACGTCGAGGGCCGCCATCTGTGCCGTCGCGAACCGGTCCGGCCCGAACTGGTCCGCAACGGCGGAGTCCATGGCGGCATACAGGTCGGACAGCTCGACATCGATCCGTCGGGCGTGCCGGTAGGCACCGATGGCGACGGTGGCCATCACGGCAGCGCTCAGCCCATGCCCCATCGCGTCGATCATGCACAGATGCAGCACGTCGCCGTTGAGCGCGTAGTCGAAGCTGTCTCCAGCAACATCGTAGGCAGGCTCGAGAGCCCCGGCCACGGACACCTGCGGGGTGTTCATCATCAGGGGCGGCAGCAGCTGCCACTGCATCTCGGCCGACAGGCTCATCGGCCTGCGTCGACGCGCCTGGAAGAACCGGTCGGTATACATGCTCTTGGTGACCAGCATGTCCGCCACCAACCCGGCCAATCGACGGACCAGCCGCCGATGGTGCTCATCGACCCGGTCAAGGGTGAGAACGAGCACCCCGACCCGGTCGGAGCCGTCCAGCAGCGGAACGTACAGTCGCACCACGTCGCCCCAGGGCTGCTCGACCATCTCGTCGGTCTGGAAGGCCAGGCCGGCCAGAGAGTCGTCGATGGGTTGGTGCGGGCCCGCCACAAGCCCCTCGCCGGGGAGCGCGACCAAGGTCATCTGGTCGTAGTCCTGAAGCAGGACCGTCACCTCTCGGCCACCGATCCGAGCAATCTCCTGCGCGATCAGAGGGGCGATCAACTGCGGCGGCATGGTGTGCGCCCTGTCCAGCAGCGAGCCGAGCAACCGCTCCCCGAAACCCTCGGTCAGGTCATCTTCGGCGAGGGCGTCCCATCCTGTCTGCTCCCCAGGCACAAGCCGAGTCTAGTCCCGGCCATCAAGCGGCCCCTTGAATGGCGTTTCGACTGCGCGATCGCCTGTGCGGCGCGGACCGGACGGGCTCCATGGCATTCCCTCCTCGATGACGGTGAACCCGGCACCTGGGCCTGAAGGCGCGCATCGCCCATCGACGAAGGAATTGACCGGTCGGGCTGGACGTGAGGACTTGATGTCGGCGCATCAGAACTCCATACGCGGCGAACGCGGCGACAATCGGGGTGAGCTGCGCAAGTCGGGCGCAAGCCGGTCGGCCGAGCCGGCGTTCGGACTCCGCCGCCAGAGTGTCGCAGGCAGCCCGACCCCGTGCAGGAACGTGGCACCCCGGCCCGAGGGGTGTGGGCTGGCTCACTGCCATTGATGGCCGTCGCGCGGGTGGGTAGCGTCGAGCCGGGGCGATAGGAGGTGGGCGCCGTGTGTCGTTGGCTGGCGTACTCGGGGTCACCGATCGCCTTGGAGGCGTTCCTGTCCAAACCGAGGAACTCCCTGATCCACCAGAGCCGTGGCGCGGCGATGGGGGCGACCGCCTTGAACGGCGACGGGTTCGGGGTCGGGTGGTACTGCGAGGGCGACCCGGTGCCTGCACTGTTCCGCAGCGTCCAGCCGGCCTGGGCCGACCCGAACCTCGCTGAGCTCTCGCGGCATATCCGCTCGCCGCTGTTCGTGGCCCATGTGCGGGCGACAACCGGGGCCGCGGTGCAGCAGACCAACTGTCACCCGTTCCGGCACCACCGTTGGCTCTGGGCCCACAACGGGGAGGTCCGTGAGTACGAGAAGGTCCGGCGCGATCTCGTGCTCGCCGTGGAGCCCTCGCTCTTCCCGGAGATCGTCGGCTCCACCGACTCCGAGGTCATGTTCTTCCTGGCCCTGACCTTCGGCCTTCGGGACGACCCGGTCGGGGCGGTGCAGCGCATGGCCGGGTTCATCGAGGACGTGGGGCGCGCGCACGGCGTCGAGTCGCCGCTGCAGATGACGATCGCCACGAGCGACGGGTCCAGCCTCTGGGCGTTCCGGTACTCCAGCGAGGGTCACTCGCGCACCCTGTTCCACTCCGCGGACGTCGGCAGCCTGCGCCGGCTCCATCCCGAGGTCGTCGAGCTCCGGGAGGTCTCCGACGACACCCGCGTCGTCGTGTCCGAACCGCTCGGTGTCCTGCCCGGCGCGTGCGTGGAGTTCCCGGAGTCGTCGTGGAGCGTGGTCCGACCGGGCGCAGACGTCCTGGAGCCGTTCCATCCCGCGCGCTCCTGACGATGATCGCTACGTGCTCTCGAGGCGCGATCTGCGATGCTCGGCGGGTGTCCTACCCAGCAATGCGATCCTCCGAGGACGTCATCGACGAGCCGGCCAAGGTCCAGTTCGAGACGTTCCTCGACCAGCACCGCATCGCGCTGGACGCCTGCCTGGACGGGCTGACCGAGCAGCAGGCACGCCGACGCCTGGTGCCCTCGAAGACCACCCTGCTGGGTCTGGTCAAGCACGCGACCTTCGTCGAGAGGGTCTGGTTCGACGAGGCCGTCACGTGCCGTTCCCGCCACGAGCTGGGCATCCAGGCCGGTCCGGACGAGTCCTTTGACCTGCATGACGACGACACCATCGCCACAGTGCGTCAGGCACACCGGGACGCGTGCGAAGCATCGCGCCGGGCCGTCGCCGACATGGACCTGAGCGAGCTGGTACACGGCAACCGTCGCGGACCCCTGCCGCTGCGCTGGGTCTATCTGCACGTATTGCGCGAGCTCGCCCAGCACTGCGGACACGCAGACATCCTGCGCGAACAGCTCCTGCGCGGACAGCTCCACCGCCCAGCGGGCTCCTAGGGCGTGTCTCCCAGTTCGCGTAGCCAGGTGATGATGGCGCCGAGGACGACGCCGCGGTAGGTCAGGGCGAGTCTGTCGTAGCGGGTGGCCAGGGCGCGCCACTGTTGGGGGACGTTGAAGGAGCGTTCGACGACGTTGCGGCCTTTCTGGGCGTCGGTGTCGAAGCCCGGTGGTCGTCTGCCCTTGGAGCCGCGGCGTCGGCGGTGCCCGGCCTGGTCGGAGGGTTCGGCGACGACCGCGCGGATGCCGCGGGCGCGCAGCAGGGCCCGGTTGGCACGGGAGGAGTATGCCTTGCCCGCGAGTACTCGATCCGGGCGTGTTCTGGGCCGGCCCGGGCCGGCGCGGTGGACACGGATCGCGTCCAGTAGGTGGGGGAACATCGGAGAGTCCCCGCCTTGCCCGGGCCCGAGCAGCAGCACGATCGGGCGCCCCCTGCCATCGCACACGTGGTGGATCTTGGTCGACAGCCCGCCACGGGAGCGGCCGACCTCGTGGTCAGCCGGCTCGACGATCAGATTCTTGTGATTCCACAGGGGCATCGGACAACACGGCATAACGCGACATGCGCCAACCATCACAGCCGCGGCCACCCACAATCGCGAGACACACCCTAGGCGTCGGGAACGCCGGTCCGGGACGGACCTCGCGCCATAGGCCGCCGAGCCCCACCGGAGCCTCCTCTCCGACAACACCACGAGTCTCCGACAACACCACGAGCCGTGGCCCTCGCGGCGCCCTGAGGGTAACTTGGCGAGGGTCGAAAGGGGCGCGTCATGAGACTCATGCGCGACCAAGAAGCCCCGGCCACAGGGCAACGGGGCCTCATCAGAAGAACCACGACAGTGCTCTCGGCGATCGGTCTGATGGTTGGGAGTTTCGGGCTCCTGATCGGACTCGCCCTGCCGGCGAACGCCTCACCCGGCACGTCGCCGAGCTTCCCGATCACCAAGGACGACTGCAGGCATGGCGGTTGGGCCGACTTCACCGGAGTCGGCTTCCGCAACCAGGGCCAGTGCGTCAGCTGGGTGCAGCACACCATCGTGCACGAGGACTGCCTGCCGGGTGCCCTCGCCGACTTCGCCGAGACCGGGCCCACCTACGCCGCCCAACTCGGCATCCCACTCGCGGAGTTCCTCGCCGCGGTATGCCACGGTCAGGACTTCCCGGTGAGCAACGACTCGTTCGTCGTGAACGATCCTGCCGGGACCGACCTGCTCAGCCTCGCCTCGGGCAACACGACACCGTTCGTCACGCAACCGGGACACATCTACTGGGTGCAGGTCCAGGGCACCTGGGAGAACGGACCGGTGCGCCAGGCCGATGCGAGCTACATCTCCGACGACGGATGGCTGACCTGGAGCGACGGTCCTGGCTTCAGCCCGCTGAACCTGGAGACGCAGATCAACGGCCGGTTCGTCGACTGGGGTCCGTACGACCCGAGCCACAACTACAGCTACTGGATCACGGGCGACGGGAACCCCATCAACATGCGCGTCTTCGACGGCGACCCGGGCAGCAACACCCCGATCTCATCGTGGTACGGCGACAACACCGGCCCCGTCGGAGGCACGGGCATGCCGGCCATCGTCTTCGAGTACGCGCTGCCGACGACGTAGCCGAGACGGTAGGCCCGGTGCCGGGTGGTCGACAGGCGGCGGTATGCAGCAGGTCTCACGGACCGAAGATCCGCTCGGAACACCGATGTCCGGACGTTGCGCGGCGATACACCGGTGGAGGTAAAGCCTTCGGGCCGCTAGTCCTTTGCTGGGGAGCGTCGAGCGGCCGACGTCCGGAGGTGGCGCACATCCGCGGGCGGCCTCGTGCCTGCCGGTCCGCGACATCGCCGAACCTGGCCACCCGTCAGTGGACGGTCTCGTGGTTGTGGCACATCTCGACGAACTTCGCGATGCGCGCGGCCCGGGTCCCCGGCTTCTTCGCATCGTTGACGCGGTAGAGGATCGCATAGCGGTTGGCGCCCCTAAGGGTCTCGAAGAATGCCTTGGCCTGTGGGTCGGCCGCGAGCGCGGCAGCCAAGTCGTCGGGGACGGTCGCGCTCTTCTGGCCTGCGTAGGCCGCCGCCCACCTGCCGTCGGCCTTCGCCGCGTCGACCTGCGCCTGCCCCGCCGGGCGCATGCGACCGGCCTCGATCAGCCCCTCGGCCTTGTCCCGGTTGATCTGCGACCACTTGCTCCGCGGCCCGCGCGGGGTGAAGCGCTGCAACCAGTAGTTCTCGTCGTATCCCCGCTTCTGCCCGTCGATCCAGCCGTGACAGAGAGCGACCTCGAGGGCCTCGACGTAGTTGACCGTCTCGGCCGCGCCCATCTTCCCAATCTTGAGCCAGAAGCCGCGGTGGTCGGCGTCGTGCTCGGCGAACCATGCCTCGAAGTCGGGCACAGTGGCGAATGAGATCACCGACTGGCCGGCCAGCTCCTCGGGCATCTCCTCGTCCGACATGCGGGCATCCTGTCACCGCTCACCGACAGGATCCGCAGCTCCGCGGCTGGCGGGTGCGGCGGATGATCTCGCACGATCATGCCGCGATCGGGCGGTCGACAGGCGGCCGTGTGTCTGTGTCCGTCCCTCTGACCAAATGGCCGAAGGATGAGCTGGTTCATGAGCCGGGGCAGCGTGGAGCCTCAGTGCGACGATAGCCTCATGGCGAGCTTGGGTGACCGGATCCTTGACGCGATCAACTCCGGGCCGTTGGACGACGACGAGCTGTCGAGGCGTTTGGGCGTGGGGCACCGGCAAGGGGTGAATCAGGCGGCGCGCCGTCTGGAGGCTCAGGGTCGGCTCCGGCGGTTCACCGGGCCGGAGGGGAAGATCGTCAATGTTCGCGCTGACGATCCAGGCCAGCAGATCGCCGAGCCCGTTGCTACGCGCGCAGTGCCGGCGGGCCCGGAGGTCAGCCGGGTCACGGAGGATGAGGTGAAGGAGGCGGTGCGCGCATACCTAGCCGCTCGCGGTTTCGATGTCGCCGTCGCGTGGGGGCGGGTCCGTGGCATCGATGTCGACGCCAGGCACCCCGACGGGCGCCGCTACGTCATCGAGGCCAAGGCCGAGGTCGGCAGGAGCGGGGCTCAGCAAGTGAACTACTTCCTCGGGATGCTCGGCGAGCTGGTCCAACGCATGGACGACGCGCAGGCCTCCTACGGGATCGCGCTGCCGAACAACCGGCAGTACCGGGGCCTGGTCGACCGGCTGCCCGCCCTGGCCGAGGAACGACTCAGGCTCGTCGTGTTCTGGGTGAGCCGCGAGGGTGATCAGCTGACCGTCAAGGTGGAGTCGTCGCCCTTGACCGAGCGCTGATGGGAGGGTGGACACATGTCCGAGAACGTTCTGCCGGCGCTTGGCCGGCTTACCCGGGTGCCGCCTCGCGAGGTCTGGCCCCATGAGGCGCACAGTTTCACGCCGTGGTTGTTGAACAACGTCGACGTGCTCAGCGAGCTCCTTGGCATGGAACTGGCGCTCGAGGTGGCCGAGCATCCTGTTGGTGGGTTCAGCTTGGACCTGCTCGGGCGTGATGAAACCACCGGCGAAGTGGTCATCGTCGAGAACCAGCTCGAGACCTCCGATCACGGCCATCTCGGCCAGATCTTGACCTACGCGGCTGGGACCGACCCCACCACCATCGTGTGGGTGGCGGCGTCGTTCCGACCGGAGCACCGAGCGGCCATCGACTGGCTCAACGCGCGAACGGACGAGAACACCCGGTTCTTCGGCGTGGAACTCGGTGTCGTCCGGATTGGCCAGTCCGAGCCTGCCCCGTCCTTCCGGTTGGTCGCCCAGCCCAACGATTGGGAGAAGACGGTCAGGGCCGCCACCAGCCAGGTTGAGGCCACGGGCAAGCAAGTGTTCTACCGGGCCTTCTGGACCCGGTGGATCGACGTCCTCCAGGCCGATCGGCCGAGCTGGTCGCGGGCAACTCGTCCCCCACGCGGCTCGTGGTTCTCCACCACGACAGGCGCCTCGGACGTGAGCTACTACACGGCGTTCACGAAGCGCGGCCTGTCGAGTGAGCTGGTCTTCGAGTCTCCGGACGCCGAGCTCAACCTGCTCCGATTCCAAACCCTGGAAGCCAAGCAAGCCGAAATGGAACAGGCCTACGGTCAGGCCCTGGCTTGGCAAGACCTCCCTGGCCGTAAGGCCACCAGAGTGGCCGAGTACCTGCCCGACGCCGAAGTCACGAGCGAGGAGCGCTGGGATCAGTACCTCGACTGGCTGCTCGACCGACAGACGCGACTCCGCCACGCGCTGGCTGCCGTAGGAGGCGTGCCGAGCCCATGATCGCCTCACGTCCGCACAGAGTCCGCCGGATCCCGCGGTGCGCGAGTGGGTCTGTCCTAGAGTTTCTGGCATGACAATCTTCCAGGAAATGTCGGGCCAGGGACGTGTCGTCGGCGGGCACCTCTCGAGCGGCACCGTCTTTTCAGGCGGAGCCACCCCGTTCTCGAAGAACAGCGACCTTTCCATCTCGCACACCTCCAACCCGTTCAAGCGGCACAGGATCAACGCCGAGACGGTCACCGAGTGGGAGGAGCTCGCCACCAAGGAGGGGGTCGCCGGAACCATGGGTCGGGCGGCAGCAACGGCCGCGATCCCGGGAAGGTTCGGTAAGGCCGTCGGGGCTGGGCTGGGGGCAGCCGTGAACTCAGGTCACACCGTGCGGGTCAGTTGGGCCGACGGCAAGCAGTCGATCATCGAGTTGCCCGCGAAACAGTTCATGGTCTTCTCTGTTCTGCTGAAGGACCGCCAGATAGCATCCGAACTGTCTGAGACGCCTGAGGGGGACGCGCCGTCCGCACAGCCGGGTGTAAGCGAGAAGATTGCGGCCTTGGCCCTTTCTGTCCTCTCGAAAGGCAAGCAGGAACTGCCATCCGCGGAGGATGTACCTGCTACGGATGTGACAGAGCAGATCGCGAAACTGGCGGCGCTTCACGCTCAAGGCATCCTCACGGACGCGGAGTTCTCGGACAAGAAGGCTGAACTCCTCAAGCGCCTCTAGCTCGTAGGGCGTCGCTGGTACTTGGGGTATCGGTGGCGGACTTGAATACGGAGTCGTCGGTGGTGGCGTCCGTCGACGCGGCCACCCAACCCAGCCGCGCACGGCCGCGGGTCCCAGAGGCAACTCATCCGTGCTTGCCGTGTGGGCCTGTGAGCCCCGTCCGCTGGGTTCATCCTCGCCCGGACTGACCAAGCCCGCTGCAATCTCGGAGCTGCGACGCGGCCGAAGACACGCGCCACGCGGCGCTGTGACGCGCCGGCTGCGGCAGGGTCTGCCCGGCGCCAGTGCCTTCCGATGACATGAGCTCGAGTCATCCGGTGATCGTTCAGTTCTGATCGTCCCAAGGGGGTCTTCAGGCGGCCGTAGGACACGGCCGCGTCAGCCGGAGGCTATACGCGGCGGAGTGCAGCAGGTTCGAACCGCCCGCACGCCGATGACTGGGCGTCGTGACACCACAGGCCCGCAAGTGCGAGCATCGACGGCGTGACCGATGATGTGGCAGCCCCTCAGAGCCGCGATGCGCTCGCCGTTCACCTCGAGGCCTTGGGTGTTCGGGAGGGCGCGTACCACCTGTTCGGGGAGCATCTTGAGGACGCCATGGTCATGGACGAGCGACCCGAAGGCTGGGTCGTCTTCTACTCGGAGCGCGGAGGCGAGAACTCGCTCACGGTCCATGGTGACGAGGCAAGCGCCTGCGCCGACATGCTGGCCCGGCTGGGTAGCGAGACGCATGTGTTCTTCGACCTCATCGCTGGGCCCGCTCCCGCCGCGGAAGCGGATGCGGCTTTCGATGCTTGGCTGGCGCTGCGAGGAGTCACCCGCGACGATCTCGCCGTCGCTGACTGGAAGTACGACGACGTTCCATGGGCCCCAGGGCCCTACTGGCGGCGCTACTTCGTGAGGATCACCGCGATCCGGTGGCTGCACCGAAAGACCTGACATGCTACGACGCGGTAGCCCGGCTCGCGGCGGTGTGACACACGCCCGCGACGCGACGCGCTGCCGCGCAAGGAATGCCAGTGTGATCATGAGCGGGTGGTGCATGTGACGCGCTTGGTGACGTACGTCGAAGTCGACGACCCCGTCGCCGACCCTCGGCGGCTGTCGGTATCGGCGAGCCACGAGGCCGTCCTCTCCAACGGCGACCGAGTGCTCCTTCTCGATGATCGGGGATGGACTGTCTCCGGCCCTCCGAACATCTGGCAGCAGGCGTCCGCCGCCGAGATCGCCGACATGGCACGAGTGGTCGTCGGTCCCGACGAGGCCTTCGATGGGTACTCGCAGGAGGAGATGGACGCGAGCCACTGGGCCTTCCTTGCCGCTGTCCTCCGACGCCAGGGTGCCGACATCGAAGTGTCGGCACTGGGAGAGCTACCGCACGAGGTAGTACTGGGGGACGAGCTCCTCGAGCGCCTACGTCACCCCGTCGGTTGAATCTCGAGGGCTATTGGCGGCGGTAGGACACGGCCGCGTCAGCCGGAGGCTATACGCGGCGGTGTGTCGCGGGGCTAGGTCGAGCCGTCTCAGGCGTTGCTGTCCCAGGCCACTTCGAAGAGGTGCCCGTCAGGATCGGTGAAGTAGCCGGAGTACACGCCAAAGGGTCGCATGTGGGCCGGGGCAGTCCGCGTCCCACCCGCCAGGCCGGCCTGGGCGAGCATCGCGTCGACCTCCTCACGAGAGGTGGCGGGGATCCCGAGGCTGAACTCGGTCGAGCTGGGCCCGGCGGGCGGCAGGCCGGCGTCCTTGGCGAGGTTCGCGCGCTCGTAGAGGCCGAGCTTGAGGCCGCCTTCAAGGGTGACGAACGCGATGGTCCCGTCCGCGCCGGTGACCTCGTCGTGGAACTCGGTGCCCACCACTCCCTCGGTCGGCCAGCCCAGGCCGTCACGGTAGAAGGCCAGGGCGCGGTCGAGGTCATCGACGGCGAGGGTAATGAAGAACACCTGTGCTCGCACGAGAGCGCTCCTGTCGCTTCAGGGTCGATGACTGGACATCGGGAGGGCGGGTGCCATGGGTACGCAAACAGTCTGCCTCGCCACCCCGACAGCGCAGCCACGCCTCCTGGGCTGCTCCAAACCCTCCCGCGTCCGGCAGGCGGCGAAGCGACGCGCCTGGTTCGGCGAATGCCGGCGGTGCAGCTCCGGCTCGGGGACGGCGTCGCCCACGGGCAGAACCATCTTGGCCCGTTCACTGAACCGGCCGCGGTGTACTTGGGTCGTGCCACGCTTCGAAGTCCAGACGCAGATCACCGCTGAGCCGGCTCGATGCTTCGACCTGTCGCTGTCCGTGGACGCGCATACGGAGTCGATGGGGCCCTCGGGCGAGCGGGCCGTCGGAGCGATCATCTCCGGCCAGATGGCCCTCGGTGACACGGTCACGTGGCGGGCTCGTCACTTCGGCGTCTGGTTTCGCATGACCTCGGCCATCACCGCGTACGACCGGCCTGTGCGGTTCGTCGACGAACAGGTGCGCGGACCGTTTGCCTTCTGGCGGCATGAGCACCGCTTCGAACCGATTGCCTCGGGCGGAACGCAGATGATCGACGTGGTGGAGTTCCGCGCGCCCGGCGGCCCTGTGGGAAGGCTCGTCGACCGCGCAGTTCTCTCCCGCTACATGGCGAAACTCATCCGGCAGCGTAATGCCTGGCTGCAACAGGCTCTCGAGTCATCTTCGTGAGGGGACTCACCCGGGCGAGCCGCGGCCGCCACGAGGGTCGTCAGGCGGCGGAATGCCGCGGGTCTGCATGGATCTCGGATGGCTGGTGGGCGCGGCACTGTGGGGCATGCGGAAGGAGAGCGTGGCCACCGGCCGGGTTAGGCTGACTGAGCGTGGAGCGGATCCGGGTCGACCTGTCCGGTGTGCCGGAGACCCTGCTGGGCAACCTGGCTCGCCGGGCCGCGGCTGCCCGTGCGCGCCGGCCGCTGCTGCGTGATCCTCGCGCCGTCGAGCTCGTGGAACGTCTGGACTACGACTTCAGCGCGGTCTCGGGTGGTGTCGCCTGGCATGCCGTCCGGGTGGCGACCTTCGACGCGGCAGTGTCTCGGTTCCTCGTGGAGCGCCCGCGGGGCACCGTGGTTGCTCTCGGCGAGGGGCTGGAGACCCAGTTCTGGCGGGTCGACAACGGCCTTGTCCAATGGGTGACGGTGGACCTGCCGGAGACGCTGGCGCTGCGCAGGAGGGTGCTCCCGCAGGGGGATCGTCAACGCAGTCACGCCGGTTCGGCGCTCGCCCTGGACTGGCTGGACAGTGCTGACTCTGCGAGTCCGCTGCTGGTGACCGCGCAGGGCCTGCTGCCCTACTTTGACGCGGGCCAGGTCCACGGACTCATCGCTGGCATCGCCGCCCGGCGGCCCGGGACGCGGATCGTCTTCGACGTCGTACCGGACACGATGCTCGAGCTCGCCAAACGGTCTGCAGGGCGAGAATCCCAGCTGGCCACCGAACTGTGGACGTGGACCTTCAACCCCGCGGAACGTGCTGCGATCAGCGCCGTCCCCGGCGTCCGGGCACTGCGCGATCTGCGGCCACCGGCCGCTCTCGGGCTCGCGCCCTGCCTGCTGGCGGCCGTTCGCCTACTACCACGCCGACTCCGCTACAGCCTTCCCGTGCTCCCCGTCCTCGAGGCACTCACCGGCCCGGCCTGATCGTCGCCCTTGACAGCACTCACCCACCTACCAAACCGCTACGCGGTAGGTCGTCAGGCGGCGGATTGACGCAGGTCCCGCAGCGGCTCTCGGCCTTCCTGGCACGCCTGGGGTCTCGCCCGTCCTCGAGGCGATGCGCGCCTGTGCCCCTTGTCGGGCCAGGGTTCGGGATGCCGGGCGCTCAATGGTCCGAAACACCTTGGGGTGGTCGCTGTCCCGGGCAGGGGGCACCGACGCCGACGTTGGCTCGCTGGCGGGCGGTCCCGACCTCGACGATGACGGCGTAGCAGGCGGGGTGGTCGGTCCAGTAGCCGCCCGGGTACCAGAGCCAGCCCGTGGACGTGGGCACGTCGCAGCCGGTGGCGGGGCCGATGCTCAGGCCGGGCACCGCCGGTGAGCCCCACCCGATGCGCAGGTGACCCGCGGACTCGGGCGCCACGATGATGCGCCACCGGGTCCCGGCGGTGACCCCCAGGCCGTCCTTGGCGAAGAACGTCGTCACTGGGGAGGTCGGGCTCGGATCGCGGGCAGTCCCCAGAGCGGCTGCGAGGGCGGGGTTGGGCAAAGCGACCGACCCGAGGACGACGAGACGGTCAGAGGGCGGCAGCGCGTCGTCGATGGCGTTGCAGTCCAACGACGTTCCGCCCTCAGCCGACGGCGTGGACGAGGAGGAACCATTCAGCGGGGACGTCGTGATCGGAGGCGGTGACGACTGCCCCGAGCACGCGGCGATGAGCAGCAGGAGGGCACCCCCGGCCCCGGCTCTCTGGAACGCTCGCACCGTCCCAGGGTCCTGCGGCGTCCAGGGCTTTTCAAGCCGTCCGTCAAACATGAGGCGGTCTGGACAGGGGAAGTCGGACCTTCTGCGGAAGGTACGGCGACAAGCGGCGGAATGCCGCGGATCCGGGGTCTGGTCGCATCGGTGGCCCGGCGCCCTTGCGACGGGATCGGGCCATCCGAGCGCGGTCAGGGCTCGGGGCCGCGGACGGTTTCGAGGTAGGTGATCACAGCCCGTACCCGGCGGTGGGTGTTGCCGTCATCAAGCAGGCCGAGCTTGTTGAAGATCGCCCGCATGTGGGTCTCGACGGTGCGCCCCGAGAGCCCGAGCGCATCGCTGATGGCGGTGTTGGTGTGGCCCTGAGCCACCATCTCGAGGACCTGTCGCTCGCGGCCGGTGAGGGCGCTGATCGCACCGAGAGCCCGACGCGAGCGGACCAGTGCCTGGACGACCTGGGGGTCGAGTGCGACTCCTCCGGCAGCGACCCGTCGCAGGGAGTCGTCGAACTCCCCGAGGCGCAGGACGCGGTCTTTCAGGAGGTAGCCGAATCCGGGTGTGCCGATGAGCTCCAGGCAGTGGCGCAGCTCGATGTGCTGGGACAGGAGAAGCGCCCCGACCTCGGGCATGTCCCGGCGAATGGTCGCTGCGGCGTGGGCGCCGTCGGACTCCCTGCCGGGGGGCATCCGGATATCGATGACTGCCAGGTCCGGGAGGTGGGCCCGCGCGGCCGCGAGCAGGGCGGTGCTGTCGGCGACCGCGGCGACGACGTCGTGTCCGAGGTCGCCGAGGAGCCGAACGAGTCCTTCGCGGAAGAGGACTGAGTCCTCGGCGACGACGATCCGCATCACAACACGGCCCGGACCGTGGTGCCGTCGCCCGGTGGGCTCACGATGCCCAGCCGGCCGCCGAGGGACTGGACCCGGTCGCGCATCCCGGTCAGTGCGTCCGCCGAGAGGCCGCCCATCCCGTCGTCGCGGACCTCGACCGTCAAGGCGTCGGCATGCGCGTGAACTCGGACATCGATGCGGCTGGCCTGGGCGTGCTTGAGGGCGTTGGCCACGGCCTCGGAGACGACGTAGTAGGCCGTCACGGCGCGGGTGTCGTCCAGTTCAGGGAGGTCGCCGATGGTGACCTCGAGCGGGAGGGGGCACTCGGTACGCACGGACTCCAGGGCCGCGCCGAGACCGTCGTCGAGCCGGCTCGGTCGGATGCCGTGGGCGAGGTGGCGGACCTCGGCCACGGTGGCTTCGAGCTCGGCCACCGCGGTGTCGATGTCGGCTCCCTGTTCGGGGGTGAGCCCGTGCTGCTGTAGCGAACGCAGCCGCATCCCCGTGGCCACGAGACGCGGCTGGATGCCGTCGTGCAGGTCCCGTTCGAGGCGCTTGCGCTCCCGGGTCGTCGCCTCCGCGAGGCGTCGCCTGCTCGCCTCCGTCTCGGCGACCGCCTCCCGAAGCGCGAGCCGGAGGCGGCTGACCTCGATCGGCACCCAGCCGGCGTGGGCGAGGGCCGCGATCTGCCTCCGGGCTCGCGCGGAGTCCCTGCCGAGGACGATGCGTGCGATCTCGGCACCACCGGCGCGCACGCCGATCCCAACGGGGTCGGCCTCCTCGTTGCCCGTCACGTCGGTCCAGGGCTTTCCCGGGCGGGCCAGCAGCAGCCGCAGGGCCGGGTCGCGCTGCGCAGCGCGGAGCACCTGCTCGATGTCCTCCGGTGCCCGCGTGCCCGCCCGCACATCAGCGGCGAACTGCTCGACCCCGGCCACCGCCACGAAGCGATCGCGGTCGACGAGCCGGCCGACCACCGTGGCGAGGTGGCGCTGCAGCGGCAGCAACGTCAGCGCGGTGACGAACGCGGCGGTGGCAGGAGCCCACCCGGTACCGACGTCGATGACCCGGCTCGTCGCGACGACGACAACGGCGAAGACCAGCGCCGAGCCGACCAGGGTCAGCGCCCACGACGCGGTCGCCCCGAGCAGCCGGTCGATGTCGTACAGGTCGTGACGCACGATCGCGACCCCCACGGACACGGGCACCAGGACGACCACCGCGACGAGGAACGGCGAGTAGGACAACGCCAGGGGCGCACCCAACGCGTCGACACCCCAGCCCAGCAGGAGCAGCCCGACCGTCACCCCCCCGGCCAGCATCAACCACCGGATCTGCTCGCGGCGCCGGCCGTCGCCGGCGCGGTACCTCGCCGCGACGGTCAGGACCGCCGCGACCAGCGAAGCGCCGACCACCGTGAGGCCGGCGACCGCGACCGGCACCACCCACCCACCCGTCGGGCCACCGACGACGACCCCGCCGACCTCGCGTGCACCCCACGAACTCGCCACCGTCGCGGCCGTCCCGGCAAGGTAGGCGGCAAGCACCAGGAGCCAGCGCCGTCCCGGTAGACGACCGTCCGGGAAGACCAGCAGGAGAAGGATCACGCCCCCCAGATGCAGCGGCCACACACCGACCCAGACCTCACTCGCCAACCCCGCCCCCGGTAGCGGTGCCCCGCCGTGGGACGACTCCGCGACCATCTCGATCACCAGCACCCCCGCCACGGCTGCACTGCTCCACGCGAGCGCCGGGCCCACCGCGGACGACGGCTCGTGCCGCACCACGACCCAACCGACACCAGCCGCCACCAACCCCGCCAAGCACGCGAGCGCGGCCGCGGCTTCGCCCCCCAGGACCGCGAGGACCACCCCGAAGCCCGTGACGAACGTCGCCACAGCCGTCAGCGCCCGACCGGCCAGCGGAGCCATGACCTCCATGATCCCCCAGAACACGTGAACGCGTACCCGTGCTGGCCCTTAGGCCGAATCCGGGACGCGGGTACGCACCCACACCGATGTCAGGACCCCGGCTCCCCCGCGACGCTGAGGCAGTCCGACACATCCCCCTCGAAGGCAGACCCATGAACCTGCTCTACACCGTCATCGCCGCACTCCCCCTCGGCCTCTTCGTCCCACGACGCCAGTGGGCCCTCGTCGCCTACCTCGTCACCGGATCGTTCCTCTTCACCTTCCAGAGCATCGGAGTCCTCCTCACCTGGATGGCCGGCGAGACCGGCCTCGCCGGAGGCAGCGGCTTCGGTGACTCCCCGACCGGCCCGTTCCCGGTGACCTACTCCGGCAGCGAGCTCACCGCCTACGGCGTCGTCAACCTCGTCATCACCCTCGCCGGCGTCGGGCTGGTCCTCCTGGGGTCCAGGCTGCGGGCCCGTCGAGCCAGCCGCCTGACGACCATCGACCTCGAGGACTCGCCGAGCCCCCAGAGGTCACGCTGACCGCCGCAGCGCGGCCACTCGGGCACAAAGAGCTCCAGACCTCGGTGCGGTTGCCCGACGCGGCAACCGAGGCCCTCACGGCACGTTACGTCGTCGAGCCCAGCTGCTTCTCGAGCAGCGAGCGGTCGAGCAGCTCCCACACATCCGTGATCCGGGGGCCGTCGAACCGGAAGAAGAACATGTGCTCGATCTCGAGCCTGCGCCCGGTGGGGGCGAGCCCCTGCCAAGGCCCCAGATGAGTGCCACGCAGCGTCGCGTGCACCGCCGCCACGTCCTCCGAACTCGTCACAGCATGCACATCGAAGCGCAGGTCGGGGAAGGCAGCGTGCCAGGACCGGACTATCCCGCCGAGCTCGGTGACGTCCAGGGCCCGGCTCTTCCCGCCGATGTGGAACTGAAAAGCGCTCAACGCCGGGGCCACGACATCGAACCGAACCGCGTTCCAGCCCTCGTCGAAGATGGCCCTCACGAGGCCTGCCCGGTCCATCTCAGCCACCATAGCGGCCCGTGTTCGGGTGCAACCGGACGCTGCGACGCGGCCCAAGACGCCCTCTACGCGGCGGAAGGGGTCACGTTGCTGCCCTCCGACAAACAGGCGTGAGAGGGCGTGACGAAGATGTGCACCCTCCCGTTGGTCTCCGGCGGGAACGCGGAATGCCCCGAGAGGCACGTTCGCCTGGGACCGCGTCACAGGGCACCGATACCGTCGCAGCATGACCGGACGTCCCACTGAGCCCCAGTACCTGGAGCACATACGTGCTTCGTACGCCGATCTCGACCGATGGCAGCAGCGCGCCGAGACACTCGAGCCCCCGCAACTCGGAAGCGAACTGGCCGAGGACAACAAGCTGTTTCCCCAACAGCCGCTCAGCGAGACCGCCCGCCTGCCTCTCATGTCTGCCGGCGAGCACCTGAGAGCCGTGCGTTCGATGCTGGAGAACCAGCAGTTGTACTCGATGGCAAGCTTCAGCCTTCTCCGCGGCGCCCTGATCGGTGCAGCGCAAGGCGTCTGGATGCTCGCTCCCGACGGCGCCGCGGAGAGACAGGAGCGGGGGCTAATCGTCGCCCTTGAGACGTATTCGCAGCTGAAGGTCTACAACGGTGAGGTGCTCGCGGGCACATGGCCTTCGGCCGCGGAACGGACCAAGGCGCAGGAGCAGCGGGAGTGGCTCGAAGAACGGATACGACTGGCCGATGGGCTCCGCACGACACGTTCCAACCTCGACCTGACGAACATCGTCATCCCCGAGGCGCTCAAGGCGACGTTCAAGAACGACCCCAAGCGTCTGGCAGCCGGCCGGATGCTCTGGCGTCAGATGAGTGGGGATGCTCACGTCCTCGTTTGGTCACTTGCCCAGCGCGCCACCTTCTCCGGCCGCCCCGACCACAACGGCTTGCGACTCGCCACTTCTGCGGGAAGCATCAGCGACATCGCGGAGCCGTTCTACCTCTCCTACCGCCTCCTCAAGAACGGGTGGGGGCTCTACGACCGTCGCGGCCAGGCACCCTGACCGCGCCCCAGAACGACTAGCTGCCCAAGGGGCGCAAAAGGCCTCACCTCCATTCGCCCCACGGAACAGGCGGCCGAACAACGCAACTCGAGCCTCGCGCTGATCAGCGCGAGCGGCCTACCCGTGCCGCCGCCGGGCGCGACTTCCCAAGGGCGTCGCGGGCCTCACGGCGTTCAGTGATCCGCGGACACGTATGGTCGCCGCGTGCGACACTCACGGGTGGGCGGTGGCCCTGGACGGGCCGTTGAAGATGTAGCCGAAGGAGGGCCATGGGTTTCACAGACCCCTATTGGGGACTGCGCCCCCGTGTGTATGGGCCGTTTCTCCTGGTGTGGAACGTGATGCTGATTGCCTTCGTGCTACGGAACCTCTTCACCGCAGAGGTGTCGCGGTGGGTCTCCCTCGTTCCGCTGGTTGCCTACCCCGTCACCCAGTGGCAGTTCCGCCAATCCATGGGCGTCGAGCAGCTGCCCGTGCGGCGAAGGAACTGGCTCTTCATTCCCTAAGGGGCCATGCGGGCAGTGAGCACTCAGGCACCCTGGCCGTCCGACTTCGCCGTCGGGTGCGCAGGGTTGACGCCCCTGGGGCTTGGGGCAGGTCGGACCAACAATGCCTCGCAGGGCCGCCGTCCCGATGGTCGACTGGCGGCGGTAGGACGAGACGGTGGACGGCTCCTGATTGAGCACGGCTTGGCCAGGGACGACAATGCGTGCATGACCATCTCTCGTGTCCGAGCGCGGCTTGCAACAACTCACCCCATCCCGGCTTACGGCGGAATCCAGTTGCCAAAGGAGATCTTGGAACAGGTCGCTCACGCTGTCGCATCGGGAGCCATGCCGATGCATTTTGGACATGACATCAGTCAGCCCGTTTCGGTGTCCGCGGTCGAGGCAGGTGTCGAGCGAATGGAGGACGGCCACTTTGCCGCTTGGGCTGAGTTCGACGTCGACGCGGAAGTCTGGGCGGCCTACGAGGCGGAGATAGCGGCGGCCGGTGCGCCTGGTGGAATGTCAATCTCCTTCACTGGACCCCTGTCTGGCGGAACCCTCGCGGGCGATTCGCCTCTTGTTGTGGCCGCCGACGCTCATCACTTCGACGAGAGTGAGATCCGGGACGCCGTGGCGGTCCTCGATCGCCTGGGGGTTGAGGCCGCCGGGGAAGTGCTGTATCAGTTCTCGTTTGAGCCCATCGCCAAGATCGTCATCGATGTGGTGTGGCCCGTCGTGATGTCGCTGGGGACGAGCATCGTGGCATCCGCGATCTACGATGCCGCCCGATCATTCTTCCGGCCAGGGCGGCGAGGTTTGATCTTCAACGTCACCTTCAGAGAGACACGTC
>CAVYRN010000009.1:0-692393 GCA_963771015.1 uncultured Actinomycetota bacterium
GTGCTCAACGCGATCCCCCGGATCGTCCTCGGGGCGATCTTCGTCGTCTCGCTGGGCCTGGGGACGACGTCGAAGGTCGCCCTCGCGGCCGTCCTCGTCTTCTTCGTCGTCTTCTTCAACGCCTTCCAGGGAGTCCGCGAGGTCGACCAACGGCTCATCGACAACTGCCGGGTCCTGGGCGCCTCGACGTGGCAGATCGTGCGCAACGTCGTCATCCCCTCCGCGCTCACCTGGATCATCGCCAGCCTGCATGTCGCCTTCGGGTTCGCCGTCATCGGCGCGATCGTCGGCGAGTTCCTGGGCGCCACGAAGGGGCTCGGCCTGGTCATCGCCACCGCCCAACCAGTTCGACCCGAACGGGGTCTTCGCGATGATGCTCGTCATCGGCCTCATCGCGCTCACCGCCGAGTGGCTCATCGAGCTGCTCGAGCATCGGGTCCTGGGGTGGCGCCCGCCGACCCGGTCCCAGACGGCATCCCTCTGACGCAAGGGCCACCCGCCCCGGTACACCTCACGGCAGCGGATCCGCTCGCCGGTCTCTCTCACCAGAAGTCAGCACCAGACAAGGAGATATGTCATGTCCCCATTCCCCCATCGCCGGCTCCTCGCCGGCGTCACCTCGGCGACCGCGCTGACGCTCGCGCTGGCCGCGTGTGGATCCAGTAGCAGCGGCGGGGGCAGCACCGGCGCCGCCGGGTCGGGCGCCTCGCCGAGCGCCGCGATGCCCACCGTGAAGCTGATGGTCGGCGGCATCGACAAGCAGATCTACCTGCCGTACCAGCTGGCACAGGGGCTCGGCTACTACCAGAAGTACGGCGTCAACGTCGAGCTGAGCACCGAGCAGAACGGCGGGGTCGGCGCCGAGGACGCGATGATCTCGGGCCAGGTCGACATGGCCGGAGCCTGGTACGTCCACACGATCGACTTCCAGGCCAAGGGCAAGGACGTCATCGACGTGGTCCAGCTCAGCGGCGCCCCCGGCGAACGGGAGATGTGCGCCAAGGGCACGTCGATCACCTCCCCGGCGCAGTGGAAGGGCAAGACCGTCGGCGTCACCGACCTCGGGTCGGGAACCGACAGCCTCACCAAGTACATGGCCGCCAAGGTCGGACTGACGACCAAGGACTTCACCCGCGTCGGCGTCGGGGCCGGTACCACGCTCATCGCCGGGCTGCAGCACGGGAAGATCGTCTGCGGCATGACGACGCAGCCGACGGTCTCGGCGATCGAGAAGAAGGGCATCGGGTCCTCGGCGTTCGACCTCGCCTCGACGGCGGGCGCGGAGCAGCTGCTCGGTGGCGCCTACCCGTCCGCCTCGGTGCTTGCCAGGGCCGACTGGGTCAGCTCGCACAGGGACGCCGTCCAGAAGGTGGTCGACGCGCTCGTCGCGACGATGCACTACATCAACACTCACAGCGCCTCCGACATCGCCGACCACCTGCCGAAGGACTTCGTCGAGAACTCGCTGGTCACCCGTGCGGACTATGTGGCGGCGCTGACCCAGGACAAGGGCCAGTTCCTGCCCGACGGGATGATGCCCGCCAACGGCCCGGCCACCGTCCTCAAGATCGAGAAGTTCGTCGGCAACGTCACCGGCAACGTCGACCTGTCGAAGACCTACACGAACGACTACGCGATCGCCGCGAACAAGCTCGAGGGCTTCGCCGGCTAGGTCGGCCCGTTGGGGCGGGGGAGTCCCGCGTCCCCCCGCCCCAACGGCTGTCCGACCACGGCGCCCGGCCGGGTCACGGCATACCGACGAAGACGCGGGAGCACACCCCCCAGCTCGTGACGATGGAGTCGTGGAGCACCCGCCACCCCGCCGGGACGTGGGGGCCCAGCTCGACGGGGCGGCATCCCCCGGTCAGGTGGGGGTCGACCCGGAACAGTAGCGACCATCCGGTCGACACGACGCGGGCGACGCCTCCGGGTCCCGGGGCGAGGCTGGCCACGGCGAACAGGCCGCCGGGCCGAAGCACCCGGGCCGCCTCGGCCACGACGACATCCAGCGCGGACGGCGAGAGCAGGTCCAGCACGTAGGAGGCGACGACCCGGTCGCAGCTGTCGTCGCCCAGCGGCCAGGGGGAGCGGCCGTCCACGAGCGCGACATCGGCCCGGTCCGACCACGACCGCAGGCGGGACCGGGTCAGGTCGACCATCTGCCGGCTGACGTCCAGCCCGAGGTAGCGCGCGCCCGGCGGCAGATGCTCGCTCAGCAGGCTCGCGGCCAGGGCGCCCGTCCCGCAGCCCAGCTCGAGGACCGACCCGGCCTCGCCGAACCGGCCGGCCGCCACCAGGCCCGCCACGGCGTCCCGCTCGTAGAACCCCTGCGTGTCCTGCCACCGGCCCACCCGGTCGTAGACGGCGGCCGCCTGCGCGGGGTCGAGGTAGCGCGCTCGCGATCTCATTCGCGTCACGCTACGCCGACCGCGTGTCCCCCGAGCGCCGCGTCGTCGGTCACGACGACATCGGGCGTGGGGTCAGGGCTCCGGTGGACGGCGTGGTCCGTGGGCTGCCGTCAGCAGTCCCAGCCACGCAGGACGTATGCCGTCAGCGCGCCGTCCGCCCCAGGGGTCACATCGAGTCGGGCGAGCGCTCCGGTGGGCAGGTCGGCCCCCGGGTCGGCGGCTCCCGTCAGGGCCGGCACCGCCGCCCTGAGGTTGGCGCCGTGGGCGACGACGAGCGCCCCGCCGTGGCCCACCCGCCGGGTCACGGCGGTCAGGGCCCGACGCACGCGGGCCACGAGCTCCGCTCCGTCCTCTCCGCACGGGAAACGAGCCGACAGGTCGCCACGATGCCATGCGTCGAGCACGCCGGTGTAGACCTCCCAGACACGGGGGTCGCTCCGTCCGTCGAGCTCGCCGATGTCCACCTCCCGCAGGTCCTCCAGCACGTCGGTGACCGGGATCTCCAGCCGCCGCGTCAGGATCTCGGCGGTATGCCGGGCGCGCAGGAGCGGCGAGCACGCGACGGTGGCGTACCGCCGACCCTCCGCATGGAGGCGTTCGGCGAGGAGGTGCGCCTCTCGGATGCCGCGCTCGGTGAGGTCGCCGTCGAAGACCCGGTGCGACATCGTGCGGGTGACGTTCGCGACGTTCTGCCCGTGGCGTACCCAGTCCACCTCGACGGTGCCGCCAGCGGGAGGGTCGGTCATGACGGCGGTGGCGCCAGGCGCGACTCCTCGCCGGCGAGGGCAAGGGTCATGAACGGCGTCGCCGGCACGGTCGGCACGGTGTAGGCCCCCACGCAGTGGTAGACGTCGGGGCGTCCCGGCCACACGGTGCCCGAGGGGCGGAGGTCGGTGTCGAGCTCGTTGACCCACGTGCCCTGCTCGTCGATGAACCGGCTGGCGTGGTCCCACAGGGTGCGGTACCAGGCCTCCCACCGGCTGCCGCCGGTCGCGCTGTCGATGGCGGCGCAGGCCTGGATGCCCTCGCACACGGGCCAGTGCAGGCGTAGCCGCGACACGGGGTGGCGGTCCCAGTCGACCGTGTAGACCATGCCCTCGACCCCGTCGGCGCCCCAACCGCTCAGCGCGGACTCGGTCAGGGACTGTGCCGCCTCCAGGAGCCACGGGCTGGGTGCGACGACGGGCGAAGCGTCGAGGTTGACGAGGAACCTCGCCCACTCGAGCAGATGGCCGTAGGTGGCGCCGTACGGCCGGAACGGATGGTCCGGCTGGTCCGCGTTGTAGTCGAGGTCGACCTGCCAGCGGGCGTCGAAGTGCTCCGGGACCAGCCATCCCAGGGCCCGCGCGCCCACGTTGACGATCCGGTCGGCCATCCCGTAGGCCCGGTGGTGCCACCGCGGGTCGCCGGTGACGTCGCCCATGGCCAGGAAGGCCTCGACGCCGTGCATCGTGGCGTTGGCTCCGCGGTACTCCTCGCAGTCGCTCCAGTCGGCGGCGAAGGACTCGCGGAGCATCCCCTCGTCGGCCTCCCACAGGTGGGTGTCGATGACCGCGGCCACCTGGTCGAGCAGGGGGCCCGCGTCGGGGTGGCCGGCCGCTGAGGCCGACGAGGCCGCCAGGCCGACGTGGACCTGGTCGTAGGTCATCTTCCGCCCCGAGGGGTTCCCCAACGAGCTGACGAAGCCGCCGTGCTCGCCGTCGACGAACACGCCGCTCAGGGACCGCACGCCATGGTCGAGCAGGCGGCCGGCACCGGGAATCCCCCGCAGGTGGGCGATGGATGCCATGTGCGTCATCCGGGCGGTGAGGAACAGCTCGACTCCCCGTCCTGGCTGCGGGGTGCCGTCGGCTGCGGGGTAGTGGAAGCCGCCGTCGGGGCGCACCGTGCCCAGGGAGAACCGGACGAGCGCCCTCAGCTGGTCGTCCAGCCAGGCAAGGTGGGTCGGCTGCTCCGTCCAGCGGCCGCCGGACACGGGATCGCCGGGTCGGACGGGGAGTGCCGAGAAGCTGCTGCCAGCGGTGTCCGATGGCGGGCCTTGTGTCGTCATTGACCTCACTCCTTGGGCTGTCAGCCGCCGTGGCTCTCGGCTGGGGTGTCGACGAGCCGTAGCGTGCCGATGATGGTGGCGGCGATGGCCTCCGGGGTCTCGGCGCCCGGGACGACGAGGACCCCCTCCAGGGGGCTCGCCTCCTTGGTGTCATCCGGGGCCGGCGGGCTCACCGACCGGTCGCGGGCGGCCCCGCGGGCCGCGGTGCGGGCTGCCCGGATGACGGCGGGGGTGTCCACGAGGACGAGCTGGAGCACACCGGGGGCGACGGCCTCGGCGAGCCGCCGGTGTGCGTCGGCGTCGCGGAGCTCGGCGGTGAAGGGCGCGACGAGGATCGTGGGGACACCGACCCGGGCGTTGTCCCGGGCCACCGCCGTGACGCAGGCGTACCGAGCGTCCCGGACCGGGCCGCGCAGCCGCGGGGCATCGAGGTCGAACGGGATGCCGGCGGCGAGCGCGATCTGCTCCATGAGCGGGTTGGTGGCGCTGTCCTGGTCGATCACCGCACAGCGGAGGCGGCTCGCCAGGGCCGCGCCGACCGAGGACTTGCCGCTCCCCGGGGGACCGGCACAGCAGAGGACCGGGGTGCCCGTCACATCACTCACCGTACGATGCGTACCACTTCGGTCCCACGACCGCCGCGGCCTCGTCCCGGCGAGCCGGGATCCACGAGCGCCGTGCCCCGGCGGCGAGGATCTCGCCGAGCGCGTCCAGCCGGTCGGCGGCGACCTGCTCGCCGCGGCGGCGGTCCTCGTCCGAACGCCGGCCCACGCCGTCGCCCCAGATGGCGCGCCCGGCCATGAAGCCACTGCTGCCGTGCCGAGCTGCATACCGGAGCTGGTCGGCGAAACCGTCGAACGTGACGCCGGCGGTCAGCAGCACCCACGGGCCGTCGACGGCCGCGTCGAGGCGCTCACACGCGTCGTCGGCCGCAGCGCGCCCCTCCGGTGTCGCCAGTGGGGTCGGGAACTCCACCTTCATGATGTCGGCACCGGCCCGGCGGAAGGAGCCGGCCGTGGCGATGACGCTCTCCGTGCGGCGCTGGGCGACCTCGGGGTCGGCGAGGTCCTCGCCGGGCAGGGGGTACCACAGCGGCTCGACGATGAGCGGAAGCTGGAGGCGAGCACACTCCTGCGCGACCCCGGCGACCACACCGTGGACCCGGGCGGCGGTCTCGTCGTCGGCGTCGTGGCGGTGGAAGACGACGAGCTTGGCCGCGTCGCAGCCGACCAGTGACAGCTTCGCCGGCGTCCACCCGGGCTTGAGGCGCAGCGTGGTGTCGAACCCGACGGGGCTGTCGTCCGGCCGGTAGTAGAGGTCCTCGAGGCCGCTGATCAGGCCCAGCGAGCCGGGCAGCGCGGCGGACGCGACGGCCTGGCCGAGCGACCAGACCGGGTCCAGGAGAAGCGATGTCGCATGCGGGGCCATCGCGGCGATCATCGAGAGCTTGGACTCCACGACCTCGTCGAAGCTGACCTTGGTGAGGTCCTGGTCGAAGAGGATCTGGTAGTTCTCGGGGTGGTCGATGGCCGCGGTGCGGATGAATCCCTCGGCGTCGCTGATCCGCTGCATCCGCCGCAGCTTCCCCAGGTTCGCGACGTCGACACTGGACGAGCTCCCGGGTGCCGTCGACGAGACGCGGGGGTCACTGGTGGTGGACATCTTTCGGCCTCCTGGAGGGGCGTTCACGGGGTGACGGGCGCAGCACGTATCGCCAGTCGAACAGGCGAACCGGTGTCGCTAACCATTTGGTAACGGCCTGTTGACATCGTTGTCATTGCAGTCTTACGTTACCGATGACCCCGAGCGACATGCAAGGGGCGCGGCCCAACGAAAGTGCCGCCGCGGACCGTGGACGTAGGAGATCGCGTGCTCGTTGTGACGCCGAACACGTGCACCGACATCACCTCCTGGGTGCCGACGCTGGCCCCCGGCACGGTGGCGCGCGCTCCCCGCACCGTGGTCTCCGCGGGCGGCAAGGGCGTCAACGTCTGTCGCGTCCTGCGCCGCCTCGGCCACGAGACCACCCTGGTCGGTCTGGCTGCGCAGTCCGACGACCGCCTCATCCGGCTTCTCCGGGAGGAGGGGTGCACGTTCCGCTCGATCCGTCACCCGGGACCCGGGCGGATCGCCCAGATCTTCCTCGAGGACAGTGGCCGGGCGACCGTCGTCAACGGTGCCGGCCCGGCGATGACGCCCCGGCTGTGGGACGACCTTCTGGCGACCGTCGCGGCCGAACTGGACACCAGCCTGGCAGGCGAGCGTGGGCCGGTGGCCTGCTCCGGCTCGCTGCCCCCGGGTGCGCCCCAGGACGGCTATGGCCAGATCGTCGACCTCGCACACGAGCGGGGACTGCTCGCCCTGGTCGACGCGGGCCCAGCGGTGCTGGGTGCCACCCTCGACCACGCGCCGGACCTGGTCTCCCCCAACCTCGCCGAGGCCGAGGGCCTGCTCCTCGGTCGGGCCGACGAGAGCGTCGACGAGAGCGGCCTCGACGTCCCGGACCGGTGCCTCGCCGCGAGCCGTGCGCTGCACGAGCGGGGCGCCCGCCGGGCCGTCGTCACCGGCGGCGGGAGCGGGGCGGCCCTGACGACGGACGACGGCAGCCGCTGGTTCCAGGCGCTGCCGGTGACGGTCCTCAGCCCCATCGGCGCCGGTGACTCGTTCGTCGGCGGTTGGGCCCACGCGCTGACCGCCGGCGCGTCCGACGACGAGGCGATGCGTTTCGCGGTCGCGGTCGCCGCCGCCTCCTGCGAGACCGAGAGCGCGGGCGAGGTCGACCCCGACCGGCTCCGCGCGCTGCTCGCGGACCCCGGTGCGCCGGCTTCCGACGCTGCGGCCGAGGTGACGTCATGAGCGCAACCATCCGTGACGTCGCCCGTGAGGCGGGAGTCTCGATCAAGACGGTCTCCCGGGTCATCAACGAGGAGCGGAACGTCGCGCCGGCGACGACCCAGTCGGTGCTCGCCGCGATCGCGGCCCTGGACTACCACCCCAACCAGTTCGCGCGGTCCCTGCGCACGGGTGCGTCGGACACCATCGGTGTCGTCGTCGACTCGCTCAACGACCCGTTCTTCGCGACGATCATCTCGATCGCCGAGAAGCGGGCGATGGCCGAGGGGCTGGACATTCTCGTGGCCTCCACCGGCGCCGACGCGACGCGTGCGCCGGCCCAGATCGCCAGGCTCGTCCGCCGCCGCGTCCGCGGGCTGCTGGTGACCCCGTTCGGCGAGGGCTGCGCTGCGGCGCTCCCCGCCAACACCGCGGCGGTTCTCATCGACCGCCAGGGGGAGGGGCTCGAGGCCTTCGACTCGGTCATGGTGGCCAACGAGAGCACGGCGGCCGAGGCGGTCAAGCACCTCATCACCCACGGGCACCGGAGCATCGGCTTCCTCGGGTCCTCGTTCGCCTTCGAGACGGTCCGGGCCAGGGTCGACGGCTTCCGGCGCACGCTGACGGAGGCCGGGATCCCCGTCGAGGAACGATGGGTCGACGCGGCGTGGGGCACGGGCGCGGCCGAGGCCGCGGCATCCCGGATGCTCGCCCTCGACGAGACGCCGACGGCGATCTTCGCGGCCACGCCGATGGCCGGGCAGGGTGTCTTCGCCGCCATGCGGGCCGCGGGTCGCTCCGACATCGCCCTCCTGGTGTTCGGCGACTTCCCGATGGCCGGCCTGCTCGACCCGGGCATCACCGTCGTCGACCAGAACCCCGAGGGCCAGGCCGAGGTCGCGATGGACCGCCTCTTCGCGCGGATCTCCGGCGACGACGGTCCCGCCGTGCGCCGGGTCGTCCCCACCAGCCTCATCGTGCGTGGCTCCGCCGAGATCCCCCCGAGTCTCGTCACGGGGGGCCGATCATGAGCCAGCCGCTCGACATCGGCATCGACCTCGGCACGACGATGACCAAGGCCGGCGCCTTCGACAGCGCGGGAACACTCCTCGCCCAGGCGGCGACGCCGACGACCTGGCGCAGCCCCCGTCCCGGCTGGACCGAGCGGGCGGCGGCTGACCTCTTCGAGGCGGTCGACGAGCTGCTGGCGGCGCTCGCCGCACAGGCCGGCGGCGCGACATTCCGCTCGGTGGGTTTCACCGGCATGGCCGAGACCGGTTCGGTCGTCCGCGACGGACGGGCCCTCACTCCGCTCATCGCGTGGTACGACCCCCGCGGCGGTGCCGAGCTGGACCGCACCCCAGCGTCGTTCCGCTCCGCGTTCCCCGCCCGCTCGGGCCTGCCGGTGACCTCGCTCGCCTCGATCGCCAAGATCCTCTGGCTGCGGGAGCAGGGCACCGGGCTCGAGGGTGCCCAGTGGCTCTCGGTCCCGGAGCTGGTCTGCCTGCACCTGGGCGCCGACCCGGTCGCCGAGCTCTCGATGATCGGCCGGACCGGGCTTCTCGACGTGCATGCCTCGGCCGTGTCGGCGCAGGCGCTGTCCGTCATCGGTGCCGGCGCGGACTTCGTGCCCCCGCTGCGTCCGGCCGGCGCGTTCCTCGGGCGGGTCCGCTCGGACCACCCGGTGGCGGCCCTTCGCGGTGCTGCCCTCACGATCGCCGGTCACGACCACCTCGTCGCCGCCGCAGCGGCCGGGGCCGCGGCGCCGGGCACCGTGTTCGACTCGTTCGGGACGGCGGAGGCGTTCGTCGCCGCGACCTCGTCGGTCCCCGGCCCGGACCAGGTGGCCCACCTGGTCTCCCTCGGCATGAACGTCTACCCCCACGTGGTCTCCGGGACGACCTGCGTGCTCGCCGGCGCGAAGTCCGGCATCGTGCTGAGCCGAGTCCTCCGCCTCCTCGGCATCACCACCCCCGAGGCCCGCCAGGAGCTCGACGAGGCCGCGTCGTCGACGGCGGTCCTCGGCGCTCCGGTACGCACGGACGGTGTCGGCGAGGCCGACGGCATACGGGTCTGCGGGGCCCACATGGACGACCATGAGGTGACCATCACGATCGAGGGCGACGACTGCTCGCCGCAGACCCTCTGGGCCGCCGCGCTCGGCTGCGGCACGTCCACGGCGGCGGGCACGCTCGCCGGTATGCGTCACGGCGGGCTGGATGTCGACGAGCTCGTCCTGGCCGGCGGCTGGAGCCGCATGTCGTCGGTCGTCCGGGCCCGTCAGTCGCTCGGCGTTCCCCTCCGGTTGGCCGAGATGAGCCAGCCCGGCCTCGTCGGGGCCGCCCGTATGGGCGCCTGGGCGGCCGCCCACGAGACAGAACACCCGACGAGCCCCCCCGCCGGCTGGTTCGCCCCCACCACCGTGTCCTAGAGCCACACCCCAGAAGGAGAAGCCCATGGCACAGACCACCACCCTCGATGCCATCGCGACATCGGCAGGCACGTTCGCCGTGGTCGCGATGGACCAACGGGGGACGTTGCGTCGGATGTACGCCGCCGTCGACCAACCGGACGTCACCGCGGCGGAGATGACCGCCCTCAAGGCCGACATCCTCGAGGGAGTACGAGCCTCCGCGTCAGCCTTCCTCGTCGACCCGGACTACGGGGTGCCCGCGGTGCGCAGTGTCGCGGCCGGCCCGCACGTCGGGACCCTCATCGCCGCCGAGCCCTCGGACCGGGGGAAGCACGAGGGCGAGCCCGTCGTCACCCGTGACCTCCGGCAGACCGCACGGTGGGTCCAGGAGCAGGGCGGCGACGCCGTGAAGTACCTCATCCAGGTCCGCGCCGACCGGCCGGTGGGCGCCGACGGCCGAGACCTCACCGCGGAGGCCGCGGAGGCCGTGCGCGGCGTCGTCGAGGACTGCGCCGACGCCGGCATCCCCTCGGTCATCGAGAACCTCATCTACCCCCTCAACGGGGAGGGCGAGCTGTCACCGGACCAGCGCGCCGACGCCATCATCGAGGCGGCCGTGTGGCTCGACTCGTTCAGCCCCACGCTGCTCAAGCTGGAGTACCCGGGGTCGCCAGAGGCCTGCCGCCGCCTCGCCGGCCGGCTGACCCGCCCCTGGGCGGTCCTGTCCGCCGGGGTCCCGATGGACCGGTTCTCCGAGGTGCTGCGGGTCTCCTGCGACGAGGGCGGCGCAAGCGGCTTCATCGCCGGTCGGGCGATCTGGAAGGACGCCGTCGGTATGCCGGCCGGCCCGGAGCGGATCGCCTACCTCGCCGGCGAGGGCAAGCGCCGGCTCGACGAGTGCCTCGCGGCCATCGACGGCCGCGCCCGTCCGTGGCAGGACGTCGCGTCATGACCGCGTTGCTCGAGGCTCGCCAGCTCTGCCGGTCGTTCGGCCACGTCCAGGCTCTGGACAATGCCGACTTCGACGTCGCGGCCGGTGAGGTCGTCGCGATCATCGGGGACAACGGCGCCGGCAAGTCGACCATGGTCAAGGCCCTCACCGGCAACCTCGACGTCGACAGCGGCGAGGTTCTCTACGAGGGCGAGACGGTGTCGTTCTCGACACCGCAGGACGCGTCCAGCCGCGGCATCGAGGTCGTGCACCAGGACCTCGCGCTCGCACCGCACCTCGACCCGACGCAGAACATGTTCCTCGGCCGGGAGGTCATGCGCTCCGGGCTGGCGGGCCGGCTGGGCTTCATGAACGAGCAGAAGATGCGTCAGGACGCACGGGACGCCTTCGGCGAGCTGGGTTCGGCCGTCCGGTCGGTCACCACACCCGTCGGAGACATGTCCGGTGGGCAGCGACAGAGCGTGGCGATCGCGCGAGCGTACGCGTGGGCCAGCAAGGTCCTCTTCCTCGACGAGCCGACGGCCGCACTGGGCGTGATCCAGACTCGGAACGTCCTCGACATGATTCGTCGGGTCCGGGACAAGGGTGTCGCCGTCGTCCTCATCTCGCACTCCATGCCGCACGTCCTCGCGGTCGCCGACCGCATCCAGGTCCTGCGGCTCGGCAAGCGGGTCATGACCATCCCGGCAGAGGGCACCACCGTTGAGCAGCTCGTCGGTGCCATGACCGGCGCCCTCGACGAGCAGGACATGGAGAGGAGCGAGACCGCATGAGCCAGTCAACCGCGGACCTCAACCCCACCGCCGAGATCGGCGAGGACGGCAGCCTGCTGGAGCGGCTTCGGTCGATGCAGTCGGTCTGGATCCTCGGGGTCCTCCTCGTCATCGTGGCGGTCTTCGGGGTCCTGGAGCCGTCCCTGTTCCTTGCGTACAACAACCTGGCGAACATCGCCCAGAACGTGTCGATCTGGGCCGTCATCGCCGTGGGGATGACCTTCGTCATCATCACCTCCGGGATCGACCTGTCGGTCGGGTCGGTGCTCGTCTTCTCCTCCGTCATCGCCGCGAAGTCCATGGAGTCGATGGGCGACAGGGGCTGGTGGACGGCCATCATCGGCACCGTCATCGCGCTCGTGTCCGGTGGCCTGTGGGGCGCCCTGAACGGCTGGCTCGTCGCCAAGGCCAAGGTCCCCGCCCTCATCGTCACCCTGGGCACCCTGTCGGTCGCCCTCGGCGCCGCGCAGATCATCACCTCAGGGCTGGACATCCGCTCGGCCCCGAAGGTGCTGCAGGACACGGTGGGCTACGGCCGGGTCGCCGACGTTCCGGTCATCACCCTCATCGCGCTCGTCGTCGTCATCCTCGGCGGGATCGGGCTGCACAAGACGAAGTTCGGCCGCTACACCTTCGCCATCGGCTCCAACGAGCTCGCGGCGCGGCGGGTCGGCATCGGCGTGGACCGCAAGCTCATCCAGATCTACGCGCTGTGCGGCCTCCTGTCCGGATTCGCCGGCCAGCTATCCCTGGCGCAGTACGGCACCACGACCATCGCCGGCCAGTCGCTCACGAACCTCAACGTCATCGCGGCTGTCGTCATCGGCGGAACCTCGATCTTCGGTGGCCAGGGCTCGATGCTCGGCTCGATGGTCGGGCTGTTCATCCCGGCAGTCCTGCTGTCCGGGTTCATCATCACCGGGGTGTCCCCGTTCTGGCAGACCGTTGCCGTCGGCGCCATCCTCATCGCAGCCGTGTTCGTCGACCAGCAGCGTCGCGCCGCCGCCGCCCGCGGTGGCCGCTCCACGAAGAAGGCACGCCGCGAAACGGCTCCGGCCTACCCAGGGGTCACTGAGTAGTTCCCCACCAACGCATCCCACTCCCACAACTCATCCACTCCACTGAACATCACCACGAAACAAAGGAGACAACGATGTCAGTCCGTAAGTACGCACTCCTCACCACGGCCGCGGCACTCGCCCTGGCCGGGTGCGGCAGTTCGAGCAGCGGAGGGTCCTCCGGCGGATCCGCCGCACCGAACAAGACGATCGCGTTCATCCAGGGCGTCCAGGGTGACCAGTTCTACATCACGATGCAGTGCGGGATCGAGGCCAAGGCCAAGGAGCTCGGCTACACCGTGACAACCCAGGGTCCGCAGAAGTTCGACCCCACCCTGCAGAAGCCGATCGTCGACTCGGTCGTCGCGAGCAAGCCCGCGGCCATCCTCGTGGCGCCGACCGACGTCACGGCCATGCAGGCGCCGCTCGAACAGGCCGCCAAGGCGGGGATCAAGGTCGTCCTCGTGGACACCACGGTCAACGACCCGTCCTTCGCGGTGAGCCAGATCAGCTCTGACAACGTCGGTGGCGGGAAGGCGGCATTCGACGCCATCCAGCAGGCGAAGCCGGATGGTGGAAAGGTCCTCGTCATCTCGACCGACCCGGGCGTCTCGACCGTCGACGCTCGCATCAAGGGGTTCGAGGACGGCGTCAAGACCGACCCGAAGTTCAACTACCTCGGCGTGCAGTACAGCCATGACGACCCGGCCACGGCCGCCAAGCTCGTGACCTCGGCACTGCAGAAGGACCCCGACATCGTGGGCATCTTCGCGACGAACCTGTTCGCCGCCGAAGGCTCCGCGACCGGTGTGAAGCAGGCCAACAAGACCGGCATCACCATCGTCAGCTTCGACGCCGGCCCGAACCAGATCAAGGACCTGCAGGACGGCACCATCCAGGCGCTCGTCGCGCAGCAGCCCGGCGTCATCGGTGAGGACGGCGTCGTCCAGGCCGTCAACGCCCTGACCGGACAGGCGGTCACGCCGAAGATCCAGACCGGATTCACCATCATCACGAAGGACAACCTCAGCGGGGCGGGCGGCCAGGCCGCATACAAGTCCAGCTGTTCGTGACCTCAGCCCGCTGAGAGGCACGCTCCGGCCTCGGCGCGACACCGTGAGGTGTCGCGCCGAGGCCGGCCTGCGGTGAGGGGGGCCGGAGCCCACTCGCTCCCCGAGCCGTCCGCGTGTCCGGCGCGTCGTCCGCGCCTGTTCAGTGCCCGCTTCAGTACCCGCGGGCGCCGAGCCAGGCGCAGAACTCGTCGAACCAGCGGTCCGAGGCCGTCCCGCGCGGCGCCATGCCGAAGCCGTGGCCGCCGGTCGCGTAGGCATGGGCCTCGACCGAGCCGGCCGCCGTGCGCCAGGTGTCGTAGATCGCCAGGGCGGAGCCGATGATCGCCTCGCCGAGCGGGTCGTCGCTGGCCCAGGCGAGGAACAGCGGCGGCGTGGGCCGGGGGACGCCGGCACCGTCGACGCGGCTGGGGTAGATGAGCCCACCGAACGCGGGGCGGTCCTGTGGGTGCGCCTCCACGATCGTCGCGCCGGTGACGTAGGCCCCGGCCGAGAAGCCCAGCATGCCGATCCGGTCCGGGTCGAGGTGCCAGCCCGCCGCGTGGTCACGCACGTAGCGGACGGCCGTGGCGCCGTCCTCGACGGCGGTGCGGTGGTGGGTCGCGTGGGCCTGGCTCATGACCTCGGGGTCCGAGAAGGCGCGGTCCACCTGCCGGTCGAACGCGTCACGGTCCACCGCGGTGGGCATGACCCGGTAGTGGAGGACGAGGCCGGCGACACCCCGCTCGGCGAGGCGCTGGGCGACCCAGGCCCCCTCGTTGTCCATCGACAGGAAGTGGAACCCGCCCCCCGGGGCGATGACGATGCCGGTCCCGGTCGCGCGGTCCGGGTCCGGCAGGTAGGGGACCAGCATCGGGGTCGAGACGTTGCGCAGGCAACGCCGGCCGTCCGGTGGGTCGAGCCGGAGCCCGGTGAACTCGATGGACTCGTCGCTCTCGCCGGGGCGCAGGGCGATGGGGGTGGAGGCTGGCATCGCGGGGGCGTCAGCCGGCGAAGGAGGAGGGGTCGACGCGTCCCCAGACAGGGCGACGTTCACGGTGCTCTCCTCGGGGGATCGGTTTCTCGCGGTCTCGTGGCGCCCGGTCAGGCGCCGAGCCAGTCGTACCAGTCCTCCAGGCCCGCGCCGGTGCGCGCCGACACCTCGATGAGCCGGGCGGCCGGGTTGACCTGAGCGACGTTGCGGCGGAAGAGGTCGAGGTCGACGTCGAGGTGGGGGAGCAGGTCCATCTTGTTGACGAGCACGAGATCGACGGAGCGGAACATGACGGGGTACTTCAGCGGCTTGTCCTCGCCCTCGGTGATGGCGAAGACCATGACCCGGTCGTGGGCTCCGATGTCGAACTCGGCCGGGCAGACGAGGTTGCCCACGTTCTCGACGAGGACCAGGTCCAGGGCCGGAAGGTCGAGCCGGGTGAGCGCCCGGGCCACCATCGGGGCATCGAGGTGACACTCGCCGCCGAACCCGTTCCCCGTGTTGAGCAG
Source organism: uncultured Actinomycetota bacterium (assembly GCA_963771015.1). Lineage (GTDB taxonomy): Bacteria > Actinomycetota > Actinomycetes > Actinomycetales > Dermatophilaceae > CAVSJJ01. Next base: position 15,039 of record CAVYRN010000009.1, read on the forward strand.
CGACACCTGGGCGCCGAGCCCCTCGAGCCGGTCGGCGTCGAGCGAGGTCTCGATGTCGCCCTCGACGACGCCCGCCCGGATGCCGCGTTCTGCCAGGTGGCGCAGGGTGTGGACGAGCAGCGCCGTCTTCCCCGCGCCCGGCGAGGACATGAGGTTGACGCAGCGGATGCCGACGGCGTCGAAGGCGGCGCGGTTGCGGTCCGCGGCGCGGTCGTTCTCGTCGAAGATCCTCTCGAGCACGGTGACCCGCTCGACGCCGGTGTCGTATGCCGACAGGTCGCCGTGTGCCTCGCTCACCGCCGACCCGGCGGGATGGGACCCGTCCATCGGGGAGTGCTCGTGCGGCTCGTCGTCCGAGTGCTCGTGCGAGTGAGCATGGACGGTGCCGTCGTCGTGGCGGTGGAAGCGACCCATGGTGTCAGACTCTCCCGTCGGGGCTGGGGGGCACAAGGGGCGGGGGGGCCGGGCCGAGGTCGAGGGAGGTCACGAGGAACTCCTCCCCGCTGACGAGGGTGACCTGACCCGCGCCGCACGTCCCGCAGGTCAGCATGAGCACCTCGGTGACCTCGGTCCGGGATTCGCAGGCGCGGCAGTCCAGGACCACCGGGACATGCTCGACGTCGAGCTCGGACCCGGCGAGGTCGCTCGCCTGCGTGACCAGCCCCCAGCAGTAGACGAGGGTCTCGGGCACGACCTGTCGCAGCTGCCCCAACCGCACATGCACGGCCACGACCGGTCGGTCACCGCGGGCCCGGTCGACGATGCGGACGATGCTCCGGCAGAGCGACAGCTCATGCATCCGCTGCCGCCGCGACGTGCCGGAGAGTGCGCGACGGGACCGGCAGCCGGGTCCGCTCGAGGTTGACGAAGCGGGGCCGATCGCTGTTGGGCACCGGCCACCTCCCGTCCGCGGCGACCCCGGGCGGGCCTCGGCGGTCCGTCGGGCCGAGACCCGTCAAGGCGTCCCACTGTCGTCGCGCTTCGCCTGCGAATCAAGGACCCTGCGTGGACCGGCTGGTCGCCGCGGTGTCGGGGTAGGCGAACCTCTGTGACGCGGCCAACATTCGAGCCCGTCGGCCGAGCGGGCAGGCGGTCCGCAGCAGGCGGGCCGACCGGTCGGTCCTCATCGACGAGGTGCTCGGCCTCGCCGCGGTGGCGGTACCTTCGAGGTTACGTGGGACGAGGGCGCAGGCGCCCTTGTCGTCCCTATCGACAGGAGCGGCGATGACGACCGAGGTACCGACCCAGGTCGTGGTCGGGCGCGGGCGCCGGGTGGTCCACCTCGTCGTCCACTCGGACGCGGGCGACAACCGCGTCGTCCTCTGGGAGCGGTCATGACGGCGAGGGTCACCGGCGTGCGGGTCCGCCGTCGGCTGGTCGTCCGGGGCGTGGTCCAGGGAGTGGGCTTCCGGCCGCACGTCGCCCGCCTGGCCACCGAGCTCGGGCTGGCGGGGCACTGTCGCAACGATGCCACGTGCGTCATCGTCGAGGTCGAGGGCGAGCCGGAGACCGTGGCGTCGTTCGGTGTCCGCCTCGAGGCCGAGGCACCGCCGCTGGCGAGGATCCTGTCGGTCGACTCGGTCGGACTTCGCCCCGTCGGGCGAGCCGGGGTTCAGCATCGTCGGGTCCACCGCAGCCTCCGGTGAGCGCACCATGGTCCCGCCCGACACGGCGGTGTGCGAGGACTGTCTGCGTGAGATGCGCGACCCCGCCGACCGGCGCTACCGGCATCCGTTCGTCACCTGCACGAACTGCGGTCCGCGGTTCACCATCACGACCGACCTGCCGTACGACCGGCCGGTGACGACGATGGCCGCCTTCGCCATGTGCCCGAGCTGCCGCAGTGAGTATGCCGACCCGGCGGACCGCCGGTACCACGCCCAGCCGATCGCCTGCCACGACTGCGGACCGACGCTGCGGGTCCTCGACGGCCGGGGCATCCCGCTCGTGCCCGCCTCGGCGAACCGTCGCCGCACCTCCGAGGAGGCCCTGGCGCTCGCCGTCCAGGCGCTCCGGGCGGGGGCGATCGTGGCGATCAAGGGGATCGGCGGCTACCACCTGGCCTGCGACGCCGCGAACGCCGTGGCCGTCGCCGAGCTGCGTCGCCGCAAGCACCGTCCGGACCAGCCGTTCGCGCTCATGGCCGCGGACCTCGACGTCGTCGCCCGGGTGGTCGAGGTGCCCGACGGGGCGGCCGCCGTCCTCACCAGCCCCGAGCGGCCCATCGTGCTGCTGCCGCGGGTACCGGCGGCCCCCGTGGCCGACGCGGTGGCCCCCGGGCTCGACGAGCTCGGCATCGTGCTTCCCTATGCGCCGCTGCACCACCTGCTCTTCGCCGACCTGCCCGACGGCTCCCCAGGAGCCCCGCCGGTGCTCGTCATGACCTCGGGCAACCTCTCCGGCGAGCCGCTGTGCTTCACCGACGACGACGCGGTCCGGCGACTCGGCGGCATCGCGGACGTCTTCGTCGCCCACGACCGCGAGATCGCGGTGCCCTGCGAGGACTCGGTCCTCGGGTGGGGCGACGGGGCGGCGGTGCCGGTGCGCCGCTCCCGCGGCTTCGCTCCGCTGCCGGTGCCGCTGTCGGGTGACGCCGTCGTGTTCGCCGCCGGCGCCGAGATCAAGAACACCTTCGCCCTCGCCCGCGACGGCATGGGGTTCGTCTCGGCGCACATCGGCGACCTCGGCAGTCTCGAGAGCCGGGCGGCCTACGAGCGGGCGACCGCGCAGCTGCTCCGGTTCCACCGTGCATCGCCGGAGCTCGTCGTCGCCGACCTGCACCCCGGATACGCCTCCCGGGCCTGGGCCGCCGTCTTCGCCGCCGACCTCGGGGTGCCACTCCACGACGTCCAGCACCACCACGCGCACCTGGCCTCCCTCGCCGCGGAGCACGGCCGGGTCGCGGACGAGATCCTCGGCGTCGTCTTCGACGGAACCGGCTACGGATGCGACGCGACCGTCTGGGGCGGGGAGTTCCTCGTCCTGCGCGACGGCGGACTCACCGCCGACCGGGTGGGGCATCTCGGGACGGTGCGGCTGCCGGGCGGGGATGCCGGCGTCCGCAACCCGGTGCGCACCGCCGCGCTGGCGATGCTCGCCGCGGGCGTCGAGCTCGACGGGACCCCGGTGGGAGCCGAGCTCTCCGCGGGCGAGCTCGCCACCCTGCCGCGGCTCCTCGAGACCGGCAGCGGCTGGGTGGCGACGAGCAGCGTCGGGCGGCTCTACGACGTCGTCGCCGCGATGCTCGGCGTTCGTGGGCGGGTGACCTATGAGGCCCAGGCCGCCATCGAGCTCGAGGCGTCGGCCCGAGGCTGGCTGGCCGGCCACGGCCCGGACGGCCCCGCCCTGCCCCTGCCACTGACCGGTGGCCCGGGGGAGGCGATCCTCGACCCGGAGCCCCTCGTGCGGGCCCTCGCCGCGGCCCAGGCCGACGGCATACCGACCGGTGCCCTCGCCTGGGCGTTCCATGTCGCTCTCGCCGACGGCTCGGCCCGGCTGGCGGCCGCGGAGGCGTCCCGGCTCGGGGTGTCGATCCTCGGGCTGACGGGGGGCGTCTTCGCCAACCGGATGCTGCTCGGGCTGCTCGGCCGACGGCTCCGGGACGCGGGCTACGAGGTGCTCGTCCATCGACAGGTTCCGGCGGGGGATGGTGGGCTGTCCCTCGGGCAGCTGGCCGTGGGGCTCGCGGCTGCACGCTCGCGGCGGCCGGCCGAGGGCGACGACGACGGGAGGCCGTGACATGTGCCCGGGGGTCCCCGGATGGGTCATGGAGCGCTGGACCGAGCCCGAACCTCCGGCCGGGGGGCAGCTCCTCGACCCGGTCCTCGCGGCGGACCTGGCCCAGGCCGCCCTGTCGCTGGCCCGGTCCTTCCATGCCGGAGCCACCGTGTGGGTCGCCTCGTCACGGTGGGAGCCGCACGCGCAGCGCATCGCCGTCGAGCTCGTGCATCCGGTCGTCGTCGGCGCCCGCGCACTTCCCGCCGTCGCGCTGAGTGGACCGGACCTCGTCGACCAGGCCCGGGGGGCCGTGCGCGCCGGGGACGCGGTCGTCATCGCGGCCACCGCCGACGACCCGGTGGCGCGCGACCTCGTCCGCCGGGCGCCGGCCTGGGGGACGCCCACGTGGTGGATCGGCTACGGTCCCCGCCCGGAGGCCGGGATCGCCGACCACGTGCTCTGGGTCGACGACGACCCGACGGCCCCCGCCACGGGCCGGTTCGCCCTGCTCCACCACCTGCTGTGGGAGCTCACCCACGTCTGCTTCGAGGACCCGGGACCCCTCACGCCCGACGCGGCGGAGTGCACCGACGCGGTGTGTGTCACGTGTTCCGACGAGGGCCGGCTCGTCGAGGTGCTCCAGCCCCCGCGCCAGGCCTTCGGCACCGCGCTGGTGCGCTCGCCCGACGGCGAGGAGGAGATCGACGTGACGCTCGTGGGCGAGGTCGCCGTCGGCAATGACGTCGTCCATGACCGGGGAGAGTCGGCGGTCGGCGATGATGTGGACTACAGCTTCACCATCGACTCCCAGAGCATCCACCGGATCCAGGAGTCGCAGGCCCTCGTCGGCCATCGGCTGTGGCTGGTCGCCCAGCGCACCCTGACCGACCTTCGATCGGAGGCACCCACGCCATGACGACCTCCCCGCGTGAGCTCGACGTCCTCGGCCGCATCGAGGCCTACCGGCAGCGCCGCCCGCGGCTGCTCGAGGACGTCATCACCCTCGCCCACGGGGCCGGCGGCAAGTCGTCGGCGGCCCTCATGGACGCCGTCTTCCTCGAGGCGTTCCGCAACCCGGCGCTCGAGACCCTCGGCGACGCAGCCCTGCTCACCCTGCCGTCGGGAGAACGCCTCGCCTTCACGACCGACAGCTACGTCGTCCAGCCGCTGCGCTTCCCCGGGGGGTCCATCGGGCACCTCGCGGTCCATGGCACGGTCAACGACCTTGCCGTGTCCGGCGCGCGGCCCCAGTGGCTGTCGGCCGGTTTCGTCATCGAGGAGGGGCTCCCGATCGACGTCCTGCGCGACATCGTCGCCGACATGACCGAGGCGGCGGCTCGCGCCGGGGTCGACATCGTCGCCGGCGACACGAAGGTCGTGCCCAAGGGCGCCGCCGACGGTCTGTTCATCAACACCGCCGGCGTCGGGGTCGTCCCCGCCGGCCGTGAGCTCGGCGCCCACCTCGTCACCCCCACCGACCGGGTCCTGCTGTCCGGCCCGATGGGCGACCACGGGATGGCCGTCATGCTGGCCCGTGGCGGGCTGGCGATCGAGGCCGACATCGAGTCCGACACCGCCGCGGTCAACGGCCTGGTCGCCGACCTGCTGGCCGCGGCACCGCATACCCGCTGGATGCGCGACGCCACCCGAGGGGGCGTCGCGACGGTGTGCAACGAGCTCGCCAAGGCCACCAACCTCGGGGTCATCCTCGACGAGGAGCGGCTGCCGGTCCGGCCGGCCGTGGGCGGCGCCTGCGACCTGCTCGGCATCGACCCGCTCTACGTCGCCAACGAGGGGAAGATCATCGCCGTCGTCCCGGTCGAGGAGGCGAGCGCCGCACTGGCGGCAATGCGGTCCCACGAGCTCGGTGCGGGCGCGGACGAGATCGGCGAGGTCGTCGCGGAGCCCGCACGGAATCGTGGCCATGCGCACGACGTTCGGGGGTAGCCGGATCGTGGACATGCTCGTCGGTGACCCGCTTCCCAGAATCTGCTGAAGGAGAAGCCATGTGCCTCGGAATCCCCGGACAGGTCGTCGAGACGGTCGACGCCGAGAACTACCTCGCCAAGGTCGACGTCTCCGGCGTCCAGCGGACCATCTCGGTGCGGCTGCTCGCGGACACCGGCCTCGTCGAGGGCGACTGGGTCCTGGTCCACGTCGGCTTCGCCATGGCGAAGATCGACGAGGCCGAGGCCCAGCTGACGATGGACCAGCTCCGCAGGATGGGCGAGGACTACGACAACGAGCTGGAGCAGTTCCGCTCCACGACGGCGTGAGGAGAAGCGATGAGGTTCGTCGACGAGTTCCGTGACCCACACGCCGCCCGGGCCCTGGTCGCCGGCATCGAGTCCCTGACCGAGGCCCTGGGCAGGGGCGCGGAGGCGCCGCTGAAGTTCATGGAGGTATGCGGCGGGCACACGCACACGATCTACCGCCACGGTCTGGAGCATCTGCTGCCGCCGGGGATCGAGCTCGTCCACGGCCCCGGGTGTCCGGTGTGCGTCATCCCGATGGGCCGGGTCGACGACGCCATCTGGCTGGCCGAGCAGCCCGACGTCATCTTCACGACCTTCGGCGACATGATGCGGGTTCCCGGATCGGCCGGGTCGCTGCTCGAGGCCAAGGCGCGCGGCGCGGACTGCCGCTTCGTGTACTCACCGCTCGACGCCCTCAAGGTGGCCCTCGAGAACCCCACCAAGCACGTCGTCTTCTTCGCCGTGGGCTTCGAGACGACCGCGCCCTCGACTGCGGTCACCCTGGTACGCGCCAAGCAGCTCGGCGTCGAGAACTTCTCGATCTTCGCCAACCACGTGACGATCGTCCCGCCCATCAAGGCGATCCTCGACTCGCCCGACCTGCGCCTGGACGGGTTCATCGGGCCCGGGCACGTGTCCACCGTCGTCGGGACCCGGCCGTACGACTTCGTCGCGGCCGACTACGGCAAGCCCGTCGTCGTCGCCGGCTTCGAGCCGCTCGACATCCTCCAGTCGGTGCACATGCTGCTCAGCCAGGTCCGTGAGGGCCGCTGCGAGGTCGAGAACCAGTACGCCAGGGTCGTCCGGCCCGAGGGCAACCCCCAGGCCCTGGCGCTCATGGCCGAGACGATGGAGCTGCGCCCCAACTTCGAGTGGCGTGGCCTGGGGTTCATCGCCCAGAGCGCCCTCAAGGTGCACCGGGACTACGCCCAGTGGGATGCCGAGGAGCGCTTCTCGATGCCCGGCATCCGGGTCGCCGACCCCAAGGCGTGCCAGTGCGGCGAGGTCCTCAGGGGGGTTCTCAAGCCGTGGGAGTGCAAGGTCTTCGGCACCGCCTGTACCCCGGAGACGCCGATCGGGACGTGCATGGTCTCGCCGGAGGGCGCCTGTGCCGCCTACTACAACTTCGGGCGGCTGCACCGGGACACCGCCGTCCTCGTGAGCCAGCGCGAGAGCCGGTGACCCGCCCCCGCGGCGAGCGGTTGTTCGCGCGGTACGCCCACGCCCCGAACGCGCTCGGCTACTGCGGACCGGCGACGGCGGCCGGGCTCCAGGCGGTGGCGTGCGGCGGCGGGGACGGCGTCGACGTCCGACGGCTGGCCCGGCAGTTCTCCGGGGCCTGGCCCTACCAGCTCATCATCGCGGAGCTGACCGGGCTGGACCCGATGTCCGAGGAGGTCGGCCGGGCCTACTGGACCGGGAGCACACTGACCCATGACGTCGACGCCCGGCGGCTCGGGGAGCTGCTGCTCGACCGGTTCACCGGTCAGGCCGGCCACTACTGGTCCCACCTGACCGAGGACCTGCTCGACGAGGTGACGCCCACCCATGCCTTCCACGTCCTCGGGGTCTACCCGTGGTCCCGGCTGCTCGCCTCCGGCCTCCCGGAGCCGCTGCACGTGCTCGACTCGTGCCGGATCCGGGTCGGCGAGGTCCTCGACGTCGACGCCGACGGTGCCGTCGTCCTCGCGGACACCCTCACGTGGGACGGCGAGACGCTCGGGCTGTCGGCGCCGCGCGAGGAGCGGGTGGCCCGTCGGACCCCGGACGGGACCTTCACCGCCGAGCTCGCGGTCGGCGACCATGTGGCCCTGCACTGGGGCTTCGCCTGCGACCTGCTCGGCTCCGCCGAGCGCGAGGAGCTCCTCGGCTGGACCGAACGCCAGGTCGGGCTCACCGGCGCCCGCCTCGCGCGCTGACCGGCGCCGGCCGGCGGGTCGACCATCCCCGCGCCGGGGCTACACTTCTTGAAGAAATCTGCACATTCGCAGGAAGTGAACCATGGACCGCGGCTCCGTCCCCCTCTACCAGGCCAAGGCCGAGATGTTCCGCGCCCTCGGGCACCCGGTGCGCATCCGGGTCCTCGAGCTGCTGTCCGAGCGCGAGCATGCGGTCCACGAGCTCCTCGCCGAGGTCGGCACCGAGCCGAGCAGCCTGTCGCAGCAGCTGGCCGTCCTGCGGCACAACGGCCTGGTCCGCCAGCGGCGGGCCGGAGGCGAGGTGGTCTACTCGCTGCTCGTCCCCGAGACCGCCGACCTGCTCGCCGCCGCCCGGCGGGTGTTGCGGGCCCGGCTCGTCGAGCAGGACGAGCTGGCCAAGGAGCTCGACCCGGCAGGACTGGACGAGCCGTGAACCCCCTCTCGCTGGCCTCGGTGATCCGCCGGGCCGGACGCGTCGCCGAGCCAGCGCCACCGCGGCCGAAGCGTCCCGCCGGGCTGCCCGACCTCGGTGGAAGCGTCCAGGCCAGGCACGTGGACTGCGGCTCCTGCAACGGCTGCGAGATCGAGCTCGCAGCCGCCTTCGGTCCCGTGTACGACGCCGAGCGCTACGGCGCGCGCCTCGTCGCCTCCCCACGCCACGCCGACGTCCTGCTCGTGACCGGTGTCGTCACCCGCAACATGGCCGAGCCGCTGCGGCGCACCGTCGAGGCGACCCCGCGGCCGCGGGTCGTCGTCGCGGTCGGCGACTGCGCCGCGGGCACCAGCGAGTACGCCGATGGCTACGGCGTGCTCGGCTCGGTCGCCGACGTCACCCCGGTGGACCTGTCCGTGCCCGGCTGTCCACCGACCCCCACCGAGATCGTCGACGTGGTGCGGATGGTGAGCGGCCGGTGACCGCCGTGACGACCGGTCTCGCCACGCAGGGGGTGCTCACCGTTCTCGCCGTCGCCCTCGCGATGTTCGCTCCGGCCCGGCTGCGGGGCGCCGCGGCCGGGGGCGCTGCCGCTCTCCTCGGGGTGGCGGGCGCCGTCACCGGCGTCCTCGTCCTGACCGGACATGCCGGGTCGGTGCAGATCCACACCGGCGTGGTCGTGCTCTCGCTCGCGCCGGACCGGCTCGGCGGGCTGTTCATGGCAGTGGTCGGCGCCGTCGGGGCGGTGTCCGCCTGGTTCGGTATCGGGTATGCGCACGGCCCGGTCGCCTCGCGGTTCGGCTGGGCGATGTTCGCGGCCTTCCTCGCCGGGATGCTCCTCGTGACGGCGGCCGGCGACATCGTCCTCCTGCTGACCGGGTGGGAGGTCATGGCGCTGGCCTCGACGATCCTCGTGGCCAGCGACCACGCCACCCGTCCGTCCGTGCGGGCCACCGTCGGCTGGTACGCCGTGCTGTCCCATGCGAGCTTCCTCGCCATCCTCGTGGGGCTGGCGACCCTCAGCGCGGCCGCGGGCGGCATACGCCTCGACACCATCGCCGCGACGACGGTCAGCCCAGGCGTCCGCGACGCGGCCTTCGTCGCGCTGACCCTGGGTTTCGCCCTCAAGGCGGGGCTGGTCCCCCTGCACGTGTGGCTGCCGCGGGCGCACCCCGAGGCGCCGAGCCATGTCTCGGCCGCGATGAGCGCGGCGATGGTCAAGCTCGGGGTCTACGGGATCCTGCTGACGACCCTGCGGCTGCTCCCGCACGGGCCCCGGTGGTGGTCGGTGGTCCTCCTCGTGCTGGGGCTCGCCTCGGCCCTCTACGGCATCCTCCAGGCGTCCGTGACCTCGCACCTCAAGCGGCTGCTGGCCTACTCGACGACGGAGAACACCGGCCTGATCGTCATCGCGGTCGCCGTCGCGGGGCTGGCCGGCACCGCGGGCCGGCCCGGGGCGGCCGAGGTGGCCCTCGTGGCGGCCCTGCTGCTGACCGTCAGCCATGCGGGCTTCAAGTCGACGCTGTTCCTGGCGGCCGGTGCGGCCGTCGCGGCGACCGGCGAGGAGGACCTCGACCGGATGGGCGGGCTGGCCTCCCGGATGCCGGTGACCGCGGCGGCGCTGACCGTCGGCGCCCTGGGCGCCGCGGCGCTGCCGGTGACCGGCGGTTTCGTGGCCGAGTGGACGCTCCTCCAGGCCCTCGTGCACGGGGCCGGCCAGCAGGACCGGCTCAGCTCCGCCCTACTTCCCCTCACCGTGGCGGTCGTCGCACTGGTCGCCGGCCTGGCCCTGCTCACCTTCGTCAAGGTCATCGGGATCGCGGTCTTCTCGCGTCCCCGATCCGAGGGGGCGGCCCGGGCGAGGGAGATCGGCCCGGCGGCCCGGGTGCCCCTCGTCGTGGCCGCGGCCACCGTGCTCGTCGTCGGGCTGCTCCCCGGCTGGGTCGCCACCGCGCTCGCCGGCGCCGTCGGTGCCTCAGGGGTCGAGGAGGTGGCGCTGGCGGGGGTCTCCTTCCCGGCCCTGCCGGCCAGCCTGGACCCGGCGGTGCTCGCCCTCGTCGGTCTGACCGCGGCGCTGCCGATCGTCGCCGTGACCCTGCTCGCCCGACGGCGCCGACGCCGGGTCGTCGACCTCCCATGGGGCTGCGGGGGCGTGCGCGTCGACCCGCGGATGCAGTACACCGCCACCTCGTTCGCCGAGCCGGTCATGCGGGTGTTCGACGACGCGCTGCGACCGTCGCGGGACGTGTCGGTCACGCCGACCGAGGAGTCCGCCTACCTCGTCACGTCGGTCGAGTACCACCACGTCGTCGCCGACCGCGTGGAGCAGCTCCTCTACCGCCCGGTGCTGCGTGCCGCCGACGCGGTCGGTGACCTGGGGCGTCGGGTGCACAACGGCAGCATCGGGCGCTACCTCGTCTTCTCCTTCTCGGCGCTTCTCCTCGCCCTGTTGGCGGTGACCCGATGACCGTCATCGCCCTGGTCCTGCAGGCGCTCGTCGCCGTCGCCCTCACCCCGTTCGTCGTCGGGGTGGCCCGTCAGGTCCGGGCCCGGCTCGAGGGCCGGGCCGGCGCCGGGATCGGACAGCCCGCCCGGGACCTGCGCAAGCTCTTCCGCAAGGAGCCGATCAGCGTAGCCGGCTCCGGAGCGTGGCCGGCGGTGCTGCCCATCGTCCTGACGATGACGAGTGTCCTTCTCGTCGTCCTCGTCCCACTCGTGACGACCGCGACCCTGCCGGGCCTGCACGACGACCTCTTCGTCGTCGTCTCCGTGCTCCTCCTCGGCACCGTCACCCTGGCGGTCGCCGGGCTGCAGGCCGGGACGGCATTCGGCGGCATGGGTGCCAGCCGCCACATGATGGTGGCGGCCCTCGTCGAGCCCACCGTGCTCGTCGCCGGGTACGCGCTGTCGGCGCCGGTCGCCAGTACCGCCCTCTCGGACATCGTCACCGCCCGGCTGAGCGACCCCGCCCTCGTCGTCGCCCCGGTCAGTCTGCTCGCGCTCGTCGCGCTCGTCATCGCGGTCATCGCCGAGACGGGGCGGCTTCCCGTCGACAACCCGGCGACGCACCTGGAGCTGACGATGATCCACGAGGCGATGGTGCTCGAGGCTGCGGGTCGCGACCTCGCCTGGCTCGAGCTCGGGTCGTGGATGCGGATGACCGCCCTGTTCGGGTTGGTCGCCAACCTTGCAGCGCCGTGGGGCGTCGCCACGACCCCCACCGTGGCCGGGCTCGCCATCGGCGCCGTCGCCCTCGCCGTCAAGCTGGCGGTCGTGGCGGCCGTCGTCGGCGCGGCCGAGGTGTTCCTCGCCAAGATCCGCCTGTTCCGGATCCCTGAGCTGCTGGCGGGCTCGTTCGTCCTGGCCTTCCTGGCCGTCACCGCCTCCTACCTGACCGTCTGAGCCGCCCGATGACCGATGCCCTCTACGCCCAGGCGGTGGCCGCCACCGCGGGCCTGCTGCTGCTCACCACCGTCCTGCAGGTGTGGCGGCGCTCCGTCACCGCCTCCACCCGGCTGCTCGCGGTCCAGGGGGCCGCCCTCGCCGGTCTGGTCGCGACGATCGGCCTGGCCGACCACTCGCCCGAGCTCGTCCTGGTCGCCGTCATCGTCCTCGCCGTCAAGGGCGTCGCCCTGCCGATGGCCCTCACCCGGACGATCACCCGCACCGGGGCCCTGCGAGAGGACCATCCCGGCGTCAACCCGGTCAGCGGCCTGCTGGCGTTGGCCGTGCTCACCGTCGTCGCGTACCTCGTCAGCCCACCACTGGTCGCCCTCGGGTCGGGCCCGGCGGCCAAGGCGGTGCCCGTCGGGCTCACCCTGGTCCTCATCGGGTTCTGGCTGCTCATCACCCGACGGCGGGCCGTCTCCCAGGTCATCGGCTTCCTCGTCATCGACAACGGCATCGCCACCGTGGCCTTCCTCACCGCCGGCGGCGTCCCGTTCGTCGTCGAGCTCGGCGTCTCCCTCGACGTCGTCCTCGTCGTCCTCATCCTGCGGATCCTGTCCTCCCGCATCCATCTCACCCGCGGGCGCATCGACCTGCACGACCTCGAGGAGCTCCGCGACTGATGACGGTGCTGATGTGGGCCCCACTCGCCGGGCCGTGCCTGCTCGCCGGAGTGGCGGCCGCCCGGCCGGCCAACCCGGTCGCCCGGTGGGCCCCGGCCCTCGCTGCGCTCGTCGTCCTCGCCACCGGCGCGTCCCTGCTCCTCGCCGGCCGGGTCGTCACCGCCGCCGGAGGGGCACTTCGGTCCGACGCCGTCACGGCGTTCATGCTCACGACGGTGGGGGCCGTGGCCCTGACGGCCGTCGGCGGCGGCATACGCACCACCCACCGGTGGTACCCCGTCCTGCTCAGCCTCTTCCTCGCCAGCATGAGCCTGGCCGTCCTCGCCGACAACCTCGGGGTGACGTGGGTGGCGATCGAGGCGACGACGATCACCACGGCCTTCCTCGTGGGCCAGCACCACGGCTCGCGCCCCCTGGAGGCGGCCTGGAAGTACGTCGTCCTCGGGTCGGTCGGCGTCGCCATCGCGTTCCTCGGGATCGTCATCCTCTATGCGAGCGCCCGGGCGGCCGGCCAGCCGACCCTGTCCTGGGTGGCGCTGACCCAGCACCCGGCCGCGCTGGACCGGCAGGCCGCCACCGTCGGCATCGTCCTCGCCACGCTCGGCTTCGCGACCAAGGCCGGCCTGGCGCCGATGCACGCCTGGCTTCCGGACGCGCACAGCCAGGCGCCCGCGCCCGTGTCGGGCCTGATGTCGGGGGTTCTGCTGTCCGTCGCGATGTACGTCATCCTCCGGCTGCGCGCCGTCGGCGATGTCGTGCTCGGGGCGGACTCGATGCGCCCCCTCCTGCTCATCCTCGGGGTGACCTCGCTGACCGTGGGAGCCGTGCTCACCCTGACCCAGCGCGACTACAAGAGGCTGCTCGCCTACTCGAGCATCGAGCACATGGGTCTCATGGCCGTGGCGGCCGGCATCGGTGGCCGACTCGCAACGGCCGCACTGCTCGTCCACATGCTCGGCCACGGCCTGAGCAAGGCGGCGATGTTCGTGCAGGCCGGTCGGGTGCTGGCGGTGACCGGGAGCAGCAGGACCGCCGACGTGCGGGCGCTGCTCACCCGGCATCCCGGGCTCGGGGGGCCATGGCTGGCCGGCATGGCCGCGCTGCTGGGGTTCCCACCGTTCCTCGTGTTCTTCAGCGAGGTCGCCATCGTTGTCGCGGGTTGGCGGGCGGGCCTGGCGCCGGTCATGGTCGTCGTCGTCGTGCTGCTGCTCGTCGCCTTCACCGGGCTGACCCGGCACGCCCTGGCGATGACCCTCGGACCCGCCGCCCCGGTCGACCCCGCCGCTCCGGCCACCGCCGCCACGCAGCCGCCGCCCCTACCGGCCGGTCCGGGGCGCTCGGGTCGGATCCGGGTTCCGGCCGCCCTGGTCGCCACCGCGACGCTCGTCCTCACGGCACCGGTCACGGCTCCGGCGCTGACCGCGGCCACGACGGCCCTGGTGGGGACGCGATGAGCGGCGGTATGGACCGTCCGGTCACCGCGGTCCTGGAGGTCACCGCGGCGTCCCTGCCCCTCGAGGCGGCCACCCTCCTCGACACCGGGTGGCGGCTGGCCCTGGCCGCCGCCCATGAGGAGCAGCAGGACCTCCGGGTCGTCTACACCTTCCTCCGGCCCGTGCACGAGCGTCGCGAGCTCGTGCTGCGGACCCCGAAGGACGACCCGACGATCCCGACCCTGTCCGGGCTGTCCTACCCCGCCAGCCGGTTCGAGCGTGAGATGCACGACCTGTTCGGGATCGACCCGGTCGGCCACCCACTGCCGCGGCGCCTGGTCCGGCACGGCCACTGGCCGGCCGGGTGGTACCCGATGCGCAGGGACGCGGGTCCGGCCCCGGCATTCGCGCAGGACGTCGGCTCCTACCCGTTCCTCGATGTCAGCGGCCCGGGCGTCTACGACATCCCCGTCGGTCCGATCCATGCGGGGATGATCGAGCCCGGCCACTTCCGGTTCTCCGTCGTCGGGGAGACCATCCTGCGGATGACGACCCGCCTGTGGTTCGTCCACCGCGGTATGGAGCGGCTCTTCGAGGGCCGATCGGTCGAGGCCGCCATCCCGCTCGCCGAACGGGTGAGTGGTGACACGGCGGTCGGGCATACCCTCGCCTTCCTCTCCGCGGTCGAGGACGCCGCCGGGATCACCCCCGGTGCCGACCGTCCAGGCGCGTCGCGCGACGCTGCTCGAGCTCGAACGCCTCCACAACCATGTCGCCGACCTGGGGGCGCTGGCGAACGACGTCGGCCTCGGCATCGTCCACGTCCACACGCAGCGCCTTCGGGAGACCCTGCTCCGCCACAACGAGCACGTGACCGGGCATCGGCTGCTGCGCGGTGCGCTCGAGCTGGGCGGGGCACACCTGCGCCACGACCCGGACCTCGACCTGCTCGCCGAGGTCGTGGCGGAGTCGCGACGGATCACCGAGCTCACCCTCGGGCACGCCACCGTCGCCGACCGCTTCACCGGCACGGCGATCCTGCCGACCGAGCGGGCCGCCGAGCTCGACACCCTCGGCTATGTCGCCCGGGCCAGCGGCCGGTCCGTCGACGCCCGGTCCGACCATCCCGCGCCGGGCCTCGACCTCTCCCACGAGCCCGCCGTCGAGACCGGCGGTGACGTCCTCGCCCGCTTCCTCGTCCGGGCCCGCGAGATCGACCAGTCGCTCGAGATCATGACGGCGCTGGCCCGGCGGGGCGCCGACGACGACGGCGGGCCGACCCGGCCCGGTGACCGGCCTCGCGCGGGCCTGGGGGTTGTCGAAGGCTGGCGGGGCACGATCTGTCATCGGGTCGAGATCACCCCGGAGCACACGCTGGCCCGGGTCAAGATCGTCGACCCCAGCTGGTTCAACTGGCCCGCCCTACCGGTGGCGTTGGCCGACACGATCGTTCCCGACTTCCCGCTGGCCAACAAGAGCTTCAACCAGTCCTACGCGGGCAACGACCTCTGAGCCCGGTCGCGGCGGGTCGGTCCGGGTGCGCCGAGGTTCGGTCGAGCGGCGGGTCAGTCGGTGGACAGCCTCGCCTCGGTGGCCGCCACGACATCGGGCACCCCGACCCCCGGCGCCAGCTCGACGAGGCGTAGCCCGTCGCCGGTGACATCGAGGACCGCCAGGTCCGTGATGATCCGGTCGACGACGCCGGTACCGGTGAGCGGAAGGGTGTTCTCGCGCAGGATCTTCGGGCTGCCGTCCTTGGCGACGTGCTCCATGAGGACGATGACCGTGCCGCGCACCGTGCACGAGGTCCATCGCGCCGCCCATCCCCTTGACGAGCCTGCCCGGGAACGACCCAGTTGCTCAGGTCGCCGCGCCCGCTGACCTGCATACCGCCAAGGATGGCCGCGTCGACCTTGCCGCAGCGGATCATCCCGAAGCTCGTCGCCGAGTCGAAGAAGCCGGCGCCCGGCGATCGTCGTCACGGTCTCCTTGCCGGCGTTGATGAGATCCGGGTCCTCATCGCCCGTCGTACGGGTAGGGCCCCAGCCCGAGAATGCCGTTCTCGGACTGGAGCACGATCTCCACGCCCGGGGGGACGTGCCCCGGCACGAGCGTGGGCAGGCCGATCCCGAGGTTGACGTAGTCGCCGTCCCGGAGCTCTGCGGCGGCGCGTGCCGCCATCTCGTCACGGGTCCAGGGCATCACCGGACCCCCTCTCTCACGCTCTCCCCGTCGCCCGGACGAGGCCGCGTCGTGCGCCGCTCGATGCCCTTGTCGGCTGCCTGTGCGGGGCGTCAGCGGCAGGACCCGCTGCGACGAAGATCCCCGGGAGATGGACCGCGTCCGGGTCCAGCTCGCCGGGCTCGACGAGGTGCTCGACCTCGGCGACGGTGACGCGCGCCGCCATCGCGCACAGCGGGTTGAAGTTGCGGGCGGCCCGGCGGAAGACGAGGTTGCCGTGGCGGTCGCCCCGCCAGGCCCGGACCAGGGCCACGTCCGGCCGCAGCGCGGTCTCCCGGACGAAGATGCGCGGGCTCGCCGTCCCAGTCGAAGGTCTCGGTCGGCTTGGGCTCGGAGGTCAGCACGACGGACCCGTCGCCCGGCGTGCCGGATCGGCAGCCCACCGTCGGCCACCTGAGTTCCGACGCCGGTCTGGGTGAAGAACGCTGCGACCCCCGCGCCGCCCGCGCGCAGCCGCTCGGCCAGTGTGCCCTGGGGGGTGAGCTCGATCTCCACCTCGCCGCAGAGGTACTGCCGCTCGAGCTCCTTGTTCTCGCCGACGTAGGAGGCGATAAGCCGACGGATCTGGTGGTTCTCGAGCAGGAGGGAGTTGCCGACGCCGGCGACGCCACAGTTGTTCGACACGACGCGTCAGGTCCGTGCTGCCGCGGTCGCGCGAGGGCGTGCCAGCAGAACGGCCGGGATACCGCAGATCCCGAACCCGCCGGTCGCCACCATCATCGAGTCGTCGACGACGGCCACCGCGTCGGCTGCGCTCGTCATGACCTTGTCCATGGCCGGTCCCTCAGCGCGAGCCCGCCGAGCCGGTCGAGGACATGCTCCGGCGTCGCTGACGGGGGGATGGTGGCGAGGATGACATCGGCGTCCGGCACCTGGGCCCCGTTGGTCCAGAACGCCTCGGGGAGGACCCCGATCGACGGGCTCACCGGGGCTCACCTCGACGACGGCCTCGTCCCGGATCCCCAGGGTCCACTCGAAGTGCCCGGCGACATTGGTGATCGCGCTAGTAGGACGCGAGACGTTCCGTGCTCGTGACGACGCGGGTCCTCGTCCGTCGGACGCGGCTGTCGAGCAGGACGAGTGCGACCGGAACCGACCCGAGCTTGCCCAGCCACTCGGCGAGGTACATCGACGCGCTGTCCGCCTGGTCCTCGTCGACACCGTCGAGTGGGGTTGCCCGCCATGCGCGTGGGCGCGGCAGAGCCACCGAGCGGGGGACGGAGCCCGCAGGACGACGCCGCGCCGGCTCGACGTCCGCGATCGTCCGACGTGGTCGTCGCGAACGCACGCCAGGGCGTCGCCGTCGCCGAGCAAGGTCCGCATCGGGTAGCCGGTGCGGGACCGCGCCCCCATGGCGGCGGCGAGCTCAGGTGATGTCGTCGCGTATGCCGCGTACGAACGCGGCGACGTCGATCCACACCGCGTCGGGTCCGAGGAGCGAGGTGACCTTGGCTGACGTGGTTCGGTCAGCGCGGCGATGTCCGTCCACGGGGTCG
This sequence comes from uncultured Actinomycetota bacterium, assembly GCA_963771015.1. Taxonomy (GTDB): domain Bacteria; phylum Actinomycetota; class Actinomycetes; order Actinomycetales; family Dermatophilaceae; genus CAVSJJ01. The sequence continues at coordinate 32,603 of CAVYRN010000009.1, forward strand.
GGCGCCCCCTGGAGCACGACCTCGGTGGCGTAGCGGTCCGAGTCGATGAGCAATGGACGAGAACGTCCGCTGGGCGGAGCGGCCACGAGGGCCTGCAAGGACGATGGCATCGGCCCTCCTGGGGCGGTCGGTGGATGGCGAGGGGGCGGGTGGTGCCCGGAGTCGACGTGTGACGACGGGCACCACCCGCGAGAGGGGCGTCAGCGCCAGGCGCTTGACGTTCTCCCCGTGCTTCGCCTCCAGCTCGCGCACCCGCCCCTCGAGCTGGGCGATCTTCACCTCGCGACGGTCGGGGATCATGACGATCGGAAGCTCGGCGAGGGGCGCGATGACCCGTGCGGACCGTCGATGCGTGAACACGGTCGCCGTGATGTCCTCGGTGTCCGAGCCCCAGGACCCGTAGTAGTGGAGGTCCTGCGGCGGCTCCGGTGTGACGAACTCAGCGCAGAACTCGTCGAACGGCTGTGCCGCGCTCGAGCCGTGCCGTGCGGGCCGCGGTCGCGAGCCTGCTCGGTGGCCGCCGCGTCGAGCCGGAACGTCACCGGGTCGAAGCGCACCGCGAAGATGTCCTCGGCGACCTTCTGGCTGATCCGGCCCAGCTCGGCGTCCCGCACGACCGACTCGGGGTCCCGCTCGAGCGGGTCTCCGTAGCCGCCGCCGGCCCCCTGGCTGATCATGTAGAGCTCGCCGTCCTTGGCGATGTCGAACTGCAGCCCCATGTGGTATGTCGAGTAGCGGCCGTCCTCGAAGGGGCGCTCGTTCATGACCTTCTCGATCGACAGGTCGAACGTCGTGTTGTCCCGCCGGATGTGCTCGTAGACGTTCGTCCCCTTGACCATGGCCAGGGGGTACGTGCCGGAGCCGTAGCCGCCGTACATCCCGTAGATCGAGGAGAACTTGGCGCCCGACGTCACCGTCATGAAGCCCCACTGCGGGGTGCCCTCGGCCGCAACGATCATCTCGTAGCCCATGCCACCGGTGAACTTCCCGAAGCCCATGTTGTCGCGGACGAGGCGCTTGGACACGAGCTGCATGAAGGGCACCTCCTCCTCCATGACCTCCTGCTCGGCCGTGTCCGCCATGGCGCAGAACAGCGGCGACACCGAGTCCTCGCCGTCGCGGAACGGCTTGGCGCCGCCGGGCATGCCGTTGAGGTCGGCGCACAGGTTGCCGACCATGTCGCCGTGTTGGGTGATGCCGCCCCACAGGAACGTGTTGATCTGGTTGAACCAGTTGGCGACGACGTTGCTGTACTTGTTCGGGGTGGAGAACGACATCCGGCTGTAGAGCGCCTGCATGGCGGAGAACCCGCGGAAGGAAGCCTGCAGGGACTGGCCCATCGGGGCGTCGTAGGACGCGTCGGCCCAGGTGCCCTCGTCGGAGATGATCTCGATGCAGCTCATGGCCGACGGTGCAGCGCGGCAGGTCGGGCCACCAGAACGCCAGGATCGCCTGCATGATCATCGACTTCACCGAGCACAGCGGCGAGTTGATCGCGCGGTTGAGGATCTCGGGGCCGGTCCCGCGCAGGTCGACGGTCATGTGCTCGCCCTTGATGGTGATCTTGCAGGCGAACTTGATGAGGATGTTCTCCTTGAGGGTGCGTGTCCATGAACTGGTCGAACCGGTAGGTCCCGTCGGGCAGCTCGCTGATCCGGCGCCGGACCTCGGCGTCGACGTCCTCGACGGTCGTGCGGAGCGCGCCAACGAAGGTGTCGACCCCGACCTCGTCGATGACGGTGTCGATGCGCTCCATGATCTTGCGGACCGCGGTGATCTTGACCTTGAGGTCGGCGAGCTGGAGCTTGGGGTCGCGCACGGAGTGCTGGAGGAACGTCAGCAGGTCGCGCCGGAGGTCGCCCGCGCTCGACGATCTTGAACGGGCTCATCCGCAAGCCGTCGTCGAACGGCGGTCTCCGAGCCGGACGGCATGCCTCCGGGCTCGCATGGCGCCGTTCTCGCCCTCGTGGATGGTGGCGGCGACCCAGGCGATGATCTCTCCGCCGCGGATGACCGGCATGATCATCGACTGGTCGGTGTTGTGGACGTTGCCGTACCGGGCGTCGTTGTGGATGAACCCGTCACCGGCGTTGATGCCGACGGTCGGCTCGTCCTTCCAGTACTTCATGATGTAGCGGATCGGGTGGTGCAGGATCGCGCTGAACGCGATGACGCCGTGGCAGGAGAGGTAGGAGACGTCACCGGAGGCGGTGTAGATCGCCGTGGTGAGGTCGCCCCACTTCGCCCCGGGCGCGGCGCCCTGGGCCTCGCACATCTCGTAGCCCTCATCGAGGGCGCCGGCGATGCGTTTGCGGATGCGTTCGACCTGGAGGCGGTCCACCCGGCGGCGATGGCCGCTCCTCGTGGTCCGAGCGCTCCGAGATGTGGTGGTCGCGCATGATCTCCGGGTCGGGCCCGAGGAACAGAGTGGTTTCGTCCATGAATTGGTCGACCCACTGCTGCTCCTGCGGGGTCAGGTGTCGGCGGCCGGTCGTTGATGATGGTCATGTGCAGTGTCCTTTGCTCGGTGGGGGGCGATCGGTGGTCAGTCCTGCAGGAACCAGACGGCGCCCTGCGGCGTGGGCTCCAGCCGCCAGCCGGGTTCGACGAGGTAACGTGGTGTTTTCGGTGGTGACGATCGCCGGGCCGGTGATGACGCGTCGGCGGTCAGCGCGTCCTGGTCGTAGACCGGGGTGTCGATCGGATCGGCGATGCCGATGAAGATGGACCGGAGGCGGGACGCCTCGGTCGGGACCGATGCGGCCGCCGCCAGCCTCGAGGGACTCGAAGTTGACGACATCGCCGTCGACGTAGGACGGCGACGCGCACGGTGTTGCACCGGATGCCGGCTTCGGGTGCGGCGCAGGAGGCACCGAACCGGTGGCTGTAGACGTCGCCGAAGGTCTTGATGATCGCGAGGACGTCGCCGACGCCGCTCATCCGGTGGATGTCGTCGAGCGCCACGGCCTGGGTGAGCAGCTGGTTGCCGTAGCGCATGTCCAGCTCGAGCCGGTACCTGACGTCGTCGGCCGGGAAGCCCTGGCGGACAAGGTCCTCGCGGCCGCGTGTCTCGAGCTCCTCGACGACCGCGTTGAACTCGTCGTAACGCGTCGTAGAGGGCCCGGGTGGTCGCGTTGTACATCGTGACGTGCACCCCGCGCTCGTGGAAGTGCAGCTGCTTCATGTTGCCGGCCCCGCAGGCCGAGAAGACCGAGGAGAAGGGTGGAGCGAGAACGCGTCTTGATGCCGGCGTGCCGGGCGACGCCGCAGGCGTGCAGGGGGCCGTTGCCGCCGTAGGCCAGCATGGTGAAGTCCTCGGGCAGGTAACCCCGGACCCGGAGCTCCTTGCCGATGCCGATGGCCATCTGCTCGTCGACACCGTCCTTGATCACCCGGGCGACATCGAGGACGTCCATGTCGAGGTGGTCGCAGAGGCTCTTCCTCGATGGCGAATAGCGACCGCCTCGGGTTGAGCTTGATGTAGCCGTTGGCGTAGTTGTCCGGGTCGAGGTATCCCAGGAGCAGGTCGGCGTCGGTGACCGTCGGCTTGAGCCCGCCACGGTCGTAGCAGGCCGGCCCGGGGTTGGAGCCCGCCGACTTCGGACCGATCTTGACCGAGTTGTGGATGCGGTCGTAGGCCGCGATCGAGCCGCCACCGGCGCCGAGGGTGTCGAGGTGCACCATCGGCACCGAGACCAGCCAGCGGTCGATGGTCGGCAGGAAGTCGTAGTGTTTGACCCCGCCCTCGGGTACCAGGCCGATGTCGAAGGAGGTGCCGCCCATGTCCGTGGCGATGACGTGGCCGAGCCCGGTCTCGTTCGAAAGGTGCTCGGCCGCACCGACGCCGGCGATCGGGCCGGAGTGGATGGTCTGCAGCGCATCGGTGGAGTTCATCTGCGCCATGCCGCCGGAGTTGTGGATCACCAGCATCGGCTTGTCATAGCCGGAGTCACGCAGGTTGTTCGAGAACTGGCCAGCGCGTGGAACATGATCTCGTGGAGGAAGCCGTCGACGATGGTCGACGTGGCCCGCACGTACTCACCCTTGCGGCCGGAGACCTGGTGGCCGAGCAGCACCGGGATGGCGCCCAGCTCGTGCGGCGGGAACTCGTCGAGGATGATCTCCTGGATCGCCAACTCGTGCTCGGGGTTCTCGGTGGCGTTGACGAGCGAGACGACGATCGCCTCGGCGCCGGCGTCGACCAGTTCACGCACCACGTTGCGGACGTCGTCCGGGTCGAGGCGGGCCACGACCTTGCCGGCCGAGTTGATCCGCTCCTTCACCGAGCGGATCATGGCTGCGCGGCACCAGCGGCTCGGGCCGCTCGGCGGCCGGAAGATTCTGCTGCATGGCGTAGTCGAGGCCCTCGCCGTAGCCGCGACCGCGGGACAGCGGGATGGTGTCCTCGAAGCCGTGGGTGACGATCGCCGCCACCTTCGGACCCTTGCGCTCGATGAGCGCATTGGTGCCGAGGGTGGTGGCGTAGCGGACCGAGTCGACCTCGGAGAGGACCGTGGAGCGGTCCAGCCCGGCCCGCTTGCAGGCGAGGTCGAGGGCCTCGTTGAAACCGAGGGCGAAGTTGTGGTGGGTGGTCAGGGCCTTGGCGTCGATGTACATGTCGTCCCAGACGAAGAAGCAGTCGGTGAAGGTGCCGCCGATGTCGACGGAGATGCGTTTCATGAGTTGTCTCCTTGGTTTCTTCCGGTCAGCTCAGCGGAGGTGGCCGATGGCCTTGAGGGCGGCGGTGTACTTCTGGGCGTCTTCGCCCGGTCCGTAGTTGTGGACCTCCTCGGCGTCGACGCCCGCGTTGCTCCCACTGGGCCCTCAGCGCGGCGACGTCGATCGACCATGTCGAGCACCGGCGGGATGGCCCGGGGGTAGGTATTCGCATTCGAGCTGGGTGCCGCACCCGGGGCAGTAGTACTCGAGGATCCGGCAGTAGGCGGGGTCGGGGGTGAAGGTGTACTCGTAGCGGTCGGGGTCGAGGACCGGCTGGTGGATCTCGCGCGGGTCGCGGTCGTAGACCAATGTCCCCGGCTTGTAGTTCTCATGGGCAGAGCCCATGTCGTGGGCGCACACTCGGCAAACCCAGCGCTCGGTGTCGAGGTCGATCACGAGATACTCGGTCATGGGTACTCGCATGGGAGTATTCCTTTCTGGAGCAGTGAATAACGGGGCTGTGACGGTCAGTGGGTGTCGATGAGCAGGAGGTCGCCGGCCGAGGTGACCTGGAAGGACCAGCCGGGAAGCACTCGTGCGGTGAAAAAGGAACCTTCGATGATGGCCGGGCCGCGCACCGGCATGCCCGGGCTCGAGGTCGTCGAGCACATGCACGGGCACCTGGTCGACGGGGTCGGTGGCCGAGCGCACGGCGCGCGTCCCGATCGACCGCGGCCGGGGCGGCTTCGACGACGGTGTCGTCCGCGAGGTGCGGGGTGCGGCAGCGCGGCGGTACGGTGCAATTGGAGCGACACCTGCCACCCGGGGAAGTCGATCGGGTCGCCGCGGCTGGTAGGGCCGCCGTGATGACCGGCGACTCGTCGAGGCTCCTCCACGCTGAGCTGCCAGGTCGTTCGTCGCAGTCGGCCAGCGAGGTAGCCCTCCTGGAACATGTCCCGTTCGGCCCGGCTGAGCAGGTCCGTCGTAGGTCTCCCGCGCCGCCTCGGTGCTGGGTTCGGCGACGATGACCTCGTAGGTCTTGCCGATGTCGGAGAAGGAGATCCCGAACGCCGAGAAGACCGCCGCGGTCCGCGGAATGAGCACCCGCTTGACCCCGGCCAGCCGGGCCGCGCCGGCCGCGCTCATCGGGCCCGCCCCGCCGAACGCCAGCAAGGTGGTGCCAGTCTTGACGAGATCGGAGAACGCGTCGGCGAGGGCCTCGAAATAGGCCTGTTCCATCCGGATCAGGGCTTCCTCGAGGCGATTCCCAACGGCGTCGGCGATCGTTTCGGTGATCGCCGCCCGGGACCGGCTCGGGGTCGAGGGTGAAGGTGCCGTCCAGGTAGGTGTCCGGATCGAGAATCCCCAGCAGCAGGTTGACATCGGTGATGGTGGCCTGCTTGCCGCCAAAGCCGAACAGGCCGGCCCCGGGGCGGCACCCACCGACGTGCGGTCCGACCACGATGGCGCCGTCGGCCACCCTGATGACCGATGACCCGCCGACCCCGGCCGAGGACACATTGCTCATCGGATAGGACATCGCGACGCCCTTCGATGGCCCCGTGCGTCGGCGGACAGCCACCGCACCGGATTCGACCACGCCGACGTCGGTGGTGGTCCCGCCGATGTCCATCATCAAAGCGTGGTCTAGTCCGTACATGCGGGCCAGGGCGGCGGTGCCTTCCAGGCCGCCTCGAGGTCCCGGAGGAATAGGTTTTCAGCGCAACCGATTTCGCTACCCGTGACGAGGCCCCGTCGTTGCGGTAGACCAGCAGCGGGTTGGCCACCCGGTAGTCCTTCAAGCCGGCGCTCGGCACCGTAGAGGAAGCGCTCCATGGTCGGGTGCAGGAATGAGTTGACCACGCACGACCACACCCGGCGGGGGTGGCTGCGGTCGCCGGTCAGTTCCCAGCTGTAGATGAGCGGCACCGAGCCGAGCAGGTGGCGAGGGAACTTCCGCAGCAAGATGTGGCGCAGCCGGCGCTCGGCCTCGCGGCGTCGGCCCGGCGACGACGATCCGCGCGGCTCCGAGCGTGGTCAGACGGTTGATCCTCTGGACGGCGTCGAATTCGATGGCGTCGTCGTCGGCATGTCGAGGGTCAAGAATCGGTTGGCGACGAGACCGGTGAACAGCTTCTGCTTCGCCGGCGAACTGCTGCATCTGGCTCGTCGAGCCCGGCGATCGGTAGTGAGCACGCCGATCATCGGCCCGCGCCGCTCCACGAGGGCGTTGGTGCCCTGGGTGGTGGAGTAGCGGATGTGCTTCGGTGGCGTGCAGCAGACGGGCGATGTCAACGTCGCCGTAGAGCGCCGCGGAGGCCTTCTCGATCCCGGTGAACAGGCACTCGGAGAGGTCGTGCGGCGTGGTCAGGGTCTTGGTGAAGGTGAAGCCAGTCGCCGTCCCAGACGCAGATGTCGGTGAGGGTGCCACCGTTGTCGATGTTGATGAGTGCTGTCCATGCGATTCCTTCGTCTTCGCCTCGCGGGTGCTTCTGGCGATGGTCGCCTGGGGGCGCACCCGGTGTGCTGTCGCCACGATCGCTCGACAACGTTGCCGGCGTCTCACGGCAGGCGTCGATGTCCCAAGATGGGACACCCCGAGGCGGTGACGTGCGGGCCTCGTCCCGGCGACCATGGAGGAGGTCCACGGCGTGATGGGGCGCCGTCCGCGACGAGGAGTTAGCGATGCCGAACAGCGCGGCGCGGATGCTGCGGGTGGCGGCTGCCCGCGCTGACTTCCTCGAGAACGGCCGTGCCGGGGCCGCCGGAGTGCCCGACGTGGTAGCGGCGTCATGGGAGCGCAGCCAGGCCGCCGGAGTGGACGCATCCGCCCGCACAGCGCCTTCACCGATGACGTCGACACCAGCTCACGGCTGGTTCGCTGCGCCCAGCCGGTACTGGCCCAGCTCGGAGGCCGACACCGCCGACATGCCGCTGGTGATCGCGCTCACCGACAACCGTGCCCGGGTGGTGCGCCGCATCGACGTCTCGACGGCGGTCGGCCGGCTGCTCGACCGGGTCGACTTCGCACCGGGGTTCGACTACGCCGAGTCCACGATGGGCACCAACGGGGTCGGCACCGTGCTCGAGGCCGGGCAGACCCGTGTCGTCGTGGGCCCCGAGCACTTCAGCGAGAACCTGCACCTGTTCGCCTGCACTGGGGCGCCGATGATCGACCCGGTCACCGGCCGTGTCGAGGGCATGCTCGACGTCTCGACGCTGGCCGATGCGTGGAGCCCGCTGATGCACACGTTGGTCGAAGTCGGCCGCCAAGGACATCGCCGCAATTTGCTGCATGGACCGCAGCCAGTCCCAGCAGGCGATCTTCGAGACCTACCTGCGCGGTGACGGCGCGCTCGGCGCGCCACGCGGTGTTCGCGTTCGGCGACTCCGTCTTCATGGCCAACGCGGCGGCCCAAGAGCTGTTCGACGCCGACGAACAACTGGCATCCGGCGAGCACGCGACATTTCTGATGGGCCGCCGTGAGCGGGCAAGCGACACGATGACGCTGGCATCCGGTCGGGTGGTCCAGATCCGCGGGACGCGGATCGTCACGGGAAGTGAGACCGCGGGGCTCGTCGTTATCGCGAGGTGCTGGGTGCCCGCGCGGTGTCGACCCAGAACGTACCGGTCATCGGTGCGGCGTTCACCGAGCAGGTGCTTCCGCAGATCGCCGTCGCGACGGCCCAGACCAGGCAGCTCGTCGGGGACCTGCGGCGCGGACATGCCCCGATCGCGGGCGGGTCGTCGCCGGCCTGGGTCCGGGCCTGGAGGAGCTGCGGCACGCGCTCGGCGAGCGGGTTCCGACGGTCGTGGTCGGCGAGACCGGGACCGGGAAGTTCACCTGGTGGCCGAGCTGTTCCACGCCGACCACCCCGGTGGCCGCAGCGTCAGCGTGGATGCGTCCCAGCTCGACGGCGGCACCAAGGCCGATGTCGAGGCCCTCGTCGCGGCGCATCGCGAGCAGACACTGTGCATCGTGCGCAACATCGACCAGGCCGGCACGGAGGGCGTCGAGCGTCTCGACGAGCTGTTCACGGCCATCGCCGCAGCAGCACCCCCGCGTCCTTCGCCGCCACGCTGTCGGACTCGAGTCTCGACTCCGACCTGCCGTTCCACACGTTGCTGGGGCATTTCGAGGCGGCGTCACGATCCCGCCGCTACGCTGCCGCACCGAGGACCTCAGGCTCATCGTGAGCGGGTCGTCGAGGAGGTCGCGCCGAACCGGAGGGTCCGCCTCGCGCCGGACGCCGAACGGGTCATCGCCCGCTACTCGTGGCCGCGCAACGTCTCACAGCTGCGAGAGGCCTCGTCCACGCGCTGCGGGTGCGCCCGTCGGAGAGATCCAGCAGCAGGACCTGCCGGCTACTGCCACACGATGTCGCGCAAGTCCCTCACCCCGCTCGAGACGGCCGAGCGCGATGCGATCATCGCGCGCTCAAGGAGCACGACGGGAACCGGGTCGCCGCAGCGCTGCACGTCGGCATGTCGCGTAGCAGCCTCTACCGGAAGATCAAGGCGTACGGCATTACGGTCTAGGCCGAGGGTGTCCCAACGTGGGACCTCCGCCTCCCGTCGGCGCGAGCTAGGGTCGGCCCATGACGGAACCAGCGACTTCGCCGCCTGTGGGACCGTGCGGTCCACCACCACGGCGAGCGGGTGTTCCTCGTCTTCCGCGGCGAGGACGGTGCCGTCGACTCGTGGACGTATGCCGCGTTGACGGGGTCGTCGACCGCGTCGCCGCGTCCCTGCGGGCCGGGGTGTCGACGCCGGACGGGCCGTGCACCTCGTCCTGCGCAGCTCGCCGGCGTTCGTGCGCTGTGGCTCGCCACGAGCCGGCTGGGTGGGTGGATCGCCCCGGTCGACCCCGCCTCCGCGCCGCGCGACCTCGCGGCGCAGATCCGCCGCACGGCACCGGTTCTCACCGTCTGCGCCGATGCGCGCCGGGCGGCCGTGGACGACGCGTGTGGCGGGTCCGGGCACCCGGTCCTCGCGCTGTCCGAGACCGCAGCCGACCTGGGGCCGGCGTCCGCTGACCCAGGACACGTCCTTGGGCTCGGCGCCGCCGACGGCCGCCCGGGGCCCGCGGACCGGCTCGCCGTCATGTTCACCTCCGGCACGACGTCCGAGCCAAGGGTGTGGTGCTCACCCAGGCCAACTACCTCCACGTGGCCCGGGTCATGGCCGGGCTCGCCGACCTCGGTGCCGCGGACCGCTGGTATGTCTGCCTGCCGCTGTTCCACGCCAACGCCCAGTACTACTGCGTCGCGTCAGCGATCGCCGTCGGCGCATCGGTGGCTCTCACCGCCCGGTTCACCGCGAGCCGATGGCCGCATGAGGTCGCCGAGCTCGGCGCCAGTCATGCCAGTCTGTTCGCCGCACCGATCCGGATGATCCTCGCCCGGCGCCGTGACGACGCTCCGGCGCTCCGCCTCCGGCACGTGTGGTTCGCCCAGAACCTCGCCCATGGCCAGTGGGCCGAGATGGCCCGGCTGTGCGGCGTCGCCCCACGCCAGATCTACGGGATGACCGAGACACTCCCGGTCGTCACGGCCAACCCGGTGGATGCTCCGGACCCCGGCCGCATCGGGTCGGTCGTCCCGGGACGCCGCGTCGCCCTCCTCGACCCGGTCGCCGGGCGCGAGGTGGGGGAGGGGGAGCCGGGCGTGCTCACCCTCGCCGGACGCCGTGGCGTCGACATCTTCACCGGGTACCTCGACAACGAGGCGGCCAACGGGCGCGCCTTCCCGGCGGTGGACCTCCCAGTCCCGGAGCCGGGACAGGTGTGGTTCAGCACCGGGGATCTGGTCCGGCGGTGCGAGGACGGCCAGTTCGCCTTCGTCGGACGGATCGACGACGTCGTCAAGGTCGCGGGGGAGAACGTCAGCCTCACCGAGATCGAGGCGGCCCTCGCCGAGGCGCCCGGGGTGCTCGAGGCGGCGGTCATCGCCGTCGACGACCCCGTCCGGGACCGGGTGCCCGCGGCATACGTCGTCCCTCGCGACCCGGCGCGGCCCCCCACGGAGGAGGACCTGGCTGCCTGGGCCGAGGACAACCTCAGCCCGGCGGCCCGGCCCCGGACCTGGACGCTCATCGACGCCCTGCCCCGCACCTCCGTCGGCAAGCTCCGACGGTTCCGTCTCACCGCGACCCAGGAAGGCCCCTCATGAGCCCGCTCCCCACCCCGATCGGCATCATCGGTGTCGCGCACACCCCGTTCGGCCGGCTCGTGGACGAGACGGTACAGAGCCTCGTCGAGCGGGTGACGACGGAGGCCCTCCTGGACGCCGGGGTCGGCCCCGAGGAGGTGGACGAGGTCGTCGTCGGCACCTTCAACAGCGGCCTGACGCCGTTCGCGTTCCCGTCCTCCCTGCCGCTCGGTGCGGCGCCCGGGCTGTGGGGGCGGCCGATGACCCGGGTCGAGAACGCCTGCGCCTCCGGCTCGGCGGCGGTCCACCAGGGCGTCAGGGCCATCCTCTCGGGTCTGGCCGACACCGTTCTCGTCATCGGCGTGGAGAAGATGACGCACGCGTCCGGAGTCGCCGTCGCCCAGGCCCTTCTCGGCGCCGACCCGAGACTGGCCGGGACCGACGCACCGGCCGGGTTCGCGGGGATCTTCGCCGATGTCGCCCAGGAGTACCAGGACCGGTATGCCGCAACCGACTGGCTCGGCGACACCCTGGGCGCCATCGCCGCGAAGAACCACCTCAACGGCTGTGCCAACCCGTGGGCCCAGCTGCGCAAGGACCTCGGGGTCGAGTTCTGCTCGACGACCTCGGAGAAGAACCCCGTCGTCGCCGGTCCGCTGCGCCGCACCGACTGCTCGCCGGTCAGCGACGGCGCCGCCGCTCTCGTTCTGCGCCGCGACCCCGGTGAGTCCCTGGCGACGATAGTTGGGGTCGGCCATGCCAACGACCACCTCGACCCGGCAATGCGCGACGTCCTCGAGTTCGCCGGCGGTCGCCTCGCGGTCGGCCGCGCCCTCGAGATGGCCTCGGTGGGCGTGGGCGACCTCGACCTCGCCGAGGTCCATGACTGCTTCACCATCGCGGAGCTCATCGTCTACGAGATGCTCGACCTCACCCCGCGCGGACAGGGGCGTCGCGCCATCGAGGAGGGCTGGGTGCGCCGCGATGGGCGCCTCCCGGTCAACGTGTCGGGAGGGCTCAAGGCGAAGGGCCACCCCGTCGGGGCCACCGGGGTCTCCCAGCATGTTCTCGTCGCGATGCAGCTCGCCGGACGAGCCGGCGAGCTGCAGCTGCCGAGGGCCGACATCGGCCTGGTCCACAACATGGGCGGCCTCGCCGTGGCCAACTACGCCACGGTCCTCGTCGCCTGAGGGCGGCTCTCGTGGTGTCCCGAGGTGGGCGTCGAGCCACTCCCGGCCGTGGACAGGGCGCCACCCCTGGCCACAGGCACCCGGCGTCGGGCCGGTCTGGGTTCCCGGGTGGCCAGCGTGCCGCTTCCAGCGACATCGCCGTCGACGAGCCCGTCCGGGACCGGGTGCCCGCGGCATACGTCGTCCCTCGTGGCCCGGCGGGTGGCCGCCCACGACGTGGGCCAGACCCGGTGGGTGGGGTCGCCCACCTCGAGGTCGACGAGCCACCGCGTGGCGGGCTCCGCCAGCCTCGGCCGGTCATCCCCGACCAGCACCGGTGACGCTTCCCAGCGACTCCCCGCCGCGGTTGACTTCGGGTATGCCGCAGAAGATGAATCTCCGCGAGTACATCGACCGGTTGCGCACCGAGGGCTACACGGTGCGCGGCGGCAAGGGGGAGGACCCGGAGCTCATCGCGCCGGACGGCCAGGCCGTCGAGACGTGGCGCGACGACTACCCCTATGACGCGCTGCTCGACCGCGAGGTCTACGAACAGGAGAAGTACCGCCTCCAGATCGAGCTGCTCAAGTTCCAGTACTGGAGCCAGGACGTCGGAGCCAAGCACGTCATCGTCTTCGAGGGGCGCGACGCCGCGGGCAAGGGAGGCACGATCAAACGGTTCATGGAGCACCTCAACCCGCGGGCCGCCCGCGTCGTCGCGCTCACCACGCCGACCGAGAGCGAGCGTGGGCAGTGGTACTTCCAGCGCTACATCCGCCACCTGCCGACCATCGGGGAGATCGTCCTGTTCGACCGGTCCTGGTACAACCGGGCGGGTGTCGAGCAGGTCATGGGCTTCTGCAGCCCCGAGGAGTACGACATCTTCATGCGGCAGGCGCCGGCATTCGAGCGGATGCTCATCGAGTCGGGGATCACCGTGACCAAGCTGTGGTTCTCGGTGACCCAGGACGAGCAGCGCACCCGGTTCGCCATCCGCCAGATCGACCCGGTGCGCCGGTGGAAGCTCTCGCCGATGGATCTGGAGAGCCTGGACCGGTGGGAGGAGTACACCGCGGCCAAGGAGGCGATGTTCGAGTCCACCGACAAGAAGTACGCCCCTTGGCTGACGATCAAGAGCAACGACAAGAAGCGCGGCCGGGTCAACGCGATGCGGGCCTACCTCAACCAGTTCGACTACGACGGCAAGGACCCCTCGGTCGTCTTCGCGCCGGACCCGACCATCGTCGCCCGCGCCAAGCACACCGAGGGTGACTGAGCCGTCGACGGATCCGACGACGGCGCCGGTGCGTCAGCAGGCTGGGCCAGCGGGCCGCGCCAACGGGGCCGCGTCAGCTGGCGGCCGCGGAAGGGTTGTCGGGGTGGGACGTCGCGAGGATGTCGCGGCACTCCCGTTCGACCAGGAGCGGGACATAGTCACGCACCGGACCGGTCAGCCGCGCGTGCACCGCATCGACCGTCGCCCGAATCCGTCCGGGGGGCAGATCAGGGAACCTGGCCGCCAACCTCCGGACGACCTCGTCAACCGCCCGGTGCTCGTCCTGCTGGGACATGGGGACTACGGTGCCGCACCCGTGCCTTTCGTGACAAGCCCCTCCGGCGACCCGGCCGGCGAGGCGGGTCTCCGGGCCCCGTGGTTCCGCCGCTCCCCGTGGCGCTATCGTCACGGGATGGGCGTCGACGCACGGGCCGGCGGGAGAGCAGGGCGAGGCCGATGACCGACGGGCAACCCCGGTTCGTCTGGGTGGACGGCGCCGTGCGTCCGGCCGATGCGGAGCATCTCTCGGTCTTCGACCGGGGCTTCCAGCTCGGAGACGCTGTGTTCGAGACGCTCCGGGCGCGCGCCGGGCGGGTGACCGAGCTCCCCGAGCACGTCGCCCGGCTGCGCAGGTCGGCCGAGGGACTCGGCATCGAGGTCCCGGAGGATGTCGGGGAGGTGCTCGCCGCCGGGATCGCCGAGCTGCTCGCGGCCGAGAGCCTCGACGTGCCGGATGGCGATGCCTCGATCCGGGTCACCGTGTCGCGAGGGAGGTGGTTCGCCCGAGGGCTGCTGCCACCGCCCGCCGAGCGCCTCGTCGCGACGGTGGCCATCCAGGCCTGGCCGGTGGCGCGGCATACCGCGACGGAGCAACCCCGGGGGATCTCCGTCGTGGCCTCGGCGATCCGCCGCGACCCCGGCAACCCGATGCTGGGGCTGAAGACCACGTCGCGCGCCGACTACGTCTACGCCAAGCTCGAGGCGCGGCGCGCCGGGGCCGACGACGCGGTGTTCCTCACCGTGGCGGGCCACCTGTCCGAGGCGACGACGGCGAACCTCTTCCTCGTCCGGGTGGCCCCCGATGGCGTGACCGAGCTGGCGACCCCGTCGCTCGACTGCGCGATCCTCGCCGGGACGACGCGCGCCTGGCTGGTGGCGTGGGCCGCGCGGGTGGGGCTGCGGCCGGTCGAGGGGCGCCTGGCGCCGGAGGAGCTCGCGGGAGCGTCGGAGGCGTTCATCTCCTCGTCGGTGGCCGGGATCGTCCCCGTCGTCGCCTTCGACGGTGGCCGCATCGGCGATGGTATGCCGGGTCCGTGGACGCTGCGTGCGCGGGCCGACCGCGAGGCCTTCGTCGTCGACGGACGACCCCCCGCGTCACGAGACTGACGCCCCCCACGTCGACGAGGCCCGCCGGTTCGAGGTATTCCGGTCCCGTCTGCGGGTCTCGACATACCTCGAACCGTGGATGAAGCGGGACGCCGACGTCTGTGCCGACGGCGCTCACGAGGCCGTCCGGGTCGTGTGCTGGGGGCGCAGGGCTACGGGTCACCGGGCAGGTGGGCGGCGAGCAGCTCGGCCAGGTGTATGCCGCGTGCCCCGGCGAGCTGGTCGGCCTGGGTCCGGCAGGAGAACCCGTCGGCGAGGAACACCGTCCCGGGCGCGGCGTCCCGCAGCGCCGGCAGGAGCGCCTGCTCGGCCACGGCCACGGACAGCTCGTAGTGGCCGCGCTCCATCCCGAAGTTGCCGGCCAGGCCACAGCAACCCGAGAGCACGGTGATCTCGGCCCCGACGTCGCGCAACAGCCGCTCGTCCGCCCCGAACCCCATGACCGCGTGCTGGTGGCAGTGCGGTTGGGCGATCACGGTGACGCCCGACAGCGACGGCGGCTGCCACCGCTGCTCCGGCCGCCGGCCCGGCTGTTCGGTGAGGAACTCGGCCAGGGTGCGAACGCTGCCCGAGACCACGTCGGCGCGCGGGTCGTCGGGGAGCAGCTCCGCAAGGTCCTGCCTCAGCACGGCCGTGCAGGAGGGCTCGACCCCGACGACGGGCATCCCGGCCGCCGCGAAGGGTCCGAGCACGTCGAGGGTCTGCCGCAACCGGAGCCCGGGCGCCGTCGAGCTGCCCGGTCGAGATCCAGGTCAGGCCGCAGCACGCCGCTCCGGAGGGCAGGTACACCTGGTAGCCCGCCGCCTCGAGTACCCGGACCATGGCGTGCCCGACCGCCGGCGCGAAGGCGTCGGTGAACGAGTCCGCCCACAGCACGACGCCGGGACGTCCCCCGGGTCGGCCGGTGACCGGCGCCGGCACCCGCAGCCGCCGGGTGCTGCGCCGCAGCGGCGTGCCGGCGAGCTGGGGGATGCCGCGGCGCGGGTCCATCCCGCCGGCGCGCAGGACGGTCGAGCGCACGGCCCGCGGGGCGAGCAGCATGTTGACCAGCCGCGGCGCCACCCCGGCCAGCCGGACCCAGCGGGGCAGCTGTCCCAAGGCGTAGTGGGTCACCGGTCGCAGCCGCCGCCGGTAGCGCTGGTGGAGGACCTCCGCCTTGTATGCCGCCATGTCGACGCTCGCCGGACAGTCGGCGGCGCAGGCCTTGCACGACAGGCACAGGTCCAGGGCCTGGAGCACCTCGGGCGCTCGGAACCCACCACGGACCAGCGCGCCGTTGGTCATCTCCTGCAGGACCCTGGCCCGGCCCCGGGTCGAATCCGTCTCATCGTGAGTCGCCACGAACGACGGGCACATGACATCGCCCGGGGCCGGGCTCTCGGCCCGGCACG
Organism: uncultured Actinomycetota bacterium; assembly: GCA_963771015.1. Classification (GTDB taxonomy): domain Bacteria; phylum Actinomycetota; class Actinomycetes; order Actinomycetales; family Dermatophilaceae; genus CAVSJJ01. The sequence continues at coordinate 48,634 of CAVYRN010000009.1, forward strand.
TGCCGACGCCGACGCAGCGGTGCACGGCCCGGGTGAGGTCACCGCCGTCGCCCGTCAGTGCGGCTCCTCCGGGCCGGTCGGCGACGAGGAGCGGGTGGGCCGCCGGGCGGCGCAGGTCCACGTCAACGGCGCGCGGGCGCACGACGACCCCCGGGTTGAGCAGGTCGTCCGGGTCGAAGACCTTCTTGAACGCCGCGAAGGCCGCGATGGCGTCGGCGGAGTACATCCGGGGCAGCAGCTCGCTGCGGGCCCGGCCGTCCCCGTGCTCGCCGGACAGCGAGCCGCCGTGCGCGGCGACGAGGTCGGCCGCGTCGAGCAGGAAGGGGCGCAGTCGCTGCGGTCGGTTCTCCAGCGGGAGGTCCAGCCGGACGTGGACGCACCCGTCGCCGAAGTGCCCGTAGGGCAGGCCGGTGATCCCGTGCAGCCGGGTCAGCTCCTCGAAGGCACGCAGGTAGGCGCCGAGCCGCTCCGGCGGGACTGCGGCGTCCTCCCAGCCCGGCCAGGCCTGCTCCCCGCCGGCCGTGCGCCCCGCGAGCCCGGCGCCGTCCTCCCGGATCCGCCACAGCCGGGTCGCCTGGTCGCCGGCCGGGACGACCCGGGCCGCCCGGGTCCCGGCCGCGGAGACCAGCCGTTCGGCGGCCGCGAGCGCCTCCGCCGGGGTCGAACCACCCATCTCGACGAGCAGCCACCCGCCGCCGCTCGGCAGGTCAGGCACGGCGGCCGCCCCCCGGTGCCGGCGGACGACGTCCACCAGGCGGGCGTCGATGCCCTCGACGGCGAGCGGCGAATGGCCGAGCAGGGCCGGCACGTCGTCCGCGGCGCAGGCCATGTCGGCATACCCGAGAACGGCGAGGACGCGCGCCGGCGGCGGCTCCACGAGGCGCACCGTCGCCCGGAGCACGAGGGCGCAGGTGCCCTCCGTGCCGACCAGGGCCTTCGCCAGGTCTCCGCCGTTCTCCGGGAGCAGGTGCTCCAGGGAGTAGCCCGAGACCTGGCGACCGAAGCGGCCCAGCTCGGTCCGCAGCGTGGCCAGATGTGCCCGGACGAGCTCGGGCAGGCCCGGGACCGACGCGGTCCCGTGCCCCGCCCTGGCGCCCGGTATGCCGCGCGCGGCTGCGGCCGGCCCGTCGTTGCCCGCGGTGAACCGGCGCCCGGTTCCGTCGACGACGTCGAGGGCCAGGACGTTGTCCGCCGTCCGGCCGAAGGCCACGGCGTGCGGCCCGCACGCGTTGTTGCCGATCATCCCGCCCAGGGTGCAGCGGGAGTGCGTGGACGGGTCCGGACCGAACTGGAGGCCGTGGGGGCGGGCGGCGACCTGAAGCCGGTCGAGCACGGCACCCGGCTGGACCACGGCGGTCCTGGCCTCGGGGTCGACATCGAGAACGCGCGCGAGGTGACGGCTGCAGTCGAGGACGATGCCGGGCCCGACCGCGTTGCCCGCGACGGAGGTGCCACCACCGCGCATCGTCACCGGCGTCCCGGTCGCCGTGGCCACCTCGGCGGTCGCGAGGATGTCCGCCTCGTCGCGCGGGAAGACCACCACAGCGGGCACGACCCGGTAGTTGGAGGCGTCGGTGGAGTACTCGGCGCGGCGCAGCGTGGTGGCGTCGACCTCTCCGCCGACGGCGCGGCGAAGGAGGGCGACCAGATCGGGGGCCGTCGTCCCGGCCTGCGGGGCGGCCCGGGTCCAGGCACGCGAGCGCGCGTCCGACATCAGGCCTCCTCGGCATCCGGTCGTGCTCGACGCTAGGGCGACGGCGGCCCGCGTGTCACGCTAACCAGGCAACTGAACGAACGTCCAGGGAGGAGTACTCCCATGAGGTGCGCAACGCTCCACGCACCCGGTGACATCCGTGTGCAGGAGATGGCCGAGCCGGTCGCGGGGCCGGGCGAGAGCCTGGTGCGGATCACCAGCGTGGGTCTGTGCGGGTCCGACCTGCACTGGTTCGACGAGGGCGCGATCGGCGACGCGGTCCTGACCCGACCGTTGGTCCTCGGTCACGAGATGGCCGGGGTGGTCCTCTCCGGCCCGCTCGCCGGCCGGAGCGTTGCCATCGACCCGGCCCTGCCGTGTGGGACCTGCCGGGAGTGCCACGCCGGGCTCGACCACCTGTGCACACACATGGGCTTCGCCGGGCACGGCAGCACCGACGGCGGGCTACGCGAGCTCGTGGCCTGGGCGGATGACCGCCTGCACCTGCTCCCGGACGGCTTCGACCCCGCGATGGGCTCTCTGCTGGAGCCGCTGGGGGTCGCCGTGCACGCGACCGACCTCGCCCATCTGCGGCCCGGCTGGCGGGTGGCCGTCGTGGGCTGCGGCCCGATCGGCCTCATCCTCGTCGAGCTGGCCGTCCTTGCCGGCAGCGAGGTGGTCGCGGTCGAGCCGCTCGCCCACCGTCGCGAGGCGGCGCTGCGGGCCGGGGCCACCGCCGCCGTCGCGCCCGAGGACGTGACGGCGGACTCCGAGCTGGCGGCCATGTCCGACGTCGCCTTCGAGGTCAGCGGCTCCGACGACGGGCTCGCCCGTGCCGCGCTGCTCAGCCGGCCCGGTGCCCGGTTGGTGCTCGTCGGCATCCCCGAGGAGGACGCGACGACCTTCCAGGCCTCGCTCATGCGCCGCAAGGGGCTGACCCTGGCCTGTGTCCGCCGGATGACGGGCGACGCCTACGCCCGAGGGATCTCACTGGCGGTGCGCGGTGCCATCGACCTGTCCTGGCTCACGTCGCGCCGGTTCCCCCTCGCGGATGCGGTCACGGCGTTCGAGGTGGCGGCCGCCCGAGAGGGCAACAAGGTCGTCATCGACGTCACCCCTGGCTGAGCGCCGAGACTGCCGGCCCGTGGGACCTCCCGCCGGTTCGAGGTATTCCGGTCCCGTCTGTGGGTCTTCGTATACCTCGAACCGGGACCGGCGAGGCGTCTCGCGCCGCTGGGCGACGTCCCGCTCAGGCCCGATCGGGCGGGAACCCGCCCGTGGCCACCGGTCCCCACCGCTGCGGGGTGATCCGGATGAGGCACTTGCCCTGGTCGAGCATGGCCTGCCGGTACTCGGCCCAGTCGGGGTGCTCGCCCGCGATGTTGCGGTAGTACTCGACGAACGCATCGAGTGCCTCCGGGACGTCGAGGACCTCGGCCGCGCCGTCGACCTGGACCCACGCACCGCCGAAGTCGTCGGACAGGACGAGGACGCTGGCTCGCGGTCGGTGCCGGGCGTTGCGGGACTTCGCACGCTCGGGGTAGGACGAGACGACGATGCGTCCGGAGTCGTCGACGCCGCCGGTGACGGGCGACGCCTGAGGGGTGCCGTCCGCCCGCTCGGTGAGGAGCACCATCTGGTGGCGGGCACGGACGAAGTCGAGGAGCCCGTCGAGGTCGACGGCGGTTGTCGTAGCAATGGTCCTGGCCATCGGGTCATCGTCCCACGGGCCGCGCAAGGTGTGGACCGGGTGCGGGCCGGCGGGACGACGAAGTCTGGCGGGCGACCGGCGCGCGCGTCCCGAGCCCGGTGGAGGGGGTCATCCGTTCGGCTGATGCGGGCATCGGGTGAACGGATGATCTTTCGCCCGGACTTCTCGACTCGGGTCGCGGTCACGTGAGGTCAGGCTTACGTTCAAGGAACAGTAAAGAGGCGGTAAGGAGTAGTCCAAGACGGGTCATCTCGTTCAGGGGCGAGGGATCGGGACTCTCGACACGGCCTCACCGAAGTGGGCGGCATGTCTGAGGGGGTATGCCGCCCGCTTCGTTGTCCGTCGACATGTGGTCGGTCACCCGACGGGGTGGGCGCCGCCCCAGCCGCGCATCATCGCGTCGAGCCCGTCGATCAGGGAGGTGTAGCTGCGGTCGACGTCCCGCGGCATGCCGAATCCGCCCGCCGCCTCGAGTGCGGCGAACCCGTGCAGCGTCGAACGCAGGGCCCGGGTTGCGTCGACCGCCGTCTCACCGGTCAGGCCGTACCCCTCGAGGATGGCGAAGATGACCCGCAGAATCGCCTCGGATGCCTCCTCGTGGGGGCCGGAGCCACCGCGGGGGGCGCGCAGGGCGGCGGCATACCGACCCGGATGCGCCGCGGCGTAGTCGCGGTATGCCGTCCCGACCGCGCGCAGCGCAGCAGCGCCGGATACGCCCACCGCGGGTCGGGTGAGGGCCTGGGCCAGCTCGGCCGTCGCGAGCGCGGCGACGTCGCGACGCAGCCCGCCGAGGGACTCGATGTGTTTGTAGAGGCTGGGTAGCCGCACGCCGAGCCGCTCGGCGACCGCGGCCAAGGACAGCCGGTCCCAGCCGACCTCGTCGGCGATGTCCGCGGCGGCCGCGACGACCCGCTCGCGGTTCAGCCCGAGCCTAGGCATGGGCGACCGCGGTCCGGCAGAAGTCGATGAGCGCGGGGTTGACGACGTCGGGGCGTTGGCTCTGGGGGTAGTGCCCTGCCCGGTCGACGAGGGTGACGTCGGCGCGCAGCCGGTCGGCGAGCCAGCGGGCCTCGGCGGCCGGGTCGGGGAAGTCAGGGTCCTCGGTGCCCATGACGACCAGCGCGGGGGCCGTCACCTCGTCCAGCCGTGCCTCGACGGGGGCGTGGCTCGTGCGGGTGGTCCGGACGAACGCGGCGGTGTAGCCGGGGCGGCGCAGACTGGTGTCGACCTCGGCGAGGTGCTCGGCGAAGTCCTCCGGGCGGTCACCGGCATACAGGCTGGGCAGGTACCGGAGCCACACCGGCCGGGCCCACGGGCCGGACATGGCGATCCGGAACGCCGCCACGAGAAGGGGGTTCATCGGGGTGTTGCGGACGAACGGCCCGATGAGGACCAGCCCGCTGACCGCGTGGGGACGTTCGGCGGCGGCCCAGGCGGCGGCCCCCGCACCCATGGAGGTGCCGACGAGGACGGCCGGCCCGCCCAGCTCGTCGACGAGGGCGAGGAGATCCTCGCCGGCGGCGACGTCGTCGTACCGGTCGAACCCGGCGTCGCTCGCGCCGTGCCCGCGCAGGTCGACGACGGCGACCCGGAACCCGGCGTCGACGAGGGCCGGGACCGTCGAACGGTAGGACGAGGCGAGCTCGCCCATGCCGGGAATGCAGACGACGAGCGGCCCGTCGCCGGTGAGTCGGTAGGCGATCTGGCCGCCGGGTCGGTCGAGGTGGTGGATCGGCAGGTCGGCGAAGGTCATGACGAGCTCCTGGGCGGTGGTGGTGGCTGTCGGGGATCGCCAAGCGCATGGCGATAGCCATAAGGCTAATAACATTAGCCACCCTCGTCAACCCCGCCTCGGCGCGGCAACCCCGACCCAACCTCGTCAACCCCGGATGACCGACCTGCCAGAGAAGCCACTGAGGGGAGGCGACACGCCGGGCCTGGCCGCGCGGCCCCTGCGTGTTGCCTCCCCTCAGCCGGGAGGGCGGGGCCGGGCGGCCCGCGCGTGGGTCTGGCCCCGGACAGGGCGAGACCCCGGACCGGGGGTGGTCCGGGGTCTCGCGTCACTCGATGCGGTCCGCGCCCCGTTGCAGGGAGGGGGTGGGGGCGTGGGGCCGCCGGGGGGTGTCGGCCTCGGGGGTCAGGCCGACTCGGGGGTCAGGCCGACTCGGGGGTCAGACCGTCGCGGGCGTTGCCGCCGGGGTGGGGACGGTGACCACGGCCTTCGCGTGCCGCAGGCCGAGCAGCCCGAGGACCAGCATGAGGACGGCGCCGATGTAGGCGGCGATCGAGGCGTACATGGCGATCATGCCGAGGGTCCCGAAGGCGTAGGCGGTGAGCAGCATGCTGCGCAGGGCGTTGCCCTGGAACAGCGTGGCCTTGAGGTTCTGGAGGTCGGTCGTGGCCTGAGCGGTCGGGTCGCTGGCCAGCGCGGCCCTGGCCTCGGAGCTCACCTCGGAGTAGCTCTTGCCACCGGATGACTCGTTCATGTGGCCGAGGATGTAGTGGTCGGCGTAGGCCTTGGCCTGCGCGCCGGTGGTCATCTCCTGACCGGCGTACTGGCTGAGGTACTTCTTCATGTCCGGGGTGGCCAGTGCGTCGCCGGCCGGCATGGTGATCTGCTGCATGGACAGCTGGTCGTGGACGCTCTGGCTCGCGAACGACGACGCCCAGGTCAGCAGGCCGCCGGCCACGAGGAGGACTGCCGCGAGGATGAGGCCTGTCCAGGAGATGAGCTTGTCGAGAGTGCTGCGCATGGTGAGTTCCTGTCTCTTTCCTGACGACCCCGGTCGGGGGTCGTACTCTCTTAACTTCTCGGTGCACAACCAATCTACGACTGTCGGTAGTAGTTGACGAATTGACGAGGTGTCAGATGCGCCACACCGCCGTCGGGCGCGTCGGAGTGGCGGTATGCCGTGGCGGACTCCCGTCGTCTGCCCGCTCGGGGGTGCCCATCGCCGGGCCCGCTGTGCCACTCTGAGGGGATGCGTGACTTTGCGGCCGGGCCTGCGGGTGGCCGGCCGGGGTCCGCGGTCGCGGGCCTCGTGCTTGCCGCCGGCGAGGGGCGCAGGATGGGTGGGCCGAAGGCCTTGCTCCGCCTGACATCTGGTGGGCGGTCGATGATCGAGAACGCCATTTCCGTTGTCCGACAGGGGGGTTGCGACGACGTCACGGTCGTCGTGGGAGCCGCGGCGGAACGCGTCGGCAGCCTCGCCGAGGGCCTCGGCGCCACCGTCGTCGTCGAGCCGGGGTGGGCCGAGGGCATGGGCGCCTCGCTTCGGGCCGGGCTCGCTGCCATGGCCGCCACCGACGCGGACGCGGTACTCGTCACCCTCGTCGACCTGCCCGACGTCGGCCCCGAGGTCGTCCGCCGGGTGCTCCCGGCCACGGGGGTCGGGGCCGCCGGCGCGCTGGCTCGGGCGGCATACGACGGTGTCCCAGGTCACCCCGTCCTCATCGGCCGTGACCACTGGCGTGGTGTCGTCGACCTGGCCCGTGGCGACGCCGGCGCCCGTGGCTACCTCGCCACCCGAGAGGTGACCGTGGTCGAGTGCGGGGACCTCGCGTCGGGACGCGACCTCGACCGGCCGGCCGACGTCTGGCGACGGGAACGCCTCGCGCCGTGAGGTGCGTGGCGGCTCGCCCCGAGATCCGGTTGCCGCTTCCCTGGTGGGGCCTCGTCAGGGATGCTGACGTCATGGACCCCCGGACGGCCTTCGGCTCGGCGGACGATCTTGCCCTGCGACTCGGGGAGACCGGCTACCTCGCCGACAACTCCCTCGCGACCGTCGCCTGGCTGGCGCTCCGGCTCGGCCGCCCCCTGCTCATGGAGGGGGAGCCCGGCACGGGGAAGACCGCCCTCGCCGAGGCGATCGCGGAGGCGACCGATCTGCCGCTGATCCGCCTGCAGTGCTACGAGGGGATCGACGCCACCCAGGCCCTGTACGACTGGGACTTCCCGCGCCAGATCCTCCACGTCCGGGCGCTCGAGGCCGTCGCGGGCGCGGCGAGCAACGTCGAGGACGTCGAGGAGAGCCTCTTCGACGAGCGCTTCCTCCTCGCCCGTCCCGTCCTTCGTGCCCTGCGCGAGTCGCCCGGTGGTCCTCCTCGTCGACGAGATCGACCGGGCCGACGACGAGTTCGAGGCGTTCCTCCTCGAGGTCCTCTCGACGTGGCAGGTCACCATCCCCGAGCTCGGCACCGTCTCGGCCGCCACCCCGCCGATCGTCGTCCTCACCTCGAACCGGACCCGCGAGCTGCACGACGCCCTCAAGCGGCGCTGCCTCTACCACTGGATCGACCACCCGGGCATGGAGCGAGAGCTCGCCATCCTCCGCCGTCGGGCGCCCGAGGTGTCCGGTGCGCTGGCCGAGCAGGTCGTCCGGGCCGTCCACGTCATCCGCGCGGACGGCGAGCTGCTCAAGCCGCCCGGCGTCGCCGAGACGCTCGACTGGGCCCGGGCCCTGCACGAGCTCGGCACGCGGGACCTCGACACCGAGGTCGCGGCGGCGACGCTCGGGGTGGCGGTGAAGTACCGCGAGGACGCCGAGCGGGTCAAGCGGGCCCTCGACAAGGTGCTGGCCCGATGACCGCGGGCCCGATGTCGCGGCCGCCGGAGGAGGTCCTCCTCGGGTTCGCCCGAGCCCTGCGCGCTGCGGGCGTCGGCGTGAGCGCCGAGCGGGAGCGGACCTACCTCGAGGCGGTGGCCGAGGTCGGGCTCGACGATCCCGTGGCGACCTACCTCGCCGGCCGGGCCACCCTGTGCGCCTCGCCCGCCGACCTCGAGCGCTACGACCTCGTGTATGCCGCGTGGTTCGGCCTCGAGCGGTCCGGCACGAAGCCGTCGGCGACCCCACCGTCGTCGACGACGACGATGGCCGACCTCGCCGCCGACACCGGCACGGGGGACGACGGCGGCGCCGAGGACCCCGCGCGCTCTCGGCAGGCGAGGGCCAGCCGGACCGAGATCCTCCGGCACCGCGACCTGGCCACCCTCAGTGGCGCCGAGCGCCGGCTCCTCCAGGAGGCCTTCGCCGGCCTGCGACCGCGGGCACCACGGCGCCGCGCACACCGGCGTACCCCGTCCCGGCGGGGGCAGGTCGATGCCCGTCGAACCCTCCGCTCGACCCTGCAGCGGATGGGGGAGCCGGGCTCGGTCCAGTGGCGCCGCCGCGGGGACCGGGCCCGCCGCGTCGTCCTCCTCATCGACGTGTCCGGCTCGATGAGCGCGTATGCCGACTCCCTTCTTCGGCTCGGAAACGCCTACTGCCGCAGCGGGGTCCCCACCGAGGTGTTCACCATGGGAACGCGTCTGACCCACGTGACCCGGCCGCTCAGCCATCGCGACGCCGACCGGGCGCTCGTCGCCACCGGCGACGCGATCCCGGACTGGTCGGGGGGCACCCGGCTGGCCGACGGGCTCAAGGTGTTCCTCGAGCGCTGGGGCCGCCGGGGGATGGCCCGCGGCGCGGTCGTCGTCATCGTCAGCGACGGGTGGGAGCGGGACCGTCCCGAGGCGCTGGGGGAGCAGGTGCGGCGGCTGCGGGCCGTCGCGCACCGGGTCGTGTGGGCCAACCCGCACCGCGGCCTCGCGGGCTACGAGCCCGTCCAGGCCGGGATCGTCGCGGCACTGCCGCATATCGACGACTTCGTCGCGGGACACTCGTTCGCGGCGTTCGAGGAGCTGATCGAGGTGGTCGGCCGTGCGTGACGTGATGACCCGGCTGCTCCAGTGGTGGGAGGCCGACGACAGCGTGGCGGTCGGCACCGTCGTGGCGACCTTCAGGTCGGCGCCGCGGCCGCCGGGGGCCGCGATGCTCGTCGGCCCGGACGGTGAGGCGGTCGGATCCGTCTCGGGCGGCTGTGTCGAGGGCGCCGTCTACGAGCTGGGCCAGGAGGTTCTCGCCTCAGGAACGCCGGTCCTGCAGCGCTACGGGGTCTCCGACGACGACGCGTTCGCCGTCGGGCTCACCTGCGGCGGCATCCTCGACGTCTTCGTCGAGCGGTTCTCGAGGGAGTCATTCCCCGAGCTCGGTGACGTCGCCGCCGACATCGCCGCCGAGCGGCCGGTCGCCGTCGCCACCGTCATCGACCATCCCGACCCGTCCTGGGTCGGTAGGCGGCTGATCGTCCGACCCGAGGGGGCCGACGGCGAACGCTCCGGGTCGCTCGGCTCCCGGCGCGCCGACGATGCCGTCGCCGACGACGTCCGCGGGCTGCTCGCCACCGGCCGCACCGAGACGCTGACCTACGGCCCGGACGGCGAGCGCCGCGGCGAGGGGATGCGGGTGTTCGTCTCGGCCTACGCGCCCCGGCCGAGGATGCTCGTCTTCGGCGCCATCGACTTCGCCGCGGCGGTGGCCCACATCGGCCGGTTCCTCGGGTATGCCGTCACCGTGTGCGACGCCCGGCCGGTGTTCGCGACCGCGCGGCGTTTCCCGGCCGCCGAGGAGGTCGTCGTCCAGTGGCCGCACCGCTATCTCGCCGCCGAGGCCGAGGCGGGGCGGCTCGACGGCCGGACGGTGATCTGCGTGCTCACCCACGACCCCAAGTTCGACGTGCCGGTCCTGCGGGAGGCGCTGCGCCTGCCCGAGGTCGCCTACATCGGCGCCATGGGTTCTCGGCGCACCCACGAGGACCGGCTCGAGCGGCTCCGCGAGACGGGGGTCGCCGACGACGAGCTGGCCCGGCTCTCCTCGCCGATCGGCCTCGACCTCGGCGCGCGCACCCCGGAGGAGACCGCCGTCAGCATCGCCGCCGAGATCATCGCCCTCCAGTGGGGTGGGCGGGGCGAGCGGCTCGGGGTGACCGACGGGGCGATCCATCACCACGCGACCTGAGACGGCACATGGGAGGGGCCGGCTGCCCGCCGGCGAGATCTCCGGGACGGCTGGGAGTTCGCCTCGATCATCCGTGTGACCCTTGTCACAGGCGCGCCGAGCCGGGAGGATCACGAGTACATCTCGCCCCCTCGCGAAAGGGTCAATGATGACTCGGATCACCGTGACGGTCGATGGAGTGAGCTACTCCGACGATGTCGAGCCCCGCACGCTCCTCGTGCACTACCTCCGAGAGTCGCTCGGCAAGACCGGAACGGTGGTGGGGTGCGACACGAGCAACTGCGGCGCGTGCACGGTGCATCTGGACGGCCGTTCCGTGAAGTCGTGCAACGTGCTGGCCGTCCAGGCCGACGGACACGAGGTGACCACCATCGAGGGCCTCGCCACCAACGGCCGGCTCCACCCGATGCAGCAGGCGTTCCACGACAACCACGCCCTCCAGTGCGGCTACTGCACCCCCGGGATGATCATGCAGAGCCTGGACATCCTGGCCGACAACCCGACCCCCTCCGAGGAGGAGATCCGGCAGGGACTCGAGGGCAACCTGTGCCGGTGCACCGGCTACCACAACATCGTCAAGGCCGTCCAAGCGGCGGCCGGCAGCGCAAGCGGGGGCCGGGTCATGACCGTCACCGAGAACGCCCACGCCCCCGAGGTCGGCGCCGCCCGCAAGCGCAAGGAGGACCAGCGCCTCATCACCGGCCGGACCAAGTGGACGGACAACATCACCCTCCCCGGCATGCTCCACCTCGTCATGGTGCGCAGCCCGTTCGCGCACGCGACGATCACCGGCATCGACACCGCCGACGCGAAGGCGTCCTCCGGCGTCATCGCGGTCCTCACCGGAGCCGACGTCAAGGACATCCAGGGCAGCCTGCCCAACGCCTGGCCGATCACCCCGGACCAGAAGGCACCGGACCACCCGGCGATCGCCGTCGACCGGGTCGCCTTCGCCGGTGAGGTCGTCGCGGTCGTCATCGCCCGGTCCGTCGCCGAGGCCCGCGACGCGGCCGAGCTCGTCGACGTCGACTACGACGAGCTCCCGGCGGTGATCGACCTCAAGGAGGCCGCCGCCGACGCGGTCCTCGCCCACCCGAGCCTCGGGACGAACACGAGCGCCTTCTGGCAGTTCGACTCCGCGGCGGCCGGTACCGGCGGCCCGGTCGACCCGGCCATCGAGGCCGCTCGCACCGACGGCATCGTCATCGAGCGCGAGTACCGCCAGCAGCGGCTCATCCCGTCCTTCATGGAGCCGCGCTCCGTCGCGGTCGACCCGACCGGCGAGCAGCTGACGATCTGGACGGCCACCCAGGTGCCCCATTTCGTGCGCATCTTCACCGCCGCCGTCCTCGGCATCCCGGAGAGCAAGGTTCGGGTCATCGCGCCCGATGTGGGCGGTGGTTTCGGCGGCAAGCTCCAGTACACGCCAGAAGAGGTCATCACCACCCTCGCGGCGCGGCATACCGGCAAGCCGTGCAAGTGGACCGAGACCCGGAGCGAGTCCCTCGTCTCCGGCCACCACGGCCGCGACCAGTGGCAGCGGCTCACCCTCGCGGCGACCAAGGAGGGCAAGGTCACCGCCCTCAAGGTCGACCTGCTCGCCGACATGGGCGCCTATCTCGGGCTGGTCACCTCGGGTGTGCCGATCCTCGGCGCGTTCATGTACAACGCGATCTACACGTTCCCCGCCTACCAGTTCAACTGCACCAACCTCTTCACGAACAAGACCTGGACCGACGCCTACCGCGGCGCCGGGCGGCCGGAGGCGACCTACGCCATCGAGCGGCTCATGGACGAGCTCGCCGCGGAGGTGGGCGTCGACCCGCTGACGATCCGCGAGATGAACTGGATCGCCCACGAGCAGTTCCCGTTCACGAGCGTGTGCGGCCTCGAGTACGACTCGGGCAACTACGAGGCGGCGACCGCCCGGGCCAAGGAGCTGTTCGGCTACGACGCCCTGCGCGCGGAACAGGCCGAGCGACGCGACAGCAACGACAAGGTCCAGCTCGGCATCGGCGTCTCGACGTTCACCGAGATGTGTGGGCTGGCCCCCTCGCGGGTGCTCGGCAGCCTGTCGTATGCCGCAGGCGGCTGGGAGCACGCGTCGATCCGGATGCTGCCGACCGGCAAGGTCGAGGTCGTCACCGGCACCAGCCCGCACGGCCAGGGCCACGAGACGGCGTGGAGCCAGATCGTCGCCGACCGGCTCGGCGTGCCGTTCGAGGACGTCGAGGTCCTGCACGGCGACACCCAGGTGGCCGTCAAGGGCCTGGACACCTACGGCTCGCGCAGCCTCGTCGTCGGCGCCGAGGCGGTCATCAAGGCCGCCGACAAGGTCATCGAGAAGGCCAAGCCCGTCGCGGCCCACCTCCTCGAGGCGAGTGTCGACGACATCGAGTTCAAGGACGGGCAGTTCACCGTCAAGGGCACCGGCCAGGGCAAGGCGATGGCCGAGGTCGTCTGGGAGACGTTCACGGCGCACAACCTCCCCGACGGGATGGAGCCCTCGCTCGACGCCGACGCGACGTTCGACCCCGTGAGCTTCTCCTTCCCGCACGGCACGCATCTGTGCGCCATGGAGGTCGACACCGAGACGGGCGAGTCCCGGATGCGGTCCTACGTCTCGGTCGACGACGTCGGCACCGTCATCAACCCCCTCATCGTCGACGGCCAGATGCACGGCGGGATCGTCCAGGGCATCTCCCAGGCACTGTGGGAGGAGGCGGTCTACGACGACGCCGGCACCCTCGTGTCGGGCTCGTTCGTCGACTACACCCTGCCGACTGCGGCCGACACGATCAGCCTCGTCAACGACCGGACGGTCTCGCCGTCGACGACGAACACCCTCGGCACCAAGGGCGTCGGCGAGGCCGGTGCCATCGCCGCCACCCCCGCCGTCGTCAACGCCATCGTCGACGCGTTGCGGCCGATGGGCATCAACGACATCCGGATGCCATGCACGCCGGAGCGGGTGTGGCGAGCCGTCCAGGACGCCCAGCAGAAGGGAGCGGGCAAGTGATCCCCGCAGCGTTCGACTACGTCGCGCCGACCACGGTCGCCGAGGCGCTCACGGCACTCGCCGAGGCGGGCGAGGACGTCAAGGTCCTCGCCGGGGGGCAGTCGCTGCTCCCCGTGCTGCGGATGCGCCTCAACGCGCCGGACACGGTCGTCGACCTCGGCCGGATCGAGGAGCTCAGGGGGGTCCGCGACGACGGCGACGCCATCGTCATCGGTGCGATGACGGCATACGCCGACATCATCGCCGACCCGCTCGTCGGCGAGCACGCGGCGCTTCTCGTGGCGGCGCTCAAGGAGGTCGCCGACCCGCAGATCCGACACCGAGGCACGATCGGTGGGGCGCTGGCCCACGCCGACCCCGCCGGCGACGTCGGGGCGCCGGTGCTGGCGCTGGACGGGGAGCTGGTGATCACCGGTTCCGGCGGCGATCGCACCGTCGCCGCGGGCGACTTCTTCGTCGACCTCTTCGAGACGGCGGTCGGCGAGGGTGAGCTGCTCACCGCGGTGCGGATCCCCAAGCACACCGGGTGGGGGGCGCGCTACGAGAAGTTCGTCCGGGTGTCGCACCAGTGGTCGATCGTCGCGGTCGCCGCAACGGTCCAGGCCTCGGGCGGGACGATCACCCAGGCCAAGGTCGGGCTGACGAACATGGGCTCCACCCCGCTGCGGGCCAGCTCGGTCGAGCAGGCCCTCGTCGGTGCGACGGCGACGGAGGAGGCGGTGGGTGCGGCCTGTGCGGCGGCGGCCGACGGCACCAACCCACCGAGCGACCTCAACGGCGACGCCGACTACCGGCGCCACCTCGCGACCGTGCTGACGCGCCGCGCGGTCCTCGCGGCCGCCGGAGGGTGATGGTGTGGAGCTGACCCATGACTTCACCGTTCCGGCCGCGGTCGACGTCGCCTGGGCCGTGTTCATGGATCTCGAGGGCGTCGGACGGTGCTTCCCGGGAGCCACGGTCACCGAGGTGACCGAGGACGGGTTCAGCGGGACCGTCAAGGTCAAGCTGGGTCCGATCGCCCTCGTGTATGCCGGGGCCGGCCGGTTCCTCTCCCGGGACGACGCGACACACCGGGCGGTCATCGAGGCGAAGGGGAAGGACAAGCGGGGCAACGGGACGGCCGGGGCGACGGTGACGATCCAGCTCGCCCCGTCGGGCGAGGGCACCCGGATCGACGTCGCCACCGACCTGGCGGTGACCGGCAAGCCCGCGCAGTTCGGCCGGGGCGTCATGCAGGACGTGTCGGACAAGCTGCTCGGCCAGTTCGTCGGGTGCATCGAGGGCCGGTTCGCCGACCTGGCGCCGCCGGCTCCGGAGGCCGTCCCGGCCGAAGGAGCTTCGGTGCAGGATGTTGCGGCCGAGGAGCTGCAGGAGGGTGTGCCCGCGGAGGTCGCTGGCCCGGCCTCGTTGACCCACCCCCCGTTCATCCCGGCTCCCTCCGCCGGGGCGCCGGGGCCGGCGGCGGGCGGGTCCGTGGACTCGATCGACCTCGGTTCAACGGTCCTGCCGGTCCTCGTGCGCCAGTACGCGGGACGTACGGCCGTGGCCGTCATCGCCTTCGTCGTCGGCTACCTCTTCGGCCGCCGCTGAGCGCCGGGGCCGACCTGCTCGGGTGGGTGTGGGCTTCGGCCGACCGGCAACGGCGGCGGGCCGGCCCGGTCGGCGCTCATCTCGTCTCGCCGGCGGCGTGGTCCGCAGCCACCGCCGACGTCCCCGCGAGTCGGCGTGACACGGCCGCCGCGCCCGGCTGTAGTGGAGCCATGCGTCGCGTGGAACGGGTCGGTTGGGGGATGTTCCTCGTCAGTGCCGTGCTGTACGGCTGGTCCGGTGCCCGCTCGGGCGACCTGCTGGTGCTTGCGGGCAGCGTCGTGTTCGGCGTGGCATGTGTCCTGTTCCTCCTGCCGACCCGAGCCGGCTGACCGGCACCGTCCGTCCGCCCGGGCCGCACCGAGCGGTGTGGTTGCGCTGAGACCCTGGGACCTGGCCTACGGCGTACCCCACGGCTCGAGTCTGGGCGGTGCCTCGTCGCCCTCGGCGGATGCGGCAGCCGCCTCCGCCCCCGGTTCGGATTTGGTCGTCGCCGACGGGCCCGGTCCGGCGGTGGCGCTCCGCGCGCGCTCGGGTGCGGCTCCTTCCCCCGGAGTCTCGTCCGCCATGCGGCGCAGGTCGTCGGAAACCTCCGCGAACGTGGCGCTCAGGGCGTCGGCCATGGAGGTGCCCAGCCGGCGAACGTCCTCCTTGACCGCTGGGTCCTGGGCCGCGGTCCCCAGGGCGTCCACGGCGTCCTGGATCGCGCCCGCGAAACGACGGGCCGCCTCACCGAGATCCCGCCTCGTCGACTCGGCGTCGGTGTCGTGCTCCCCGCCGTAGTGCGCCTTCAGCGAGGCGCCCAGAGCGGCGAACCGCTCCCCGGTGTCCTTCCAGGCCGATCTGACGTCACTCATGACTCATGCATACGCCATCCGATCCCGACCCGCCAGGACATCGGGTGGGCGGCCGGCGGGACGGCCTCTCAGCGCTCGCTCAGCCAACCGGGCGACGATGGGTGGCACTCGCCCCTGGGCGAGCGCCTGACGTCTGGCGAGCCACTCCGCGGTGCTACGGCGGGGGTGCATGGGCGCCCGGACCGCCACCAGCGCAGGAAGAGAGGCGTCATGATCGAGGCCGTCGGCCTGAGCAAGACCTACGGTGACAAGACCGCTGTCGACGACCTGACCTTCACCGTGTCACCGGGTGTGGTGACCGGGTTCCTCGGCCCGAACGGTGCCGGAAAGTCGACGACGATGCGGCTCATCCTGGGACTCGACGCCCCGACGGCGGGCACGGTGCGGGTCAACGGCAGGCCGTACCGCGAGCACCGAGCCCCGATGCGCGAGGTGGGGGCGCTCCTCGAGGCGCGGTCGGTCCACACCGGGCGCACGGCATACAACCACCTTCTCGCCCTCGCGCAGACCGCCGGCATCCCCCGCTCCCGAGTGGACGAGGTCGTCGACCTCGTCGGCCTCCACGAGGTCGCCCGCAAGCGCGCCGGGGGGTTCTCGCTCGGCATGGGCCAGCGCCTCGGCATCGCCTCGGCACTGCTCGGCGACCCACACACGCTCCTGCTCGACGAGCCGGTGAACGGGCTCGACCCGGACGGCATCCGGTGGATGCGCAACCTGCTCAAGGCGCTGGCCGCGGAGGGTCGCACCGTCTTCGTCAGCTCGCACCTGATGAGCGAGATGGCTCAGACCGCCGAGCACCTCATCGTCATCGGGCGCGGCCGGCTCATCGCCGACACGAGCGTTGATGACTTCATCGCCCGGTCCTCCGGCAACCACGTGCGGGTTCGTACGACAGAGCCGGCCCGGCTCGCCGCCGCGCTGGAGAGCACGGACGTCACCGTCCAGCCGCTCGGTGGCGACGCCCTCGAGGTGTCCGGTCTGACGACGGACCAGGTGGGGCTGGCCGCCGGCTCGGCCTCGATCACCCTGCTCGAGCTCACCGCCCGGCAGACCTCCCTCGAGGATGCCTTCATGCAGCTCACCCAGGACGCCGTGGAGTTCCACGGCACCGCCGCGGTACCCGACCGGGTCGAGTCGATCGGGGGACCGCGATGAGCGCCACCGCGCAGACCCGCCGGCCCGAGCCCAGCGGAGCGGTCAAGCCGGTCACCCAGGCCCGCGTCGTGCTGTCGGAGTGGACCAAGCTCCGATCGCTGCGGTCCACCGTCTTCTCCTTCCTCGCCGCCGTCGTCATCGTCATCGGCTTCTCCGTCCTCGTCCCGTCGGTGACGGTCGCGCACTGGCCGCCACGCGACCCGCAGGAGCTCGCCGCCTTCGACCCGACGACCCGGGCCCTGGCCGGGATCTTCCTGGCCCAGTTGGCCGTCGGGGTCCTCGGCGTGCTGTTCGTCACCGGTGAGTACGCGACGGGGATGATCCGGGCCACCTTCTCGGCGGTGCCGACGCGGCTGCCGGTGCTGTGGGCCAAGGCCCTCGTGTTCGCGGGGACGACGCTCGTCATCACCGTCCCCACCGTCGTGGTCGCCTTCCTCATCGGGCAGGGCATCTTCTCCTCGAAGAGCATGCAGACATCACTGGGGCAGCCCGGGGTGCTCCGTGCCGTCATCGGCGCCGCGCTCTATCTCACCGTTGTCGGCCTGCTCGGCCTGGGGCTCGGGGCGCTGCTGCGCAACACGGCGGCCGGGATCTCCACGCTGTTCGGCGTCCTGTTCGTCGTGCCGATCATCGTGCGGTTCCTGCCCAGCGCGTGGTCCACGCCCATCGACAAGTACCTGCCCAACACGGTCGGTCAGGGCATCACCGCGGTCCACGCCAACCCGGCCGCCCTGTCGCCGTGGGTGGGGTTCGCCCTGTTCTGCGGGTATGCCGCCATCGTGCTGGCAGCCGCCGCAGTGAGCCTGACCCGCCGGGACGCCTGATCCGGCATCATCGGACAAGGCAGCGCGAGGGGTGTCGTGAGAGGACCCGATCACCGATGATGGGGTGGTGCTGATCGGAGAGCTGGACGACGACGTGGTGGGCACGTGACCACCGGGCCCGCGGCCGACAAGGCGGCCACCCTGTTGGCCCTGCATGCGGGCGCCGGCTTCGTGCTCCCCAACGCCTGGGACGCCGGCTCCGCCCGGATCCTCGAGCAGGTCGGCTTCCCGGCCATCGCCACGACCAGCGCGGGCATCGCGTGGTCCTGCGGGGTCCCGGACGGCGAGGCGCTGGACCGCGACAGGATGCTCGAGCAGGTCGGTCGCATCGTGGCCGCGGTGGGCGTGCCGGTGACCGCGGACCTCGAAGCCGGGTACGGCGACACCGCGGATGACGTCGGCCGTACCGTGGCCCGGGCCGTGGAGCTCGGGGCGGTGGGCGGCAACCTGGAGGACGCCGGGAGTGGCGGGCTGTTCGGCATCGATGAGGCCGTGAACCGTCTCGCGGCCGCCCGGGCCGCGGCGCCGAGCGGCACCTTCGTGCTGAACGCCCGCACCGACACCTACTTCGCCGGCACGACCGGCGACGCGTTCGCCGAGACGGTCGAGCGCGCGGTCCGGTACCTCGATGCGGGAGCCGACTGCGTCTTCGTGCCCGGCGTCGTCGAGGAGGACACGATCCGCCGGCTCGCCGCGGCCATCCCGGGCCCGCTCAACGTCGTGGCCGGGCTGGCGAACACCATCGACGCGCCCACGCTCTTCTCGCTCGGGGTCAAGCGGGTCAGCCTGGGCGGCAGCCTGGCCCGAGCCGCGCTCAGCATGCTGGAGCACGCCGGCCGGGAGCTGCTCGACTACGGAACCCTCGGCTTCCTCGACGGCGCGATCGGGTATGCCGACCTGCAGCGACGCTTCGGCTCGTGACCGCCCTCGTCCTCGGCCGCTGCGAGACGGGCCGGGGCCGTGGGCGCCGCCGTGACGACGGGCGCCGATGACCTCGTCGGCCCCTCGTCTGGGTCATGATCTTGGTGCGAAGGGCAGCCGAGGCGAGGAGCGCGCATGCCTGACCTGACGGGGAGCTCACCCCTCTCCTGGGCGTCCGCAGTGGCGTTCCGCCGCCACTTCTGGCAGCCGCCCAGGGCCCATGGCGATGTCATCGAGGGGCGCGAGGTCAGCTTTCTCGAGCTCTTCTATGACCTCGTCTACGTCGTGGTCATCTCCCAGGCGGCCCACCATCTCGCCGGGGACGTGACCTGGGCGGGTGCGGGCCGGTTCGCCGTCGTCTTCGGGCTGATCTGGCTCGCCTGGGTCAACGGTGCCGTCTACCACGACCTGCACGGCCGGGCCGAGGGACGGACCAGGTCCTACGTCTTCCTCCAGATGGGCGTCCTGGCCCTCCTCGCGGTGTTCACCGGCGAGGCCACGGCCGGCGACGGCCCGGCCTTCGCCGTCGCCTACAGCGCATACCTCTTCCTGCTCGGCTGGCTGTGGTACTCGGTGCGCCGCCAGGACGACCCGGGGTTCCGTCCCGCGACGACGCCGTACATCGCGGGCGTCCTCGTCTCGGCCACGACCGTCGGGGCCAGCGCGCTGCTCCCGGACGGGGCGCGGCTGACGGTCTGGGCGATCGTCGTCGTCGGCTGGCTCGCCGGCATCACCGTCCTGGACTGGCGCAGCGGGGCCACCCGGGACACCAGCACCACCGCGAGCGAGTCGATGATCGAGCGCTTCGACCTGTTCACCATCATCGTCCTGGGGGAGGTGGTCGTTGGCGTCGTCAACGGCATCGCGGAAGCCGCCCGCACGCCGATCGCTGTCGTCACCGGCATCCTGGGGCTGGGGATCGGGTACGCGTACTGGTGGAGCTACTTCGACCTCGTGGGAGGCCGCCGGGTGCGCTCCCGGCGCGGCGCCCTGTCGCGGTGGCTCGTCGGTCACCTGCCGGTGACGATGACGATCGCCGCGACCGGTGCGGTCATGGTCAGCATGGTCGAGCACGCGTCGGGGGCCCACGCCCCGGCCCCGGCTGCCATGATGCTGTCGGCCTCGGTTGCCGTCGGCGTCCTGGCCCTGGTCCTGGTTGCGACCTCGCTCGCCGACTGGCGGGACCTTGCCCCGGTCTACCGCCCGGTGTCGGTGGCGCTGGGGGTGGCGGCCGTGGTCGCCCTCCTGCTCGGCTGGCTGGACCCGCCGCCGTGGCTGCAGATCCTGCTGCTGACACTGGTGCTCGGTGCCGTGTGGCTCTACGGCATCCTCACCTGGTTCGCCGTCACCGGCCGCCATGGAGCTCCGGGCCCGTCGTGACCCCGACGGCGGCCAGGCTGGGCATCGCCACCCGGCAGGGCCGGCGGCGCGCCCGACCCGATCTGCACACAATCTCCACACGTCGCCCGGGCGGCCCGCAGGCGCCCGCCCATACGCTCGGAGCATGACCGAGGGGACCCCCATCGACCGTGCGGCGCCGGTCTCGACGCCGTCCGCGACGATCCTCGTCGTCGAGGACGAGCCGACGATCAACCAGGCGCTCGCGGACCGGTTCGCCGCCGAGGGGTTCACCGTCCATCAGGCCTTCGACGGGCCCGGCGCGGTGGCCGCCCACGCCGAGCTGAGGCCCGACGTCGTCGTCCTCGACGTCATGCTTCCGGGGTTCGACGGGCTGGAGGTATGCCGCCGCATCCAGGCGGAGCGGCCGGTGCCGGTCCTCATGCTGACCGCCCGCGACGACGAGACCGACATCCTCGTCGGGCTGGCCGTCGGGGCCGACGACTACGTCACCAAACCGTTCCGGATGCGCGAGGTGCTCGCCCGGACCCGGGCACTGCTCCGCCGCGTCGACCGGGCCCGCGAGCTGGCTGCCGCACCCGGGGCGGCCCGCCAGGTCGGCGCCCTCCACGTCGACCCGGCGACGCGACGGGTCCACGTCGACGGGGCCGAGGTCCACCTGACCCCGACCGAGTTCGACCTCGTCGTCGCCCTCGCAGCCACCCCCGGCACGGTCCGCGAGCGCGATGACCTCATGCGCGAGGTGTGGGGCTGGGCCGACGCGACCGGCACCCGGACGCTCGACAGTCACGTCAAGGCGCTGCGGGCCAAGATCGGCTCCGAGCGGGTGCGCACGGTCCACGGCGTCGGGTACGCCCTCGAGGACCGGCCGTGATCCCCGAGCGGCCGCTGGACCGGGTCGGCTCCATCAAGCTCAAGCTCGGTCTCCTCGTCGGCGCCAGCATCCTTGTCGCCACCGCCGTCGCGGGGGTCGGGGAACAGGCCGAGGTCCCGTGGTGGCTCAGCCTCCCCGTGACGCTCGCGGCGGCTCTCGGGATCACCCAGTGGCTCGCCCGGGGGATGACCTCGCCGCTGCGCGAGATGACCGCTGTCGCCCGCCGGATGGCGGCCGGCGACCACAGCCAGCGGGTCACGGCGACCTCGACCGACGAGGTCGGCGGCCTGGCGCGGGCGTTCAACACGATGGCCGCCGACCTCGGGGCCGCCGACGAGCAGCGTCGCCAGCTCATCGCCACCGTCTCCCACGAGCTCCGTACGCCTCTGGCCGCCCAGCGCGCCCTCCTCGAGAACCTCGTCGACGGGGTCGCTGCCCCCGACCCGGCCTCCCTCGGCACCGCCCTCGCGCAGGCCGAGCGGATGAGCGACCTTGTCACCGACCTGCTCGACCTGTCCCGCATCGAGGCGGGCCAGGCCCGGCTGCGGGCCGAGCCGGTCCTCGTCGTCGAGCTTCTCACCCGCTGTGTCGCCGAGGCGGGGCTGACCCCGCGGGCCGTGCGCCATGAGGTCGTCGTCGAGCCGGAGGACCTGGTCGTCGAGGCGGACCCGGCGCGGCTGGTGCAGGTCGTCGCCAACCTCCTCGACAACGCCGGGCGGCACAGCCCCGCCGAGGGTGTGGTGCGGGTGAACGCGTATGCCGTGGCCGGCGACCGGTGGGCCCTCGAGGTCGCCGACGAGGGCCGGGGCATTCCGCCCGAGTCGGCCGAGGTCGTCTTCGAGCGGTTCGGCACCGGGAGCGACAACGCCGGAGGGACCGGCCTCGGCCTGGCCATCGCCCGGTGGGTGTGCGAGCTACATGGGGGGACGGTCGAGGCCGTCCGACCGGCGCACGACCGGTCCGGCGCGGTCATCCGCGCGGTGCTGCCACGGCATACCCCGGGGGCCGGTCGCGCCGACGCACCGGCGGTCGAACCGGCGCCCGTCCCACGACCTCACGTCCCGCAACGGAACCCCGTGCCGACCCAGGAGGGCCCGATGTCCGCACCCGCCGCCGCTCCGGCCATGCCGCCCCAGCCCGCGGCGCGGCCATCCGCTCCGCCGGTGCCACCGTTCGACGTCATCGGCGACGTCTGGCCCGAGGCGGGGATCGGTCCGCAGGTGGGACTGCTCGGTGCCGCCCTCGCCGTCGGACTCGTCGGGGCCCTCCTCGTCCCGTACCACCCGATCGGCGTCGGGGTCCTGGTCACCCTGCTCGCCGGAGGAGCGGTCATCTGGTGGGCGAGCCGGTACCGCACGCGGCCCTGGGCGGTCGGCTGCGCGGGCCTGGCCGTGGGACTGGGCACGCTCGTCGTCCTGCGGGCATCCGCGTGGCTGGCCGTGCTCGCGGTCCTTGTCGCCGGCGTCCTCGTCGCGGCCGCCGTGACCGATGCCCACCGGCTCCTGGCGATCGTCGCCGGGCCGTTCGCATGGGTCCTCGCCGCTGCGCGGGGGCTGCCCCTGTTGGGCCGGACCCTGACGGCGATGTCGCGGCGCCGGCACCTGTGGCCGGTACTGCGGACGGCCGCCACCTCCGTCGTGCTCGTCGTCGCGTTCGGCTCGCTGTTCGCCTCGGGGGACGCCGTCTTCGGGGCCTGGGCGGACGCCCTCGTGCCCAATCTCGACATGAGCGGCTTCACCCTGCGCACCTTCGTGGCCGTCCTCGTCGGCGGCATCGTGCTCGCCGGCTCCTATCTCGCGGTCAACCCCCCGAGCGTCGACGTCCTGCGGCCTCCGCCGGGCCGTCCCGTCGCCCGCTCCTGGGAGTGGCTGGTGCCGGTCGGGCTCGTCGTCGCGGTGTTCGCGACCTTCCTCCTCGCCCAGGCGGCGGCCCTCCTGGGCGGCCACGACTATGTCCAGCGGACGACGGGGCTGACGTACGCCGACTACGTCCACGAGGGGTTCGGGCAGCTGACCGTCGTCACGGTGCTCACCCTCCTCGTCGTTGCCGTCACGGCCCGCAAGGCCCCGGTCGCCACGGCCGCCGACCGGCTGCGGCTGCGCTCCATGCTCGGCGCGCTCGGCGCGATGACCCTCGTCGTCGTGGCGTCCGCCCTGCACCGGATGGCGACGTACCAGGCGGCGTACGGGTTCACGACGCTCCGGCTGCTCGTCGACGGGTTCGAGCTGTGGCTCGGCCTCGTCGTCATGCTGGTCCTCGTCGCCGGGATCCGGCTGCGTGGCGGCTGGCTGCCGCGGGCAGCGCTGCTCTCCGGCGCGAGCGTCCTGCTCGTCCTCGGCCTGATGAACCCCGACGGCTGGGTCGCCCAGCGGAACATCGACCGCTACCACGCGGGCGCCACACTCGACACCGTCTATCTCGGGGTACTCGGCGAGGACGCGGTCCCGGCGATAGTCCGCGCCGACCTGCCCGCCGACCTGACCGGCTGTCTCGTCGGTGCGGCGACGAGGAGCGGGAACGCGCTGGCCTCCCAGGGCGGAGATCTCCTCGGCTGGAACATCGGGCGGTCCCGGGCGGCCGCCGCCGCGGAGGGGGTGGCGGCGCTCGACCCGGGTTCCCCGACGTGCGTGGCGCTGCTCCACCCCGCCGAACCTCTCTCACCCTGACCGGGTGGCGGTTGCGGACCGAGGAGTCCGGCTGAGGCACGGCATACTCAACAGTCATGGATGCACGGACGGTGCTGGTGCTCAACGGGCCCAACCTCAACCTGCTCGGCGAGCGCGAGCCGGAGATCTACGGCCACGCGACGCTCGCCGACGTCGAGGACGTGTGCCGCGCGGCCGCCACAGCGGCCGGACTCGTCGCCGAGTGCCGACAGACCAACCACGAGGGCACCCTCATCGACTGGGTCCAGGAGGGGCGCCGCGGCATCGCCGGCATCGTCGTCAACGCGGGGGGCTACACGCACACGTCCGTCGCGCTGCGCGACGCGCTCGCCGCGGTGAGGGTGCCGACGGTCGAGGTGCACATCAGCGACATCCACTCCCGCGAAGAGTTCCGGCACCACTCCTACCTCACCGATGTCTGCGACCACGCGGTCATCGGCGCAGGGGTGCCGGGGTACGCCGAGGCCATCTCGTGGGTGGCCTCGCGCGGCTGAGCGTCGCCGGCCCGCTCGGCGTCACGCGACGGTCGAACAGCCCCCCGGCCGGTCCGCGGCCTCCTCACCTCTAACCTCTGCTAGCAGACCTTCGTCGACTCAGCAGAGGGTAGAACCTCTGCTGAGTGGGCCTACCCTCTGCTAGCAGAGGGTAGGGAGACGCCGCGGGGGAGCGGGCGGCGGGAAGCGGGCGGCGGGGAGCGCCGGGCCGGGCCCGGGGAGAGGCTTCGGGCGAGGTGGACCTAGATACTAGGACGTCCTAGTATTTTGGGAGACCCCCGCTCGACGGACCCGCCCCGTGCGTCCCGTCGCTCGGCGACCCCGACCCTGGAGCGAGATGACCACCGACGCCCAGCACGCTGCCCCAGAGCTTCACGTACCCGTCCACCCGGTGCGCCTCGTCACCGCGTCGAGCCTGTTCGACGGCCACGACGCGTCGATCAACATCATGCGGCGGATCATGCAGAGCCAGGGCGCGGAGGTCATCCACCTCGGGCACAACCGCAGCGTCCAGGAGGTCGTCGACGCCGCGATCGAGGAGGACGTCCAGGGCGTCGCCGTCAGCTCCTACCAGGGTGGCCACGTCGAGTACTTCGAGTACCTCGTCCAGCTCCTGCGCGAGGCCGGCGCCGGTCACGTCCACGTCGTCGGTGGTGGTGGCGGCGTCATCGTCGCCGACGAGGTCGAGCGGCTGCGGGCCTCCGGCGTGACGATCTTCAGCCCCGAGGACGGCCAGCGGCTCGGCCTGCCGGGCATGGTCAACCAGGTCATCGAGGCCTGCGACACCGACCTGTATGCCGCCCAGCCCGTTGACGTGCGCGCCCTCCTCGCGGGGGACCGGACGGCGGTGGCCCGGGCCATCACCGGCGCCGAGGCCGGCGCTCTCGGCGACGACGTCCTCGGCGAGGTCCGGGCGGCGGCGAGCACGCGGCATACCCCGGTCCTCGGCATCACCGGCACCGGTGGCTCGGGGAAGTCCTCGCTCACGGATGAGCTCGTCCGGCGGCTGCGGGTGGACCAGCAGGACAAGCTCCGCATCGCGGTCGTCGCGATCGACCCGACCCGGCGCCGCGGCGGAGGGGCGCTGCTCGGCGACCGGATCCGGATGAACGCCCTCGACGGCGACCGGGTCTTCTTCCGCTCGGTCGCGACGCGTGGCGGCCGCGAGGTGCCCGAGTCGCTGGGGGACATCCTGGCGATCCTCGGGGCGGCGGCCTTCGACCTCGTCATCGTCGAGACGCCGGGCATCGGCCAGGGGGACGCCGCGATCACCCACTTCGCCGACGTCAACCTCTATGTCATGACGCCCGAGTTCGGTGCCGCCAGCCAGCTCGAGAAGATCGACATGCTCGACTTCGCCGACGTCGTCGCCATCAACAAGTTCGAGCGTCGCGGCGCCATGGACGCGCTGCGCGACGTCGGACGCCAGCTCGTCCGCAACCGCGAGGCGTTCGGCTCCCGGCCCGAGGACATGCCGGTCTTCGGGACCTCGGCCGCGACCTTCAACGACGACGGGGTGACCGCCCTCTACCAGGAGCTGCGGGCGCGACTGGCCGACCGGGGCCTCGACATCGCGGAGGGGTTGCTTGCGCCGGTCTCCGTCCGGCACTCCAGCGTGCTGCGTCAGGTCGTCCCTCCGCAGCGGGTGCGCTACCTCTCCGAGATCTCCGAGACCGTGCGTCGCTACCACGAGGACACCGCGGGGTATGCCGCCCTGGCGCGTCGGGTCCAGCGGCTTGAGGCCGTCGACGACGAGCTGGCCGCCGCCGGGCACACGGACCACGCCGTCGACGGGCTCCTCACGGCCGCCCGCGAGGAGCTGCCGACCGCGGTCGCCGAGGCGATCGAGGGCTGGCCGTCGGTCGTCGAGTCCTACTCCGGAGACGAGCAGGTGGTCCGGGTCCGCGACCGTGTGATCCACACCCCGCTGACGCGAGAGTCGTTGTCCGGCAACAAGATCAACCGGGTAGCCCTGCCCCGGTACGCCGATCACGGCGACCTGGTCTCGTTCCTTCGTCGCGAGAACCTCCCCGGGTTCTTCCCGTTCACCGCCGGGGTCTTCCCGTTCAAGCGCGACAACGAGGACCCCGCTCGGATGTTCGCCGGCGAGGGTGACCCGTTCCGGACGAACCGGCGGTTCAAGCTCCTCTCCGAGGGACAGCCGGCGACCCGGCTGTCGACGGCGTTCGACTCGGTGACGCTCTACGGGCGGGACCCCGACCCGCGCCCGGACATCTACGGCAAGGTCGGCACCTCCGGGGTGTCGGTAGCGACGGTCGACGACATGAAGGAGCTGTACTCCGGCTTCGACCTCGTCTCGCCGACGACGAGCGTGTCGATGACGATCAACGGTCCGGCGCCGACGATCCTCGCGTTCTTCCTCAACACCGTGATGGACAGGGAGCTGGAGCGGTTCACGGCCGACCACGGCCGCGAGCCGACCGCGGAGGAGGCGGACGGCATCCGGGCCACCGCCCTCTCGCAGGTCCGTGGGACGGTCCAGGCCGACATCCTCAAGGAGGACCAGGGCCAGAACACCTGCCTGTTCTCGACCGAGTTCTCGCTGCGGATGATGGCCGACATCCAGGAGTGGTTCATCGAGAACGGGGTCCGCAACTTCTACTCGGTCTCCATCAGCGGCTACCACATCGCCGAGGCCGGGGCGAACCCCATCAGCCAGCTCGCCTTCACCCTCGCCAACGGGTTCACCTACGTCGAGGCCTACTTGGCCCGCGGCATGGACATCAACGACTTCGCCCCGAACCTGTCGTTCTTCTTCTCCAACGGGATGGACCCCGAGTACTCCGTCATCGGGCGGGTAGCCCGGCGGATCTGGGCCGTGGCGATGCGGGACACGTACGGCGCCAACGAGCGGGCCCAGAAGCTCAAGTACCACATCCAGACGAGCGGCCGAAGCCTGCACGCGCAGGAGATGGACTTCAACGACATCCGTACCACGTTGCAGGCGCTCATCGCGATCTACGACAACGCTCAGTCGCTGCACACCAACGCCTTCGACGAGGCCGTGACGACCCCGAGCGAGGAGTCGGTGCGCAGGGCGCTCGCGATCCAGATGATCATCAACCGCGAGTGGGGCCTGGCGATGAACGAGAACCCGCTCCAGGGGTCGTTCGTCATCGACGAGCTGACCGACCTCGTCGAGTCCGAGGTGCTCGCCGAGTTCGACCGCATCAACGAGCGCGGGGGCGTCCTCGGGGCGATGGAGACCGGCTACCAGCGCGGCAGGATCCAGGACGAGTCGATGCTCTACGAGCAGCGCAAGCATGACGGGTCGCTGCCGATCATCGGCGTCAACACGTTCCGGCGCCCGGGGGAGACCGGTACACCGCAGCACGTCGAGCTGGCCCGTGCCTCCGAGGACGAGAAGGAGTCCCAGCTGGCTCGGGTACGGGCGTTCCGCGAGAGCCACCGCGAGGAGGCCGAGGCGGCCCTGGCCCGGCTCAAGGAGGCGGCCGTGCGCGGGGAGAATGTCTTCGCCGCCCTCATGGACGCCGCCCGGGTGTGTTCGCTCCAGCAGGTGACCGATGCCTTCTTCGAGGTCGGCGGCCAGTACCGGCGGAACGTCTGACCCGCAGCTCGCCCCGGCGCCGTCGCTGACGGGTGGGGCGGCCCGTCTCAGCCAGAATGCGAGGTCGGCCTGGGCGACAGGCCTGAGCCGATGTCCTCGAGCGCGCCGACGACGAAGCGCACCGCTTGCCGCGCATAGCGGTCGGGGCGGCACAGGGCCACGATGCTGCGCCCGGAGCGGACGCCGGCGAGTGGTCGAAGCACCAGCCCTTCATCCCCCGTGGTGAACCGCGGCAGCAGGGCCAGGGCCATGCCGCTCGCCACCAACGACCCGATCAACCTGTTGTCCCGCAACCTGACTCGCCGGTGCAACGGTTCGCCGATCTCCTGCTCGACCGCGATCAGGATGGTGTCGAAGGGATAGCCGACCGGCACGCCGATCCAGGTCGTGCCCCGGAGATCTGCCGGGCGCAGCACCGTCCGACTCGTCAGGGGGTGATGTACGGGGAGGGCCACGTCGATCGGCTCCGTGGCGAGCAACCGCGCCGTGAGTCCTTCGGCCCCCGCCGGCACGTCACCGGTGAGGCTGTGCGCGATGACGATGTCGGCGTCCAGCGTGCGCGCCGCGTAGTCCCCCTCCGCGAGGTCGAAGTCGTCCAGGTCGAGCTCGATGGCGGTGTCGGCCAGCCGCGCGGCCAGCGCGGGGAGCAGCGCCGTGCCCGCGCTCGGCAGGGTCCCGATGCTGACCCGGCCGCGCGGCTCCCCCCGCGCGGCGTCAAGTCGCGCCTGAACGGAGGCGAGCGCCCGGCATACCTCGTCCGCGCCGGCCGCGAGCAGCTGGCCCTCTGCGGTGAGCCGGACCCCCCGCCCGTCCGGTTCCACGAGGGCGACACCCAGCTCGCGCTCGGCAGTGCGCAGCTGCTGGGAGACGGCCGATGGCGTGCGGTGGGTCGACTCCGCCACGGCGGCGAGGGTGCCCCGGACGGACAGTTCGCGGAGCAGCTCCAGGTGACGAACATCCATGAAGCCAGTCTAATGATTCCATTCAGAATCATTCGCTGGACGTGGGGTAATGCGACCTCCACACTCGACGGTATGCCCCCGCGCCACATCCTCCTCGCGGTTCTGGTCGCGGTGCTGTGGGGCTTGAACTTCCTGGCGATCCACGCATCGCTCCAGCAGTTCCCACCGCTCTTCCTCGTCGCCCTCCGCTTCGCGGTGATCGCGGTACCGACGATTGCCTTCGTGCCCCGACCGCAGGTGCCGTTGCGCTGGCTGGTCGGCTACGGCCTCGGCTTCGGCACGGTTCAGTTCTTCGGTCTCTACCTCGGCATGGCAGCAGGCTTCCCCGCCGGCCTGGCCTCCCTCGTGCTGCAGGCGTCGGCGCCGTTCACGGTCGTGCTCGGCGCGCTCCTGCTGCGTGAGCGGCTGACGCCGCGACGCGTGGCCGGGGTGACGATCGCCGCCACTGGGCTGGCCGTCGTCGGCGTCACGCGCGCGGACGCAACCTCGTGGTGGCCCTTCGCACTGGTCACCCTGGGTGCCCTGGGCTGGGCGCTGGGCAATCTCGCGAGCCGACTCGCGGCTCCACCGGTTCCGCTGCACCTGACCCTGTGGATGTCGGTCGTTCCTCCGCTGCCGATGCTCGCGCTGTCGGTGCTCATCGAGGGTCCCGACGTGGTGCGCCGGGCGCTGGCCACCTCGCTGACGGCCACCGCGGTGCCCGCCTGGGTGGGGCTGGCCTACACCGTCCTGGTCGGCACCATCGTCGGCTCCGGGCTCTGGGTGTGGCTGATGGCTCGGCATGCGGCGGGGGTTGTGGCGCCGTTCTCGATGCTCGTGCCGGTCGTGGGGATCGTCGCGGCGTGGCTGGTCCTCAGCGAACGGCCTGCGGTGCTGGAGCTGGCCGGAGGAGTGCTGGTCGTCTGCGGCGTCCTGCTCTCGGCACGGGGTGCGGGCACACCGGGGCCGGTGGCGAGGCCGGAGCCCATGGAGCTGAGCAAGGCGGGGACCCGACCGGGGCGGGACGGCGGATGAGCGGGCACCGTCTCTCAGCGTGCCCCGAGACCAGTGGCAGGATGCGAGCCATGGAACTCGCGAACACCTCAGCCATCGTCACCGGCGGGGCCTCGGGCCTCGGCGGCGCCACCGCCGCCGTGATCGCCGCGCAGGGAGCTCGGGTCTACGCACTCGACCTCGCCGCCTCGATCGAGAAGGCGCCCGAGGTCGACGGCGTCACCTACCTGCCGACCGATGTCACCGACGAGGCGCAGGTCCGCGCCGCGGTCGCCCAGGCGAGCGGCGACGCGGCGTACCCGCTGCGGGCGGTCGTCAACTGCGCCGGCGTCGGCATGTCCGCCCGCGTTCTGGGCAAGCATGGTGTCCACGACCTCCCGCTCTACCGCAAGATCATCGAGGTCAACCTCATCGGGACCTTCACCGTGCTCGCCGTCGCCGCCGAGGCGATCGCGCAGACCGAGCCCGACGAGCAGGGCCAGCGCGGCGTCATCGTCAACACCGCGAGCATCGCCGCCTTCGACGGGCAGGTCGGCCAGGCGGCCTACAGCTCCTCCAAGGGCGGGATCGTCGGACTGACCCTGCCTGCGGCCCGCGACCTCGCGCAGTACGGCATCCGGGTCATGACGATCGCGCCGGGCATCGTCGACACCCCGATGCTGGCGATGGTCCCGGACGACTTCCGGGCCGCTCTGGCCGCAGGGGTGCCGTTCCCGCAGCGGTTGGCCCGGCCCGACGAGTATGCCCAGCTGGCGCTGGCGATCATCGACCACGACTACCTCAACGGCGAGGTCATCCGGATGGACGGCGCGCTGCGGATGGCGCCGCGCTGACCCACCCGTCCACCGTGCGCGAGCCGGCCGACGACCTCGGGTATGCCGTCCGGCTCCCCGAGGAGGTGGCGCGGGTCGTCTCGCTCGTCCCGTCGCTGACCGAGGCGGTCGCGCAGACGGCGCCGGGTGTCCTCGTCGGCGCGACCGACTACTGCACCCATCCGGCGGGCCTCGCCGTCGCCCGGGTGCGCGGCACGAAGAACCCCGATGTCGGCTCGGTTGTGGCGCTGCGGCCCGACCTCGTCATCGCGAACAAGGAGGAGAACCGCGAGCTCGACGTGCGTCGGCTGCGCGAGCGCGGCGTGCCGGTGTGGGTCACCGACATCGAGACGGTGCCGGGCGCGGTCGCGTCGATGCGGCGGCTGTTCCGCGACGGACTGGGTATGCCGACCGACCCGGCCTGGCTCACCGAGGCCGAGCGGCTGTGGGGCGGGGCCGTGCCGCCGCCTCGCGCCCGGGTCGCGGTGGCGGTGTGGCGCGACCCGTGGATGCTGGTCGGTCGGCCGACCTTCACTGCCGACGTGCTCGCCCGGCTCGGGCTCGGCGTGTGGACCGGTGGCGTCGCCGGCCGGTACCCGCGCGTCGACCTGGCCGACCTCGACCGGGCCGCGGCCGACGGCGGCCCGGAGGCGGTGGTGCTGCCCGACGAGCCCTACGTCTTCACCGCCGAGGACGGGCCGGAGGCGTTCGTAGCCGTGCCCACCCGGCTGGTCAGCGGGCGGCTGCTCACCTGGTACGGGCCGTCCCTCGTCACGGCTCGTGGCATCCTCCGCGACGCGCTCGCGGACGTGGGCTGAGCCCCGAGCGGGTCGACGTGGGCCGGGCCGCGCCCGCAGGGCGGGGCAGGCCAGGCGGGGCAGTCGGGGCGAGAGAGCCGCGGCACCTGCGAGGGCCACGCCTCAGCCGTCGCCGGCGGCGATCTCCTGATGCTCGGCCCTCAGCTCGCGCTTGAGGATCTTGCCGCTGGGGTTCTTCGGCAGCGCCTCGGCGACGACGACGTGCTTGGGCACCTTGAAGCCCGCCAGTCGGCCCCGCACGTGCTCGACGACGTTCTCCGCAGTCAGCGCCATCCCGGGCTTGGGGACGACGACCGCGGTGACCGCCTCGACCCAGCGCGGGTGCGGGACACCGAAGACCGCGACCTCCGCCACCCCCTCGAGGGTGTAGAT
This sequence comes from uncultured Actinomycetota bacterium, assembly GCA_963771015.1. Taxonomy (GTDB): domain Bacteria; phylum Actinomycetota; class Actinomycetes; order Actinomycetales; family Dermatophilaceae; genus CAVSJJ01. The sequence continues at coordinate 80,176 of CAVYRN010000009.1, forward strand.
CGCCTCCTCGACCTCGCGGCTGGCCACGTTCTCACCGCCGGTCTTGATCATGTCCTTCTTGCGGTCGACGACGTGGAGATGCCCCTCGTCGTCGATGTAGCCGAGGTCGCCGGAGTGGAACCACCCGCCACGGAACGCCTCTGCGGTCTTCTCGTCGTCCTTGTAGTACCCCAGCGTGGCGTGAGGACTGCGATGGACGATCTCGCCGGTCGTGCCCGGCGGCACGGGCTCATCGAGGTCGTCGACGATCCGCGTCTCGACGTTGAGCCCCGCCCGGCCGGCCGAGCCCGCGTGCGAGAGCTGCTCGTGGGGGCGCAGGATCGTCGCGAGCGGGGCCATCTCGGTCTGGCCGTAGAAGTTCCACAGCGAGACCTGCGGCAGCCGGTCCTGCATCTCGCGGAGCACCTCGATGGGCATGGCCGACGCACCGTAGTAGCCCTTGCGCAGGCTGGACAGGTCGGTCGAGTCGAACGCCGGAGAGCGCAGCAGCCCGATCCACACCGTCGGCGGGGCGAAGTACTTGGTCACCCGCTCGCGTTCGATCGTCGCGAGGACCGTGGCCGGGTCGGGTCCGGGAAGAATGATCGACGTCGCCCCGACGTAGACGTCCGGGCCGAGGAAGCAGTCGAGCTGGGCGCAGTGGTAGAGCGGCAGGGTGTGCAGCTCGACGTCGTCGGTCTCCATCTGCCCGTCGACGACGCAGGAGACGTACTGCCAGAGCAGCGACCGGCTCGACAGCAGCGCCCCCTTGGGCCGCGACTCGGTCCCGGAGGTGTACATCAGCCGCAGCGGGGCGTCGTCGGGGACGACCACGTCGGGCGGGGTGCCGCGGTGGTCGAACCACGCCTGGGCGTCGAGCCAGCCGTCGGGAGCGGGGTCACCGGTATGCCGGATGCTCGCGCGGAGGCGCACCGAGCCAGCGCTCGCGGCCATCGCCCGCTCGGCGACCGGGACGAGGGCGTCCTCGACGACGAAGACGCTCGCCTCGCTGTGGTCGAGGATGTAGGCGACCTCGTTCGGGCCGAGCATGAAGTTGACCGGCACGAGGATGATCCCGAGGCGGGCGGCGGCGAAGTCGAGGACGGCGAACTGCCAGCAGTTGTGGCTGAGCAGGGCGAGCCGGTCACCCATCCCGAGACCGGCGTCGGCGAGGGCGGCCGCGGTTCCCGCAACGACCTCCTCGAGCTCGGCGAAGGTGAGCCGAGTGTCGCCGTCGATGATGGCGGCCTTGTCCGGCGTCCGCGCCGCGGTGCGGCGGGGCAGGTCGCCGAGCGACTGCTGGCGGACGTGGTTGACGAGGTCGGACGTCGTTGTCTCGGGCATGCACCGCATCGTTGCAGCATGCGCGCGGCCCCGGCTAGGTCGTGATGACCCGGCCGCGGCCTCGTCGGAGCCCGCGGCTCGCCATCCGCCGTCCGCGCGCGGCGGATCAGCTCCCGTACGGCGCCGTGTGGACGATCGTGACGTCGACGGTCCTGCCGTTGGGAGCCACGAAGCTCACCGTCTCGCCCACCTGGTGGCCGTTGACGGCGGCACCGATGGGGGACGCCTCGCTGTAGACCTGCATCGAGGCGTCGGCGATCTCACGTGAGCCGAGCAGGAAGGTCTCCTCGTCGCCGAACATCTCGACGGTGACCACCATGCCCGACTCGACGACGCCGTCGTCGTCGGGGGTGTGGCCGATGATGGCGCTGTCGAGGAGCTGGGTGAGCTGGCGGATCCGGGCCTCCATCTTGCCCTGTTCCTCCTTGGCGGCGTGGTAGCCGCCGTTCTCGCGGAGGTCTCCCTCGGCCCGGGCCGCCTCGATCTTCTTCGCGATGTCGGTGCGGCCGGGACCGGAGAGATCGGCGAGCTCCTGGGTGAGTCGGTCGTACGCCTCCTGGGTCAGGTAGGTCGTCTTACCCGCGGTCTCGGTCACGTCGTCTCTCCTTGCTCATGACCCACCCACGACGCGGAGCGAGGGTGGGTGGTGTTACGTCAACGGGCCTGGACCCGTTGGCTCGTTCGTTACGGCCGGTCGGGGTCCAGACCCGATCGCGTGCAAAGAACAAGCGTAGCAAAGGGCACCCCGGACGACCCCATATCGCGGCGGTCCCGGGTCAGCGGCGGCGGGTACAGGACTCGACCAGACCCGTGACAGCGGGTGCGCTCGTCCGGACGGTGACGGTGCGGTGGACCGTCCCCGTCGTGGGGGACGCCGGGACCTCGTCGCTGACCGCGCCGACCCGGCCGTGGTGCTCGTCGAGCGCGGTGACGAGGCAGTCCACGACCGTGTTCGCGGGCCGTCGCACGTCGTAGTCGACCGTCACGGTCGAGGCGCTGACAACGTGGTAGCCCGTCACCAGCGGACTGACCTGCTGCGGGATCCGGACGACGGCGACCCAGGCGATGACGGCCGTGGCGCCGACGACCCAGACCGCGCCGAGGACCCACCACTTGAGGTTCCCGGGGGTGGGGCGGGGGATCGGCATGCCGAGAACGTCCTCGAGGGTCGGCCCGCGGTGCGGGCGGATGAGAAGATGGCCGCGTCCATTCTCGGGGACGGCCCCGCCGTCGCGACCGAAGGGTCCACTCTTGTCCGACCGGCTCCGCCTCATGTGCGTCCACGCGCACCCCGACGACGAGTCGAGCAAGGGCGCCGCGACGATGGCGAGGTACGTCGACGAGGGTCACCCGGTCCTCGTCGTCACCTGCACCGGGGGCGAGCGTGGCGACATCCTCAACCCCAACCTCGCCGACGACGTCCACGTCCGCCGCGACCTCGCCCAGGTCCGCCGCGACGAGATGGCCCGCGCCCGCGAGATCCTCGGCGTCGACCAGGCATGGCTCGGCTTCGTCGACTCCGGCCTCCCCGAGGGGGACCCGCCGCCGCCGCTGCCCGAGGGCTGCTTCGCCCTGGAGCCCCTCGAGGTGACGACCGAGGCGCTCGTCCGGGAGATCCGCCGGTTCCGCCCGCACGTCGTGACGACGTACGACGAGCAGGGCGGCTACCCGCACCCGGACCACGTCATGACCCACGACGTGACCATGGCGGCCTTCGCGGCGGCGGCCGACCCGACGGCATACCCGCATGCCGGCCTGCCCTGGCGCCCGCTCAAGGTCTACTACAACCAGACCTTCACCCGGGAGCGGATGACGGCCTTCCACGAGGCGCTGCTCGCGCTGGGTGAGGAGAGCCCGTATGCCGAGTGGCTCGCCCGGTTCGCGGAGCGCCCGGAGCGGCTCGTCACGACGCGGGTCCCGTGCGCCGACTGGTTCGAGCGCCGCGACAAGGCCCTGCTCGCCCACGCGACCCAGATCGACCCCAACGGGTCGTTCTTCGCCGTGTCCCGTCAGGTCCAGGCCCTGGCGTGGCCGACCGAGGACTTCGAGGCGGCCCTCTCGTTCGTCCCCATCGCCGACGGTGAGGACGACCTGTTCGCCGGGTTGCCCGACGCCGTCGCCGACGCCGACGCGCTGGCGACCCGCACCGACCTCACCCTCGTCTACGACGCACGCAAGGAGCGCGACTCATGAGCACCCCCCTCGCCGTCCCGGCGGCGGCGGTGGCCACCGACCCCGGCTGGTTCGCCTTCGTCGGGTTCTTCGCCCTCGCCATCGTCCTGTGGCTTCTCATGCGGAACATGAACGCCCGGATGCGCCGGATGTCATACCGGCAGAACGCCGCCCAGCGCGGCAGGGACGATCCGCAGGCCGACGAGGTGGACATCCCCGAGGCGGACGGGCCGTCGGTCGACGGGCCCGACGAGGGGCCACGCTAGAGCCGCATGTGCTACAGCCGCATGTCCTGGGCTACGCCTGGTGGGTGTAGAGCGCCATCGAGGCGGCCACGTAGTGGACGATGAACGCCGCGATCGTCAGGGCGTGGAAGATCTCGTGGAAGCCGAACCAGCGTGGTGACGGGTTCGGGCGCTTGAAGCCGTAGACCAGCGCGCCAAGGCTGTAGAGCAGCCCGCCGACCACGATGAGGGTGAGGATCGCCGCGCCTCCGTAGTGGGCGAGCGGGCCGATGTAGAAGACCGCCACCCAACCGAGGGCGACGTAGATCGGCACGTACAGCCACCGGGGCGCGCCCACCCAGAGGACGCGGAAGAGCACCCCGAGGAGAGCGCCGGACCACACGATGATGAGCATCGTTCGGCCCTGGGAGTCGGGCAGGAGCATGGCGAACGGGGTGTAGCTCCCGGCGATGATGAGGAAGATGTTCGAGTGGTCGAACCGCTTGAGCAGGCCGCCCACCCGCGGCGACCAGGTGCCGCGGTGGTAGATCGCCGAGGTGGCGAACAGGAGCACCGCGGTCAGCGTGAAGACGGCCGCCGAGACCCGAGCCTCCAGGCTCCGCGACAGGACGATGAGGACGAGGCCCGCGACGAACGCGACGGGCGACATCCCGGCGTGCAGCCACCCCCGCAGCTTCGGCTTGACGGCGGTGACCATCGCGTCCACCCGGTCCTCGAAGGCGTCGCGGTGGGGATGCTCGTCCGGTTCGATATGCGCCATCAACTCAAGACTAACCTACGCTCGCGTAAGTTGCGCCGCTGTCGGGGGGGCGGCTACCCCCCGGCTCGCACCCACCGATGCGCCCGGGTGCGGGCGGTACCGTGGCCCCACCCGCCCCGTCGGGGGCGGTTGGGTGGCACGATCGACGAGACGGCGACGAGACCCGGAGGAGACGACGCATGGCGCTCAGCGATGTCGTCTACGCGGCATACGCCCGTCGGCTGTCCAAGCGGCTGCGCCGGTCCCCGATGCCCCGTCACGTGGGGATCATGCTCGATGGCAACCGTCGCTGGGCCAAGGCCCGCGGCGCCGGGACGAGTGAGGGTCACCAGGCCGGGGCGGACAACATCGCACCGCTGCTCGGCTGGTGTGAGGAGGTCGGCGTCGAGGTCGTCACCCTGTGGCTGCTGTCCACCGACAACCTCAACCGCCCCGCAGCCGAGCTGCGTCCCCTCCTCGGCATCATCGAGCGGGTCGTCGACCTTCTCGCCGACACGCACCGCTGGCGGCTCAACCCGGTCGGTGCCCTGGACCTGCTCCCCGCCGAGACGGCCGAGCGGCTGAAGTCGGCGGCGGACCGTACCCGCGAGGCCCCGGGGATGATCGTCAACATCGCGGTCGGCTACGGTGGCCGCCGCGAGATCGCCGACGCGGTCCGCTCGCTCCTCCACGAGCATGCCGAGCAGGGCACATCGATCGAGGAGCTCGCCGAGATCCTCGACGTCGAGCACATCGGCAAGCACCTCTACACCAAGGGCCAGCCCGACCCGGACCTCGTCATCCGCACCTCGGGGGAGCAGCGGCTCGGCGGCTTCCTCCTCTGGCAGAGTGCGCACAGCGAGTTCTACTTCTGCGAGGCGTACTGGCCCGACTTCCGCAAGGTGGACTTCCTGCGGGCGCTGCGGGCCTACGGGGAGCGGAACCGCCGGTACGGCACCTGAGCGGCGTCGCGATATCAGACACCCCATCAGTCACATTAGGCACAGCTGACCCAGATGTCGCAGCCGTTCTCCCTCGTTCGGATGAACATCAGGCGACACACCCTCGGCCTGTCGCTCGGGGGCCCGCGGCGCGTCGTACGGTCGCAACACGACCGCACGTCCCGGCGCCCGCCGCCGCGACCCGCAGGAGGATCCACGTGGCCTCGACCTCGCAACAGAGCACCAGCACGACGCGTCCCGACGCGAAGCGCCGGACCGAGGGAGGGGAGCCGCTGCGGACCTACGTCCTCGACACCTCGGTCCTCCTCTCCGACCCTCGGGCCGTGCACCGCTTCAAGGAGCATGACGTCGTCCTCCCGGTCGTCGTCATCAGCGAGCTCGAGGGCAAGCGGCACCACCCCGAGCTCGGGTACTTCGCCCGGACGGCGCTGCGTCTCCTCGACGACCTACGGATCCAGGCCGGCCGGCTCGATGCCCCGGTCCCGGTGAGCGACGAGGGCGGCACCCTCCACGTCGAGCTCAACCACACCGACCCGTCGTCGCTGCCGGCGGGCTTCCGCCTCGGGGACAACGACACCCGGATCCTCGCCGTCGCGCGCAACCTCGCCAACGAGGGAAAGAACGTCACGATCGTCAGCAAGGACCTGCCGATGCGGGTCAAGGCCTCGGCGGTCGGCCTCGACGCGCAGGAGTACCGCGCCGAGCTGGCCGTCGACTCCGGCTGGACCGGGATGGCCGAGCTCGACGTGAGCAGTGCGGAGATGGACCACCTCTACGACCACGGGCGGCTCGAGAGCCGCGAGGCCGCAGAGCTGCCGTGCCACACCGGCCTGAAGCTCCTCTCGCCGACCGGCAGCGGCCTGGGCCGGGTCGGACCGGACAAGCAGATCCGTCTCGTCCGGGGCGACCGCGACGCCTTCGGCCTGCACGGGCGCAGCGCCGAGCAGCGCATCGCCCTCGACCTCCTTCTCGACCCCGACATCGGCATCGTCAGCCTCGGCGGCCGGGCCGGCACCGGGAAGAGCGCGCTCGCCCTGTGTGCCGGCCTGGAGGCCGTCATGGAGCGGCGCCAGCACCGCAAGGTCGTCGTCTTCCGACCCGTGTATGCCGTGGGCGGGCAGGAGCTCGGGTACCTCCCGGGGACCGAGGCCGAGAAGATGAACCCGTGGGGCCAGGCCGTCTTCGACACCCTGGGCGCCCTCGTCTCCCGTGAGGTCGTCGAGGAGGTCCTCGACCGCGGCATGCTCGAGGTGCTGCCGCTCACCCACATCCGGGGCCGCTCCCTGCACGACAGCTTCGTCGTCGTCGACGAGGCCCAGAGCCTCGAGCGCAATGTTCTGCTCACCGTCCTGTCCCGGATCGGGCAGAACTCCCGGGTGGTGCTCACCCACGACGTCGCCCAGCGCGACAACCTCCGGGTCGGCCGGCACGACGGCGTTGCCGCCGTCATCGAGGCGCTCAAGGGCCACCCCCTCTTCGCCCACGTCACGCTCACCCGCAGTGAGCGCAGCCCCATCGCGGCCCTCGTCACCGACCTGCTCGAGGGACTCGACGTCTGACCGGAGCGCAGGGTCCTCGTCCGGTGCGCGCAGTCCGAGCACCAGCGGCATAGGATCGGCGCGTGTCCGAGAGCGAGAAGCCAACCAAGGTCCGGAGGGGTCGGCCACCGAGGTACCACCGCGACGACATTCTCGCCGGCGCGTCGACCGCCCTCATCGAGCGGGGCTACGGCCGACTGCGGTACAGCGACGTCTCGCAGGCGGCCGGGGTGCCGACGGCCAGCCTGCAGCACTACTTCCCGACGGTCGGCGAGCTGCGCCGGGCCGCGCTGTGCTTCACCGTCCGCGACGAGCTCGCCCAGCTGGCCCTCGCCGTCGAGGCCCTGCCGACACCGTGGGAGCGCATCACCACCCTGATTCGCCGGTCGATCTCGCCCGAGCCGCAGCTGCGACGGCGCAACTGGACGCTGTGGCTCGAGTACTGGCGGGCGGCCGCCCACGAGGACGAGCTGGCCGAGGACAGCCGCGAGGTCGGGGAAGCGTGGAACGACCTGGCCCGGAACTGCATCTCCGCCGGTGTGGCCGATGGGACGTTCCGGCTCGACGGCACCGTCGACGAGGCGGCTCAAGAGCTCCAGGCGCTGCTCGACGGTTCCGGCGTCAACCTCGCCATCGAGCACACGGAGCAGGAGGCCGAGCGGGCGATCGCCATCGTCGAGCGTTCGGCCCGCCGCATGCTCCGCCTCGACCGCTGAGGCGCCCGCGGCCCACCCGCCGGGGTCCGGGATCGGCAGATCGGCCGATCCGGGGTCGGGGGAACGGCCCACCCCTTGGTCATTGATTTCCCTCTCGGGGGCCGACTCCGCTAGCGTTTGGTTTCGATTCGATAACGCCGACCGCCGTCAGCCCCCCTGCTGGACACGGTCGGATCCCCTGCCATCGACATCACGTCGGCCCCCCACCGACACACGGAGGTTCACGGCGATGAGCCGTTACACCCCGCGCCACGCGCCGCGGCACGCCCATGCCGGGCCGCGCCGCTCACCCCTCGGCGCCACATTGCGGCGACCCTCGGTGTCCTCCAGCCTGGCCCTCGCCCTGCTGGCGACCGGAGCGGCCGGGGTCCATGCGGCCGGGGCCGACCAGGGCGACCTCGCCGCCTTCGCGATCACCCCCGAGGCCGCCACCCAGGCCACCCAGCAGACCGATCTCGCGGCCGCGGACTCGGCCCGGTTCGTCGCCGAGCGGGCCAGCCTCACGACGACGTCGAACGCCGTCCAGGCCAAGCAGCTCGCCGCCGAGCGGGCTCGGGCCGCCGCCCTCGCCCAGGCACGACGCGAGGCCGCGGCCCGCGCCGCTCGGGAGGCGCAGCGCAAGGCCATCATCGCCAACGCGCGGTCGAACCCGCGGGCCGTCGCGCGGCTCATGCTCGCCGACTACGGCTGGTCCGACAGCCAGTGGGGCTGCCTGGACTCGCTGTGGACGAGGGAGTCCAACTGGAGCTACCGGGCGCAGAACGCGTCCTCCGGCGCCTACGGCATCCCCCAGTCGCTGCCGGGCACGAAGATGGCCAGCGTCGCGGCGGACTGGCAGACGAACCCGGTCACCCAGATCACCTGGGGCCTGCGCTACATCAAGAACGTCTACGGAAGCCCGTGCTCGGCCTGGGCGCACTCCCAGGCGACCGGCTGGTACTGAGCGCACACCGGCGTCCGCTCGGGTCGCGGCCCGGACGTCCTGACCCGCCGACCGGTCAGCCGGCCGGCTCCACCGGCCGGGCCATCGCGTCGACGTCGAGCGCGGCGTCGAGCTGGTCCGTCGTGATCTCGCCCCGCTCGACGTGCCCCCGCGTGACGACGGCCTCCCGGATCGAGGTCCCGTCGGCGAGGGCCTGCTTGACCACGGCGGCGACCGCCTCGTACCCGAGGTAGGGGTTGAGCGCCGTCGCGATGGCCGGCGAGGCCTCGGCATACGCCCGCATCCGCGCCCGGTCCGGGACGATGCCGTCGACGACCTTGTCGGCGAGCAGCCGCGCCGAGGAGGCGAGCAGGTCGACGGACTCCAGGACGTTGCGCGCCATGACCGGCATCATGACGGTGATCTCGAACGCCCCGGATGCCCCGGCCATCGTCACCGCGGCGTCGTTGCCGACGACCTGGACGCAGGCCATCGCCACGGCCTCGCAGATGACCGGGTTGACCTTGCCCGGCATGATGCTCGAGCCCGGCTGCAGGTCCGGCAGATGGATCTCGGCGAGGCCGGCCCGTGGCCCGGAGGACATCCAGCGCAGGTCGTTGGCCACCTTGGTCAGTGAGACCGCGACGACCTTGAGCGCCCCGCTCAGCTCGACGACGGCGTCCTGGGCCGACTGCGCCTCGACATGGTTCTCCGCCTCGCGGAAGGCGACACCGGTCCGCTCGCTCAGCCGTGCGACGACCCGGGCCGCCATCCCGGGCGTGGCGTTGAGGCCCGTCCCGACCGCGGTGCCGCCGAGGGGGAGCTCGGCCGTCGCCGAGGCCGCGTGGCGGGCGCGGGCGGCTCCCCGCTCGACCTGGGTCCGGTAGCCGCCCATCTCCTGGCCGAGGGTGATCGGCACGGCGTCCATGAGGTGGGTGCGGCCGGACTTGACCGCGTCGGCGAAGGCATCCTCCTGCCGGCCCAACGCGGCGGCGAGGTGGTCCAGCGCGGGGCCCAGGTCGCCCAGGACGGCGAGTGTGGCGGCGACCCGCATGGCCGTCGGGAACGTGTCGTTGCTCGACTGGCCGGCGTTGACGTGGTCGTTGGGGTGGACCGGTATGCCGCCGGCGAGGGTCGCCAGGCGGGCGATGACCTCGTTGACGTTCATGTTCGTCGACGTGCCCGACCCGGTCTGGAAGACGTCGACGGGGAAGTGGGCGTCATGCGCGCCGGTGGCCACCTCGTCGGCGGCCGCGACGATCGCGCGTGACAGGTCGCGGTCGAGGACGCCGAGCTCGGCGTTGGTGGCCGCCGCGGCCGCCTTGACCATCGCCAGGGCATGGATGACCCGGGCCGGCATGCGCTGGCCGGACAACGGCAGGTTGGCGACGGCCCGGGCGGTCTGCGCGCCCCAGAGTGCCGCGACGGGGACCTCGACCTCACCCATCGTGTCGTGCTCGGTGCGGGTCGGTCCGTCGAGGAGGGGCGCACCGTCGGGGACCGGGGCGCCGCCCATGGCTGGGGTCTGCGGCATGCCTCCATCATCGCCCCGGCGGTGGGCGGCAGGGCTCACAGCTTGCGCAGCCGGATCCGCGTCACCGCGTGGTCGGGACCCTTGGTCAGGACGAGCGTGGCCCGGTCGCGGGTCGGCAGGACGTTGTCGATGAGGTTGCGCTCGTTGATCCGGTCCCAGATGGACCCGGCCGTGGCGACCGCCTCGTCGTCGGAGAGGGAGGCGTAGCGGTGGAAGAACGACGCCGGGTCGGCGAAGGCGGTCTCGCGCAGCCGCAGGAACCGGGCGACGTACCACGCACGGATGACGTCGGTCGGCGCGTCGACGAAGACCGAGAAGTCGAAGTAGTCCGACAGGGCGACCATCGGTGTCCCCGAGATGCCGACGCCGGGGGTCTGCAGGACGTTGAGACCCTCGACGATGAGGACGTCGGGCCGCCGCACGGTGATGTGCTCCCCGGGGACGATGTCGTAGCCGAGGTGTGAGTACACCGGCGCGGTCACCTCCGGCATCCCGGACTTGATGGCGGCGACGAAGGTGAGCAGCGCGCTCCGGTCGTAGGACTCGGGGAAGCCCTTGCGCTCCATGAGCCCACGGGCCCGCAGCTCGGCGTTGGGGTAGAGGAAGCCGTCGGTCGTCACGAGCTCGACCCGTGGGGTGTGCGGCCAGCGCAGGAGCAGCTCACGCAGGATGCGGGCGGTCGTCGACTTCCCGACCGCCACCGAGCCGCCGACGCCGATGACGAACGGCGTCTTGGCCGGCCGGTCGCCGAGGAACTCCCCGGTGACCCGGTGCAGACCGGCGGTGGCGCGGACATAGAAGCTGAGCAGCCGGGAGAGCGGGAGGTAGACGTCCTCGACCTCGCTGAGGTCGACGCGGTCGCCGAGGCCGCGGACCCGGGCGATCTCCTCCCTGGTGAGGCTGAGCGGGTGGCTGTCGCGCAACCGGGCCCACGACCGACGATCCAGCTCGACGTAGGGGGACGGCGGGCCGGCCGCGGTGCCGGGAGGGTGGGCCACGCCGCCATTCTTGCTCACGGCGCCGTCCTGCCCCGGCAGCCCCCGCCGGGCGGCCCGACGCGCCGCGCCCGGCCTCGGCATACCGTCGTGGGGGCCCGGTCCGGCACACTGGGTCGACATGGGCGACTACCCGACCGACCCCCAGTACCCCACGGACCCGCGGCACGACCGGTACCCGGCCGACCCGGAGGGGTCGCCGGACCCGCGGTGGCGGGTGGCCCTCGCGGTGGCCGTTGTCGTCATCGCCCTCGTTCTCGCCGTCTGGTACCTCACCCGGGGGACGGGGACACAGCAGGCTGCGCCGCCACCGTCACCGTCGGCGACCCCCACCGTGACGGTGACCCGGACCCCCGAGCCGACCCCGTCGACCACCGCACCCGGCCCGTGCCAGGTCGACGCGCTCGACCCGTCGGTGGGGACCGACGGGGGCGCGGCCGGGACGGTCTACTTCGCCCTCCTCTTCCGGAACACCGGCACGGCCGCGTGCACGGTCGGCGGGCGACCGACCCTGTCCGGGGTCACCGCCGGCGGAACGGTGGAGCCCCTGTCGATCCCCGACCAGATCGACGGCAGCCAGGCCGCGCTGTTCCCCGTGGGGCCTGCCGGCCAGGTCGCTCCCAACGCCCAGGCGGGGGTGATCATCAGCAAGACGAGCGACCCGACGAACTGTCCAGCGGGCGGCGCGACGTACGCGACGCTCAGGGTCGACCTCGGCGCCGGCCAGGTCGTGTCGATGCCCTATCCCCAGGAGCTGGCCCCGGCCGTCTGCCTACGCGGCGAGAGCGAGATCGGGCCGGTCACCGCGCCCTGAGCGGCGAAACCGCACACCGCCGATAGGCTGGCCGGCATGTGCGGAATCGTGGGCTTCGTCGGACGTACCGACGGCAGCAAGGCCCTGGATGTCGTCATGGAGGGTCTGTCCCGGCTGGAGTACCGCGGCTACGACTCCGCAGGCGTCGCACTCGTCACCCAGGACGGCGTCGCCGCGGTCAAGCGGGCCGGCAAGCTCGAGAACCTCCGGGCGGCGCTCGACATGGAACCGCTGCCCGTCTCGCGGACCGGCATCGGCCACACCCGGTGGGCCACCCACGGCGGGCCGACCGACGGCAACGCCCACCCGCACCGCGGCGGCCGCGACGACCGCCTCGCTCTCATCCACAACGGGATCATCGAGAACTTCCACACCCTCAAGAAGGAGCTCCTCGCCGAGGGAGCGGTGTTCGTGAGCGACACCGACACCGAGGTGGCGGCCAAGCTCGTGGGCCGGGAGTTCGACCGGACCGGCGACCTCACCCGGGCGATGGTCGACGCGGTGGGCCGCCTCGAGGGGGCCTTCACCCTGCTCGCCGTGCACGCCGACAGCCCCGGCGTCGTCGTCGGAGCCCGACGCAACAGCCCGCTCGTCGTGGGGATCGGTGACGGCGAGAGCTTCCTCGGCTCCGACGTCGCCGCCTTCATCGGCCACACCCGGCACGCCATCGAGCTGGGTCAGGACCAGATCGTCACCATCACCCCCGAGGGGGTGCAGATCGTCGGCTTCGACGGCGTCCCGGCGCAGGGCAAGGACTTCGAGGTCACCTGGGATGCCGCCGCGGCCGAGAAGGGCGGCTACGCCACCTTCATGGAGAAGGAGATCAACGACCAGCCGCACGCGGTCGCCGACACCCTCCTCGGGCGGACCGACGAGACCGGCCGCCTCGTCCTGGACGACATGTCCATCACCGAGGAGCAGCTGCGCAACGTCGAGCGCATCACGATCATCGCGTGCGGCACCGCGGCATACGCCGGCATGGTCGCCAAGTACGCCCTCGAGACGTGGGTCAGGATCCCCGTCGAGGTGAGCCTCGCCCACGAGTTCCGGTACTGCGACCCCATCGTCGACGAGCGCACGCTCGTCGTGTCGATCAGCCAGTCCGGCGAGACGATGGACACCCTCATGGCGGTCCGGCATGCGCGCCAGCTCGGTGCGCTCACCCTGTCGATCTGCAACACCCACGGCTCGTCGATCCCGCGTGAGTCCGGTGCGGTCCTCTACACCCACGCCGGCCCCGAGATCGCGGTCGCCTCGACGAAGGCGTTCCTCGCGCAGATCACGGCCACGTACCTCCTCGGCCTCTACTTCGCCCAGCTGCGCGGTGGGCAGTACGCCGACGATGCCGCCCTGGTCATCCAGGAGCTGCGTCGGATCCCCGAGAAGATCGAGCACCTGCTGACGACGATGGGGCGGGTCAAGGAGCTGGCCCGCTTCATGGCGGACACCCGCTCGGTGCTCTTCCTCGGTCGCAACGTCGGCTTCCCGGTGGCGATGGAAGGGGCGCTGAAGCTCAAGGAGCTCGCCTACATCCACGCGGAGGGGTTCGCGGCGGGCGAGCTCAAGCACGGACCGATCGCCCTCATCGAGCCCGGCCAGCCGGTCTTCGTCATCGTCCCGGCCCCCGACGAGCCGCACGGGCTGCACGACAAGGTGGTCTCGAACATCCAGGAGATCCGGGCCCGCGGGGCCCGGACGATCGTCATCGCCGAGGAGGGCGACGTCGAGGTCGCGCCCTTCGCCGACGAGGTCATCCACATCCCGGCCGTGCCGCCGCTGCTCTCACCGTTGCTCGCCGTCGTGCCGCTCCAGGTCTTCGCCCTTCACCTGGCGACCGCCAAGGGGCTCGACGTCGACCAGCCGCGCAACCTCGCCAAGTCGGTCACGGTCGAGTGACCCGGCGATGATCATCGGGGTCGGCATCGACGTCGTCGACGTGACGCGGTTCGGGGAGTCGCTACGACGGACCCCCGGGCTGCTCACCCGGCTGTTCACGGCAGGCGAGCGCGAGCTGCCCCTCAACTCCCAGGCCGCCCGGTTCGCCGCCAAGGAGGCGCTCGCCAAGGCGATCGGCGCTCCCGCGGGCATGCACTGGCAGGACGCCGAGGTGCGCCGGGGCGACGACGGTCGTCCGCACCTCGTCGTCCACGGCACGGTCCGGGCACGCGTCGAGAAGCTGGGGATCCGCACCCTGCACGTGTCGCTCTCCCACGACGCCGGCATCGCCTCCGCGGTCGTCGTGGCCGAGGACTGAGCGAGAGGACCGCACGGTGATCGAGGCCTGGTCGACATCCGACGTGTATGCCGCCGAGGGGGCTCTCATGGCGACCCTCGTCGAGGGCGAGCTGATGGCCCGGGCCGTGTCGGGGATCGCGGCGGTGGCGGCCGCGCGTCTCGAGGGGCGCCAGGGCACCCGGGTGGTCGCCCTCGTGGGTGGCGGCAACAACGGCGCCGACGCCCTGTATGCCGCTGCCCGGCTCGCGGAGGCCGGGTACAGCGCCGCAGCCGTGCGGCGCAGCAGTGGTGTCCATGAGGGCGCGCTCGCCGCGGCCGAAGCGGCCGGCGTGCTGCTCTGCGTCGACGACGACCCGGCCGGGCTGGAGCGCATCGCCGAGGCCGACGTCGTCCTCGACGGCGTCTTCGGGATCGGCGGGCGGTCCGGTCTGCCCGACTGGGCGCGGCCCTGGGTCGACGCCGTGGGCGAGGACACCTACCTCATCGCCGTCGACGTCCCCTCGGGCCAGGATCCGGCCGGGCACGAGCTATCCCCCGACGGGGTGTTCGCCGACGAGACCGTCACCTTCTCGGTGGCCAAGCCCGTCCACCTCCTGCCGCCGACCGAGCAGGCCGTCGGCCGCCTGACAGTGGTCGACATCGGGCTCGAGATCGACAGCACGCCGGCAGTCCGCCGGCTCACCCACGACGACGTCGCCGACCTCTGGCCGGTGCCGACCGCGACCGACGACAAGTACTCCCGCGGCGTGCTGGGCGTCATCGCCGGTGGGGAGGGGTACACCGGTGCGCCGGTCCTCGCCTGCACGGCGGCCGTCGAGGCAGGGGTCGGGATGGTCCGCTATGTCGGGACGCCCCAGCCCGAGGCGCTCGTGCGTTCGCTCGTTCCCGAGGCCGTCCACGGCGTGGGCCGGGTCCAGGCCTGGGCGATCGGCTCGGGCCTGGACGTCGAGGCGACCGGGGAGGCCGCCGAGCGGCAGGTCGCGGCCGCCCGCGACGCCCTGGCATCGGATCTCCCGGTGCTCCTCGACGCCGGGGGGCTGGACCTGCTGGAGGGTCCTCGGGCGGCACCCACCCTGCTCACGCCGCACGCGGGGGAGGCGGCCCGGCTCATCACCCGACTCATGACGGCAGACCCCCACCCGGTGCACTACCTCGACCACGACATCACTCGGGCGCACGTCGAGGCCGAGCCCTACCTGCACGCGCGCCGGCTCGCCGAGCTCACCGGCGCCACGGTCCTCCTCAAGGGGGCGACGACGGTCGTCGCGCCCGCCGACCTCGGCGAACCCGTCTGGAGCCAGGCCGACGCGCCGGCCTGGCTGGCGACGGCCGGAGCGGGCGACGTGCTTGCGGGCCTCGCCGGGGCCCTCCTCGCCGCCGGCCTCGCACCCGACCTCGCCGGCGCACTCGCCGCCCTCGTCCACGGGGTCGCCGCGGACCGGGCCAACCCGGGTGGCCCGGTCCGGGCGCTCGCCGTGGCTCACGGCATACCGGCGGCGGTCGCCCACCTCCTCGCCCGGCGCTGACCGGCCGTCGAGTGGCCATGAACCGCCGTATGCCGCGGGCCGAGGACGGCGTTTCGTGGCCACTCGACGCGGCAGGGTCCGCCCCGACGACAGGGTCCGGGCATGCCCAGGCGGGTATCCACCTAGACTGAGACGACCCATGACCTCGCAGCCGGCGGCCCCGCACCCCGCCACCGAGCCGACCCCCCCGTCGGGCTCGGTGCCCGCGGGCGCCTCCGCGTGGGTGGGCATCGACCTCGACGCGATCACGGACAACGTCCGCGAGCTCGCGCACCGGGCCGGGGCGGCCGACGTCATGGCGGTCGTCAAGGCCGACGCCTACGGCCACGGGATCGTGCCGGCCGCCCTCGCCGCACAGCGCGGCGGCGCCCGGTGGCTCGGCGTCGCCCAGCTCGCCGAGGCGCTGGAGCTGCGTGCCGCAGGGGTCCGGGGCCGCATCCTCACCTGGATCTACCCTCCGGGCGGCGACGTCGGGGGAGCGCTCGACGCCGACATCGACGTCACCGTCGGTTCGTTGTGGAGCCTGGAGGCCGTCCTCGCCGCGGCCCGCGAGCGTGGCCGCCCGGCCCGCGTCCAGCTCAAGGTCGACACCGGGCTCGCCCGGGGAGGGGCGCTCGGCCCGGCCTGGGACGACCTCGTCGTCGCCGCGGCGCGGGCCGTCGCGGAGGGGGCCGTCGAGATCACCGGCACGTGGTCGCACTTCGCGTGGGCCGATGCGCCGCAACACCCGACGGTGCGAGCCCAGCAGGAGCGCTACGTCGAGGCGGTCGCCGCCCTGACGCGGGCCGGCCTGGACCCGGGCCTTCGCCACCTCGCCAACTCCGCCGCCACCCTGACCAACCCGTCCGCACACTTCGACCTCGTCCGTCCCGGCCTGGCCGTCTACGGGCTCTCGCCGGTGCCCGACCTCGGCACGCCGGAGGACTTCGGGCTGCGTGAGGCCATGCGGGTGACGGCCCGGCTCACCCACGTCAAGGACTGCCCGTCCGGCCAGGGCGTCAGCTACGGCCACGAGTACGTCGCCCCGGCCGACACCGTCCTGGGCCTGGTCCCGATGGGGTACGCCGACGGCATACCGCGCGCCGCGGGCATGGTCGGCCCGGTCCAGGTCGGCGGGCGCCGCTACACCGTCGCGGGCCGGGTGTGCATGGACCAGTTCATGCTCGACCTCGGTGCCGGGTTCGCCGGCGCACCGGGCGACGAGGTCGTCGTCCTCGGCCGCGGGGCCGACGGGGAGCCCACCGCGCAGGACTGGGCCGCCGCCACCGGGACGATCAACTACGAGATCGTCACGCGGATGGGCAACCGGCTGCCGCGGGTCCATGTCGGCGGTGACGTCCGGTGACGACGGCGACCGAGGGCGGTTACACCCATGCGGCCGACACCGAGCTGAGTGTCGTCACCGAGGACGGTATCGCGCTCCACGTCGAGGTCGACGAGGGCTCGGTGGCCGCGAACGCGAGGCGGCGTCGGTCGGACCCGCCCCGGCCGACCGTCGTCCTCTCGCACGGCTACACCCTCAGCCTGCGCAGCTGGGTCCTCCAGCGGCGCGCCCTCGTCAACGCCGGGTACCGGGTCGTCCTGTGGGACCAGCGCAGCCACGGCCGCTCCGACGTCGCTCCCGCCGAGTCGTGCACCGTCGACCGGATCGGTGCCGACCTCGCCGCCGTCATCGCCCGCACCTGCCCGGACGGCCCGGTCGTCCTCGTCGGGCACTCGATGGGCGGGATGACGATGATGTCGCTGGCCGGGCAGCACCCGGACCTCATCCGTTCCCGCGTCCTCGCGGCGGCCTTCGTCGCGACGAGCGCCGGCGGACGCGGGATGACCACCCTCGGCTTCGGCCCCCTCCTCGGGCGAGCCATCGGCCGGGTCGGCCCGGGCGTGCTCACCCGGTTGGGTCGGCACCAGGGGTGGCTGGACCGGTTCCGCCGGGTGGGCCGCGACGTCGAGGAGGTCGTCGTCGGGCGCTACTCGTTCGACTCCCAGGTGAGCGACGACCTCGTCCGGTTCGTCGGCGACATGATCTTCGGGACGCCCCTGGAGGTCATGGCCGCCTTCATGCCGCACATCGACCGGCTCGACGAGCTCGAGCACCTCGACGCCTTCCAGGGCATCGAGGTCCTCGTCATGAACGGCGAGGGCGACATGCTCACCCCGCCGTCGCACAGCGAGGACATCGTCCGGCGCATCCCCGGTGCCGAGCACGTCGTCGTCGAGCACGCCGGACACCTCATCATGCTCGAGCACCCCGAGCTCGTCACCCAGCAGCTCCTCATGCTCATCGACCGGGCCGAGCGGGCCCACGCCGAGGGCATCGCCATGACCCGCAAGCCGCGGGTCCGCCGGATGATCACCGAGCTGGCGCCCCGCCGCCGCTCGTCCCGGAGCCGGTCCGCCTCCTGAGCCCACCGATGACCACTGCCACCGAACCACTGCGACTGCCGCACGCCGACGACACGCGTGCCGCGGGGCGGGCCCTCGGCGGCCTCGTCCGGGCGGGCGACCTCGTCGTCCTCACCGGCGGCCTCGGCGCGGGCAAGACGACGCTGACCCAGGGCATCGCCGACGGGCTCGGGGTTCGTGGACCCATCACGTCGCCGACCTTCGTCATCGCCCGGGTCCACCCCTCGCTCGTCGGCGGCCCCGCGCTCGTCCACGTCGATGCGTACCGGCTCGGCGGCCTCGACGAGCTCGACGAGCTCGACCTCGACACCACCCTCGAGGGCAGCGTCACCGTCGTCGAGTGGGGCCATGGCCTGGCCGAAGGGCTCACCGACGACCGCATCGAGGTCGTCCTCGTCGCCGACGAGAACACCGAGTCCCGTACCCTCACCGTGGCCACCCACGGGGCGCGGTGGTCCGGTGTCGACGTCGCCGAGACCCTGCGGAGGACCCTGCGATGAGCCTGCTCCTCGGGATCGACACCGCGACGTCGGCCATCGCCGTGGCGCTCCACGACGGCGTCGAGGTCATCGCGTCGGCCGCCCGCGAGGACCCCCGCGGCCACACCGAGCACCTCGCCCCGCTCATCGACGCGCTGCTGCGCGACTCCGGCCGGGCCCCGCGTGACCTCACCGCCATCGCCGTCGGAACCGGGCCGGGCCCGTTCACCGGCCTGCGCGTCGGCCTGGTCACCGCCGTGACGCTGGGGCATGTCCTCGGCATCCCGGTCCATGGGGTGTGCAGCCTCGACGCGATGGCGCAGGACGCCGCACCGCTGGCCGGAGGCGAGCTCGTCGTCGCGACCGACGCCCGCCGCCGTGAGGTCTACTGGGCGAGGTATGCCGTCCGCGACGGCCGCGCGGTGCGGCTCAGCGACCCCGCGGTGTCCCGGCCGGCGGACGTCGCCGAGGAGGTCCGGAGCCTGCCGACGGCCGGCCGCGGCCCGCTGCTCTACCCCGAGCTGTACCCCCATCCGGTCGGACCGCTCGACGTCGACGGCGGCGCGCTGGTCCGGCTGGCCGCGCGACGGGTCGCGGCCGGCGAGCCGATGGCGGTCGAGCCGCTGTACCTCCGCCGGCCCGACGCGCTGACGACCGCCGAGCGAGCGACCCGATGACGGCTCCGTCGCCGGCGGCGCTCTCGGACCCCGCCGGGATCGTCCTGCGGGAGCTCTCCTGGAGCGACATCCCGGCGCTCGCGGCGCTGGAGACCGCCCTGTTCGCCCACGATGCATGGCCCGAGCCGACGTGGTGGGCCGAGCTGGCCCGGCGTCCGCGACGCGACTACGTCGTCGCCGACGCCGGTGGGCCGGTCCTCGGGTACGCGGGCCTCGACCATGGCGGCGAGGTCGCCGATGTCATGACGATCGCCGTGGCCCCGACGGCCCGGGGGCGTGGCCTCGGCGCCCGGCTCCTCGCCGAGCTGGATCATCGGGCGCGGGCCCACGGCGCGGCATACCTCGTCCTCGAGGTCCGCGCCGACAACGCGCCCGCTCGGTCCCTCTACGAGCGGGCCGGCTTCGTCGAGCTGACCGTCCGGCGCCGCTACTACCAGCCGGGCGACGTCGACGCCGTCGTCATGCGCAAGACCCTCGTCGACCCGGCCGACCCGGAGGAGTCCCACCCGTGACTGAGAGCAGCGCGCCGCTCGTCCTCGGCATCGAGACCTCGTGCGACGAGACCGGTGTGGGGATCGTCCGCGGCGAGACCCTCCTCGTCGACGCCATCGCGAGCAGCGTCGACGAGCATGCCCGCTTCGGGGGGGTCGTCCCCGAGGTCGCCAGCCGGGCGCACCTCGAGGCGATGGTGCCCACGCTGGAGCGGGCCTGCGAGCAGGCGGGGGTCCGGCTTGCCGACATCGACGCCGTCGCCGTCACCGCCGGCCCGGGGCTCGCCGGAACCCTCATGGTCGGTGTCGCCTCGGCCAAGGCCGTCGCCCTGGGCCTCGGCGTGCCGCTCTTCGGGGTCAACCACCTCGCCGCGCATGTTGCCGTCGACGTCGTCGAGCACGGTCCGCTGCCGGAGCCGACGATGGCGCTGCTCGTGTCCGGTGGGCACTCCTCGCTGCTCCTCGTCCCCGACGTCACCGGCGACGTCCGCAGCCTCGGGTCGACGATCGACGACGCCGCCGGCGAGGCCTTCGACAAGGTGGCCCGGGTCCTCGGGCTGCCGTTCCCCGGCGGCCCGCATATCGACCGGGTCGCCCGCGACGGCTCGGTCGAGATCGACTTCCCCCGCGGGCTCACCTCAGGCCGGGACATGGACCGGCACCGCTTCGACTTCTCCTTCTCCGGCCTCAAGACGGCGGTCGCCCGCTGGGTCGCCGCCCGCGAGGCGGCGGGGGAACCGGTTCCGGTGGCCGACGTCGCCGCGAGCTTCCAGGAGGCGGTCGTCGACGTCCTCACCCGCAAGGCCGTCCTCGCCTGCCGCGAGAACGGTGTGGGCCACCTCCAGATCGGTGGGGGGGTCGCGGCGAACTCCCGGCTCCGGGCCATGGCGGCCCAGCGCTGCGAGGCCGCGGGGATCGAGCTCCGGGTGCCGCGCCCCGCTCTCTGCACGGACAACGGGGCGATGGTCGCCGCGCTCGGCGCCCAGATGGTCCTGCGCGGACGTCACCCATCGAGCCTGGACCTGCCGGCCGACTCCTCGATGCCGGTCACCGAGGTCCTCGCCTGACCCCCGCGGTCAGGACCCCCGACAGGCGACCAGGCCCATCTGCACCTTGAGGGTGACGACCCGCTCGACCGACCGGGCGAGGGCGGCGGCGAACGCCGGAGCCGCGGCGGCGTGCTCGAGCAGCGCGGCGACGACGGTGCGCGCCTCGCCGGATCGGGAGATGAGTGCGATGTCGCCGCCGGCCTCGACGAACCGCACCGCACGGTCCTGGACCCGAACCGCCGCGAGCGCGCGGGCGTCGAGGTCGTCGGAGATGACGACGCCGGCATACCCGATCCGTCCGCGCAGCAGCCCGCCGATGATCGGGGCGGAGAAGACGGCGGGGTTGGCCGGGTCCAGGCTCGGGTAGCGAGCGAGCGACACCATGACCAGGCGGGTGCCGGCCGCGATGCCGCTCTCGAAGGGGACGAGGAACGGGTCGGCGGGACCGGTGACGGGGTCGGTGATGCCCGTGGCGCTCGTGTCGGTGTTCTCCCGGACGCGGCCCAGGCCGGGGAAGTGCTTGACGGTCGGTTCGACACCGCCGTCGTGGAGGCCCTGGACGAGTGCCGCGACGTGCTCGGCCACGGACCGTGGGTCGCTGCCGAGCTGGCGGTGGTAGTGGCCGAGGGGGGCGTTGTGCGCCCCGGGCGGCACCGTTCCGGCGACCGGGGCGAGGTCGACGTTGACGCCGGCGGCGGCGAGCTGGGTGGCCCAGGTGTCGGCGCGGGCCTCGAGCGTCGGCGCCGCGAGCCGGCCCTGCGCGGTGGCACTCGGGATGCGGCTGAACCCGCTCCCGTCGATCCGCTGGACGGCGCCGCCCTCCTGGTCGGCGGCGATGAGCAGGGGTATGCCGCCGGTGGCGGCCGGCGTGGCCAGGCTCTGGAGGTGGTCCGAGACGTGACGGACGGCGGTCGCGCCGTGCCAGCCACCGAGGTAGACGACACCGCCGACGTGCTGGGCGGCGACGGTGGCATCGAGGGCGGCGGGGTCGGCCGAGGAGGGCAGCCCGACCATGACGAGCTGACCGGCCCGCTGGGCCGGGGACAGCCGGTCGACCGCGGTACGGGCGCAGGCGAGCGCGGCGTCGCCGACCGTCGACGTCATCGAGCCGCGGGTGGGTGGGGCCGACGACGCGGCGGTGCTGCTCGGCCGCGGGCCCGTCGGTGGGGTCGTCGCCGGGGTCGTGGGTGGGCCCGTCGGGGGGGTCGTCGGCGGGGCGGTCGGTGGGGGTGACCCCGGGGGGGAGCACGCGGAGAGGAGCCCGAGGAGCCCGCAGAGGAGCGCGGCCAGCGCGGCGGTGCCCCACGCCGGGTGGCGGCGGGGGACGCGGTGGGCGCGGGCGAGAGTCACTGCCGTCGACGGTATCCGCCGGGCCCTCCTCGGAGTCAACCCCGCGTGGACCCCGGGAGGGGCCGCAGGACGGGTCGGGGCGTCGGCTCGAGACGGATGACGTCGCATGTGATGCCTACATGACGTCGCAGGGGATTGCAGTGACGTCAAAATGGTGTCATAGTTGGCGGCATGGACATCACCCCGTACATCGACCAGCTCCGTGCCGAGCTCGTCGCGGTCGCCGAGGCGGGCGGCCCCGAGGCGAAGGCAGCCGCCGAGCGGCTCACGATGGCGCTCGACCCGGCGACCCGGATGGCAATGCTCGAGCTGCTGTCCGAGGCCGCGGCCGAGGTCAGCACGCTCATCCCCAGCGGCTCCATCGACGTGCGGCTGCGCGGCCGCGAGGCCGAGTTCGTCGTCGACGTCCCGCCGCCCCCTCCGGCGGAGGAGACGGCCCCCGGCCAGGCCGCCGCGGCCGACGAGGACGATGGCGAGGACGGTGGTGACGTCGTCCGGATCACCCTCCGGCTGCCGGAGTCGGTGAAGACCAGGGCCGAGGAGCTCGCCGCCCGCAGCGGGCGCTCGCTCAACGCGTGGATCGTCACCGCGCTCAAGACCGCGACCCGGGAGCGGGGGGCGACCCTCGAGGTCGACCTCGGTTCGCTCGTCTCCGGCGACAGCTGGCCCTTCGGCGCCCGGGGTGGCCCGGGCAGGCGCTCGTCGAAACGGATGAGCGGCTGGGTGTAGCACCACCGCCGGCGTCCCTCGCTCACCACCACGACGCCATCCGAGCGTCATCCGACCGTCATCGGCACGGGACGGCATACCGCCGCCCGTCGCTGTCAGGCACCCAGGAGGAGCCATGCATCGCACGTTCACCACTCCCGACCCGGTCGACCTCGTCGTCGAGATCCAGGCCGGCGACGTCACCATCACGGCCACCGAGACGACCGAGACCGTCGTCTCGATCGGTGGCAGCGGCGCGGACCAGGTCCTCGTCGGGCAGAACGGTCGGACCGTGTCGGTCATCGGCCCCAAGCTCGAGGGTCTGCTTCGCCGCACGCCGAGCCTCGATGTCTCCGTCACGGTTCCGACGAGCAGCGACCTGACCCTCAAGGTCGGCTCGGCCGACGTTGCCGCGCGCGGGACGTTCGGCGCGGTCCAGGCCAGGTCGGGCTCCGGTGACATCTCGCTCGACCAGCTCACCGCGCCCTCACGCGCGGTCACCGGCTCCGGCGACCTGAGCATCAACCGGGCGGCCGCCCCCCTGGAGGCGACGTCCGGCTCGGGAGACGTCGGTGTGGGGGAGTGCGCCGAGGGGCTGCGGGTCAAGGTCGGCTCCGGCGAGATCGCGCTCGGCACCGCCGTCGGCGACATCGCGGCGACGACCGGGTCCGGCGACATCCGGATCCGCTCGCTCGGTGAGGGTGAGGCCAGGCTGCGGACCGGGTCGGGAGACGTGCGGGTCGGCGTCCCCGACGGCGTGCCGGTGTGGACCGACATCTCCGCCCAGGGCGGGGTCACCTCGACGCTGACCTCGCGAGGCGCGCCCGCCGACGGCGAGGCCTTCGTCGCCGTCCGCGCCCAGGTCGGCAGCGGCTCGATCCACCTCGAGCAGGTCTGAGGGGGGGCGGGGAATGAAACGCGCCTTCGCTCAGGCCGGCTTCGGTCGGCTGTATGCCGGGCTGACGACGTCCGCCTTCGGCGACTCGGTCATGCTCCTCGTCCTCAGCATGTGGGTGAAGACCCTCACGGGGTCCAACGCCCAGGCCGGGCTGACCTTCCTCTTCATGCTGCTGCCCTCGCTCGTGGCGCCAGCCCTCGGGGTGTGGGTCGACAAGTTCCGCCGCCGCCCCCTGCTCGTGTGGGGCAACCTCGCGTCGGCGGCCATGCTCATGCCGCTGCTCCTCGTCCACCGGGCCTCCGACGTCTGGATCCTGTGGACCGTCGCGTTCTGCTACGGCGTCTCCTTCGTCGTCCTTCCGGCCGGGGTCAACGGGCTGCTCAAGGAGCTCCTGCCCGACGACGCCCTCGTCGATGCCAACGCCGCCCTGCAGACGACGAAGGAGGCGTTCCGCCTCGTCGGGCCGCTCGTCGGCGCCGCGATCTTCGCCTGGCTGGGCGGGGGCGTGGTGGCGCTCGTCGACGCGGTGTCCTTCGTCGCCGCCGCTGCGGTCCTGTCCACGATCGCGATCCGCGAGGAGGAGCCCGCCGTCGAGGAGAGCCACCTGTGGCACCGGATGGCCGCCGGGGTGGCTCACCTCGTCGGCGACCGGGTCCTGCGGGACGTCCTCGTCGGGTTCGGGCTCATGCAGCTCGTCATCGGGTTCACCGAGGCCTCGATCTACGCCGTCCTCGACGGCTTCGGCAAGCCGCCGACGTTCGCCGGTGTCGTCCTCACCGCCCAGGGCGTGGGGGCCGTCGCCGGCGGGCTGGCGTCGAACCGGGTGGTCCGCCGGATCGGTGAGGTGAGTACCGCCGTCCTCAGCATGGTCATCCTCTCCGCCGGGATCCTCGTCGTCGCCGTCACCCACTCACTCGGCGTCATGCTCGTCGCGGTCGCGGTCCTCGGCATTGCCATCCCGCCGCTGTTCGTCTCGGTGATGACGCTCATCCAGCGACGGACACCGCAGCAGATCATGGGTCGGGTCTCCCTCGCGACCGAGGTCGTCCTCGGAACCCCCCAGGCGATCTCGCTGGCGGTCGGAGCGATGCTCGTCGCGGTGCTCAGCTACCACGTCATCTTCGCCATCATCGCCGTCGTGACGATGCTGGGCGCGGCATACATCGTGGCCCGGCTGCGCGACGACATGCGTGCCGACTGGCGGGCCGGACGAACGCCGTCCCAGGTCGACGACGGGGCGCTGGTCGGCGAGTAGCCCGCCCGCGGTCGTAGGCTCGGCAGATGCCCCCGGCGCCCATCCCCGTCGTCCTTGACGTCGACACCGGGGTCGACGACGCGTGCGCCCTCCTCCTGGCCGCCCTGCACCCCGGGCTCGACCTGCGAGCGGTCACCTGTGTCGGCGGCAACGCCCCGCTCGCCGATGTCGTCCGCAACACCCTCACCGTCCTCGCCACGTGTGGTGCGCCGGACGTTCCCGTCGCAGCGGGCGCCGCACGGCCGCTCCTCGAGCACCCCCGCGACGCCCGGCACGTCCACGGCGCCGACGGGATGGCGGACCTCGGCCGTCCCGCGCCCGACCTCGTCCCCGACCCCCGCCACGCCGTCGAGCTGCTCCGCGAGGTCATCGTCGCTCAGGCGGCCGCGGGTGCCGCGGTGACGCTGGTCCCGCTCGCTCCCATGACGACCATCGCCCTCCTCGCCCGCACCCATCCCGAGGCCTTCGCGCGCCTGCGCCGGGTCGTCCTCATGGGTGGCGGCGCCCAGGTCGGCAACGTGACGGCCTCGGCGGAGTTCAACGTGTTCCACGACCCGGAGGCGGCGGCCATCGTGCTGGACGCGTGCGCGGAGCTGGGGGTCCCGGTGACGATGTACGGCCTCGACGTCTTCTACCGCCCCACCGTCACCCGGGCCCAGGGCGAGGCTCTCCTGGCCGCCGACGACGGAACGGGTCCCGCCTCGCTGGCCGGCGGCCTCATCCGGTTCATGTGCGACCGGTTCGGCGAGGACGCCACGACGATCGGCGACGCCGGCGCCGTGGCCGCGGTCCTCGCGCCCGACGCACTGACCACCTCGCTGCTCCCGGTGCGGGTCGAGCTCGCCGGCACCTGGACCCGTGGCCGCACCATCGTCGACCTGCGTGGCTCGGCGGCCGTCCTCGACCACGACCCGCACGGCATGGCACCGGCCCTCGTCGACGTGGCCCTCGACATCGACGGCGCGCGGGTGGCCTCCCTGTGGCTCGACACCGTCCGCGCCGCCGGGGGCAGGACCCCCTGATGGGCCGCGTCGTCGTCCTCGGTTCGCTCAACGTCGACCTGGTGACCCGGGTCGAGCGCCACCCCCGGCCCGGAGAGACGCTCCTCGGCGACGGGCTGCGGCGTCTCGCCGGTGGCAAGGGGGCCAACCAGGCCGTCGCCGCGGCAGCCGCCGGGGCAGCGGTCGCCATGGTCGGGGCCGTCGGTGACGACGCCGGGGGAGCGGCCTACCTGCACCGGCTCCGGGCCCGCGGCATCGACGTGACGGGGGTCCGGGTGGTCCCGGGCGAGCCGACGGGTCACGCCCTCATCGCCGTCGACGACAACGGCGAGAACTCGATCATCGTCATCCCGGGTGCGAACGCCCACCTCCCGGCCGAGCCGGGCCTCGTCGCCGGGCTCGGCGAGGGCGACGTCCTCCTCGTCCAGCTCGAGGTGCCGCTGCGGACGGTGGCGGTCGCCGCGCGGGCGGCGCATGGGGCGGGTGCTCGCGTCGTCATCAACACGGCGCCGTATGCCGCCCTGCCCCCCGATGTGGTGGCCCTCGCCGACCCGGTCGTCGCCAACGAGCACGAGGCGGCGCTCCTTGCCGACGGTGACGCCGTCGCCGGCTCGCTCCTGGTCACCTTCGGCGCTGCGGGAGCGGCGTGGGACGGGGCATCCGAGCCGGGAGTGCTCGTCCCCGGGGAGGACGTCGTCGACACGACCGGCGCCGGCGACGCCTTCTGCGGGGCGCTCGCCGCGGCGCTCGCGGCCGGCGCGGACCGGGATGCCGCGCTCGCCGCGGCCCTCGCTGCCGGCGCCGAGGCGGTCCGGCACGCCGGCGCCCAGCCCGAACCGGACCTGTGACATCGACCGGCCTC
Organism: uncultured Actinomycetota bacterium; assembly: GCA_963771015.1. GTDB lineage: Bacteria > Actinomycetota > Actinomycetes > Actinomycetales > Dermatophilaceae > CAVSJJ01. The sequence continues at coordinate 107,073 of CAVYRN010000009.1, forward strand.
GACGAGGGCACGGCCCCGTCACCGGACCGCGTCAGGTGCCCGCTGACCTGCGCTGATGGGTTTCGGCGGGCGCGGCATACGCTCTGCTGGGGCTCCTCGCGACGCGCCGTGACCACTCCGTGTCTTGACGCCGCCCGGCCCCAGGTCCCATAGTCGTCGCGTCGACGGCGGAATGCTCGATCCGCTCCTCGACCGTCCCCGCAGCCGGGTGGCTGGACAGGGTTGGACGGTCGCGCCTATTTTCGGTATGCTGTCGCTTTGCGCTGCCCTCTGACCTCCACTCGCCCATTGGTGTGCCTTCTATCGTCGCGCCCGGCTGTCGCCGCGCGTCGCTGTGGATGCCGCCCGGCTTCGGAGTGCCGAGGGACGCACCAACCTGAAGAACTCGACAGGTCATTGGAAGGACCTTTCCTTGGCTGCCTCGCGCACCGCGTCACCAAAGCCCACCGCATGGACGCCCTCGGGTCGTCTCTCCTTCTCCAAGATCCGTGAGCCGCTGGAGGTCCCCGACCTGCTGGCGTTGCAGACGGAGAGCTTCGACTGGCTGCTCGGCAACGAGCGCTGGCAGGAGCGCGTCGCGGCCGCCAAGGCCGAGGGCCGCGACGACGTCCCGGACCGGTCCGGCCTCGAGGAGATCTTCGACGAGATCTCGCCCATCGAGGACTTCAGCGGCTCGATGTCGCTGTCCTTCCGGGACCACCGCTTCGAGGATGTCAAGTACTCCATCGAGGACTGCAAGGAGCGCGACCAGACCTACTCCGCGCCCCTGTTCGTCACCGCGGAGTTCATGAACACGACGACCGGCGAGATCAAGAGCCAGACCGTGTTCATGGGCGACTTCCCGCTCATGACCGAGCGGGGCACGTTCATCATCAACGGCACCGAGCGGGTCGTCGTCTCGCAGCTCGTCCGCAGCCCGGGCGTGGTCTTCGAGCGCAGCACGGACAAGACGTCCGACAAGGACGTCTTCACCGCCAAGGTCATCCCGAGCCGCGGCGCCTGGCTCGAGTTCGAGATCGACAAGCGCGACATGGTCGGGGTACGCATCGACCGCAAGCGCAAGCAGTCGGTGACCGTCCTGCTCAAGGCCCTGGGTTGGACCAACGAGCAGATCCTCGAGTCCTTCGGCCAGTACGAGTCGATCCGGCTCACCCTCGAGAAGGACAACACGACGGGCCAGGACGACGCCCTGCTCGACATCTACCGGAAGCTGCGTCCGGGCGAGCCGCCGACCAAGGAGGCCGCCCAGACCCTCCTCGACAACCTGTACTTCAACAGCAAGCGCTACGACCTGGCCAAGGTCGGTCGCTACAAGCTGAACAAGAAGCTCGGTGTCGTGGGCGAGTTCAGCCAGTCGACGCTGACCATCGACGACATCGTCGCGACGATCAGCTATCTCGTGGCCCTGCACGCCGGCGAGGAGACGATCACCGGCGTCCGCAAGGGCGAGGAGGTGCAGCTGCGCGTCGAGACCGACGACATCGACCACTTCGGCAACCGTCGGCTGCGCAACGTCGGCGAGCTCATCCAGAACCAGGTCCGCACCGGCCTGTCCCGGATGGAGCGCGTCGTCCGCGAGCGGATGACGACCCAGGACGTCGAGGCGATCACGCCGCAGACGCTGATCAACATCCGCCCGGTCGTGGCGTCCATCAAGGAGTTCTTCGGCACCAGCCAGCTCTCCCAGTTCATGGACCAGAACAACCCGCTGGCCGGCCTCACCCACAAGCGCCGGCTGTCGGCGCTGGGCCCCGGTGGCCTGTCCCGCGACCGCGCGGGCATGGAGGTCCGGGACGTCCACCCGTCGCACTACGGCCGGATGTGTCCGATCGAGACCCCTGAGGGTCCCAACATCGGCCTCATCGGCTCTCTCGCCTCCTACGGGCGGATCAACTCCTTCGGGTTCATCGAGACTCCGTACCGTCGCGTCGAGGGCGGCCGGATCACCGACGACATCGTCTACCTCTCTGCCGACGAGGAGGACGAGTTCGTCAAGGCCCAGGCCAACGCGACGCTGAGCGAGGACGGCACCCGGTTCGCCCACGAGCGCGTCCTGGTCCGGACCCGTGGTGGTGAGGTCGAGTACGTGCTCGCCGAGGACGTCGACTTCATGGACGTCTCTGCCCGCCAGATGGTGTCCGCAGCAACCGCGCTCATCCCGTTCCTCGAGCACGACGACGCCAACCGTGCGCTCATGGGCTCGAACATGCAGCGCCAGGCGGTCCCGCTCGTGCGGTCCGAGGCTCCGCTCGTCGGGACCGGGATGGAGTTCCGGGCCGCCATCGACTCCGGCGATGTCGTCGTGGCCGAGAAGGCCGGCGTCATCACCGAGGTCTCCGCCGACCTGGTCACCGTGGCCGCCGACGACGGTACGAGCCGGACCTACCGGATCAACAAGTTCAACCGGTCCAACCAGGGCAACTCGTACAACCAGCGGGTCATCGTGTCCGAGGGCGCCCGCGTCGAGGCCGGTGGCCTCATCGCCGACGGCCCGGCCACCGACGGTGGCGAGATGGCGCTCGGGCGCAACCTCCTCGTGGCGTTCATGCCCTGGGAGGGCCACAACTACGAGGACGCGATCATCCTCAGCCAGCGGCTCGTCCAGGACGACGTCCTCTCCTCGATCCACATCGAGGAGCACGAGGTCGACGCCCGCGACACCAAGCTCGGCCCGGAGGAGATCACCCGCGACATCCCCAACGTCTCCGAGGAGGTCCTCGCTGACCTCGACGAGCGCGGGATCATCCGGATCGGCGCCGAGGTCCGCGACGGCGACCTCCTCGTCGGCAAGGTCACGCCCAAGGGCGAGACCGAGCTGACCCCGGAGGAGCGGCTGCTGCGCGCCATCTTCGGCGAGAAGGCCCGCGAGGTCCGCGACACCTCCCTGAAGGTGCCGCACGGCGAGACCGGGACCATCATCGGCGTCAAGGTGTTCGACAAGGACGAGGGCGACGAGCTGCCTCCGGGCGTCAACCAGCTCGTCCGGGTCTATGTCGCGAACAAGCGCAAGATCACCGACGGCGACAAGCTGGCCGGCCGGCACGGCAACAAGGGGGTCATCTCCAAGATCCTGCCCGTCGAGGACATGCCGTTCCTCGAGGACGGCACGCCCGTCGACGTCGTCCTCAACCCGCTCGGCGTACCGGGCCGGATGAACGTCGGGCAGATCCTCGAGCTGCACCTGGGCTGGGCCGCCAGTCGCGGGTGGCAGGTCGAGGGGAACCCCGACTGGGCCAAGATGCTCCCGCAGGAGGCCCTCCAGGCCGTTCCCGGCACCCGGGTCGCCTCGCCGGTCTTCGACGGCGCGCGCGAGAACGAGATCGTCGGTCTGCTCGGGTCCACCCTGCCGACCCGCGATGGCGTCCGTCTCATCGACTCCTCCGGCAAGGCACTGCTCTTCGACGGCCGCTCCGGCGAGCCGTTCCCGGAGCCGGTCTCGGTGGGCTACATGTACATCCTCAAGCTGCACCACCTCGTCGACGACAAGATCCACGCACGCAGCACGGGTCCGTACTCGATGATCACCCAGCAGCCGCTCGGCGGTAAGGCCCAGTTCGGTGGCCAGCGCTTCGGTGAGATGGAGGTCTGGGCTCTCGAGGCGTACGGCGCGGCCTACGCCCTGCAGGAGCTGCTGACGATCAAGTCCGACGACGTCAACGGCCGAGTCAAGGTCTACGAGGCGATCGTCAAGGGCGACAACATCCCGGAGCCGGGCATCCCCGAGTCCTTCAAGGTCCTCATCAAGGAGATGCAGTCCCTCTGCCTCAACGTCGAGGTGCTGTCCAGTGACGGGCAGGCCATCGAGATGCGCGAGGCCGAGGACGACGTGTTCCGGGCCGCCGAGGAGCTTGGCATCGACCTGTCGCGGCGTGAGCCGAGCAGCGTCGAAGAGGTCTGACAGGTGAGCCTCCCCGGTATGCCGCCCGCCGGCATACCGGGGAACGAACCGGTACGACTCACACCTGAACAGACCATCTGAGATTTAGAACGAAACCGAGAGAAGGAATCGCGTGCTCGACGTCAACTTCTTCGACGAGCTCCGGATCGGCCTCGCTACTGCCGAGGACATCCGTGCCTGGAGCCACGGTGAGGTCAAGAAGCCCGAGACGATCAACTACCGCACCCTCAAGCCCGAGAAGGACGGACTCTTCTGCGAGAAGATCTTCGGCCCGACCCGGGACTGGGAGTGTGCCTGCGGCAAGTACAAGCGGGTCCGCTTCAAGGGCATCATCTGTGAGCGCTGCGGCGTCGAGGTGACTCGCGCCGCGGTTCGGCGCGAGCGGATGGGCCACATCGAGCTCGCCGCCCCGGTGACCCACATCTGGTACTTCAAGGGTGTGCCGAGCCGGCTCGGCTACCTCCTCGACCTGGCCCCGAAGGACCTCGAGAAGGTCATCTACTTCGCGGCCTACATGATCACCTCCGTCGACGAGGAGCAGCGGCACGCCGACCTGCCCTCGCTCGAGGCCCAGATCGGGGTCGAGAAGAAGGAGATCGAGAACCGGCGCGACGCCGAGGTCGACACCCGGGCCAAGAAGCTCGAGGAGGACATGGCCGCGCTCGAGGCCGAGGGCGCCAAGTCCGACGCCAAGCGCAAGGTCCGTGACTCCGCCGAGCGCGAGATGAACCAGATCCGCCGCCGCGCCGACGCCCAGGTGGAGCGCCTCGAGCAGGTCTGGGACCGCTTCAAGAACCTCAAGGTCCAGGACCTCGAGGGTGACGAGGTCCTCTACCGCGAGATGCGCGACCGGTTCGGCCTCTACTTCGAGGGCGGCATGGGCGCCGCGGCGATCCAGAAGCGCCTCGAGACCTTCGACCTGGACGCAGAGTCGCTCAGCCTGCGCGAGATCATCGCCAACGGCAAGGGGCAGCGCAAGACGCGGGCCCTCAAGCGGCTCAAGGTCGTGAGCGCCTTCCAGACGACGACGAACCAGCCGTCCGGCATGGTCCTCGACGCCGTCCCGGTCATCCCGCCGGATCTGCGCCCGATGGTCCAGCTCGACGGTGGCCGGTTCGCCACGTCCGACCTCAACGACCTCTACCGCCGGGTCATCAACCGGAACAACCGCCTCAAGCGGCTCCTCGACCTCGGCGCCCCCGAGATCATCGTCAACAACGAGAAGCGGATGCTCCAGGAGGCCGTCGACAGCCTGTTCGACAACGGCCGCCGCGGTCGTCCGGTCACCGGCCCGGGCAACCGGCCGCTGAAGTCGCTGTCCGACATGCTCAAGGGCAAGCAGGGCCGGTTCCGCCAGAACCTGCTCGGCAAGCGCGTCGACTACTCGGGCCGCTCGGTCATCGTCGTCGGTCCGCAGCTCAAGCTGCACCAGTGCGGCCTGCCCAAGCAGATGGCGCTCGAGCTGTTCAAGCCGTTCGTCATGAAGCGGCTCGTCGACCTCGACCACGCCCAGAACATCAAGTCCGCCAAGCGGATGGTCGAGCGGCAGCGCTCGGTCGTGTGGGATGTCCTCGAGGAGGTCATCACCGAGCACCCGGTGCTGCTCAACCGGGCACCGACGCTGCACCGCCTCGGCATCCAGGCCTTCGAGCCCCAGCTCGTCGAGGGCAAGGCGATCCAGATCCACCCGCTCGTGTGCACGGCGTTCAACGCCGACTTCGACGGGGACCAGATGGCGGTCCACGTGCCGCTGTCGACCGAGGCCCAGGCCGAGGCCAGGATCCTCATGCTCTCGAGCAACAACATCCTCAAGCCGGCGGACGGCCGACCGGTGACCATGCCGACGCAGGACATGATCATCGGGCTGTACCACCTCACCACCGTGGTGGAGGACGGCATCGGGACCGGACGGGTGTTCTCGACCCAGTCCGAGGCCCGGATGGCCTACGACGCGGGGCAGATCGAGCTCGGCAGCGTGGTCAAGATCCGGCTGCGCGACGTCGTCCCGACCCCGATGGCAGACCTGCCGGACGGTGTCGAGGTCGACGAGAACGGCTACCTCGACAGCTGGCTGGTCGAGACCACCCTCGGCCGGGCGCTGTTCAACGAGACGCTCCCCGAGGACTACCCGTACGTCAACGGCCAGGTGGACAAGAAGCGCCTGTCGACGATCGTCAACGACCTGGCCGAGCGCTACACCAAGGTCGAGGTCGCGGCATCGCTCGACGCGCTCAAGGAGTACGGCTTCCACTGGGCCACCCGGTCCGGGATCACGGTCGCCATCTCCGACGTCGTCACCCCGCCGCGCAAGATCGAGATCCTCGAGGGCTACGAGACCAAGGCGGAGAAGGTCCAGACCCAGTACGAGCGAGGTCTCATCACCGACGACGAGCGTCGCCAGGAGCTCATCGAGATCTGGACCCAGGCGACCAACGAGATCGCGAAGGAGATGGAGGCCAACATCCCGCCCACCAACACCATCTACCGGATGGTCTCCTCGGGCGCTCGCGGTAACTGGATGCAGCTGCGCCAGATCGCCGGCATGCGTGGTCTGGTGTCGAACCCGAAGGGCGACATCATCCCGCGGCCGATCCGCGCGAACTTCCGCGAGGGTCTGTCGGTGCTGGAGTTCTTCATCTCGACGCACGGTTCGCGAAAGGGTCTGGCGGACACCGCGCTGCGGACCGCCGACTCGGGCTACCTCACCCGTCGTCTCGTCGACGTCTCTCAGGATGTCATCGTCCGCGAGGACGACTGCGGTACCGACCGTGGCCTGATGATGCCGATCGCCCAGGTCGACGAGCGCACCGGCGAGCGTCGGGTGCACGACGACGTGGAGACCTCGGTCTACGCCCGGACCCTCGCCGACGACGTCGCCGGCGCCAAGGGCGAGGTGCTGGCCCCGGCCGGCATCGACCTCGGTGACGTCGTCATCGCCAAGATGTTCGCCGCCGGTGTGGACGCGGTCAAGGTGCGCTCGGTGCTCACCTGCGACTCCAAGGTCGGCACCTGTGCCAAGTGCTACGGCCGCTCCCTCGCGACCGGCAAGCTCGTCGACATCGGTGAGGCGGTCGGCATCATCGCCGCGCAGTCGATCGGTGAGCCCGGCACCCAGCTGACGATGCGGACCTTCCACACCGGTGGTGTGGCCGGTGACGACATCACCCAGGGTCTGCCGCGTGTCGTCGAGCTCTTCGAGGCCCGCACGCCCAAGGGCGTCGCCCCGATCGCCGAGGCGACCGGGCGGGTCACCGTCGAGGAGACCGACAAGGCCCGCCGCATCCTGCTCACCCCGGACGACGGCTCGGCCGAGCACGCCTACCCGGTGAGCAAGCGAGCCCGTCTCCTCATCGCCGACGACCAGCACGTCGAGGCCGGCACCCAGCTGACCCAGGGGTCGATCGACCCCAAGCAGGTGCTGCGCATCCTCGGTCCGCGCTCGGTGCAGATGCACCTCGTCGACGAGGTCCAGGCGGTCTACCGGCAGCAGGGTGTGTCGATCCACGACAAGCACATCGAGGTGATCGTCCGGCAGATGCTGCGGCGGATCACCATCATCGAGGCCGGCGACGCCGAGCTTCTCCCGGGCATGCTCGCCGAGCGTGGCCGATTCGAGGAGGAGAACCGGCGCGTCGTCTCCGAGGGTGGCCGTCCCGCATCCGGTCGTCCCGAGCTCATGGGCATCACGAAGGCCTCGCTCGCGACCGACTCGTGGCTGTCGGCGGCCTCCTTCCAGGAGACGACCCGGGTGCTCACGGAGGCGGCCATGGAGGGCAAGTCCGACCCGCTGCTCGGCCTCAAGGAGAACGTCATCCTCGGCAAGCTCATCCCGGCCGGCACCGGTCTGCTCCGGTACCGGAACATCAAGGTCGAGCCCACCGAGGAGGCCAAGGCCGCGATGTACTCGATGCCGAACTACGAGGACTTCGCCTACCCGGTCTTCGGCCCGGGCTCCGGCGAGGCCGTTCGGCTCGACGACGCCGAGCTCGGTCTGGACCGCCTCACCTGAGGCTCGGCCCGCCACGACGACGGGCGGGTATGCCGCGCACTCACCGGTGCGGCATACCCGCCCGTCGTCGTCGGCGCCCGACGGGTCGACCGCGGCCCTGCGGCTCAGTGCCGGTTGGGCGAGGGAGGATCCAGGCCGTACCGTCGCCGTCGTGGGAACGCATGCGGGAGCACCGGAGGCAGGCCGCGGCTCCCCGGTCACGTTGGCCCGGGTCGACACCCCCGCGGGCGAGGTCACACTGCGCCGCCGCGGCGAGGTGCTCGAGCTCATCGTGGACGGGGCCTTCGCCATGGACACCGTCGACACCTCGACCGAGGTGGCGCTCGCCCGTGAGGCACTGGACCGCCATGACGCCCCGGCGCGGGTCCTCGTCGGCGGCCTGGGGCTGGGAGTCACGGTTCGGGCGGTCCTCGCGGACGACCGCGTCGCCCACGTCGATGTCGTCGAGCTCGCCGCCCCGCTCGTCCGGTGGGCGCGGGAGGGGCTCGTCCCGGAGCTGGCCGGGCTCGCCGACGACCCGCGGTGCGACCTTCACGTCGCCGACGTGGCCGCGGTGCTCGCGGGCGCGGCCGGACCGGCCGGACCGTGGGACGTCGTCCTGCTCGATGTGGACAACGGGCCCGACTTCCTCGTCCACGAGGAGAACGCCGCGCTGTATGCCGCCCCGGCGCTCCGTCGCGCCCGGTCCCGGATCGCTTCCGGGGGGGTCCTCGTCATCTGGTCCTCCCACCGGGCCCCGGAGCTGCTCGCCACGCTCGAGGCGGTGGCGCGACCGGGGGACCGGGCGAGCGAGACGACCCTCGTCGTGCTGCGTGGTGGTCGCGAGCTCGGCTACGCCCTGTACGCGTTGACCGCGGCCGCGGGTCCTGACCTCTGACCCGCCCCCGGTTGAGGGGAGGCAACACGCCGTCCGCGGGCGCGGCATACTGGCGTGTTGCCTCCCCTCGGGGGACCCGGCCGACGGGGCCGCCCGTGATTTGGCCGGGTGCTGCGCATGCCGGTAGCATGGTCCATTGCGTCTGGCTAGGTCCGGACGCCTCACGCCGAGCGCGACGCGCCCGGCGCGCCCACCTCTCGCCGGGCGCCCCACCCTTGACTTCGACGCAGAGGTCACGCATGGGGAGTGCAGGGGGGAGCACCCGTTCCGAACACTCCCGATCAGGGGGCCGGAGCGGGCCATGACAAGGAGCCCGTCGGGTCCGGCACGTCCGGGCCGGAGGGCATCGACCAGAGTACGGAGATCAGGTTGCCTACCATCAACCAGCTGGTGCGCAAGGGCCGGCAGGACAAGACCAACAAGGTCAAGACTCCTGCGCTCAAGGGCTCGCCACAGCGTCGCGGGGTCTGCACCCGCGTCTACACGACCACCCCCAAGAAGCCGAACTCGGCGCTGCGCAAGGTCGCCCGAGTGCGCCTGACCAGCGGCATCGAGGTCACCGCCTACATCCCCGGTGTCGGCCACAACCTCCAGGAGCACTCCATCGTGCTCGTCCGCGGCGGCCGGGTGAAGGACCTGCCCGGCGTCCGCTACAAGATCATCCGTGGGTCGCTGGACACCCAGGGCGTCAAGGGCCGCCAGCAGGCCCGGTCCCGCTACGGAGCGAAGAAGGAGAAGAAGTAATGCCTCGCAAGGGCCCCGCTCCCAAGCGCCCGCTCGTCATCGACCCCGTCTACGGCAGCCCCCTGGTGACCGCGCTGGTCAACAAGGTGCTGCTCGACGGCAAGAAGTCCATCGCCGAGAACATCGTCTACGGCGCCCTCGAGGGCTGCCGCGACAAGACGGGCACCGACCCCGTGGTCACCCTCAAGCGGGCCCTGGACAACATCCGGCCCACCCTCGAGGTGAAGTCCCGCCGCGTCGGTGGTGCGACGTACCAGGTGCCGATCGAGGTCAAGCCCTCCCGGGCGACGACCCTGTCGCTGCGCTGGCTCGTCGGCTACTCCCGGCAGCGCCGCGAGAAGACGATGACCGAGCGCCTCATGAACGAGATCCTCGATGCGTCCAACGGCCTCGGCGCCGCGGTGAAGCGTCGCGAGGACACGCACAAGATGGCCGAGTCGAACAAGGCCTTCGCGCACTACCGCTGGTGACCCCCCGCGCCGGTATGCCGTCCCCGCACCACCTGCGGCCGGCATACCGGCGGGTCGCCACAGCGGACCCGACAGCGCGGTCGGCCGCCTGACCCACCCGTCTTCCGCAGACCACAGCACAACGAGATGAGAATCCAAAGTGGCACTCGACGTCCTGACGGACCTCACCAAGGTCCGCAACATCGGCATCATGGCGCACATCGACGCCGGCAAGACCACGACGACGGAGCGCGTCCTCTTCTACACCGGGATCAACTACAAGATCGGTGAGGTCCACGACGGCGCGGCCACGATGGACTGGATGGAGCAGGAGCAGGAGCGCGGCATCACCATCACCTCCGCCGCGACGACGACGTTCTGGAAGAACAACCAGATCAACATCATCGACACCCCGGGGCACGTCGACTTCACCGTCGAGGTGGAGCGGTCCCTCCGGGTGCTCGACGGTGCCGTCGCCGTCTTCGACGGCAAGGAGGGCGTCGAGCCGCAGTCCGAGACCGTGTGGCGTCAGGCCGACAAGTACTCGGTCCCGCGCATCTGCTTCGTCAACAAGATGGACAAGCTCGGCGCGGACTTCTACTTCACCGTCGACACGATCAAGGACCGGCTCGGCGCGACCCCGCTCGTGCTCCAGCTGCCGATCGGTGCCGAGCACGACTTCCACGGCGTCGTCGACCTGCTCGAGATGAAGGCCTTCCTGTGGCGCGGCGACGTCCAGATCGGCGACGACTACGCCGTCGAGGACATCCCGGCCGATCTGGTGGAGAAGGCCCAGCAGTACCGCCATGACATGGTCGAGAGCGTGGCCGAGCACAACGAGGACCTGCTCGAGAAGTACCTCGAGGAGGGCGAGCTGTCGATCGCGGACCTCAAGGCCGGCATCCGCAAGATGACGATCAGCTCCGAGGCGTACCCGGTCCTGTGCGGCTCGGCGTTCAAGAACAAGGGCGTCCAGCCCATGCTCGACGCCGTCATCGACTACCTGCCCTCGCCCCTCGACGTCCCGCCGATGATCGGCCACCGCCCGGGCGCCGAGGAGGAGAAGGTCACTCGCCGCCCCGACTCCACCGAGCCGTTCTCGGCGCTGGCGTTCAAGGTCGCCGCCCACCCGTTCTTCGGCAAGCTCACCTTCGTCCGGGTCTACTCGGGCAAGGTCGACTCCGGCACCCAGGTCATGAACTCGACCAAGCTCAAGAAGGAGCGCATCGGGAAGCTCTTCCAGATGCACGCCAACAAGGAGAACCCGGTCAGTGCGGCTCAGGCCGGCCACATCTACGCGATGATCGGCCTCAAGGACACGACGACCGGCGACACCCTGTGCAGCGCCACGGACCCGGTGGTCCTCGAGTCGATGACCTTCCCCGAGCCCGTCATCCAGGTGGCCATCGAGCCGAGGACCAAGGGTGACCAGGAGAAGCTCAGCACGGCCATCCAGAAGCTCGCCGAGGAGGACCCGACGTTCCAGGTCTCCCTCGACGAGGACACCGGCCAGACGATCATCGCCGGGATGGGCGAGCTCCACCTCGACATCCTCGTCGACCGGATGAAGCGTGAGTTCAAGGTCGAGGCCAACGTCGGCAAGCCGCAGGTGGCCTACCGCGAGACGATCCGTCGGACCGTCGAGAAGCTCGACTACACCCACAAGAAGCAGACGGGTGGCTCGGGCCAGTACGCGAAGATCCAGATCAGCATCGAGCCGCTGGACACCTCGGGCGGCGAGCTCTACGAGTTCGACAACAAGGTGACCGGCGGTCGGGTGCCGCGCGAGTACATCCCGTCGGTCGACCACGGCATCCAGGACGCCATGCAGTACGGCGTGCTGGCCGGGTACCCGCTCGTCGGGATCAAGGCGACGCTGCTCGACGGCGCGTCGCACGACGTCGACTCCTCGGAGATGGCGTTCAAGATCGCCGGCTCGATGGCGCTGAAGGAGGCCGTCCGCAAGGCCGACCCCGTGCTCCTCGAGCCGATGATGTCGGTCGAGGTGCGCACCCCCGAGGTGTACATGGGCGACGTCATCGGCGACATCAACTCCCGCCGGGGGCACATCCAGGCGATGGAGGACATCAGCGGTGCCAAGGTCGTTCGCGGCCTGGTCCCGCTGTCGGAGATGTTCGGCTATGTCGGGGACCTGCGGTCCAAGACACAGGGCCGGGCGAACTACTCCATGGAGTTCGACTCCTACGCCGAGGTCCCCAAGTCGGTGGCCGAGGAGATCATCAAGAAGACCAGGGGCGAGTGACCGCTAGACTGGTCGCCGTTTCCCATTCAGTACCACCCACCCAGACGACGCCACGTCCTGTTCGGTCGTTCGGCGTAAACCAAAGAACAGTCCTGAGGAGGACAAGCAAGTGGCGAAGGCAAAGTTCGAGCGGACCAAGCCGCACGTCAACATCGGCACCATCGGTCACATCGACCACGGGAAGACGACGCTGACGGCTGCCATCTCCAAGGTCCTGCACGACAAGTTCCCGGACCTGAACCCGGTGTTCGCATTCGACGACATCGACAAGGCTCCGGAGGAGAAGCAGCGCGGTATCACCATCTCGATCGCACACATCGAGTACCAGACCGAGAAGCGGCACTACGCTCACGTCGACTGCCCGGGTCACGCCGACTACATCAAGAACATGATCACCGGCGCGGCTCAGATGGACGGCGCGATCCTCGTGGTCGCCGCCACGGACGGCCCGATGCCGCAGACCAAGGAGCACGTCCTCCTGGCCCGCCAGGTCGGCGTCCCCTTCATCGTCGTGGCGCTCAACAAGGCCGACATGGTCGACGACGAGGAGATCCTCGAGCTCGTCGACATGGAGGTCCGCGAGCTCCTCTCCGAGTACGAGTTCCCGGGCGACGACATCCCGGTCATCCGCGTGTCGGCGCTCAAGGCGCTCGAGGGTGACCCGGAGTGGCAGCAGGGTGTTCTCGACCTCATGGACGCCGTCGACGAGTACATCCCCGAGCCCGAGCGTGACACGGACAAGCCGTTCCTCATGCCCGTCGAGGACGTCTTCACGATCACCGGTCGTGGCACCGTCGTCACCGGTCGCATCGAGCGCGGCATCCTCAAGGTCAACGAGGAGGTCGAGATCGTCGGCATCAAGGAGACCTCGGCCAAGACGACCGTCACCGGCATCGAGATGTTCCGCAAGCTGCTCGACGAGGGTCGGGCGGGCGAGAACGTCGGCCTGCTCCTTCGTGGCACCAAGCGCGAGGACGTCGAGCGCGGCCAGGTCGTCGTCAAGCCGGGCTCGATCACCCCGCACACGGACTTCGAGGCCAACGTCTACATCCTGTCCAAGGACGAGGGCGGCCGGCACACGCCGTTCTACGACAACTACCGCCCGCAGTTCTACTTCCGGACCACGGACGTCACGGGCGTCGTCCACCTGCCCGAGGGCACCGAGATGGTCATGCCCGGCGACAACACCGAGATGAAGGTCGAGCTCATCCAGCCGATCGCCATGGAGGAGGGTCTGCGCTTCGCCATCCGCGAGGGCAGCCGCACCGTCGGCGCCGGCCGGGTCACCAAGATCAACCAGTGACCCACGGGGGGCTCCGCCCCTGAACCTCCGAAGGGCCCCTGCACCGGTTGGTGCGGGGGCCCTTCGCCGTGCCGTGGGGGTCGTCAGCAGGTGAGGCTGATGTGGAAGAGGGTGTCCTCGGGGGCCCCGGTGGAGGAGTCCTTGACCTGGACGTAGACGGTGCTGTCGTCCGAGAACGTCGTGTCGACCGAGATCTCGTGGACCGGGCTGAAGAGGAAGTCGGTCGCGGTGGCGACGCAGTGGGTGACGTTACGGTCGAAGGTCAGCTGGTACGTGCCGACGGCACTTCGGTCGACGCCGACCAGGCCGGACGCCACGCCGAGCCAGACCGTGGGGGTCCCGTCCTGCGCGTCGATCGAGGCGTACAGCGGCTTGACGTAGTACCCGGCGATGTCGGCGAAGATCTGGGCCTTGTTGGACGTCCTGATGTTGAAGTTGCTCGCTCGCGCTGACCGGGATGGTCACCATGTTGGAGATGGGTGCGTCGGCCGGGTAGTTGATGATCGAGGCGAGGGGCTCGGTGGTTCCGGCGGCCCATGCCTTGGCCCAGCCCTTGGCCCCGCCTGCGGCGATGGCGCCGAGGTTGACCTGGACGGCGACGGCGATGTCGGCGGGGATGCCGCAGCCGGCGGCGTTGCCGCCCTGGCTGGTGTACGGCCCGTCGGCGGTGAACGTCCGGGCGCTGGCGTTGAGGGCTCCTCCGGTCACGCGGGTGTCGACGATCCGGCAGGGGGTGACGGCGAGGAACTGCAGCTCGCCCCCCGGCGGCGTCGCGGCGAGCGCGGCGGCCGACGGGGCCGCAGCCGGACCGCTCGAGCCGGGGCCGCCGGCGGCGAGACCGACGCCACCGATGGCGAGGACAAGGGCGGCCGCACCGGCCGCGGCGACGGAGTACCTCGTGACACGTCGTGGTAGTGCGCGCATTCCAGGCTCCTTCATTGGATGGCGGTGCTTGACTTCGGCACCGACTTCAAGGTATGGCGTGGCGCACGGCGGTGGGGGCTTCACGTCGACCTGGGTTCGGGGATCCGGGTGCCCGGCTGCGCCGAACGCCGGATGGGGCCGGCGCCCGCGGCGGCCGGCCCCATCCGGGTCGAGATGGTCTCAGCAGGTGAGGCTGAGGGTGAAGTAGGTGTCAACGAGCGTGTTGGCGGCGTTGGTGACCTCGACCGTCACCGTGTTGGGGTCGGAGGTGATGCCGGGATACCCCACGTCCGCCGAGACGTCGCTGTTGGTGGCGAAGGTGATGTCGTTCGTCGCCGCCGCGCAGGCTTGCACGCTGCGGTCGAACTTCACCAGGTAGATCCCCATCGACCACCTCGACGTGGAGACCACGCCGGAGGAGATGCCGCTGTAGACGGATCCGCTGGGAGTGACCGCCACGTAGAGCGACTTGACGTAGTACCCGGCGATGTCGGCGAAGATCTGGGCCTTGTTGGCCGTCTTGATGTTGAAGTTGCTCGCTGTGCTGACGGGGATGGTCACCATGTTGGAGATGGGTGCGTCGGCCGGGTAGTTGATGATCGAGGCGAGGGGCTCGGTGGTTCCGGCGGCCCATGCCTTGGCCCAGCCCTTCGCCCCGCCTGCGGCGATGGCGCCGAGGTTGACCTGGACGGCGACGGCGACGTTGGGGGGGATGGCGCAGCCCAAGGGGTTGCCGCCCTGGCTGGTGTACGGCCCGTCTGCGGTGAACGTCCGGGCGCTGGCATTGAGCGCTCCTCCGGCCACACGGGTGTCGATGATCCGGCAGGGGGTGACGGCCACGAACCTCAGCGGGGGACCGACCGGCGGGACGATCACCGTGGCGGCGGAGGGTGCCGCGGCGGCACCGTTCGCACCCCCGCCCCCCGCGGCGAGACCGACGCCGCCGATGGTGAGGACAAGGGCGGCCGCTCCGACGATCGAGGCGGAGTACCTCTTGACACGACGCTGTGTGATGCGCACTCCATTCTCCATTCCTTGGGGGGCGGTGCGAAGGCACGCACCATTACCCAAGGTAGGGCAGGATCGGAGAGGGCGGGGTTCTGGTTACTGGCGGATCCCCGACCCACGCCGTTCGCATCTGGACGCCGGATGGGGCCGGCGCCCGTGGCGGCCGGCCCCATCCGGGTCGAGATGCTCTCAGCAGGCGAGGCTGAGGTTGAAGAAGGTGTTCTCCAGCGTGTTGCTGGCGTTGGTCACCCGCACGGTCACCGTCCTCGGGTCCGCGCTGAAGTGCGTGTCGATCGAGATGTCGCGCGTGCCGGCGAAGACGATGTCGCTCCCCGTCGCCGCGCACTTGCTGACGTCACGGTCGAAGGTCACCGTGTACTCGCCCGTGCCCGGGTGGGTCGTCGAGACGACGCCCGAGGAGACGCCGGAGTAGACCGAGCCGGTGGAGCTGATCTGCGCGTAGAGCGGCTTGACGTAGTACCCGGCGACGTCGGCGAAGATGTGGGCCGAGTGGAACGTACGCACGGTGAAGTTCCCCGAGCCGTTGACCGGGATCGTCACCATGTTGGCGATCGGTGCGTTCGTCGGGAAGTTGACGAGCGAGGCGAGCGGCTCGGTCGTCCCTGCGGCCCACGCCTTGACCCAGCCCTTCTGTCCGGCCGCCGAGATCGCACCGAGGTTGAGCTGGACGGCGACGAGGTTCGACGGGACGTTGCAGCCGGAGACGTTGCCGCCCTGGCCGGCATACGGGCCGTCAGCGGTGAACGTCCGGGTCGTCCCGTTGATCGGGCCGCCGACGTTGCGGGTGTCGATGATGCGGCACGGGGCCACGGTGACGAACTGGACCTGAGAGCCCGCGACCGGCGCGAGCGTCGCGACGAGCGTCGTGCTCGCCGATCCGCCTCCTGCCGAGCCGTTGGGCGAGGCGCCGCCGGCCGCCAGCACGGAGCCGGCGGCGCCTACGGTGACGGCCAGAGCGGCCGCCCCGGCAAGGGCCAGTCGGGCTGCTCGCGATGTGAACGAGAACATGAGTCTCTTCCTTTCCCCCTGGTGAGGCGAAGCGCGTCCCCTGTGTGCCTCGCTGTAAGCCAAGGAGCAGACCCGGCCGACGGTGATACGTGGTGGTGGGGGGACCAGGGCCCCGGCGACCACGCGGCGGAGCACCAGCACGGACCAGGGGGCGGCCCCGTCGCGAGGCCCGCGAAGGCCGGTCGACCCGCTCGCGACCGCTGCGGCGAGCCGTCCCCGGGGCCCGGCGACGGGCCCGCGGCATACCCGCTCCGCCCCGCCGGATCCGGTCGATTTGGATCGGCGGCGAAGGCTCTGGCACACTAGACCGGTTGCTTGGCGCGCGCCGGGCGACTCGTCGATGGGCTCCGGTCCGAGACGGTGGCAGGCGCGCACATCTGATGCGAACGAATCGAACCGCCACGGCGGGGCGACACATCGGGTCGGCCAGGCCCCGGGTCCACCGGGAACCGATCATCCGCCACGGGAGCGCAAGATTGCGCTGGGCGCGAGGCTCTGACGCCTCCGCGACACACCCGACCGCGGGGGGCGGCGACCAGGACCCGGCCGAAGGACCACAGCAGGACGGCGAGAGAGAGACGGGAACGCAGATGGCGGGACAGAAGATCCGCATCCGCCTGAAGTCGTATGACCACGAGGTCATCGACAGCTCGGCGCGCAAGATCGTCGACACGGTGACCCGTGCCGGCGCGACGGTGGTGGGCCCGGTGCCGCTGCCCACGGAGAAGAACGTCTTCGTGGTCATCCGCTCGCCCCACAAGTACAAGGACAGCCGCGAGCACTTCGAGATGCGCACCCACAAGCGCCTCATCGACATCATCGACCCGACGCCCAAGGCCGTCGACTCGTTGATGCGTCTCGACCTGCCGGCCGACGTCAACATCGAGATCAAGCTCTGAGGTCGACGATCATGACTCACACTGCCACCAGGACCCTCACCGGCCTACTGGGCGAGAAGCTCGGCATGACCCAGGTCTGGGACGCCGACAACAAGCTCGTCCCCGTCACCGTCATCAAGGCCGGCCCGTGCGTGGTCACCCAGGTGCGTCACGCCGACGTCGACGGGTATGCCGCGGTGCAGCTCGGCTACGGCGCCATCGACCCGCGCAAGGTCACCAAGCCGCTCACCGGCCACTTCGAGAAGGCCGGCGTCACGCCGCGCCGCCACCTCGTCGAGCTGCGCACCGACAACGCCGGTGACTTCGAGCTCGGCCAGGAGGTCACCGCCGAGGTGTTCGAGGCCGGCCAGGTCGTCGACGTCACCGGCACGACCAAGGGCAAGGGCTTCGCCGGGGTCATGAAGCGGCACGGCTTCCACGGCGTCTCCTCCTCGCACGGCGCGCACAAGAACCACCGCAAGCCGGGCTCGATCGGTGCCTGTGCCACTCCGGGCCGCGTCTTCAAGGGCATGCGGATGGCCGGCCGGATGGGCGGCGTGCGACAGACCACCCAGAACCTCACGATCCACGCGGTCGACGCCGAGAAGGGGCTGCTGCTCGTCAAGGGGGCCGTTCCCGGCCCGCGCGGCGCCGTCGTTCTCGTCCGCTCCGCGGCGAAGGGGGCCTGACCTCATGGCTACCACTGCCAAGGCCACGACCGTGGCCGTCGACCTGCCCGCCGAGATCTTCGACGTGCAGACCAACGTCCCGCTGATCCACCAGGTCGTCGTCGCCCAGCTCGCGGCGGCGCGCCAGGGCACCCACGCGACGAAGACCCGCGGCATGGTCCGCGGCGGTGGCAAGAAGCCGTACCGCCAGAAGGGCACCGGCCGGGCTCGCCAGGGCTCGATCCGGGCGCCGCAGTTCGCCGGAGGTGGCGTCGTCCACGGCCCGCAGCCGCGCGACTACGCCCAGCGCACCCCCAAGAAGATGAAGGCCGCCGCCCTGCGCGGGGCCCTCTCGGACAGGGCGCGGCACGGCCGGATCCACGTCGTCGAGTCGATCGTCACCGGTGACGCCCCGTCGACGAGGTCGGCGAGCGATCTGCTGGCGGGCCTCACCGAGCGGCCGAACCTGCTCGTCGTCCTCGACCGCACCGACATCGTCTCGCTGAAGTCGGTCCGCAACCTCGTCGGCGTCCACGTGCTCGCCGTCGACCAGCTCAACACCTACGACGTCCTGTGTGCCGACGATGTGGTCTTCACCAAGGCCGCGCTCGACACCTTCGTCGGCGGGCCGACCGCGACCGTCCAGGTCGAGGACCTGCCGGTCGAGGTGGCCGAGAAGGTCAAGGCGGACAAGCCAGCGAAGGCGGACAA
Organism: uncultured Actinomycetota bacterium; assembly: GCA_963771015.1. Lineage (GTDB taxonomy): Bacteria > Actinomycetota > Actinomycetes > Actinomycetales > Dermatophilaceae > CAVSJJ01. The sequence continues at coordinate 125,834 of CAVYRN010000009.1, forward strand.
GCCGGTAAGGCGGACAAGCCCGCCAAGGCGGACAAGCCGGAAAAGGCGGACAAGCCCGCGAAGGCCGACAAGCCCGACAAGCGGCCAAGGCCGAGGCCGCCGCCGAGGTGGCTCCGGTCCCGAGCACGGTGGCGGAGCTGCCCGAGGGCGCCGCGCCGTCGGCCGAGGACGGCACCGCTCCGGAGGGCTACCTCGTCAAGGGCAACGCCGACTCCGGCCTCTACCACGCCCCCGGTGGTCGCTGGTACGACTCCACGGTCGCCGAGTTCTGGTTCAAGGACGAGGAGGCCGCCGTGGCCGCCGGGTTCAAGAAGGCCGGCAGCCGCGCCAAGAAGGCCGACGACACCGAGACGGAGAAGTGAGGCTGCGATGACCGCCAAGAACCCCCGCGACATCCTCATCGCGCCGGTCGTCTCCGAGAAGTCCTACGGGCTGCTCGACGAGGGGAAGTACACCTTCCTCGTCGACCCACGCTCGAACAAGACCGAGATCAAGATCGCCGTCGAAGAGATCTTCGGCGTCAAGGTCGACTCCGTGCACACGATGAACCGCCCGGGCAAGGTGCGCCGGACCAAGTTCGGCGTGGGCAAGCGCAAGGACACCAAGCGGGCGATCATCACCCTCCGCGAGGGCACGATCGACATCTTCGGCAGCGCCGGCGCCTGAGACGAACGAGGACTGAAGGACACACACCATGGGTATCCGCAAGTACAAGCCGACGACGCCGGGGCGTCGGGGCTCGAGCGTGGCCGACTTCGCCGAGGTCACTCGTTCGACGCCCGAGAAGTCCCTCGTGCGCCCGCTGTCCAAGACCGGCGGCCGCAACAACAACGGCCGCATCACGACCCGCCACATCGGTGGGGGGCACAAGCGCGCCTACCGGGTCATCGACTTCCGCCGCCACGACAAGGACGGCGTGCCGGCCAAGGTTGCGCACATCGAGTACGACCCCAACCGCACCGCCCGCATCGCGCTGCTGCACTACGCCGACGGGGAGAAGCGCTACATCCTCGCGCCGAACAAGCTCCGCCAGGGTGACCTCATCGAGAACGGCCCCGGTTCGGACATCAAGCCCGGCAACTCGTTGCCGCTGCGCAACATCCCCACCGGCACCGTGATCCACGCCGTCGAGCTCCGGCCCGGCGGCGGGGCGAAGATCGCCCGCTCGGCCGGCGTCCGCGTCCAGCTCGTCGCCAAGGACGGCGCCTTCGCCCAGCTGCGTATGCCGTCCGGCGAGATCCGCAACGTCGACGCCCGCTGCCGAGCGACGATCGGCGAGGTCGGAAACGCCGAGCAGTCCAACATCAACTGGGGCAAGGCCGGCCGGATGCGCTGGAAGGGCAAGCGCCCGACCGTCCGCGGTGTCGTCATGAACCCGGTCGACCACCCGCACGGTGGTGGCGAGGGTCGTACCTCCGGTGGCCGCCACCCGGTGAGTCCCTGGGGGCAGCCTGAGGGCCGCACCCGCCGTCCTGGCAAGGCCAGCGACAAGATGATCGTCCGCCGCCGCCGCACGGGCAAGAAGCGTTGATAGGAGCCGTTGCACATGCCTCGTAGCTTGAAGAAGGGCCCCTTCATCGACGACCACCTTCAGAAGAAGGTGGACGCCCAGAATGAAGCGGGCACCAAGAACGTCATCAAGACCTGGTCACGCCGGTCCGTCATCAGCCCCGACATGCTCGGTCACACCCTCGCGGTGCACGACGGTCGCAAGCACACCCCGGTGTTCGTCACCGAGGCGATGGTCGGCCACAAGCTCGGCGAGTTCGCGCCGACCCGCACGTTCAGGGGTCACGTGAAGGACGACAAGAAGGGGCGGCGCCGCTGATGGCCTCGACCGACAGCACCACGCCCGTGACGCAGTCACGGGCCGTCGCCCGCCACGTCCGCGTGACGCCCCAGAAGGCGCGTCGCGTCGTCGCGCTCATCCGCGGCAAGCGGGCACCCGACGCCGTGGCCACGCTCCGCTTCGCCCCGCAGGGTGCGAGCGAGCCGATCCGCAAGGTCCTCGAGAGCGCCATCGCCAACGCCCGCGTCAAGGCGGATGCGCACGCCGAGCGGTTCGACGAGCGCGAGCTCGTCATCGCCCACGCGTTCGTCGACGAAGGCGCGACGATGAAGCGGTTCCGCCCGCGGGCCCAGGGCCGCGCCGGCCGGATCAACAAGCGGACCAGCCACATCACCGTCGTCGTCGAGCAGGTTCCGACCCGGGACGGCGCGGCCGACAGGCAAGCGACGTCCACGAAGTCCACGAAGTCCAGCAAGGGAGGCAAGCGCTAATGGGTCAGAAGGTCAACCCGCACGGCTTCCGGCTGGGCATCACGACCGAGCACCGCAGCCGCTGGTTCGCCGACTCCACCAAGGAGGGTCAGCGGTACCGCGACTACGTCAAGGAGGACGTGGCGATCCGCAAGCTCATGTCCGAGGGCATGGAGCGGGCGGGCATCGCGCGCGTCGACATCGAGCGCACCCGTGACCGGGTCCGCGTCGACATCCACACCGCGCGTCCCGGCATCGTCATCGGTCGCCGTGGCGCCGAGGCGGACCGGATCCGCGGCGAGCTCGAGAAGCTCACCGGCAAGCAGGTCCAGCTCAACATCCTCGAGGTCAAGAACCCCGAGATCGACGCCCAGCTCGTCGCCCAGGGCATCGCCGAGCAGCTGAGCGCCCGTGTCTCCTTCCGGCGGGCGATGCGCAAGGGGATGCAGTCGGCGACCCGCGCCGGTGCCAAGGGCATCCGGGTGCAGGTCTCCGGCCGCCTCGGTGGCGCCGAGATGAGCCGCACCGAGTTCTACCGCGAGGGTCGGGTGCCGCTGCACACGCTGCGGGCCAACATCGACTACGGCCTGTACGAGGCCCGGACGACGTTCGGCCGGATCGGCGTCAAGGTCTGGATCTACAAGGGCGACCTCACCGCGCGTGAGCTGGCCGCCCAGCAGGCCGCCGCGCCGCGCCAGAGCCGTGGCCCGCGCCGCGACGCTGGCGACCGCCCGGCCCGCGCTCGTCGCACCGAGCGGCCGGCGGAGGCCCCCCAGGCCGCCGCTGCCCCCGCCGCCGAGGCGCCCGCCGCGAGCACCCCGTCCGCCACTGGGGGAGAGGCCAGCTAATGCTCATTCCTCGTCGAGTCAAGCACCGCAAGCAGCACCACCCGGGTCGCTCGGGCGCTGCCAAGGGCGGTACGACCATCGCCTTCGGCGACTACGGCATCCAGGCTCTCGAGCCGGCATACGTGACGAACCGGCAGATCGAGTCGGCACGTATCGCGATGACGCGGTACATCAAGCGTGGCGGAAAGGTGTGGATCAACATCTACCCCGACCGGCCGCTCACCAAGAAGCCCGCCGAGACGCGGATGGGGTCCGGCAAGGGCTCGCCCGAGTGGTGGATCGCCAACGTCAAGCCCGGTCGCGTCATGTTCGAGCTCTCGGGTGTGACCGAGGACGTCGCGCGTGAGGCGATGCGGCTGGCCATGCACAAGCTGCCGATGAAGTGCCGCTTCATCCAGCGCGAAGGTGGTGACATCTGATGGCAGTCGGTTCCAAGGACCTGACCTCCGACGACCTGCGTGGCTTCGACGACGACCGTCTCGTCGACGAGCTGCGCAAGGCCAAGGAGGAGCTGTTCAACCTCCGGTTCCAGTCGGCGACCGGTCAGCTGGACAACCACGGCCGGCTGCGGGCGGTCCGCAAGGACATCGCCCGCATCTACACCGAGATGCGTGAGCGCGAACTGGGCATCGGTGCCGCCCCCGACAAGAACGAGGCCACGGCATGAGCGAGAACACCACGGAGGCCGCAGTGACCGATACGGCGAGCGGGCAGTCCGCCAGCGGCGCCCGCCACTACCGCAAGACCCGCCAGGGCTACGTCGTCAGCGACAAGATGGACAAGACCGTCGTCGTCGAGGTCGAGGACCGCGTCAAGCACGCCCTCTACGGCAAGGTCATCCGGCGCACGAGCAAGGTCAAGGCGCACGACGAGGTCAACTCGGCCGGCGTCGGTGACCGCGTCCTCATCATGGAGACCCGCCCGTTGTCGGCAACCAAGCGCTGGCGCGTCGTGGAGATTTTGGAGAAGGCGAAGTGATCCAGCAGGAGAGTCGACTGCGCGTCGCCGACAACACCGGAGCCAAGGAGATCCTGGTCATCCGCGTGCTCGGCGGCTCGGGCCGGCGCTACGCCGGCATCGGCGACACCATCGTCGCGACCGTCAAGGACGCGATCCCCGGCGGCAACGTCAAGAAGGGCGACGTCGTCAAGGCCGTCGTCGTGCGGACCAAGAAGGAGCGGCGTCGCCCGGACGGGTCGTACATCCGCTTCGACGAGAACGCCGCCGTCATCCTCAAGAGCGACGGGGACCCCCGTGGGACCCGAATCTTCGGCCCGGTGGGCCGCGAGCTGCGAGAGAAGAAGTTCATGAAGATCATCTCCCTCGCACCGGAGGTGCTGTAGCCCATGGCGAAGATGAAGATCAAGAAGGGCGACACCGTGCAGGTGCTGGCCGGCAAGGACGTCGGGGCGACCGGCAAGGTCATCGCGGTCGACCGCGAGGCCGGCCGGGTCACCGTCGAGGGCGTCAACCGGGTCACCCGGCACACCAAGACCGGTGAGACCACCCGCGGCACCCGCACCGGTGGCCTCATGGTCCAGGAGGCGTCGATCCACGTGAGCAACGTGGCCGTGGTCGACCCCGCTGACAAGAAGCCGACGCGGATCAAGACCCGCGTCGATACCGTCGAGCGAGGTGGCCGCCAGAAGGCGAGCCGGGTCCGTGTGGCCGCGCGCTCGGGTAAGGACCTGTGATGACGACGACAGAGACCGAGAAGGCCGCCCCCCGCCTCAAGGAGCGCTACGCGGCCCAGATCCGGGCCGGGCTACAGGACCAGTTCGGTTACCAGAACGCCATGCAGGTCCCCGGAGTCGTCAAGGTCGTCGTCAACATGGGCGTCGGCGATGCGGCCAAGGACAGCAAGCTCATCGAGGGGGCGGTCCGCGACCTCACGGCGATCACCGGCCAGAAGCCGGTGGTCACGAAGGCACGCAAGTCGATCGCCCAGTTCAAGCTGCGCGAGGGCATGCCGATCGGCGCCCACGTCACGCTGCGGGGCGACCGGATGTGGGAGTTCCTCGACCGGCTCGTCAGCATCGCCCTGCCCCGGATCCGCGACTTCCGTGGCCTGTCCCCGGCGCAGTTCGACGGCCGTGGCAACTACACCTTCGGTCTCACCGAGCAGTCGATGTTCCACGAGATCGACCAGGACCGGATCGACCGGGTCCGCGGCATGGACATCACGGTCGTGACGACCGCGACGAACGACGACGAGGGACGCGCCCTGCTCAAGGGGCTCGGCTTCCCGTTCAAGGAGAACTGAGCATGGCCAAGACCGCCCTCGTCAACAAGGCGAACCGCACGCCGAAGTTCAAGGTGCGCGGCTACACGCGCTGCCAGCGCTGCGGGCGCCCTCACTCGGTCTACCGCAAGTTCGGCCTGTGCCGGATCTGCCTGCGGGAGATGGCGCACCGGGGCGAGCTCCCGGGCGTGACCAAGTCCAGCTGGTGACCCGACCGGGGTATGCCGACCGCCCCCGTGGCGACCGGCTCCCCACCCGCCGCGGTGCGCGGCATACCACCCACCACCCGCACCACCTGAGATAACCAGACCATCTACATCGAAGGTCGCCCCGGACACCGGGGTGAAACCGCGGTGAGGGAGGGCAGAAGCCCGATGACCATGACTGACCCGATCGCGGACATGCTGACCCGCGTCCGGAACGCCAACTCGGCGCACAAGGACGACGTGTCCATGCCGTTCAGCAAGCTCAAGTCGAACATCGCCGAGATCCTCCAGGCCGAGGGCTACATCGCCTCGTTCGCCGTGGCGGACGCGGAGGTCGGCAAGACGCTGACGATCAACCTCAAGTACGGCCCGAACCGCGAGCGCTCGATTGCCGGCCTGCGCCGGGTGTCGAAGCCGGGGCTGCGCGTCTACGCCAAGTCCACCAACCTTCCCAAGGTGCTCGGTGGCCTCGGCGTGGCGATCCTCTCCACCTCCTCCGGGCTGCTGACCGACAAGCAGTGCGCGACCAAGGGCGTTGGCGGGGAAGTCCTCGCCTACGTCTGGTAAGGGGAAGCCGACATGTCTCGTATCGGACGTATGCCGGTCACCATCCCGACCGGCGTGGACATCACCATCGACGGCCAGACCGTCACGGTCAAGGGCCCCAAGGGCGAGCTCAGCCACACCGTGGCCGCGCCGATCACCGTTGAGCGCGGTGACGTGGCCCTGGAGGTCAAGCGCCCCGACGACGAGCGCGTCTCGCGCTCGCTCCACGGGCTGACCCGGACCCTCATCAACAACATGGTTCTCGGCGTGACCGAGGGCTATGAGAAGAAGCTGGAGATCGTCGGTACCGGGTACCGCGTCGTCGCCAAGGGCGAGACGCTCGAGTTCGCGCTCGGCTACAGCCACTCGATCACCGTCGAGCCCCCGCAGGGCATCTCCTTCGTGGTCGAGGCCCCGACCCGCTTCTCCGTCCAGGGCATCGACAAGCAGCTCGTCGGCGAGGTGGCCGCGAACATCCGCAAGCTCCGCAAGCCCGACCCGTACAAGGGCAAGGGCGTGCGGTACGCGGGCGAGCACATCCGCCGCAAGGTCGGAAAGGCTGGTAAGTAAGCCATGGCTATCACCATCAAGCGCGCCAAGGGCAAGGGGGCCGCACGCGGCCGCCGGCACAACCGCGTGCGCAAGTTCGTCTCCGGCACGGCGGCCCGGCCTCGCCTCGTCGTCTCCCGCTCGAGTCGGCACGTCTTCGTCCAGGTCGTCGACGACACCGCCGGCAGGACCGTCGCGTCGGCGTCGACCATGGAGCCCGACGTCCGGGCCTTCGACGGGGACAAGACCGCCAAGGCCAAGCGGGTCGGCGAGCTCGTGGCCGAGCGCGCCAAGGCCGCCGGCGTCGAGGCCGTCGTGTTCGACCGGGGCGGCAACAAGTACCACGGACGGGTGGCCGCCATCGCTGACGGCGCCCGCGAGGGTGGGCTGGCCCTGTGACCCCCACGATCCGAGTCGTTCACTGTGTTTGCGAAATGAGGAACATCTGATGCCAGGACCCCAGCGTCGAGGCACCGGGACCACCGACCGTCCCGAACGGGGCGAGCGTCGCGGCGACCGCCGGGACGACCGCCGCGGCGGCCGTGACGGTCGGGAAGCCGAGAAGAACGCCTACCTCGAGCGCGTCGTGACCATCAACCGGGTCGCCAAGGTCGTCAAGGGCGGTCGGCGGTTCAGCTTCACGGCGCTCGTCGTCGTCGGCGACGGTGACGGCACCGTGGGCGTGGGCTACGGCAAGGCCAAGGAGGTGCCGTCCGCGATCGCCAAGGGTGTCGAGGAGGCCAAGAAGCAGTTCTTCAAGGTCCCGCGCATCCAGGGCACGATCCCGCACCCCGTCCAGGGTGAGGCCGCGGCCGGCGTCGTCATGCTTCGCCCCGCGTCTCCTGGTACCGGCGTCATCGCCGGTGGCCCGGTCCGCGCGGTTCTCGAGTGCGCGGGCATCCACGACGTGCTGTCCAAGAGCCTCGGCTCCGACAACGCCATCAACATCGTCCACGCGACCGTGGAGGCCCTGAAGTCGCTGGAGCGTCCGGAGGCCGTTGCCGCGCGCCGGGGACTGCCCGTGGACCAGGTCGCACCGGCCGCCATGCTGCGCGCCCAGGCCGCCGGGACCGGTGCGTGATGGGGCGGCTCAAGGTGACCCAGACCCGGTCCGGGATCGGGGGGCTGCGCGAGCATCGCGAGACGCTGCGCTCCCTCGGTCTGAAGCGGATCGGCGACATCGTCGTCAAGGAGGACCGTCCCGAGATGCGCGGGATGGTCAAGGCGGTGGCCCATCTGGTCGCCGTCGAGGAGGTGGAGTGATCATGGCCGACACCAAGGCCAGCAAGGCTGCCGCTGAGGAGACCGCAACGGGTTCCGCCCTCAAGGTCCACCACCTGCGCCCGGCGCCCGGGGCCAGGACCCCGAAGACCCGGGTCGGTCGTGGCCAGGGGTCCAAGGGCAAGACCGCCGGTCGTGGGACCAAGGGCACCAAGGCCCGGTACCAGGTTCCGGCGGGCTTCCAGGGCGGCACGACGCCGCTCCACATGCGCTTCCCCAAGCTGCGTGGCTTCAAGAACCCGTTCAAGACCGAGTACCAGGTCGTCAACCTCGACAAGCTGGGGAGCCTGTTCCCCCAGGGTGGCGACGTGACGGTCGATGATCTCGTGGCCAAGGGCGCGGTCCGCGACGGTAACCCCGTCAAGGTCCTCGGCACCGGCGAGATCTCGGTCGTGGTCAACGTCACCGCGGACGCCTTCTCGGCGAGCGCCAAGGCAAAGATCGAGGCGGCGGGCGGCTCGGCGACGACCGCCTGACCCACTGACATGGCCGTATGCCGCAGGGCCGGCGACCAGGCCCCCGCCGGGGAGCCCAGGGAGCCCGCCCTGCGGCATACTGCGTTCTCACCGCGAGTCATCCCGGTCACGCACCGGATGACGACCCCGGCGGTCCCGCCGGGTATCTTGTGACCGACTGATGACAAGCGGCTCCTGGCCGCATACCTGGAGGACCCCCGTTGCTCACCGCATTCGGCCGCGCGTTCAAGACGCCTGACCTGCGCACGAAGCTGCTCTTCACGCTCGGGGTCATTGCGCTGTTCCGGCTCGGTAGCCATGTCCCCACCCCGGGGATCGACTACTCCAAGGTCCAGCAGTGTCTCGCCGGCGCCGACACGACGGGTGGCTTCCTCGGACTGGTCAACCTCTTCAGCGGTGGCGCGCTCCTCCAGCTGTCGGTGTTCGCGCTCGGCATCATGCCGTACATCACCGCGAGCATCATCGTCCAGCTGCTCACCGTCGTCATCCCCCGGTTCGAGACGCTGAAGAAGGAGGGGCAGGCGGGTCAGACGAAGATGACCCAGTACACCCGCTACCTCACCATCGGCCTGGCCATCCTCCAGTCCTCGACGCTCATCACCTTCGCCCAGAACCCGGTTCAGCTGTTCGGCAACCCGTCGTGCACGAACATCCTCGTCGACAACTCCATGGTGACGATCCTCATGATGGTGCTGACGATGACGGCCGGAACCGGGCTGATCATGTGGCTGGGTGAGCTCATCACCGACCGGGGCATCGGCAACGGCATGTCACTGCTCATCTTCACGTCGATCGCCGCGCGCTTCCCGAGCTCGCTGTGGCAGATCCAGACCCAGTCCGGCTGGGGCATCTTCCTCGGCGTCATCCTCATGGGGTTCTTCGTCATCGCCCTTGTCGTGTTCGTCGAGCAGAGCCAGCGACGCATCCCGGTCCAGTACGCGAAACGGATGGTCGGGCGCAAGGTCTACGGCGGCACCTCGACGTACATCCCGCTCAAGGTCAACATGGCCGGCGTCATCCCCGTCATCTTCGCCAGCTCGCTGCTCGCCCTGCCCGGGCTGCTCGCCCAGTTCAACACCCGGGCGGACGGCACGGCCCCCGGCTGGGTCACCTGGATCCAGATCAACCTCGTCCGCGGCGACAAGCCGATGTACATGCTGTTCTACACCGCGCTCATCCTCTTCTTCACGTTCTTCTACGTGTCGATCACGTTCAACCCCACCGAGGTCGCCGACGACATGAAGAAGTACGGCGGCTTCATCCCAGGTATCCGCGCCGGGCGACCCACGGCCGAGTACCTCGCGTACGTCCTCAACAGGATCACCGTTCCCGGCGCGATCTACCTCGCCATCATCTCGCTCATCCCACTCATCGCGCTGGTTCTGGTCAACGCGAACCAGAACTTCCCGTTCGGTGGCACCTCGATCCTCATCGTCGTCGGGGTCGGTCTCGAGACGGTCAAACAGATCGAGGCCCAGCTCCAGCAGCGACACTATGAAGGGTTCCTGCGGTAAAGGAAGGGTTCCTCACCTTGATGCGCCTCATCATCCTCGGCCCCCCGGGCGCCGGTAAGGGCACGCAGTCCGGACGCATCGCTGCGCACTACGGCATCCCCGCCATCTCGACCGGGGACATCTTCAGGGCCAACATCACCGCGGGCTCCGACCTCGGCCGTCAGGTCGAGGACATCATCGCGGCGGGCGGCTATGTCACCGACGACATCACGAACGCCATCGTCGACAGGCGGCTGAGCGAGGCCGACTGCCGACCCGGGTTCCTCCTCGACGGCTACCCCCGCACGCTCGCCCAGGTCGAGGCCCTCGACGCGATGCTCGCCGCCCACGACGGTGAGCTCGACAAGGTGCTCGAGCTCACCGTGGACGACGAGGCCGTCGTCCAGCGGCTGCTCGGGCGGGCCCAGGTCGAGGGACGCTCGGACGATACCGAGGAGGTCATCCGGGAGCGGATGGCCATCTACCACCGTGAGACCGCCCCGCTGTCCAGGACGTATGCCGAGCGCGGCCTGCTCGTCGAGGTCGACGGCCTCGGCGAGGTCGACGACGTCACGAACCGGATCGTCGCCGCCCTCGGCTGACCGTCGTCCTGGTCCCCCGGTCGAGTGGCCACGAATCGCCGTCTGGAGCGGGCGGCATACGGCGATTCCTGGCCACTCGACGACGGTTGCGTCGTCCTGTGGATGACTCGTCGCCGGCGGGAGGGGAGTCGGTCACCCTGGGTGGGTGAGACCGGCCCCGCTGCCACGACCCCTCCTGTCGCGCGCGTTCACCGCGGCAGACGCGCTTCGGCTCGGGGTGCCCCCACAGCGGCTGCGCCGGACCGACCTGCTCCACCCGACTCACGGGGTGCACTCGACCGCGGCCCCCTCCGCCCTGCACGAGTGGGCGGCCATGGTCCAGCTCGCGCTGCCCGAGGATGCCCTCTTCTCGCATGTGACCGCCGCCCGGCTCTGGGGTCTGCCGCTCCCCAGCGGGATGCCGGCCCCGGAGGGTCTCGACGTCATGAGTGAGACCTGGCGGAACCGTGTCCGGCGGCGCGACGTGATCGGTCACCGTGGGGCAGAGCTGCGGGTCGCTGCCCTGACCGGTGGGCTTCGGGTCGTCGACCTCGCCGACACCTGGTGCGATCTCGGTGAGGTCCTCGCCCGTGGCCTCGACGCCGAGGATCTGGTCGTCGTCGGCGACGAGGTGGTCCGTCGCCTCGGCCAGGGGACCGGCACCGACATGCTGACCGCGGCCCTGCATCGACGGGTGCGTCCCCGTGGCAAGAGGCTTCTCACCGAGGCGCTGGCTCTGGTCAGGCCTGGATCTCGCTCGCCCATGGAGAGTCGAACGCGGGTCATGTTCGCCCGAGCGGGGCTCCCCGAGCCCGAGCTCAACGGCGACATCTTTGACGCGGCGGGAGAGTGGCTGCTGACCGGCGACCTCGTCTGGCGGGCACGGCGCGTGATCGGTGAGTACCAGGGACAGGACCACGCCTCCCGTAGGCGACGAAGCGCCGACGCCGCGCGGCGCGAGCTCGCGATCGACGAGGGCTGGCGGATGATCGAGGTGTTCGCGGAAGACGTCTTCGTGCCGGCTCGGCGCGGCGTGACGCTGCGGCGGTTCGCGCAGGCCCTGGGGCTGGAGGTCAACCGGTCGTTGGTCGCGTGAGTCGCGTTGCCTGACTGAGTGGCCACGAATCGCCGTATGCCGTCGGCTTCAGACGGCGATTCGTGGCCACTCGAATCGGGGGGCGGTCTGGTGCCCGCCGCTCCCCGGCGTTGGGGCGACGAGATAGGGTGCCGCGTCATGGGGCTGTTCGGACGGGACCGCATCGAAGCCAAGACACCCGACCAGATCGTGGCGATGCGTGCCGCGGGTCTGGTCGTCGCGGAGACGCTCGACGACCTGCGCCAGCACGTCCGCGACGGCGTCACCACCGGCGAGCTCGACCAGATCGCCGAGTCCGCCATCCGGTGGGCCGGGGCCGTCCCGAGCTTCCAGCTGGTCCCGGGCTACCACCACACCCTGTGCACGAGCGTCAACGACGAGATCGTCCACGGCATCCCGGGGGACCGGGTGCTCCACGACGGTGACCTGCTCTCCATCGACTGCGGCGCAGTCCTCGACGGGTGGCACGGTGACGCGGCGATCTCCCTCGTCGTCGGGGGCCCCGAGGCGGCCCGGCCCGAGGACCTCGACCTCCTTGCGGACACCGAGGACTCGCTGTGGGCCGGCATCGCCGCCCTACAGGTCGGTGGCTCCCTGTATGCCGTGGGCGCAGCCGTCCAGGACAGCCTCGTCGCCGCCGGCGAGCGGCGCGGCCACGGCTACGGCATCGTCGAGGACTACGTCGGCCACGGCATCGGCACCGAGATGCACATGGACCCCCAGGTGCCGAACTACCGGGTCTCCGGCAAGGGGCCGCGGATCGTCGACGGGACGACGCTCGCGATCGAACCGATGGTGACGCTGGGCGAGCAGGACAACAGGGTGCTCGACGACGAGTGGACCGTCGTCACCCTCGACGGCACGCGGGCTGCCCACTGGGAACACACCGTCGCGGTCACCTCGGCCGGGTTGTGGGTGCTCACCGCCCTCGACGGGGGGTCGGAGCGGCTCTCCGCCGCGGGCGCGGCATACGGCCCGCTCTCCTGACCCCTGAGGGGCGGACGGCCCCGGGCGTTCCGGCCGGCGCAGATGTGGGTGATCTCTCGGCTCGCCCGGTTCGCTCAGGCTGAGGCCCCTCGGAGCGTCCATTAGGGTGGAATGGGTCGCCCCGGCGGGCGTCGGCGGCGGGCCCGCAGACCGCCACAAGGAGCAGGGATGACCGAGTCACCGCACGGCCCGCTGGCTCTCGCCGACGGGTTTCCCCCGAAGACCCACGACGACTGGGCCGAGCTGGCCAGGACCGTCGTCAACAAGTCCCGTCCCGAGGGCCGGAAGCTGACCGCGGAGCAGGCCGAGGACGCGCTGCGCACCCACCTGCCCGGAGACCTCACGGTCGACCCGCTCTACTCGCGCCCGGCGCAGCCGCAGGCCCTCGGGTACCCCGGCGCCATGCCGTTCACCCGGGGTCGCGGAGCCCGCGATCCCGGCCAGCCCTGGGATGTCCGCGCCCTTCACGAGCACCCCGACGTTCCGACGACGGTGGCCGCCATCGCCGACGACCTCCAGCACGGGGTGACCTCCCTGTGGCTGCGGGTCGGTGCCGACGGTATCGCGGCCGCCGATGTGCCGGCGGTCCTCGCCGATGTCCCGCTGGGCCGAGTGCCGGTCACCGTGTCGTCGGCCGATGACCAGGCTGCGGCCGCCGACGCTCTCGGCGCGCTGTTGGCCCCCGTCGACGGTCCGGCCGCTGGGAACCTCGGCCACGACCCCATCGGCTATGCCGCGCGGCGCGGCGGAACGCCCGACACCGGCCCCCTCGTGGCGGCCGTGCGGACCTGCCTGACCTCTCTCCCCCCTGTGCGGGCGGTCACCGTCGACTCGACCGTCTACCACGACGCCGGGGCCAGCGCCGTCGACGAGATTGCGCTCGCCGTGGCGACCGGCGTCGCCTACCTGCGGGCCCTCGAGGCCGCCGGGACCGCGCCCGCCGCCGCGGTGGGGCAGATCGACTTCCGGATGGCCGCCAGCGCCGACCAGTTCCTCACCATCGCCTCGGTGCGGGCCATCCGGCGACTGTGGGCCCGGGTCGCCGAGGCAAGCGGTGTCCCCGAGGCGGACCGGGGCGCCCGCGTCCACGCCGTGACGTCGTGGCGGATGCTCACCCGTGACGACCCCTGGAGCAACGTCCTGCGCGAGACCCTCGCATGCTTCGGCGCCGCCGCCGGTGGGGCCGACGCGATCACCGTCCTGCCCTACGACACCGTCGCCGGACTGCCGGATCGCTTCTCGCGCCGTCTGGCGCGCAACACCTCCATCGTCCTGGCCCGGGAGTCGCACGCCGGTGCCGTCGTCGACCCGGCGGGAGGCTCCTGGTACGTCGAGTCGCTCACGCACGACCTCGCCCACCGGGCGTGGGTCGCCTTCCAGGAGCTCGAGCGGGCCGGTGGCGTCGCCACGGCGCTCAACGCGGGCACCGTCGCCGACCTCATCGCCGAGACCAGCGCCGAGCGGGGCGAGGCGCTCGCCGAGCGCTCCCAGCCGATCACCGGGGTCAGCATGTTCCCGCTCGCCGACGAGACCCCGCTCGTCCGGACCACGCGTCCCAACCTGCCGCCGACGCCGGACGGGCTCACCCCGCACCGCGACGCCGAGGTCTACGAGGCGCTGCGTGACCGAAGCGCGGCATACCTCGTCGACCACGGCCACAAGCCCACGGTCGTCCTCGCCGCGCTGGGCAGCCGGCGCGACTTCGGCGCCCGAGAGGCCTTCGTGACCAACCTCCTGGCGGCCGGCGGGATCGACGCGCCGACGATCGAGTCGGACGACCCCCGCGACGTCGCCGACGCCGCGGCGGGGGCGGACACCCCGTGGGTCGTCCTCTGCTCCTCCGCCAAGGGGTATGCCGCGCACGCCGCGGCCATGGTCGCCGGCCTCCGGGCCGCCGGCATCGGCCAGGTGCTCGTGGCCGGCCGGGCGCGCGAGCTCGGCGACGGTGCCCCACCGACCGACGGGGAGGTGCGGCTCGGCATGGATGTCGCGGCCTTCCTCGACGGGGTCCTCGACACCCTCGGCGCACCGAAGGGAGCCAGCCGATGAGCGCCGTTCCCGACTTCTCGACCATCCACCTCGGCCCGGGGGCTCCGTCCCCGGACGCCGCCGACCGGTGGGCCGCGGCGGTGGCCGCGACGCCGGGTGCCGACCGGGCCTGGACGACCCCGGAGCTCATCGACGTGCCACGGCTCTACACCGAGCGCGACCTCGACGGGCTGGACTTCCTCGACACCATCCCGGGCGCCCCGCCGTTCCTGCGCGGTCCCTACGCGACGATGTACGTCAACCAGCCATGGACGATCCGACAGTACGCGGGGTTCTCCACCGCCGAGGAGTCCAACGCCTTCTACCGGCGCAACCTCACCGCGGGCCAGAAGGGCCTGTCCGTCGCCTTCGACCTGGCGACCCACCGCGGCTACGACAGCGACCACCCGCGCGTCGAGGGCGACGTCGGCATGGCCGGAGTCGCCATCGACTCGATCTATGACATGCGCACTCTGTTCAGCGGCATCCCGCTGGACCAGATGTCGGTGTCGATGACGATGAACGGCGCCGTCATCCCGGTGCTCGCGCTCTACGTCGTCGCGGCCGAGGAGCAGGGCGTGCCGCCGGAGAAGCTGTCCGGGACCATCCAGAACGACATCCTCAAGGAGTTCATGGTCCGCAACACCTACATCTACCCGCCCGAGCCGTCGATGCGGATCATCTCGGACATCTTCGCCTTCACCTCGCAGCGGATGCCGCGGTACAACTCCATCTCCATCTCGGGGTACCACATGCAGGAGGCCGGGGCGACCCAGGACCTCGAGCTGGCGTACACCCTGGCCGACGGGGTCGAGTACATCCGGGCCGGCCGGGCGGTCGGTCTCGACATCGACGCCTTCGCGCCGCGGCTCTCGTTCTTCTGGGCGATCGGGATGAACTTCTTCATGGAGGTCGCCAAGCTGCGGGCCGCCCGGCTGCTCTGGGCCCGGCTCGTCAACCAGTTCGAGCCGAAGAACCCCAAGTCGCTCTCGCTGCGCACGCACAGCCAGACCTCGGGGTGGTCGCTGACCGCCCAGGACGTCTTCAACAACGTCGTGCGGACCTGCGTCGAGGCCATGGCAGCCACCCAGGGCCACACCCAGTCCCTCCACACCAACGCCCTCGACGAGGCCATCGCGCTGCCGACCGACTTCAGCGCCCGGATCGCCCGCAACACCCAGCTGCTCATCCAGCAGGAGTCCGGGACCTGCCGGACCATCGACCCGTGGGCCGGTTCGGCCTACGTCGAGAGGCTGACCCACGACCTCGCCCGGCGGGCCTGGGAGCACATCGAGGAGGTCGAGGCGGCCGGCGGCATGGCCAAGGCGATCGAGGCCGGCATACCGAAGCTGCGCATCGAGGAGGCGTCGGCGCGCACCCAGGCCCGGATCGACGCGGGCCACCAGCCGGTCGTCGGGGTCAACCTGTATGCCGTGGACGGGGCGGACGAGTCCTTCGACGTCCTCAAGGTCGACAACGCCGCCGTGCGGGCCGGTCAGATCGCCAAGCTGGAGCGGCTGAGGGCCGAGCGCGACGAGGCGGCGTGCCAGGCGGCGCTGGACAGGATGACGGCGGCCGCCGGGGCGGCCGACGACACGATGGAGACCAACCTGCTCGCGCTGGCCATCGACGCGGCCCGGGCCAAGGCCACGGTCGGCGAGATGTCGATGGCGATGGAGAAGGTCTTCGGACGCTATACGGCACAGATCCGTACCATCGGTGGCGTGTACAGCGCCGAGGCAGGGGACGACGAGCTCGTCAAGCGCGCCCAGTCCCTCGTCGAGGAGTTCGAGGAGGAGCAGGGGCGACGCCCCCGGATCCTCGTGGCCAAGATGGGCCAGGACGGCCACGACCGCGGACAGAAGGTGATCTCCACGGCGTTCGCCGACCTCGGCTTCGACGTCGACGTGGGCCCGCTGTTCCAGACCCCGGCCGAGGTGGCCCGCCAGGCGGTCGAGGCCGACGTGCACGTCGTCGGCGTCAGCTCGCTGGCCGCGGGTCACCTGACCCTCGTGCCGGCGCTGCGCCGGGAGCTCGACGCGCTCGGGCGCGAGGACCTGATGATCATCGTCGGTGGCGTCATCCCGCCACACGACTTCGACGCCCTCCGGGCGGCCGGGGCCGACGCGATCTACCCGCCGGGGACGGTCATCGCCGCTGCCGCGATCGAGCTCATCCAGGACCTGGGTGCCAGGGCCGCGAGCGACTGAGGTCGGATGAAGGCGGACCTCGACACCGGCACGCTGGCTGCCGCGATCCGCGACGGGTCGCGGCAGCACATCGCCCGTGCCATCACCCTGCTGGAGTCCCGTCGGGCCGATCACCGCGCCCAGGCGCGTGAGCTGCTGACCGCGCTCGCGGCCGACACCGGCCGCTCGGTGCGGGTGGGCGTCTCCGGCGTCCCGGGTGCCGGCAAGTCGACGTTCATCAACGCGATGGGTGCCCGACTGGTCGACCGCGGGCACCGGGTCGCCGTCGTGGCCGTCGACCCCAGCTCGCGGCGCACCGGTGGGTCGATCCTCGGCGACCGGACCCGGATGGCCGACCTCACGGCGAGCGACCGGGCGTTCGTCAGACCCTCGCCCGCCGGCCGCCAGCTGGGTGGGGTCGCCCGCGCGACGAGGGAGTCCATGCTCGTGCTGGAGGCGGCCGGGTACGACGTCGTCATCGTCGAGACCGTGGGCGTGGGCCAGAACGAGATCGCCGTCTCCGAGATGGTGGACACCTTCCTGCTGCTCACGCTGGCGCGGGCCGGGGACCAGCTCCAGGGGATCAAGCGAGGGATCCTCGAGCTCGCCGACGTCATCGCCGTCAACAAGGCCGACGGTGACGAGGAGGTCGCGGCCCGGGGAGCCGCCCGGGACCTCAGCGCGGTGCTGCGGCTCGTCATGCCCGGGGCCGGGGTGCGTCGCCCGCCCGTGCTGACCTGCAGCTCGCTGACCGGCGCCGGGCTCGACGAGGTGTGGCAGGCCGTCCTGGACCACCGGGCACACCTGGAGTCCGGAGCAGAGGGGATGGACCTCGTCGAGCGGCGGGCCCACCAGCAGGAGGACTGGATGTGGGCCATGGTCGACGCGCAGCTCCAGGAGTCGGTCCGTTCCTCGCCCTCGGTCCGCTCCCAGCGCGACGACATCACCCATGCCGTCCACGACGGGAAGCTGAGCGCCGTCGACGGGACCGCCCGGATCCTTGCCCTGTACGCCGCGGACCTGCGCGAAGCCGACTAGACAGGGGGCATCGCGGGGTTGGGGCGATTTCCCAGGCAGTGGACCGATCCCGTAAGATAGATCGTCGGTCACGTGTGCGCTCTTGCATGATGTGAACAGATCCGCGAGGGCGACCACGCGACCGATTTCCATGGGGTCTTCCGAACCACCGACGGGCGACCCACCGACGGATTGAGAGGGTATGGCCAAGAAGGACGGCGTCATCGAGATCGAGGGCACGATCGTCGAGGCTCTCCCGAACGCGATGTTCCGGGTCGAGCTCACCAACGGTCACAAGGTCCTCGCTCACATCTCGGGCAAGATGCGCCAGCACTACATCCGGATCCTCCCCGAGGACCGCGTGGTGGTGGAGCTGAGCCCGTACGACCTGACCCGAGGCCGCATCGTCTTCCGGTACCGCTGAGCGTCGGCTCGTCGGTACCGACCCGAAGAACCAGCAGGACCCGGCATGGCTCACCCGTGCCGGGACGGATCGACAAGACAGCAGAGGCAATGAAGGTTCAGCCGAGCGTCAAGAAGATCTGTGACAAGTGCAAGGTGATCCGCCGTAACGGGCGAGTCATGGTGATCTGCGAGAACGCTCGCCACAAGCAGCGTCAGGGCTGATCAACCGCACGAGGTCACGGGACTTCGAGCACACGCACAAGAGAAAAGATGCACGCAGCACCCGTCCCCCGCGCCAGCAATGTCGAAGAGCGGGACGTCACCCTCGGCCCGGAGGCCGAGGACCGGCAGCGACCGGAACGGTGACTGCACCAGACCTCCGGATGACACAAAGGAACCATCCACAGATGGCACGTCTTGTTGGAGTTGACCTCCCGCGCGAGAAGCGCGTCGAGGTGGCACTGACCTACATTTTCGGAGTTGGCAGGACCAGCTCGCAGCAGGCCCTCGAGGCGACCGGGGTCAACCCGGACACCCGGGTCAAGGACCTCGTCGACGAGGACCTGGTCAAGCTGCGCGACTGGATCGAGGACAACCTCAAGGTCGAGGGTGACCTGCGCCGCGAGGTGCAGGCGGACATCCGCCGCAAGGTCGAGATCGGGTCCTACCAGGGCCTGCGTCACCGTCGCGGTCTCCCGGTGCGCGGTCAGCGCACCAAGACCAACGCGCGCACCCGCAAGGGTCCCAAGCGCACCGTCGCCGGCAGGAAGAAGGCCGGCAAGTAACCGCCTGCCCGCGGCATACCCCCAGCGGATGCCGCGCGCGAGTGGACTGCCCCGCTTCGAAGAACACGTAGGAGAAACATGCCTCCCAAGGGCCGTATGGCTGCGGGCGCCAAGAAGGTGCGCCGCAAGGAGAAGAAGAACATCGCTGTGGGTCAGGCCCACATCAAGAGCACGTTCAACAACACGATCATCTCGATCACCGACCCCACCGGTGCCGTGATCGCCTGGGCCTCCGCCGGCCAGGTCGGCTTCAAGGGGTCCCGCAAGTCCACGCCGTATGCCGCGCAGATGGCCGCCGAGGCCGCCGCGCGCCGTGCCATGGAGCACGGGATGCGCAAGGTCGACGTCTTCGTCAAGGGTCCCGGCTCCGGTCGGGAGACCGCGATCCGCAGCCTGACCGCCGCCGGCCTCGAGGTCGGTGCGATCCAGGACGTCACGCCCAGCCCGCACAACGGTGTCCGTCCGCCCAAGCGTCGCCGCGTCTGAGCGCCGAACAGACTTGTAGGAGAACGAAAAGATCATGGCTCGTTACACCGGCCCCATCACGAAGAAGTCGCGGCGCCTCAAGACCGACCTCGTCGGCGGCGACAAGAACTTCGACCTTCGCCCGTTCCCGCCCGGCCAGCACGGTCGTCGCCGGATCCAGGAGAAGGAGTACCTCACCCAGCTGCAGGAGAAGCAGAAGGCCCGCTTCACCTACGGCGTCATGGAGAAGCAGTTCCGCCGCTACTACGAGGAGGCGGCCAACCGCCCCGGCAAGACCGGCGAGAACATCCTCACCATCCTCGAGTCCCGGCTCGACAACGTCGTCTACCGCGCCGGCCTGGCCCGGACCCGTCGGCAGTCGCGCCAGCTCGTGAGCCACGGCCACTTCGAGGTCAACGGCGTGCGCGTCGACGTCCCGAGCTACCGGGTCGAGGCGTACGACATCATCACGGTCCGCAAGCAGTCGGTGGAGACCTTCCCGTTCCATCTCGCCCGCGAGACCTTCGGCGACCGCCCGGTGCCGGCCTGGATCCAGGTCGTCCCCGGCTCGCTGCAGATCCTCATCCACCAGCTCCCGGTGCGCGCCCAGATCGACACGGTGCTCGCCGAGCAGCTCATCGTCGAGTACTACTCGAAGAACTGACCTGACGTCGGTATGCCGCGGCGCGTCCGCGGCATACCGACGATGGTCCCGGTCCACGGACAGAGGTGGGTCGGGTCGGCCGGGTGGCACCCGGCCAGTCACGCGGCGTCAAATAGCGGTCGCCCGTGGAAAGGAAGCATCACCGTGCTCATCGCACAGCGCCCCATCCTCACCGAAGAGGTCGTCACCGAGTACCGCAGCCGGTTCGTCATCGAGCCGCTCGAGCCCGGCTTCGGCTACACCCTCGGCAACTCCATGCGCCGCACGCTCCTCTCGAGCATCCCCGGCGCCGCGGTCACGAGCCTCCGCATCGACGGCGTGCTCCACGAGTTCTCCACGATCCCCGGGGTCAAGGAGGACGTCACCGAGATCATCCTCAACATCAAGGCGCTGGTCGTCTCCTCCGAGCACGACGAGCCGGTCGTCATGTACCTGCGCAAGCAGGGCGCCGGCGCGGTGACCGCGGCCGACATCGCCCCGCCCGCCGGGGTGGAGATCCACAACACCGACCTGCACCTCGCGACGCTCAACGACAAGGGCACCGTCGAGATGGAGCTGACCGTCGAGCGTGGCCGCGGCTACGTCTCGGCCCAGCAGAACAAGTCCGGTGACGCCGAGATCGGCCGGATCCCGGTCGACTCGATCTACAGCCCGGTGCTCGCCGTGACCTACAAGGTCGAGGCGACCCGTGTCGAGCAGCGCACCGACTTCGACAAGCTCATCGTCGATGTCGAGACCAAGACCTCGATGGCTCCCCGCGACGCGCTCGCCTCGGCGGGCAAGACCCTCGTCGAGCTGTTCGGCCTGGCCCGTGAGCTCAACGTCGAGGCGGAGGGCATCGACATGGGTCCGTCGCCGTCCGACGCCGCCCTGGCCCAGGATCTCGCGCTGCCGATCGAGGACCTCGACCTCACGGTCCGGTCCTACAACTGCCTCAAGCGCGAGGGCATCCACAGCGTCGGTGAGCTCGTCGGCCGCAGCGAGGCAGACCTGCTCGACATCCGCAACTTCGGTGCCAAGTCGATCGACGAGGTCAAGGCAAAGCTCGCCGGCATGGGTCTGGCCCTGAAGGACAGCCCGCCCGGGTTCGACCCGAGCGCGCTGTCGGAGTCGAACTACGACGATTTCCGCTACGGCGCCGAGGACGATGTGTCCTTCGCCGAGGACGAGCAGCTCTGAGCCACTTTCTACTTGAAGGAGTAGTTCCATGCCCACCCCCACCAAGGGTCCGCGTCTCGGAGGCGGCCCGGCTCACCAGCGGCTGATCCTCGCCAACCTCGCCACCGCCCTGTTCGAGCACGACTCGATCACGACGACCGAGGCCAAGGCCAAGCGACTCCGCCCGCTCGCCGAGCGCCTCGTCACCTTCGCCAAGCGTGGTGACCTGCATTCCCGCCGTCGGGTCATGACGGTCATCCGGGACAAGGGCGTCGTCCACCGGCTCTTCGTCGAGATCGCCCCGGACATGGCCGAGCGCGAGGGCGGCTACACCCGGATCACCAAGATCGGCCCGCGCAAGGGCGACAACGCCCCGATGGCGGTCATCGAGCTCGTTCGCGAGCCGGTCGCCAAGAAGGCCACCGTCAAGGAGGCCGAGGGCGCAACCAAGCGCGCGGCCAAGGGTGCCTCCGGCTCTGCCGGGGAGCCCACCGCCGTCGCCGAGACCCCCGAGTGGGTCGAGGTGCCGGAGGAGGCAGCTGAGGTCGAGGCCGAGGTCGAGGCTGTCGAGGCCGTTGCCGACGAGTCGTCCGACGAGTCGTCCGACGAGGCCGCTGCGGAGGCCACCGAGCCGGAGAAGTCCGAGGACTGACCCGCTCGCCGACCCACACGTACCCCGACCCGACTGGTTCGAGGTATTCCGGTGCCCTCAGACGGGATCGGAATACCTCGAATCGGCGACTCGGGGGGCCGGTCCCGCGAACTGCCGGGCGAGCGGGACGATCGCGAGGATGAGCACCATCGGGACGGCATACCCGACCCTGAGCGAGTCCGCGCCGACGAGCCCGGTCAACACCGCCCCGAGCAGCGCGCCGACGTAGTTGAACTGGTTGAAGCGGGCGATGACGGCGTCGACGCGCTCGCGGTGGCGGGTCGGGTCGGCCACCTCGCCGGCGACCCGGGCGGCCGCCGAGAACGACAGGGGCGCGATGACCGCAACCCCGCAGCCGACGATGGTGAAGCCGAGGATCGCGACGAGCCAGCTGGGTGCGGCGACGATGACGGCCAGGCCGACGGCGGCGACGACACCGCCCACGCGGACCAGCCGGGTGGCGCCGTAGCGCGCGGTGGCATTGTCACCGACGAACCGGACGACGAGCGTCGCGACGAGGTAGGGCAGCGTCGCCAGGGGCACGAGGCGGTGCGGCGTCGCGAAGGTGTGGTCGAGGAAGACCGGCCCCCAGGTCGTCGCGGCCGTGTCGACCATGTAGAAGAGGACGAGGGCGAGGCCGATGAGGACGACGCGGCGCCACGGCACCCCGAGATCGGCGGGGTCCGCCTCCGCCAGGCCCCGGTCGCGACGTTGGAGCGGCGCGGCCAGCATGGCGAGCGGGAAGACGACCAGGACCCCGGTCGCCACCTCGAAGTCCACCGACGCCAGCGCGATGGTCAGGACCGTCGCGAGAATCCCACCCGCCGTCCAGGCCCCGTGGAACGAGGGCATGACCGGTCGCCCGACCCGGTGCTCGAGGGCCACCGCCTGCATGTTGCTCGACGCGTCGACGGCGCCCACCCCGAGGCCGTAGCAGCCGAGCCCGACGGCGAAGAGCACAAGGGCCGGGGCGAGGGCGACGGCGAGCAGCCCGACGGCGAGCAGCGACAGGCCGGCGCGTAGGGCCGCTGCGCTGTCGCGAGCGCGGGCGACGGTCTCGGCGCCGACGGACCCGGCACCGGCCGTGAGCACGACGAGCAGGAGGAGGAGCGACACCCCCACCGACGACAGGTCGAACCGGTGCTGCACCTGAGGCAGGCGCGTCGTCAGGGAGATGAAGACCAGACCCTGAACGAAGAACGCCCCGGCGATGCCGCCCCGCTTGAGCCGGAGGGCGGCGAGGTCGGTGTGCAGCAGGTCGGACATGAGAGGCACTCTGGCACGCGTCTACGCTGAGCGGGTGGTTTCCCGTGCGTCGGTTCCGTTCGGCCCCGAGCCGGAGCGGCTGCGGCTGCGCCTCGACCTCGCCTACGACGGGACCGACTTCAACGGGTGGGCGGCCCAGCGTGAGCAACGCACCGTCGAGGGCGAGCTCGTCGCGGCCCTCACGACGGTCTTCCGTGCCGCACCGGCCTTGCGGCTGACGGTCGCGGGCCGCACCGACGCAGGGGTCCACGCGCGGGGTCAGGTGGCCCACGTCGACGTCGATCCCGACAGCTGGTCGGCGCTGCCCGGCCGGTCCTCACGAACCCCCGGGCGCGCCGCGCTTGCCCGGCTGCGCGGTGTCCTTCCCCCCGATATCGTCGTCCGGTCGGTCGAGGTGGCGGCGCCGGGGTTCGATGCCCGCTTCTCCGCCCTCTCTCGCCGCTACCGCTACCGGATCTGTGACGACCCCGCCCGCCTCGACCCGCTGCGCCGACGGGACACCGTCCTCGTTCCCGACGGCCTGGACGTCGACGCGATGGCCGAGGCGAGCCGGCCCCTGGTCGGCCTGCACGACTTCGCCGCGTTCTGCAAGCGACGTGAGGGGGCGACGACCATCCGCACCCTGCAGGAGTACGCCTGGCGGCGCACCGAGGACGGCATCGTCGAGGCCCGGGTGGTCGCCGACGCCTTCTGCCACTCGATGGTCCGCGCCCTCGTCGGCGCGGCCGTCGCCGTCGGGGAGGGGCGGTATGCCGTCGGCCTGCCCGCCGAGGCCCTTGCCGCCGAGGTGCGCGACCCCCGGCTGAAGGTCATGCCCGCCCACGGCCTGTCGCTGGAGGAGGTCGACTACCCACCGGACGGGGAGCTCGCGTCTCGGGCCGGGGTCGCTCGGGCGATGCGCGGCCCGGTCGCAAACTCGGATGCGGTCGCTCCGGTCGGTAGGCGAGACTGACCCGTCGTGGGCCATCTCGACATCGCCTCCGTCGGCTACGTCCTGCCCGACGGCCGGCCGCTGCTGCGTGAGGTCTCCCTCCGCGTCGGCGAGGGGGCCAAGGTCGCCCTCATCGGGCCGAACGGCACCGGCAAGACGACGCTGACCCGCATCGTCGCCGGCGACCTGGCCGCCCACGAGGGCGTCGTCACCCGCAGCGGAGGGCTCGGCATCATGCGCCAGCTCATCGGTGCCCCGCCGGCCCCGGGGGCGGAGACCGCCGCCGGCGCGCCGCCCCTCCACGACGGCTCGACGGTGCGTGACCTGCTCGTCTCCGTCGCCCCCGAGCCGGTCCGCCGGGCCGCCGCCGAGGTCGACCGCACCGAGCTGGCGATGATGGAGCGCGAGTCGGAGCGTGACCAGCTCGACTACGCGCAGGCCCTCGTCGACTGGGGCGATGCCGGAGGCTACGACTACGAGACCCTGTGGGACGTCTGTGCCGTGGCAGCGTTGGGCGTGCCCTTCCAGCGGGCCCAGTGGCGCACCCTGGGCACCCTCTCCGGCGGTGAGCAGAAGAGGCTCGTCCTCGAGGCCCTGCTGCGCGGTCCGGAGGAGGTCCTCCTCCTCGACGAGCCGGACAACTTCCTCGACGTGCCGACCAAGCGCTGGCTCGAGGAGCAGCTCGTCGCCTCGCCCAAGACCGTCCTGTTCATCAGCCACGACCGTGAGCTGATCGACCGGGTGGCGACGCGCATCGCCACTCTCGAGCCGGTCGGTGGCGGCAACACGGTCTGGGTCCACCCCGGCCGGTTCGCGACGTACGACCGGGCCCGGTCCGACCGGAACAGCCGGCTCGAGGAGCGCCGCCGGCGATGGGACGAGGAACACGCCAAGCTCAAGGCGCTGGTGCTCATGTACCGGCAGAAGGCGGCATACAACTCCGACATGGCGGCCCGTCTCCAGGCCGCGGTGACCCGGCTGCGGCGGTTCGAGGACGAGGGCCCCCCCGAGGCCCTGCCGCTGCGCCAGAACGTCCGGATGCGCCTGCTCGGTGGGCGAACGGCCAAGCGAGCCGTCATCGTCGAGGGCCTCGCCCTGCGGGCGGGGGCGGGGGAGCCCGGTCGCGGCGACGACGGCGACGACGGCCGCGACCTCACCGCCCCGTTCGACGCCGAGATCTGGTTCGGCGAGCGGGTCGGCGTCCTCGGCGGCAACGGGTCGGGGAAGTCCCACTTCCTCCGGCTGCTCGCCGCGGGCGGATCCGACCCCGACAAGGAGCACCGACCGGTGTCGGACGTGCGGCCCGTGCCGGTGGCCCACACCGGCCGGGCTCGCCTCGGCGCCCGGGTACGCCCCGGCTGGTTCGCCCAGACCCACCGTCATCCGGAGTGGTCCGGGCGCACCCTCGTCGAGATCCTCCATCGGGGCGACGAGCACCGCCGCGGCCGCACCCGCGACGAGGCGGCCCGGGTCCTGGACCGCTACGGCCTGGCCAAGGCCGCCGAACAGACCTTCGACGCCCTCAGCGGTGGCCAGCAGGCCCGCTTCCAGATCCTTCTGCTCGAGCTGTCCGGGGCGACCCTGCTGCTGCTCGACGAGCCGACGGACAACCTCGACCTGCACTCCGTCGAGGCGCTCGAGGACGCGCTCGCGGCCTTCGAGGGGACCGTCGTCGCCGTCACCCACGACCGGTGGTTCGCGCGCGCGCTCGACCGCTTCCTCGTCTTCGGGGCCGACGGATCCGTCGTCGAGGCCGACGAACCGGTATGGGACGGCAGGCGGCCCGGCGTGTAGCCCTGCTGCCTCGGAAAACGGTGGGAGAAGGGTAAAAGAATCGTCAAAGTTCTGCAGGAGTCTGGTGGTAAAGCGTTTACACCTCTAGGTTCCGAGGAATCTTCATCAGTGCTGCAACGAGGGAGCCAGTGATGAGTCCTGCGCGTCGCCTGCATGCCGTTCTCGCCGCCGTCGCCGTGGCGATCGCCTCGGGCCTCGCGGCCACGAGCCCGGCACAGGCGGTGACCTCGACGGTCACGGTGGCGGGATCGCTCCAGTCCGAGCTGGGCTGCCCGGGGGACTGGCAGGTGGACTGCGCCGCGACCGACCTCGCCCAGGTGGGGACGAGCACCGTCTACCAGGCCACCTTCGACGTCCCAGCCGGCTCGTACGAGTTCAAGGTCGCGATCAACCACAGCTGGGACGAGAACTACGGGGCCGACGGTGTCGCGGGCGGTGCGAACATCCCCCTCGTCATCGGCGGCCCGGCCACCCTTGTCTTCTCCTACGACGACGGCACCCATCGGGTCGGGATCGCCCCGACCGACCTGCCGGACGGTGCGACGCCGGCGGACGCGGCATACGCGACGACGTCGCTGCGCACCCCGCTGACCAGGGAGCGGTTCTACTTCGTCATGGCCGACCGGTTCGCCAACGGCGACCCGAGCAACGACACGGGCGGGCTCACCGGAGGCCGCGACAGCACCGGGTTCGACCCGACCGACAAGGGCTTCTACCACGGGGGCGACCTCAAGGGCCTGACGAGCAGGCTCGACTACATCAAGGGCCTCGGGACGACCGCGATCTGGCTCACCCCGTCGTTCAAGAACCGGCCGGTCCAGGGCGCCGGCGTCAACGAGAGCGCCGGCTACCACGGCTACTGGATCACCGACTTCACCCAGGTCGACCCGCACCTCGGGACCAACGCCGACCTGACGGCCCTCATCGCCAAGGCCCACAAGAAGGGCATGAAGGTCTTCTTCGACATCATCACCAACCACACCGCGGACGTCATCGACTACACGCAGGGTGAGTACACCTACCGCAACAAGACCGACTACCCCTACCGGGACGCCGACGGGGTGGTCTTCGACGACAAGCAGTACGCCGAGCAGCCCGGCTTCCCGGCCATGAACGCCGCCTCCTTCCCGTACACCCCGTACTTCCACTCCACGGCGGACGAGACCGTCAAGGTGCCCGCCTGGCTCAACGACGTGACGAACTACCACAACCGCGGGGACTCGACGTATGCCGGTGAGTCGGCCGAGTACGGCGACTTCGTCGGTCTGGACGACCTGTTCACCGAGAAGCTGGGTGTCGAGCAGGGGATGGAGGACATCTACAAGGCGTGGGTCGACTTCGGGGTCGACGGCTTCCGGATCGACACGGCCAAGCACGTCAACGTCGAGTTCTGGCAGAAGTGGAGCCCGGCGATGCTCGCCGAGGCCCGGAGGGTCGGCAACCCCGACTTCTTCATGTTCGGCGAGGTCTATGACGCGCGGCCGTCGTTCATGTCGATCTACTCGACGAAGGCCGACCTGCCGAGCACGCTCGACTTCGGCTTCCAGACCCAGGCGGACAACTGGGTCCAGGGCAAGTCGGGGACCGACCTGCGTGACCTGTTCGCCGAGGACGACTACTACACCGACACCAACTCCAACGCGTACGAGATGCCGACCTTCCTCGGCAACCACGACATGGGCCGGGTCGCGTACCTGCTCAAGGGGACGAGCACGAGCAACGCGGACCTGCTCGCCAAGGTCAGGCTCGCCGACGCACTGATGTACCTCGTGCGCGGCCAGCCGATCACGTACTACGGCGACGAGCAGGGCTTCATCGGTGCCGGGGGCGACAAGGACGCCCGGCAGGACATGTTCGCCTCGCAGGTCCAGCAGTACAACGACGAGGCCAACCTGACCGGACCCGCCGGGTCGATGGACCGGTTCGACCCGAGCTCGCCGCTCTACCAGTACCTGGGGGACCTCGCCCGGGTTCGAACCCGCTACCCCGCGCTCGCCGACGGTGCGCAGATCCAGCGGTACGCGAGCAGTAGCGCGGGCGTCTTCGCCTTCTCGCGCATCGACACCGCGCGCCGCGTCGAGTACGTCGTCGCCCTCAACAACGCCACGACGGAGAGGACCGCGACGTTCGACACCTACGGCCGCCGACAGGGCTTCGCCCCGATCTTCGGCGCGACGTCGACGGTTCGCTCCGACCGGAACGGCCGTCTCACGGTGACGCTGCCGCCCCAGTCGGTCGCCGTCTGGAAGGCCCGGTCCCCGATGACCGCGCCGAAGTCGGCCCCGGCGCTCTACCTCACCTCGCCGAGCGCCGGTGGCGTCGTGGGTGCCCGCGCCGAGATAGGTGCGGCCATCCCGGCGAACACCTTCGCCCAGGTGAGCTTCCTCTACCGCCCGGTCGGCACGACGGACTGGCAGCCGCTCGGCACCGACGACAACGCGCCGTACCGCGTCTTCCAGGACGTGTCGGGGATGCCGAAGGGCACCCTGCTCGAGTACCGCGCCGTTGCCAAGGACTCCGTCGGGCACATCTCGGCCACCTCGTCCTACGGCATCGTCGGCGACCCGGCTCCGGCCGGTGGCGGCGGTGGCGGCGTCGGCCCGGTCACCCAGCCCGACGCGGTGAGCGTGCCGGGCGACCACAACACCGAGATGGGCTGTCCCGGTGACTGGGACCCGACCTGTGACCAGGCCCAGCTCGCGCTCGACCCCAACGACCAGATCTGGAAGGGCACGTACCCGACGATTCCGGCCGCCGCATACGCCTACAAGGCCGCCATCAACAAGAGCTGGGACGAGAACTACGGTGAGGGCGGCGTCAAGAACGGCGCCAACATCTCCTACACCGCTCCCGGTGGTCCGGTGTCGTTCTACTACGACCACGCGACGCATTGGGTGACCTCCGATGCCCAGGGCCCGATCATCACCGCCCCGGGCAGCTTCCAGAGCGAGCTCGGCTGCGCGGGCGACTGGGCCCCCGACTGCATGCGGCCCTGGCTCGAGGATCCGGACGGCGACGGGACGTACACGTTCAGCACGGTCCAGATCCCCGCGGGCGTGTACGACTTCAAGGTCGCCCACGGTCTGTCCTGGGACGAGAACTACGGTGCCGGCGGCGTTGCGGGCGGGGCCAACATCACCCTCAACGTCCCCTCGGACGGCCTCGTCGTGACGATCAGCTATGTCCTCGCCACCCATCAGATCAGCGCGACGGTGGCCAAGGCCGGGGCGACCCCGGACATCACGACGCCGCGCGCCATCTGGGTCGGCAAGGATCTCATCGCCTGGCCGACGTCACTGGTCCCGGACGACACCGACCCGGCGCTGCTTCGCTGGCGGCTGGCGTGGTCGGCCGATGGTGGCCTCGCCGTCGACGCCTCCGACATCACCGGAGGCTCCGAGGCGCCGCTGACGTACGACCCGGCGGGCCTGCCCGCCGCCGTCGTGACGGCCCATCCGGAGCTCGCCGGCTACCTCGCGCTGCGGCTGGACCACAAGACGACCAAGCAGGTCGACGACATCCTGCGCGGCCAGATCGCCGTCGGGATGTACGACACCGTCGCCACCCTGCTCGACGCGACCGGGGTCCAGACCGCGCTCGTCCTCGACGACGTGTATGCCGCCGCCGCGGCCAACCGGACCTTCGGCGTCACCTTCCACGGCGGGCGGCCGGCATACCGGCTGTGGGCGCCGACGGCGCGGCACGTCGACGTCCTCACCTGGGCGCCGAACGCCGCCGCCGACGCACCGGTCAGCGCCGCGACGCGGACCCCGATGAAGCGCAACGGCGACGGGTCGTGGACGGCCTCGGCCGGCGTGAGGAACGCCCGGTACCTCTACGACGTCGAGGTGTGGGTGCCGTCGACGCAGGCGGTCGAGCACAACATCGTGACCGACCCGTACTCCGTCGCGCTCACCCTGGACTCCACACGGTCTGTCGCCGTCGACCTCGGCGACCGGGCGTACGAGCCGAAACAGTGGCGGACCACCGCGTCGCCGCCGCTGCAGCAGAGCGTCGACTCGACGATCTACGAGCTGCACGTCCGCGACTTCTCCGCCGCCGACCCGACGGTGCCAGCGGACCACCGCGGGAGCTACCTCGCCTTCGCCGACGACGGCGCCGGCTCCGAGCACCTCAAGGCGCTGGCCTCGGCGGGGCTCAACACCGTTCACCTGCTGCCGACCTTCGACATCGCGACGATCGAGGAGGATCCGGCCAAGCAGCAGACCCCTGCCTCGGCGGGCTGCCCCGATCTCGCCTCGCTCCCTCCGGACGGTGAGGGGCAGCAGACGTGCGTCGACTCCATCCGGGCGAACGACGCGTTCAACTGGGGTTACGACCCGTGGCACTTCATGGCTCCGGAGGGGTCCTACGCCTCCTCGGCGACGGCGGCCGACGGTGGCAGCCGGGTTGCCGAGTTCCGGACCATGGTCGGGGCGCTGCACGCCGACGGGCTGCGCGTCGTCCTCGACCAGGTCTACAACCACACGGCGGCCTCGGGCCAGGACCCGAAGTCCGTCCTCGACAAGGTCGTGCCGGGCTACTACCACCGCGTCGACGCCTCGGGGAAGGTCTACACCTCGACGTGCTGCCAGAACCTCGCGGTGGAGCACGCGATGACGACGAAGCTCACCGTCGACTCGGTCGTGCTCTGGGCCAAGGAGTACAAGGTCGACGGCTTCCGGTTCGACCTGATGGGCCACATGCCGGCCGCCACCATGGTCGACATCCGAGCCGCGCTCGACAGGCTCACCCTGAGGCGGGACGGCGTCGACGGGAAGGCCATCTACCTGTATGGCGAGGGCTGGAACTTCGGCGAGGTCGCCGACAACGCGTTGTTCACCCAGGCGACCCAGGGCCAGCTCGGCGGCACGGGGATCGGCGCGTTCAGCGACCGGCTGCGTGATGCGGTGCGCGGCGGCGGGCCGTTCGACGACAACCCGCGCAAGCAGGGGTTCGGCAGCGGCATCGGGACCGACCCCAACGGCGACGCCACCAACGGCGACGCCGGCGCCCAGGCCGCCACGCTCGCCCACGACACCGACCTCATTGAGGTCGGGCTCGCGGGCAACCTGCGTGCCTTCACCTTCCGCAACGCCGCCGGCGACATCGTCCGCGGTGACCAGGTCGACTACAACGGGTCGCCCGCGGGGTACGCCGACGAGCCGGACGAGGTCGTCACCTACGTCGACGCGCACGACAACGAGACGCTGTGGGATGCGCTGACCTACAAGCTGCCGACGTCGACGACGATGGCCGACCGGGTGCGGATGAACTCGCTGAGCCTGGCCACGACCGCGCTGTCCCAGACGCCGTCGTTCTGGCACGCGGGAGCGGACCTGCTGCGCAGCAAGTCCTTCGACCGCAACAGCTACGACAGCGGCGACTGGTACAACGCCATCCACTGGACCGGCGCGGACAACGGCTTCGGCCACGGGCTCCCGCTCGCGGGAGACAACTCGTCCAAGTGGGACTACATGCGACCCCTGCTCGGTACCGCTGCGCTGCAGCCGACCGATGCCGACCGGAGCGCGGCGACAGCCCAGGCCCAGGAGCTGTTGCGGCTGCGGTTCTCCACGCCGCTGTTCCGGTTGGGCAGCGCAGCGGCGATCGACACCAAGGTGTCCTTCCCGGCGAGCGGCACGAGCGACGCGCACCCCGGCGTCATCGTCATGCGGATCGACGACACCGTGGGCGCCGACGTGGACCCGAGCCTGCGCGGCCTCGTCGTCGTCTTCAACGCGACGCCGGACGCCGTGACCCAGGTCGTACCGGGGATGGCCGGCCGGTCCGCAGAGCTGTCGCCGGTGCAGACCGGTGGCGTCGACGCCGTGGTCAAGGGCGCGACGTGGGACGGCACCAGTGGCACCGCCACCGTCCCGGCTCGCACCGTGGCGGTCTTCGTCGAGCCGTAGGTCCCGCCCCGCTCACCCGGTTCGAGGTATTCCGGTGCCACCAGACGGCACCGGAATACCTCGAACCGGCGGGGGGAGGGGGCGCGGCGCGCGGGGAAAGGGAGGCGTCACGCGGGCTCGGCGACCGGCGTCGCGCGGCCCGACGCACGCTCCTGACGGATGGCCGGAAGGTAGAGCGCGGCGCCGAGGATGCTGAACGTCCCGGCCACGATGATCCCCGTCGCGGTGCTCGTGTGCTCGGCCAGCGGGCCGAGCACGAGCAGCCCGAGGCTGAAGGACCCCCCGGCCACCATCGAGTTCATCGACAGCACGGTCGTGCGGTTGCGCGCGTCCGCCTGGCGGTGCAGCAGTGCGCTGTGCACCGGCCCGGCCGAGCCGTGGAGGGTGTACGTGAGCAGGAACGCGGTGACCAGGCCCACGGGACCGGTCATCAGGCCCATGACGACGACGAAGGCGCCGTTGAGGAGCCGGGCGTCCAGTGCGGTCCACGCGACGCCGATCCGTCGGCTCGCCAGGCCCGCCGCGGCCGAGCCGACCGCGAACAGCCCCCAGGCCGCTGCCGACACCGGGCCCATGAGCGCGCCGGCCCGCGTCTCCCCGCCGGCCAGCTCGGCCAGCCGGATCGGCATGAACGTCTCGAAGGCGATCATGCCGACCGACCAGAAGACCTCGACCAGGACGAGAGCGAGCAGGACCCGGGAGGCCCGCAGGGTCCGGAGGCCGTCGACGACCACTGCCGGTGCCTGGCGTGCTGACTCCACGGCTCGGCGCAGCCCCGTCGCGTCGACGTGGGTCCGGGGCTCGCGCACGAGGGCCGCGACCGCGACGAGATGCACGACGGAGAGGCCCAGGGCGCAGTAGTAGGGCAGCTCCAGGGCCGTCATGGCCCCGATGGGATGCCACGCGATGAGGCCACCGGAGATGAGGGCGCCCGAGGCGATGGCCAGGCCGAGCACCGTTCCCGCGCGCGACAGGCCGTCCTCGACGCGAGTGTCCGGGTCGTCCGCCTGGGCGGCGTCGACGTACCACGACTCGAGCGGGCCGGAGTCCAGCGCCCGGAACAGGCCCTGGAGGAGCAGGGCCACGACGAACGCCGTGAAGGTGTGTGCGGTGATGAAGATGACCCCGGATACGAGGGCGACGAGCGCAGACGCGACGAGCACCGGGCGTCGGCCGATGGCATCGGCGATCCCCCCGGTGGGGAGCTCGAGGCCGAGGACGACGAAGCCCTGCATGGCGAAGATGACGCCGATCTGGGCCAGGCTCATGCCCCGCTCCAGCACGAGCAGCGTGGTGACGCCGATGGTCAGCCCCACCGGGAACCAGCGGGTGAACGTGAGCAGGAGCAGGGTCCGGCGGGCGCGCACCGCCGACACGGGGGGCGGGGTCATCGGGGGTCCTGCGGTGCCCGGGGCGGGCGCTCGAGGTCGATGGGGTAGGTGAGGGCGTAGACCGCCACCCGGCGGGCCGTGGGGTTGCCCTGGCCGGCGCGGCGGTAGCGCTGGACGACAGCCCGGATCTCGTCGGTCATCGCACGGACCTGCTCGGCCGTGAGGACGGCGACATCGTCGTTCATGCCGAGGGCGTCGCGCCAGGCCGACGGCCAGGACCCCTCGACGTCGAGCCACCGTTCGAAGCGGTCGCCGAGGTGGCGCAGGTAGTCGCGGCTCAACCAGTTCAGGGCCGTCTCGGCGTCCTCGTCGCCAGCGAACTGGGACCCCTGCCACGAGGTGTACTCGCTCGCGGCGGCCCACAGCCGGCGCTTTCCCTCGCCCCCACCGGTGTCGCGCACGAGGCCGACCGACTCGAGCTTGCGCAGGTGGTAGGAGGTGGCACCGGAGTTCGTCCCGAGCTCGCCGGCGAGATCGGTCGCCGTCGCCGGTCCCTTCAGCCGTAGCGCACTGACCAGCCGGGAGCGCAGGGGGTGGGCGAGGACCTTGACTGCGGTGGCGTCGAGGTGGACGACGCTGCCGTCGCCCGGGGAGCCGGGGACGGGGGGAGGAGTGGTGGTCATGGATGCACAATACCTTTGCACACTACATATGCACAACTCTTCTGCACGAGGGGCGACGATCGCGTCGTCGCAGGTCAGGGCATATGAGGTCGCCTCGGCCGGAGGATTTGGGTGGAACCTGGCGCCCTCCGTACACTGAGGAGTCGTTGTGCCGCGCGCTCCCCCAGGGTGGCGCCGGCGGCATACCGGACATTCAGCAGACCATCCCGCGCCGGTCTCGGCTCGGGAGCAGCCCATCCTCACGCAAGGAACCACCGTGCGCACCTACACCCCCAAGCCGGGCGAGATCGCCCGCGTGTGGCACGTCATCGACGCGACCGACGTCGTGCTCGGCCGCCTGGCGAGCCAGACCGCGATCCTGTTGCGCGGCAAGCACAAGGCGACCTTCGCCCCGCATGTCGACACCGGCGACTTCGTCATCATCATCAACGCGGAGAAGGTCGTGCTGACCGGCGCGAAGGCCGAACAGAAGAAGGCCTACCACCACTCGGGTTTCCCGGGTGGCCTCAAGGCGACGCCGTACACCGAGCTTCTCGCCAAGCACCCGGAGAAGGCCATCGAGAAGGCCGTCCGCGGGATGCTCCCCCGGACCACCCTGGGCCGGGCGCAGCTCGCCAAGCTCAAGGTGTATGCCGGTGCCGAGCACCCGCACGCCGCCCAGCAGCCCCAGCCCTACACGATCTCGCAGGTGGCGCAGTAGTCGCCGCGGCGACCTGCGCAGATCAAGGACGAATGATGACTGAGAACACCGAGACCATCGACGAGACCGTCGGCACCGACGCCGAAGACACCGTCGTCACGGAGTACACCACCGAGACCGAGGCGCAGAGCCCGGAAGAGGGGGCCCGCCGCCCGTCGGCGACGGCCCCCGGTGCGGCGACCGGCCGCCGCAAGCAGGCCGTTGCCCGGGTGCGGATCGTGCCCGGGACCGGCGAGTGGACGATCAACGGCCGCACCCTCGAGCAGTACTTCCCGAACAAGGTGCACCAGCAGCTCGTCAACGAGCCGCTCAAGGTGCTCGAGCTCGACGGGGCCTACGACGTCCTGGTCCGCGTCCATGGCGGTGGCCCCTCCGGCCAGGCCGGCGCGGTCCGCCTCGGCGTCGCGCGCTCGCTCAACGGCATCGACCCCGAGCTCAACCGTCCGGCGCTGAAGAAGGCCGGCTTCCTCACCCGGGACGCCCGCGTGCCGGAGCGCAAGAAGGCCGGACTCAAGAAGGCCCGCAAGGCGCCGCAGTACAGCAAGCGGTAGCCGACGGCGGTGGCGACACCGCACGACGGGGCGGCATTCCAGTCATGGAATGCCGCCCCGTCGGCGTCCGGGGTAGGTTGACGTGCTGGGCCGCGTGGCCTACCGGCCGGGCCCCACCGGCCGGCCGCCCGCCGGCCCCACGACGCGAAAGGCTCCTTCACCCATGGGACGACTCTTCGGCACCGACGGCGTGCGCGGCCTCGCGAACGGCCCGGTCATCACCGCCGAGCTGGCCCTGTCGGTCTCCGTGGCGGCCGCCCGGGTCCTCGGACGGGCAGGCTCGCGCGGTGGCCATCGGCCCAAGGCGGTCGTCGGCCGCGACCCGCGCGCCTCGGGCGAGTTCCTGTCGGCGGCCGTCGTCGCCGGGTTGGCCTCGGCAGGCGTCGACGTCTACGAGGCGGGCGTTCTGCCGACCCCCGCCATCGCCTTCCTCACCGACGACACCGGTGCGGACTTCGGGGTCATGCTCTCGGCGTCGCACAACCCGATGCCGGACAACGGGATCAAGTTCTTCGCCGAGGGCGGGCGCAAGCTCCCCGACGACGTCGAGGACCGGATCGAGACGGCGATGGGGGAGCCGTGGGAGCGTCCCACCGGCGCCGAGGTCGGCCGGGTCGTCCCGCTGGTCGACGGTCACGCGCGCTACCTCGGCCACCTTCTCGCGGTCCTGCCGAACCGGCTCGACGGGTTGACCGTCGTCGTCGACGCGGCCAACGGGGCCGCCAGCACGGTGTCCCCGGAGGCGTTCCGCCTCGCCGGCGCGGACGTCGTCGAGATCGGGGCCACACCGGACGGCCTCAACATCAACGACGGCTACGGGTCCACCCACCTCGGGCCGCTGCGCGCGGCGGTCCTCGCGGCCGGTGCCGATCTCGGCATCGCCCATGACGGCGACGCGGACCGGTGCCTCGCCGTCGACGGCGAGGGCAACGAGGTCGACGGCGACCAGATCATGGCCGTCCTCGCCCTCGCCCTCAAGGAGCGCGGTGCCCTGCACGGCGACACGCTCGTCACGACGGTCATGAGCAACCTCGGGCTGCTCCAGGCCATGGAGCGGGAGGGGATCTCCGTCGTCCAGACGGCGGTCGGTGACCGGTATGTGCTCGAGACGATGCGGGCGCAGGGGCGCAGCCTCGGCGGCGAGCAGTCCGGGCACGTCATCTTCCTCGACCACGGGAGCACCGGGGACGGTGTGCTCACCGGGCTCATGGTGGCGGCGCGGGTCGCTCAGACGGGCCGCAGCCTGGCCGACCTCGCGTCGGTCATGACCCGGCTGCCCCAGGTCCTTGTCAACGTCACCGGCGTCGACACCAGCCGCGTCGACAGCGACCCCCAGCTCCAGGCCGCCGTCCGGGCGGAGGAGGCTGCGCTGGCCGGCACCGGGCGGGTCCTGCTGCGGCGCTCGGGTACCGAGCCGCTCGTCCGCGTCATGGTCGAGGCACCGACCGCCGAGCTGGCCGACCTCGTCACCGAGCGGCTCGCTCGCGTCGTCCGCGACCGGCTCGCCCTCGGCTAGGCCGTCGCCGGAGACCCTAGAGCAGCTGGCCGAGCAGGCCCGTGTCGACGTCGTACATGAACCCGCCGACGACGGCGTTGTCGCCGATGAGCGGGTGCGTTCTCACCCGGGCCACGTCCTCGGCGAGGGCGGCGGCCTGGTCGTCGACGATGTGGAACCGCATCCACGTCGCGTCGGTCCGCATCGACGCCGCCACGCGCTCGCGCAGCTCGGCCTCGGTGTTGCTCGCCATCGCGCACCGGGTGTGCGGGACGACGAGGATCCGCTCGACCCCGAGCAGGTGAACCCCGAGGACGAGCGCCTCGAGGGCCTGGTCGGTGACCCGCCCGCCGGGGTTGCGGAAGATCTTCGCGTCGCCGGGTCGCAGGCCCAGCATCCCCAGTGGGTCGATGCGCGAGTCCATGCAGGTGACCACGGCGATGCCGGCGTGCGCGACCCCGTCGAAGCCGCTGAGGTCGAAGGTCGTCGCGAACTCTCGGTTGGCGGCGAGGATGTCACCGAACGAGTTGTCCATCAGGCCCTCACACCAGCCCTGGCCGCTTGCCGATGCTCATCGCGACCGGCGTCGTCACCGAGGCGAAGAAGTCGTTGCCCTTGTCGTCGACGACGATGAACGCCGGGAAGTCCTCGACCTCGATCCTCCACACTGCCTCCATGCCGAGCTCGGGGTACTCGAGCACCTCGACGGACCTGATGCAGTCCTGCGCCAGCCGGGCCGCGGGACCGCCGATCGAGCCGAGGTAGAACCCGCCGTGGGCCTGGCAGGCGTCGGTCACCTGTTGGCTGCGGTTGCCCTTGGCGAGCATGACCATCGAGCCGCCTGCGGCCTGGAACTGCTCGACGTAGGAGTCCATCCGCCCGGCCGTCGTGGGCCCGAAGGAGCCGGACGGCATACCCTCCGGCGTCTTGGCCGGCCCGGCGTAGTAGACCGGGTGGTCCCTGAGGTATGCCGGCATCTCCTCGCCGGCGTCGAGGCGCTCCTTGATCTTGGCGTGCGCGATGTCGCGCGCGACGACGAGGGTGCCGCTGAGCGAGAGCCGGGTCTTGACCGGGTGCTTGGCCAGCTCGGCGAGGATCTCGGGCATCGGCCGGCGCAGGTCGATCCGGACCGCGTCGTCGGGGGCGGTCTCGCCCTCGTGGCCGGCGCCACCCAGCTCCTCGTGGGTCATCTCCGGCATGAACCGCGCCGGGTCCGTCTCGAGCTGCTCGATGAACACGCCCTCGGGGGTGATCTTGCCGAGGCACTGCCGGTCGGCCGAGCACGAGACGGCGACCGCGATGGGCAGCGATGCGCCGTGCCGGGGGAGGCGGACGACCCGGACGTCGTGGCAGAAGTACTTGCCGCCGAACTGCGCGCCGATGCCGAACTGCCGGGTCAGCTCGAGCACCTTCGCCTCGAGCTCGACATCGCGGAACCCGTGCGGTATCGGGTCGCCCGAGGTGGGCAGCGTGTCGAGGTACTTGGCGCTCGCGTACTTGGCCGTCTTGAGCGCGAACTCGGCGCTCGTCCCGCCGATGACGATGGCGAGGTGGTAGGGAGGGCAGGCGGCGGTGCCGAGGCTGCGGAGCTTCTCGTCGAGGAAGCGCATCATCGCCGCCTCGGTGAGGACCGCCTTGGTCTCCTGGTAGAGGTAGCTCTTGTTCGCGCTGCCACCGCCCTTGGCCATGAAGAGGAACTTGTATGTCGTCTCGTGCCCGGGGGCGGTGTCGGCGTACAGCTCGATCTGGGCCGGGAGGTTGGACCCGGTGTTCGTCTCCTCCCACGTCGTCAGCGGGGCCATCTGCGAGTAGCGCAGGTTGAGGCGCGTGTAGGCGTCGAAGACACCACGCGAGATGGCCGCCTCGTCGGTGCCCTCGGTGAGAACGTGCTGGCCGCGCTTGCCCATGACGATCGCCGTGCCGGTGTCCTGGCACATCGGCAGGACGCCCCCGGCGGAGATGTTGACGTTCCTCAGCAGGTCGTGGGCGACGAACTTGTCGTTGTTGCTCGCCTCGGGGTCCTCGAGGATCG
The DNA here is from genome assembly GCA_963771015.1 of uncultured Actinomycetota bacterium. GTDB lineage: Bacteria > Actinomycetota > Actinomycetes > Actinomycetales > Dermatophilaceae > CAVSJJ01. The sequence continues at coordinate 164,459 of CAVYRN010000009.1, forward strand.
ACCGCAGCTGGGCCAGGTGCGCGGGGCGGAGGTAGTGGGCGATGTCGTGCATCGCCGTCTCGGTGAGCAGCCGCAGCGCCTCCGGGGCGACCTGGAGGAACGTCCGGCCGTCCGGGCCCGGCACGACCTCGACCCCCTCGGTCGTCAGCAGCCGGTAGGGGGTGGCGTCCTCCCCGATCGGCAGCAGGTCCTCGTAGGCGAACTCGGCCATCGTGCGTCCTCTTCTGTCTCGTGCGGTCAGGGGTCTGCCGGGCTGCCCGGCGCGTCGGCTCAGGCGCCGATCTCGGTCCGGGTGGGGGCGTAGGCACCGGCGTGGCCGACGGTCACCCCGCTGCTCGCCAGGGCCCTGGCGACCGCCGGAGCGATCTCGGCCAGGGTGGCCGACGCGAGGCGCTCGCGACAGTGGCCGCCTCCGAGCAGACCGAGGTCGACGAGGCCGGAGATGAGGCCGGCCATGAACGAGTCGCCGGCGCCGACGGTGTCGATGACCCGCTCGGCGACGGCCGGCTCGTGGCCGGTCTCGCCGGTGCCGCTCACCCGGTAGGACACCCCGTGGGGGCCGCGTGTCACGACGACGAGGCCCGGACCCATCGAGGCCCACCGCCGCATGACCTGGTCGACCGGCTCGTCGGCATACAGGTAGGCGATGTCCTCGTCGCTCGCCTTGACGACGTCGGTGTGGCCGATGAGCTCCTCGACCCGTGGGCGCACCTCGTCGGGGGTCCCCATGATGGTCGGCCGGATGTTCGGGTCGTACGACGTCGTGGCACCGGGGCGGGCGCGCACGAGGGCGGCGGTCACCTCGACCTCGCCCGGAGTGAGCGTCGTCGCGATGGACCCCGTGTGGACGTGGACGGTCCCCTCGGGCAGGGCGATCATCGGCAGGTCCCAGTGCAGGTCGAAGACGTAGGACGCGCCGCCGTTCTCGTCGATCGTCGCGTCGGCGGTCGAGGTCGGCTCGTCGTGCTGGCCGCCGGCCACGAGCCGGACCCCGACCTCATCGAGCAGCCTCGCGCACCGCGCGCCCCTGTCGTCCCGACCGAGGACGGTCGCGAAGTCGACCGCGTGGCCGAGGCGCGCCAGGCCCATGGCGACGTTGGCGGGAGAGCCCCCGACGTGCTCGGCGACGGCCCCGTCCGGGGTCCGCGCGATGTCGATGAGCATCTCCCCGATGACGAGCAGCCGCTCGGCCATGTCGTGACCTCCGTGAGGTGGCGATGCGAACGCGTCCGACTCTATCGGGGCCCGCGAGCCGCGCGGCCCCGGGCTCGGGGAGCCGGCCGGCCTTCCGCAGGCCACCCCGGTTGGCCTGGTGGGGTGGCCGTCGGGGACCATGGGCCGGTGAGCTCCCCGCCCTCGGCCAGCCGCTACGCGCTCGGATCGGTCCCCAACATGATCCGGTCCCTCGTCGTCGTTCTCGGGATCGTCCTCGTCGTCATCTTCATGCTGCCGCGGACGAGCACGGTGCCGCGGCCGCCGGTGGACGTCACCGGGAACGCCGTCGCCGTCGCCGGCGAGACCGGCTGGGCGGTCGAGGCGCCGCAGGGGCTGCCCGGCGGGTGGCACCCCACCGCCGCCCGCTACGACACGACGAACCAGTCGGTGCCGACGTGGTTCGTCGGCTACCAGACCCCGTCCGGGGCGTATGCCGCCCTGAGCCAGGCCGCGAACACCGGTCCGGAGTGGCTCTCGGCCCAGACCGGCCGCGGCACCCGGACAGGGGAGCGGACGCTCCGCGGCCGGACGTGGCTCGAGTACACGCGCCCCGACGGCACCCAGAACAGCCTGGTCGCCGAGTCCGAGGCGACCGGTGGTGTGACGACCGTCGTGAGCGGGACGGCGGGGTGGGGAGAGCTGGTGACGCTGGCCGATCACCTGCGTCCCGCCACCGCCGGTTCCTCACCCACCTCCTCGTAAGGGCGACCGGTGCCGTCGTGAGGCGATCGGCGCCGCTCTCGGGCTAGTCGCCCTCGACGGCCGCGACCTGGGTGCGGGCCCGGTCCAGCCACCACGAACAGTGAGCTGCCAGGGCCTCACCGCGCTGCCACAGAGCGACGCTCGCCTCGAGGGTGACCTGGCCGCCCTCGAGCCGGTCGACGATCGCCGTCAGCTCGTCGCGGGCCTGCTCGTAGGACAGCTGCGCCACGTCGGCGTTGGGGTCCTCGGTGGGCTCGGTCGCGGCGGCGTCGGGCTCGGTGCGCTTGGCCATGCCCGCCAGCCTAGGCCCCGGGCCCCCCGGTTCGAGGTATTCGGGTGCCCTCAGACGCCACCGGAATACCTCGAACCGGGGGGCGAGGAGTCCGGCTCGGGCGGGACGGCGCGCGCAGCGAACGGGCCGCCCGCCACCCGGATCGCGAGCAGCTCCTCCGGCGTCAGCTCGGCGGGGTCGCGGACGATGGCTCCGGCCTCGTGGGACACGATGGCGTACCCCCGGTCCAGGGTCGCCTGGGGGGAGAGGGTGTGGACCCGGGCGCTCAGCTGGCGCAGCTCGGCGGCATCGTGCTCGAGCCGGGCGGCGACCCGCCGGCGGCCTCGGTCGCGCAGGGCGACCACGCTCGCCCGCTGGGCCCGGGCGAAACCACCTGGGTCGGTCATCACCGGCCGCGACATCAGGGAGGCGAGGTGGCGGCCCTCGGCGTCGAGGCGTCCGCCGAGGGCGCGGCATACCCGTCCCCACGCGACCTCGACCGTGCGCCGCTCCACCGCCGCGTCGGGCACGACGGCCTTGGCCGCGTCGGTCGGGGTCGACGCGCGGTGGTCGGCGACGAAGTCGAGCAGCGGCGTGTCGACGTCGTGGCCGATGGCGCTGACGACGGGGGTTCGGGCCGCGGCCACGGCGCGGACGAGCGCCTCGTTGCTGAACGGGAGGAGGTCCTCGACCCCGCCCCCGCCGCGCGCGATGACGATGACGTCGACCTCGTCGAGGGCATCGAGCTCGGCGAGCGCGGCACTGACCTCGGCCACCGCGTTCGGCCCCTGGACGGCCACCTCGCGGGTCTCGAACCGCACGGCCGGCCAGCGCCGCCGCGCGTTCTCGACGACGTCCTTCTCGGCCGCGCTGGCCCGCCCGCAGATGAGGCCGACCCGGCGCGGGAGGAAGGGGAGCGGCCGCTTGCGCTCGGCGTCGAAGAGCCCCTGCGCGGCGAGGTTGGCCTTGAGGTACTCGAGCCGGGCCAGCAGCTCGCCGACCCCCACCGGACGGATCTGCCGCCCGTCGAGCAGGAGCGAGCCGCGCTGGGTCCAGAACGCCGGCTTGGCCTGGACGACGACGCGCGCACCCTCGGTGAGCGGCGTCAGCATGGCATCGAGGGCGTTGACCGAGATGGCGACCGACAGGGAGAAGTCGACGTCGGGGTCGCGCAGGGTGAGGTATGCCGTCCGCGTGCCGGGGCGCCGGGTGAGCTGGACGACCTGGCCCTCGACCCACAGCACCGACATCTTGTCGACGTACTCGGCGATCCTCATGCTGAGCAGCCGGACCGGCCACGGGTGCTCGGCCGTGGTGTCCGCGGCCTTGGCGGGGAGGCCGTCGGGCGCCCCTGGCGACACGCTCACGGACGAAGCGTATGCCGCCCTGCCGACGCTCCGGCCACGTCCCCGACCGGGGGCGGCACTCCGATCGTGGCGGTCCCGTCGAGCGGGGCGGTGAGGTAGTACTCCAGAACCGGGCCGATGGCCGCGGCGAGGTCGGCCGAGTCGGCGTCGACGAGCGGCGGCAGCTTGACGATGTAGCGGGCGAAGGCCATCCCGGCGATCTGGCTGCCCATGAGGGCCGCCCGGCGCTGCGGGTTCTCGCCGCCGAGCCGGGCCGTGACCGGGGTGAGCACCCGCTCCACGAGGACGTCACGGATCATCAGGGCCGCCTGGTCCTCGGACGCGGCGGCACGCAGCATGCCGGTCACCGTGCGCCCGCCCTCGGGGGAGTCAAGGACCGAGAAGAGGAACTCGGCCAGCCGGCGCCCGACGCCTGCCAGGTCATCCGCGATGACGACGTCGATGACGGTGGCGGGGTCGAAGGGCAGCTCCAGGACCGTGGCGAACAGCTCCTGCTTGGAGCCGAAGTAGTGGGCGACGAGACGGGTGTCGACGCCGGCCTCCTGGGCGATGGCCCGCAGCGTGGTTCCTGGGTAGCCGTGTTCGGCGAACTGGCGTCGCGCGGCGACCGCGATGGCGTCGCGGGTCCCGCTGCCGGCCGGTCGTCGGCCCCGGTGTGCGGTCATGGCGTTCCTCGATCCGGTTGACAATTCCTCGTACGTAGAATAACAATTTCCCCATGCGTGGAATAACTGTGGTCGGATCGCCGTCTGTCGATGCCGCCGGGGGCCTGGACCCCCGGCGCACCCGAGCGGTTCTTGTCGTCGTCGCCGTGTCGCTCATGACCGTCGTCTCGGCCGTCAGCGGCCTCAACGTGGCTCTCCCCGACCTCGCTCGGTCGACGGGGGCGAGCCAGACCCAGCTGACGTGGATCGTCGACGCGTACACGGTCGTCTTCGCGGGGCTGCTCTTCTTCGCCGGTGCCCTCGGCGACCGGTTCGGCCGCAAGCGGCTGCTCGCCGTGGGTCTCGTCGTCTTCGGCGCGGCCGCGGCCTTCGGCATGGTGACCGAGGACGCGGGCCAGCTCATCGCCCTCCGTGCGGCGATGGGCGTCGGGGCCGCCGCGATCATGCCGACGACCCTGTCCGTCATCACGACCTCGTTCCCCGAGGCGGAGCGGCCCCGGGCGATCGGCATCTGGGTCGGTGTCGTCGGCGGTGGGGCGGTGCTCGGTCTCATCGTCACGGCGACGCTGCTCCAGTGGTATGCGTGGAACAGCTTCTTCGGCCTCAATGTCGTGCTCGCCACGCTCGGGCTGATCGGCACGCTCGCCGTCGTGCCCGACTCCACCGACGAGCACCCGCCCGCCCTCGACGTCGTCGGTGCGCTCTTCTCGCTCGTCGGCGTGTCCGGCCTCGTGGCCGGGATCATCGAGGGGCCGGAGCGAGGCTGGTCCGACCCGGTGACGGCCGGCGCCCTCGTCGCAGGGCTCGTCGGGCTCGTCGGCTTCGTCTGGTGGGAGCTGCGGGTCGCCGAGCCGCTGCTCGACATGCGGCTGTTCCGGGTCCGCGGCTTCAGCGCCGGGTCGCTCGCCATCGCCGCCCAGTTCTTCGCCTCCTTCGGACTGTTCTTCACCATCCTGCAGTATCTCCAGTTCGTCGTCGGCTACTCGCCGCTGCGGGCGACGCTCTGCCTGCTGCCCCTTCCGCTGTTCGTCCTGCCGCTGGCCCGGACCGCCCCCCGGATCGCCCAGCGGGTGGGCTTCCGGCGGGTCACTCCGCTGGGGCTGGCCCTCTCGGCTGCGGGCCTGGTCATCATCGCGATGGTCGGTACCGATCTCGTCTACTGGCGCCTCGCCCTCGGGCTCGCGCTGTTCGGCGCAGGGATGGGCCTGGCCGGTACGCCCGCGACGACGGAGATCACCTCCTCGCTCCCGCGGAGCAAGCAGGGCGTCGCGTCGGCCGTCAACGATGTCTCACGGGAGGTGGGGAGCGCTCTCGGCATCGCCATCCTCGGCAGTGCGCTCAACCAGACCTACCGCGACGGGGTCGCCTCCGTCGCGGCGAGCCTGCCGCAGCAGGCCGGCGAGTACGTCACGCGCTCGATCGCCTTCACCCAGAGCCCGGAGATCGCGAAGCTCGGCGAGGCCGGACAGCGGGTCGTCGAGGCGGCCCGGTCGGCGTTCGTCGACGGCATCGGCACCGCCCTGTTCACCGCCGCAGCCGTGGTGGCGCTCGCTGCCGTCGTGACGTGGTTCGTCTCACCCGCGCCCGCCGATGACCCGGAGCGCGCCGTCGACGACGACGCGGTCGCGGCCACCGCGGACATCGAGGGCTAGCCGGCATACCCAGAAGGGGCACCTACCATGGGCCCCATGCCCGAACCGACCAAACGTGTCCTCCTCGCTGCTCCGCGCGGCTACTGCGCCGGGGTGGACCGGGCGGTCGTCACGGTCGAGAAGGCCCTCGAGCTGTACGGCCCGCCCGTCTACGTCCGCAAGCAGATCGTCCACAACAAGCACGTCGTCTCGACGCTGGAGCAGCGCGGCGCCGTCTTCGTCGACGAGACCGACGAGGTCCCCGAGGGCGCCACGGTCATCTTCTCGGCGCACGGCGTGGCCCCGGTCGTCCATGACGAGGCCACGGCGCTGTCCCTCAAGACGGTCGACGCCACGTGCCCCCTCGTGACGAAGGTCCATCGTGAGGCGCTGCGCTTCGCCGGCGACGACTTCGACATCCTCCTCATCGGTCACGAGGGCCACGAGGAGGTCATCGGGACCTCCGGCGAGGCGCCCGATCACATCACCATCGTCGACGGCCCCGCCGACGTCCCCAACGTCGAGGTCCGTGACCCCGACAAGGTCGTCTGGCTCTCGCAGACGACCCTGTCGGTCGACGAGACGATGGCGACCGTCCGGGCGCTGCGCGAGCGGTTCCCCAGCCTCCAGGACCCCCCGAGCGACGACATCTGCTATGCGACCCAGAACCGTCAGCTCGCGGTGAAGCAGATGGCGCCCGAGACCGACCTCATGATCGTCGTCGGTTCACGCAACTCGTCGAACTCGGTACGCCTGGTCGAGGTGGCCCTCGAGCACGGCGCCACGGCCGGGCATCTCGTCGACTACGCCGCCGAGATCGACCAGTCCTGGCTCGAGGGCGTCGTGACCGTCGGGGTCACCTCCGGGGCGTCGGTGCCGGAGGTGCTCGTCCGCGAGGTCCTCGACTACCTCGCCGAGCGCGGGTATGCCGCGGTGACCCCGGTCGTCGCCGCCGAGGAGTCGCTCATGTTCTCGCTGCCCAACGAGATCCGGCGCGACCTCAAGGCCGCGGGGATGTCGGACCAGATGCGGCACGACGCGGGCTTCGAGGCCTCCGGCTCCCTTCACTGACGCGCGTCGGGTCTCGCCCTCGACACGGGTCGCCCCGGGTGTCGGCCACAAGGGGCTCGCGCTCGCCCGGGATGCCAACCCCTAGTGGTGCTGCCGGATGCATGACACCCGCAACGACCTCCGTGCTGATGTTCACGCACTACCGGCCAGCCCCCTGCCGGCGGACGGCACTGTCGCCGGGTCGAAGTCGAGCTCGGCGCGTTCTGCCCCGCCGGTTGCGGCCTCGATGAGCTCGAGGGCGGTCAGGACCCGCGGGCCGGCCTCGAGAGTCGGCGGGGCCGGCAGCCCGTCGGTGACCAGGCCGAGGTCGCTCATCCGCCGGGCGGTGACGAGAACCCGCGACTCCAGCGCCCCGACGAGCTGGTTGTAGCTCTCGAGGGCGGCGCTGAGCGAGCGCCCCATCTTGGCCGCGTGGCCACCGAGGGTCCCGAGCCGGCGGTAGAGCTCGCGGCCGAGGGCCATGAGCTCGCGGGCACTCTCGGTGAGCGCGTCCTGCTGCCACGTGAACGCGACCGTCCGCAGCAGGGCCATCAGGGCGGCCGGGCCGACGAGCGCGACCCGCCGCGCGAGGGCGGCCTCGTGGAGGCCGGGGTCGGCGGCGAGCGCTGTGGCGAGCATCGCATCGCTCGGGACGAAGCAGACGACCATCTCGGGCGTGGTATCGAAGGCCGTCCAGTAGTCCTTCGCGGCCAGCGCGGCGACGTGCCGTCGCATCATTGCGGCGTGCTCGGCGAACAGCCGGGTCCGCTCGTCGTCGGCGAGGTCCTCGGCCTGCGCCGCGAGGAACGCCGTCATCGGCGTCTTGGCGTCGATGACGAGAACCTTGGCGCCGGGAAGCCGGACGACGACATCGGGGCGTACCCCGCGGTCGTGCTGGCTCACGGCGCTCACCTGCTCGTCGAAGTCACAGCGGGGCAGCATCCCGGTGCTCTCGAGCACCCGGCGCAGCTGCACCTCGCCCCAGGCACCGCGCACGCTGGAGGAGCGCAGCGACCCGGCCAGCGATCGGGTCTGGGCGCCGAGCTGGTGGGTCTCGGACTCGACGCGGGCCAGGAGCGTGCGAAGCGACCCGAACTGCTCGACCCGGTCGCGCTCGAGCGTCCCGACCTGGCGCTCGACCCTGCCGAGGGCATCCTTGAGCGGGGCGAGGAGGGACGCGGTCTCGAGGTCCTCGGCGAGCGACGCCTCGAGGTCGACGACGCGCTCGCGGAGGAGATCTCGCTCGGCGACGACGGCGGCCGAGCGGGCGGCATACACCAGCCGCGCCAGCCCCACCGCGACGGTGGCACCGGCGAGCAGGGCGACGACTGCGGAGACCCAGGGGTTCATGCTTCTACCGTCTCAGGGCCCACCGACAGGCCAGGTCCGGTCGCGGGCGTCGAGTAGCCTCACGACCATGCCGGAGACGACGCGGAGCCGTGCCACGCGACGGGGGGCCGTCCGTGGCTGAGGGGCGCCCGGACCTGGCGAGCGAGGCCGGCCGCCTGGAGGCGATCCGGTGGCTCAACGAGCGGCTGCCCAAGACCCGGACCATCGCCCAGGGGCTGCTTCGCAACGAGGCGGGCGAGGTCCTGCTCTGCGAGCTGACCTACAAGACCGAGTGGGACCTGCCCGGCGGTGTCGTCGACCCGCACGAGTCGCCGGCCGCCTGCGTCGTCCGCGAGATCGATGAGGAGCTGGGGATCGCGGTCAACGTCGAGCGACTGCTCGCCGTCAACTGGCTGCCGCCCTGGCGAGGGTGGGACGACGCCATGCTCTTCCTCTTCGACCTCGGCGTCGCCCCGGCGGACCTTCTGGAGCGGGCCCGCCTGCTCCACCACGAGATCAAGTCGGCCCGCTGGGCGCCGCTGGACGAGGCGGTCCACCAGGTGGCCCCCTACACCGCGCGCATGCTCGAGGTCGCTGCGGACCTGGAGCACCCGGCATACCTGGAGAACGGCCGCCAGCCCGCAGCCGGACGGCGTCGGTCCGAGGAAGGCCTCAGCGGGCACTAGACTTCCCATCTCGTGGCACTCACCATCGGAATCGTCGGGCTCCCCAACGTCGGCAAGTCGACGATGTTCAACGCCCTGACCAAGAACAACGTCCTCGCCGCGAACTACCCCTTCGCGACGATCGAGCCCAACGTCGGGGTGGTGCCGCTGCCCGACTCGCGCCTGCCGGTGCTCGGCGAGCTGTTCGGCTCGGCCAAGATCCTGCCCGCGACGGTCTCCTTCGTCGACATCGCCGGCATCGTCCGCGGCGCGTCGGTGGGGGAGGGGCTCGGCAACAAGTTCCTCGCCAACATCCGCGAGGCCGACGCGATCTGCCAGGTGGTGCGCGCCTTCGTCGACGAGGACGTCGCCCACGTGGACGGGGCGGTCGACCCGGCCTCCGACATCGAGACGGTCCACACCGAGCTGATCCTCGCCGACCTGCAGACGCTCGAGAAGGCCGTGCCGCGACTGGAGAAGGAGGCGCGGATCGCCAAGGAGAAGCGGCCCGCCCTCGACAACGCCGTGGCCGCCCAGCGGGTGCTCGAGGCAGGGCAGACCCTGTATGCCGCGGGGGCCGCGGCCGGTGTCGACCTCGAGCTCGCCAAGGGGCTGGGCCTGCTCACGACCAAGCCGTTCATCTACGTCTTCAACCTCGACGAGGACCAGCTGGCCGACGCCGAGCTGCACGCCACCCTGCGGACGCTGGCCGAACCCGCGGACGCCGTGTTCCTCAACGCCAAGCTCGAGATGGACCTCATGGACATGGCGGACGACGAGGCGCTCGAGCTGCTCCAGTCCTTCGGCGCGCAGGAGTCCGGACTGGACCAGCTCGCCCGCACCGGCTTCCACACCCTCGGTCTGCAGACCTACCTCACTGCCGGACCCAAGGAGACCCGGGCCTGGACGATCCACCAGGGCTGGACGGCTCCCCAGGCGGCCGGGGTCATCCACACCGACTTCCAGCGCGGGTTCATCAAGGCGGAGGTCGTGTCGTTCGACGACCTCGTCGAGGCCGGGTCGATGGTGGCCGCCAAGGCCGCCGGGAGGGTCCGCATCGAGGGCAAGGACTATGTCATGGCGGACGGGGACGTCGTCGAGTTCCGCTTCAACGTCTAGGCGGTAGGCCGGGCACCCGGGCGTGCGATCCGAGAGTCCACCCCGGTCCGCTCCTGCCCCCGGGCGCCGCCGGCATGGGGCCCGCCGGGCCGCGGCCGTCGGTGCCCAAGTTAGGCTACCCTTACCAGGTCCTTTGGTTCTCTTCGTGATGGGTGGGCCCGTTGACGTCCTCGCAGGTGACGCTTCTCGGTGCGATCGCGGGGGCGACGATCTTCCTGGGTCTGCCGTTGGGTCGGGTCCGGGCGCGGATCCCGCGGACCCGGGCGTGGCTGAACGCGGTGGCCACAGGGATCCTGCTGTTCCTGCTGTGGGATGTGCTCGCGCATGCCTGGGAGCCCATCGACGCCGCTCTGGCGCAGCGCCGGGCCGGGACGGTGGCCGGCCTGGCGGTGGTGTTCGTGGCCGGGCTGGGGGTCGGTCTACTGTCACTGGTCTACTTCGACCGCTGGGTGGCCCGCCGCCCGCCGCCCCGGCCGAGCCTGGGGCCGGGGGCGGCGAGCGTCGCCGAGTTCACCCAGAGCCCTCCGTCGACCGCGCGCTCGCTGGCGCTGATGATCGCCACCGGGATCGGGCTGCACAACTTCGCCGAGGGGCTGGCGATCGGCAACAGCGCCGCCACCGGTGAGCTGTCCCTGGCGGTCCTGCTGGTGGTCGGGTTCGCCACCCACAACGCCACCGAGGGCTTCGGCATCGTGGCCCCGATGGCCGCCGAACGGGTCCGGCCCTCCTGGGGCTACCTGGTGCTGCTCGGCCTCATCGGCGGCGGCCCCACGATGCTCGGCACCATCGTCGGGCAGCAGTTCACCAGCGACGCCGTCAGCGTCGCGTTCCTCACCCTGGCCGCCGGGTCGATCCTCTTCGTCATCGTCGAGCTGCTAGCGGTGTCCCGACGGTTCAACATGAAGACCATCACCACGTGGGGCTTGCTGCTGGGTCTGCTGCTCGGTTTCGCCACCGACGCCATCGTCACCCTCGCCGGCGCCTGACCAGGCCCGGCTGCACCAACATAAGCCCCGGCCACCGGCGCGGGGGTATGGGGGTTCCCCCCAACGCGGACGTGGTTCAGGGCGGTGGTTCGCCGTTCACGCCTTCTTGGCCCGGCCGGGGCGTGCGCGGCATGTCCGCTGCGCCGTGACGATGCGGGTCTGTGGTCGTGGCGTGACGGAGCGCTATTGTGGGTGACGAGTCACCCAAACAAGGGGTAGCGATGGCGAATGTCAGCCGAAGGACCCGGGACGAGACCCGCAGGCGGCTGATCGAGGCCGGTGCCGCGCATGTTGCCCGCGACGGTCTGGAGCGCGCCAGTGTCGACGCCATCGCGATCGATGCGGGCTATGCGAAGGGCACGTTCTACAACTACTTCGACAGCAAGGAGGTGATGTTCGGCGCGGTGATCGCCGAGTGGGCGCGCCGGGCAGCGGAGGGCAACCCCGTGGCCGATGACCCGACGGCCGGCACCAGGGCGCGCCTGCTGGCCCTGGCTGAAGCGGATGTGCGGGTGGTGCGCGAGGAAGAGCCGTTCGCCAAGGTCGTGATCCGTGAGGCCCTGGCGTTCCGGCCGGAAACCCATCCCCTGGTGCTCGAGCACTTGTCGCCATTCATCGGCAAGGTGGCCCTGGTGTTGGGCGATGGGATCGCTGCGGGCGAGATCAGGGCCGACCGGCCGACGATGCAGCATGCCGTGATGTTCAGCGGCCTGCTCGCGCTCCACTACGCGCAGCATTGGGGCAGCGGCGGCACGTGGCCGACGTTGGACGAGGTGCCGGCGTTGGTGGTCAGCGCGTTTCTCGACGGGGCGGCATTGCGGAGGCAGGCATGAGCAGCTTCGTCTGGATGAAGGTCTTGGAATCGGCACCCGAGCGCTATGACCGCGGCATTCGGATGCTCAGCAGCGGTCGCATCGACGCGGTCTACGAGCGCATCGCCGCGCTGGCCGCGGAACCGGGATGGCGGGTGCTCGACATCGGCTGCGGCACCGGCGCTGTGTCGCTCGCCTGCGCGGCGCGCGGGGCCGAGGTGACGGGCATCGACATCAACGCCGAGATGCTGGAGACGGCGCGCGACAAGCCGGTTCCGGATGGCGGCACCGTGGCATTCGTCCAAATGGCCGCGGCCGAGGTCGAGGACCACTTCGCCAAGGCGAGCTTCGACGCGGTGGTCTCCTGCCTCGCCTTCTCCGAGATGTCGCAGGACGAGCAGGACTACGCCCTGGGGACCGCGCTGAACCAGCTGGTGCCGGGTGGTGTGGTCGTTGTCGCCGACGAGGCGGAACCAGCGACCCCGCTGCGCCGCCTCGCCCACCGCGTGAAGCGGCTGCCGGTGGTGGCGGCCACCTACCTTGTGACCCAGACCAGCACAAGGCCCGTGGCGGGGATCGGTCAGCGGATGCGCGCGGCCGGGTTTGTGGACGTGACGGAGGAGGGGATGCTGTCGGGCGCATTCCTGCTCGCCCATGGCAGGCGGCCATGAGGGTGCGCAACCTTCCCGGCTACCTGCGCGACACCGCGTTCCGTTTCCTGCCCCACCGGGCTCGCACGGGACTGATCCCGATCGGCCGTCCCGGCCCGGAGTCGCCGGTGCTGGTGACCGGCAACTTCACCCTCACCGTCCGGCGGCTCGAGGAGGTGCTGGCCGGCCACAACGCCTGGCTGGTGGTTGCCAACTCGAAGGGCATCAACGTCTGGTGTGCAGCGGGCGGTGGGCATCTCACCCATCACGACATCATCACGGCGCTGCGGGTTGCACGTGTGGCGGACACCGTGACACGTCGCGAGGCGATCCTGCCCCAGCTCGCTGCCACCGGCGTGGAGCGCCGCGCTATCACCGAGGCGACGGGATTCGAGACACGTTGGGGCCCGGCGCGGCTCGAAGACCTACCCGCCTTCCTCGACCGGGGCGCGCGGGTGGTCAACACCGAGCGGTTCATGCGCTTCCCGCTATGGGAGCGGATGGAGATGGCGACGGCGTCGCTGGTGCCCATGCTCATCCTGGTGACTCCGATCGTGGCGCTCGTGTCCGGCGTTGTCACCGCGCTCGGCGCGGGCCTGGCGATGATGTCGGCGCTGGCCGGAACCTTCTCGCTGCTGCCATGGCTGCCGGTGAACGGACCGCGCAGGATGGTCCCGCTTGCCGGCTTCGCGCTGGCGGGCTGGCTCGCCGGCGCCGGGCTGGTCGCGCTTCTCGGCGCCGCAAGCCCAGCCCATCTCGCAGCCATCGCAGGCGCCGCCCTCAGCGCCGCGGCGCTCCTGTTCGCCGATCTCGCAGGCATGACACCGTGGCACCCGAGCTCGGTCAACACCGGCTCGAACCCCGCCACGATCACCCTCGACGAGACGCGCTGCACCGGTGCGGCGGACTGTGTGCAGGTCTGCCCACGACAGGTGCTGAAGATGAACGGCCGCCGACGCAAGGTAGAGATCCTCGAGCCCGGCCAGTGCATCCAATGCGGCGCCTGCATCGTGCAATGCCCCTCCGACGCCCTGCTGTTTCGCTACGCCGACGGCAGCACCGTCGAGGCACCGACCATCCGCAGCACGAGAATGAACATGCTCGGGAAGCGCCGCACCCTCCGACACTGACCTGGCCCAACTGCGACCCGAGCAACGGACAGCCACCCGGTGTTCGACGGCGAGCAGGCCAGGAACAGCCGAACGGTCGATGCCCGATGGTGACGTTGACGACAGCGAGGACCGGAGATGTCCGCCCTCTCCGGTTGGCTGGGGGACACCCGTCCGGGCGCCTGTCCTCACCATGACCACGACCGCCGGAGGCCCAAGGACGGCGCCGGGTCCACGGCAACAACCCGTCACTTAGGCACCTTTAGGCTCATTGACCAGACGCGTCACTTCCATCCCGCCCTGTCTGTTTCCCGGGGCGCCCCGGGTGGGCGAACGGTAAAGTCGACCCTCAGGCGCCTCGACCGCGCTCCGCGTTTGGTTCATCCTGGGGGTTCTTGGCATGCCAGTGCCGCACCGTGTCGCCCACCCGTTCGGTGGTCGTCGGCGCCGGTCCGTCGTCGTGGCCACCGTCGCCGCCGTCGGGCTCGTCACCGCGCTCGTCGCAGCCAATGTCGCCACGGGCGATCCGATCGTGGCCGGGGCCGTGCCGGCCATCCACACGCCGAGCCACCCGCTGCCGTCTCCGAGCCCGGTTCCGGTCATGCCCAAGCTGCAGAACGGGGTTCGCCTTCCCAGTGAACCGGACACCTCGTGGTGGGGGACCAACGGGCGGGTCATGGACATGTCCGTCGTGGGCAACCGCGTCTACCTCGGCGGGTCCTTCGACTATGTCGGCCCGACCACCGGGTACGGGGCGATCACCTCGACCGGGACGGGCGAACTGCGGTCGGGCAACCCGCTCATCAACGGCGTCGTCCGGGCGGCCGTGCCGGACGGGGCTGGCGGCTGGTACGTCGGTGGCGACTTCCAGCGGGTCGGGTCGACCTACCAGCCCTCCCTGGCCCACCTCGCATCGGACGGCACGCTGGCGGACTGGAAGCCCATCCCCAAGGGTGAGGTCTACGCTCTCGCGCTGTCCGGCACCAAGCTCATCGTGGGCGGCATCTTCACCCAGATCGCTGGGGTGGCGGCGACGAACCTCGCCGTCGTCGACACGACGACCGGCAACCTCGTCGCCGGCTGGACCGCGCCCTCCCTCAACGGGGCGGTGCGCGCGATCGCCGTCTCGGGGAGCCGGATCTTCGTCGGCGGCCAGTTCACGACCGTCGGCGGCGTCGCCCGGCGTGGCCTCGTCGCGCTGTCCTTGGCGTCCGGCGCCGTCGACGCGACCTTCACCGGCTCGGTCGCCGGCATCGTCTACGCCCTCGACGTCGACGCTGCGAGCCAGAAGGTCTTCGTCGGAGGCACCTTCACCAGCGCGACCCTGTCCGGCGCCACGGCGTCCCGGTCCCGGCTGGCCGCCTTCAAGGTGACCGACGACGTCCTCGACCCCTTCGCCCCGGCCGCGAACGGCGCCGTCTACGCGATCGCCGTCGACGGGACGGGCTCGCTGTATGCCGGTGGCGCGTTCACCACGGTCGGCGGCCAGGCCCGCTCACATCTCGCCCGGATCACGACCGCAGGAACCGTGACGTCCTTCGACGGCCAGATCGCGGGATGCCACGGAACACACGGCACCGCCCACACCTACGAGTTCTACCCATGCTCGACCAGCGTGGTCGCGCTGGACGTCTCGGGTGGAACGCTCTACACGACCGGGCTGTTCAGCAGGGCCGGCGGCCAGACGCGGCACAACGCGGCGGCATACACCGTCAGCACCGGAGCCCTCACCGCCTGGGACCCGCGGCCGAGCAACATCGGGCGGGCCGTCATGGGTTCCTCCGGCCAGGTCTTCGTCGGCGGCGACCAGACGAGCGCCGGGGGACTGCTGCGCACCGGTCTGGCCGCCCTCAACACGGGTACCGGGGCGGGTGACCCCACCTTCACGGCGAACACCAACGAGGCGGTCGTGGCGCTTCACCCGTCCTCGAACGGCGCGCGCCTCTTCGTGGCCGGCACCTTCACCACGATCCAGGGCCTGAGCCGTCCGCACCTGGCCTCGGTCACCCTCGCCTCGGGCGTCGTCGACAGCGGCTTCCACCCCGCGGTCAACGACACCGTCACCGACCTCGACGTCAACGGCTACACCATCTACGTCGGGGGCAAGTTCACCAAGATCGGCGGGGCGACCCGGAAGCACACCGCCAAGCTCAGCGCGGTCAGTGGCGGGGTCTACTCGTCGTGGAGGGCCGAGACGACCGGCCCGGCGGGCAGCCTCACCGCGGGCGGCCAGGTACAGGGCATCCAGGTGGCCCCGGATGGGTCGAAGGTCTACATCGCGGGGCCGTTCACAGAGCTCAACGGGCATCCCGTCGCCGGCGGCATCGCCGTCGTCACCGGCAGCACCGGCGCGCTCACGAGCCGCCAGCTCGGGGGCGTCACCGGCTGCAAGACCGTCGGCCCGTGGATCAACCGGCTCTACCTCAGCCCCGACGGCAAACGGCTCTACGGCGGCGGCGTCTGCCCGGACAAGATCTACCAGTGGGACGCGGTCAACCTCTCCGCGCACCGGGCGAACGGCCTGATCTGGGTCAGCCAGTGCAACGCCGGCATGCAGGGCCGGCTCGAGATCAACGGCCACTTCTACTACGGCACCCACGGTGGCGACATCGGCGCCGGCGGGTGGTGTCTGCGGACCCCCGGTGGGGAGCGGGTCTCCCAGCAGCGGTTCTTCGCCTTCCGGGCTTCCGACGGCGTGCTCGGCTTCTACCGACCGGAGTTCACCTCCGCGATGGGGGTCTGGTCCTTCGCGGTCGTCCCGGGCAAGGGCCTGCTCGTGGGCGGCGACTTCACCGCGGCCGGGACGACCCAGACCGTTGCGCGTGGCCTGGCGCTGTTCCCGGGCACCCCGTAGCCCGAGGCGACCCGCCTCGCGGCGCTGTTAGCCTGCGAGGATGCCGAAGCAACCGGTGTCCCTCCGGCCGATCCGTACGGTCGACCTCCCCTTCGACGTGGCCGACCCGGGGTACGACGACTTCGGGCCGCGCCCCCCGCTCACCGAGCCGATGTCCTGTCGGCTCGACGACAGAGGTGGCCTCGGGGTGTTCGTCGACGACCGGATCGTCGGGACGGTGAGCTGGGTGTGGATGCAGTGGGGCCCGAACTCCTCGTCCCGCAACCCGATGATCGGCATCGCCCTGGTCCCCGCCGAGCGCGGCCAGGGAACCGGCAGCCAGGCCCAGCGGCTCCTCGTCGACCTCTTCTTCCGGCATACGAGCGTCAACCGCGTCGAGGCGCATACCGACATCGAGAACCTCGCCGAACGGCGGGCCCTCGAGAAGGCGGGCTTCACCCGTGAGGGCGTCGTCCGTGGGGCCCAGTGGCGCGAGGGCGCCTACCACGACGGGCTTCTCTACGCGATCCTCCGTGCCGAGTGGGCCGCTGCCCTCCGGTCCGACCAGTCCTGAAGGGAGCACCATGCGAGTCGCCGTCACCGGAGGTTCCGGCAAGCTCGGCCGGCACGTCGTCCGGCACCTTCGCGAGCTCGGCCACGACGTCGTCAACCTCGACGCGGTCGGTGAGCGGTGGACCGGCTGGCTCGCCGTCGACCTCACCGACTACGGCCAGGTCGTCGACGCACTCGGCGGAGTCCAGGGCGAGCAACCCCCCGCCGAGGCGGTCGTCCACCTCGCGGCGATCCCGGCACCCGGCCTGCACTCCGACGTCGAGACCTTCCACAACAACATCCGCGCGACCTTCAACGTGTTCCACGCCGCGGTCCGGCTCGGCATCCGCACCATCGTCGCCGCGTCGAGCGAGACCGTGCTGGGACTACCGTTCGACACCCCGCCGCCCTATGTGCCCGTCGACGAGGAGTATGCCGCCCGCCCCGAGTCGGTCTACTCCCTCGTCAAGCACCTCGAGGAGACGATGGCGATCGAGCTGTGCCGGTGGCACCCCGACCTGACGATCACCGCACTGCGGTACTCCAACGTCATGGACGTGCAGGACTACGCCCAGTTCCCGGACTTCGACGCCGACCCGATGCGGCGCAAGTGGAACCTCTGGGGCTACATCGACGGTCGCGACGGAGCCGTGGCCGTCGAGAAGGCTCTCGAGCGGCGAGGTGGGTTCGACCGGTTCATCATCGCCTCACCCGACACGGTGATGTCCCGCACCAACGCCGATCTCGTCGCCGAGGTGTTCCCCGGCGTCCCGGTGCGGGGAGACCTCGGCGAGCACGACACCCTGCTGTCCATCGACCGGGCCCGCCGGGTGCTGGGGTTCCAGCCCCGGCATACCTGGCGCGACCACATCTAGCGGGTCCGCCCCCGTCGGGTGGTAGGGCCGCGTCGTGACGGCGTCGGACAGAGGCGCGCGGGACCCGGCAGGATGGGGCCCATGCCCCCCGCCCCGCCCGCGACTCTGGTCACCCTCGCCCACGCCCTCGGCGTGGCGACGGAGTTCTGGGACTGGCAGGGACGGCATACCGTCGTCGCGGCCGAGACGATCCGCGCCGTCCTCGACGCGCTCGGTGTCGACGCGAGCGGCGAGGACGCCGTCGCCGCGGCCCTCGCCGACCTCGAGGTCGCGCCCTGGCGGCGCACCCTTCCGGCATCCGTCGTATGCCGCGAGGGCTGGACGCCGTGGGTCTTCGTGCACGTTCCGCACGGGACCGCCGTCCGGCTGACGGTCGAGCTCGAGGACGGCGGCTCCCGAGGCGCGCTCCAGGTGGACAACAATGTGCCGCCGCGCCGGGTCGACGGCAGCGAGATCGGCCGGGCCACCTTCGAGCTGCCCGGCGACCTGCCGCTCGGCTGGCACCGGCTCGTTGCGCACCTCGAGGCGCCGGCGGTAGATCCCGCGACGACCCAGGCCACCCTCGTCGTCACCCCGGGTCGGCTCTCCCTGCCGCCGGTCCTCGCCGAGGGGCGGGCCAGCGGGCTGATGGCCCAGCTGTACCAGGTGCGCTCGGCCCAGTCGTGGGGGATCGGCGACCTCGGTGACCTGGCCGAGCTCGCGACGTGGGCGGCCGCCGACCATGGCGCGGAGTTCGTCCTCGTCAACCCGCTCCATGCGGCCGAGCCGGTGGCGCCGATGGAGCCCTCGCCGTACCTGCCGACGACGCGGCGGTTCGTCAACCCGATCTACCTGAGGGTCGAGGGCATCCCCGAGGTCGCCCGGCTGGCCCCGGCTGCCTACCAGCGGGTCCGCGGTCTCGCCGACCGGGCGCGTGCGCTCAACACCGCCGACCGCATCGACCGGGACGGCGCCTGGGCGCTCAAGCGCGAGGCGCTCGACCTGGTCCGCGAGGTCCCGCTCGAGGGTCGCCGGGCGCGGGAGCTCGCGGAGTTCTGTGAACGTGAGGGCGAGGGGCTGGAGACCTTCGCCACGTGGTGCGCGATCGCCGAGACCCACGGGCTGCCCTGGACACGATGGCCGACGGTGCTGCGTGACCCGCGCGACCCGGCGGTCGCGGCCTTCCGGGAGCGGCACCGCGACCTCGTCGACGTCCATCGCTGGATGCAGTGGCTGCTCGCCGGTCAGCTCGGCGAGGTGCGGCGTGCCGCCACGGCTGCGGGCATGTCGATCGGGATCGTCAACGACCTTGCGGTGGGCGTCCACCCCGAGGGCGCCGACGCCTGGGGCCTGGGTGACGCGCTGGCCCGAGGTGTCTCCGTCGGTGCGCCGCCGGACCAGTTCAACCAGCTCGGCCAGGACTGGAGCCAGCCGCCGTGGCGCCCGGACCGACTGGCCGCGCTGGGCTACGCACCGTTCCGGGACATGATCCGGACGGTCCTGCGCGATGCCGGGGGCATCCGGGTCGACCACATCATCGGCCTCTTCCGGCTGTGGTGGATCCCCGAGGGGCTGGCCCCGGGCCAGGGGACGTACGTGCGTTACGACCACGAGGCGCTCATCGGCATCCTCGCGCTCGAGGCCGACCGGGCTGGCGCGGTCGTCATCGGTGAGGACCTGGGTGTCGTCGAGCCGATGGCACGGGACTACCTCCTCGAGCGGGGCGTCCTCGGCACGAGCATCCTCTGGTTCGAGTGGGACGGGGAGCGGCCGCTGCCTCCTGAGCGCTACCGCGAGCTGTGCCTGTCCTCGGTGACGACGCACGACCTGCCGCCCACCGCCGGCTACCTCACCCTCGAGCACGTCGCGATCCGGGAGCGGCTCGGCCTGCTGACCCGGCCGGTCGAGGAGGAGCGTGCCCACGAGGAGCATGCCATCGCCGCGGTCCGGGACGCCCTCGTCGCCCGGGGGCTGGTCACCCCCGGCGCCGGGGTCGACGCCATGCTCGAGGGACTGCACCGGTGGCTCGCCCAGACGCCGAGCCGGATGATCGGGTATGCCCTGGCCGATCTGGTCGGCGACCGGCGTGCCGTCAACCAGCCGGGCACGGACTCCGAGTACCCCAACTGGCTCGTCCCCTTGGCCGGTCCGGATGGGCGACCGCTCAGCCTCGAGCAGGCGATGGCCGCCGAGGAGGCCCTGGCCGTCACCGAGGCGGCCCGCGGCATACCTCGGCGTTCCTGACTCATCCCGCGTCCGCCAACCTCTGCTAGCAGAGGTTGTTTCACTGAGCAGAGCTTCCGCCCTCTGCTGACCTGTCTAACCTCTGCTAGCAGAGGTTAGACAAAGGGGTGGGGGAGTCAGGGCGCGGGGGAGCCAGGGTGCGGGGGAGGACGGCCCCAGGGGCGCGGTCCCGGGGGCCGCGATGGTCAGCCCAGGACGGCGCGCACGGCGGCCTCGAGGCGGCCGGGGTCATGCTCGCGAAGCTCGTAGCGCGCTCGGATGATGGGCGTGCTCACCGTGATGGCGCGGGTCAGGTCGATCGGCGTACCCGACACGACCGCGTCGACCTGCATCGCCTCGATCGTCGCGGCGAGGTCGTGCGACTGGGCCGCCCCGTAGCCCATCGCCGGCAGGATCCCCCGGGCGTTGGGGTAGCGAGCGTACGTCGTCGCGATCGAGCCCACGGCGTACGGTTCGGGGTCGACGATCTCGGCGACCCCCGCAGCCCGGGCGCCGACGACCCCGGCGCCGTACGTCATCGACCCGTGGGTGAGGGTGGGCCCGTCCTCGACGACGACCACCCGCTTGCCCGCGACGGCCGCCGGGTCCTCGACGGTGACCGGGCTGTCGCAGCGGAGCACCGCCGCCGCCGGGTTGAGCCGCGCGGCCGACGCCTCGACTGCCGCGATGTCCTCCTCAGTGGCCGAGTCGCACTTGTTGACGATGACGATGTCGGCCATCCGCAGGTTTGCCTCGCCCGGGTGGTATGCCGTCTCGTCCCCGGGCCGGAGCGGGTCGACGAGCACGATGTGCAGGTCGCTCTCGTAGAACGGCAGGTCGTTGTTGCCGCCGTCCCAGAGGATGACGTCGGCCTCGGTCTCGGCCTGGCGGATGATCCGCTCGTAGTCGACGCCGGCATACACGACGAAACCGTTGTCGATGTGTGGCTCGTACTCCTCGCGCTCCTCGATCGTGCAGTCGTGGGCCACGAGGTCGGCATACGTGGCGAACCGTTGGACGGCCTGCTTGGCGAGATCGCCGTACGGCATCGGGTGGCGGATCGCGACGACCTTCTTGCCCATCGACGCGAGGATGCGCGAGAGGTAGCGCGTCGTCTGCGACTTGCCGACACCGGTACGCACGGCGGTGACGGCGATCACCGGCTTGGTCGAGCGGATCATCGTGTGTGCGCCGCCGAGCAGGGCGAAGTCCGCCCCCGCGGCGATCACCTGGGACGCCAGGTGCATGACCCGCGTGTGCGCGATGTCGGAGTAGGCCAGGACGACCTCGTCGATGCGCTCGCGGTGGATGAGGTCGCTGAGCTCGGTCTCGTCGACGATGGGTATGCCGTCGGGGTAGCGTGCCCCGGCCAGCGAGGGGGGGTAGGTGCGTCCCTCGATGTCGGGGATCTGGGTGGCCGTGAAGGCGACGACGTGCACTGCCGGGTCGTCGCGGTAGACGGTGTTGAAGTCGTGGAAGTCCCGGCCGGCGGCTCCGAGGATGATGATGCGGCGTGGCGTGGTGGCCGGGGCTTGCATGGACACGGTGCTGGCCGAGGGGTCGGCGGCGCTCGAGGTGCTCATCTACGTCCTCACGGGCTGAGGTCGACCGCCGGAACCGACTTGGCCGGATGCGGCTAGTCCTGGCTGCGGGACCCGCACGTGCCATCCTAGGAGCCCATGCGGCTCCTTATCGCCGTGGGTGGCGATGCTCTCCTTCGACGAGGCGAGCTGCCGGCGACGACCGCGGCGAACCGGTCCGCGAGCGGCTGCCAGGACCAGCGCAGCTCCGCCTCGGCGGCGGCCACCGCGGTGGCGACCGAGACGTCGGTGTCGGCGATCGACCCGGTCGTGTTGGCCAGCCAGAGGGCGAAGATCGCCGGGGTCGTCTCCGGATGGAACTGCACCCCCCAGGCCCGCTCGGCGAAGCGCAGCGCCTGGATCGAGCCGTCGGGTCCGGTGGCGAGCACGGTGGCCCCGTCGGGGGTGCTCGTGACGACATCCTGGTTGTAGTGGATGGCCCGGCACTGGTCGGAGCCGGCCAGCAGCGGGTCGAGCCGCCCCGCGTCGGCGAGGGTGATGGGGCGAAGGCCGACGGCTGGTCCGGCGGGGTTGCGGCCGATCGTCCCGCCGAGGGCGACGGCGAGCATCTGGTACCCCAGGCACACGCCCAGGGTGGGAACGCCGTCCTCGACCGCTCGGGCCAGCAGGTCGCGGGTCGGGGCGAGCCAGCCGTGCTCGGTGTCGTCGGTGGCCCCCATGTAGCCGCCGAGCACGACGAGGCCGTCGTGCTCGACCCGTTCGGGAACGGGCCGACCGAGGTCGGCGCGGACGACGTCGACGGTCAGGCCGCGCTCGGCCCACCACTCGCCCAGCCAGGCGGGCGGCGCCTCCTCCTCGTGCTGGATGGCGAGCAGCCGGCGGCCGGTCATGGTCAACCGACCTGGGTGCCGACGAGGCGGCCGATGGCGTAGGTCAGCGCCATCGCGGCGACACCGCCGCCGACGACCCGGATGACGGCTCGGGTGACCGGCGCCTTGCCCGTCCGAGCGCTCGCCGCACCGGTGATGGCGAGAGCGGCGACGACGGCGACGACGGTGATCGGCAGGCGCCACGCCACCGACGGGTTGAGCACCGCGACGAGCGGCAGCACGGCCCCGAGGGTGAAGGCGACGAACGACGCGAAGGCCGCGTGCCAGGGGTTGGTGAGCGAGGTCGGGTCGATGCCCAGCTCGATCTCGGCGTGGGCCGTGAGGGCGTCGTGGGCGGTCAGCTGGGCGGCGACCTCGCGGGCCACGTCGTCGGACAGGCCCTTGGCGGCGTAGAGGCCGGTCAGCTCGGCCAGCTCGTGCTCGGGGTCATCCTCGAGCTCACGGCGCTCCTTGGCGAGCAGCGCCTGCTCGGTGTCGCGCTGGGTGCTGACCGACACGTACTCGCCGACCGCCATGCTCATCGCCCCGGCAACGAGGCCGGCGAGGCCCGCCGTCAGGATCGTCGACCGGCTGGTCGTCGCCGCCGCGACGCCGATGACGAGCCCGGCCGTCGAGACGATGCCGTCGTTGGCGCCGAGCACCCCGGCCCGCAGCCAGTTCAGCCGGCTTCCGACGGCGAGGTCGTGCGGCTCGTTGTCGAGCAGATGATCGGCGGAGGACGGGTCAGTCATGGGTCACTCCGTGGGCTCGGGCGGCGCTCGCGATGCGGTGCGCGAGCTCGATGTCGAGCTGGGTCACCCCGCCGGCGTCGTGTGTCGTCAGCAGCCAGTGGGTCGTGCGCCAGCGGATGTCGATGTCGGGATGATGGTTCATCTGCTCCGCCGCGTCGGCGGCGTCGACGACGATGGCGACGGCTGACAGGAAGTCAGGGGCCTGGATGCTCGTGACGATCGCGTCACCCCGACGCCCCCACCCGGGAAGGCCGGCCAGCTGGGTCTCCACCTCGTCATCGGTCAGGAGTCGGCTCATGAGGGCGATTATCCGGTACCCGCGGCCCCGGCACCGCCCCGGTGCGGCGATGGCGCGTCGATCGGGCCGGGCCCGTCGCCGTGGTGGCGGATCGACGCGTTTTCGTGTGGGGGCCTCCACGATGAGAGGATTCTCGGTATGCCCGTACAGACCCGCGACGATCTCCGCAACGTTGCCATCGTCGCGCACGTCGACCACGGCAAGACCACCCTCGTCGACAAGATGCTCTGGCAGGCGGGTGCCTTCGGTGAGCACGAGCACGTCGCCGAGCGCGCCATGGACAGCGGTGACCTGGAGCGCGAGAAGGGGATCACCATCCTCGCGAAGAACACCGCGATCCACTACGCCGGCAAGGCGGCCGCGGAGGCGGGACTGGCTGACGGGGTGACGATCAACATCATCGACACCCCCGGCCACGCCGACTTCGGTGGCGAGGTCGAGCGCGGCCTGTCGATGGTCGACGGCGTCGTCCTCCTCGTCGACGCGAGCGAGGGGCCGCTTCCCCAGACCCGGTTCGTCCTGCGCAAGGCGCTCACCGCGCACCTGCCCGTCGTCCTGTGCATCAACAAGGTCGACCGTCCCGACGCCCGGATCGAGGAGGTCGTCGACGAGGTCTACGAGCTGTTCATGGACCTCATCGAGGACTCCGAGCGCCATGACCAGCACCCGGCCGCGCTCGACTTCCCCATCGTCTACGCGAGCGCCAAGTCGGGTCGCGCCTCGCTCAACCGGCCCGCCAACGGCGAGCAGCCCGACAGCCCCGACCTCGAGCCGCTGTTCCAGACCATCCTGAAGACCATCCCGGCGCCGTCGTACGACCCGGAGGCCCCGCTCCAGGCCCACGTCACCAACCTCGACGCCTCGAACTTCCTCGGCCGGCTCGCCCTGCTCCGGGTCCACAACGGGACGATCCGCAAGGGTCAGCAGGTCGCCTGGTGCCGCCACGACGGCTCGGTCGTCAAGGTCAAGATCACCGAGCTGCTCATGACCGAGGCGCTCGAGCGCCGCCCGGCCGAGCAGGCCGGGCCGGGCGACATCATCGCGGTCGCCGGCATCCCCGAGATCACCATCGGCGAGACCCTCACCGACCCCGACACGCCCAGCCCGCTGCCCCTCATCACCGTCGACGAGCCCGCCATCTCGATGACGATCGGTGCCAACACCTCGCCGATGGCCGGTCGGGTCAAGGGCGCGAAGGTCACCGCTCGGCTCGTCAAGGACCGGCTGGACCGTGAGCTCGTCGGCAACGTGTCGATGCGGGTGCTGCCCACCGAGCGACCCGAGGCCTGGGAGGTCCAGGGCCGGGGGGAGCTCGCCCTGGCCATTCTCGTCGAGCAGATGCGGCGTGAGGGCTACGAGCTCACCGTCGGCAAGCCGCAGGTCGTCACCAAGGACATCGGGGGGAAGGTCCACGAGCCGGTGGAGCGGCTCACCATCGACACCCCCGAGGAGTTCCTCGGCGCCATCACCCAGATCCTCGCCCAGCGCAAGGGCCGGATGGAGCAGATGACGAACCACGGCACCGGGTGGGTACGCATGGAGTTCCTCGTCCCCGCTCGCGGCCTCATCGGCTTCCGGACCGAGTTCCTGACCGAGACCCGTGGCTCGGGTATCGCCCACCACGTCTTCGAGTCCTACGAGCCGTGGCACGGGCCGATCACCACCCGGGTGTCCGGATCGCTGGTGGCCGACCGGTCCGGCGCCGTGACGGCCTACGCGATGGTCAACCTCCAGGAGCGAGGGACTCTCTTCGTCGACCCGACGACCGAGGTCTACGAGGGGATGGTCGTCGGCGAGAACTCCCGCGTCGACGACATGGACGTCAACATCACCAAGGAGAAGAAGCTCACCAACGTGCGGGCCTCCTCGGCCGACAACTTCGAGAAGATCGTGCCGGCCCGCAGGCTGAGCCTGGAGCAGTCCCTCGAGTTCTGCCGCGAGGACGAGTGCTGCGAGGTCACCCCGGAGGCCGTCCGGATCCGTAAGGTCGAGCTTGACCAGACCCTCCGTGCCAGAGCCGCCGCCCGGGCACGCAAGAGCTGACTCGACCGTTGGAGGAGGGGCCGCCGACCCCAGCCCATGCAGACCGCACCCAGGACCCGCCCGTGAGCCTTCTCAGCCGCCCCGAACGTAGCCTCCGACCGTTCCGCCGCTCGGGGCCCCGCCTGGCCGGCGTCGCCGTCGGCCTGATCGCGGCGCTCACCGTGGCCGGATGCACGGGTCAGTCTGCGTCGAGCGAGACGACCGCCAGCCTCGGGACCACCGACCAGCCGGGTGGCGTCGTCACCGCCCTCAGCCTCGGTCCGATCCTGTCCTGGGACCCCCAGCGGATCGGGTCCCGGGCCGATGCCGCATTCGCCGGCAGGACCTTCATGCGCACGCTCACGGCGTACCAGCCGAGCCAGACCCCGGACGGCCAGGCGACGCTCGTCGGCGATCTCGCCACCGACACGGGGACCCCGAACACCGACCTCACGACGTGGACCTTCACCCTGCGTCCCGACATCACCTGGCAGGACGGCTCCCCGGTCACCTGTGAGGACGTCGTCTACGGCATCTCGCGGACCTTCGCCACGACGCGGATCACCGGAGGCGACACCGACGCGCTCGCCGTCCTCGCGGTCCCCAAGCGGGTCGACGGGACGAGCACGTATGCCGGCCCGTACGCGACCGGGAAGGCTGCGTCGGCGGGACAGGCGGCCTTCGACAAGGCCATCACGTGTGCGGGCTCCTCGGTCACGTTCCACCTGGCCAAGCCCACGAGCGACTTCAACGAGATGGTGAGTATGCCGGCCTTCGCGCCGTACAAGGCGGCCGAGGACCTCGGCAGCGACGGCTCCTACGTCGTGTTCTCGGACGGCCCCTACCAGCTCAAGGGCGCCTGGGAACAGGGGACCGGCGGGACGTTCGTCCGCAACCCGGCATGGAAGGCCGCCTCCGACCCGGTCCGCAAGGCATACCCCGACGAGATCCGCTACCAGGAGGGGATGGAGCCGCAGACCGTCGCCCAGGACGTCATGACGAGCACGGGGTCGGGCAGCTCGAGCATCGCCCTTGACTCCGCACCGCCGGCGATCCAGCAGCACATCGCCGCCCTGTCCGAGCTGCACAACCGCTCGGTCAACCCGGCGACCGGCCTCGTCGAGTACCTCGTCCCCAACTTCAAGAGCCCCGTCTTCGCCAAACCCGAGGTGCGCAAGGCGCTCGCCATGGCGACGAACCGCGAGGCCTACGTCATCGCCCTCGGCGGTGACACGGCCGCCCGGCCGACCCGCTCGCTCATCCCGGCGGCGCTTCCGGCCGCCACCGGTGAGGACCCGGTCGGGACGGCGCTGCGAGGCGACCCCGCCGCGGCCAAGGCCCTCCTCGAGGAGGCGGGGGTGAAGCTGCCGGTGACCATCCGGGTCGCCTACCGCTCGACGGACAGCGTCGACAAGGCGATGGCGGCTCTCGTCGAGGGGTGGCAGCAGGCCGGCTTCGAGCCGGAGCTGCAACCCATCGTCGACAACTACTTCACCAAGATCGCCGATCCCAGGCGGGCCACCCAGACCGACGTGTTCTGGTCGAACTGGGCGCCCCAGTGGGCCTCGGCGTCGACCATCCTGCCGCCGCTGTTCGACTCGACGATCAACCTCACCGCGGCCGGGCCCGGCCGTGACTACGGGTACTTCGCCGACAAGTCGGTGACGACCCAGATGAGCCAGATCTCGCGGATCGTCGACCGGGTGCAGCGGGAGAAGGCGTGGGGCAGCCTCGACGCCTCGCTGCGTGGACAGGGCGCCTACATCGGCCTCGCCGAGCGACGCGCCATGTACGTCGCGGGGTCGGACGTCCGCAACTTCACGGCCGACGAGATCCTCGGCGGGTCGGTCGACTTCGGCGTGGTCGCGGTGCACCAGTGAGCGATGCTGCGGGGGGGCGCGCGCGCCGCCCTCGGCTGCTCTTCGTCCACGCCCACCCCGACGACGAGACGATCGCGACCGGAGTCTCGCTCGCCCATCATGCGCGCCTCGGCCACGACGTCCATGTGCTCACCTGCACCCTCGGTGAGGAGGGGGAGGTGATCCCGCCCGGTCTCGCCCATCTCGAGGGCGCCGAGGGCGACCCGCTTGCTCGGCACCGCCGCGGGGAGCTGCGGGGCGCACTCGAGACGCTCGGCGTGACCGGGCATCTGCTCGGCGCAGCCGGCTCCGCCCGCATGCCGCGGACCGCCGAAGGCATGGCATACCGGGACTCGGGCATGGCCGGCTCGGACGCCGCACGGCACCCGCTGGCCTTCGCCGCCGCCGACGTCGAGCGGGCCGGCGCGCTCATGCGCGCTCTCGTCGAGGAGCTCGCGCCCGATGTCGTCGTCACCTACGACGCCCACGGTGGCTACCTTCACCCCGACCACGTCCAGACCCATCGGGTGACCGTCGCGGCGCTGCGCGGGATGACCGACCCCCCCGCTCTGTATGCCGTCCTCACGCCTCGCTCGTGGGTCGACGAGGACCGCGCCTGGCTGGCCGAGCACGTCGACCCGGCGCTGGGCCACACCGTCCCGGGTGCCGGCCACCCGTACCGGCCCAGCGAGGTCGACGACGGACTCGTCAGCCACGCGACGGTCGACGAGGCGGCGGTCGCCCTCCAGGTGGAGGCACTTCGTCGGCACGCGACCCAGGTGGTCGTGGGAGCGGGATGGTTCGTCCTGTCCAACCGCGTGGCGTCCAGGCTCGCCGGCAGGGAGGGGTTCGTGCGCATGGACCTGATGACCGGTGGGCCGGCCGCGGATGGCACAGTGGGGCGGTCCGGCCCGTCCGGGACCGGACGCCCAGGACTGCTCGAAGGGGTGAGCGCGTGAGCGAGTCGACAGACCTCGGTGCGGGCCGGCTGCGGCAGGTGCTGGGCCGGTTCGCGACGGGGGTCAGCATCGTGACCACGCTGGCCGGCGACCATGACCACGCCATGACGGCCGACACGCTCACGTCGGTGTCCCTCGACCCGCTCCTCGTCCTCGTCTGCGTCCAGCGCGAGAGCCGTTTCCACGACGCCGTCATCGCTGCCGAGGTGTTCGGCGCGACGATCCTCGCGGCCGACCAGCGGGGGGTCGCCGACTGGCTCGCCACCCCGGGACGGCCGTTGCATGGCCAGCTCGACCGCATCGCACACCGGCGGGGTGCGGCGACCGGCGTCGCCCTCATCGAGGGCGGGCTCGGCTCGCTCGAGTGCCGGGTGATCGCGGTCCACCCCGCGGGGGACCACAGCATCGTCGTCGGCGAGGTCGTGGGCCTGTCCCTGCCGGACGAGCCCGGACCGGGTCTCATCCACTACCGGGGTGGCTACGCCTCGCTCGCCTGATATCCCCGCAGGGCCCGTCGGCGCGACCGGCCGGCGCCCTCTGGACCCCTAGGGGGTGGGCGTGGGCGTCGGCGTGCTCGCTGGGGTCGGCGAGCCGGTCGGGGTCGGCGTGCCGCCCGGGGTCGGCGTGGCCGGGGTCGTCGGGGTCACGGCGTCGCTCGGTGTCGGACTCGGCGTGCTCGAGGGGGTCGGCGTGGGGGTCGCCGTCGGTTGCGGCGTGGGGTCCAGCGGCGCCGGCTCGACCCGGGCCCGGGGGATGCCGGCGTTGGTCGCGACGCGGGTCACCGTCGTGCCGGTCTCCGAGGAGTTGCCGAGCGGATGCCCGATGACGAGCTCGACGACGGTGATCGCACCCAGGGCGAGGAGGAGCCCAGCGAGCACCGTGGCGACGCCGCGCCACCGCCGGGCCGCGCGCTGCGCGTCCGACGCGTCGGCGACGGCGGCCGCGACGGCCGCGGCCGCCACGGGCGAGCCGGCCCGGGCGGCATACCGTGCGGACCGCAGCGGGACGACGGCCTCGATCCGCCGATGGGCCGAGCGGAAGGTGTGGGCATAGATCGCGCCGCCGACGGTGATGACGATCGACCCGATGGCGGCGCCGATGAGGGTACCGGCCACGCCGAGCGTCGACGCCGCCAGCGCCGAGGTCATCGCCGCGAGGGCGCTGCCGGCGACCTGGGCCGGCGACAGGCCGAACCGGTTGCGGGGCCCATGAGCCTGGGTGGGGGTGGTGTCCGCGTCGTTGCGTCTCTGGTCAGGGATGGTCGGCGTGGACATGCCGGAGAACCTTTGTTGGTGGGATGGAGCGAACGTCAAGGCTAGCGTCCCGACCTGAGTTGTGGCTGGGCGTCTCGCGATGGCGACGGGTGCCGGGCGATGTTGACGTAGGTGTGGTGGGGTGTGAACCCCAACGTTGCGTAGAGGGCCAGCGCACCGGGGTTGTCGGTGTCGGTCTGCAGGTGCAGCGACCGGGTGCCCCGGGCGTCGGCGGCCCGAGCGAGCGCGCCGACGATGGAGCGGCCCAGGCCAACGCGGCGCAGGTCCGGCGCGACCCACATGGCGGCGATCCCGCCCCAGGCGTGGGCCAGCCCGAGTCGACCGATCCCGACGACCTCGTCCCCGCGGCGGACGGTGGCGAAGGCCTGTTCCGGGGAGCCGGTGAGGATCGCGCGTGCCGCCACCTCGTCGACGGGGCGGTACCGCCGGTAGGCCGCGAACCACGCCGGAGTGAGCTCGGCTCCGACGTCGACGGTCCACCCCGGCGACGGGGGGCCCGAGGCGACGGCGACCTCACGGGTCGCGGCGGTCAGGGTGAGGGTGGGGACCCGGTCGTCGTACTCCCGGGCCCGCAGCTCGCGGCCGAGCGGCGTCGCCCAGTGGTCGAAGCCGACCTCGCCGACCAGGACGAGGTTCGACGGCAGCCGGCGTGCGGCGTACCACTGTTCGACGGCGTCCACCGCCTGCGCGAGCGGCCGGCCGGGGTCGCCGACGGCGAGCGCGGAGTTGCCCCGCCCGGTGAACCCCCGCGCGGCGCGCAGCACCCAGCCGCCGAGCGTGTCGCGCTCCATCGGCGGCCAGGCGTCGACCATGAGCCGCTGCACGTCCGGCGCCGACAGCGCCCGGTGCGGGGGGCCGCGGCGGCTCGGTGCGGGCGGGACGACCCGGAGGGCGACGACGTCGTCGTGCCGGATCGTCACCGACAGACCGCCTCGCGTCAGGAGCGAGAATGTGTCATCTCTCACGTCGGTCAGGGTCCCGACCGTCTCGGTGAACGGTGCCGTCGGGGAATCCGTGGTCCGTTCGCCGCTCCGGGGCAGCCGGTGACGGACCGAGACACGCGTTCCCGGCGGGGTGGCTGCGAAGGCGTCGAGCACGCGCGCATACTATGTGCCCATGACGTACGTGATCGCGCAGCCCTGTGTCGACGTCAAGGACAAGGCCTGCATCGAAGAGTGCCCGGTCGACTGCATCTACGAGGGCATCCGCACCCTCTACATCCACCCCGACGAATGCGTCGACTGCGGCGCTTGCGAACCGGTGTGTCCCACCGAGGCGATCTTCTACGAGGACGACCTGCCCGAGAAGTGGGCCGACTACTACAAGGCCAACGTCGAGTTCTTCGACGACCTCGGCAGCCCCGGCGGCGCGGCCAAGATGGGCGTCATCGAGAAGGACCACCCGGTCATCGAGGTTCTGCCTCCGCAGGCCTGACCGCCGTCCGCGCGGTCACAGCCCTCGGGACGCGGATGCACGCGTGCTGACCCTTCCCGACTTTCCGTGGGACTCGCTCGCTCCGTTTCTGGAGCGAGCGAGTGCCTATTCGGCCCCCGGTCTGGGGGACCTCGCCGGGACCGGCATCGTCGACCTGTCCGTCGGAACCCCCGTCGACCCGACGCCCGAGGTGGTCCGCGCGGCGCTGCGTGCCGCCGCCGACGCCCCGGGATACCCGCAGACCTGGGGGACCGCCGACCTGCGCGAGGCGGTCGCCACGTGGTTCGCGGCCCGGCGGGGTGTCCCCGACGTCGACCCCGCGGGCGTGCTCCCGACCATGGGCTCGAAGGAGCTCGTCGCCTGGCTACCGTCGATCCTCGGTCTCGGGCCCGGCGACGTCGTCGCGTTCCCGACCGTGGCGTACCCGACCTACGATGTCGGGGCCCGGCTCGCGGGGGCGACCCCGCTGCCGATGGACGCCCTCACCTCACTGGGCCCCCCGACGACAGCGACGACGCCAAAACTGTTGTGGCTCAACACTCCCAGCAACCCAACCGGCAAGGTGCTGGGCATCGAGCATCTCACGAAGGTCGTCGAGTGGGCACGCCGCCACGGCGTGGTCGTCGCGAGTGACGAGTGCTACGCCGAGCTGGACTGGCGACCCCGTGACGAGGGGGCGACGGAGCCGCCGACGACGCCGAGCATCCTCGACCCGAGGGTGACCGGCGGCTCCCATGAGGGGCTGCTGTGCGTCTACTCGCTGTCCAAACAGTCCAACCTCGCCGGGTACCGGGCCGCGTTCGTCGCCGGCGACCCCACCCTCGTCCGCCGACTCCTCGAGGTTCGCAAGCACGCCGGCATGATGATGCCCTGGCCGGTCCAGCGCTCGATGGTCGCGGCGCTCGCCGACGTCGGGCACGTGCAGGACCAGAAGACCCGGTATGCCGCCCGCCGCCGGCGGTTGGCCGACGCCGTGTCGGGGTACGGACTGACCATCGAGGGCTCGGAGGCCGGGCTGTACCTCTGGGCCACCGCCGGCGAGGACGCCTGGGCGACGGTGGCCCGGCTGGCGGAGCGCGGCATCCTGGTCGCACCCGGCACCTTCTACGGGGTCGCGGGGGCGCAACACGTCCGCATCGCACTCACCGCCACCGACGAGCGCATCGAGGCAGCCGCTCGTCGACTGCGCTGACCGCTACGGCATCACCTGGGTCACACCGCGTGCGCGGACGTATACCCGGTGGAGTACCGTCGAACTCGCCATCAGCGGACCCCGCCCACCCGGCCAGGGCCTCCGAGGAAGGGCCACCGATGACGGGCCAACGACGACACGAAGGACGTGACCATGACCATCGAGACCGGTGTAGGGGCAACCTTCTCCTCCGCGGACAAGACGCTTGAGTTCCCGCTGGTCCAGGCCACCGAGGGGAACAGCGGCTACGACATCGGTCCGCTGCTCAAGGAGACGGGCAACGTCACGCTCGACAACGGCTTCGGCAACACGGCGAGCTGCACCAGCGCGATCACCTACATCGACGGCGATGCGGGCATCCTCCGCTACCGCGGCTACCCCATCGAGCAGCTGGCGAAGAAGTCGACCTACCTCGAGACGGCATACCTGCTCATCTACGGGGAGCTGCCGAACAAGTCCGAGCTCGAGGACTTCGAGGAGCGGGTGTGCGAGCACACGATGCTCCACGAAGAGCTGAAGATGTTCTTCGACGGCTTCCCGCGCGACGCGCACCCGATGCCGGTGCTCTCCTCGGCCGTCTCCGCCCTGTCGACCTTCTACCAGGACAGCCTCGACCCCTTCGACCCCGAGCACGTCGAGATCTCCACGATCCGACTGCTGGCCAAGCTCCCGACGATCGCGGCCTACGCCTACAAGAAGAGCATCGGCCAACCACTGCTCTACCCCGACAACACCCTCTCGCTCACCGAGAACTTCCTGCGGATGACCTTCGGAGTACCGGCCGTCGACTACGAGATCGACCCGATCATGGTCAAGGCCCTCGAGCAGCTGCTGGTGCTGCACGCCGACCACGAGCAGAACTGCTCCACCTCGACCGTCCGCCTCGTGGGCTCCTCGCACGCCAACCTCTTCGCGTCGGTCTCCGCAGGCATCAACGCCCTGTTCGGCCCCCTGCACGGTGGCGCGAACCAGGCCGTCCTCGAGATGCTCAAGCAGATCCAGGCCGACGGCGGCAACATCGACCACTTCATCAACCGGGTCAAGAACAGGGAGCCCGGCGTCAAGCTCATGGGCTTCGGTCACCGGGTCTACAAGAACTACGACCCGCGTGCGGCGATCATCAAGGAGACGGCCGACACCATCCTGCGCCGTTCCGGCATGGTCGACCCGCTGCTCGACATCGCCCTCCAGCTCGAGCAGCGCGCCCTGCACGACGACTACTTCGCCGAGCGCAAGCTCTACCCGAACGTCGACTTCTACACCGGCCTGATCTACAAGTCGATGGGCTTCCCGAACCGGATGTTCACCGTCCTCTTCGCCCTCGGCCGGCTCCCCGGCTGGATCGCCCAGTGGCGCGAGATGATGGTCGACCCCACGACGAAGATCGGCCGCCCCCGCCAGGTCTACATCGGCGAGAGCGAGCGCGAGTACCTCTCGATCAAGAAGCGCGGCGGGGTCGGCGCCAAGCTGGCCAAGGAGGAGAAGGCCCGCCTCAAGGCCGAGAAGGAGGCCGCGCGGGCGGCCAAGGCCGAGGCCAAGGCCCTGGCCGCGGCCGAGGCCGCCGAGAAGGCCAAGGAGGTCGCTGCGCTGGCCGAGGAGGCCGCGCAGTCGGCGGAGGCCCAGGCCCAGGAGGCTGCGCACTCCGCGGAGGCCCAGGCGGTCACCGTTCCCGAGGCCACGCCCACCGACGCGGTGGAGTCCGAGCCCACCGCGGACGTCCACTGAGCCGCGCGCACGCCTGCGGCACCGCGCGCGGCTAGGTGAGGTGGATGACGGTCGTCGTCGAGCCCTGCGGGTGCTCGGCCGTCGTCCACGTCCAGCCCGAGGGATCGGACCCCCTCGTCCACGTCCGGCCGCCGACCGTGACCGCATGGACGTCGGTGTCGACCGCCTTGGCCACCGCCCACGCGCCGACCGCCCAGGCCTGGCGACCGCTGTCGGCCGTGACGACGACGGTGTCTGCGACCTGGGTCGACGACACCCCGACCTCGGTCCTGAGCAGGCGGCGGACCGCCGTCGCGTCGGCGGCGTGCGCGCTCGGTGTGAGCCGGCAGCCCAGCCCGGCGGGGGAGTAGCCGCTGAGGACGGACGCGAGAACGCGGCCCTCCAGCTCGTGCTTGCCGTAGGCCTCGGGATAGGCACTGCGCTGCACCGCCTGCGCCACGGTCGTGATGTCCTTGGTCTGGTAGTCCTTGATCTTGACGAGCGCGTCGTAGAAGGCGTTGGCGGCGTGCTCGGGGTCGAGGATCTGCTCGGCCGTTCCCCAGCCCTGCGAGGGCCGTTGCTGGAAGAGCCCGAGACTGTCCCGGTCGCCGTAGCGGAGGTTGCGCAGCTTGGACTCGGTGATCGCCGTGGCGATGGCGATGGTCGCCGCCCGCGCCGGGAGACCACGACGCAGTGCGATGGCCGTGATCGTCGCGGCGTTGCTCATCTGCTCGGGGTCGAAGGTGACGCTCTGCTGCAGTGCCGTGGCCTGGCACCGCTGGGCCCCCACAGAGTCGAAGAGCCCTCGCCCGGTCGTGTATGCCGCGAGCCCGACGACCGCGACGAGCGCGGCGATGAGGGCGCGCACCGTCCACCGGCGACGCCGGCTGCGGGGCTGCTCCTCGGCGAGGGTCAGCGATCCTCGTGGGGTACGGGGCATCCGGGAGGGGGTCCTTGCGTGGGACGGCTGCGTGGGCCGTGGAGTCAGTTGTTGGCGTGCAGCGCCGAGTTGAGGACGATGCCGTGGCCGTCGCGGGGTCGTGCCTCGACGGCTCCGGTCACCGAGTTGCGGAGGAAGAGCAGGTTGCTCTGCCCGGACAGCTCGCGCGCCTTGGCCACGGTGCCGCCCGGGAGGGTGACCTTCGTCCCCGCCGTGAGGTAGAGCCCGGCCTCGACGACGCAGTCGTC
Source organism: uncultured Actinomycetota bacterium (assembly GCA_963771015.1). GTDB lineage: Bacteria > Actinomycetota > Actinomycetes > Actinomycetales > Dermatophilaceae > CAVSJJ01. The sequence goes on from CAVYRN010000009.1 coordinate 199,584, forward strand.
GCCAAGGGCGATGCCGAGCCCTGACTCGGCACCGAGGAGACAACGCTCGCCGATGCTCACGCGTTCCGTCCCGCCGCCGGACAGGGTGCCCATCGTCGAGGCTCCGCCGCCGATGTCGGAGCCGTCGCCGACGACGACCCCCTGGCTGATCCGGCCCTCGACCATCGACGTGCCGAGCGTCCCGGCGTTGAAGTTGACGAACCCCTCGTGCATGACCGTCGTGCCGCTGGCCAGATGCGCTCCGAGCCGGACCCGGTCGGCATCACCGACCCGGACCCCGGGCGGAACGACGTAGTCGAGCATCCGAGGAAACTTGTCGACGCCGAGGACGTGGAGCGGCCCGCGGGTCTGCAGGCGGGCCCGGGTGACCTCGAAGCCGTCGACCGCACACGGGCCCTGAGAGGTCCAGACGACGTTGGGTAGCACGCCGAAGATGCCGTCGAGGTTGACCGAGTTCGGCGTGACGAGCCGGTGGCTGAGCAGGTGGAGGCGCAGGTAGGCGTCTGCGGTGTCGGACGGCGGAGAGTCGAGGTCGATGGCGACGAGCCGCAGCTCTCGGCGCACCCGACGAGGCTCATCGGCCCCCGCGAGGGTGACGAGCTCCTCGGGGGCCGGGGCATCCTTGGGTGCGCCGAGCCCGGGCGCGGGATACCAGGCATCGAGCACCTGGCCGGTGTCGGTCACGGTGAGCAGTCCGAATCCCCAGGCGGGGCGGGCGGCGGTCATGCGTCCCAGGGTAGTTGGCCGTCATAGGGTTACCGGTATGCCGTCCACGTCCCTCGACCTCACGAGCGACGTGGTCTCGCTCACCGCCGCCGTCTGCGACATCGAGTCCGTCAGCCAGGACGAGGCGCTGCTGGCCGACGCGGTCGAGGCCGCCCTCGCGACCCTGCCGCACCTCACCGTGACCCGGATCGGCGACACCATCGTCGCGCGCACCGGCCTCGGCCGTGCCGAGCGCGTCGTCCTCGCCGGGCACCTCGACACCGTGCCCCTCACCGAGAACCCCCGCAACCTGCCGACGCAGCGGCGCATCGTCGACGGGGAGGAGGTGCTCTGGGGCCGCGGCACCGTCGACATGAAAGGCGGTGTGGCCGTCCAGCTCCGGGTTGCCGCCCAGCTGCCCGACCCCAACCGCGACGTCACCTTCGTCTTCTACGAGGCAGAGGAGATCGACGCCGTCTTCAACGGGCTGCGGCTCGTCCAGGAGCAGCGCCCGGACCTCATCGACGACGCCGCCTTCGCGGTCCTGCTCGAGCCCACCGGGGCCATCGTCGAGGGCGGCTGCAAGGGCACGCTGCGGGTCGACGTCACCGCTCGCGGGGTCGCCGCGCACTCGGCCCGTCCATGGCGGGGACGCAACGCCATCCACGAGGCCGGCGAGATCATCGCGCGGCTTGCGGCATACGAGCCACGCATCGTTTCCGTCGACGGCCTGGAGTTCCGCGAGGCACTCTCCGCTGTGGGGATCCGCGGCGGGATCGCGACCAACGTCATCCCCGATACCTGCACCGTGGCGGTCAACTACCGGTTCGCGCCGGACATCGACGAGGAGGAGGCGCTCGCGCACGTCACCGACCTCTTCGACGGGTTCGAGATCGTCGTCACCGACAGCGCCGGAGGGGCGCGCCCGGGGCTGGACCGACCGGTGGCCCGGGCCTTCGTCGACGCGCTCGGGCTCGACGTCGTCGCCAAGCAGGGGTGGACCGACGTGGCCCGGTTCTCGGCGATGGGCGTGCCGGCGGTCAACTTCGGGCCGGGCGACCCCAACCTGGCCCACCACGACGAGGAGCGCTGTCCGGTCCAACAGCTGCGGGACTGCGAGGCCGCCCTGCTGCGGTGGCTCGCGTAGGTTGGGCGCCGTGAGCGAGACTCCCCCCACCTGGGACCGGCACCGCGACTACTTCAAGGGCCCGGTCGTCATGCGGCGTTCGCAGGTGCCGGGCTCGACGACCGACCAACGGCTGCTCGACAGCAACGGCCCCATCGACTGGCTGCACGCCGACCCATGGCGGGTGCTGCGGATCCAGGCGGAGTTCGTCGAGGGCTTCGGCGCGCTGGCCGAGCTCGGTCCGGCGGTCAGCGTCTTCGGCTCCGCCCGGACCAAGCCCGACAACCCGCTGTACGCCGCGGGTGAGGCGGTCGGGCGCGCCCTCGTCGACGCCGGGTATGCCGTGATCACCGGTGGCGGGCCGGGCGCGATGGAGGCGGCGAACAAGGGCGCCCTCGAGGCCGGCGGGACCTCCGTCGGCCTGGGCATCGAGCTGCCCTTCGAGCAGGGGCTCAACGACTACGTCGACATCGGCATCAACTTCCGCTACTTCTTCGCCCGCAAGACGATGTTCGTCAAGTACGCGCGAGGGTTCATCGTCCTGCCCGGTGGCTTCGGGACCCTCGACGAGCTCTTCGAGGCGGTCACCCTCGTCCAGACGAACAAGGTCACCTCGTTCCCCATCGTGCTCTACGGCACGAGCTACTGGGGCGGCCTCGTCGACTGGCTCACCGGGTCCGCCGTCGAGACGGGGACGATCGGCGAACGGGACCTGTCGCTGCTCACCCTCACGGACGATGTCGAGGAGGCGGTCCGGACGATCGTCGAGTCGGACCGGGCGCTCGGGGCCCCGATCCCGCCCACCGTGTCGCCGGACTAGCGTCGCCACCCCGGGCGACGGTGCCGTCGACCGCTCGGTCGGCCGACCGGCATAGGATCGCGCCGTGGTCTGGCTCGTCCTCATCGTCGTCGCCGTGGTGCTCGCTGCCGCGGTGGCCGCCCTCGTCGCGGGTCGGCTGCCCTACGACCCGATGGCCGCTCCGGTGCGCACGACGCCGGCCACCGGGCTACCCGAGCAGCCGCGCGCCGCCGACGTCGATGCGGTGCGTTTCGACACCGCCGCCCGGGGCTACCGGATGTCCGAGGTCGACGACGCGCTCGACACGCTCCAGGCCCGGCTCGTCGCTCAGGAGGGGGAGATCGCCCGGCTCCGGGAGGAACGGGGAGAGCAGGCCGAGCAGGCCGAGCGGGCCGAGGAGCCCGAACAGCCCGAGGAGCCCGAGGAGCCCGAACAGGCCGAGCCCGTGGCCGCCGACGCGCGTCCCGACGGGTCCCCGGGCGACCGGGCCTGACCCATGGCGTTCACCCTCGCTCGGCGCACTCCGCTCAGCCCACAGGACGCCTGGGCCGCCGTCACCGACTTCGGCGCGCACACCGCGCACGTCCCGCTCACGACGGTGACGACCGACCCCGGCGAGCCGCACGTCGGCTGGGGGTTCGTCGCGGTGACGAGGGCCGGGCCGGTCGGGTTCGACGACCCGATGTTCCTCACCGCGTGGGAGCCGCCGCGCCGGTTCCGGATGGTCAAGACCGGCCGGCTGCTCGCCGGCTGGGCCGACGTGACGGTCGAGCCGGACGGGTCCGGCTCCCTGGTCACCTGGACCGAGGAGATCTGCGTCCGCGCCGGCGGCCTGAGTGGCCTCACCCGCCGGGCCGGGGACCGCGCCGCGCCGCGGGTGTTCGGGCCTGTTGTCGAGGGCCTGCTCAGAGACGCCGAGGCCGCGCCGCGGTGAGCCAGGGCGAGGGCTTCCACCCGGCGTTTCGGGGCTACCGGATGGATCAGGTCGACCACGTGCTCGACGACCTGCAGGCGCAGGTCGAGCGGCAGGAGCGCGCGATCGCCGAGCTGCGCGGCGAGCCCGTCCCCGTGGCCGACCCGAGCGGTACGGAGAGAGCCCTCGGCGACGTGGAGGCCGAGCCGGACCGCGGGGCGGCCGACCCGCACGACCTCGCCGTCGACGAGGAGGACCCGGGACCAGGCCTGCCGCACTGGCTCGCCGAGGTGTGGCGGGCCGCCCCCGAGAACGAGGAGCCCTCCGGGTCCCCACCTCGGGTCCGTCGGCTGCGCGACCTTGTCGTCCTCGCGGCATACCTCATCCTCGGTGCCTACGTCACCTCGAACCTGCTGCTCTCACACGGCGCCGGCTACCTCTCGCAGGGTGTCCAGGACCAGCAGGCGTTCGAGTGGTACTTCGCCGCGACGGCCCACAACATCACCCACGGCCTCAACCCGTTGTTCAGCAACCTGCAGAACTACCCCGACGGGGTCAACCTCATGGCCAACGCGGCGGTTCTCGGGCTCGGGGTCCCGCTCACCCCGATCACCGCCTGGTGGGGGGCCAGCACGACGTTCTTCCTCATCGAGTGGCTCGGGATGTCGTTGACGGCGGCCGGGTGGTACTGGCTCTTCGTCCGCAGGCTGCGGGTCGGACGGGTGGCGGCCGTCGTCGGCGGGGTCATGTGCGGGTTCGCCCCGGGGATGGTCTCGCATGCCAACGGCCACCCGAACTTCGTGGCAGCGTTCCTCATCCCGGTCATCGTCGACCGGGTCGCCGGCCTGCGCTACGGCGGAAGATGGGTGCGGGACGGAGTCGTCCTCGGGCTGCTGGTCACCTGGCAGGTCTTCATCGGCGAGGAGGTGCTCCTCCTCGCGACGATCGGCCTCGGCATCGTCGGCCTCGTCCTGGCGGCCCATCGGCGGCTCCGCCTGCGGCGGCTGGCGCCGGGCCTGGGGCTGGCAGCCGGCGTCACGGTCGGCCTCGCGGGGTACCCGCTGTGGTGGCAGTTCTTCGGGCCGCAGAGCTACTCCTCGCTGTGGCACCCGCCCGCCGGAAACGACCTCGCCGCGTTGTGGGGGATCGCCACCCGCAGCCGGGGCGCCGACCCCTGGGCGTCGGCGGCCCTGTCGATGAACCGGACGGAGGAGAACGCGTTCTTCGGCATCCCCGTGTGGCTCGTCGCGGCACTGGTCGTCATCGTGCTGTTCCGACGCCCCATCGTCCGGGCGCTCGCGGCTGTCGTCGTCCTCGCCTCATGGCTCTCGCTCGGCGACACCGTCGTGCTCCATGGGGACCCGACCGGCATCCCGGCGCTGTGGCCGCTCGTGCACTCCCTGCCGGTCCTCGAGAACGTCCTGCCGACCCGCTTCACGCTCATCGTCGCCCCGGCGATGGGGGCGCTGCTGGCCCTGGGCATCGACCGGGCCACGCGCTGGGCGGCGCAGTCCGCTGCGGGCGGCGTCCCCCCGGCGCTCGCCGGGGCCGCGGGGGCCGCCGTGGCGGTACTCGTCGCGGCGGTCGCGCTCAAGCCGATGGTGCCGACGCCCCTCGTCGTCGACCCCCGGCCGGCGATGCCGGCGTTCTTCAGCGAGGGGCTGTGGCGGCCCTTCCTGCATGGGGGCTCCCTGCTGGCGGCTCCGCCGCCGGACATCGCCGACGCTCGGGCCCTGGAGTGGCAGGTGGAGGCGGGCATGGGCTTCCCCGTCGCCGAGGGCTACTTCGTCGGTCCGGGGGCCGGTGGCGACCGCACGGGACAGTACGGCGCGACCCGGACCGCGTTGTCGCTGTGGATGTACGACATCAACGCCGCCAACGCGCCGCAGTTCCCGACGAAGGAGCAGCGCGCCCAGTTCGCCCAGGACCTGAGCACCGAGGGGGTCGATGCCATCGTTCTGCCGGACCGGGACCAGACCGAGGCGCTGCTGTCCTCGTTGGAGTCTCTGTTCGGGGTCGCCGACCGGGTCGGCGGCGTCTATGTGTGGGACGTCAGGAAGGACCGGACACCGGGGCAGACCACGGGCTAGGTCGGTCGCCGGCGGGGCAGCCGACGATGTGGTCGTTGACGAGGCCACAGGCCTGCATCGCCGCATACATCGTCGTCGGCCCGACGAAGGTGAACCCGGCCGCGCGCAGGGCCCTGGCCAGGGCGACCGACCCGGGGGTCTGGGCCGGCACGTCGGCGACCGTCGCCGGGCGGCCGTGTCGCTCCGGGGCGAAGGACCAGAGCACCGCGTCGAGGCCGCCCCGCTCTCGTAGCGCAACGACGGCCCGCGCGTTGGTGATGGCCGCGTCGACCTTGGCGCGGTTGCGGATGATACCCGGGTCCGCGAGGAGCCGAGCCCGGTCGGCCTCTCCGAAGCCCGCCACGACGTCGGCGTCGAACCCGCTGAAGGCCGTCCGGAATCCCTCGCGACGTCGCAGGATCGTGAGCCAGGACAGCCCGGACTGGAAGGCCTCGAGGGTGACTCGCTCGAACAGAGCCGCCTCGCCGTGAACGGGGCGGCCCCACTCCTCGTCGTGGTAGCGCAGGTAGTCCGGGGTGCTCTGCGCCCAGGGGCACCGACCCTCGGAACCCACCGGATCGCTGACTGGCTCGGGCATGGGCCCCATTGTGCGCGTCCCCTCCGACGGAGCATCCCGGCCGACCGTGTCGACCATGTCGAACAGCACCTTGAGAGGGGCGATTTCGCGCTGTCGGGTGGCATTGGGATAATGACCAGTAACATCCGGCAGTGAATCGTCGGGAACGACAGTGGTGTGCGCACGCATATCCCGCGGTGACGAAGGGAAGGCAGCCATGGCGGCAATGAAGCCGAGAACGGGCGATGGCCCGCTCGAGGTGACCAAGGAGGGTCGCGGCATCGTCCTGCGCATGCCTCTCGAGGGTGGCGGTCGGCTCGTTGTCGAGATGACCGCCGACGAGGTCCAGGCTCTTGGCGAGGCCATCGACGCCTGCGAGGGCTGCGGCTGAGCTCCCCGCGACATCGAGGCCCCCGCCGGTGACGGCGGGGGCCTCGTCGCATGAGTAGGGTCGGGGACCGTGGCCGCACCGACCGAGGATCTGCTCGCCCCGACCGTCCCGACCTGGGCGGTGCGGACCGACCCGGTCGCCCAGGTGCTCATCGGGGGTGACGCCGCGGCACGGACCCTTGTTCTCGGCATCCCCGGCGACGGCCCCGGACCATCCGTTCTCGACGCGCTCGCGGCCGCGGGCGTCGATGGCGAGTCCGTCATCGCCGCCCACGAGCCCTCCGGTGACGCGGCCGAGGTGACGACGGTGCCGCTGCCCCCCGGCCGGTATGCCGTGCGCCGCCTCGTGCTCGTCGGGCTGGGGTCGGCGGGGGTGGACGACCTGCGCAGGGCCGGGGCCGCCGCCGGTCGGGCGACCCGCGGCGCCGCCGAGGCCGTCACCGTCCTGGCCGGAGCACCGCCCGGGGAGCCTGCGCTCGCGGCATACGTCGAGGGCGCGGTCCTCGGCGGCTGGGGGGCTCCGCGCTGGACCTCCGAGGGTGTCCGCTCGGGCGCGACGCCCAGCGGAGCGGTCATCCTCGTCGGCGAGCACGACCCGGATGTGGTGCGCCGTGCCGTCACCCGCGCCACGGCCACCCTCGTCGCCCGTGGCCTGGCCGTCGCCCCGTCGAACATCAAGAACCCGGCCTGGCTGGCCCGTCAGGCCCGCACCGTCGCGCGACGCTCCGGGCTCGACATCACCGTGTGGTCGGAGAAGGACCTGCGGGCAGACGGCTTCGGCGGCCTGCTCGCCGTCGGAGCGGGCTCGGCGACGCCGCCCCGGCTCGTCCGTCTGGACTACGTCCCCACCGGGTCGCTGCGACGCGGAGCCCCGCGGACCCCACACGTCGTCCTGGTCGGCAAGGGCATCACCTTCGACAGCGGAGGCCTCCAGGTCAAGCCGGCCGCCGGCATGCTGGGGATGAAGACCGACATGTCGGGAGCCGGCATCGTCCTCGCCGTCCTCGCCGCCTGTCGCGACCTGGGGGTGGCCGGGCGCGTCACCGGCCTGCTTGCGCTGGCTGAGAACGCCGTCGACGGGGCTGCCTACCGGCCTGGCGACGTCGTCACCCAGTACGGCGGGCGAACCGTCGAGGTCGGCAACACCGACGCCGAGGGCCGCCTCGTCCTCGCCGACGCGCTCGCCTACGCCGACACCCGGCTCGAGCCCGATGTCGTCATCGACATCGCGACACTGACCGGCGCGGCCCGGGTCGCCCTGGCGCGCGAGATGGCGCCGCTGTATGCGACCGACGATGCCCTTCGCGACGAGCTCGTCGCCGCCGGTGCGACGACTGGTGAGACGCTGTGGCCGATGCCGCTGACCCAGCATTACCGTCAGGGACTGGACTCGGAGGTGGCCGACCTGAGCCACATCGCCACCGGGTGGCCAGGTTCGATCATCGCCGCCCTGTTCCTTCGTGAGTTCGTGGGGACCCGGCGGTGGGCCCATCTCGACATCGCCGGCCCCGGCCGGTCCGACGTCGACGCCGACATCCTCGCCAAGGGCGGGACCGGGTTCGGAACGAGACTGCTGCTGCGCTATCTGGAGGAACGTCGATGAACGCGGGTTACGGGCTGACCGTGCGCTGGTCGCTGGCCGAGGCGCCCGCGGGGGTGGAGGAGACCCTGCGGGAGTATGTCGTCGGCACGTCGATCGCCCGCTTCATGTTCCTCGACGGGCTGGCCTTCAAGGTGTGGCGGATGCGTCCGGCGGAGTGGTTCGAGGGGACCTACGTCTTCGACACCGAGCACGACCGGACGATGTTCCGGGCCGACTTCGAGTCGACGATGGCCGATGCCAAGGGAACCGAGATCATCGGCTCGCTGCCGATGCTGATCGAGAGCTACGAGGTCGTCGCCATCGCCGAGGGCCCGAGCGGGTTCCGTCGAGGCGCCGGCCCGGGGACGACCGACGCCTGACCGCCGCGCCCGCGTGGCCACGCGTCAGGCGGACGCCGCAACGCCGAGCCGCCTAGCGACGCACGGCGACGAGGAGACCGTCGCTGACCGGCAACAGTGCCGAGACGAGCCCGGTGTCGTCGCGCAGCGCCTTGCCGAGGTCGCGCAACACGGTCGTCGTCTCGTCGCGGACCGCAGGATCGGCGACCCGGTCGTGCCAGAGCATGTTGTCGAGGACGAGCACCCCGCCGGGGCGCAGGAGCCGGAGCGCGTGCTCGACATAGGCCGGGTAGGCATCCTTGTCGGCGTCGACGAGGACCATGTCGTACGCGCCGTCGGTCATCCGAGGCAGCACGTCGAGGGCCGGACCGGCGATGAGCCGGGTGCGTTGATGGGCGACCCCGGCGGCGGCATACGCCTCTCGGGCCGCCCGCTGGTGCTCGGGCGCGACGTCGATCGTCGTGAGCACGCCCTCCTCGGACATGCCGGAGAGCAGCCACAGGCCCGATGTCCCGGCCCCGGTCCCGATCTCCATGACGTGGCGGGCCGACACGGCCGCGGCAAGCATCCGGAGCACGGCTCCGGCGCCGCTTCCCACCGGGGTGGCGGCGCCGAGCTCGACCCCGCGGTGGCGGGCCTGCTCGATGACCTCCGGCTCAGAGACGAACTCCTCGGCGTAGGCCCAGCTCGCCGGCTTCATCGTGCTCATGGCTGCTCACCCTACTGCCGGGTCGGCTTCGTGGCTCGCGCTCACAGCAGACATTCAGGGCCCGCGGGAACAATTCTCTGTTCCACGACGTATCGATGGATGGTATGACGACTGAGGTGAGCACGATGGACGCACGCGCGACACAGGCGGTGGCCCCGCAGGAGGGGGCCGGCCAAGCCTGGGTGCCGCCGACCTGGGAGGAGGTCGTCGAGCAGCACTCCGCCCGGGTGTACCGGCTGGCCTACCGCCTGACCGGCAACGTCCACGACGCCGAGGACCTCACCCACGACGTGTTCCTCCGGGTCTTCCGGTCGCTGCACTCCTATACGCCGGGTACCTTCGAGGGCTGGCTGCACCGCATCACGACGAACGTCTTCCTCGACAAGATGCGCCGCAAGCAGCGGATCCGCTTCGACGCGCTCACCGACGAGTCCGCAGCGCGGTTGCCGAGTCGCGGGCCCGGACCGGAGCAGGCATACCACGACTCCCACTTCGATGACGACGTCCAGCGGGCGCTCGACGCGCTGTCGCCCGACTTCCGCGCGGCCGTCGTTCTCTGCGACATCGAGGGGCTCTCGTACGAGGAGATCGCGGCGACGCTCGGGGTGAAGCTCGGTACCGTCCGCTCGCGGATCCACCGGGGCCGTGCCCAGCTGCGCGAGGCTCTGGCCCATCGGGCCCCGGACCGCACCCCGGCGGCCACGGAGCCGCGTCGCGGCACGTTCGCCCACCGACCGGCCACGGGGACCGTGTGATCCCAGCGGCCCGCTCATCGCGGCTCACCTGCCTGCGCGGTGAGCTGCCGGAGTATGCCGCCGGGCGGTTGTCGCCCGGGCGCCGGGCCCAGTGGGACCATCACCTGGTCAGCTGCGCCATGTGCCGAGCCGCGGTCATGGAGGAGCAGCGGCTGCGGGCCGCGCTCGCCGGCGGCCCGCCCCCGCCGGGCTCTCTGCGCGGCGCGCTGCTGGCCATGGCCACCGTGCCCGTGCCGGCGCCACCAACGGCACCGTTCGAGGCGGTGGTTCCGCTGGTGACGCTCGCGCCTACCGCCCCGCCCGTGCACCGCAGCGTGCTGCGCTCGGCGCTGCTTGCCGCGGCCGCGGCCGGCGCGTCGGCGGCGGCCGCCTGGAGCCTCAGCCTCGCTGGAGCACCCGGCACCGTCACGACGGTCCGCTCGACCGCCTTCCTGCCGAGCCCGGCGAGCAGCTCGGGAGCCCGGGCCGCAGGAGGGACGAGCGCCCTGCCCGCGTCGATCGTCCGACCCGTGGCCCCCGCGGTCGAGTCCAGCGCGACACTCAGGGCAGAATCGACCCCATGACCGACGAGCAGCGCGCCGAGCCGGCTTCGCCCGACGACGGCTCGACGCCCTCGCCCGACCCCGTGCCGTGGGACCCGTGGAGTGCTGGAGGAGGCACCCCGAGCGACGCCACGGCGCCGTTGGACCTGGCCCGGACCCAGGAGGTCGACCTGGGCGGGGTCGACGTCCCCCCGCCGACTCCTGAGGCCGCGGCGAGCTACGGCCCGCCGGCCCCGGGCGACGAGGCCGCCTCCGCGCCGCCGGCGAGCCCCAGCGTGCCGACCTGGGCCGCGGTCCGGGACGACCCTGCGGTGAGGGCCGCGGCCGGTGGGTCCTCGGCCTACGGGACCTACCCGGCGTCCGCCCCCATGGAGCCAGGCTATGGCGCCGGTGCGATGGTGCCCATGACCCGGCAACGACCGCCTCGCCGGGGGCCCGGGTGGGGAGCGCTGGTCTCGGTCGCGGCCGTGGCGGCCCTCGTCTCGGGTGTCGGCGGCGGGCTGCTGGGTGGCTGGCTCGCCCGCAGCGACGCGACGACTGCCGGCACCCAGAACGACCCCGCCACGGTGCCGACGCCGGGCCCGGCAGCCACCTCCCGCCCGTCCGACAGCGTCGCGAGCATCGCGGCCCGCACCCTGCCGAGTGTCGTGACGATCCGGGTCACCAGCTCCGCGGGTACGTCGACGGGCTCCGGGTGGGTCTATGACACGAACGGCCACCTCGTGACGAACAACCATGTCATCGCCGACGCCGGGAACGGGGGCAAGGTCACCGTCATCCTCAGCAATGGCAAGCAGTCCAGCGGGACCGTCGTCGGCCGGGACGAGTCGTACGACCTCGCCGTCGTCAAGCTGGACCGCACCGACCTCAAGCCGCTCCCGGTCGGCTCCTCGGCCGACGTCGTCGTCGGCGACCCCGTCATCGCCGTCGGTGCGCCGCTCGGACTGGACTCGACCGTGACCACCGGCATCGTCAGCGCGCTCAACCGGCCGGTCGCGCCCGGCGGCTCCGGCAGCGGCCAGTCCTACATCAACGCGATCCAGACCGATGCGGCGATCAACCCCGGTAACTCCGGGGGTCCGCTGCTGGACATGTCCGGCCGCGTGATCGGCGTCAACTCCGCCATCGCCCAGCTGCCCGGGGCGAGCCAGTCGAGCACGAGCGGCAGCATCGGCCTCGGGTTCGCCATCCCCAGCGACCAGGTCCGCAAGACGGTCGACCAGCTCATCGCCGGGGGGAAGGCCGAGCATCCGGTCATCGGCGTGCTCATGGACCTCAGCTACACCGGAGAGGGAGTGCGGATCGCGGCCGGCGGCTCAGACGGGGCGCCCGCGATCACGACCGGTGGCCCCGCGGACAAGGCCGGGCTGGAGCCCGGCGACATCATCCTCGAGATCGACGGTCGGCCGATCGCCGACCCGGACCAGCTCGTCGTCGCCATCCGGGCCCACAGCGTCGGCGACAGGGTGACCCTCGTCGTCCGCCGCGACGGCACCGACCGCGAGGTCACGCTGGTCCTGGCGGCCGCGCAGTGACCGGCCTCCGATGCGGTGAGGGGGAGCCGTGAGGTTCGACGAGCTCATCGTTGTCGCCGTCATCGCCCTCGTCGTCCTCGGACCGCAGCGGCTGCCGGAGTATGCCGCCAAGCTGGCTGAGCTCGTCAAGCAGGTGCGCAGGATGGCCGAGGGCGCCAAGGGCCAGCTCAAGGACCAGCTCGGGCCGGAGTACCAGGACGTCGACTGGCGTCAGTACGACCCGCGTCAGTACGACCCACGGCGCATCGTCCGCGAGGCGCTCCTCGACCCGCTCGAGGAGGCCGTGGACCCACTTCGGCACCTGCTCGACGACCCGACGACGGAGCCGGGGGACGGGGCCCCGACGAACGGGGCCTCGACCGACGGAGCCATGGCGGGGTCCGATGCAGCGGGCTCCGACGCGCGGGCCTGGGACCCCGAGCGCCCCACGGTCTACGACACCGACGCGACCTAGCGAACGCGCCCGTCGTCCGCGGGGCGCGCTCAGCGACCGGTGGGGGTGAGCCCCAGCGAGCGCCCGGCCAGGCCCCGGGAACGGGTGGCGAGGGCGCGGGCGACGCCGCGGAGTGCGACCGCAGCCGGGCTGTCCGGGAAACCGAGCACGACCGGGCGGCCCGAGTCGGCGCCCTCCCGCAGCGCGGGATCGAGCGGAACCTGGCCGAGCAGCGGCACCTCGGTGCCGATCGTCCGGCTCAGCGAGTCGGCCACCGCCTTGCCACCGCCGCTGCCGAAGATCTCCTGACGCGTGCCGTCGGGCATTTCGAGCCAGGACATGTTCTCGATGACCCCGACGATCCGCTGGTGGGTCTGGACGGCGATGGCTCCGGCCCGCTCGGCCACCTCGGAGGCCGCCTGCTGCGGGGTCGTCACGACGAGGATCTCGGCGCCGGGGATGAGCTGGCCGACCGAGATGGCGATGTCGCCGGTGCCCGGCGGCAGGTCGAGAAGGAGGATGTCGAGGTCGCCCCAGAACACGTCGGCGAGGAACTGCTCGAGCGCTCGGTGGAGCATCGGGCCGCGCCAGACGACCGGCTGGTTGCCGGGGACGAACATGCCGATCGAGATGACCTTCACGTCGTTCGCCACGGGGGGGATGATCATCTCGTCGACCTGGGTCGGCGAGTGCTCCACACCGAGCATCCGGGGGATCGAGAAGCCGTAGATGTCGGCGTCGACGACGCCGACCTTGAGCCCCTCGGTGGCCAGCGCCGCGGCGAGGTTGGCCGTCATCGAGGACTTGCCGACGCCACCCTTGCCGGAGGCGACCGCGTAGACGCGGGTGAGGTTCTTGGGCTGGGCGAAGGGGATCTCACGCGCCGGACCCTGCAGCTTGTTCCGCATCGTCTGGCGTTGCTCGTCGGTCATCACGCCGAGGGTGACCTCGACCGCGGTGACCCCGTCGACGTTCATCAGAGCGGCGGTCGTGTCGCGTCGGAGGGTGTCCTTGAGCGGACAGCCCGGCACCGTGAGCAGAATGGTCACCGCCACCTGGCCCTCGGGGTCGCAGGTGACCGACTCGACCATGTCGAGCTCGGTGATGGGGCGGCGGATCTCGGGGTCGTTGACGGTGGCCAGCGCGGTGTGCAGGGCCTCGTCACTCACAGGGGTCGGCATGTCTCCATGCTAGGTGGCTTCCGTGGGGGTGACGGACGCGGCCTCCTCGTCTCCGGCGGATGCCGGCTCGAGCCGAGCCACCACCAGCCCCCGCTCCTCGAGCTCGTCGAGGAGGTCGCGCAGCTCGCCCCGCACGAAGTCCCGGGTCGCGGTGTCCCGCATGGCCAGGCGCAGGGCAGCCACCTCGCGGGTGAGGAACTCGGTGTCGGCGAGGTTGCGCTCGTCGCGGGTGCGGTCCTGCTCCGTCGCCACCCGGTCGCGGTCGGCCTGACGGTTCTGGGCCAGGAGGATGAGCGGAGCGGCATACGACGCCTGGAGGCTGAGCATGAGGGTGAGGAAGATGAACGGGTAGCTGTCGAACCGGAGCGTCCTCGGGACCACGATGTTCCAGCCGAGCCACACGCCGACGAAGATCGTCATCCCGATGAGGAACCACGGGGTCCCCATGAACCGGGCGAACTTCTCGGACACGACGCCGAAGGCCTCTTGGGTCAACGCCTCCGGACGGGTGAGGAGCCGCCGCGACTCGCGCGGGGTGTCGAGCCGCGCGGAACGGGGCACTCGGCGCTCAGCCATGGGTCACCTCGTGCCGTTCCTCGCGCCAGTCCTCGGGGAGGATGTGGTCGAGGACGTCGTCGACGGTCACCGCGCCGAGGAGCCGCCCGCCGTCGTCGACGATGGGCATGCCGACGAGGTCGTAGGTCGCGAGCCTGCGGGTCACCGCGCCGAGGGACGCCTCCGGCGGCAGCGGCTCGACGTCCTTGTCGAGGATGCCGCCGATGGACGCGTGCGGGGGCTCGCGCAGCAGTCGCTGGATGTGGACCATGCCGAGGTACTTCCCGGTGGGGACCTCGAGCGGCGGGCGGCAGACGAAGACGGTCGTCGCGAGCGCCGTCGGCAGCTCGGCCCGGCGGACGACCGCGAGCGCCTCGGCGATCGAGGCCTCGGGCGGCAGGATGACCGGCTCGGTCGTCATGAGGCCACCGGCGGTGTCCTCGTCGTAGGTGAGCAGCCGACGCAGTGGCGCGGCCTCGCCGGGCTCCATCAGCTGGAGGAGCTCCTCGGCGCGCTCGGGGGTCATCTCGTTGAGCAGGTCGGCCGCGTCGTCGGGCTCCATCGCCTCGAGGACGTCGGCGGCACGGTCGAGGGTGAGGCTGGCGATGATCTCCACCTGGTCGTCCTCGGGGAGCTCCTCGAGGATGTCGGCCAGCTGGTCGTCGCCGAGGGCGGCGGCGACCTGGGACCGCCGCTTGGCGGGTAGTCCGGCGATGACCTCGGCGAAGTCGGCGGGCTTGAGGTCCTCGTAGTTCTCGAGGAGGCGGGCGGCGCTCTGCTCCTCGGGGTCGTCCCGGAGCCCCTGGACATCCTCGATGGGCACGAGGATCGTCTCGCCCTTGCGGCGGCCGAGCCGACTGAGCGAGGCGCGGCCGCTGCCGAGCCGGACGAAGACCCGCGCCAGCGACCAGTCGCGCGTATGGGTCTGCTCCATGCCGAGATCCTCGACGATGCCGTCGACGATGTCGCCGTCGTCGGTGGGGACCCGGACCCGGCGCTCGAAGAGCTCCGCGAGGAGGAGGACCTCGTTGGGACGCTGTTCGAAGCGGCGCATGTTGACCAGGCCGGTCGTGATGACCTGGCCGCCGTCGAGCGAGGTCACCCGCGTCATGGGGACGAAGACCCGCCGGCGGCCAGGGACCTCGACGACCAGACCGACGACGCGGGGGCGCGTCCGCCGGGCGCTGAAGGTCACGACGACGTCGCGAACCCGACCGACCGGGTCGCCGAGCGGGTCGAACACCCGCAGGGCGGCCAGCCGGCCGACGAAGACCTTCGCGCCGCTACTCACGCCGCAAGGCTAACGTCCGAGGCGCGCCGCATGCGTGAGCCTGCCCGATGCGGGCATGCCGTGGCGGCGTGGAGGTCAGCGGGTCTTGCGCAGGCGGCGGCGAACGACGGGGCGGCCCCGCAGGTGCCACGGTCGCCAGCCGACGGTCGTCCCGGGGGCGGACTGGATCCGCTCGACGCCGGAGTCGGCCGGGTAGTCGCCTGGGGACTGCGTCGGTCGTCCATGGGGGGTGATGACGTGGATCGTGCAGCCCTGCGCCCACGCGGTCGCCGGGTCGGTCGTCGCGTTGAGCCGCTCGCCGCTCAGCAGCTCGACGGCGGCGTCCCATTCGGGCGTGCCGACCGCGAGTTCGCGGGCGTGTGCGTTCGACGCGATGAGCCGCCCGCCGGTGTCCTTGCTCCGGAACACGAGCTCGACCTGCTCCGGCAGCCAGGGCAGGCTCTGTTCGCCCGGGCCGGAGACGACGTATGCCGCTGGTCCGGTCCCGCGGGGGTCGTCGTCGTCGTGCCAGACGTACCAGACCGGGTGGCTGTCGCCGTCGGGAAGGCGGACCCAGGCGACCTTCGACTTCGACGCGGCCTGGTTGAGGAGGCGGGTGACGTTGGTCGCCGGGGCATCCTCGGCGGAAGGCCCGGCCCCGGCGGCGCCGCTGGTCTCGACATCGCTCACGTGGAACAGGGTCCCACACCGGGTGACACACCTCATCGCGGGGCACACCGCCGTGCGCTGCTAGCGTCGTTTCCGAGCAGCCTGCGGGGACCTCCGTCCCGCCCCGGCGCCCGACCCGTCTCCGATATCAAGGCAGGCCCCATGCGAAGCGCCAAGGACTTCTTCCGCCCCCTCGCCGTCGGTGCGCCCCCGCCCGTTCACGAGGTTCCGGCTCGGCCGAGCCGGATGATCCACTTCTTCGACCCGAGCAACCCCAAGATGGCCGCCAAGGTGCCCGACCTCGTCGGCGCCGTCGACGTCCTCCTCGGCAACCTCGAGGACGCCGTCAAGGCCGAGAACAAGGAGGCCGCCCGCCTGGGCCTCGTCGAGATCGCCCGGGCCACCGACTTCGGCGAGCACACCCAGCTGTGGACCCGGATCAACGCCCTCGACAGCCCCTGGGCGCTCGACGACCTCACGACCCTCGTGCCCGCGATCGGGGACCGGCTCGACGTCGTCATGGTCCCCAAGGTCCAGGGCCCGGAGGACATCCACTATGTGGACCGGCTGCTCGCCCAGCTCGAGGCCAAGGCCGGACTGACCCGGCCCATCCTCGTCCACGCCATCCTCGAGACCGCGCGCGGAGTCGCCGACGTCGAGGAGATCTGCGGTGCGAGTCCCCGCATGCAGGGCATCTCGCTCGGTCCGGCCGACCTCGCCGCGGACCGGCGGATGAAGACGACCCGGGTCGGGGGCGGACACCCCGGCTACCTGGTCCGCCAGGACCCGCCCGTCGGGGTCGATGATGCGGTCAACGCCGACCGTGCCGTGTTCCAGCAGGACCTCTGGCACTACACGATCGCCCGGATGGTCGACGCCTGCGCCATGCATGGGATCTTCCCCTACTACGGGCCGTTCGGCGACATCAAGGATGTCGTCGCGTGTGAGGACCAGTTCCGCAACGCCTTCCTCCTCGGGTGCGTCGGGACCTGGACGCTTCACCCGGTCCAGATCGCCATCGCCAAGAAGGTCTTCAGCCCCTCGGTCGAGGACGTCCGGCACGCGCGCCGCGTCAAGGACGCCATGGGCGACGGGACCGGGGCGGTCATGCTTGACGGGAAGATGGAGGACGACGCCTCGCTCAAGCAGTGCCTCGTCATCCTCGAGCTCGCGGACCGGCTGTCCGCCAACGACCCGGAGCTGGCCGCCCTGTATGCCGCGGGCGCGCCGGCCGAGGGGAGCCCGGCATGAGTGGCACGACGTCCCCGGCAGGCGGGCCGTCATCGCAGACCTATCTGCCCCGGCGGAGCATCCTCTACATGCCCGCCTCCAATGCGCGGGCTCTCGAGAAGGCCAAGACGCTCCCCGTCGACGGGCTCATCCTCGACCTCGAGGATGCCGTGGGGCCCGACCACAAGTCGGCCGCCCGGGATGCCGCATGCGCGGCGGTGCGCTCGGGGGAGTACGGCGACCGCGAGCTGACGATCCGGGTCAACGGGATGGGCACCGAGTGGCACGAGGACGACCTCGCCGCCGCCTGCGCCGCCGGCCCGGCCGGGATCGTCGTCCCGAAGGTCGGCTCGGCCAAGCAGGTCAGGGCGCTCGTCGCGGCGATGGAGGCGCATGGTGCCCCGGAGCGCACCCGGCTGTGGGCGATGATCGAGACCCCCGAGGCGGTCCGCAAGGTCCGCAAGATCGCCGCGGCCTCCGACCGCCTGGCCGTCCTGGTCATGGGGACGAACGACCTCGTCAAGGAGCTCCGAGCCGAACACGTGCCCGGCCGGGCGCCCCTGCTCACCTCGCTCTCGCTCGCGCTCCTCGCGGCGCGCGAGGCGGGGGTGGCCATCCTCGACGGCGTCTACAACGACGTACGCGATGCCGACGGGTTCGTTGCCGAGTGCGCGCAGGGGCGCGGCCTCGGCTTCGACGGCAAGACGCTCGTCCATCCCGGACAGGTCGACGCGTGCAACGCGGCCTTCAGCCCGAGCCCGGAGGCCGTCGAGGAGGCGCGTGGCATCCTCGCCGCCTGGGAGGCCGACGCAGGGACCGGAGTGGTCACCTACAACGGCCGGATGATCGAGAACCTCCACGTCGAGACCGCCCGACGGGTGCTCGACATCGACGCGGCGGTCGCGGCCCGGAACGGCTGACCCCGCCGCATCGTCGCGGCGGCACGCCAGACGGGCGCCGGCGGGGTCGGGGACGCGGATGTGACGGTCTGGGCCCGACAACCGTTGCCCGGCACTAGGCTCGTGGTCGTGGGCAGGGGGCCGCCACGGCGGCACGAGCCGACGAAAGGGGTTGTGCCGTGGAGATGACGCGCAGGGCACTCGTCACCGGTGCGATGTCCGGTGCGGCGCTCGGCATCGCCGAGCTGACCTCGACGTCCTCCGCGGCGGCGGTGCAGGGGTGGGCGACGGGCGGCCTGCCGGCGCCGCGGCCGATCCCGGTCCGTCCCCATGGACCGCTGAAGTACGGCTCCAGCGGCGCGGCCGTCGTCGCCCTCCAGAGGCGGCTCAACGCCCTCGGCTACTGGGTCGGCTCGGCCAACGGGACCTTCGGACTGCTCACCCGCCAAGGCGTGTGGGCCTTGCAGAAGGCCGCCGGGCTGACGCGCAGCGGCATCGTCACCCCCCGCACCAGAGCGGCCCTGGACCGCGGCGTGCGCCCCAGACCACGGACGACGAGCGGCACCGCCCTCGAGATCGACAAGAGGCACCAGCTGCTCCTCGTCGTCTCCCAGGGCAGGCTCCGGTACACCTTCAACACCTCGACCGGCGGCGGCTACTGGTACACGACGAGCGGTGGTGGGCGGGCCAGGGCGACCACGCCGACGGGCCGGTTCTCGATCTACTCCCGCTACACCTCGGGCTGGCAGAACGGCGCACTCGGCGCGATGTGGCGGCCGACGTACTTCTACCGAGGCTGGGCCATCCACGGTTCCTCGTCGGTCCCGCCCTACCCGGCCTCGCACGGTTGCGCCCGGCTCACGCCGAAGGCGATGGATCTGCTGTATGCCGGGGGCTGGGTCCCCGTCGGACGCACCGTTGTCGTCTACTGACGGTGGAGCGGGGCGGGCCGACACGCCGTGTGCGGTGGCGACCGATGGGGCCGTGTCCGGCGCCCGGAGGGGTGATAGTTGGGGGGTAACCAGGAGGGAGGACTCACACCCGTGACCAGGTCGGCCCGCACCGCGTTCGGCGGCGCCGCGGCACTCGCCGTGCTCGCGCTCGGCGGCTGCGGGCTGCTCGGCACCCCTACCGCGACCGGCACGGCGGCGGTGCCGGTCACGGCGGCCGGCCCAGGGCCGAGCCCGAGCACCGCGAACGCGCCCGCCACCACTGCCGAGGCGCCGACCCCCAGCGACGCGGCGACCACGACGATCCGGACCACGACCCCGAGCCAGACCCCCACGCCCACCGGGACGACGACGCCGACCTCCTCGCCGACCGAGTCGACGAGCGCGTCGGCTCGGACGATGCTCCGCGACGGTGACAGGGGCCAGGACGTCCTCGCCGTCCAGAAGGAGCTGTCGGCGAACGGCTACTGGCTCGGCACCCCGGACGGGGTCTTCGGCGACCTCACCCTCCAGGCGGTCTACGCGGTCCAGAAGGCGGCCGGCATCGGCCGAGACGGGGTCATCGGGCCGCGGACCCGCAAGGCCATCGACACCGGCGTTCGGCCCACACCGACCATCTCCGGCAATGGGGTGGAGATCAACATCGCCCGCCAGCTGCTCATGGTCGTCCGCGGCGGCCGCCTCGTCTACACCGTCAACACGAGCACGGGCAGCGGGCAGGAGTACACGTCCTCGTACGGAACCCGGGCCATCGCGACGACCCCGAAGGGCAGCTTCCACGTCTTCCGGACCGTCAACGGCCAGGATGTCGGCAAGCTCGGCGTGCTGTGGCGCCCGCGCTACTTCAACGGGGGGATCGCCGTGCACGGCTCCCCGAGTGTCCCGCCCTACCCGGCCTCGCACGGCTGCGCCCGGCTGAGCAACCCGGCCATCGACATGATCTGGGCGAAGAACCTCATGCCGGTCGGCTCGCGGGTCGTCGTCAGCTGAGCGCGGACCCGCGCCGGCGACCCGGTCCTACCACCGCGACGTCGCCTCGGCGACGAGGTCGCCGACGAGCACCCCGTCGTCGACGGCATACCCCTTCGATGCGAACCACCGCGCCATCGTCCTCGCGTCGCGCGCGAGGAAGTCCATGCCCGACGGGTTGCCGATGACGTCGACGACCTGCGGCCAGTCGATGATGACGAGCCGCTCGCCGTCGAGAAGGACGTTGTACGGCGACAGGTCCCCGTGGGCCCACCCCTCGCGAGCGAGGGCGAGCATCGCGTCCCGCAGCTGCTCGAACAGCCCCGGCAGCAGGTCGGGGGAGGGCCGGGCGCTGACGAGCCGGGGGGCGGCGACCCCGTCGGCGCCGATGAACTCCATGAGCATCTCGGCCTCGTCGAGCTGGACGGGGTAGGGCACCGGAAGCCCGATGCTCCACAGCCGGCCCAGCGCCTCGAACTCCGCCTGGGCCCACTGGCCGGCGATGAGGGACTTGCCGAACGTCGTGCGGCGGGCCATCGCCCGGGTCTCCCGACTCTTGCGGACCCGGCGGCCCTCGAGGTAGCCGGCGTCCCGGTGGAACAGCCGATGCTCGGCACCCCGGTAGCGCTTCGCGGCCATGAGGGACTCGCTCGGCGCGCCAGGAACACGGTCCGTCCCGCGAGGGAGGAAGCGCCGCACGAGATGGACGTCGGCCTCCTTGCCGGTCTTGAGGACACCGAGGTCCTCCTCGACGGCGCCGTGGTCGGTGATGACCCACGACGGGCGAGGGGCAGGGCCATGGGTGGCCCCGTCCCAGGAGGACCAGCGCTCACCCTGAGGTGGTCCGTCGGGATGGGTGTCTAGCGAGAACGCGGGGTCCTCGGCGGGGTGCTGCGGATGTGACACGGTGTGGCTCCGGTTCGACGAAGGGATGAGGAGGCGGACAGCCCCGAGCAGGTCGTCATGACGCGTCTCCCTTCGTCGTGCCTCGCGCGCCGTGTCCGCGGGACGGTCGCCCTGGCGCCCCGAAACGCGGACACAGCGGGCGAAGCCCAGGTGTGTCGGTCCACGATGGCGGTCGGCCGCGGGTCGGCGCAACGGGTTTTCCCGGCCCGCGGCATGCCGCCAGCTCGACTGCGGCCGACGGGGACCCCGGGAGGGCCGCCAGAGATGACACAGTGGCCGGATGCACACCACGACCGGCCCTCTCCAGAGCGCCCACGCCCACGCCGACCGCTGGCTCGCCTCGCTCACCAGCCGGCCGGTCGTGCCGTCCGCCGACGTCGCCGAGGTGACCGCGCGCCTCGGCACCGATCTGCCCGAGGCCGGCGAGGAGCCGACGGGCGTCGTCGACCGGCTTGCCGAGGCCTGTGAGCCGGGCCTGACGGGTATGCCGTCCGGCAGGTTCTTCGGGTTCGTCATCGGGGGCACCCACCCGGCCGCTCTCGCCGCCGACTGGTTGGTCAGCGCCTGGGACCAGAACGCCGGGCTCCGGACCGTCACGCCGGCCATGGCCGCCATCGAGGACGTCACCGCGGGCTGGCTCCTCGACCTGCTCGACCTGCCGAGCACGGCCGCGGTCGGCTTCGTCACCGGAGGGACGATGGCGAACTTCACCTGCCTCGCCGCGGCCCGCGACGCCGTGCTCCGCCGCGCCGGGTGGGACATCACCGAACGCGGGCTCGTCGGCTCGCCGGGCGTCCGGGTGCTCGTCGGAGCCGAGCGGCACGACTCGGTCGACCTCACCCTTCGCTACCTCGGCCTCGGGGCGCCCGAGGCGATCGGCGTCGACGACCAGGGGCGGCTGCTACCGGCCGCGCTCGAGGAGGCACTCGCCTCCGAGGACCCGCGGCCGGCCATCCTGGCCCTGCAGGCCGGCAACATCCACTCCGGCGCCTTCGACCCCTTCGCCGAGGCCATCGAGATCGCGCACCGGCACGGCGCCTGGGTCCACATCGACGGCGCCTTCGGCCTCTTCGCGGGTGCGAGCCCGGCATACCGGCACCTCGTGGCGGGCTACGCGGCCGCCGACTCGTGGGCCACGGATGCGCACAAGACCCTCAACGTGCCGTACGACTGCGGGATCGCCATCGTCCGCGAGCCGGCGGACCTGCGAGCCGCGATGGGCATGCACGGCGACTACCTCATCCAGGACGCGGCGGGCGACCCCTTCGAGTTCGTCCCGGAGCTGTCCCGTCGGGCCCGGGCGGTGCCGGTCTGGGCCGTGCTGCGGTGCCTGGGCCGGACCGGGGTGACGGA
This sequence comes from uncultured Actinomycetota bacterium, assembly GCA_963771015.1. GTDB lineage: Bacteria > Actinomycetota > Actinomycetes > Actinomycetales > Dermatophilaceae > CAVSJJ01. Next base: position 222,060 of record CAVYRN010000009.1, read on the forward strand.
CCTGGTCGATGGCCTGTGTCGGCGGGCCGCCCAGTTCGCGGCGGGCATCGCCGATCTTCCGGGCGCGGAGGTCCTCAACGAGGTCGTCTTCACCCAGGTCTCGGCGAGCTTCGGCAGCGACGATCACACCCGCGAGGTTGTGGCCGGCCTGCTTCGCGACGGCACGGCCTGGCTGACCGGATCGACGTGGCACGGCCGGGCCGTCCTGCGGGTCTCGGTGAGCAACTGGTCGACGACGCAGGACGACGTCCGCCGCTCCCTCGCGGCCCTCGACGCGGTCCTGTCCGGCTGATCCGCATCGCGCCGGTCGGCGCGGGCAGCGGCCGTCCGGCGGGTCCTGCGGCCCACCTGTGGTCGTGGCCACAGGCGCCGGGTATGCCACGGCCCGAGCCACTCGGCATACTGACCTCAACCTCCCCGACAAGGAACCTCAAGGTGGCGATCGACGCATGTCCCGACTTCAGCAGACCGACGGCCTGACCGAGGAGCAGGGCGAGCTCATCGCGCTGGTCCGTCAGTTCGTCGACGAGCAGATCATTCCGGTGGCGAACACGCTGGAGCACGCCGACGAGTACCCCACCGACATCGTCGAGGGCATGAAGGAGATGGGGATCTTCGGGCTCATGATCCCCGAGGAGTACGGCGGGCTGGGGGAGTCGCTGCTCACCTACGCGCTGACGGTCGAGGAGATCGCCCGGGGCTGGATGTCGGTGTCGGGGATCATCAACACCCATTTCATCGTGGCCTACCTCCTCCTCCAGCACGGCACCGAGGAGCAGAAGCAGCGCTACCTGCCCAGGATGGCCACCGGCGAGGTCCGTGGTGCGTTCTCGATGTCCGAGCCCGGGCTGGGGTCGGACGTCGCCGCGATCAAGTCCAAGGCGGTCAAGGGCGAGGGGGAGTCCTGGACACTGAACGGTCAGAAGATGTGGCTGACCAACGGTGGGTCGTCCACCCTCGTCGCCGTCCTGGTCAAGAGCGACCTCGGTGGTGACAGCCCGTACAAGAACATGAGCACCTTCCTCATCGAGAAGGAGCCGGGGTTCGGCCAGGTCGCGCCGGGCCTGACGATCCCGGGGAAGATCGACAAGATGGGCTACAAGGGTGTCGACACGACCGAGCTCATCCTCGAGGACTACGAGACGACGTCGGCGCAGCTTCTCGGCGGCGAGCCCGGCCAGGGCTTCTACCAGATGATGGACGGTGTCGAGGTGGGCCGGGTCAACGTCGCGGCTCGCGCCTGTGGGGTGTCCCTGAGGGCCTTCGAGCTCGGCATCTCCTACGCCCAGCAGCGGGAGACCTTCGGCAAGAAGATCGCCCATCACCAGGCGATCCTCTTCCGGCTGGCCGACATGGCGACCAAGGTCGAGGCCGCTCACCAGATGATGGTCAAGGCGGCGCGGCTGAAGGACTCCGGCGCCCGCAACGACCTGGAGTCCGGAATGGCGAAGTACCTTGCGAGCGAGCTCTGCGCCGACGTCGTCGAGCAGTCCTTCCGGATCCACGGAGGCTACGGCTACTCCAAGGAGTACGAGATCGAGCGGCTCTACCGCGAGGCCCCGATGCTCCTCATCGGCGAGGGCACCGCCGAGATCCAGAAGATGATCATCGGCCGGCGCCTGCTGGAGGACTACGCGCTCAGGGTCTGAGCCCGGTGGGCACAGCGGGTGCCCAGGGATCTTTGACACACTAAGGGGCATGAGCTCCCAGCCGCCGCGTGGGCTCGGGCCCGGCGCCCGGGCCGCCCTGTCCCTCGACTACCCCATGTCCCTCGGCGTCTTCGACGAGTACGCCGAGGCCCAACGCGCCGTGGACTACCTCTCGGATCACGACTTCCCGGTGCAGAACGTTCTCATCGTCGGGACCGACCTCAAGCAGCTCGAGCGGGTGACCGGTCGGCTGACCCGAGCCCGGGCCGTCGGCGCGGGCGTCCTGTCCGGAGCCTGGCTGGGCTTCTTCGTCGGCTTCATCTTCGCGACCTTCGACGCTCAGGGCTTCTCGCTCATCTCGGTCCTCGCCACCGTCCTCATGGGCGCGATCTTCGGCGCGGTCTGGGCCCTCATCGGCTACGCGCTCGCCAGCGGGCGCCGCGACTTCACCTCGGTGAGCCAGGTCGTCGCGACGAAGTACGAGGTCCTCGTCGAGCACAAGCACGCCCAGCGCGGGCGCGAGCTGCTCACCGAGATGGACCCCATGCGTGCGGCGCAGGAGCAGGTCCGCCGGGCCCAGGAGGAGGAGCGGGCCGCGGCCCAGCGGGCCCAGGAGAACCCACCGCCACGACCGTTCTGACCCTGCCTGAGCACCCGAGGCGCCGGTCAGGCGCGCATCCGCGTTCCGAGCATCCGGCTCAGGGCCTCGATGGCCGGGCCCCGCTGGACCGTCCCGGACGTCCTCTCGAGGACGATGGGGTCCCCGCCGTCGCTGAGCTCGAGAGTGAGCGTCCAGGTCGGGCTGTCGGTGATGCCCGCCCCGACGATGTCGGACTCCTCGAGCCAGCCGGCACCGGGCCGGCCGCGCCACTCGCGGAAGGTCCCGGTGAAGGCGGAGTCGAGCCGGGCGTTCTCCTCGATCTTGCGCGCCTTGTCCCGGCCGCTCGCGGGGGGTGTGGACACCGGCACGAGGAGCAGGCCGTCGTCGAAGACGAGGAGGTCGACCTCCTCCTCGGTCTGTGGTGCCGACACGCGACTGATGAGCCCGGCGGGGACGCGCTGGGACGGAGCAGAGGGGATGATCGCCGTGTCGCTGAGACTGGTGATGCCGAGCTCGCGCAGCCGGTCGCGCAGCGGGGGGATCCGGCTCGGGTCAGCGACAGCGGTCGCGACCTCGGCCTCGATCGGCAGCAGGGTCCCCGAGGAGTCGACCAGGCGCCACATGACCGTCCAGTCCAGCTCGTGGTGTGCCTTTCCGGCCACGATGAGCTCGGAGGCGATGACCGAGGACAGGGTGTGGATGAGCACCTCGTGCTCGGCCCGCTGTCGTTGTGACCGGGCGACCCCAGGGTCGACGAGCGTCGCGACGAGGGAAAGTCCCTCACCGCGGCCGACGGTGGCGAGCAGAAGGTCGAGGTTCGGGTTCTTGACCTGGAGGACGGGCACCGCCGCCTGCCTGAGGGCGTTGCCCTCCTCGGCGACAACCGCCGCACCCGCCCGCTGGACGACCTCCGCCCACGGGGCCGGGGGGTCCTCGTTGCCCGTGAGGGTCCGCTCGATCGCGTCGAATGCGGCCTCGCCGCCGGTGAGCAGCGTGGCCGCGGGCTCGCCGACGTCGCCACCGACGACCGGGTAGCCCGCCCACTGCTCGAAGCGCATGATGCGCTCCTTCATCGGCGGGTGGGACGAGGACCACATCCCGGTGGACGAGCTCTCGAGCGTCTGGGTGACCGAGGCACCCAGCAGGTCCGGGTTGGCCGCCATGACCGCCCGCAGCCCCTGGACGATCGGGGGCCGCCGTTCGGCTGGGGCGGCGAGCGGAAGGAAGCGGGTGCTCAGCCACTCCCAGCCGATCTGGGCCGCGGCGACCCGGCGCAGCGCGGCCGCTCCGACGGAGGGCGTGGCCAGCCGTGCCGCATACTCGTCGGCCTGCCACTCCTGGTCGCGTGACGATGCCGCGGCCGCGGCCGCGTAGAACCGGGCGTACAGGCGCAGGAGGATCCCGCCGACCCCCCCGGAGTGGGCCGAGATCTCGTGAAGCATGGTGTTGGCCCGCCAGGTCAGCGCCGTTCCTCGGGCGTGGCCGGCGCCGAAGTGGCCGAACTCATGAGCCAGGACCGCCCGAAGCTGGGGGACGGTGAGCATGCCGATGAGGGGGAGGCCGATGACGAGCTCGCGGTTTCCGGAGACCTGCCTGACGGCGGCGTTGACATCAAGGGTGATGACGGCCCGATCGGCGCGGGCCGTGCGGGCGGCGCGCGCGCTCTGGTTGAACTCGGCCCACAGCGCCGGGTGCTCCTCGCGAGTCACCTCGTAGCCCTCGATGGCGCGGGGCTTGGCCATGGCCACGCTGAGGGCACCGGCCGCGATGCCGACGAGGACGGGGATCGCGATGTAGAGCAGCAGGCGGGAGCCGGCGCCGGGCTGTCCGTTGTCGAGGACGAGGAAGGCGACCCATCCGGCGAACCCGAGCAGGCCGAGGACGACCACCGGGAAGAAGACCAGGACGGCAAGGGCGATCCAGGCTCGCGACGATCGCATGGCCCCGATAGTGTCACTCGTGTGACGGGTGGGAAAGTTCCCGCACCGAAGTCGGTCCGAACGGCTGACAGGAGCGATTCTGACGTAGCGTGGGCTGATGGACCCCGAGATGCAGCCGCTGGTGGGGGGATTCGGCTCGGTGCTCTGCGTCGTCGCCCATCCCGACGACATCGAGTATGGCCTTGCCGCGGCCGTGGACGGGTGGACCTCGTCGGGTGCTGAGGTGGCGTACTTCCTGCTCACCCGGGGCGAGGCGGGGATCGACACGATGGACCCCGAGCGGGCCCGGGAGGTCCGGGAGGCCGAGGAGCGGGCGGCCGCCGAGGTCGTCGGCGTGGCCCATGTCGACTTCGCCGACCACCACGACGGGCTCGTCGAGTACGGCCCGGCGCTGCGGCGGGACATCGCCCGGCAGATCCGGCGTCGGCGCCCCGACGTCGTCATCGGCCAGACTTACGGCGACCGCTTCGCGGGCGGCATGGTCAACCAGGCCGACCATCGGGCCGTCGGGCTGGCGACCCTCGACGCCGTCGCCGACGCCGGCAACCGGTGGATCTTCCCCGAGCTCCTCGACGAGGGGTATCGGCCGTGGAGCGGCGTCCGCGTCGTGGGCTTCGTCGGCGCGGCGTACCCCACGCACTACGTCGACGTCACCGGCCACCTCGACGCGGCCGTCGCCTCGCTGGAGGCGCACGCGGCCTACAACGCGGCCCTGCCCGAGGACTTCCCCGGACCGCGAGCGCTGCTCGAGGGCATCCTCGGCGGCGGCGCGGGGCGGCTGGGCGTGGCCGGGGTCAACCATGCCCTGCTGCTCGACGTCATCGACCGCCGGTAGTGGCTAGCGGCCTTGGACCCGGGAGATCCACGCCTCGACGTCCGCGCTCGCCCGGGGCATGGCGCCGGAGAGGACGTCGCAGCCGTCCTCGGTGACCAGGACGTCGTCCTCGATGCGCACCCCCAGCCCGCGGAAGCGCTCGGGCACCTTGAGGTCGTCGGCCTTGAAGTACAGGCCCGGCTCGACGGTGAGGATCATCCCCGGGCGCAGCTCGGCCTCGCGGTACTCCTCGCGGGTGGCCAGGGCACAGTCGTGGACGTCGATGCCGAGGTGGTGGCTGGTCCCGTGGACCATCCAGCGTCGGTGGAACTGGCCGTGGTCGGGGTCGAGGCTGTCCTCGACGGAGACACCGTCCGGCAGGAGGCCCCACCCGTGCAGGTGCTCGGCGATGACCCGGATCGCGGCGGCGTGGACATCGGAGAACTTCGCGCCGGGCCGGACCGCGGCGATCCCGGCGGACTGCGCGGCATACACGGCGTCGTAGACCTCGCGCTGCGCGTCGGTGTAGGTCCCCGACGTGGGCAGGGTTCGGGTGATATCGGCGGTGTAGAGGCTGTCGACCTCGACGCCCGCGTCGACGAGCACGAGCTCGCCATCGGTGAGCTCGCCGGTGTTCTTGACCCAGTGCAGCGTGTTGGCGTGGTCGCCGGCCGCGCAGATGGAGTCGTAGCCGACGCCGTTGCCCTGGTGCCGCGCCACGAGCCCGAACACACCCTCGACCCAGCGTTCGCCGCGTCCCTTCTCGACCGCGGTGGGCAGCGCGGCGATGATCGCCTCGAAACCGTCCTGGGTCGCCGCGATCGCCGCACGCATCTGCTCGACCTCGTAGCCGTCCTTGGTCAGTCGCAGCACCGAGAGGTCGTGGGCGAGGGCATCGTCTGCCTCGGCCAGGCCCTCGGCCTCGGCGCCGTTCTCGACGCGAGCCGCATCGAGCCGGGAGGTGAGCTCGCGGTCGGCGTCGCGCACCAGCCGGACGACGGTGCCGCCGGCGTCCTTGACGACGGCACCCTCCATCTCGTCGACGTGCCGAGCGGTGAGCCCGAGCTCGAGCTCGATGTCCGCCAGGCTGGGGCGTGCGCCGACCCAGAACTCGCCGTAGCGCGCGTCGTCGAAGAACTCGTCGCTCTCCCGCTCGCCGAGCGGGCGCACGTAGAGGATCGCCTCGTGGCCGCCGCCGTCGGCCGCGTCGCGCGGCTCGAGGACGAGGACGGCATCCGGCTCGCGGTCCGCGCCGAGGCCGGTGAGGTGGGCGAAGGCGCTGTGCGGGCGGAAGGCGTAGTCGGTGTCGTTGCTGCGGACCTTGAACCCACCGGCCGGGATGACGAGGCGCTCGCCCGGGTATGCCGCGCTGACCGCGGCGCGGCGGGCCGCGGCATACGGTGCGGCCGGCGAGGGCGCGGTCACGGTCGGCAGGCGGGGCGCCCAGTCCTCCCGGACGAAGGCCCGGAACTCGTCGGTCGTCGGGCGAGCTCGGTTGTCGGTCTTCTTCTGCTCTTCGCTCACCCGGTCATCGTCGCACGCCGGGTTCCTCGGTATGCCGCCGGCGTGGGTCCGCCCACGGTGTTCTGCGGACCCGCTCGGGAAGGGGAACTACGCTGACGGCATGGTTCGAGCGCGGCCGCGGACGTCCTTCTCCGCGTTCGGGCTCCTCCTCGCCGCGGGCTACTTCCTCATCTCGACCTCGCCGAGCCTCCTGCCGCGTGCTTGGTACTACCAGGGGCTCGTGAGCGGGATCTGCGCCGCGACGGGCTATGGGCTCGGTGCGCTGCTGGCCTGGGTGGGCCGTCGGCTGGCGGCCCTGGTCGACCTCGAGGCGGGTATCGGGCGCACGCCGGGCCAGGTGCTGCGCCGGGCCGCGTATGCCGTCGCGGTCGTCGCCGTCGTCGTCATCACGACCGTCAACGTACGTGCGCAGGCCCGCACGGCATCCCTCGTGGGGATGCGACCGCCGGGTCCGGCCGACTGGCCGCGCGCCGTCGCGTTGGCGGTGGGGCTGGCGCTCGGCCTTGTGGGGTTGGCGCGGCTACTGCGCCGGCTGACGCGGCGGCTCGCGGCCGTCGTCGGCGTCGTGCTGCCCACTGCCGTCGCGTCGGCCGTGGCCACCGTCGTCGTCGCCATCGTCGTCGGCTGGGTGGCGAACAACGTCGTCTTCCGCGAGTCACTCGAGGCCGGTGCCCGGATCGCCGCCCAGGTGAACTCCACACCGCCGGCGGGACGGACCGCGCCGACGTCCCCGCTTCGCTCGGGAAGCCCTCAGTCCCTGGAGAGCTGGGACAGCCTCGGTTTCCAGGGCCAGCTGTTCGTCACCAGCGGACCGGACCAGGCACAGATCTCGGCGGCAACCGGACAACCGGCGATGGAACCGATCCGGGTGTATGCCGGCCTGTCCGGCGACCGGGTCACCGTCACGGCGCGGTCCATCGCCCAGACCGCCGCTGCGGTCGTCCGCGAGCTGCGGCGTACGGGAGCCTTCGAGCGCAAGGTCCTGGCCGTCATCACGACGACGGGCACCGGGTGGGTCGACGACTGGACGGCCGAGTCGATCGAGTACCTCAGCGACGGTGACAGCGCGATCGCCGCCATGCAGTACTCCTACCTGCCGAGTGGGATGGCCTTCCTTGCCGATCTCAACAGCCCCGCCGAGGCCGGAAAGGCACTCTTCGACGCCGTGTACGCCGTCTGGGAGACGCTGCCGGCCGGCCACCGTCCGCTGCTCGTCGTCGGGGGCGAGTCGCTCGGCTCCTACGGCGGGCAGGCGGCGTTCTCGAGTGCCGCGGACATGCTCGCCCGGGCCCAGGGCGGGGTGTGGGTGGGAACCCCGCACTTCACGCCGCTCGCCGCCTCGCTCCGGGCGTCCCGCAACCCGGGCTCCCCGGAGATCGCGCCGGTCGTCGACGACGGTCGGCACATCAGGTTCGCGACCAGCCCGCAGGACCTCACCGAGGACTACTACGGGCGGCCGTTCGGGTCCTGGGAGTACCCCCGGTTCGTCTACGCCCAGCATCCGTCCGACCCCGTCGTGTGGTGGGACAGCTCGCTGGTCTTCCAGCAACCGGACTGGCTGCGCGAACCGCGGGGTCGGGACGTCAGTGACGACGTCACGTGGATCCCCATCGCCACCTTCTGGCAGCTGACGATGGACCTGCCGATCGCCGTTGACGCGCCCAGCGGGCACGGCCACCACTACAACGAGGAGCTGGTCCCGGAATGGGCCGCCGTCCTCGGCCGGTCGCCGACCGCGGACTACTCCCGGATCATCGCCGCGATGCGGGGCACCGTCACCGCGATGCAGTAGCCGGCTGCATCGCAACGGTGCAGGTCAGGGTTGGTTTGGGTCGCTGGGCTTGGGCGATGGCCTGGGGGTGCCGGCGGATGGCACCGGACGCGCGGGGTGAGTATCGTCAACCTTGCACGAGGGGGAGCAGGGGTATGCCACAATCCGGTTCTATGGGACGACATGTGACTCGCAGCGAGCTGCGGGTCCGGTTGGCGCGCAGCGCCGCCGTCTCCGCCGTGGCGCTGTTGGGTGCGGTCGCGGCCTCCGGCGGGGGTTTCGCCCCGCTTCAGCTCAGCGGCCCGGGCTCCACCTTCCTCGGCTGGGCTCTCGTCGCGCCCTTCGGCCCCCCGACAGCACTGAACCAGGCCCGCGTCACTGTCGTGGAACAGCCCGTCGCGCTCGGTCCCGGACCCCGCAGGCCCTCGTCCGACCGGCCGGTGACGACCTCCGGCGGCCCGGGCCCAGGCGACGGCGCGTCCGCGAGCAGCCGGCCGCCCAAGACCGGCGGGTCGGGCGGCCCGGCCCCGACCAGCGCGCCCGGCGCGACCGACACCGGCTCGACGGGCCAGGACGGCCAGCCGGTCGACACGGGAACGCCGCCGCAGACGCTGGTCCCGGAGTCCAGCACCCGCTATCCGATCAGGGTCAGCCTCGGGGCGCACGCCTGGTCCCGACCCTTTGCTCCGGCCTCGACGGACCCGGCCTCGACGGACCCGACCGTAGACGCCGGCAACGGCGCGAGCGCCGAACCGGCGGACGTCGGGGAGCGTGCCCAGCCCGGGAACCGGCAGAGCCACCGTGCGGCGGCGGTGGTGGGCACGGTGCGGGTGACCGTCTGGACCCGTCACGCGCCGGTCCAGCGCCCGGGCGACCCGGACCGCGCAACGAAGCAGAGCCCCACCACGACGCACCGCACGGCAACCGCGTCGACGAGCCGGAAGGCCTCGACGGGCACCACCGGGTCGCGCCACGCGTCGTCCACCAATCACGGCGATACCAAGCACGGCGATACCAAGCACAGCGATACCAAGCACGGCGACACCACGCACCACGACACCACGCACGACGGCCACCGGCCGCGGCACGCCGCCCGCGGCTGATCGCCTCAACGCTCTGACCGGGCCGCCCCGGGCCGCGTTCGTCGTCACTCCCGATCCTGCGCCGTAGGCTCGCGGCTGTGCCGCCCGTCCCGCCTCGGTTCAACATGGCGAGGTACTGCCTGGGCGCGGCACCGCACCGGCCGGCGGACAAGACCGGGCTCCTCGTCGTCCACGACCCGGCCGAGCCCCGACACGACCTCGAGCGGTGGTCCTTCGCCGCACTCGACGACGCCGTGCGGGCCTGCGCTGCCGGGCTGCGTGGGGCCGGCCTGGAACCGGGAGACCGGCTCGTCCTGCGGATGGGCAACCGCAGCGAGGTCGCGCTGCTGTTCTTCGGCGCGCTGGCGGCGGGCATCGTCGCCGTCCCGACCTCGTCCCAGCTGACCGAGGAGGAGGTGGGCTTCGTCCTCGACGACACCGGCGCCGCGGCCCTGGCGGTCGGCCCGGACCTCGAGGTCAGCGGCGGGCCGACGCGGGTCGGACCCCACGACGTCGCGCGCTGGGTCGCCACCGGCGAGCGCGCGGCGTACCGCGACACCGCAGCCGACGACCCCGCCTTCCTCGTCTACACGAGCGGCACGTCCGGGGTGCCCAAGGGGGTCCTGCATGCGCACCGCTCCGCGTGGGGTCGGCGGCCGATGTATGCCGGCTGGCACGGGCTCGGACCCGACGACGTCATGGTGCATGCCGGTGCCTTCAACTGGACGTACACCCTCGGGGTGGGCCTCACCGACCCCTGGGCGGTCGGGGCGAGCGCCGTCGTCGTGGCCGGCGCCGCGGACCCCGGGGCCTGGCCGCGGGTCCTCGCCGCGACGGGGGCCACGCTGTTCGCGGCCGTGCCGGGCGTCTACCGCCAGCTCCTCGACCGGGCGCTGCCGGGGGAGCTCGCGCTGCCCTCGCTCCGGCACGGACTGTCGGCGGGGGAGGCCCTCGCGCCCAGCCTGTGGCGGCGGTGGCGCGAGGCGAGCGGCCGAGAGCTGTACGAGGCGCTCGGGATGAGCGAGATCTCGACCTTCGTCTCGTCCTCGCCGACCGTGCCGACCCGACCGGGAAGCCCCGGGAGACCGCAGGAGGGAAGGCGGGTCGCCGTGCTTCCCGCCGCCGGTGCCGACGGGGCCGACCCGCTGCCCCTCGGGCAGACCGGGCTGCTCGCCGTCCACCGCAGCGACCCCGGACTCATGCTCGGCTACTGGCAACGCACGCAGGAGGAGTCCGCCCTGCGCGGGGAGTGGTTCGTCAGTGGTGACCTCGTCCACATCGATGGCGACGGGTACGTCGTCCACCACGGCCGGGCGGACGACGTCATGACGTCGATGGGCTATCGGGTCTCGCCGCTGGAGGTCGAGCACTGCATCGCCCGCCATCCCGGGGTCGCCGAGGTCGGGGTCGCCGAGACGGTGGTCCGCGAGGGGGTCTCGCTCGTCACGGCATTCGTCGTCCCGGTCGACCGGGCCCTGCCGCCGGCTGAGGAGGAGCTCATCGCCTATGCGCGCACGCACCTGGCCGGCTACAAGTGCCCGCGCCGGGTCGTCGTCCTCGACCGGCTGCCGCGCACGGCCAACGGCAAGATCCGCCGGGAACAGCTGCGGGGGGCCCCGAACCACACAGCGTCCTCCTAGCCGGCGCCGGGCATCTCTCGGGTGTCGGCCGGGAGAGACTGTCCCCATGACGGGGTCGCCGCAGTGACGCGCTGCGAGGGGATCGGACGCCGGGACATCGTGGCCGCGGCGTTGGGGGCCACCACCCTGACGTTCCTGGCAGGGGCTGCCGCGCAGGCCCGACCGGTCGCCGTCCTCAGCCCTGGGCTCCGACTGCCGACGACGGGAGTGACCCCGCGGGCGGTGCCCGTCGACAGGACGTTCCCCATGCCGGTGACGACGGCGCAGCTGGCCGCCCGGATCGACGCCTACCTGACCGGTCGCAGCGGAACCGTCGGCGTGGCCGTCTACGACCGCCGGACCGGGGTGACCTTCGCCCACCGGGTCTTCCGCAACGAGACGCTCAGCACGGTCAAGGTCGTCGTCCTCGTCGCCCTGCTCCGCCGCGCCGAGGCGCAGCACCGCGAGCTGACGAGCACCGAGCGGTCCTTTGCCTCCGCGATGATCAGGTACAGCGACAACGGGGCCACCGACGAGCTGCTCGAGTCGCTGGGCGTCGCGGCGGTCCAGCGGGCGGCCGACGCCCTCGGCATGCGGTACACGCACGTCCACGGCGGGTCGACCGGCTGGTGGGGCTACTCCACGACGTGGCCGGGAGACCTCGTCCGGGCGATGGGCTCGATCCTCTGGGGAGGCGTGGTCACCGATGCTCACCGCTCCTACGTCCGCGGCCTCATGGCCGGTGTGACGTCGAGCCAGCGCTGGGGGGTCTGCGACCCGCCGCTGCCGAGCTCGGTGCGTGCGGAGACGAAGAACGGCTGGGGTGCGATGGCCTCCGGGTACCGCCTCAACTCGGTCGGCCACATCACCGGCAACGGCCGCAACTACACGATGGCGATCCTCTCCCGCAGCCCCGCGGGGTTCGGCTACGGAAGGACCACCGTCAACGGGGTCGCCTCGGTCGTGTACCGGGCCCTCTACCGACCGCTGCGCTGATGCCGGGCGGCTAGTTTGTCGTCATGACCCAGCACACCCGTCGGCTGACCGCCGTCCTCGTGGGGCTGCCCGTGGCCCTTGGCGCCGCCGGCATCGCCCTGACCCGGTCCTGGCTGCCCGACCTGCCGGCCACCGTGGCGAGCCACTGGGGCCCGTCCGGGCAGGCGGACGGCTTCGTGTCGAAGGAGGCGGCGACCTGGCTGACCGGCTTCGGCGCGCTCGCGGGACTCATCGTTGCGGCGGCCGTCCTGCCGCTCAGCCACCGGATCGGGTCGATGCGGCGGACGACGGCAGGGGTCGTCGGCGGGCTGGCCGGGTTCGGGACGGTGCTCTCCGTTCTCCTGCTCGCCGACCAGCGTGGCCTGGCCGATGCCCACGGGGCCCAGCTGAACGGCTGGGTCTTCGGGTGGGCGTTCGCCGCCGCCGCCCTCGCAGGGGCGGTGGGAGCCGTGCTGGCGCCGGGCGCCGACCCGGGGGAGGCCGTGGCGTCCGGACCGGTGCCCGTCCATGCGCTGCGCACCTCAGTGCCGCCCGAGGACGGCGCGGCGTGGCTGGGTCGGGCGAGCTCGGCGGCGGTCCTGTATGCCGTCCTCGTCGTTGCGCTCGTCCCCTTCGTCGTCCTCGCCGTCCTGACGAGGAGCCTGCCGGTGCCGGCGCTCCTCGTCATCGCCTTCGTCGCGGTGCTCGTCGTCTCGATGTCCTCGTTCCGGGTCGAGGTCGGGGCCGCGGGGCTCAGCGTCCGCTCCGTTCTCGGCTGGCCGCGGTTCCACGTCCCGCTCGCCGAGGTCGCCGAGGCCGTCGTGGTGACCGTGAGCCCGATGCGAGAGTTCGGCGGGTGGGGCGTCCGGATCGGGCGCGACGGGCGGTTCGGGGTCGTCCTGCGCTCGGGGCCCGCCCTCGAGGTGCTACGGGGGGACGACACGCGGTTCGTCGTCACGGTCGACGACGCCGAGGGCGCCGCGGCCCTCCTCAACACGCTGGCCGACCGCGAGCGGGTGTCCGGCTAGCTCCGTCGGCCGGTTCTCAGTCGACGTCCACCCACCCGAGGGTGCGTTCGACGGCCTTGCGCCAGCCGGCGTACCCCTCCGCGCGCTGCTCCTCGCTCCACTGCGGCTCCCAGCGGCGGTCCTCCGCCCAGTTGGCCCGCAGCTCGGCGGTGCCGCCCCAGAAGCCGACGGCCAGCCCGGCGGCATACGCCGCTCCCAGCGCCGTCGTCTCGGCGACGACGGGCCTGGAGACGGGGACGCCGAGGATGTCGGCCTGGAGCTGCATGGCGAGGTCGTTGGCGGTGACCCCACCGTCGACCTTGAGGGTCGTCAGCGACGCGGGCATCCCCGCCGCGGCGACATCGGCGGTCATCGCGTCCGCGACGTCACGGGACTGGTAGCAGATCGCCTCGAGCGTGGCTCGCGCGAGGTGGGCCTTGGTGTTGAAGCGGGAGAGCCCGACGACGGCGCCACGGGCGTCGCTGCGCCAGTAGGGGGCGAACAGCCCGGAGAAGGCCGGGACGAAGTAGACGCCGCCGTTGTCCGACACGCTCGCCGCCAACGCCTCGACCTCGCTCGCGTCGGAGATGATGCCCAGCTGGTCCCGCAGCCACTGCACGGCGCTGCCGGTCACGGCGATCGAGCCCTCGAGCGCGTAGACCGGATCGGCGTCGTCGAGCTGGTAGGCCACGGTCGTCAGCAGACCGTTGTGGCTGTGGACGATCTCGGTGCCGGTGTTGAGGACGAGGAAGTTGCCGGTGCCGTAGGTGTTCTTGGCCTCGCCCGGCTCGAAGCACACCTGGCCGACGGTGGCCGCCTGCTGGTCGCCGAGGACGCCGGTGATGGGTATCTCGGCCAGACCCTTGGTGCCCAGCGTGTGGCCGTATGCCGTTGCGTGGCTGGAGGCGGTGATCGTCGGGAGCATCTCGCGGGGGACGCCGAAGAAGCCCAGGAGCTCCTCGTCCCAGTCGAGGGTCTGCAGGTTCATCAGCATCGTCCGGCTGGCGTTCGTCACATCGGTGGCGTGGACGCCGCCGTCCGGACCACCGGTGAGGTTCCAGATCACCCACGTGTCCGGCGTGCCGAAGAGGGCGTCGCCGCGCTCCGCGGCCTCCCGCAGGCCGTCGACGGTCTCCAACAGCCACTGGAGCTTGCCGCCGGCGAAGTACGTCGCCGGCGGCAAGCCGGCCTTGTCGCGGATGACGTCGCCCCGGCCGTCGCGGTCCAGCGCGGCGGCGATCGAGTCGGTGCGGGTGTCCTGCCAGACGATGGCGTTGTGGAAGGGCCGGCCGGTGCGGCGGTCCCAGACGATCGTCGTCTCGCGCTGGTTGGTCACCCCGATGGCGGCGAGGTCGCTCATCGCGATGCCGGCGTTCGTCACGGCGGTACCGATGACGGTGTGCGTCCGGTCCCAGATCTCCAGCGGGTTGTGCTCGACCCACCCGGCCCGGGGCATGATCTGCTCATGCTCGAGCTGGTGTCGGGCGACCTCGCGCCCGTCGTGGTCGAAGATCATGAACCGGGTGCTCGTCGTCCCCTGGTCGACCGCGCCAACGAAGTCCGCCATGGCTCTCAGCGTAGGCCGAGCGTCTCGGTCCTGGCAGGGCTACCGGTCAGTGGTTCACCGGCGTCGACCGCTCCCGCCCGCTCTCGTCCCGCCAGCGGACGGACACGATGGGGTAGTCGGAACGGGCAGGCTGCGTTGCGGCGCTGTCGATGGTGACGACGACCCCTCCACCTGGCATCGCGACGGTCGTTGGCCCGGAGGTGATCCTCGCCCACGAGGCAGGTACCCCGCGGACCGCCGTTGCGCCCTGGGGGAGGAGGAGGAGGGTCGTCCATCGAGACATGGGCGTCGGGGCGCTGGGCCCCAGGTTGAGGACGGGGATCTGCCCTGGCGGCGACGAGGGCGACGACAACGGAACCGCGCCGAGAACGTCGACCCCCACCAGGCCGAGGCTCGAGAAGCGATAGACCGTCCATGGTTCACCGGTCGCGGAGGTGACTGTGACCTGGTCGGCCGCCTCACCGGTGGAGGCGGTGTACCGCCCGTCGGGCGCGCGCCACCAGAATCGAGTCGGGCGGCCCACCGCCGCCGCGGCGATATGGAAGGTGTAGACCTCGAGCGTGGTGCCTGGCCAGGTGTACCCGAGCACGTCGGAGGGGGGTTCGCTGGCCGGGGTGATGTCCTCGACGTTGGCAGGGGCCAGGACCGTCACCCACCGAGGGTCGCTCGACGGGTGCAGCTCCGGCCGGTCGACGTGTCCGACGGCGAAGGACGAGACCTCGATGCCGGGCACACCGGCGGGGATGGCACCCGCGGCCCGCTGCTCCGGTGCATCGATGAAGAGCGTCAGCCGGGTCGTGGCCGGGTCGTAGCGGTAGGTGACGCCGATGGACTCCTGGGTGTCGACGCTCGCGTCCGGAGGTGGGTCCGTGTGCAGGTAGCTCGTCCACTCCGTCTCGGCGTCGCGGGTGATCTGATCCGGACTCGTGGCGGGCATGCGGACCGCATCGTGGGTGCCGCCGGACCACACGGCGAGGCCGGCGGCGATGACGACGGCGGCCAGGGCGGCGGCGGAGCGGCGAGTGGTCCGCCGGTGGAGGACCCGGTTCCCCTCGGCGATGACGTGGGTGGTGTCCGGGGCGATCTGCTGGGGCACCGGAGTGGCTGCCAGGCGGTGACGCAGGGCCCGCTCCAGGTCGGTGGTCATGACGAGCTCCCTTCGTGCATGGGATCGGTGCCGGCCGGTGCGTCCGCCGTGCAGCGGAGGGCGGCCAGGCCCCTGGAAGCAGCGCTCTTGACCGCGCCCACGGAGACTCCGAGCAGGTCGGCCACGGCCTGCTCGGACTGGTCGGCGTAGTACCGCAGGACGACGACGGTGCGTTGCCGGGGCGGCAGGTGGGCGAGGAGCCGGATGATCTCGTCGCGGTCGTCGGTGCGACCGCTCGATGACCCGGCTGCCCGTCCGTCGGCGACGACGCGGGGGTCGGCCACCACGCTCTCGCGGTGGTGCTTGCGCCACTGTTCCCGGTGGTGGTTGACCAGGACGGTCCGGGCGTAGGCGAGGGCCCGCTCCTCATGGACCCGCGGCCAGGCGACGTAGGTCTTGACGAGGGCTGCCTGGACGAGCTCCTGGGCTGCGTCTGCGTCGCCGGTGAGCAGCCACGCCGTCCGGGTCAGGCTCGGCGAGGCAGCGGCCATGAAGGCGGCGAACGCCGCCTCACGGTCGGCGCGATGGTTGCCGAGCATCTGGCCCTCTTCCTCGTCTGCGGCACCTGCGTCAGTGCCCTCACGGTGATCTATGCAGCAGGGCCTGCCGAGGTTGCCTCGGCGGACGGAGCGACTCTCGCACGGTCGGGGCCGGCCCCGCCGGTCATGGGGCGAACGGCCAGCCGTCCTGCATGCCCGGCTCGCGACCAGGCTCGATGTAGTGCTCGGCCCCGAACATGACGTCGAAGACCTCCGGCGGCATGGCCAGGAACATCTCGATGTCCGTCGCCTGGCTGCGGTGGGCCTCCAGCGCGGCCCGACGCTGGGCGCGGTGGGTGGCCACGTCCACCCGCCAGTGGATGTCGGCCTCCGGGCTGCCGAACGGGTTGCCGTCGTCCATCGGCGCATCGGGGTCGAACGCGTTGTCGGCCATCCCGGCGGCCAGCGCCATCGCGTACATCCGGCGTATCGCGTCGCGGTTCATCGTCGACTCGAGGACCTTGGGTCGGCGCCGGGCGAGGTCGGCCGCTCGGTGGGTGACGTGGTGGACCCGGACATGGTCGGGGTGGCCGTAGCCGCCGTGCCAGTCGTAGCCGACGGCGACATCGGCGTCCTCCTCGTCGAGGATGGCCGTGAGCCGCCCAGCGGCCTCGTCGAGGTCGGCCCGGTGCAGCGAGCCCTCGGCGTCGTTCTGCTCCCACCCGGTCATGCCGGAGTCGGAGTAGCCCAGCCAGGCCACCCGCGCGGTCCCCAACACCTCGGCCGAGCGCATCGCCTCGGCCCGTCGTCGGTCGACGAGCGTCTCATCCGGCGCAAGGTCGTCGGGCACCTCGCCGTGGTCGCCGTTGGTCGCGAACACGACGACGACCCGGTCCCCTCGGGCGGCGGCCCGGGCCATCGCCCCGGCGGTCTGCGAGGCCTCGTCGTCCGGGTGCGCGTGGACGAAGACAATCGTCGTCATCGGGACATCATCCCCGATGGCGAGCTTTCCTACCGGGGATAGGCCGCGTGCGCCGCCCGGCGGCGGCCCCACTCCTCGCGCATCTCCGGGTCGGACATGACGAGCCAGACCAGTCCGCAGTCCTGGGGGCCCTCGGCCCCCGGCAGACACTGCGAGCAGGCCTCGCCGTCGCGGATCGGGCAGGCCGGAGCTCGAGTCGTCCGGTGGTGCGGTTCGGACATGGTCGCCTCCCGTCGCTCCCAGTGTCGCTCGGCGGCAGGTCCGGTCCGGCCACCGCACGCGAGGGGTGTGAGGGAGGCCACGCGGCATACCCCTCCCCGGCGGCGCCGTATGCTGCGGCGCAGGCGAGGATGGCGGATGGCCCCTCGCGCGGGAGCGCGGGGGCGAGAGCAGACCAGGAGGCGAGTCATGCAGTTCGGACGCAGCTACGAGGAGTTCGAGGTCGGGGCGACGTACCGGCACTGGCCCGGCAAGACGGTGACCGAGTACGACGACCACCTGTTCTGCCTGCTGACGATGAACCACCACCCGCTGCACCTGGACAGCCATTACGCCGAGGAGAGCACCCAGTTCGGCAAGAACGTCGTCGTCGGCAACTACGTCTACAGCCTGCTGCTCGGGATGAGCGTCCCGGACGTCTCCGGCAAGGCCATCGCCAACCTCGAGGTCGAGAGCCTGCGCCACGTCGCGCCGACCTTCCACGGTGACACGCTCTACGGACAGACCACCGTCCTGGACAAGTGGGAGAGCACGAGCAAGGACGACCGGGGCGTCGTCCATGTCGAGACGATCGGCTACAACCAGGACGGCAAGGTCGTCTGCATCTTCCGCCGCAAGGTCATGGTGCCCAAGGCGAGCTACCTCGAGGCGCGTGGCGGCGAGCAGCCCGGTCGCCCGCTGCCCCAGCCCGACAGGAACTGGCCTGGCCCACAGGCGCCCGACACACAGTCCTGAGCCGCCGGCCCTTCCCTGCGCCCCTCCTTGCGCCCCGTTCGAGGTATTCCAGTACCCCTAGACGGCACCGGAATACCTCGAACCGGCTCGGTCCGCCGAGCGGAGGGCGACTAGCTCGACCGCACGGTCTTGCCGTCGACCGTGATCGAGAGCCCGGTGATCGCCTTGACGCTGCTGCTGGGCGGCCGACAGCTGGCGTAGAGGAAGGCGTGGGCCCCGTCGCCCGCCGGGGTGAGCGTCGGGCCGACCCGGTGGGTGCATCCCGCACCGAAGGCGGCGGTCGGGTCGGTCGCTCGGAGCGGGACCATGCCGATGTACACGGCCGGGGTGTTCCGGTCGCCCCCGGACCAGCTGAGCTGGGGCTTGACGGTCGTCGGGATCGGCGCCGACATGCTGCCGGTCGAGGTGAACGCGCCCCACACGGAGAGCCGGGGGTCGACGAAACCGACGACCGCCGCGCTCAGCCCCGCCGACGGCACGACGCCGCTCTGGTCCCAGACCCTGCCCGACTCGTCGCGCCAGACGAGGCCGGTGGCCTTCGTCGCGTCGGTCGTGTTGTCGTAGACGGAGACGAAGGCCTGCAGGCCCGTGGCGCCGAGTGGGGCCTGGTCGCTGTGGGACGCGCTCGACGCATCCGGGTTGAGGAGGATCCACTGCGTGGCCGTCGTGGGCATCACACCTATGACGACATGGGGGACGGCAGAGCCGGTGCCCCATGTCACGGCCGGCGCGTCCGCGTTGGTCGACGCCGTCGGCAGGGCGACGGAGGACCGCGCGATGAGCGTCCGTTTCCCCGAGTCCTCGACGACGTAGTACCCGAGGTTGTCGGGACGGGACGGGTCGATCTCGACGGCGAACCGGGACGGGCCCGAGATCGGCCGGCCGTCGGACCCGAGCATCGGCTCCTTGCCGCCGAGCGTGGTGGTGACCGGCTTCGCCGGGTGCGAGCCGTCCGCCGGGAGGGCGCTCGGGCCGCCCGAGCCGAGCCCGCCCACGGCCACGACGACCGCGACCGCGGCGAGGGCGGTGAGCGCCGAGCCGGTGACCGCGGCGCGGCGGCGACGGCGCCGGCGGCCACCCGCGAGCACGGCATACGGGTCGACGCTCATCGACGGGGGCGTGCTCTCGTGGAACAGGGTGGTGATGTCGTCACGCACGATGGTCTCCCTCCGAGACGAGGACCTCACGGAGCTTGGCGAGGCCACGAGAGGCGCTGCTCTTGACGGTGCCGACGCCGATGCCGAGGGCGGCCGCCACCTCCTGTTCGGAGGCGTCGGCGTAGTAGCGCAGGACGACGACCTGGCGCTCGCGCGGAGCGAGGGTGGCCAGGGCCCGGACGAGGAAGTCGGTCCCCTCGAGGCTCACCTCGGCGGCCGGATGGTCAGGGGTCTGCGCGGTGAGCACCTCGCGAGAGCGCCGGCGCCGGGTGTCGATGTGGTGGTTGAGGACGACCTTGCGGGCGTATGCCGTGGCCGCGCCCCGGTCGATGCGTCGCCACTTGAGGTAGACCTTCTCCAGGGCGGCCTGGACGAGCTCCTCGGCCTGCACAGGGTCTCCGCAGACGAACCACGCGGTCCGCAGCAGGCGCGGCGAGGCGTCACGGACGAAGGCGACGAAGTCCTCGTCCGACGTTGACGTCATCGGGCTGTCCTCCTCGGGTCGGTGGCCGGTCACCCCCTACACGGGTCAGCCCCCAGAAAGGTTGTCACACCGGTGAGACGGGCGCCCTTCGGTGCTCAGCCGACCGACGGGTGCCCCTCGGCCCTCAGTCGATCGGGGTCGTGTGCCGTTGCCCGCTCGCGTCGGTCCACTGGACGGCGACGAGGTGGAGGTTCGGGCTGCCATCGGTCCCGGTGAGCGAGATCGCGACCGCCCAGAGGTCCGTGCCCGGGAGCTGCATCGTGGCGAAGGTCGTGCCGGCGGCGAACCGGTCGGGCCGGTCGCCGACCGGCGTGATCTGGGTCGGCCGGCTGCGGATCACCCCGAAGGCCATGTCGGACCCGGCCCCGTTCCACGACGAGTCGCCGAGCTGGAACATGGCGCTCCGCCCCGCGGGCAGGACGGGTGCGGCCGCATGGCTGAACCCGAGGGGCATCGTGAGTCGCTGGAAGACGACCATCGGGTCGCCGCTGTACCCCTCGCTCATCATCTCGAGGTGGATCTCCTCGGGCCCGTGCACGGACCCGTCGCCGATCGGAGGCACCGCGAGCCGACCCTCGGCAGGCACGGCCGCGTCCAAGGGGGTCACCTCCATGGTCCGCCGCCCACCGAAGAGCTCGTACGCGTACGCCGTCACTGCGGTCCCCGAGGTCGGCGAGGCACCGTCGGGTCGGGTGTACCGGGCCTGCAGGACGGCCAGGGACCCGTCCGACAGGGAGGTGATGGTGGGGTCACCGATCGACGCCCACCCGGCCGCGAACGAAACCTCGGGGTTCCAGGCCGTGGGTTCCACAAGCGTCCTGAAGACCCGCGTCCCGGCCGGGTCGCCGGCATCGTGGCGGTCGATCACCGGCCCGGCGAGGACCTGCGTCCCGCCCCCGGTCAAGCCCAGGGTGCTCGGCGACGTCGTCGACCGGCCGTCGCTGTGGAGGACCCCCCAGACGAGGTCGCGGATGTCGACGAATACGGTCGAGCCGTCGACGGCGGCGGATGGCAGCTCGGTCCCGTCGGCGTCGTGGACCACCCCATCCCCGTCCAACCGGACCACGTCTGACGGCCAGCCGACGGTGTCGAACACTGAGACGAATGCGGTGAAGCGCGTCCCGGGCAGCGGTTCCCGCAGGCTGGTGCTGTCGCCCGCTTCGGGGGACCAGTGCAGGACGGCGAAGGATGAGGCGGACGCGGGGAGCACACCGACCACGACATGGCCAGGAGGCTCCGGTAGGGCCCAGTTGGTCGCGGTGGCGTCGAGGTCGACGTAGCTTCTGGTGATGAGCTCGCGGCTGCCGTCGGCGGTGGCCGTGTAGTAGGCGAGGTTGCTCGGTGATGCCGGGTCGGTGTCGAGCTCGACGACGAACCGGGACGGCCCGGGCAGGGGCGTCCCGTCGCTGCCGACGAAGGGGCCGTCCTGCCCGAGCGTTGCGGTGACGACGCCGATGTTCTTCTGGTGGTGGGCCGGCAGGGGCGCGGCGTCGTCGCGCCCGCCGGTGACGACGCCGACCGCGCCGATGACGGCGGCGACGACGGCGACGACGGCTCCGGAGGCCAGCAGTCGGCGACGCCGGACCGTGGCCCGCCCGGCCGCGATGACGGTACCGACGTCGAGGTCGGGGTAGGCCGGTGCGGCGGTGTCGGCGGCGTCGTGGAGCAGCGCCGTGAGGTGGCGCTCGAAACCGGTGTTCATCGGACGCCTCCTTCGCTGGTGGCGAGCTGGGCCCGGAGGGTGGCCAGGCCGCGGGATGCCGCAGACTTCACCGCCCCGACGGATACGCCGAGCGCCTCGGCCGTGGCCGTCTCGGGCAGGTCCTGGTAGTAGCGCAGGACGACGACCTTGCGCTGTCGCTCGGGTAGGCACGCGAGGAGCCGGACGATGCTGTCGCGGTCCTCGACGGCTCCCTCCCCGGGCGCGCCGGGGGCGGGGCCGACCGGAGCCGGCACCTCGGCGACCGGGATCTCCCGGCGGGTCCGTCGCCAGACGTCGATCCGCTGGTTGACGAGGATCCGCCGGCTGTAGGCCAGGGCGGACCCGGGTCGGACCCGGGGCCAGGCGGCATACGTCTTGACGAGCGCGGCCTGGACGAGCTCGGCGGCGAGGTCCGCGGACCCGGTGAGAAGGAAGGCGGTCCGCATCAGCGACGGGGTCGCCTCGGCCATGAACGTCGCGAAGGCCTCGTCGCGCTCGGCCTTGGGTACCTGGACCATGCGCGCCTCCTCACCATCGTCTCACTCCTCACTACGGGGGCGACCCCGCCAAGGTTGCCTGCCGCGTGCCGCGACCTCGCGACGCCCCGTACCCTGGGGCCGGTCCGCAGGGCGCGGGTCGCCGCGGAGCCGGGGAGGGAGGGGGAGCGATGCCCATCGACGTCGCGACCTTCACCTCCGCCTTCGTCACCCTCATCGTGATCCTCGACCCACCGGGTGCCATCCCGATCTTCCTCGCCCTGACCCGCTCGCTCGGCACCAAGGACCGGGCCAACGCGGCCCGTCGCGCCTCGCTTGTGGCCCTCGTCGTCATCGCCTCGTTCGCCGTCTTCGGCCAGCAGATCCTCAACTACCTGCACATCTCCGTTGCGGCGCTCCAGGGAGCGGGCGGCCTGCTCCTGCTCATCGTGGCGCTCCAGCTCCTCACCGGGACCGAGTCGCCGCAGCAGGCGGAGGCCGGGGTCAACGTCGCACTCGTCCCGCTCGGGACGCCGCTGCTCGCCGGGCCGGGAGCCATCGTGGCGACGATGCTCGCCGTCCGGGGGGCGCACGGCGTGACCCCGGTCGCCTCCGTCGCCCTGGCCCTGGTCGCCGCGCTGCTCGTCGTCTGGCTCACCCTCCGCTTCGCGGGACGGCTGCACCGCGTCCTGCGCGAGAGTGGCATCGTGCTGCTCAGCCGGATCGCCGGCCTGCTGCTCTCGGCCATCGCCGTCCAGATGGTCGCCGACAGCGTCCGCGCGTTCATCCAGGCCTGACCCCGAGGAGCCCCGCGTGAGCGAGAGCGTCGTCTATGTCCTCACCCTGTCCTGCCCGGATGCCCCCGGCATCGTCGCGCGGATGACCCAGGTCCTCTTCGACTGCGGCGCCAACATCGAGGAGAGCCAGCAGTTCGGCGACGTCCGGACCGGGCGGTTCTTCATGCGCATCAAGTTCGCGGTGCCGACGGGCGGCCCGGACCACGCCGGGATCCGGACCGTGGTGGCCCCCGTCGGGGAGGCCTTGGCGATGACCTGGCAGCTGCGCCCCGCCGCGACGCCGTACCGGACGCTCGTCATGGTGAGCCGCTTCGGTCACTGCCTCAACGACCTGCTGTTCCGGTGGCGCAGCGGCAGCCTGTCGATGGACATCCCGCTCGTCGTGTCGAACCACGAGGACATGGGACCGCTCGTCCGCTCCTACGGCATCCCGTTCCACCACCTCCCGGTCACGGCCGCCACCAAGGGCGAGGCCGAGGCCCGGCTGCGCAACCTCGTCGCGGAGCACGACATCGAGCTCGTCGTCCTGGCCCGGTACATGCAGATCCTGTCCGACGACCTCGCCGCATCGATGCCGGGCCGGATCATCAACATCCACCACTCCTTCCTGCCGAGCTTCAAGGGCGCCAAGCCGTACCACCAGGCCTACGAACGAGGGGTCAAGCTCGTCGGCGCGACGGCCCACTACGTGACCCCTGCCCTCGACGAGGGGCCGATCATCGAGCAGGACGTCATCCCGGCGGACCACCGGATGCTCCCGGACGACCTCGTCCGGGCCGGCGAGGAGGTCGAGTCGCGGGTGCTGGCCAGGGCCGTCCGGTGGCACTGCGAGAGCCGGATCATCCTCAACGAGCACCGCACGGTCGTCTTCAGCTGACCGCAGGGGGCTGGGGATGGCACGCGGCGCTGACGGCCCCGGCGGGTAGCGTGCGGGGCATGTCGACGCCGGTCCAGGCGGAGTTCTCCGGCCTGCCTTCGAGGCTGTATGCCGCGAGCCCGTCGCGGCTGCTCTCCTTCGTCGACTGCCCCCGGCGCTACCGGCTCCAGTACCTCGACCGGCCCAAGCCGCAGCCGCGGCCGCAGCGGGCACACACCTCGCTCGGGAACGCCGTCCACCACGCGCTGCGCGACTGGTGGGACCTGCCGCCCGAGCATCGCACCCCGGTCGCCGGCGCCGAGCTCGTCCGGAGCGGGTGGATCGACAGCGGTTTCCGGGACCCCGACCAGTCGCAACGCTGGCGCGTCAGGGCCGAGGGCGAGGTCGCGGCATACCTCACCAACCTCGACCCGACCGAGCAGCCGGTGGGCGTCGAGCGCACCGTCGCCTTCCGCACCGACGGGTTGGCCCTGACCGGCCGGATCGACCGCCTCGACGACCGCGGGGGCGAGCTCGTCGTCGTCGACTACAAGACGACCCGGGTCACCTCGACCGACGACGACGCACGCACGTCCCTCCCGCTCGCGCTGTATGCCGCGGCGGTGTGGAAGATGTTCCGCCGCCGGTGTCTTCGCGTCGAGCTGCACCACGTCCCCACCGGCACCGTGGCCACCCACACGCACACCGCCGAGTCCCTCGCTCGCAAGGTCGGTCAGGCCCGCTCGCTGGCCGCCGACGCCCGGCGGGCCGACGAGGACTTCGCCGTCAAGGGCCCCGGGTCGGCGATGTTCCCGCCGAGCATCGGCCCGCTCTGCGCCTGGTGCGACATGCGCGCGCACTGCCCCGAGGGTCAGCAGGCCGGGCCCGAGAAGTCGGGGTGGGCGGCCCTGGAGGAGGACGACGGCTGAGCCCGTCGACGGCCCCGACCGGGGTGCCACAATGGGGCCATCCGGCTGCTGAGGGAAGGCCCCACCGTGCCATCGAAGACCACCCGCGGCGCCAGCGTGGTCGCTGTCGCCAACCAGAAGGGCGGCGTCGCCAAGACGACGTCGGTCGCCTCGCTCGGCGCGGCCTTCGCCGAGCTGGGCAAGCGGGTGCTCCTCATCGACCTCGATGCCCAGGCCTGTCTGACCTACAGCCTCGGCGTCGACCCCGATGCCGTCGAGGCCTCGATCCACGACGTCCTCCTCGACAGCGTCGACCTCGCCGACGTCGTCCTGACCTGCGCGGACGGGGTCGATCTCGTCCCGAGCACGATCGACCTCGCCGGAGCCGAGGCGATCCTCCTCGCCCGGCCGGCGCGGGAGTTCGTCCTGCGCGAGGCGCTCGACCCGGTCCGCCGCGACTACGACGTCATCCTGCTCGACTGCTCGCCGAGCCTGGGCGTGCTCACCCTGAACGCCCTGACCGCCGCCAGCGGCGTCATCATCCCGATGCCGGCCGAGATGCTCGGGCACCGCGGGGTGGGCCAGCTCCTCGACACGATCCGCGACGTCACGAGGATCCTCAACAAGAAGCTCACCGTCCTCGGCATCCTGCCGACCCTCTACGACGGGCGCAGCAACCACTCCCGCGAGGTGCTCGCCGACGTCGGCGACCGGTACGGCCTGCCCGTCCTCGCGCCGCCGATCCCGCGGACCATCCGGTTCGCCGAGGCGCCGGCGGTCGGCCGGTCGATCCTCGCGACCGCCCGATCGTCCAAGGGTGCGGTGGCCTACCGTGAGGTCGCCGCGGCGCTCCTGCCGCGGCTCTAGCCCCCGGCAGCCCCCCGCGAAGGAGCCCCCCATGCCCACCCGCACCCCCGCCCTTGTCGTCGACGAGCCGAAGGGCCCGTTCCGCGCGACGAGCGTCGAGCGGCGCGACCTGCGCGACGACGACGTCCGGATCGACATCGCGTTCGCGGGCATCTGCCACAGTGACATCCACCAGGCCCGCGAGGAGTGGGGGGCGGCGAGCTTCCCCATGGTCCCCGGCCACGAGATCGCCGGGGTGGTCAGTGAGGTGGGGCCCGCGGTGACCCGGTTCGCCGTCGGTGACCGCGTCGGCGTCGGCTGCATGGTCGACTCGTGCGGCGAGTGCGCGCAGTGCCGCGCCGGACACGAGAACTTCTGCGAGACCAGGACCGTCTGGACATACAACGACGCCTACCCCGACGGTGAGCCGGCGTACGGCGGCTACAGCCGGCAGATCGTCGTCCGGGACCGGTTCGTCGTTCGGATCCCCGACGCACTCGGCCTCGACGTGGCCGCGCCGCTGCTGTGCGCGGGCGTCACGACGTACAACCCGCTCAAGCGGTGGGGCGCCGGTCCCGGCCGGAAGGTCGCCGTCGTCGGGATGGGCGGGCTCGGCCACATCGCGGTCAAGATCGCCGTGGCCCTCGGGGCCGAGGTGACCGTCCTGTCGCACACGCTCTCCAAGGAGAGCGACGGCAGGGCGTTCGGGGCCGTCGACTACCGGGCGACGAGCGACCCGGCGGTATTCAGGGAGCTGCGACGCAGCTTCGACCTCATCATCTCGACGGTGAGCGCGGATCTGCCGGTCGACCGCTACCTGTCGATGCTGTTGCCGTTCGGGGCGTTCGTCAACGTCGGTCTGCCCGAGCGGCCCCAGGAGGTGTCGTTCGGCTCCCTCGTGGCCGGCGACAAGGTCCTCGCCGGGTCGAACATCGGCGGCATGCCGCTCACCCAGGAGATGCTCGACTTCTGCGCCGAGCACGGCATCGCGGCGACCGTCGAGACGATCTCGGCGGACGAGGTGGACGCGGCCTACGACCGGGTCGTCGGCAGCGACGTCCGGTACCGCTTCGTCATCGACACCTCGACGATCACGCCGCAGGGCTGACCGGCAGCACCCCTTCACCAGCCGCCCTGGCCCGCTGCCGTCCGGAGGCCGGGCGGCAGCGGGAGCGGGGCGTCAGCTCTTGGTGGCCTCGCCACTGGCCCGGCCACCACGGGTGCGCTTCCGGTTCCGGTTGCGGCTGCGACCGGCACCCTCACGGCTCTCGGTGCGCGGCTGCGCGTCGCGTCCGCTGCGCGGCTGCGCGTCGCGTCCGCCACCCGGGGCGCCCCGGGGCGCACGGGGGGCGTGCCCGCCGCCGCGTCGGCCACCTGACTTGCCCGTCTCGCCGAGGTCCTCGACCTGCTCCGCCCCGAGGCCGGCGCGCGTCTGCTTGGCCTTCGGCAGCCGTCCGGTGGCCCCCTCCGGGATGTCGAGGTCGGAGTAGAGATGGCCCGAGTTGGAGTAGGTCTCCTCGGGCTCCGGGATGCCCAGGTCGAGCGCCTTGCTGATCATTCCCCAGCGCGGGATGTCGTCCCAGTCGACGAAGGTGACCGCGATCCCGGTGTTGCCCGCCCGGGCGGTGCGGCCGATGCGGTGCAGGTAGGTCTTCTCGTCCTCGGGGCACTGGTAGTTGATGACGTGGGTGACGTGCTCGACGTCGATGCCGCGCGCGGCGACATCGGTGGCGACGAGGATGTCGACCTTGCCGTTGCGGAAGGCCCTCAGCGCCTGCTCCCGGGCACCCTGGCCCAGATCGCCGTGGATCGGCGCCGCGGCGAAACCGCGCTCGGTCAGGTCGTCGGCGACCTTGGCCGCGGTGCGCTTGGTGCGGCTGAAGATGATGGTGAGGCCCCGGCCCTCGGCCTGGAGCATCCGGGCGAGCATCTCGACCTTGTCCATCGCGTGGGCGCGGTAGACGAACTGCTCGACGGCCTTGACGGTGTGGGTGTCCTCGCCGTCGCCCTCGGACATCGCCCGGATGTGCGTCGGCTGGGTCATGTAGCGGCGGGCGAGGGCGACGACCGCCCCGGGCATCGTCGCCGAGAACAGCATGGTCTGACGCGACGCCGGCGTCAGGGCGAGGATCTTCTCGACGTCCGGGAGGAAGCCGAGGTCGAGCATCTCGTCGGCCTCGTCCAGGACGACCGTCTTGACGTGGGACAGGTCGAGGTGGCCCTGCTTGGCCAGATCGATGAGCCGGCCGGGGGTACCGACGACGACCTCCACGCCGCGGCGCAGCGCGTCGACCTGCGGCTCGTAGGCGCGCCCGCCGTAGACGGTGAGGACGCGGATGCCGCGCCGGGAGCCGGCCTGCTCGAGGTCGCCGGCCACCTGCACGGCGAGCTCGCGGGTCGGGGTGACGGCGAGGGCCTGCGGCTTGCCGGCGTACGCGAAGTCGGCCCAGGCGTCGTCGACGGGGGACACGGCGTTGTTGAGGATCGGGATCCCGAAGCCGAGCGTCTTACCGGTGCCGGTCTTGGCCTGGCCGATGATGTCGTGGCGGTCGAGGGCGACCGGGAGCGTCATCGACTGGATGGGGAACGGCGAGGTGATGCCCTTGTCGGCCAGGGCGGCGACGATGTCGGGGTGGATGGAGAAATCGGAGAATGAGGTCTGGGCGTCGGTCATGGGACTCTCGTGATCGGCGACGGGGACGTGGACACCCCGCCAGGCTGCGGGCCGATCGGAGGTCTTCGCGGGCGGCATACCGCCCCAGGGAGTACTGCGCACTCGTTGGCGCCAAACGTGCCGACCGGGCACCGTGGACGTCCTCAGTCTACCGGGAGGGGACCCAGGCCCGGTCCACGCTCACGCCAGGCCCCTCGAAGACCGACCGATGCCCCGATCCCGTGGCGTCGCGGGGCGCGGGGGGCCGGGCCGGCGATAGGCTCGGCAGACATGAGGCCCACGCCGTCCGACCCGGAGTACCGCGCCGCCGTCGTCGACCTCCTGGGGGTGCTCGCGTACGGCGAGCTGACCGCGTTCATCCGGATGGCTGCCGACTCCGATCTCGCCCCGTCGCTGCGGCTCAAGGCCGAGATGGCCGCGCTCGCGACGTCCGAGTTCCGCCAGTACGAGCAGCTCGTCGAGCGGATGCGGGTCATGGACGTCGACCCCGAGCGGGCGATGGACCCCTTCGTGGCCCCGTTCACGGCCTACCACGAGCGGACCCGGCCGCGGGGCTGGCTCGAGGGCCTGGTCAAGGCGTTCGTCGGTGAGGGGATCGCCAAGGACTTCTATCGCGAGATGGCTGCCCACGTCGACGAGGAGACCCGGGAGGTCATGTACCTCGCGCTCGACGACGTCGACGAGGCCGACTTCATCGTCGGCGTCGTCCGTGATGCCATCAAGACCGATCCGAGGGCGGAGGGGCGGCTCGCCCTCTGGGGTCGCCGCCTCCTCGGCGAGGCGCTGTCGCAGGCCCAGGCGGTCGCCGTGACCCGCGATCCGCTCGCGGCGTTCCTCATCGGTGGCGGGGTCGACCTTGCGGCGGTCGGCGAGATGTTCACCCGGCTCACCGAGCGGCATACCGAACGGATGGCCCGGCTCGGACTGCACGCGTAGCCGCCCCATCCCGGCGGAGCCGAGACGGGGACGAGCTGGAGACGGCGGAACGCGCGCACTGGCGTCGGCCGTCCTGGATCTGGCGGTATGCCGGTCAGCCGCCGAAGCCCACGCGGCCCTTCTCGGGCTCGCCGACCTGGACCCAACCGAGAGCGGCACCCGGCACGAGGATGCGCCGGCCCCTGACGTCGACGAGCTGCAGCACGCCTCCGGAGGCCATCGCCTTCTCGACGCTCGCCGTCACCTCGTCGGCGGTGTCGTTCGTCTCGAACGTGATCTCGCGCGCGACGTTCTGCACGCCGATCTTGACCTCCACGGTCGTGGGTCCTTTCGTCGTTGCCTCGCTCCGGCCACGGCGGCCGGGCGTTGCCGTCCCCGCAGTTGTACCGCGTGGGCCGGCAACAGACCTAACTCCGGGTGGCCCCGGATCCTTCCGCCTCCTCGTGGCTCGCGTCGCCGTCGACCCTCGGGAACGCCCCGAGCCCGCGCCAGGCGAGGGTGCTCGTCAGGGCTGCGGCCTCGGCCTGCGGGATCGGCCCGCCCTGGGCCAGCCAGTGCCGTGCCGTGACCTGGCCGAGTCCGGCGAGGGCGGTGCCGAGCATGAGCGAACGCTCCTCGTCGGCTCCGGTCTCCTCGGCGATGACGTCGGCGATGGCCTCGGCACAGACGACCTCGACCTCGTCGAGGCGCTGACGGACCGCTGACACGCCGGTCAGGTCGGACTCGAAGACCATCCGGAAGGCGCCGTCCTCGCGGGCGACGAAGGCGAAGTAGGCCGCGATCGCGGCCTGGACGCGCTCCTTGTTGTCGTGGGTGGCGGAGATGGCCTCGATGACGAGCCGCTCAAGGGTCTGGCAGTGCTGGTCGAGGAGGGCCAGGTAGAGGTCGAGCTTGCCCGGGAAGTGCTGGTAGAGCACCGGCTTGGACACCCCTGCGCGGTCGGCGATCTCGTCCATGGCCGCCGCGTGGTAGCCGCGGGCGACGAAGACGGCCTGCGCGGCGTCGAGCAGCTGGGCCCGGCGCTGGGAGCGCGGAAGGCGCGAGCCGCGTGGTGCGGTCTGGTCGGTGGTGCTCATCGGTCCCCTCGGCAGCGTGACAGGAGGTGGCGACCGCCATGCTACGCACTGGTATGCCGCTCCGGCCCGGTCGACCACGCCCTCGTCGTGTCGTCTGGGCCGACGGTACCCGAGCAGGGCTCGCGCGCTTGTATCGTGCCCGCATGGGCCTGCCCCCGCTGCTGCCCCCGGGTGGCGAGCTGTCCGCGCCCGAGCGGACCCGCTACGCGCGCCAGCTCCTGCTGCCCGAGCTCGGCGGAGAGGGGCAGCGCCGGCTCCGGGCCGCCCGGGTACTCGTCGTCGGCGCCGGCGGTCTGGGGTCCCCGGCCCTGCTCTACCTCGCCGCGGCGGGGGTCGGCACCCTGGGCGTCGTCGACGACGACATCGTCGACACGACGAACCTCCAGCGCCAGGTCCTCCATGCCGACGCCGACGTCGGACGGCCCAAGACCGCGTCGGCCGCCGCCGCGGTCCGGGCCCTCAACCCCGACGTCCGGGTCGTCGAGCACCGGGTCAGGCTCTCTGCCGAGAACGCCCTGGAGATCCTGGCCGACTACGACGTCGTCCTCGACGGGTCCGACAACCTGCCCACGCGCTACCTCGTCGGCGACGCATGCGCCCGGCTGGCACAGCCGCACGTGTGGGGCTCGGTGTACCGGTTCGACGGACAGGCCAGCGTGTGGTTCGCCGGGCGAGGCCCCTGCTACGCCTGCGTGTTCCCGGAGATGCCGGCCCCCGACGCCGTCCCGTCGTGCTCGACCGGCGGGGTCCTCGGGTCGGTGTGCGCGTCCATCGGCTCGGTCATGGCCACCGAGGCCGTCAAGCTCATCACCGGGGTCGGCGAGCCCCTCGTCGGGCGGCTCCTCGTCCACGACGCGATGCGCCAGCGGTGGAGCGAGGTGGCCGTGCGGGCGGCGCCGGGTTGCCCGGTATGCGGACCGGACGCCGACCCCAGGCGCCCGCTGGGAGCCGCCCCGGTCCGGGCGAGCGTGGTGGCCCGGTCGGCAGACGGCAGTGGTCACGCCGAGGCGGTGGGCGGACCGACCCCGCCCGAGGTGACGGCGGCCGAGCTGGCCCGACGGCTCACCGACCGGGAGAGAGGGGCCGACGAGTTCGTCCTCCTCGACGTGCGGGAGCCGGGGGAGCGTGAGGTCGTGAGGATCCCCGGCGACATCTCCATCCCGCTCGGCGCGGTGCGCGCGGGGGCCCATGAGGCGCTGCCGGGCGGCATACCGGTCCTCGTCTACTGCAAGGTGGGTACCCGCTCGGCCGAGGCGGTCGCCATCCTGCGGGGCCGCGGCGTCGACGCCCGCAACGTCGCCGGCGGGGTCCTGGCCTGGGTGTCCGAGGTCGACCCGAGCCTGCCCGGGTACTGACGTGGCCCGAGCCGACGGCCCCGGACCGGGACTGCCCACCGACTTCGCCGAGGAGGTTCTCGACCTGGTCGCGGAGATTCCGACCGGCCGCGTCCTCACCTACGCAGATGTGGCCGACATCATCGGGCGGGGTGGTCCCCGGGGTGTCGGCACGGTCATGGCGCGGTTCGGCGCCGACGTGCCGTGGTGGCGGGTGCTGCGGGCGGGAGGGCTGCCGCCGGCGGGGCTGGCGGAGCGCGCGATCGCCCACTACCGCGAGGAGGGCACGCCCCTGGTGGGCGGTCCGCTCACCGGTCGACGCGTCGACCTCGGGCGGGCGCGCTGGGACGGACCGCAGGCCCCCGTCGGCTGAGCGGGCGGCCGGGACGAGCGACTGTCGGCCCGACGTGATGGAATCCGAACCGTGCTCACCCTCGCCCGCGCCGCCCGGCTCGAGGCGGCGTCGCCCGACCTCGACGAGGTCCAGCGGGCCGCCGTCCGACACCGGGGCGGGGTGCTCCGGGTCCTCGGAGCGCCGGGCACGGGCAAGACGACGTCCGCGGTCGAGGCCGTCGTCGACCGGGTGTCCGCCGGCGAGGCGAGCGCCGACCAGTGCCTGGTCCTCGCCCCGACGCGCGTCGCGGCCGGCGTGCTGCGCGACCGCGTCACCGGACGGCTCGGCGGCACCTCGACCCAGCCGCTCGCCCGGACCCCGGCGTCGCTGGCCTTCGGCATCCTGCGGCAGACGGCGGCGCTGCGGGGTGACCCCGCCCCCCGGCTGCTGTCCGGGCCCGAGCAGGACGTCATCCTGCGCGACCTGCTCGCCGGGCACGCCGACGGGTCCAGCCCCCGGCCGCCGTGGCCTGCGCGGGTCGACCTCGCCCTGACGACGAGGGCGTTCCGTGCCGAGCTGCGGGACCTGCTCATGCGTGCCGTCGAGCTCGGCCTCGACGCCGACGAGCTCGCCCGGCTCGGCGAGCGGCACGACCGCCAGGAGTGGGTCGCCGCGGCGCAGGTCCTCGCCGAGTACGACGAGGTCACCGCGCTGTCCGCCCCGGGTGCGTTCGACCCGGCCTGGATCCTCGGCGCGGCGGCCGACCGCCTCGTCGACGACCCCGGCTACCTCGACGGCCTCCGGGGCTCGCTGCGGCTCATCGTCGTCGATGACGCCCAGGAGCTGACCCGACCGGCGCTCCGGCTGCTCGCCGTTCTCGCCGGGCCCGAGGTGGCTGGGGCGCCCACCCCGGACCTCGTCCTCCTCGGCGACCCCGATGCCGCCACCCAGACCTTCCGCGGTGCCGACCCCCGCGTCCTTGCCCACGGGTGGACCGCCCTCGTGCCGGCCGGCCCGGGTCCGCGGCAGCCGACGACGCTCGTCCTTCCGACGGCCTACCGCTCGCCGGCGGCGGTGCGTGAGGCGGTGGGGCGGGTCGCCGGACACATCGGCGTCCTCGGCGACGCCTCCCACCGGGCCGCCGCCCCCGGCCGCGAGGGTGGCACGGTCGAGGCGCACCTGCTGCGGGCGGTCGCCCAGGAGGCCGCGTTCATCGCCGGCCGGCTGCGCGAGGAGCATCTGCTGCACGGGGTGCCGTGGTCGCAGATGGCCGTGCTGGTTCGCGGCCAGGCCCGGACGGGCACCCTCCGGCGGGTCCTCGCCGCGACGGGCGTCCCGGTCAGCGCGCCCGGCGCCGACCAACCGGTGCGTGACGAGGTGGCCGTCCGACCCTTCCTCGCCCTCCTCGACGCCGTCATCGGGCTCACCCTGCGCGGCGAGGAGGCACTCCACCCCGAGGTGGCCGTCGACATCCTCACCTCGCCCGTGGGCGCCGCCGACGCGGTGGCCCTGCGGAGGCTGCGCAGGGCGCTGCGCCGCGACGAGCTGGAGGCGGGCGGCGGGCGGCCGAGCGACGTCCTGCTCGCCGAGTCCCTCCTCGCTCCGGTGCGCCTGGCCCAGCTCGGGCCGGAGGCGGCGGCGGCTCGACGGGTGGGGCGGGTCCTCGCCGCCGGCGTGGCCGCGGCCCGGGTCGTCGACCGGGACGGCCACCGGCACTGGGGGGCGGGCGTCACGCCCGAGGCCGTCCTGTGGGCGATGTGGGAGGCGAGCGGTCTGGCCGAGCCGTGGCGGCATACCGCCCTGTCCGGCGGCCTGGCCGGGGTGCGCGCCGACCGTGACCTCGACGCCGTCCTCGCCCTCTTCGACGCGGCCGCCCGGTTCAGCGACCGGCTCCCCGGCGCGGGCCCGGACCGTTTCCTCGACCACGTCCTCGGCCAGGATGTCGCCGGTGACACGCTCGTCGCCCGTGCCCCGGCCGGAGAGTCGGTGGCCGTTCTCACCCCGCAGGCGGCGGCGGGTGGCGAGTGGGGGCTCGTCGTCGTGGCGGGCCTGCAGGAGGGCATCTGGCCCGACCTGCGGCTGCGTGGCACCCTGCTCGGCTCGCCGGACCTCGTCGAGGCCGTGGCCGGGCGGCTCGCCGCCGGCGGCGCCTTCGAGCCCGGGCGCCGACGGGCGGCCCAGACCGCGGTGCGCCACGACGAGACGCGGTTGTTCCTCGTCGCCGTGTCCCGGGCGAGCAGGGCGCTCGTCCTGACCGCCGTACGCAGCGAGGACGAGCAGCCCTCGCCCTACCTCGACGTCGTCGACCCGCTCGACGAGGACACCGAGGACCGGCCGTTCAGCGAGGTCGAGAGGCCGATGACGCTCCCGTCCCTCGTCGCCGCCCTCCGGCGTGACATCGTCGCCGACGACCCGCGGGTGCGGGGTAGCGCCGTGACCGGGCTCGCCAGACTGGCGCGCGCCGGAGTCCCCGGCGCCGATCCTGACCGCTGGTGGGCGCTCGCGACGCTGAGCGACGGCCGGCCCCGCCGGGACACCGACGAGGTCGTCCACGTCCGGCCGTCCCAGATCGAGGGGTTCGGCGAGTGCCAGCTGCGGTGGGCGCTGACGACCGCCGGCGGCGAGGGGCGCAACGTCGGAGCCGCGGACATCGGCACGCTCGTCCACGAGGTGGCTGCGGAGGCCCACGTCGCCGGTGAGCGCGGCGTCGAGGAGCTGCGGGCGCGGCTCGACGCCAGGTGGGGCCGCCTCGGTATGCCGCAGGGCTGGCTCGCCGACCGCAAGCGCCGCGATGCCGAGAACATGCTCGCCCGGCTGGCCCGCTACTGGGCCGAGGCGGAGGCCCAGGGGTGGCGGGCCGTCGGTGCCGAGGTGGCCATGACGGTGGCCCTCGGCCGGGCCGTCGTCACCGGGCGGGTCGACCGGCTCGAGTCCGGGCCGGACGGCATCCGGGTCATCGACTACAAGACGGGGAGCAGCAAGCCCGGCACCAAGGACCTCCCGCGGCATGCACAGCTCGGCGCGTACCAGCTGGCCGTCGAGCACGGCGGCTTCCCGGAGCTGGGCACGCGCAGCGCCGGGGCTGCGCTGCTCCAGCTCGGCAAGGCGGCGAACATCGGGACGACCCTGAGTCTCCAGGTGCCGCTGGCCCGGGACGATGACCCGTCGTGGGCCGCCGACCTGCTCGCCGCGGTCGCCGACGGGATGGCGGGGGCCTCCTTCACGGCGACGGTCACCGAGCGGTGCCGCATCTGTCCGGTCAAGACGTCCTGCCCGGCCCAGCCCGAGGGGCGGAGCATCTGATGGACCGGCTCTCCGCCGCCCAGATCGCGGTCGCTCTCGGCCAGCCGCCGCCCACCGCCGAGCAGGCCGCGGTCATCGAGGCGGCCCCCCGGCCGGCCCTCGTCATCGCCGGCGCCGGCTCCGGCAAGACCGAGACGATGGCCTCCCGGGTCGTCTGGCTCGTCGCCAACGGGCTCGTCGAGCCCGACCAGGTCCTCGGCCTCACCTTCACCCGCAAGGCCGCGGCCGAGCTGTCCGAGCGCATCTCGCGGAGGCTGGTCCGGCTCCAGCGGGAGGGGCTGTGGGCTCCCCGCTCCGACGAGGGCGCCGAGGTGCTCGGTGCCACACCCACGGTGTCGACGTACCACGCGTATGCCGGGCGGCTCGTCCGCGAGCACGGCCTCCGGCTGGGCTACGAGGCCGACTCGCGGCTGCTGTCGGAGGCCGCGGCCTGGCAGTTCGCCCACGAGGCGGTGCTGTCCTACGACGGCCCGATGGAGCTCGTCGACAAGAGCGAGAACACCGTCACCGCCGCGGTCGTCGACCTCGCGTCCGAGATGGCCGAGCACCTGCGCAGCCCCGGCGAGGTCGCCGCCCACCTCGATGAGGTCATCGCGGCCCTCGAAGCGGTGCCACCGGGTGAGAAGACCTCGCTGCGCAAGAATCCGGCGGCCGACGCGCTCATCGCGCTACGGCTGCGTCGCGCCGTCGTGCCCATCGTCACCCGCTACCGCGAGCTCAAGCGGTCCCGGGACGCGATGGACTTCGCCGACCAGATGGCCCTCGCCGCCGAGCTGGCGATGGGGTTCGCCGATGTCGGCGAGATCGAGCGCGACCGGTACGCCGCCGTGCTGCTCGACGAGTTCCAGGACACCTCCGAGGCCCAGCTCGAGCTGCTTCGGGCGCTCTTCGCCGGCGGCCCGGTCCTGCTGCCCGTCACGGCGGTCGGCGACCCGCACCAGTCGATCTACGGCTGGCGCGGGGCGAGCGCAACCACGCTCACCCGTTTTCCCGAGGTGTTCGGCGACGCCGCCGGGCCGGCCCCGGTGCTGTCGCTGTCGGTGAGCTGGCGTAACGACGAGGCGGTCCTTGCCGCGGCCAACGTCCTCGCGGCTCCGCTCGTGGCGGGGTCGACCGTCCCGGTCCGCCCGCTCGCCGAGCGTCCCGGCGCCGGCGTGGGCGGCGTGACCCTCGCCCGGACCCTCACGGCCGAGGACGAGGCCGACCTCGTCGCCGACTGGCTGGGTGAGCTCCGGTCCCGGGTGCCGGGCGCGACGACCGCCGTCCTCTGCCGGAAGCGCGCGCAGTTCGGCCCGGTCATCGACGCCCTCACGGCGCTCGGCATACCGCACGAGGTGGTCGGTCTCGGGGGGCTGCTCATGACCCCGGAGGTCGAGGACCTCGTCGCGCTCCTCCACGTCGTCGAGGACGCCGCTCGCGGGGACCAGCTCATGCGGTTGCTCACCGGTCCGTCGGTGCGGGCCGGCATCGCCGACCTCGACGCGCTCGCCGCGTGGGCCCGCGAGCGGCAGCGGCTCCGCGTCCGGGACGCCGGGACGACGCCGCGGGACCAGGAACCGGACTCGGCCGACCGGCCGAGCATCGTCGAGGCCGTCGACGAGCTGCCGCCGCCGGGCTGGGTCGGTCGGGCTGGAGAGCGGATCGGGCCGGTGGCACGGGAGCGGATGGGTGGGCTGGCCGTGGTGATCCGCCGGCTGCGCTCGCTCGTCGGGCTCCCGCTGCCCGACCTCGTCGGCGAGGCCGAGCGCGCCCTGGGCCTCGACATCGAGGTCCTGTCGCGCCCGGAGTACACCCCGGCCGCCGCACGGGCCCACCTCGACGCCTTCGCCGACGTCGCGGCGCAGTTCTCGGTCTCGGCCGACCGGCCGACGCTCGGCGGGTTCCTCGCCTGGGTCGAGGCGGCCATCGACCAGGAACGCGGCCTGGACCGGGGGTTCGTCGAGGCGTCGGGTGACGCCGTGCAGGTGATGACCGTCCACGCCGCCAAGGGCCTGGAGTGGGATGCCGTCGCGGTGCCGGGCCTCGTCGAGGCCACCTTCCCGGACCACTCCGCCAAGGTGACCCGCCCCGCGGCGGGTGCGTGGGTCGTGGCAGACCCCAAGGACAAGGGCTGGCTCGCCGGCCTGTCCGATGGCGGCATCCCCTTCGACCTGCGCGGCGACCGCGCCGGCCTTCCTCGGCTGGGCTGGCGCGGCTTCACCGACTGGGCCGAGGCCCGGGCCGGGCTGGATCGCTTCGCGCGGGCCGGCGGCCGGCACGCGGTCCTCGAGGAGCGGCGGCTCGCCTACGTCGCGGCGACGAGGGCCAGACACGCCCTGCTGCTCACGGCGAGCGTATGGACGGCAGGGAGCACGCCGCGGGTGACGTCGCGGTTCCTCGTCGAGGTCCGCGATGCGGCGGTGGCCGGGGCCATGACCGCCGTCGAACGGTGCTGGGAGGCGATGCCGGAGGCCGTCAAGGGCGTGCCGCGGCCGGGGGCCGGCGAGACCGAGGCGCCACGCTGGCCGGTCGATGCGATGGCCCATCGGCGGCCCGCGCTCACCGAGGCGGCCCGCCGGGTCCGTGCCGCCGCCGCGGAGGGCGACGACGTGGATCTCCCTCCGGGCGGGCCGGGGGACGCCGCCGGACCACCGACCCGGACCCGCGAGATCGACCTCCTGCTCGCCGAGCGGGAGGCCGGTCGGGGCCGTGGGACGGAGCGGGTCGAGCTCGCGCCACACCTGTCGACCTCGGGACTGGTCGCCCTGGCGCGGGACCCGGCGGGCTTCGCCGTCGATCTGCGCCGACCGGTCCCGGCGGCCCCGGCGACCGCTGCCCGGCGCGGGACCGCATTCCACGCCTGGGTCGAGACCCACTATGCGAGGGCCGCCATGGTCGATGTTCTCGAGCTGCCGGGCAGCGCCGACGAGGAGCCAGCCGGCGAGGAGCAGCTCGCCGCGATGAAGGAGAGCTTCCTCGCCAGCGGTTGGGCGGACCGGGTGCCGGTCGAGGTCGAGACCTCCGTCGAGACCGTCATCGACGGGGTCGCCGTGCGCGGCCGGATCGACGCGGTGTTCGCGCGCCCCGACGGCGCCTTCACGGTCGTCGACTGGAAGACCGGGCCGCCTCCGACGGGCCGCGAGGCACGGGTCCGGGTCCTGCAGCTCGCGGCGTACCGGCTGGCCTACGCGCGGCTGCGCGGGGTGGACCCGCGCCGGGTCGACGCGGCGTTCTACTACGCCCGGACGGGCGAGACGGTCTGGCCGGAGCTGCCCGGGCCCGACGAGATCGTCGAGGTGCTGTCGGCGCTGGGGCAGTGACGGGCTGGTCCCGGTCGGGCGGCTCCCGGATGCCGTGGCGTCGGCTCCGCTCGGGTGCTCCGGGCCGTCACTGCAGCTCGGGCGGTAGCTCCCGCGCCGTGGGCTCCTCGGGGTCCGCAGCCGTGGCGCCGGCGGTGGGCTCCTCCTCGGCGGGGGTCCGGTTGTCGTGGTCCTCGTCGGGCCCGGGGGCGTCGTCGGGAGTCTCCTGCGGTGCGGTGGTGTCCTCGGCGGGGGTCCGGTTGTCGTGGTCCTCGTCGGGCCCGGGGGCGTCCTCGTCGGGCTCGGTGGCGACCTGCGGCAGCTCCTCCTCGGGCTCGTCCTCGACGATCGGCGGGGGCGTCTGCCGAGGGCGGATGACGGGCGGGTCCAGGCTGGTCCGTCGGTAGTCGTCGGACTCGGACGGCTCGGGATGGACGGTGCTGTCGAGCCGGCGCAGCTCGGCCGTCAGGGTCTCGACCGTCCCGGAGTGGCCCTCGGACAGGGCGACCATCAGCCGGCTGAGGATCCCGAGCTCGGCCGCGAGCCGGGCCCGGATGAGCAGATGGCGGTCCGGGCGCTCGACGCGGGCGTGGGCGTACGCCTCGAGAACCGTCTCGACGGCGTCGGTCCCGGCCTCGGACACCAGCGCGGCGAAGTCGTCGGCCGGGTCGGCGACCTTGGCGTCCTCCCACCCGGTCATCGCCCGGATCCGCCCGGTCGAGGAGTCCTCGTCGTTCTCGAAGACGGCGAGGACCTGGTCCCCGGTGAGGTCTCCATGCACCGGGGTCGGCGCGAACCGCCACAGGGTGACGTCCTCCAGCGCCTTCTCCCACCGGGTGAGCAGCGCTGCCGGGACCTTGCCGGACTCGGCCGCCCGGTCGAGCTCGGCAAGCCGGCGGGTGCGGTAGTCGTCGGCGTCGTAGGTCGGCATCCCGGCCTCGTCGAACAGGGCGACGTCGACGTTGTGCAGCGCGGCGATCGCCCGGCCGAGCTCGGCGGTGATGCCGGGGCCGGGGGGCAGCTCACCGAAGTCGAGCTGGCGCCCCGGCAGGAAGGGATAGACCGTCGCTCGCCCGCCCTCCTTGAGCTCGACGAACCCCTTGGGCGAGGGAACCGCGAAGGGCAGCCGCCGGGCGAGCATGCCGAGGAGGGTGACGGTGAGGTCCATCCGGGCCGCAGCCGTCGCGGATCGTGGGGCCCGGACGACCCATCTGCGGTGCTGGGTGTCCTCGACGAAGGCGACGTCGAAGCTCTGCTCCGGCGTGCTCGGCAGGGCCTCGACGCTCAGCGGGTCCAGCCCGGGGACCGCGGAGCCGGCCAGCGCGGCGAGGAAGGGGGGCGTGCGTTCCACAGGGCCACCGTATGCCGTCCGCCGCTGCTCGTCTGGGACCCCACGTAGGGTTGGCGGACATGGCTAGACCACCGCAGCGCCTCGAGGGCCTCGCCCTCGCCCGGACCGCCCTCGACCGCCGTGGCGACCTGCGTTCGCGGCCCGGTCTCCTCGCGGCTCTGCTGGCCGACCAGCGCACCCGGGTGCTCGAGCTCGTCGGCGACTCCGCACCGGTCGTCGGGGGCGACGACGCCTCGCCTCGTCTGCACCTGCGTGCCCCTGCCGGTGACGAGCCGGAGCGGGCGCTCTTCCTCGGGATGGGGGAGGGGGACGACGGCGAGGGCGAGACGGCATACGTCTCCCTGGTCCGCGAGGACGGGCCGCTGACCCCGCTTCCGGACGGCGCCGAGCTGCGCACGCTGCGTCAGGTCGGTGCGCAGCTCGCCGACCGCGACGCGGGCGCCTTCACCACCGCCCTCGCCGTGGCCAACTGGCACCGGAGCCATCGGTTCTGCCCACGCTGCGGCGAGCCGACGGTGCCGGACATGGCGGGCTGGATCCGCCGGTGCCCGGCCGATGGCAGCGAGCACTATCCACGGACCGACCCGGCGGTCATCATGTCCGTCATCGACGACGAGGACCGCCTCCTGCTCGCGCACGGGCGGGCCTTCCGGGCGTCGGGGATGTCCGTGCTGGCGGGGTTCGTCGAGCCGGGCGAGAGCCTCGCCGACGCGGTGGTCCGCGAGGTGGCCGAGGAGGTCGGGGTCACCGTCACCGACGTCACCTACCTCGGCGACCAGCCGTGGCCCTTCCCCGCCTCGCTCATGGTCGGCTTCACCGCCCGGGCGCTCGGGACCGAGCTCGTGCTCCAGGACGAGGAGATCGACGTCGCCCGGTGGTTCACCCGGGACGAGCTCGTGGCGGCGATCGCCGACGAGACGGTGCGGATCCCGCCGCGGCTGTCCATCGCCAGGCGGCTCATCGAGCACTGGTTCGGCGGCCCCATCGACGCCCCCGAGGTCATCCTCCGGGGCCGCTGACGCGGGGTCGCCCCCCGTGGCGGCGGGATCAGGCCAGGCGGGCCATGACCTCGGCGGCCGAGGGGTTCGTGGCGGCCGACCCGTCCGGGAAGACCACGGTCGGCACGGTCTGGTTCCCGCCGTTGACCGACATGACGTAGTCGGCGCTGTCGGGCGCGTGCTCGATGTTGACCTCGTGGTAGGTCACGCCCTCCCGGTCGAGCTGGCTCTTGAGCCGACGGCAGTAGCCGCACCACGACGTCGTGAACATCGTCACGGTGCCGGGATCGGGGATCGGCGGGGTCATCTGCGCTCCTGAGATCGGTGGGGGAACCGCTGGAGTATGCCGCGCCGGAGGGCCGGCATACTCCAGTGGTAACCGGGGTGCGGCCCGGAACCTTCCCGTCCGACGACCGTCGAGCGGTGTCCGGCGGGTCTGCGAAGATCGACGGCGATGCCCACGCTCCCCGCCCACCCGAACGCCGACGCGGTCCTGGACGCCCTCGACCCCGAGCAGCGTGAGGTCGCTGCCAACCCGAGTGGCCCGATGTGCGTCCTCGCCGGCGCCGGCACCGGCAAGACCCGGGCGATCACCCACCGGATCGCCTACGGCGTGCTGTCCGGCGCCCAACAGCCCCAGCGCATCCTCGCGGTGACGTTCACGGCACGGGCCGCCGGGGAGATGCGGGCGCGGCTGCGCGACCTCGCCGTCGGCGGGGTGTCCGCCCGCACCTTCCACGCCGCCGCTCTGCGCCAGCTGCACTACTTCTGGCCGCAGGCGGTCGGCGGTGCCGCTCCCGAGGTGATGAGCCAGAAGGCCGGGGCCGTCGCCGAGGCGGCCGGTCGGCTGCGGATGCGCTTCGACCGAGCGGGCATCCGCGACCTCGCCGCCGAGATCGAGTGGGCCAAGGTCTCGATGGTGACGTCCGAGACGTATGCCGCGGCCGTCGAGCGCGCCCGCCGCGAGCCTCCGGGGCTGGACGCGACCGCCATGGCCCGGGTCATGGCGGCCTACGAGGAGGTCAAGACCGAGCGCGGGGTCATCGACTTCGAGGACGTCCTCCTCCTCATGGTCGGTGTGCTCCAGGAGCACGACCAGATCGCCCGGGCGATCCGCGACCAGTACCGGCACTTCGTCGTCGACGAGTACCAGGATGTCAACGCCGCTCCAGCAGCGGCTCCTCGAGCTCTGGCTCGGCGAGCGCAAGGACATCTGCGTCGTCGGGGACCCGGCCCAGACGATCTACTCCTTCACCGGCGCCTCACCCGAGCACCTGCTGACCTTCGCGGCGCGCCATCCCGGGGCGCGGGTCGTCGAGCTCGTTCGCAACTACCGCTCGACGCCGCAGGTCGTCGCGCTGGCCAACCTCGTGGTCACCGGCCCCAGCGGGTCCCGACGGAGCAACAGCGTCGTGCTGCGGGCCCAGGCCGAGGACGGGCCCGCGCCGACGCTCACCGAGTACCCCGACGACCCCGCCGAGGCCGCGGGCGTCGCCGACCGGATCGCGGCGCTCGTCGAGCAGGGGCATCCTCCCGGCGAGATCGCCGTCCTGTTCCGGACCAACGCCCAGAGCGAGCTCTTCGAGGCGGCGCTGGCCGAGCGCGACGTGCCCTACCTCGTCCGGGGCGGCGAGCGGTTCTTCACCCGCACCGAGGTGCGCAACGCCATCGTCCTCATGCGCGGCGCGGCTCGCTCCGACGACGGCTCCGTACCGCTGCCCGACCTCGTCCGCGACATCCTCGTCGGCAACGGCTGGACCCGAGAGCCACCGGCCAGTGGGGGAGCGGCCCGCGAGCGGTGGGAGTCCCTCGCCGCCCTGGCCTCCCTCGCCGACGACGTCGCGGCGGTCGACCCCGAGGCCCTGCTCCCGGCCTTCGTCCGCGAGCTCGACGAGCGGGCCGCCTCGCAGCACGCCCCGTCCGTCCGGGGGGTCACCCTCGCCTCGCTGCACGCCGCCAAGGGTCTGGAGTGGGACGCCGTCTTCCTCGCCGGCTGTTCCGACGGCTTCCTGCCCATCGCCATGGCCGACGGCCCGGCCGCGGTCGAGGAGGAGCGGCGGCTGCTCTACGTCGGCGTGACCCGGGCTCGACGGCTGCTCCACCTCTCCTGGGCGGCCGCGCGCACCCCCGGCGCCCGTGGCACCCGCAGGGTCTCGCGCTTCGTCGACGGCTCCGCGAGCATCCTCGGCGAGGGCGCCCGGTCCCGGCCCAAGCGGTCCGGCGGCGGGAGCCGACGCAAGACACTCAGCCATGCCGGGCCGATGGCCTGCCCAGGATGCGGCGCCGACCTGACGACGGCGGCCGAACGGACGATGGGGCGCTGCTCGACCTGCCCGCCGACCTACGACCCCGCGCTCTTCGAGCGGCTGCGGGAGTGGCGGCTCGGCGTAGCGCAGCAGGATGGCGTGCCCGCCTACGTCGTCTTCACCGATGCCACGCTCACCGCCATCGCGGAGCGGACGCCCTCCGACACGGCCGGCCTGACCGCCATCAGCGGGGTGGGACCCCGCAAGCTCGACCTCTACGGCGACCAGGTCCTCGACATCCTCGGCGAGTTCCGGTGAGGTTCGCCGTTTCTCGCATGGCGTCATGACCACATATGCCGCTGTGCGACACGGCGATTCGGCGTTTCCGACACGCCCATGCGCGGGTACCGGTGACGAAGTCGACCGCTAATTCCGTTGCACCCCCCGCGCCGGGAACTTAGGCTGACCACACGAACGCCCGCGCGAGCGCACGCCCGCCGGTCCCGCACGAGCAGCAGTGAGGAGGGTCGAACCTCGATGATGACGATCACGATCGCCGCCACGGCCGCCTGCGCCGTTGCCCTCGGCATGCGTGCCAGCGCCTGGTCCGGCCGTTCCCACGCGGACCTCTTTGGCCGCATTCAGGGGACCGCTGTGCCCGCCGTCGCGTATGGCCGTGTGAAGA
This sequence comes from uncultured Actinomycetota bacterium, assembly GCA_963771015.1. Classification (GTDB taxonomy): domain Bacteria; phylum Actinomycetota; class Actinomycetes; order Actinomycetales; family Dermatophilaceae; genus CAVSJJ01. The sequence continues at coordinate 265,612 of CAVYRN010000009.1, forward strand.
GCGTCCAGAACGCTCGCGGCACGGGTCGCGACCTCGCCCCGGCGACGGACGTCGAGTCTGCGCACCTGATGGCTCCACCTGGCTAAGCCAGGCGATAGAGCAGCCATCAGGCCGCGGAACCCGACACCGGGATCCGCGGCCTTTTCGTTGGTCGCGACCCGATCGCCCGCCACCGCCGTCACCGGCAACCCACGCCACCAGCCCAACGACCAGACCAGACTCGCGCCTGACCAGGCGCACCACGAAGTGCCGAGCGGCCCCGGACCGGGGCATCGGCGAAGGAGGTGAGACCCGTGCAGCTGACCGACCTGATCGACCTGCAGGAGGCGACGGTGACGACCGGCGAGGGCATCCCGTGCCGGGAGAACGACGCCGAGCTGTGGTTCGCGGACACCCCGGACGGGGTCGAGTTCGCCAAGACCCTGTGCGTGACCTGCCCCGCTCGGATCGCGTGCCTCCAGGGAGCGCTCGACCGCCGGGAACCCTGGGGCGTCTGGGGTGGCGAGCTGTTCGAGGCCGGGGTCGTCGTGCCGCGCAAGCGGCCACGGGGCCGGCCCCGGAAGGACTCCGTCGCCGCCTGACCTCGGGCCGCCGGGCCCGGTCGGCGGGGAGCAGGGCCCCGCCGACCCACGGCACCCGACGTGCTCACGGCATACCGCAGCCGGTGTCGTCGTGCCACGGCTCCGCATCCAGACCTTCATGACCATCACGAACGGAGACACCCATGTACCGCAGACGCCTTCAGCGACTGCGCCGCACCCATCACGAGGTGCGGGCGCACGAAGAGCGTCGCCGGACGCGGCAGCACCTGGACACCGAGCGGATGCTCGCCCAGCTGCGCCTGACCCTCCGGTGAACGCCCGTCATCCGCTCGCCCCGGAGGAGCACTCCTCCGGGGCGAGCGTCATCGTGCGGGGGCGGCTCGCCGGGCCGGACGACGCCTGGCTCGACGCGGGCGCCTTCTGGAGGGCCGTCGGCGCAACCGTGCTGACTACGCTGGGTCGATGGCTACCCTGACGATCGCCCAGGACCCTGCGGCTGACCGGGTCCTGTCCGACGACCCGTTCGCGCTCCTGGTGGGAATGCTCCTGGACCAGCAGTTCCCCATGGAGCGCGCCTTCGCCGGACCGGCGACGGTTCTCGCCCGGTTCGGCACGCTCGAGCCCGCGGACATCGCGGACGCCGAGCCCGAGGCGTTTGCCGATCTGTGTGCGAGGCCCCCGGCCGTCCACCGCTACGGCAGGTCGATGGCGGGCCGGATCCAGCAGCTCGCCCGGGTCGTCGTCGACGACTACGCCGGCGACGCGGCCGCTGTGTGGACGACGGCGGGCAGCGGCGTCGACCTCGTCGCCCGGCTCAGGGCGCTGCCCGGCTTCGGCGACCAGAAGGCGCGGATCTTCGCCGCCCTGCTCGGCAAGCAGCTGGGCGTCCGGCCGGACGGCTGGGAGCAGGCCTGCGGCGCGTATGCCGAGCCCGGCTCCTTCCGCTCCGTCGCGGACGTCGTCGACCCGACCTCGCTGCAGAAGGTCCGCGACTTCAAGAAGCAGGCCAAGGCCGCTGCGAAGGCAGCCAAGGGTTGAGTCGCCTTGTCCGACAACGACATGGAGCACTCGGTGGGTTCATCAGAGCTGGTCTGTTCCACGTGCGGGCGTCTGCTCGACGCGGACGAGGAGATCGCCCGGGCGCGGCTGACCTGGACACGGGGCCTGGAGAACGGCCGACCGGTCTGGACGTGTGACAGATGCAGCCGCGACCACCTGCGCAGCATCGAGGGCAAGCTCGACTCGTCCTGGTGGTAGCCGTCCTGGGTCGCCGGTACGCCGGGGCGGCTACGGGACGGGCGGCGGCAGGATGCTCTCGTCCATGCCCGGTAGATGGGCGACGAGGAGCTCGCGGATGGGCACCGTCCCACCGATCTGGCAGAGCACGCCGATCCCGCCGAGCCAGACGCGGTGGATGAGGAGGTACTCGGGGGGCAGGTTGAGCTTCATCCCGACGAGGAAGGTCGGTTTGCGCGGGTCCTGGACGTGAGCGGCGAGTGAGCGCATCCACCCGCGGGTGAAGGTGAACTCCTCGTGCCGCAGCGGGTCGATGAACGGAGAGAGGTAGGTGAGCAGCTCGTCGGGGTCGACGTGCACCGCTCCCCGGACGAACCCCTCGCGGCGCAGCCCGGCGGTCATGCCGTGTGCGTCGCCCGCGAGCGCGAGGCTGAGCAGCTCGCCCATCGCCGACGGGAGCCCATGGGGGAGCCGGTTGATCGCCCCGAAGTCCATGACGCCGAGGCGGCCGTCCGGGGTGACCCGGAAGTTGCCGGGATGCGGGTCGGCGTGCAGCAGCCGGGCCCGGTTCGGGCCGCGCAGGAGGAACTCGAGGTAGAGGGCGGCCGCCTCGTCGCGCTCCGCCTGGGTGCCGGAGTCGATGATGCGCGAGAGCGGGGTCCCGTCGACCCACTCCGAGACGAGGACATGCTCGGCCGAGACGAGGACGTCGGGCACGAAGACGTCGTCGTCCCCCTTGAAGGCCCGGGCGAAGGACCGCTGGTGGGCCGCCTCCAGGGTGTAGTCGAGCTCCTCGCTCATCCGGGCCATGAGCTCGGCCATGACGGGCTTGACGTCCATCCCCGGGATCCAGGTCCCGGCCAGGCGGGCCACCCGGGAGAGCTGGGTGAGGTCGCTGATCAACGCCGGCCCGGCTCCGGGGTACTGGATCTTCACGGCGACCTCGCGGCCGTCGCGCCACACGGCCTTGTGCACCTGGCCGATCGAGGCCGCCGCGGCCGGCGTGTCGTCGAAGTCGACGAGCTTGGTGCCGTTCCACCGCGGGCCGAGCTCGGTGACGAGGATGGCGTGGACCTGCCCGGCCGGCATCGGCGGGGCGGCGTCCTGGAGCTTGGTGAGCGTGGCCCGGTAGGGACCGGCGAGCTCCTCGGGCATCGCCGCCTCCATGATCGACAGCGCCTGGCCGAACTTCATCGCCCCGCCCTTGAGCTGCCCGAGGACCGAGAACAGCTGCTGGGCGGTGCGGGCCTGGAGCTCGGCGGCGACGACCTCGGCCGGCTTCCCGCCGACCCGTTTGCCGATCCCGACGGCGCTGCGGCCGGCGAACCCCAACGGGAGGCCGACGAGCTTCGCGGTCCGGGTGATGGACCGCCGGGGGATGTCGCTCACCGGGCCATTGTGTCGTGTGCGTGCTGTAGCCCGCCTGAAGGGCCGGCAACGGGCGTCCGGCCCATCGGTGCGCCGCATCGGCAACCGGGGTGGGCCGGCCAGTGCCGGTGGACGACGGTCGGCCACGGGAGAGCGACCTCGGCAGACACGCCGAGCATGGGGGCCGCGCCCTCGACCCACCCCATGACGACGAGCGCCGCGAGGTCCACGACGAGGGGGGTGAGCCGGGGCCCGGCGTCGGCCGGTGCCGGCGAGAGCAGTGGGGCGGCGTGCGCGCGGGCGGCCACGGCGGCCCACCCGGGGTCGACGTCGGCTCGGACCAGGTCCAGGCAGCCGAGGCACGCGCTCACCCCGGGGAGGACGAGGGGTCCGAGGGTGGCGGCACCGTTCTCGGTGGCGATGGGCAGGTGGGGTATGCCGCGGGCCACCCACGGACGTCCGCCCGCCGGCGGGACCGCGCCCGCCGCGATGAGGACGACGAGATCGGGAGCGCCCTGCGCGCCGGTCCCCGGGACCCGGTCACAGGCCGCCTCTGCGGCGTCCGCGGCATACCCGCCACCGTCGACCCGGGCGATGCCGAGCTGCCGCAGCCGCGCAACCAGGCCCTGGGGGACCGGACCCCGACCATCGACGACGACCCACCAGGGTGCCGGAGCCGACGAGTCGCGGACCACCAACCGGGCTGGGCCGGGGGGCGGGGGAACGCTCATCGGTGCCTCTCGCGGTCGTGGGTCCGGCGCCCAATCTCGCACAGCCGGTCCGGTCGGCCGCGGCCTCGTCCACAGGCCTCGGAGGAACCTCGTCCGCTCGGCCGCGGCCCGGACGCATGAAGGCGCGGCCCAGTCAGCCTGGGCCGCGCCTTCGATGTCGGGGAGGAGGATCAGGCCTTGCCGAGGATCCGGTTGAGGTTGGTGCCGCAGACCGGGCACTGGCTCTTGGCCATCCGGCGGCCGTTGTCGGAGACAACAACCTTGCCCTCAGCCTCGCGCTTCGCCTTGCACTTCACGCAGTAGAACTCGCCCTTGTAGGTCTCGTCAGCCATCGAGGTCCTTCGTTCGTTGTTTCGTGCCGCGATCTGCGGCCTGGACCCGCTCAGCCTAAGGCAGTCTGAGCACGAAAGCGCGCAACCACGGGGGTGCGGGTTAGGGTCGGCTGTGTGAGCGGGAGCAGTCCACGGGAGGGTGTCGAGGTGCGGCGAAGCCGACGTCGGCGCCGCACCGTCAGCGCGTACCGCGAGGGGAGCAGCACCGTGGTCCTCATCCCCGCGTCGTTCTCCCGGGCCGAGGAGCGCGCCTGGGTGGACCGGATGCTCTCCCGGCTGGAGGCCGGCGAGCGGCGCCGCCGCCCCAGCGACGACACCCTCGCGGCTCGCGCCCTCGAGCTGTCGGCCCGCTATCTCGGCGGCCGGGCCCGCCCGAGCAGCATCCGCTGGGTGGGCACGATGCGGGCCCGCTGGGGGTCGTGTACGCCCGCCGACCGCACCATCCGGATCTCGGACCGGGTCCAGGGGATGCCGGGGTACGTCCTGGACTACGTCGTCCTCCACGAGCTCGCGCACCTCGTCGTCCCGGGCCACGGGCCGGCGTTCTGGGCCCTGCTCGAGGACTATCCCAAGCTCGAACGGGCTCGGGGTTTCCTCGACGGGGTGTCGACGGCGGCCGGCCTCGACCTCAGCGACGACGCCACCGACGGCGAACCGCCGGTGGGGGTCTCAGCGCTCGACGAGGGCCGAGCGGGCCGCGGCGACGAGCTCGCGTAGCTCCTCCGGCGACCCCTCGGGCAACCGGTCCGCGGGCCACCACCGCACGTCGAGCGACTCCTCGCTGGCGGCATACGGCGTTCCGCGCGGCACGACGGCGACGAACCGGACGTCGAGATGTTCGCGGCACCGGCCGAAGTCGCCGACGAGGACGTGCCGGTTGAGATGCACCGGCTGCGGCTCGGGGGCAAGGTCGCGGATCCCCGACTCCTCGCGCGCCTCCCGGGCCGCGGCCGCTGGGAGGCTGACGTCGCCGGCCTCGAGATGCCCCCCGAACTGGAACCACATCCGCGCCCGCCGGTGGTGGGTGAGGAGCACCTCGGTGCCGTCCTCGGAGAGGACGAGGCAGGACGCGGTCAGGTGCTCGGCCGGTCCGGCCTTGGCGGTCGCGGCCGGCTGCGCCTCGAGGTGGGCCACGAAGTCGTCGCGGACCGCGGCCTGGGCGGCATCGGGGGCCGGCCAGGCGCGTAGCCGGACGAGCGCGTCCGCGCGGAGGGATCGGTGGGCGGTCGCCGCCTCGACCGGGTACGCCGCCTGCCCGTCGCTCACGCCGGTCCGTCACCCGAGGCGCCGCCGGCGTTCGGTGGCTCCCCGAGCATGGCCGCCAGCTCGGCATCCACGTCGTCGCCGCCGGTGCGGCTGCGGTCGACGTAGCCGAGCGGGTCGTCGAGGTCGGTCGGGCCCGGGGCGACGTCGGGGTGGGCCCAGGCGGCGTCGCGCGCGGCCGCCCCGCCGCTGGCCTCGAGTGCGGAGAAGAGGTTCGCGGCGTCGCGCAGCCGGCGGGGCCGCAGCTGGAGTCCGACGAGGCCCTCGAAGGTCCGCTCGGCCGGTCCACCGCCGGCGCGGCGACGGCGGACCGCCTCGCCGAGCGCCTCGGCCTGGGGCAGGTGGGGCGTCGTGGCCCGGACGGTGACGACGTCGACCCAGCCCTCCACGAGCGCGAGGAGGGTCTCCAGGCGCGCGAGCGCGGCCCGTTGGGCGGGGGAGTGCTGGGGATGGAAGAGCCGGTCCTGGATGGCCTGCTGGACCTGTTCGACGTCGGTGGGGTCCACCGAGCTCAGGGCGCTCTCGATCGCTTCGGTGTCGATCGTGATGTCCCGGGCATAGTCGCGCACCGCGGCGAGCAGCTGCGGGCCGAGCCACGGGACGGCGGCGAACAGCCGGGCCCGCGCGACCTCCCGCACCGCGAGGTAGAGCCGAACCTGGGCCAGGTCGATCTCCAGGCCCTCGGCGAACGACGTCACGGCGGCAGGCATGAGGACCACCGTCGGCGGTGGGACGATCGGCAGCGACACCTCGCATCCGGTGAGGACGTCACCCGCGAGAGCGCCGACCGCCTGGCCGAGCTGGAGCGAGAACATCGACGTGCTCATCCGGCGCATCATCGGCTCGAGCTGGCCGAGCATCTGGGCGGGATCCGTCCCCGCCGGGATGAGCCCGTCCGGGATGCCGAGCGCTGACCAGTCGATCTGGCCATCCTCGGCCAGCGCCCCGAGCTGGCCCACCTGGGTGCTCATCGCGTCACCGACGGCGGAGGTGACCCCCTCGGCGACGGGCTCCACCAGGGTGGCCCATAGAGGCATCGTCGCGTCCACCCACTCCGCGGCGCTCCACGCGCTGCCCCGCAGGTCGCTGGCGGTGAGGTCGGTCACGGGGTCCAGCCACAGGCCGGCCACGTCGACCGCCTCGTCGGCCGCGGCCCGGTCACTCGGCGACGTGAGGACGTCGCCCTGCGCCGCCACGGTCCTGCGGGCGATGTCGGTGGCGAGGGTGACCCCGACCGGGCCGTCCTCCTCGGGTGCGGACATCATCGCCCGCACCTGCTCGGCGACGACGGCGAACATCTGCGGGTCGATCTCGGTGAGGCCCATGCTCCGGACCATCTCGACCAGCCGGGGGTCGACGGGTGCTCCGCCGGTGAGACCGCGGAGAACCTGCTCGAGCTCCGGTGGCAGGCCGGAGCCGCCCTCGGGGTCCTCGTCCGGGCCCGGCGTCACGGGGTCACGCGGCTCGCTCACGGCGTCTCCTCAAGAATCCTTGGCAGGATGTGGTCTCATCTAGCCAACCACGCACGACCCCTGACAGTTCCCGAGGAGCCCGATGACCGCCGAGCCCGGCACCCCCGACGAGCGCGTCGTCGCCCTCGTCGGGCTGCGTGATGAGCCTCTCTCGGTCGACGAGGTGCTCGCGGCGGTCCGCCACCCGGCGTGTGGCGGGGTGTCGTTGTTCGTCGGGGTGGTCCGCAACCACGACCATGACCGGGACGTCACCAAGCTGGACTACTCGGCCCATCCGAGCGCGCCCGAGGTGCTGGCCCGGGTGTGCGCGACGGTGGCCGCACGGACCGCCGCGGTCCGGGTCGCCGCCGTCCACCGCACCGGCACGCTCGAGATCGGCGACGTCGCCGTCGTCGCCGCCGTCGCCGCTCCGCATCGCGACCAGGCCTTCGCGGCCTGCCGGGACCTCGTCGACACGCTCAAGGCCGAGGTGCCGATCTGGAAGCACCAGCTGTTCGCCGACGGCGTGAGCGAGTGGGTGGGGATGCCGTGACCGTCGTCCCACCCAGCGGGACCTACCCGGACCCCACCGTCGGTCCGCTCCGGCTGGAGGAGCCGCCCCCCAGCAGGCCCGGGCGGCTCTCGAGCATCCTGCTCACCACGACCTTCCTGCTCATCATCCTCGCCGCGGTCGCCGTCTTCATCCCCCTGCCGTACGTCGTCTTCAAGCCGGGCCCGGCGACGAACACCCTCGGCACGCTCGACGGGGCGCCGGTCATCGAGGTCAAGGACGGGACGACGACCTACCCGACGACCGGGAGCCTGGACTTCACGACCGTCCGGATCGCCGGCGGCCCCGGGTTCCGGGTCACGGCGTACGACGTCATCGAGGGCTGGCTGAGCTCCACCGAGGCGGTCGTCCCCGAGAAGGACGTCTTTCCGCCCGACCTCACCGAGAACCAGGTCGAGCAGGAGAACGAGACGATGATGACCGACTCGCAGCAGGTCGCCAGCGCCATCGCGCTGAAGGCCCTGGGCCAGAAGGTCATCGAGCGGATGACCGTGGCCGCTGTCCCGAAGGGGTCGCCGGGCACGGGGGTCCTCAAGCCGGGCGACGTCCTCCTCACCATCGGTGGCAAGCCGATCACCGACGCGGACTCCGTGCGCGCGGCCGTCCAGGCGCACGGGCCTGGCGAGTCCCTTGCGGTGACGGTGCGTCGCGACGGCACCACCACCAAGCTGACGACGACGACGGGAAAGGGTCCGGACGGCGGCACCGTCATCGGCATCCTGCTCGGCGTCTCCTACGACCTGCCGGTCAACGTCGTCGTCAACGCCGGGCGGGTCGGTGGCCCGTCGGCGGGGATGATGTTCGCCCTCGGTATCTACGACAAGCTCAGCCCGGGGGCGCTGACCGGTGGGAAGAACATCGCCGGGACAGGGACGATCGGGACCGACGGCAGCGTCGGCCCCATCGACGGGATCGCTCAGAAGATGGCTGGTGCGCGGGCCGCCGGTGCCACGTGGTTCCTCGCGCCCGCGCCGAACTGTTCGGACGTCGTGGGCCACGTCCCCGACGGGATGCATGTCGTCAAGGTGTCGACGTTCGACGACGCCCTCGGCGCGGTCAAGGACATCGCTGCGGGCGAGACCACCGGGCTGGCCCCCTGCACGGCCGCGGCTGCCTCCTAGCCGACCAGGGTCGCGAGCAGGGCGTCGACGAGGCCGGGAGCCAGCCGCTCGCCGCTTGCCACGGCGTCGTCCTCGTCGTGGTTCCGCTGCCGCAGGAGGCATCGCGAGGCGCCGCCGCGGGTGACCGCGACGACGAGCCGGATGTCCGCGCGCCCGGGGTGGGCGGACAGGGCCGCCACTGCCTCATCCGGGTCCGCCGGGAGGTCAGCATCCGCCCCGGGGGGCACGACGATCCGCTCGAGCGCGACGGCGCACCCGGCCACGGTGTCCGGCCAGGCGATCCGGCCGAGCATCCCCTCGACCGAGGCGGTGTCGGGCAGATCCTCCTGCTCGACCGCCGTGAGCGCCCCGGGGGCGAGGTCGGCGAGATCCAGCCCCGCGGCGAGGTGCGGCTCCAGGGTGACCAGGTCCGCCGTCGGGACGAGCGCGAACAACCGCGGGTTCTGGTCCCAACCGGATCGCGCGACGTGCCTCTCCGTGTCCAGGGCAACGAGCTCCAGGGGGTCGACGGTGGGCCGAGACGAGGTGCTCATCGACCCATCGTGCCGCACGGCCAGCATCCGTCGTCCGCCGCCCGGCACCTCGGCCACCCGCTCGGCGTTGAGATGGGCGAGATAGGTTGTCGGGAAGACGGGCGGACCGCCCGCACCAGGTAGAGGCGAGGAACGAGACACGTGAGTCAGTCCGACTGGTTCGACGGACCCGGCGCCGACGGCCCCGGCGGTGAGGCCGACGGGGGTGCGCCCCCACCCCGCAGCGTCCCTGGCGGGGGGTCGGGTGCGTCGCGGCGTCGCGGAGCCCTTCTGCCGACCCTGCTCGTCCTCGTGGTGCTGGCCGTCATCGGCTCGATCGCGGCCAACCTGTTCACCGACCTGTGGTGGTTCGAGTCGGTCGGCTTCCGGGGGGTGTTCCTCACCGAGCTCGGCACGAAGACGGTTCTCTTCGTCCTGGCCGGGGTCATCACCGGTGGTGCGGTGGCGCTGAGCCTCGCCGTCGCCTACCGCACCCGGCCCCTGTACGTGCCGGTCACCCAGGCCCAGCAGGTCCTCGACCAGTACCGTCAGGCGCTCGACCCGCTGCGCAGGGTCGGGGTCATCGTCGTGCCGACCATCCTCGGCCTGCTCGCCGGATCCGGGAGCATGGGCGCCTGGAAGACCTTCCTGCTGTGGCGCAACGGCGTTCCCTTCAACGTCAAGGACCCGCAGTTCGGGCTCGACATCGGCTTCTTCGTCTTCACCCTGCCGTGGCTGCGGTTCGTCGTCAGCTTCTTCACCGTCGTCCTCGTCCTCAGCCTGCTCGCTGCCGCCTTCACCCACTACGTCTACGGCGGGCTCCAGCTGCCGGGCCGGGGGAGGAGCACCCGGTCGGCCTTCATCCACCTCTCGACGATCGGTGCGCTCCTCGTCCTCGTGCGCGCCGCGAGCTACTGGCTGGGCCGCTACTCGCTCTCGACGAACGACGGCGACCTCTTCACCGGCATCACGTACACCGACGCCCACGCCGTCCTGCCGACCAAGGCGATCCTCGCCGTCGCGGCCGCCATGACGGCCGGTTTCTTCCTCGCCTCGATCTGGACCCGGAGCTGGCGGCTGCCGCTCATCGGGGTCGGCGGCCTCGTCGTCATGGCGATCGTGGTGGGCGGGATCTACCCTGCGCTCATCCAGTCGATCAAGGTCCGCCCCTCGGAGAAGTCCCTCGAGGCGAAGTACATCCAGCGCAACATCACCGCGACGCGGGCGGCATACGGCCTGGACGGCATCAAGACGACGACGTACTCCGCGACGACCGACGTGGCCGCCGGCCAGCTGCGTGCGGACGCGGCGACGATCCCCGGCATCCGGCTCGTCGACCCCAACGTCGTCTCCCCGACGTTCCGCCAGCTCGAGGGGCTGCGGCAGTACTACCAGTTCCCGGACATCCTCGACGTCGACCGCTACCCGATCGACGGCAAGGTCCAGGACGCCGTCGTCGCGGCCCGCGAGATCAACCTCGACGGCGTCCCCTCCGGTCAGCGCAACTGGCTCAACGACCACACCGTCTACACGCACGGGTACGGCTTCGTCGCGGCATACGGCAACCAGCGCACGGCCGAGGGCGACCCGGTGTTCTTCTCCAGCGGACTGGCCTCCTCGGCGGCGCTGGGCGAGTTCCAGCCGCGGATCTACTTCGGTGAGTACACGCTCGACTACTCCATCGTGGGCGCGCCCACCGGGGCGACGAAGCGCGAGTTCGACTACCCCGACGACAGTGGGCCGGGCGGCCAGCGCAACACCACCTACCAGGGCAGCGGCGGCGTGCCGATCGGGTCGCTCTTCCGTCGTGCCGCGTATGCCGTCAAGTACAGCGAGCCGAAGTTCCTCCTTTCCGACGCAGTCAACGCCGACTCCAGGCTGCTCGACTACCGCACCCCGAAGGAGCGGGTCGAGCGCGTCGCCCCTTGGCTGACCCTCGACGGCAACGTCTACCCGGCGGTCGTCGACGGCCGGATCCAGTGGATCGTCGACGGGTTCACGACGACGGCGAACTACCCGAACAGCCAGCTCACCGACCTCAGCCAGGACACGGCCGACTCGGTCAGCCAGGAGTCGACGGCGGTCAGCGTGAGCAGCGGTCTGGTCAACTACATCCGCAACTCGGTCAAGGCCACCGTCGACGCGTACGACGGCACCGTGCGGCTCTACGCGTGGGACGAGAACGACCCGATCCTCCAGGCGTGGAGCAAGGCGTTCGGCGGGTCGGTGCGTCCGTTGTCGGAGATCTCCGGTGACCTCATGCAGCACTTCCGGTACCCGCAGGACCTGTTCAAGGTGCAGCGGCAGATGGTGACGAAGTACCACGTCACCGACCCGAACTCGTTCTACGGCGGCCAGGACTACTGGCGGGTGCCGAAGGACCCGACGCACGCGACCCAGGACGTCCCGACCTACTACCAGTCGCTCGCCATGCCCGACCAGAGCGCTCCGGCGTTCTCGCTGACGACGACGTTCGTCCCCTCCGGTGGGGCGTCCGGCGGCCGCGAGATCCTCCGTGGCTTCCTCGCCGTCGACGCCGATGCGGGTTCGACGGCCGGTCAGCGCTCGCCGGAGTACGGCACGATGCGGCTGCTCGAGACGCCCGGTGCCTCCAACGTCGACGGGCCGGGACAGGTGGAGAACCAGATCGAGGTCTCGACGGCGAGATCGGCCAGTCCGTCCGAGCCGCTCAACCTCAGCCAGTTCATCGCGCAGAACCGCCAGTCCGGCAAGACGCTGACGTTCGGCAACCTGCTCACCCTCCCGGTCGGCCAGGGGCTGCTCTACGTCCAGCCGATGTATGTCCAGGCGAGCAAGGAGGGTGGCTCCTTCCCGCAGATCAAGGCCACGGTCGCGGTCTTCGGCAAACAGGTCGCGTGGGGTGAGACCCTCAGCCAGGCGCTCGACGGGCTCTTCGGCGGCAACGCCGGAGCGACGGCGGCGGACGCCGGCGCCGGGTCCGGCGGCGGGGTCGTGACGACACCCGGCACCGGGACCGGCGGTGACGCCTCGGCCTATGCCGCCGCTATCGCCGCGATCCAGCAGGCCTACGACGAGGGCCAGGCGGCCCTGCGCCGCGGTGACCTGGCCGGGTACGCGACGGCCCAGGACAAGCTCAAGGCGGCCATCGCCGCGGCGGCGGCCCTGGAGCCGTCGGGGACCTCCGGGTCCTCGGCCACGCCGAGCCCGAGCCCGAGCCCGAGCGCGACGGGCGGCTGAGTGCGCGGGTGCGCGCCACGGCGACCGACGGGCCCGCCGGGCGGGTGTCGGCCTGACCCCGAGCGGATTTGGCGTCTGTGGTGGCCCTCACGTAGGGTTGGTGAGTACCGAGCGGCCGACATGGGCGCGATCCAGACGGTCTCTCACTCGACGCGGGGTGGAGCAGCTCGGTAGCTCGCCGGGCTCATAACCCGGAGGTCGCAGGTTCAAATCCTGCCCCCGCTACCACGGCAGTGGCCCCCACCGGACTCGGTGGGGGCCACTTCGTTGTGAGGCGGCCGCGTCGTCCCGATGTGTCGTGGCGTTGCGGGGGGCTTGTTGCAAATGGCTTGCAACAAACTAGACTGCCGAGGTGCACATCCCCGACGGATACCTCAGCCCCGCGACCTGCGCGGTCGGCTTCGCCGTGGCCGTGCCGACGCTCGCCGTGGCTTCGCGCCGGGTGACCGACGTCGTCAAGAGCCGCAACGTCCCGCGGCTCGCGCTCTTCGCGGCGCTGTCCTTCGTCGTCATGATGTTCAACATCCCCATCCCGGACGGCACGACGGCCCATGCCGTCGGGGCGGTGGTCATCGCCATCGCCCTCGGCCCGTGGGCGGCGATGATCGCGGTCTCCGTGGCCCTGCTGTTCCAGGCGCTGCTCTTCGGCGACGGAGGAGTCCTGGCCTACGGCGTCAACGTGACGAACATGGCCATCGTCATGCCGCTCGTCGGGTATGCCGTCTATCGCCTCGTCTCCGGGCGCGCCCCCCTCGACGCACGACGCCGGGTCGTCGCCGCCGCCCTCGGCGGGTATGCCGGCATCAACGCCTCCGCGCTCGCCACCGGCATCGAGCTCGGCATCCAGCCCGACCTCTTCCACACGGCGGCCGGGGTCCCGCTCTACTCGCCCTACAGCCTGTCCCAGGCCATCCCGGCGATGATGCTGGCACACCTCACCCTCGCCGGGTTCGCCGAGGCCGTCCTCACGGCCGGTGTCCTCGCCTACCTCCAACGTGCCGACCTCGCCAGCCTGGTCCGGACCCACCGCGGCATACCGCTGCACGCCGGGGACGTCGCCGACGCCGAGCAGCGTCCGGGCCGGCTCACACCAGCCCGGGTCGCGGTCGGAGTCATGGCGCTGATGGTCGTCCTCACCCCGCTCGGCCTGCTCGCGCCCGGTGGCGCCTTCGGGGAGTCGGCCCCGCAGGACCTCAACCTCGGCCAGCTCGGGCTCTCGGCGGTGCCCGCCGGCCTGGCGAAGTACTCGGGGTTCTGGAGCCACACCCTCCTCGGCGGCTACGGCTTCGCCGGCGGCCAGCGCTCCAACCTCGCCTACCTCCTCTCGGCGCTCGTCGGCATCGTCGTCGTCGGCGCGGCGATCTTCGCCGTCGCCTCCCTGGTGCGCCTGCTCACCGGCCGCCGGACGAGCCGGACCGAGGACCGGGATGAGGTCCATGTCTGAGGCGGCGCCGGCGGAGCGCACCCCGTCCTGGCTGCTCGCCGCGGAGCCCGCCGTCTGCCAGTGCGGCCCCTCGAGCCGCTGGCGGCGCGGCTCGTTCGTCGAGAGGACGCTCACCGGCGGCGCGGACCTGGTCCGCCAGGTCATGTTCAGCGAGGAGACCGCCTCCCGGGACGGTCTGCTGCAGCGGGTCGACCCCCGGGCCAAGCTCGTCTCGATGCTCGCCGTGCTCATCGGGACGGCCTACGTCCATCACCTGCTCACCCTCGTCGTCGTGTATGCCGTGACCCTCGCCCTCGCGGTCGCCTCGCGGCTGCCCGTCGGGCTCATGGTCAAGCGGGTATGGCTCGTCGTGCCGCTCTTCACGGCGATCGCGGTGCTCCCGGCCACACTCTCGGTCGTCACCCCGGGCGACCTCGTGCTCCACCTGTGGACGTGGCATGGCAGCCCCCAGGGGGTGACGGCGCAGGGCATGGTGACGGCCACGCTCGTCGTCGCCCGGGTCGGGGTGTCGATCTCGCTCGTCACGCTGCTGACCCTGACGACGACCTGGACCCGGCTGCTCGCGGCGCTGCGCGCCCTCGGGGTGCCCCGGATGTTCGTCCTCGTCGTCGGGATGGCCTATCGCTACGTCTTCATGCTGCTCGGCGCCCTCACCGACATGTACGAGTCGCGCAAGGCCCGAACCCTCGGCGCCGTCCGCCACGACGGGTCGGCCCGACGCTTCGTCGCGGCGTCGGCCGGTGCCCTCGTCGGCAAGGCCAACCACCTCTCCGAGGAGGTCCACCAGGCGATGGTCGCGCGCGGCTACCGGGGGAACGCCCGCACCCTGGACGCCTTCGTCCTGCGGGTCGCCGACGTCGCGGTCGTCACGGTGGCACTGGGCTGGGCCGCCCTCATCGTGTGGGGGGACGTCCGCCTTGGCCGCTGACCCGACGACCGCGCTCGGCCCGAGGGGCGCCGTGGATGCGACGAGGGACCTCGCCGCCGACCCCGACGCCGAAGGGCTGGTCTTCGCTTGCCGCGACCTCCGCTACGCCTACCTCGACCGGTTCCCGGCCCTGGCCGGGGTGTCCCTTGACGTACGGGCCGGGGAGCGGGTGGCGCTGGTGGGCGCCAACGGCTGCGGGAAGTCGACCCTGCTCAAGGTCCTCGACGGTCTCGTCCATCCGCGGGAAGGGACGATCCACGCCTTCGGCGAGCCGATCACCGAGGACACCCTCGAGGACGAGGACGTCAACCGGCGGTTCCGCTCGCGGGTCGGCTTCGTCTTCCAGAACTCCGACAGCCAGGTCTTCTCCCCGACCGTGCGTGAGGAGGTCGCCTTCGGCTGCCTCCAGCTCGGGATGAGCGAGGCCGAGACGAGAGTGCGCGTCGACGACGTCCTCGCGCTGCTCGAGATCGCCGACCTCGCCGACCGTGCGCCGTTCCAGCTCTCGGGCGGGCAGAAGAAGCGGGTCGCCATCGCCTCGGTCCTCGTCATGAACCCCCAGGTGCTGCTCTTCGACGAGCCCACCGCCGCCCTCGACCCGCGCACCCAGCACTGGCTCGTCGGGCTCATCCGCCGGCTCGGCGAGGCGGGGAAGACGATCATCGTGGCCACCCACGACCTCGACGTCCTCGACGAGATCGCCGGCCGGTGCATCGTCTTCGCCGAGGACCACACGGTGGTCGCCGACGGAACCCCCGGTGATGTCCTGGCCGACCGGGACCTCCTCGTCGAGGTCAACCTCGTCCACGAGCACACCCATCGGCACTGGGCGGGCGGGTCGGTCCTCGAGCACTCGCACCCGCACCCCTCGTCCGGCGGCCATCACCACCACGACGGCTGACCCCGCCGCCTCACCGACCTTCCGGCATTCGAGGTATTCCGGTGCCGTCTGCGGGCCTCGGAATACCTCGAACCAGGGTCGTCAGGGGCCGCTCGACGCCTGGGACGGGCTCGAGGTACTCGAGGTCGCCGCAGATGCCGCCGACGACGTCGGGCTGGTGGACGGCGCCGGGGCGGCCACCTCCGCCGAATGTGCGGCGAGGGCGTGCTGGATGTACTTCTTGAGCGGCCCGTAGCTGAACGTCCCTGCCCTCGGCAGCACGACGCTCTGCTTCGACACCCAACCGGTGGTGAGCATCGGGTCCTTCTTGTCGGTGAGGTTGATGCTCTTCATCGCGCCCTGGGGCATGCCGTTGGCGAGCTCGATCAGGGTCTTGGCCTCGCCCGTCGACAGGCTCGTCGTCACGTGGGAGCCCAGCGCCGACATGAGGTTGAAGACCGTCACGGGGTTGGCGAGCGCACCGGCCGACGTCGCGGCCTTCTTGAGGGCGATCATGATCTTCTGCTGGTTGGCCTGCCGGTCGAAGTCCCCGCCGTTGAGGCCGAAGTCCTTGTAGGAGTATGTGTTGGCGTCACCGCGGGCCCGGGCCAGGTCGAGTGCCTGCTGCCCGGTGAGGTGATACATCCCGTTGTGCGGGTAGTAGACGTTGCGGCACGAGATGTCGTTCGAGGCCCGGCAGGCCCGCGAGTCGAGGTTCGTGTCGTAGATCCCGTTGGCGCCGTCACCCACGACGTGGACGTCGATCCCGCCGACGGCGTTGACCGCGTCGCGCAGCACCGTGTAGTCGACGTGGGCCCAGTACTGCGGCACGAGCCCGGTCACCTCGCCGAGCACCTGCATGAGGTCCTTCGCGCCTGCGGCATCCTGCTTGGCATACGTCTTGGCGTTCGCCTTGGTCGTCGTGACCAACCCGCTGCCGCACTCGTAGACGGCGTTGATCTTGCTGTAGTAGCCGATCAGGCACGGCTTGTTGTTGTGCAGCGGGAGCTTGACCCACAGGTCACGCGGTACCGCGACCATCGAGACGGCCTTGGTCTTGGCGTCGATGCTCAGGATCTGGATCGAGTCGGTGAGCCAGAGCCCACCGCCACCGGACTGCTTGATGTGTCCCTGGTCGTCCTGCGAGGTACCGAAGATGACGATGTTCGTCCGGCCGTGCGCGTCGGTCTTGAGGGGGTCGCCGCTCTTGACGAGATCGATGACCGACCCACCACCTTGGAAGACCTCGCTCGAGACGGCCGCGCCCTTGACGAGAAGGGTGGAGGTGACGCCGATGACGACGGCGGCGATCGTGGCGGCCGCGATGAGGGCGCCCAGCACCCAGCGCCGTCGGCGCCGACGGCGCCGGTGCTGAGGGTGGGACCGGTCACGACGGGAGCGCACGGGAGTGGCCTCGTCCGCTGGGTCCGGGCCCTCCGCCGCCTCGAGGGGGTCGTGGGTCACCGGACCAGGGTACGGGGCCGTTCCTGGGCGTTCCCTGGACGGTCCAGGACAGTTTCCCCCTCGTTCGGGTTCACCGGCACGGCTCGCGAGGTGGCATCGACCCCGGCCGACGGGTCGATGCGGCTCGCAAGAAGCCCGGCGGATCGGGGATGCCGTGCCCGCCTCCCGACGTTGGCACCGACATGGAGAGGCAGCGGGGCACGCTCATGGGAAGGAACGACCGGGATGGCACGCATCGGGTGGTCGTCATCGGTTCAGGGTTCGGCGGGCTCTTCGGCGCCGCCGCCTTCAAGGGTCGCCGTGACGTGGAGGTGACCGTCGTCGCCAAGACGACCCATCATCTCTTCCAGCCCCTTCTCTACCAGGTGGCGACCGGCATCCTGTCGGAGGGCGAGGTCGCACCGAGCACCCGTGAGATCCTCGCCCGGCAACGCAACGTCGGCGTCGTGCTCGGCACCGTCACCGACATCGACCTCGCCGCCCGGACCGTCACCTCCGAGGTCCTCGGCCGGCAGACGGTCACCCCCTACGACTCGCTCATCGTCGCGGCGGGCTCGGGCCAGTCCTACTTCGGCCACGACGAGTTCGCCGAGTACGCGCCCGGGATGAAGAGCATCGACGACGCCCTCGAGCTGCGTGGCCGGATCTTCGGTGCGTTCGAGATCGCCGAGCTGACCCACGACCACGTCGAGGCCCGGCGCTACCTCACCTTCGTCGTCGTCGGCGCCGGACCCACCGGCGTCGAGATGGCGGGGCAGATCGCCGAGCTGTCCCGGACGACGCTGCGGCGGGACTTCCGCAGGATCGACCCCGCCGATGCGCGCGTGATCCTCGTCGACGCCGGCGAGGAGGTCCTGCCCGCCTTCGGCCAGCGGCTCGGTGGCAGGGCCCGGCGTCGCCTGGAGTCGATGGGCGTCGAGGTCCGGCTCGGCGCCGAGGTCGTCGAGGTGGACGCGACCGGGCTTCTCATCGAGGAGAACGGTGATCGGCACCGGATCGAGAGCGTGACGAAGGTGTGGGCGGCAGGGGTCCGGGCCAGCGGTCTCGGTGAGATCATCACCGCGCAGTGCGGCGCGACCACCGACCGGGCGGGTCGGGTGCCGGTGCGCCCCGACCTCACCGTCCCCGGTCACCCCGAGGTGTTCGTCGTCGGCGACATGATCGACCTCGACGGCCTTCCTGGCCTGGCCCAGGTCGCCATCCAGGGCGCGCGGTACGCCGCCCGCCAGATCACCCGGCGGCTCGACGGGCGCGGGCCCGACGGTCCGTTCCGGTACCGCGACAAGGGGTCGATGGCGACGATCTCGCGGTTCAGCGCCGTCGCAAGCATCGGCCCGTTGCAGTTCGGCGGGTTCCTCGCGTGGCTGCTCTGGCTCGGCGTCCACCTCGTGTACATCATCGGCTTCAAGCACCGGGTGACGACCTTGCTGCACTGGGCCATCACGTTCCTGGGCCGGGGCCGGGCCGAGCGCACGATCACGGAACAGCAGGTCTTCGCCCGTCGCGCCATCCGGCGCCTCGACCCGAGCGAGCGGCCCGTCCTGCCCCCACCACCTCCGGACTGAGCGGCCGCGCGGCGGACGCGCGCGGCATACCCGACCGCCACGCGCCGAGCGGGCCGTAGGGTGACGGGCATGCCCCTGGACTACCCGATCCACGAGCGCACCCTGGGCAACGGGCTGCGCATCGTGGTCTCGCCCGACCACAGTGTCCCGAACGTCACCGTCAACATCTGGGTCGGGGTGGGTTCGCGGCACGAGGCACCGGGGCGGACCGGGTTCGCCCACCTCTTCGAGCACCTCATGTTCCAGGGCTCGCGCAGCGTCGCCAGCGGCGAGCACTTCGAGGCGCTCATGGCCGAGGGCGGCCGACTCAACGCGACGACGTGGTTCGACCGGACGAACTACTTCGAGACGGTTCCCACCGGCGCCCTGGAGCTCGCGCTCTGGCTCGAGGCCGACCGACACGGCTACCTCCTCGACGCGGTCAACCAGGTCAACCTCGACAACCAGCGCGACGTCGTCAAGGAGGAGAAGCGGCAGCGCTACGACAACCAGCCCTACGGCACGGCGCTGCCGGAGGTGTATGCCGCCGTGTTCCCGGAGGGGCACCCGTACCACCACGCGACGATCGGCTCGATGGAGGACCTCGACGCCGCCGAGCTGGCCGACGTCCATGCGTTCTTCCGCCGCTACTACGGGCCGAACAACTCGGTCATCACGCTGTGCGGCGATGTCACCGCCGAGAAGGGGTTCGCCGTCGTCGAGCGGTACTTCGGCCACCTCTCCCCGAGCGCCGAGCCGCCTCGCCCCCGGTGGCCCGCGCTCGGACCGCTCGAGGGACCGGTTCGGGTCGAGCGCGTCGAGGCCGTCCCGAACGACCGTCTCCACCTGGCCTTCCGGCTTCCGCCGGACAACACCGACGACTACCTCGCGGCCTCTCTCGCCATCGACGTCATCGCCGGGATCGGCACCTCCCGGCTGGTCCGCCGTCTCGTCCGGCGCGAGCAGTCGGCCATCGGCGTCCACGCGACCTCCTGGGGTTTCGTCGACGGCGTCTCGCTCGGCCTCGTCGTCATCGACGTGGCCTCCGACGAGGACACGGCGGCCGTGGAGCAGGGCGCCTGCGAGGAGCTGTCCCGGCTCATCGACGAGGGGCCGACCGAGGGCGAGATGGCGGCGGCCCTCGCCCAGGCCGAGCGGTCCTGGCTGTCGACCCTCGCCAGCCAGGACGATCGTGCGGACGTCCTCAGCCAACATCTCCTGCTGCACGGCGACCCGGGCCTGGTCAACACCGTCCTCGACCGGTTGCGGGCGGTGACGCCCGATCAGGTGCGGACGGTCGCGGCGCGCTGGCTGCGTCCCGAGCACCGGGCGGTCGTCGCGTATCTCGTGGCCGACGAGGCGGAGGCGATCGCATGACGACCCCGGACCCCACGACCCACTCCGGCGCCCCCCGCCCGGCGGTCGCCACCCCCCAGCCCTGGACCTTCCCCACCCCGGCCGAGTACCACACGGACAACGGGTTGCGGGTGCTCGCCTTCGACGTACCCGGACAGTACGTCGTCTCGGTCAGGATCCTCATCCCGATCAGCCTCGCCGAGGAGCCCCGGCACCTGGAGGGGGTGACCGCGATGGTGGGGCGGCTGCTCGACGAGGGGACGGCGCGGCATACCCCGGAGGAGTTCGCGGACCTCCTCGAGCGGGGCGGCATCGCCCTGGGCTCCGGGATCTCCGAGGGCGGTCTCAGCGTCGACCTCGATGTCCCCAAGCGCTTCCTGCCCACCGCCCTGGACCTCCTGCGCCAGGCCCTCGCCGAGCCGGTGTTCCCCACGACCGAGGTGCGACGCATCGTGCGCAGCCGGCTCGCCGAGATCGAACAGGAGCGGGCGTCGGCGCCACACCGGGCCGCGCGTGAGCTCATCGCGACGATGATCGACCCCGAGGACCGTGCGTCACGGCCGTCGGCCGGAACCGCCGAGACGATCGGTGCCATCACCAGGGACGACATCGTCGCCCGGCATGCGAGCGCGGTCGGTCCACGAGGCGCGACGGTCGTGGTCGCCGGCGACCTGGACGGTCTCGACGTGCGCGGGCTCGTTGCCGGCACCCTTGGCGGCTGGACGGCACCCGGCCACGTGCTGCCGGGGGTGCCGGCGACGCCGGTGCCCGCCGCCGACCGGGTGAGGGTCGTCATCGTCGACCGTCCCGGGTCGGTCCAGTCCGAGATCTCGGTCGGCGTCCCGGGTCCGGACCGTCACGTCGCCACCGGGTGGGCGCCGTTCCCCGTGCTGGCGTTCGTCCTCGGCGGCTCGCCGGGGGCTCGCGTCGACACGGTCCTGCGCGAGGACAAGGGGTACACCTACGGGATGAGGTCGACCTTCCGGCCCCGGGTCGCCGGCGGCACCTTCGTCACCAGTGGCTCGGTCCGGGCCGAGGTGACCGCCGAGGCGCTGCGGCTGCTCCTCGACATCCTGGACACCGCATGCGAGGGGTTCGGCGCCGATGAGGTCCGCGCGGGGGTCGACTACATCGAGAAGACCGCGCCCGGCCGGTTCGCCACGGCCGACGCCCTGGCCGACGAGGCCGCAAGCCTCGCCCTGGAGGGGCTGCCCCTGGACTTCCCGACGACCCATCTGCGGCAGGTGGCCGCCCAGACCCCCGGGGACCTCCAGGCCGCCTACCGGTCGGTCGTCACGCCGGGGGAGTGGACCGTCGTCGTCGTCGGTGACGCCGCCGGCATCGCCGAGGCAGTGGGGGCTGCGGCGTCCGGACCCGTGTCGGTGGTGCCCGCCTAGACTCGCCTCGTGGTAGCGACGTCGGCACCCCGTCAGCCGGAGACGACCCGCCCGGGCACGGTCGTGGCCGCCCGCGACCAGGCGGTGCTCGGCGCCTGGCGTCGCGACCTCGACCCGGGCCGTCGGCCCGTCCATGGCCCGTCCCTTCGGGCGGTCCCGTGACCGCGGTGATGATCGTCCCCAGTCCGGTCGGTGGGCTGCGTCTGTGCGCCGAGGATGGCGCGCTGACGGCGATCGAGTTCGACGCCGTTGCCGCGGGAGGGACGGGCGGCGCGGGTGGGACCTCGGCGAGGCGCGACGACGCGGTGCTGGAGGAGGCGGCGCGCCAGCTCGCGGCATACTTCGCCGGTCGGCTGCGCGTCTTCGACCTGCCACTGCGACCACGAGGCACCGACTTCCAGCGACGGGTCTGGGAGCACCTGGGCACGATCGCCTGGGGTCACACGAGCACCTACGGCGCCATCGCCGCAGCGCTCGGCATGACCCCGGGGGCCTCCCGAGCCGTCGGGGCCGCCAACGGCGCCAACCCCATCCCGATCGTCCTGCCGTGTCACCGGGTCATCGGGGCCGATGGGACGTTGACGGGGTATGCCGGTGGGCTGGACCGCAAGGCCACCCTCCTTCGCCTCGAGGGCGTGCTCACGGAGGCCGACCAGAGCCGGCTGTTCTGACCGGCCCACCGCCTCAGGCGTGCGCTGCGTCGCCGATGCGGGCGAGCACGGCCTCGTGCAGCAGGCCGTTGGTCGCGACGGCGTTGCCCGCCGAAGGGGCCGTCCCGGCCGTCCAGCGAGGTGAACCGGCCACCCGCCTCGGTGACGATGGGGACGAGGGCGGCCATGTCATAGAGCGCCAGCTCGGGTTCGGCCGCGATGTCGACGGCGCCCTCGGCGAGCAGCATGTAGGACCAGAAGTCGCCGAAACCCCGCTCCCGCCAACAGTCCCGGGCCAGCCCGCGCATGGCGCGTTCGCGTCCGAGCGCCCCCCACGACGTCATGCTCGAGTAGGACAGCGAGGCGTTCTCGATCCGCGAGACCCGGGACACCCGGACCGGCTTGGCCTGGCTCAGGCTGCGGCCCGACCACGCCCCGGTTCCGGCGCTCGCCCACCAGCGGCGTCCGAGCGCCGGGGCGGAGACGAGCCCCATGACCGGCCGGTCCTCGTCGAGCAGGGCGATGAGGGTGGCCCACACCGGCACCCCTCGGACGAAGTTGTGCGTGCCGTCGATCGGGTCGATGACCCAGCGCCGGGCCCCGTGCCCGGTCGAGCCGAACTCCTCGCCCTCGACGGCGTCTCGGGGACGGGTGCGCCGCAGCTGGGAGCGGATGAGCTCCTCGGCCGCGCGGTCGGCGTCGGTGACGAGGGTGAGGTCGGGCTTGGCCTCGACGACGAGGTCCTCGGCGCGGAACCGCGGCACGGTGACGGCCTCGACGGCGTCGGCGAGGACATGGGCGAGACGCAGGTCGTCGTCGTAGCTCGGCACGCCGCCACCGTAGCGGCTCGGCCCCGCCTGGCCCGGGACCATCGACCCCGTCTCCGCATGCCGTGCGATCCGTCGTGCGCAGGTCGTGCCGCATGTCGTGCCACATGTCGCGCGGTGTGCCGCCCCGCGCGGTCGACGGGTCCCCGCGCTCGCACCGGTGCCGTCGCCGCCGGCGTGTGACCTGGGTCTCTACCTGAGGGTCACAATCGGGTCTCGGCTGGTCGTGGCTCTTGGATTGCGGCGCGAACGTGGTCTTTGATGGGGGTGCAACGTCTGCTGGGACGTTGTTCGACCGCGTTTCCCACCAGGAGACCGGATCTTTTCCACCTGCTCGCACAGACGAGCGGACAACTTTCACGTAGGAGGACATCCATGCGAGGAACCACTCGCACGGTCGTCGTGGCCGCAGCGTCGGTCGCGGCCCTGCTCGTCGCCGGCTGCGGAAGCAGCAGCAGTGGCGGTACCTCGAGCAGTGGCGCCGGCGGCGGAGAGATCACCGTCCACGGCTGTACGCCCCAGAACCCGTTCATCCCGGCCAACACCAATGAGACCTGTGGTGGCAACGTCCTGGATGCCATCCTTTCCAAGCTCGTTCGGTACAACCCGGACACCGCGGCCCCCGAGAACGACATCGCCGAGTCCATCGACACGACGGACAACCAGATGTTCACGGTCAAGATCAAGAAGGGCTACAAGTTCCAGGACGGAACTGAGATCAAGGCCAAGAACTTCGTCGACGCGTGGAACTGGGACCGCTACGGCCCCAACGGCACGCTGAACTCGTACTTCTTCGACCCGATCAAGGGTTCCTCGGACCTCGACTGTGGTGCCAACAAGGCCGGCGAGCAGGACTGCACGGCCAACCCGCCCGCGGCCAAGACCATGTCCGGTCTCGCCGTCGTCGACGACTACACCTTCACGATCGAGACCACCGAGAAGGTCTCGAACCTTCCCGTGCGGCTCGGTTACACCGCCTTCGCGCCGCTGCCCGACAGCTTCTTCGCTGACGACGGCAAGTCCTTCGGTGAGAAGCCGATCGGGGCCGGCCCGTTCAAGTTCGACAGCTACGAGAAGGGGACGTCCATCGTCCTGAGCAAGAACGCCGACTACTCCGGCGACTTCCCGGCCAAGGTCGACAAGGTCACCTTCAAGATCTACCAGGACACCGACGCGGCCTACAAGGACGTTCAGGCCGACCAGCTCGACCTGCTCGACGCGGTGCCGACCTCGGCGCTGGCCGGTGAGAAGTACAAGACCGACCTGCCCGACCGCAACGAGGTCAAGGCTGTCGGCGTGTTCCAGTCGATCAGCTTCCCGTCGCAGAAGGCCGACAAGAGCTACAGCAACCCGCAGCTCCGCCAGGCCATCTCGATGGCGATCGACCGGAAGACGATCATCGACAAGGTGCTCGCCGGTACCAAGATCCCGGCCACCGGCTGGGTGTCCCCGGTCGTCGACGGCTACAAGGCCGACGCGTGTGGCGAGTTCTGCGTCTACGACCCGGCGGCCGCCAAGGCCCTCTTCGACAAGGCCGGCGGCTACAACGGCAAGCTGACCCTGTCGTACAACGCCGATGGTGACCACAAGGCGTGGACCGAGGCCACCTGCAACTCCATCAAGGACGCGCTGAAGGTCGACTGTGTCGCCGTCGCGGTGCCTGACTTCGCGACGTTCCGTACGCAGATCACGGACCGCACGATGAAGGGCATGTTCCGCACCGGTTGGCAGATGGACTACCCGTCGATCGAGAACTTCCTCGCCCCGCTCTACGGCACGGGCGCCGGCTCGAACGACAGCGACTACTCCAACCCCGCCTTCGACAAGCTGATCAGCGATGCCGCGGCGGCCACCGACCCCGCAACGGCCAACGGTGACTACCAGCAGGCCGAGGCGCTGCTCAAGGACGACATGCCTGTCATCCCGATGTGGTACAGCAAGGCCGTCGTGGCGTGGTCGACCAAGGTCGACAACGTCAAGGTCACGCCGTTCGGCACCTTCGACCTGACGTCCGTCACGGTCAAGTAGCACGCACCCGGGAGGGGTGGCGCCCCGTGAGGGGCGCCACCCCACTCAGCACAAACGCACGGTGACGCTGCGGCCCGCCGATCCACCGATCGGCGGGCCGCAGGTCTGTCGCCTCGCGGCATGCCCGTCGGGCCTGGTCGCGGCGACGCGCATGGGACGCCGAGCGGCGTAGGAATAGGCCCGCGGAGGCGATAGGGTCTCGGCACCACGTGTGCAGACGCACTCTCACAAGGAGGTCTGGTGAGCAAGTACATCGTTCGGCGGCTGCTGCAGATGATCCCCGTCGTCATCGGGGCCACGTTCATCATCTTCGCGATGGTCTTCGCACTCCCGGGTGACCCGCTGGCCGGCAAGTGCGGGGATCGGCCCTGCTCGCCGGCGTTCATCGCGAAGTTCCGGCTCGACCACAACCTCGACGACCCGCTGTTCCTCAGGTACTTCAAGTACCTCGGTCACCTGCTCCACGGTGACTTCGGAACGACGTTCCAGGGCCTCAACGTCGCCGACGAGCTGGCCCGGCGCTATGCGATCACGACCCGGCTGGCCATCATCGCCATCGTCTTCGAGCTCTTCATCGGCGTCCTGGCCGGCATGCTTGCCGGCATCCGCAAGGGCCGGTTCTTCGACAACCTCGTGCTGCTCTCCACCCTC
Source organism: uncultured Actinomycetota bacterium (assembly GCA_963771015.1). GTDB lineage: Bacteria > Actinomycetota > Actinomycetes > Actinomycetales > Dermatophilaceae > CAVSJJ01. The sequence goes on from CAVYRN010000009.1 coordinate 291,127, forward strand.
GTCGTGATCTCCATCCCGACCTTCGTCCTCGGCTCGGTCTCCCAGACCTTCTTCGGCGTCAAGCTGGGCATCGTCAAGCCGACCGTGTCACCGCAGGCGACGTGGTTCGAGCTCCTCCTGCCCGGCATCGTCCTCGGGTCGCTGTCCCTGGCCTACGTCGCCCGGTTGACCCGAGCCAACCTCGTCGAGAACCTCCGGGCCGACTACGTTCGAACGGCCGTGGCCAAGGGCCTGACCAGACGACGAACGATCGGGGTGCATACGTTACGAAACTCGCTCATCCCGGTGGTGACCTTCGTCGGCGCCGACTTCGGCGCCCTGCTCGGTGGCGCGATCATCACGGAGCGCATCTTCAACATCGGCGGGGTCGGTGGGTTCGTCTTCCAGAGCATCCACTCCCGCGACGGCGTCGCCGTCGTCGGCACGGTGACCCTTCTCGTCATCGTCTACCTGTTCATGAACCTCATCGTCGACCTCATGTACGGCGTGCTCGACCCGAGGATCAGCCATGACTGAGACCCAGGCCATCGTCGTCTCCGCCGAGTCCGAGCCCGAGGACGAGGGCGTCGGCGCCCCGAGGTCGTTGACCTCCGAGGCGTTCCGCGAGCTCCGCCACAATGCGCTGTTCTGGGCCTCCCTCGTCCTCATCGTCGTCTTCGTCCTCATGGCGATGTTCCCCACGCTGTTCACCCGTACCGACCCCAACGAGGCGATCCTCAAGCTCGGCAACACCCCGCCGAGCAGCAGCCAGTGGTTCGGCCGCGACCTGCAGGGCTACGACGTCTTCGCCCGGACGATCTACGGGGCCCGGGCCTCGATCCTCGTCGGCGTCCTTGCGACCCTCGCCACGAGCCTGCTGGGCACGATCGTCGGGACGTTCTCGGCCTGGTACGGCGGGGTCTCCGACGCGGTGGTCATGCGGATCACCGACATCTTCTTCGCCATCCCGTTCCTCCTCGGCGGCATCCTCTTCATGACGACCTGGCCGAACAAGGTCGACTCGCCCTACCTGGCCGTCGTGGGCAAGGTCGTGGCCGCGCTGTCCATCCTCGGTTGGCCGAGCATCGCCCGACTCATGCGGGGCTCGGTGCTCCAGGTCATGCCGAACGACTACATCACGGCGGCCCGCGCTCTCGGTGCGAGCCCGTGGCGGATCATCCGGGCCCACATCATTCCCAACGCGATGGCCCCGGTCATCGTCGTCGCGATGATCAACCTCGGTGCGTACATCTCGGCCGAGGCGTCGCTGTCCTTCCTCGGGATCGGACTCGTCGCACCGGCGATCTCCTGGGGCGTCGCGATCTCGGACTCGCTCAACTACATCCGGGTCGCCCCGTGGTCGCTGCTCTTCCCGAGCCTGTTCCTCAGCCTCGCCGTGCTGGCCTTCATCATGCTCGGTGACGCCGTCCGCGACGCGTTCGACCCCAAGACCCGGTGACGGAGATCCGATGACCACCCAGGGCACCACCTCCTTGCAGACCGAGGGCTCGGCCTACCAGCCCGTCGACGGCCGGCTCCTCGAGGTCGACGACCTCTACGTCGAGTTCCACACCCGCGACGGTGTCGCCAGGGCCATCAACGGGGTCTCGTTCACCCTCGACCAGGGCGAGTCGCTGGCCATCATCGGTGAGTCCGGCTCGGGGAAGTCCGTGACGGCGCAGGCCATCATGGGCATCCTCGACATGCCGCCGGCGAAGATCCCGGGCGGCCACATCTACTACTGCGGCCAGGACCTCCTCGGGATGCCGGAGGAGCAGCGGCGAAAGACCCGCGGCCCGGAGGTCTCGATGATCTTCCAGGACGCGCTGTCCTCGCTGAACCCGGTCTTCCCGGTCGGCTGGCAGATCGCCGAGATGTTCCGCAAGCACCGGGACATGAACAAGTCCGATGCCTTGGCGCAGGCCATCCGGCTCATGGAGCGGGTGCAGATCCCCGCCGCCCGGGAGCGCGTCAGGGCCTACCCGCACCAGTTCTCCGGCGGCATGCGCCAACGGATCATGATCGCGATGGCCATCTCGCTCGACCCCGCGGTGCTCATCGCCGACGAGCCGACCACGGCCCTGGACGTCACCGTCCAGGCGCAGATCATGAGCCTGTTGCAGGAGCTGCAGGAGGAGCGGCAGATGGGGCTCATCCTCATCACCCATGACCTCGGCGTCGTCGCCGACGTGGCGGACCGGATCGCCGTCATGTATGCCGGCCGGCTCGTTGAGACCGCCGACGTCTACGACGCGTATGCCGCGCCGGCCCACCCGTACACCAAGGGCCTCATCGAGTCGCTCCCGCGACTGGACCAGAAGGGGCAGACCTTGCGGACGATCTCCGGTCTCCCGCCGAACCTCGTGCGCATCCCACCGGGGTGCGCCTTCAACCCGCGCTGCTACCTCGCCCAGGAGACATGCCGGCGTGACCTCCCCGCGCTGCGCGAGGTCGCCCCCGGCCGACACTCCGCCTGCCACTTCGCCGAGGAGGTCCTCAATGGCTGAGGTCATTCTCTCCGCCGAGAACCTCGTCAAGTACTACCCGATCCGCAGCGGTGTCCTGCGGACCGTGCAAGGGCAGGTCAAGGCCGTCGACGGGGTCAGCTTCGACCTGCACCGGGGTGAGACGCTCGGCATCGTCGGCGAGTCCGGCTGTGGCAAGTCAACGCTCGGCCGGCTGCTCATGCGGCTCGAGAAGCCGACGAGCGGGCGGGTCATGTTCGAGGGCGAGGACATGAGCGGCACCTCGGCGCGTGAGCTGCGTCGCCTCCGTCGCGACATCCAGATCGTCTTCCAGGACCCGTACACCTCGCTCAACCCCCGGATGACGGTCGGAGACATCGTCGGCGAGCCCTTCGAGATCCATCCCGACGTCGTGCCGCGGGGCGGGCGGCGCCAGCGGGTCCAGGAGCTCCTCGACCTCGTCGGCCTCAACCCCGAGCACATCAACCGGTTCCCGCACCAGTTCTCCGGTGGTCAGCGCCAGCGCATCGGCATCGCCCGGGGCATCGCGCTCAACCCGAAGGTGCTCGTCTGCGACGAACCGGTCTCGGCCCTCGACGTGTCCGTCCAGGCGCAGGTCGTCAACCTGATGGAGCAGCTCCAGGACGAGCTCGGCCTCTCCTACGTCTTCATCGCCCACGACCTGTCCGTCGTCCGGCACATCTCCGACCGGGTCGGTGTCATGTACCTCGGCAGGCTCGCCGAGATCGGCACGGAGAAGGAGGTCTACGAGCACCCGACCCATCCCTACACCCAGGCCCTGCTGTCGGCCGTCCCCGTGCCCGACCCCACCCTGCGGGGCAAGCGCGACCAGATCGTCCTCGTCGGCGATGTCCCCTCGCCGGCGAACCCGCCGAGCGGCTGCCGCTTCCACACCCGGTGCTGGAGGGCTCAGGAGAAGTGCTCTGCCGAGGAGCCGCAGCTCATCATGCGCCCCGACGGTGTCGGTGCGCACGAGTCGGCCTGCCACTTCGCCGAGCAGCGCGCCGTCGTACCGAGGGTCGACGTCGGTGGGAGTGACGGGCCGCTCCAGCCGAGCGCCTGAGCGGCCTGCCCCGCCAGGGGCGCACCTGACCGGTCAGTCGTCGGTCTCGGGCCCCCGGGCGCGCAGGAGACGGCGCAGCGAGTCCAGCCGCGCCGGACCGGAGGGCCCGGCGGCACCGGAGGCGACCCAGGCGTCCAGTGCGCACTCCTCCTCGTCGTGCGAGCAGCTACGCGGGCAGCCGCCGGTACCGGGTTCGAGGTCCGGGAAGTGCTGGATGATCCGGGCCAGGTCGACGTGGGCGAGCCCGAACGAGCGCACGCCCGGGGTGTCGATGACCCACCCGTCGCGTCCCGGCAGCCGCAGCGCCACCGCCGAGCTCGACGTATGCCGGCCGCGCCCGGTCACGACGTTGACCTTGCCGGTGGCCCGGTCGGCATCGGGGACCAGGGCGTTGACGAGGGTGGACTTGCCGACACCGGAGTGGCCGACCAACACGCTGACCCGGCCGCGCAGCCGTCCGGACAGCTCCGCCAGCCCGGCCTCGTCGACGAGCCCGGTGCGGCGTGCGGTGACGATGTGCGGCACCTGGAGCGGGGCGTAGGTCCGCAGGAAGTCCGTGGGGTCGGCCAGGTCCGCCTTGGTGAGCACGAGCAGGGGGTCCATGCCCGCGTCGTATGCCGCGACGAGACACCTGTCGATGAGCCGAGGGCGCGGTTCGGGATCGGCCAGGGCCGAGACGATGACGAGCTGGTCGGCTCCGGCGACGATGATCCGTTCGACGGGGTCCGTGTCGTCGGCGGTGCGCCGCAGCACGCGTGTGCGGTCAGCAACGCGGACGATCCGGGCCAGCGACCCTCGTTCGCCGGTGACGTCGCCGACGAGGGCGACGTCGTCACCGACGACGATGCCCTTGCGGCCGAGCTCGCGGGCGCGCATCGCGGTGATGACCCGCTCGGGGTCGCCGGCTGCGGGCTGGCCGGCCGCGACGAGCACGGTGTAGCGGCCTCGGTCGACGGCCGTCACCATGCCGGGGACGGCGTGCTCGTGCGCGGGACGCTCCTTCGACCGGGGCCGGGAGCCGCGGGGGTTGGGGCGGATCCGGGCGTCCGACTCGTCGTAGTCGCCGACCGACCGCGCCATCATGGACCCGCTCCGACCACCGGCTCGCCGCCGGTCATCCGCTGCCACATCGTGGTGAACTCGGGGAGCGTCTTGCCGACGGTGCCGACATCCTCGATGACGACCCCCGGGGCGGCCAGGCCGAGCACCGCTCCGGCCATGACCATCCGGTGGTCGGCATACGTGTGGAACCGGCCACCATGGATCGGGGCGGGGTCGACCCGCAGCCCGTCCTCGGTCTGGACGACACCGGCCCCCAGGCCCCTGAGCTCTGTCTCGAGGGCCGCCAGCCGGTCGGTCTCGTGGCCGCGGATATGGCCGACTCCGCGGATGACCGTCGGGGAGTCGGCGAGCGCGGCGAGTGCCGCCACGACGGGCGTGAGCTCGCTCGCATCGTGCAGGTCGACGTCCACGCCGACGATCACACCACCGCCATGCACCGTCAGGCCCTCGCGGGTGAGCGAGACCTCGGCGCCCATGGCGTCGAGGATGTCGCGCAGTGCGTCGCCGGCCTGGGTCGTGTGGTGCGGCCATCCGGGTACGTGGACGGTCCCGCCGGAGACGAGGGCGGCGGCGAGGAACGGCCCGGCATTGGTGAGGTCCGGCTCGACCTCGACCTCGAGAGCACCCAGCTGTCCGGGCTCGACACTCCAGGTGTTCGGCTCGGTGTCGTCGACGATGGCGCCGACATCGCGGAGCACCTCGACCGTCATGTCGATGTGCGGCTGGCTGGGAACCGGCTTGCCGTCGTGATGGACGACGACCCCCTGGTCGAACCGGGCTCCGGCCAGGAGCAGCGCGGAGACGAACTGCGAGGACGCCGAGGCATCGAGGGTGACCTCGCCTCCGCGTACCTCGCCCATCCCGACGATGGTGAAGGGAAGCGCCCCCCGCCCGCCGTCGCGTACCTCGACCCCGAGGGCGCGCAGCGCGTCGAGGGCCGGCCCCATCGGCCGGTTGCGCGCTCCGGCATCCCCCTCGAAGCCGACCGGCCCGTCGGCCAGGGCGGCCACCGGCGGAAGGAACCGCATCACGGTCCCGGCGAGGCCGCAGTCGATGGCGGAACGGCCCCGCAGCGGCCCGGGTTCGACGAGCCAGTCGGCCACCTCCGTCTCGCCGGGCACGCTGGGGCGTGCCTCGATCGTGGCGCCCAGGGCGCGTAGCCCAGCGGCCATGAGCAGTGTGTCCCGGGAGCGCAGCGGCCGACGGATCCGCGAGGTGCCGTCGGCGAGGGCGGCGAGGACGAGGTAGCGGTTCGTCAGGGACTTCGAGCCCGGGAGGGTGATCGTCGCATCGAGGGGGTGGTCGAGGGTGGGGGCGGCCCAGTCCGGTTCAGGCATGGGTCCTCGGGTGCCCCGACCCTGCGTCCGGGTGGGGTTGGCCGGTCCTGGCGGCGATCGTCATGTGCTCTCCGGTGTCGTTGTGAACCCCTCTACGGTAGTTGCTCGCATCCTCGGTGCGTAAGGTGCGCCCCATGTGTGGTCGGTATGCCGCCACGGCGAACCCGGGCGAGCTCGTCGAGGAGTTCGAGATCGATGTCGACCGGACGGCCGAGCCGGCCCGCTCGGTGCTGACCTCGCCCCAGGAGCCACCCGCCGGTACCCCCGACTACAACATGGCGCCGACCAAGCAGGCGCCCGTCGTCCTCACCCGTGTCCCGCGGGAGGCGTCGGAGGGCCCGCCGCAGCGTCAGCTCCGCCGACTCACCTGGGGCCTGGTGCCGGGCTGGTCCCGGGACACCAAGGGTGGGGCTCGGATGATCAACGCCCGGGCCGAGTCGGTGCTGGCCAAGCCGGCTTACGCCCGCGCCGTCGAGCGCCGGCGGTGCCTCGTGCCCGCCCTCGGGTGGTACGAGTGGCAGGTCTCGCCGAGCGCCATCGACGGACGCGGCAAGGCCCGACGGCAGCCGTTCTTCACCCGCCGCGCCGACGGGGCGAGCGTCGGCTTCGCGGGCCTCTACGAGTTCTGGCGCGACCCCGTCGTCGAGAACGTCGACGACCCGGATGCCTGGCTCGTCACCTTCGCCATCATCACGACGGCGGCCGAGCCGGGGCTGGACCGCATCCACGACCGCCAGCCGCTGGTGCTCGAACGCGGGGACTGGGGCCGGTGGCTGGACCCGTCGGTCACCGAGGGGGCCGCCATCGAGGACCTGCTGGCGTTCTCGCGACCGGGCCGGTTCGAGGCATACCCCGTCTCGACGGCGGTCGGCTCCGGCCGAGCCAACGGACCCGGTCTCATCGAGCCGGCATCGGTCGAGACGCTCGATGGTGTCGTCGACCCGGTGACCGGCGAGATCATCGGAGCCCGCTGATGTCGATCCGCACCATCGACCTCGACTCCCCGGTCGGCCCCGGACGGGCCGAGGTCGAGCATCCGCGGGGTGCCGTCGGTACCCTCGCCATCGGTCACGGGGCCGGTGGTCGGAGCTGGTCGGCCGAGGTCCGGGCCGTGGCCGCCGCGGCGACGGACGCGGGCTGGGCGGTCGCCCTCGTCGACCAGCCGTGGCGGGTGGCCGGACGCAAGGTCGCTCCCGCTCCGGCCACCCTCGACCGGGCCTGGGTGCCCATGGTCCAGGCACTCCTCGCCGGCCGGGGCCGGCTGCCGCGGCCGCTCGTCCTTGCCGGTCGCAGCGCCGGTGCCCGGGTGGCGTGTCGCACCGCGTCCACCCTCGACGCACTGGGCGTCCTCGCCCTGTCGTTCCCGCTGCACCCGCCGGGTCGGCCGGGCTCCTCCCGCGCCGACGAGCTCACCCTGCCTCTCACCGACGGCGTCGCTCTCCACGTCATCCAGGGCGCCGCCGACCCCTTCGGGACGCCTGGTGAGCTGGCGGCCCATCTGCCGGACCCGGCATACGTGACGACCGTGCCCGGCACCCACTCGCTGGACGGCTCGGCCGTTCGGGTGGCCGCCGCCGCGCTCGACTGGCTGGAGGGCCTGCCCTAGCGGCCTTCGGCCTCGGGAATGCCGTCGCGCCGTGCCGGCGTTGTCCCTCGCGGCACACGTCAACGGCGAAAGGGTCCCATGCTCGTCCTGCACGCGGCCGCCCCCACCGAGGTCGGGCTAGGGTGGACGGCGATGACGACACCACCTGCAGCCTCCAGCCACGCCGACGAGATCGTCGACGTCGCCACCGAGACCGTCGACGAACGACAGGCCCGCTTCGAGCGCGAGGCTCTGCCGTTGCTCGACCAGCTGTACTCGGCGGCCCTGCGCACGACGCGGAACCCCGCCGACGCCGAGGACCTGGTTCAGGAGACGTTCGCCAAGGCGTTCGCGGCGTTCCACCAGTACCGGCCGGGGACCAACCTCAAGGCGTGGATGTACCGCATCCTCACCAACACCTACATCAACACCTACCGCAAGAAGCAGCGCGAGCCGCAGCAGTCCGATGCCGCCGAGGTCGAGGACTACCAGCTCGTCCGCGCCGAGTCGCACACGTCGTCGGGGTTGAAGTCGGCGGAGAACCAGGCACTGGAACGGCTTCCCGACTCGGAGGTCAAGCGGGCGCTCCAGGAGCTTCCGGAGGATTTCCGGCTGGCCGTCTATCTCGCCGATGTCGAGGGTTTCGCCTACAAGGAGATCGCCGAAATCATGAGTACCCCGATCGGCACGGTGATGTCGCGCCTGCACCGCGGCCGTCGCCAGCTCCGGGGACTTCTCCAGGACTATGCACGAGAGCGTGGCTTCAACGCGGCGCGGGAGAGCGAGGGGTCGTCATGAGCCGTCGGGAGCCGCACGAGGGCCACTACGAGTGCTCCGACGTCGTGTACCGGATCTTCGAGTACCTCGACGGCGAGATGGACGCCCGCGGAATGGAGCTCGTGGCCGAGCATCTGCAGGAGTGCGGGCCGTGTCTCGCCGAGCACGACCTGGACGCCGCACTGAAGGCCCTTGTCCGGCGTTCCTGCCACGAGGAGGCGCCCGCCCACCTGCGAGTGCGGATCGTCCACCGGATCACGCGGGTGCGTGGCGAGCTCGACGGCTGAGCGCACGGTCACGTCCCGGCATGACGAGGGCCGGTCACCAGACATGGTGACCGGCCCTCGTCCGCGGTAATGCCGCGTCAGGCGTTCGGCTTGCGGCCGTGGTTGGCCTTGTTGCCCTTCCGGGAACGGCGCTTCCGGGCGCGCTTGCTCATGGATGTCCTCCTGGTGCGGGGTGTGATCGACACACCAAGTGCCGAATCTTCATGTGATTGTGGCACAACTGTGCTGCGTGAGACCATGAGAGGGCTTGATGCGCCCGGCAATTCGGGACCGGGCCCCCTTGAAAGGAAAAGAACGTGCGCCGTCTTCGCACTCTCACTGTCACCGTTGGTATCGCCTTTGCTGCGGCAATCCTCACGCCGTCTGCGGCAAACGCCGTCACCTTCACCCCCTCGACCACCACCACCATTGTGCAGACCGACGGCTACGGCTGGGGCGCGTCCTCGACCGACGGCTACGGCTGGGGCGCGTCCACGACCGACGGCTACGGCTGGGGTGCGGCGTCCACCGACGGCTACGGCTGGGGTGCCTGATACCTGAGCATGTTCGCGACCATCGGGAGGCCGGCATCGTGCCGGCCTCCCGATGGTCTCGTGATGTGGCCACGTTCGCCTACGTCGCCGGAGTGTGGGTCCTCGCCTGCGGACTCACGTTTGCCGCCTGGCGCCTGGACGGACCGCCGTCGCGGTCCGGCCCGCTGCTCGTGCTCGCCGTCCTCGCCCTGGCGAGCTGGCGGTTCAGCATCAGCAACATCGAGTCACGCGTGCAGTTCTCCGTCGGGCACATCGTGGTGCTGTCGGCGGTCGCGATGCTGGCCCCGGCCGGTGCCGGCATCGTCGGACTCTGCCTGACCCTGCTGTCCAAGGGCCCGCTGCTGGTGCGCAGTCGCGTCTTCAACGCCGGAATGTGGACCGCCGTGGCGACCGCGGGGGGTCTGGCCTATCGAGCGGTCGGGGGCCACAGCGACGTCACGGACCTGCCGGGCTTGGGACCGCTGCTGCTGCACGTCGGGTTGCCGCTCGTGGTCGTCGACGTCTTTCAGACCGTTCTCAACGTCGTCCTTCTCGCCGGCGTCATGCGGATCGCGGAGGGAATCCCGGTGCGGGTCCTTCTCGCGCGGCTGCTGTCGAGCACCGGCGTGACCTCCTTCGGGTACGGGCTGCTCGCCTTTCTTCTCATCGTCCTGTGGCAGTCCGCGGGGCTCGGGCCGTTCAGCGTCGTCCTCATCCTTGCCCCGCTGCTGGGTGCCTGGTGGGCCTACCGGCAGTTCGCCGACGAGCGGATCGCGCGGGAGCGGACCCTTGAGGTCCTCGTCGCGGCCATCGAGACCAAGGCGCCGCACCTCGAGGGGCACAGCGCCCGGGTGGCTCAGCTGACCTACGTCATGGCCGAGGATCTCGGTCTCGGTCCTGGTGAGGTCCGGGACATCCGGATCGCCGGGATGCTCCATGATCTCGGGCAGGTGGGCCTGCCGACGGCGGTCGTCCAGGGGCGGCGTGCGGATGACCCCGTGTTCCGAAGCTACGCCCGCCGGGGCGCACACATGCTCCGCGAGGTGTCGTTCCTGGCGGGAGCGCTCGACGGCATCGCCTACCACAATGACCTTGAGGCACGGCCCTTGGGCACGGCCGCGGCGGGGCGGACGGGCGCCGACGGGATGTCGCCGCATCTCGTCCACATCGCCGATGCGTTCGACCTGCTCACCGCAGTCGGGGACGACGATGGCCGGACCCTCTCTGCCGACCAGGCCGTCGACCGGCTCCGGGCCGAGCTCCCGGAGCGTGACGCCGAGCTCGTCGACGTCCTGGTCCGCGTGCTCGCCCATCGCCCCGAGGCCGGGGCCTCGTGAGCCGTCTCGCGGGCCCGTACCTCACGTGGGAGCGGGGTGTTCTCCTCGTGGGTGCCGCATCGATGGCCTTCGCGGCGGTGAAGGCGTCCGCGCAGGTCTCGGTGCTCCTGGAGGTTCACGCACACCTTGTGGTGGCGTATCTCGTCGTCCTCGCCCTCGGCGAGCTGGGGCGGGTCCGGCTCCCGAGCGGTCGGGAGACCACCCCCGTCGCGACGGCCTCGGTCATCGCCCTTGCCTTCACCGCGCTGCTCAACGGGGAGGCGCCCTTCGCGACGAGCACGTCGATGGTCGTCCTCGTTGCCGCGTGCGGGTCCGGGATCGGTCTCCTCGTTCGGTGGGCCGCCGGTCGCGAGGTCCGCCTGTACCTCGCGATGGCTCGCCTGCTCGCGGCCTTCGTCGTGGCCGCGCTCGCCCGCGCCGTCGAGTTCGGCGGCACCTCGCTGTGGGAGCTTCAGGTCGATCCGACCCGGAGCACCCCGTTCCTGGCCGTGGCCATGCTGGCCATCGCCGCCGTCGGCGTCTTCCTCGAGCTCATCCTCGGCAGCCTGGTGCGGGCGCAGCGCCACCACGCGCCGTGGGACACCGTCCTGCGCGACGATCTCCGAGAGGCTCCCGCCCTCAACGTCGCTCTCATCGCCTCCGGTCCCCTCGTCGCCCTGCTGTCGCCGACGCTCGGGCTGGCGGCGCTGCCCCTGGCCCTCTTCCCCATGGCTCTGACCTATGTGGCCGTCGACCGGTACGTCGCCAACCAGCTCACCTACCGGCAGATGATCGCGACGCTGTCGCGGCTCACCGAGGCCGGCGGCTACACCCCGCGGGCGCATGCGGAGCGGGTGGCGGTGCTCGCGGTGGCGATGGCCCGCACGCTCGGTCTGCTCCAGCGCGAGGTCAGCGAGGTGGAGTATGCCGCGCTGCTCCACGACCTCGGCCAGATCGCCCTGCGCGAACCCATCCCCGGAGGAGCGACGGTCCTCGCGGCCCCGAGCGACCAGCGCCGGATCGCCGCCGATGGTGCCCGAATCGTCCGGCACGCCGGCGTGCTCGACCGGGTCGCGGACCTCATCGAGGTGCAGGCCACCCCCTACCGTGAGGTGCGCGAGCTCGGCGAGGACGTCCCCCTCGCCAGCCGGATCATCAAGGTGGCCAACGCCTTCGACGACCTCACCGAGGGCCGCCGCGGCGCCGACACCGAGTCCCGGGCGATGGAGCGGATCAACCTCGGGCTCGGCTACGAGTACGATCCCGCCATCGTCGAGGCGCTGGCCACGGTGCTCGCCTCCCCGGTCGGGCAGCGGGCGCCTGCGGAGGGGTCCGGCGGCCTGGTCCGGCCCGCCGAGGTATGACCGCGCGTCGCCCCTCGGGGGCCCTCGGGCGACCGATGGGTAGCATCGTCCCGGCCTCCGCCGTGCCGGTGGGGACGACGACGACGCCACGACGGAGGAGCACGATGGACCGGCTCGAGCCTGTCATGTTCAACGACGCCTGGGGCTCGCACATCTCCATCGCCAGCCTCCAGGGCCGCGACATCCCGAGCCCGTTGCGCGAGTCCGAGCTGTGGATGGGGGCGCACGAGAGCGGGCCCGCGGGCGTCGAGCGGGGCGGTGCCCGCACCCTCCTCGAGGTCATCGAGGCCGACCCCCAGGGCGAGCTGGGCGCGGCGTGTGTCGAGCGCTTCGGCCCGCGGCTCCCCTTCCTCCTGAAGATCCTTGCGCCCGGCCGGGCCATCTCGATCCAGGCGCACCCGACCGAGGCGGACGTCCGGCGGGTCCGCGACGAGCTCGGCCCGACGGCCGCGTCCTCGGTCTATGTCGACGGCTGGGCCAAGCCGGAGCTGCTTGTCGCTGTCGCGCCCTTCGAGGTGTTCGTCGGGCTGCGGCGCCACGCGGAGACCGTCGAGCTTTCGGCCCGCCTCGGGGTGCCGAGGCTCACTGTGCTCGTCGAGTCGGCCACCGGGCGGGCCGTGCCCGAGCAGTCGCTCCTCGAGGAGGTGCTCGCCGTCCCGCGCTCGCGTCATGCGAACTTCGCGCGCGAGGTCGTCAGGTCATGCATCGCCGTGGGCGGGACCAACGACGAGATCGGTCGAGCGTGTGCGGCGGTCGTCAGGGTCGCCGAGGACCATCCGGGCGACATCGGGCTCGTCGTCCTCCTCCTCATGAACCACCGGGTGCTGCGGCCGGGGGAGTATGTCGACGTCTCGCCGGGCGTCCTGCACTCCTACGTCAGCGGCCTCGGCGTCGAGGTGCTCGGCAACTCCGACAACGTCGTGCGTGCCGGGCTGACGAGCAAGCCGGTCAACATCCCCGAGCTGCTGCGCATCGTCGACGCGACCGGCGACGGGAGACCCCGGACCCCGGTCCTCGGCGAGGACGGCATCGAGTCCTTCCCCACGGCGTCCGGCTACTTCCGGCTGCACCGCATCCGGCGGCCGGTGAGGACCGTCGTGCCCGGTGACGGAGGCCCGCGCATCCTCTTCTGTCTCGGCGGCGCCGCCACGGTGCGCCGCGGCCGCACGGCGCTCGAGGTCGGGCCCACCGGGTCGGTGTTCCTGCCCGTCGGCGACACCGAGGTGACCGTCGAGGGCGGCGAGGAGATCTACGTCGTCTCGGCCGCGCTCGACCCACTCGACCGGCCCTGACCCGACGACGGACGGGGTAGGCCGGTCATCCGGCGTACCCCGTCGCGTTCGGTGTTGCTCAGGCCTTCTTGGTCTCCCAGAAGATCGCGGCGATCTCCTCGATCTTGGCCAGGAGCTGGTCGGCGACGGACTCGTCGAACTCGCCCTTGGTGCCGGCCGCGCCGGCGAGCTTCGTCGCCTCGTTGAACAGGGTGTGCAGGTTCGGGTACTTCTCGAAGTGCGGCGCCTTGAAGTAGTCGGTCCACAGCACCCACAGGTGCTCCTTGACCAGGTGTGAGCGCTGCTCCTTGATGATCGTCGCCCGGACCCTGAAGTCAGGGTCGTCGCTGGCGGCCGCCTTGGCGCAGATCGCCTTGACGGACTCGGCCTCGATGCGGGCCTGGGCCGGGTCGTACACGCCGCACGGCAGGTCGCAGTGGGCGCTGACCTCGGTGATGCGGAAGAGGCGGGAGAGGGGGGTCAGACGCATGGAGGTTCCCTTCGTGCATGGGGGGTGCTTGTCAGCCCAACCTACCTCGACTCCCCGGGATTCACGCAGGGGGGCGGGGCCTGCACCGCAGGCGGCTCACGACCCGGGCCAGGACATCGTCCCCGGCCAGCGAGCCGACGTCGAACGAGGTCACCCCCTCGGCCGCGTTGTCCGAGTCGACCCACCACCGCTCGGGAGCGGCGGGGTCGGGTCCGGTGACACGTTTGACCGAGAGCGGACGTGGCCGTCCGTGCTGGTCCGGAGGCAGCCGAACGACCGCGATCGAGCCCGGCCGGGGTGCGAGGCCATGGACGATGAGGAGCAGGTCACCATCGCGGAGGGCCGGTTCCATCGACCGGCCGCGGACCCGGGCGAGGGCGGGCCAGGGAACGGCCCGCCCTCGGATCCGCAGGGACCTCACGCCGTCGGCTGCCTCGGCCCGTCATCGAGTGCCCCGCCGGGGCCGGACGGTCCCGACCCGGCACCATCACCCTCGGTCGCGGGGGTCTCGGCCTCCGCCAGAAGCGCGACGGCCACCGCGCCCTCGTGGGCCGCCTCCTCCTCCTGGCGCATCCGGCGCAGGAACGACTTGGTCCGGTTGTGCTGCGGGTTGTCGATCACCTCTCGTGGGGGACCCTGCTCGACGACGACGCCGCCGTCCATGAAGACGACCTCGTCGGCGACCTCGCGGGCGAAGCCCATCTCGTGGGTGACGACGATCATCGTCATCCCGCCGGCGGCGAGGTCGCGCATGACGGTGAGCACCTCGCCGACGAGCTCGGGGTCCAGGGCCGAGGTCGGCTCGTCGAAGAGCATCAGCTTGGGGTCCATGGCCAGCGCCCGGGCGATGGCGACCCGCTGCTGCTGGCCTCCCGAGAGCTGGGCGGGGTATGCCGAGGGCTTGTCCCCGAGTCCCACCTGGTCGAGCAGCTCGAGCGCCCGTTTGCGGGCGTCGGCCTTGCGGACCCCCTTGACCTGCACCGGGGCCTCCATCACGTTCTCCAGCGCGGTCTTGTGCGGGAAGAGGTTGAACCTCTGGAAACACATGCCGATCCCGCGGCGCTGGGCCGCGATCGCCTTGTCGGTCAGCCGGTGTAGCGCGCCGCCCTTGTCGACGTAGCCCATCAGGTCACCGTCGACCCAGATGCGCCCTCCCTGGATCGTCTCCAGCTGGTTGATGCAGCGCAGGAAGGTCGTCTTGCCGGACCCGGAGGGACCGAGGAGGACGACGACCTGGCCCGGGTAGACGTCGAGGTCGATGCCCTTGAGGACCTCCACATGGTGGAAGGACTTGTGGACGTTGACCGCGTGGACGATGGGCTCCCCGCGGCCGTCCTCGGTCGCCGTCATCACATGCCTCCCGTCCCGCCGCCGGCAGCGCCCTCGCGCACCGTCACGGCCTCGGTCTCCTTGGCCTGCTTCTTCGACGCCTTGGTGCCGAAGCCACGGCCGAAGTACCGCTCCAGGTAGAACTGGCCGACCATGAGGACACTGCACACGATGAGGTACCAGAGGACGGCGGCCACGTAGGACGGCATGATCTTGTAGGTGCGGTTGGCCACGGCCGACGCCTGGTAGAAGAGCTCGGCGTTGACGGGTATGGCGACGAGCAGCGAGGTGTCCTTGACCATGGCCACGGTCTCGTTGCCGGTGGGCGGGACGATGACGCGCATCGCCTGGGGCAGGATGATCCGGCGCATCGTCTGGCCGGGCGACATCCCGAGTGCCTGGGCGGCCTCGGCCTGGCCCCGGTCAACGGACAGGATCCCGGCTCGAGCGATCTCGGCCATGTAGGCGGCCTCGGAGACCCCGAGGCCGAAGATGCCCACGACGATCCCGCTGCTGATCGTGCGCACGTCGATCGAGCCGATGGTGAAGTCGTTGCTGATCCCCATCGCGTGGGCGATCTGCATCCCGAACGGCACTCCGAAGTCGAGTCGTGGATAGAGGTAGAGAACGCCCACCCCGAGCAGGGTGAGCAGGACGTAGCGAGGGATGGCCCGGAAGAACCAGGTGAAGGCGAACGAGACGATGCTGAGCACGGGATTGGTCGAGAGCCGCATCACCGCGATCATGATCCCGAGCACGATGCCGACGGCCATCGACGCGAAGGTGACGATGATCGTGCCCTGGATCAGCCCGTTGAGCACGGGCTTGTAGTTCATCACCTGGAAAGCGAAGGAGAAGTCCCACTTGGGGTTGGTGACGAACGACGAGATCATCATCGCGACAAGGACCACGATGACCGCGAGGGCGACCCAGCGGCCCGGATGCGGCACCGGCCGGGCGTGGATCACGCCCGGCCGGTCCGTGTCGCTCGTGTGACTGGCGACGTCGGCAGCCACGGAGGATCAGCTCACCGGGTTGACGGCGAAGTCGCTGATCGATCCGCTCGAGTTGCCCCACTTGTCGAGAGCGGCCTTGTAGGTGCCGTCGGCGGCCAGCTGGCTCAGCGCGTCCGCGATGGCCTGGGCGAAGTCGGTCTGGTCCTTCGGGACGACGAAGCCGTAGGGCGCCGCGTCGTAGATGTCGCCGAGCGCCTCGAGCTGGCCGCCGGTCTGCTTGACGGCGTACAGGCCGACGGGCGAGTCCGCGAGCATCGCGGCCGCCTTGCCCGAGACGACGTCAGCGGTGACCTTCGACTGGTCCTGCTCGACGATCTGGGTGATCGGCTTCTTGCCGGCATCGGTGCACGCCTTGGACTTGGCGGTGAGGTCGTCGATCTGGACGGTGCCCTTCTGGACGCCGATGTTGAGACCGCACGCGTTGTTGGGGTCGACGTTGTCCGGGTTGCCCGCCTTGGTGACCCACTGGGTGCCGGCGTTGAAGTAGCTCACCATGTTGACCTGCTTCTCGCGGTCGGTGTTGATCGTGAAGCTGGAGACCCCGACGTCGAACTTGCCGGAGGAGACGCCGAGGATGATCGTGTCGAAGCCGGCGGGCTGCCAGTTGGTCTTGAGACCGAACTTGGCGGCCACGGCGTCGAAGAGGTCGACGTCCATCCCCTCGACGGTCTTGCCGTCGGTGCCGAGGAACTCGTTCGGGGCGTAGGTCGCGTCGACGCCGATCGTGATGGTGCCCTTGCTCTTCAGCGAGGCCGGGAGCTTGGCGACGAGGGCCGGGTCTGCGGCCACCGCACCGGCGGAGGTCGTGGGCGAGGAGCTGGTCGACGACTCGGAGCCGGTACTGAGCGAGCTGGAGCCGCACGCGGAGAGGGCGAGCGATGTGGCGGCGATCGCGGCGAAGGCCGCGGCGCGAGTGCGGAGCATGAACAACGTTCCTTTCACACGGGAGCGCCGGCGCAGCCGAGGGCCCCGACGCGGATGACCAGCATCCTCTCACCCGTCCGCTCCGACCACGTCACGCTCACATAACGAAACGATGTGGGCCTGCTGGATGTGTCATCATGGGCTCTCGCGTGCCCACCACGGCACGCCCCGGCTGGCGCCCACCCCCTGCTCAGCCCCGCCGCCGGGCTCTCGGCGGCATACCCATCACTGCCGCAGGAGATCGTTACCCATGACCGCGTCCATCGCCCGGACGAGCCATGACCCCGACAGCCCCGTTTTCCGTGCCCATGAGGGCGGCAAGCTCGGCGTCCACGCCACGCAGCCGCTGCGCGGCCCCGAGGACCTGTCCTTGCTCTACACCCCGGGGGTAGCCGAGGTCTGTCTGGCCATCGCCGAGGACCCGGGTCTCTCGCGGCGCTACACCTCGCGGAGCAACACCGTTGCCGTCGTCACCGACGGCACCGCCATCCTCGGCCTGGGCGATCTCGGACCCCTCGCCGCCATGCCGGTCATGGAGGGCAAGGCGGTCCTCTTCAAGCACTTCGGGGGGGTCGACGCGGTCCCCGTCTGCCTCGAGAGCGGCTCGGTGGAGGAGCTCGTCGAGACCATTGCGAGGCTCGCCCCGACCTACGGCGGGATCAACCTCGAGGACATCGCCGCGCCCCGCTGTTTCGACATCGAGGAGCAGCTCGTCGAGCGGCTCGACATCCCCGTCTTCCACGACGACCAGCACGGCACGGCCATCGTCGTCCTGGCCGGACTCATCAACGCCGCCGCGGTCGTGGGCAAGTCCCTGCCCGACCTGCGCGTCGTCGTGTCCGGCGCCGGGGCCGCCGGGGTGGCCGTCACGAGGCTGCTCCAGCGGGCCGGGGTCCGTGATGTGGTCGTCGCCGACTCCCGGGGCATCCTCGTGCCCGCCCGGACCGAGCTGACCGGCCACAAGGCCCGCCTCGCGGCGACGACGAACCCTCGGGCGCTGAGCGGCGCCATCGGGGTCGCGCTGGTGGGCGCCGACGTCTTCGTCGGCGTCTCCGGCGGGACGGTGGCCGAGCAGGATGTCGCCGCCATGGCGGCCCGCTCGATCGTCTTCGCTCTGGCCAACCCCGACCCCGAGGTTCATCCCACCGTTGCGCACCGGCACGCCGCCGTCGTCGCGACCGGCCGGTCGGACTTCCCCAACCAGATCAACAACGTCCTGGCCTTCCCGGGGATCTTCCGCGGGGCGCTGGACTCCGGGGCGACCCGGATCACCGAGGCCATGAAGCTCGCCGCTGCGGAGACGATCGCAGGGCTCGTCGAGGAGCCCGCGGCGGACCGCATCGTCCCGTCCGTCTTCCAGGAGGGCGTCGCCGAGGCGGTGGCCGCCGCGGTCGCCCGTCTGGCCTGACCCCCGGTCGGCCGACCCGCACAAGGCCACGCGTTGAGGGGAGCCGACACGCCGGTATGCCGTGTGCCCCCTCGGCGTGTTGCCTCCCGTCAACCCGCTTGCGCGGCGGGTGGGCGCTACCTCGGGGCGGTCACCGGGCGCTCCGCGGCCAGGCGCGCCGCCCACTCCCGACACGCGGCATACGAGGGCAGCAGTCCGGCCGCCTCGGCCTCGACCAGGGACGGTGCGGCCTCGTCCTTGGCGGACAGGATCGGCTCGACGTCGTCGGGCAGCTCCAGCCCGAGGGTGGGGTCGAGCGGGTTGACGCCGTGCTCCCGCTCGGGGCTGTATGCCGCTGAGCACAGGTAGAGGGCCGTCGTCTCGTCCTCGAGCGCGCAGAACGCGTGTCCGAGCCCCTCGGAGAGGTAGACCGCCCGCCGGTCGACCGTGTCGAGCCGGACCGCCTGCCAGCTGCCGTAGGTCGGCGAGCCGACCCGGATGTCGACGACGAAGTCGATGAGCGCCCCCCTCAGGACGGTGACGTACTTGGCCTGGCTGGGCGGCAGGTCGGCGAAGTGGATGCCGCGGACCGCGCCACGGGCCGACACCGAGACGTTGGTCTGGACGATGTCGGGGCGATGCCCGACCGCCTCGGCGAGCTTGTCCCCGCGGAAGGACTCGAGGAAGACCCCTCGGCCGTCCGGGAACTGCCGGGGCGTGATGACCCAGGCACCCTCGACGGACAGCGGCACGATCTCCATCAGGCGTCCCGTCCCGCGGCGAGGATGCCGACGAGGTACTCGCCGTAGCCGCTCTTGCGCAGGCTCTCGGCCAGACGGCCCAGCTGGGCGTCGTCGATCCACCCGTTGCGCCAGGCGATCTCCTCGACGCAGCCGATCTTGTGGCCCTGCCGCGCTTCGACGACGTGGACGAACTGCGAGGCGTCCATCAGGCCCTCGAAGGTGCCCGTGTCGAGCCAGGCGGTGCCCCGGGGGAGCACGGTGACGGTGAGCGCGTCGCGGTGGAGGTACTCGGCGTTGACCGCGGTGATCTCGAGCTCGCCGCGGTCGCTCGGGGTGAGGTGGGCGGCGATGTCGACGACGGTGTTGTCGTAGAAGTACAGACCGGGCACCGCATAGCTCGACCTCGGCCTTTCCGGCTTCTCCTCGATGGAGCGGACCACACCGCGCTCGTCGAACTCGACGACGCCGTATGCCGACGGGTTGCTCACGTGGTAGGCGAAGATGTGCCCGCCGACGACATCGGTGTTGGCATGGAGCGCGGTCCCGAGCCCGGTGCCGTAGAAGATGTTGTCGCCGAGGACGAGGGCGACGCAGTCCGAGCCGATGAAGTCCGCCCCGATGACGAACGCCTGGGCGAGGCCGTCGGGGCTGGGCTGGACGGCATACGAGATCTCGACGCCCCAGTCGCGGCCGTCGCCGAGCAGGCGGCGGAACTGGTCGGCGTCCTGCGGGGTCGTGATGATGAGGACCTCGCGGATCCCGGCCATCATGAGCGTCGACAGCGGGTAGTAGACCATCGGCTTGTCGTAGATGGGCATGAGCTGTTTGCTGATCCCGCGGGTGATGGGGTGCAACCGCGTCCCGGAGCCGCCGGCGAGAATGATGCCCTTCATGCGTCGCAGCCTATCTGCGCCGGTGGTGCGGGCCGGGGCGTCGGGTCGCCTACGCTGATGGGTCATGAAGGTCCTCGTCACCGGTGGCGCCGGGTTCATCGGCAGCAACTTCGTCCAGCTGACCCTGGCGACCCGGCCGGACGCCGAGGTGACGGTGCTCGACGCGCTGACGTATGCCGGTTCCCGTGCGTCGCTGGCGGGTGTCGAGGATCGCGTCCGGCTCGTCGTCGGCGACATCGTCGACGCCGCGCTCGTCGACCGGCTCGTCGGGGACAGCGACGTCGTCGTCCACTTCGCCGCCGAGTCGCACAACGACAACTCCCTCGCCGACCCGTGGCCGTTCGTGTCGACCAACGTCGTCGGGACGTTCACCCTCCTCGAGGCGGCCCGCCGACACGGGACGCGGTACCACCACATCTCGACCGACGAGGTCTACGGCGACCTCGAGCTCGACGACCCCGCGCGGTTCTCCGAAGCCACGCCGTACAACCCGTCGAGCCCATACTCCTCGACCAAGGGGGCGAGCGACCTGCTCGTCCGCGCCTGGGTGCGCTCCTTCGGGGTGCGCGCGACGATCTCCAACTGCTCGAACAACTACGGCCCCCGTCAGCACGTCGAGAAGTTCATCCCGCGTCAGATCACGAACATCCTCGACGGGGTGCGCCCCAAGCTCTACGGCGACGGCCTCAACGTCCGCGACTGGATCCACGTGGACGACCACAACACGGCCGTGTGGACGATCCTCGACAAGGGCGCGATCGGCGAGACCTACCTCATCGGGGCAGACGGAGAGGTCGACAACCTCACCGTCGTCCGGGACATCCTCGAGCTGATGGGCCGTGCGCCCGACGACTTCGACCACGTCACCGACCGACCCGGCCATGACCGCCGCTACGCGATCGACTCGACCCGGCTGCGCACCGAGCTGGGGTGGGAGCCCCGCTACCCGAGCTTCCGGGACGGCCTCGCCGCGACGATCGAGTGGTACCGGACCAACGAGGACTGGTGGCGGCCGATGAAGTCCCGGACCGAGGCGAAGTACGCCGCGACGCAGAGCGTGGTGTCGCGCTGATGACCCGGTGGCTCGTCGCCGGGGCCAACGGAATGCTCGGCCGGGACCTGTGCGCGGTCCTGGAGGAGCGGGGCCACCTGGTCACCCGGGTCGACCGCGCCGAGCTCGACGTCCGCGACCCTGCGGCCTGCCGGGACCGGGTGGCCGGCCACGACGTCGTCGTCAACGTGGCGGCCTACACCGCCGTCGACGCGGCCGAGAGCGACGAGGCCGCCGCCTTCGCGGTCAATGCGGTCGGTGCGGCCAACCTCGCGCGTGCGTCGACCGCGGCGGGTGCGGCCCTCGTGCAGGTCTCCACGGACTACGTCTTCTCGGGTGACGCCGTCGGCCCGTATGTCGCCTCGGCCCCTCTCGCACCCCGCTCCGCCTACGGGCGGACCAAGGCGGCGGGGGAGTGGGCGGCCCGGGCGGAGTGCCCGCGGCTGTGGCTGGTGCGGACGGCCTGGTTGTACGGAGCGCACGGGCCGAGCTTCCCCCGGACGATGGCCCGGCTGGCGGGCGAGCGCGAGAGCGTCGACGTCGTCGACGACCAGGTCGGGCAGCCCACCTGGACCGTCGACCTGGCCGACGCGGTGGCCAGGCTCGTCGAGGCAGGTGCCCCGTTCGGGACCTACCACGGCACCGGAACGGGTCAGTGCTCGTGGTTCGACCTGGCCCGCGCCGTGTTCGCCGAGCTCGGCATGGACCCCGAGCGGGTCCGACCGACGACGAGTGCCGCGTACGCCCGCCCTGCGCCGCGGCCCGCCTACAGCGTCCTCGACCACTCGATGTGGGCGGTCGCGGGGCTCGACGCCCTGCCGGACTGGCGCGACGCGCTGCACCGAGCGGCTCCCAGCGTCCTGACGCCCGAGGCATAGCCGGCGCGGGGCGGTCGGTATGGTCGAGACATGCTTGCCGTCACCGCCGTCAGCCAGTCGCCCGATGACCCGCTGAGCGGGCTCGACGTCGGGGAGCGGCCCGACCCGCAGCCCCGCGACGGGTGGACGGTCGTCGACCTCAAGGCGTGCGCCCTCAACCACCACGACGTGTGGTCGCTGCGGGGCGTCGGGCTGCCCGCCGACCGGCTGCCGATGGTGCTCGGCTGCGACGGTGCTGGGGTCACCCCGGACGGCCGGGAGGTCATCGTCCATGCCGTCGTCCCGTCGCTCGGCTGGGTCGGCGACGAGACCCTCGACCCGCGGCGGACCCTGCTCTCCGAGCTCCACGACGGCACGCTCGCCGAGCGGGTGGCCGTCCCGACGCCCAACCTCGTGCCCAAGCCCGAGGGCCTGTCGTGGGAGCAGGCGGCCTGCCTGCCGACGGCCTGGCTCACGGCCTACCGGATGCTCTTCCGCAACGCCGGCGTGACCCCCGGCGCGACCGTCCTCGTCCAGGGGGCGGCGGGCGGGGTCGCCACCGCGCTCGTCCAGCTCGGTGCCGCCGCGGGGCTGCGGATGTGGGTGACGAGCCGCGATGCCGTCAAGGGCGAGCACGCGGTGGCGCTGGGGGCCGACCGGGCCTTCGAGTCCGGGGCCCGGCTGCCCGAGCGCGTCGACGCCGTGATGGAGACCGTCGGCGCCGCGACGTGGTCGCACTCGGTGAACTCGCTCAACCCCGGCGGGACGATCGTCATCTCGGGTGCGACGTCGGGCGACGCCCCACCTCGGGCCGAGCTGACGAAGATCTTCTTCAAGCAGCTGCGGGTCGTCGGTTCGACGATGGGCAGCCGTGACGAGCTCGAGCGGCTGGCCCGCTTCGTCGTCGACGCGGGGATCGACCCGCTCATCGACTCGGTCCGTCCGCTCGCTCAGGCGAGCGAGGGCTTCCGGCGGATGGTCGACGGCAGCGTCGAGGGGAAGGTCGTCTTCACCGTCTGACGGCCCGGCCGTACGACACCGCTCAGGTGATGCGGAGCCAGTCCCCCCAGCCGTTGTGGAGGACGAGCCACGCGATGAGACCGTAGCCGGCCTGGCCGGGGTGGTCCGGGATGGTGCTCGCCGCGAGCTCCGAGCGCCATTGGTCGTGCCCGTTGAGCGGGGTGAAGCAGTCGACGAAGGGGACGCTGCGGCGCCCGCAGACGTCCGCCTGCGCCTCGACGAGGACGGCGAGGCGGTCGTTGGTCTCCGTGTCAGCGGTGGGCGGCGGGCCGATGACGAAGGTCGACACCCCGTTGCTCGTCGCGTCGTCGAGGAGGTTGGCGAGGTTGAGCCGGTGCCGGGCCAGGGTGATCCCGGCGGTGACGTCGTCGGTGCCCGTCGAGATGACGAGCCGCCGCTCGGTGCGCCCGGCCCACCTCAGCGGGACCTCGGTGCGCCACCGGCCGAGCAGATCCGCGGACGTGTCGCCGCGGATGCCGAGGTTGTAGGCCGTGAGCTCGACGTCGGGGTGGTGGGTCCGGCCGACGACGCGGGTGACCCAGCCCTGCCCCTTGGGGTCGCCGAGACCGACGACGAGCGAGGAGCCGAGGAAGACCAGCGCGACGTCGCGATGGCCCTCCGGGGGTACGGCGACCTCGGGGCTCGGCGTGAACTCGATCTCCTTGGGGTCCTGGGTCATCTCCGGTCCTCGGTCACGGTGGCTGGCGCTGCTGGTCGGGGCGTTGCGGGTCTCACTCGTCCTCGTCGTCGAGCCTGGCCAGCCACGTGGCGAGCCGCTCGATCGGCACCTCGAAGTCGGGGTTGAGGTCGACGAAGGTCCTCAGCTGCTCGGCCAGCCACTCGACGGAGACCTCCTCCTCGCCCCGCCGGGCCGCGAGCTCCTCGATGCCGCGGTCGGTGAAGTACACGACGAGAGGCTATCGAACCTACGGGCCCGGGCCCGGTGGGCGCGCCCGCGCACCATCGGGTATGCCGTCTCGGCACGCCCGCCGCTCACGCCCGGTCAGCGGTCGAAGGCGCGCGCGACGAGGTCGGCCTGCTCGGCCTGGTGCTTGCGCGGCGAACCGCTCGCCGGCGACGCCGACGGCTCGCGTGAGACGACCCGCAGCGGGCGGCGCTCGCCGAGGTCGGCCAGCGCCGGGGGCAGGTTGACCGCGAGGAAGGGCCAGGCACCCATGTTCTGCGGCTCGTCCTGAACGACGACGACGTCGGCCTCGGGGTAGCGCTCGAGCTCGTGGGCGAGGTCCGCTGCTGGGAGCGGGTAGTACTGCTCGAGACGCAGGATCGCCGTCTCCCGGTCGCCGCGGGCCGCGCGCTCGGCCTCGAGGTCGTGGACGACCTTCCCCGCGGCGATGAGCACCCGGCCCACCCGCCCGTCCGTCGCGCCCTCGTGGTCCGGGAGGACGGGACGGAACCGGCCGGTCGTGAAGTCCTCGGGACCACTCACCGCGGCGCGGAGCCGGAGCATCGACTTCGGCGTGAAGACGATGAGCGGGCGGCGCGGCCGCGAGTACGCCTGACGGCGCAGGAGATGGAAGTACGACGCGGGCGTCGACGGGTAGGCGACGGTCATGTTGTCCTGGGCGCACAACGTGAGGAACCGCTCGATCCGGGCCGACGAGTGGTCCGGGCCCTGGCCCTCGAACCCGTGCGGGAGGAGCAGGACGACCGAGGAACGCTGACCCCACTTCTGCTCCGAGCTCGAGACGAACTCGTCGATGATCGTCTGGGCGCCGTTGAGGAAGTCGCCGAACTGCGCCTCCCACAGGACGAGGGCGTCCGGGCGCTCGACGGAGTACCCGTACTCGAACCCCAACGCGGCGAACTCCGACAGCAGCGAGTCGTAGACCCAGAAGCGGCCCTGTCCCTTGCCGAGGTAGAGCAGCGGCGTCCACTCCTCGGCGGTCCTGTTGTCGATGAGGACGGCGTGGCGCTGCACGAACGTGCCGCGCCGGCTGTCCTGGCCGGCGAGCCGGATCGGGGTGCCCTCGATGAGCAGGGACCCGAAGGCGAGCAGCTCGGCGGTGGACCAGTCGATGCCGCCCTCGTGCACGCTCACCGAGCGCTTCTCGAGCATCTGGCGCAGCTTGGCGTGCACGGTGAACCCGTCGGGAACGGCGACGAAGGAGTCGCCGATCCGCTTGAGGTCCTCCTCGCTGATGGCGGTGTCGGTGGCCGACCGGGTCGTCGCGTCGGCCGTGGGCGTCTGGGCGGCCGGCGGCTCGAGGCCCGGGTGGCCCTCGACGTCGGTGCCCGAGAAGGTCGGGTCGGCGTCCTCGGCCTCCTCCTCGGCCTCCTTGAGGGCCTGCTTGGTCTCGAGGAAGACGCGCTCGAGCTGGGCCTGGTAGTCGCGCAGCGCGGCCTCGGCGTCCTCGACGGTGATGTCGCCGCGCCCGACGAGCGCCTCGGTGTAGAGCTTGCGAACGCTGCGCTTGGCCTCGATGAGCCGGTACATCAGCGGCTGGGTCATCGACGGGTCGTCGCCCTCGTTGTGGCCGCGCCGGCGGTAGCAGACCATGTCGACGACGACGTCCTTGTGGAACCGCTTCCGGAAGTCGTAGGCGAGCTCGGCGATGCGCACGCACGCCTCCGGGTCGTCGCCGTTCACGTGGAAGATCGGGGCCTGGATCATCCGGGCGACGTCGGTCGAGTAGGTGGACGAGCGCGACGAGCTCGGCGAGGTCGTGAAGCCGACCTGGTTGTTGATGACGACGTGGACCGTGCCGCCGGTGCGGTAGCCGCGCAGCTGGGACAGGTTGAGGGTCTCGGCCACGACGCCCTGCCCGGCGAAGGCGGCGTCGCCGTGCAGGAGGACCGGCAGCACGGTGAAGTCCTCGCCCGCGAGGTTGAGCCGGTCCTGCTTGGCCCGGACGATGCCCTCGAGGACCGGGTTGACGGCCTCGAGGTGCGAGGGGTTGGCCGCGAGGTAGACCTTCGTCGCCGAGCCGCTCTCGGCGACGAACTCGCCCTCGGTGCCGAGGTGGTACTTGACGTCGCCGGAGCCCTGCACCGAGTTGGGGTCCTGCTTGCCCTCGAACTCGCGGAAGATCTGCCCGTAGGACTTGCCGGCGATGTTGGCCAGGACGTTGAGGCGGCCGCGGTGCGGCATACCGATGCACACCTCGTCCATCTCGTCCTCGGCCGCCCGGCTGAGGACCTTGTCGAGCAGGGCGATGACCGACTCGCCGCCCTCGAGCGAGAAGCGCTTCTGGCCGACGAACTTGGTCTGCAGGAACGTCTCGAACGCCTCCGCGGCGTTGAGCCGACGCAGGATGCGCAGCTGCTCCTCGCGGGTCGTCTTGGCGTAGGGCACCTCGATCTTGGCCTGGAGCCACTCGCGCTGGTCCGGGTCCTGGATGTGCATGTACTCGATGCCGACGGTGCGGCAGTAGCTGTCGCGCAGGATGCCGAGGATCTTGCGCAGCTTGAGGAACGGCTCACCGCCGAAGCCACCCGTGGCGAAGTGCCGGTCCAGGTCCCACAGGGTGAGGCCGTGCCGGGTGATGTCGAGGTCGGGGTGACGTCGCTGGCGGTACTCCAGCGGGTCGGTGTCGGCCATGAGGTGGCCCCGGACCCGGTAGGCGTGGATGAGCTCCTGGACCCGGGCGACCTTGTTGATGTCGTCGTCGTGGGTGGCGGTGACGTCCTGGACCCACCGGATCGGCTCATACGGGATCCGCAGGCTCTCGAAGATCTCGTCGAAGAAGCCGTCCTCACCGAGGAGCAGCTGGTGGACCTTGCGCAGGAAGTCGCCGGACTGGGCGCCCTGGATGATCCGGTGGTCGTAGGTGCTCGTCAGGGTGAGGGTCTTGGAGACCGCGTTGCGGTTGAGGGTCTCGTTGCTCGCGCCCTGCCACTGCGCGGGGTACTCCAGGGCCCCGACCCCGATGATGGCGCCCTGGCCACTCATGAGCCGGGGCACCGAGTGGACGGTACCGATGGTCCCGGGGTTGGTGAGCGAGATCGTCGTGCCCTGGAAGTCCTCGACGGTGAGGGTGCCGCCCCGGGCCTTCTTGACGATCTCCTCGTATGCCGTCCAGAAGTGGGCGAAGTCCATCTGCTCGGCGGCCTTGATCGACGGCACCAGGAGCTGGCGCGTCCCGTCGGGCTTGGCGAGGTCGATGGCCAGGCCGAGGTTGACGTGCTTGGGGTGGACGAGGACCGGCTTGCCGGCCTCGTTGTGGTCGAAGCCGACGTTCATCTCGGCCATGACGCCCAGGGCCTTGACGATGGCGAAGCCGATGATGTGGGTGAAGGACACCTTGCCGCCGCGCGAGCGGGACAGGTGGTTGTTGATGACGATCCGGTTGTCGATGAGCAGCTTCGCCGGCACCGAGCGGACGCTCGTCGCGGTCGGGACCTCGAGCGAGGCCTCCATGTTCGTGACCACCCGGGCGGCGGCCCCGCGCAGGGGGGTGATGACGGGTTCCTCGGTCATCGTCGGTTCGGCCGGCTGGGCCGGCTCGCGCGGGGTGGGCGTGGGCTGCTGACCGCCGGGGGCCGGACGCTTGGGGGCGGCGGGGGGCTGCGGCGCCGGGGCCGCGGGCGCGGTCGTGGTGGTCGCCGGTGCCGCGCCGTTGCCGGCGTTCAGCCGGTGGCTGGCGGCGGCGGCGGCGCCCCGCCCCAGCGCGGCCTCGCCGGGCTCGTAGTCCCTGAAGAACTCCCACCATGCCTTGTCGACGTTGTGCTTGTCCTCGAGGTACTGGGCGTACAGCTCGTCCACCAGCCAGTCGTTCGGCCCGAAGGAGGTGAGGGGGTCGCTGGACGGTGACTGGTCAGGCACGGAGGGTCCGCCTCTTTCACGGCTCGACGGCGACGGGATGGCTTAGCCAAGCCTATCTCCGGCGTGGTGTATGCCGCATGGGAGACCGCCGAACGGTTGCTGGACGTCGACGTTCGGTGACGCACCCCCGACCGGCGCGCCGATCGGGGGTGCGTCCGGCCCGCCTACGACACGTCCTGGCGCACCGTGCGCCAGATGCCCAGGCCGGACAGGGCGGCGGCCCAGGCGGCGAGGACGAGCGCGGCGGCCCACCAGGACAGTCGCGTCTGGTCCGGCGAGCCGACCGCGTTGACGACGGCGTTGGTCGCCTGGGTCGGCAGGTACGGCACGATGTGGTCCTTGCCGAAGGCCCAGAACTGCAGCCCGAACGCGGCGAGCGGCTCGGCGATCCACGCGACACCGACCGAGATGAGCAGGGCCGCGACCTGGTTGGGGATGAGGATCCCGGCCCCCAGGCCGATCAGGGCCCACAGTCCGAGGACGAGCAGGCTGAGCGCCGCCGTCCGGAACACCTCGCTCGACGGGAAGGCCTCATCGCCGCGCATCCCGAGCACCACCGAGCCGATCGACATCGAGCCGACCAGGCTGAGCAGACCGTAGAGCGCCCCGATGGCGAGCAGCGCGACCACCTTGGCGAGCATCGCCTCGGATCGCTTAGGGGTGGCCAGGAAGGTGCCGCTGATCGTCTTGTGCCGATACTCCGACCCGATCTGCATGACGCCGATGGTGAGCAGGAGCAGGTAGCCGACGCTCAGCCCCGCCGTGTAGACGGAGTTGGCGACCTGGGTGGGCGTGCCGGTCGGCGCGCCCGCCTGCTCCATGGCCCCCGAGGTGTAGAGGAAGGCGAAGGCCGTCGCGAAGGCCGCGGCCGTCACGACGACCGCGATGGCCATGCCCCACCAGAGGCGGGTCGTGAAGAACTTGCGCAGCTCGGAGCTGATCGCGGCCATCATCGCGCCTCACCCCCGCCCGGAACCGTGGTGGTCGGTGGGGTGCCGCCCGGCGGCATGCCCGTCGCGGTCGGAGCCCCGCCGAGGTTGCGGTTGGTCCCCTCGGTGAGCTGGAAGAAGAGCGCCTCGAGGTCGGTCGTGGCCGTGCGTAGCTCCCACACGGGGAGCCCGCTGCGCAGGGCGACATCACCGACGAGCCGCAGGTCCTCGGTCTCGGCGGAGACGGCTCCGTCGTCGTCGACCGTGGCGATGACGTCCGCGACGCGCAGTGCCCCGACGAGCTGCTGCGGGTCCGACGTCCGGACGATCGAGCGCGGCGTCCCGTGGAGGCTGCTGACGGGGCCGGCCCGGACGAGCCGGCCGTTGACGATGATGACGATGTCGTCGACGGTCTGCTCCATCTCCTGGAGGAGGTGGCTCGAGATGAGGATGGTCTTGCCCTGTGAGGAGAGCAGGCGCAGGAACTGGCGCAGCCAGCGGATGCCCTCGGGGTCCAGACCGTTGGACGGCTCGTCGAGGACGAGGACCTGGGGGTCGCCGAGGAGGGCGGCCGCCAGGCCCAGCCGCTGGCGCATCCCCATGCTGTAGCTGCCGGCCCGCTTGCGGGCGGCCGCGGGGATGCCGGTGAGCTCGAGGAGGTCGTCGACGCGGTCGACGGGGATGCCGGCCGCGGTCGCGAGGACGCGCAGGTGGTCCCGGCCGCTGCGGCCGGGGTGGAAGTTCGTCGCCTCGAGGGCCGCGCCGACGGTCCGCATCGGTGCGGGGAGGTCGTGGTAGGTCGTCCCGCTGATTGTGGCGGTGCCGGAGCTGGGGCGGATCAGGCCGAGCAGCATCCGCATCGTCGTCGTCTTGCCGGCGCCGTTGGGGCCGAGGAACCCGGTGATCCGACCGGGCTCGACGTCGAAGGAGAGGTCGTCGACGGCGGTGAACGAGCCGAAGCGCTTGGTGAGGTTCCTGATCTCGATGCGGGCACCCGGGGTCGCCGGGGGCGTCGCTGATGTCGGGGGAGTGGTCGGCGCCGTCGTCATGGCGTCCCTGGTGTCGTTGTCATGCCCTGATCCTTCCAAACTCACCCGGCGTGAGGGTCAACCCCACGGTGGACAATCCTCCGCCTGAGGGATGAGTGCCAACCGAGCCGCCGCCCGTCCGCGGTTCCCCGGGTGGCGGCGGCCTCCGGGCCGGGGTGCGCGTCGCTGCCTAGGATGGACCCGCCATGACCGAATGGTTACTCGTCCTCGCAGGCGTGGTCCTGACCCTGGGGACCGCGCTGTTCGTGGCGGCCGAGTTCTCCCTCGTCGCGCTCGACCGGCCGACCGTGCTGCGGGCCGTCGACCGGGGAGAGGCCCGGGCACGATGGGTCCTCGCCTCGTTGCGCCAGCTGTCGACGCAGCTGTCCGGTGCGCAGGTCGGGATCACCATCACGACGCTCGCACTCGGCTTCCTCACCACGCCGGCGCTCGCGTCACTGCTCCGGCCACCGGTGGCCGCCTTCGGGCTGAGCGGCGTCGGTCTCGACACGGTGGCCAACCTCGTCGCCCTGCTGCTGGTCACGGTGTTCTCGATGATCGTCGGCGAGCTCGTGCCGCAGTTCCTCGGGTTCTCGGCGCCGCTGCCGACGGCGTCGGTCGTCGCCCCGCCGGTCCGGGCGTTCACGGCCCTGGCCCGGCCGCTCATCTGGCTGCTCAACGGGTCGGCCAACGTCGTCCTGCGGGCGGTGGGCGTCGAGCCCCAGGAGGAGCTGTCCGCGGCCCGGAACCCCCAGGAGCTCGCCTTCCTCGTGCGCAGCTCCGCCGAAGCGGGCACCCTCGACCCGCACACCGCCCGGCTGCTCACCGCCTCCATCTGGTTCGGCGACCAGACCGCCGCCGACGTCATGACCCCCCGGTCGCGGGCGACCGCCATCGAACGCACGGCCACGGCGCAGGACGTCCTGGCCCTGGCCCGGCGAACCGGCCACTCGCGCTTCCCCGTCATCGGCGAGGACTGGGATGACATCGACGGCATCGTCCACGTCAAGAAGGCCATCGCCGTCCCCCACGACCGACGGTCCCACGTCCCCGTCTCGGCTCTCATGACCGAGGTGTCTCTCGTGCCCGAGACGGTGCGGCTCGACCCGTTGCTCGTCCAGCTCAGACAGGGTGGCTTCCAGCTGGCCATCGTCGTCGACGAGTACGGCGGCACCTCCGGGGTCGTCACCCTGGAGGACGTCGTCGAGGAGATCGTCGGCGAGGTGAGCGACGAGCACGACACCCATCAGACGACCGGCCGGGAGCTCGCCGACGGAGCGTGGAGCATCCCGGGCCTGTGGCGTCCGGACGAGGTGCGGGGACGGGTGGGGGCCCCGGTGCCGGACGGGACGGCATACGAGACGGTCGGCGGCTGGGTCATGGCCACCCTGGGCCGCGTTCCGTCGGTCGGCGACGAGGTCGACCTCCACGGGTGGCGGGTACGGGTCCAGGACATGGACGGGCTGCGGGTGGACCGGCTGCGGTTCGTCCCCACACCGCCGGCCGACGGGGGCATGCCGTGAGCGTGCCGATGATCCTCGTCACCCTGGCCCTGTTGCTGGCCAACGGGTTCTTCGTCGGCGCCGAGTTCGCGGCGATGGCGGCACGCCGCAGCCGGCTCGAGCCGCTCGCGGCCGCAGGCAGCCGACGGGCGCAGCGCAGCCTCCAGGCCCTGGAGCAGATGGGGTCGGTCCTCACCGCCGCCCAGCTCGGGATCACCCTGTGCTCGGTGCTCCTCGGCGCGTTCTCCGAGGCGGCGCTCCACCACAGCCTGGTGCCGGTGGGGGAGCGTCTCGGCTGGCCCCCGGGTGTCGCGGACGCCATCGCCGTCGTCCTGGCCCTCCTCGTCATCGCCTATCTCCACGTCGTCATCGGCGAGATGATCCCGAAGAACCTCGCCATCGCCGGGCCCGAACGCGCGGCCCTCATCCTCGTGCCGGCGCTGTTCTTCCTCACCCGGGTCCTCCGTCCGGTGATCCGGGTGATGGAGGCGGCCGCCAAGGGGCTGGTCCGCGTCCTCGGCGTCGAGCCGCGCGACGAGCTGGCCAGCCAGTTCACGGCCGAGGAGGTCGCACACATCGTCGACGAGTCCCACCGCGAGGGCCTGGTTCCGGAGGAGCGCTACGCGCGCCTGGGGGCGGCGCTGGAGTTCAGCGACAAGGACGCGGCCGATGTCGCCGTCCCGCTCACCGAGCTCGTCACGGTCGGGGTCTCCGCGACCCCCGCCGACATCGAGCGGCTCGTCTCCAAGCGTGGTTTCTCGCGCTACCCGGTGGCCGACGGGAGCGGCGACCTCCACGGGTACCTCCATCTCAAGGACGTCCTCTACGCCGACGACGAGGAGCGCGACCAGCCGGTGCCGCGAAAGAGGGTCCGCCGGATGGCGACCGTCCGACCGGTCGACGAGGTCGAGGACGTCCTCGAGACGATGCGCGCGACGGGGTCGCACCTGGCCCGGGTCGTCGAGGCCGACGGACGGGTCCTCGGCGTCGTCTTCCTCGAGGACGTCATCGAGGAGCTCGTCGGCGAGGTGAGCGACTCCACCCAGCGCTAGCAGTCCGGGCCATGGGCGTGAGGCACGGCGTGTCTGCCTGGTCGGGTGCTCCTCGGCATCGAGCCGTCCGGTGGCCCGGGAACGGCGCCGCGTTGGCACGAGACCGTCGGTCCGCCGTGAGGTTCTGGCGACGATCTCCACCCGCCCGGGTATGGCGACGTCACCGGCGTCGGCAGCCCGAACGGCTCCGCCTTCATCGCCGCCATATCGCGGTCGAGGCGGTGCTGTGGTGCCCGGCACACCCAGGAGCCGTGCCTCTCGCGCGGCAGGAGAATTGACGCACGGGCCGCGCCACACCGGCCGACGCGCTCCGGTGACCTATCGGCCGACGCTCGGGAGTTCGCCATGTCCGTCCTTCCCTCCTCGACCCGCCCGCTCAGCGGACCGCTCGCCGGTCGCGGCTGGCGTCGCACCCTGGTCGCCGTCCTCCTGCTCGTCGCCGCCGGCGCCGTCTATGGCGGCGTCGGACTGATGAGCAACGGCATGGGTATGCCCCGTGCCTGGCTCGCCCGGACCCCGTTCGACTCGTGGACCTGGCCCGGGGTGGCCCTGCTCGGCACGGTCGCGCTGCCCCAGGTCGCCGTCGCCGGGCTTGTCCTCGCCGGCCGTCGGTGGGCGTCCCTCGCCGGCGTCGCGGCCGGGGCCGGCCTCGTCCTGTGGATCGTCGTCCAGCTCGTCGCCCTGCAGCGCTACTCCTTCCTCCAGCCGGTCATCGCCGGGTTCGGGGTGCTCGAGATGGTTCTCGCCTGGGGGTGGCACCGTGCGGGTGGGGCGGCGCGGGCCGGCCGGCACCGGCCGGGCGGGCGCCGAGCGCCCTGACGGGCGCGCACGGCATACGGTCCGCCGGTTCGAGGTGGTCCCGCCGGCCAGGCCGGGCCAGGTCGGGTCGGGCCGGTGAGCGAGGATCTTCATGGGGTGCGTCGTTCGGCCGCGCCCGTCGATGAGCGCACGTGCGCGGCACCGGACTGCGAGAGGATCGTGGAATGGCGCGTCGTGGCTCGAGATACTCCTCCGAACCGGCCGACCCACGGGCGTACACGGTGGCGAACGACCGGCTGTACACACGCTTCGCACGCCTGTACGACATCGTGGTCAAGGCGGCACCGGTCTGGCGGCGATGGCTGGGGCACGCCGTGCCCGCGATCCGTGGCCCCAGGGTCCTGGAGGTCTCCTTCGGGACGGGCTGGCTGCTGAGCCAGTACGCCGGTGCGTACCGCACCGACGGCATCGACCTCAACCCGGCGCTCATCGCCGTCGCACGCCGCAACCTGGCCCTCGCCGGGGTGCGGGCGGACTTGCGGCAGGGAACGGTTGAGGCACTTCCGTACCCGGACGCCACCTTCGACACCGTGGTGAACACCATGGCCTTCTCCGGCTATCCCGACGGGGCCGTGGCCGCCGCCGAGCTGGCCCGAGTGCTCAAGCCCGGTGGTCGGCTGGTCCTCATCGACATCAACTTCCCGCACGATGGCCACCGGCTGGGCACCATTCTCGTCGAACGGTTCTGGAAGCCCTTCGGCGATCTCATCCGTGACATCCCGGCCCTGCTGTCCGACGCCGGGCTCGACGTCCAGGACGACGAGATCGGCGGGTGGGGCAGTGTCCACAGATACCTGGCGACCAAGCCGGGCGCTCCCGACGGCGCGCTGTGACTCCTCGGCCAGTCTCGTGTCAGGGCCGGGCCACCCGCAGCCGCTGTTGCCTGCGCCCCCGTCGCGGCTCTCATGGTCATTCGAGCCGCTGTTGCCTCTGCCCCGGGCGCACCAAAGCCCAGCCGACGCGCTGCCGCGCGAGGCTGGGCTCTCGGTGCGCCCCCGTCGCGGCTCTCATGGTCATTCGAGCCGCTGTTGCCTCTGCCCCGGGCGCACCAAAGCCCAGCCGACGCGCTGCCGCGCGAGGCTGGGCTCTCGGTGCGCCCCCGGCAGGATTCGAACCTGCGCTCCCGCCTCCGGAGGGCGGTGCTCTATCCCCTGAGCTACGGGGGCGGGCGACGTCCGCGACGGGCCTGGACCCGTCATGCGAACGCCCCAGGAGGGTAGCAGCCTAGAGTTCTCGACATGGAATCCGGGACGAGCGCAGCATCCGGCCCCCTCGTCCTCGTCTGCGACGACAGCGAGCGGATCCGGCGGCTCATCCGGATCAACCTCGAGCTCGACGACTTCGTCGTCGCCGAGGCCACCGACGGTAGGGAGGCGGTGACGTGGCTCATCGATGAGGCCAACCCCGTTCCCGCCGTCATCACCCTCGACGCCTCCATGGAGCCTCGGGACGGCTGGTGGGCGGTGGCGGCGATCCGCGCCAACCCCCGGCTGGCCGAGATCCCCTGTGTCATGGTCACCGCCTCGGTCCAGGTCCACGACCGGGTGCAGGCCCATGAGTCCGGCTTCGACGCCTTCATCTCCAAACCCTTCGACCCCGTCGAGCTCGTCCGCGTCATCTCACACCTTGCCAGGTCGGGCCGGGGCTGGTACGAGCCCCAATAGACTTCGGCGGGTGACCCCCGAAGAGCTCCAGGCCGCGATCCGCTCTGCGCTCACCGCCGCCGTCGACGCAGGTGACCTCGCCGTCGAGATCCCCGACGAGGTGCGGGTCGAGCGTCCCAGGACCCGTGACCACGGTGACTGGTCGACCAACGTCGCGCTCCAGCTCGCCAAGAGCGCCGGTATGCCGCCGCGACACCTTGCGGGGGCCCTCGCCGCGCGGCTCGGCGCCCACGAAGGCA
The DNA here is from genome assembly GCA_963771015.1 of uncultured Actinomycetota bacterium. Classification (GTDB taxonomy): domain Bacteria; phylum Actinomycetota; class Actinomycetes; order Actinomycetales; family Dermatophilaceae; genus CAVSJJ01. The sequence continues at coordinate 325,892 of CAVYRN010000009.1, forward strand.
TCAAGGCGGTCGACGTCGCCGGCCCCGGGTTCCTCAACATCACCCTCGAGGCGGCCAGCGCCGGCGAGCTGGCCCGCGCCATCGTCGAGGCGGGTCCTGCGTTCGGCCGGGGCCACGGCGAGGCCGGGCATCGGATCAACCTCGAGTTCGTCTCGGCCAACCCCACCGGACCGATCCACCTGGGGGGGACCCGCTGGGCGGCCGTCGGCGACTCCCTCGCCCGCATCCTCACCGCGTCCGGGGCGGAGGTGGCACGGGAGTACTACTTCAACGACCACGGGGCGCAGATCGACCGGTTCGCCCGGTCGCTGCTCGCCGCAGCCCGGGGCCGGCCGGCACCCGAGGACGGCTATGCCGGGGGCTACATCTCCGACCTGGCGGCGGCCGTCGTCGTCGCGGAGCCCGGCGTCCTCGACCTGCCCGACGACCAGGCGCAGGAGCGGTTCCGGGCTCACGGCGTGGAGATGATGTTCGCCGAGATCAAGAGGTCACTCCACGACTTCGGGGTCGACTTCGACGTCTACTTCCACGAGAACGACCTGCACGACTCCGGGGCGGTCGAGCGGGCGGTCCAGCGGCTGACCGAGCTCGGCGTGACCTATGAGAGCGACGGCGCTCTCTGGCTACGGTCCACGGACTACGGCGACGACAAGGACCGGGTGGTCATCAAGGGCGACGGCGCGCCGGCCTACATCTCGGGGGACCTCGCCTACTACCTGGACAAGCGCGAGCGCGGCTTCGACCAGGAGATCATCATGCTGGGGGCCGACCACCACGGCTACGTGGCGCGGATGATGGCGATGTGCGCCGCCTTCGGGGACACCCCGCATGAGAACCTCGAGATCCTCATCGGCCAGATGGTCAACCTCGTCAAGGATGGCGAGCCGGTGCGGATGTCGAAGCGGGCCGGGACGGTCGTCGTCCTCGAGGACCTCGTCGAGGCGGTCGGCGTCGACGCCGCCCGGTACGCCCTCACGAGGTCCTCGACCGACAGCACCATCGACATCGACCTCGACCTCCTGTCCCGCCAGACCAACGACAACCCGGTCTACTACGTCCAGTACGCCCACGCCCGCACCGCCGCCGTGGCCCGGCTGGCGGCGCAGGACGGCGTGCGTCGCGAGGACGGCTTCGACCCGGCCCTGCTCGCCGACCCCACCGAGGCGGCGCTGCTCGCGACCCTTGGCGACTATCCCCGGGTGCTGGCCCAGGCCGCACGGCTGCGGGAGCCGCACCGGGTCGCGCGCTACCTCGAGGACCTCGCCGGGCGCTTCCACAAGTGGTACGACACCTGCCGCGTCCGCCCGGTCAACGCCGACGACGCGGTCACCGACCTGCATCGCACCCGGCTGTGGCTCAACGACGCGACCCGCCAGGTGCTCGCCAACGGCCTCGACCTGCTCGGCGTCTCGGCGCCGGACCGCATGTGACCGAAGGGCAGCTGCGATGAGGATTCACGAGGCCGGTGCCCTGCACGCCGAGGGCTATGGCGGCCCCCCGCTCTACCTGCCGTTCTTCGAGGACGTCATGGCGCTGCTCCCGCAGCTGTGGGCGCAGACGGTGCGCCGCCGGGAGGACAGCGGTGTTCTCGAGGTCGGCGGCATCGACGTCCTCGACCTGGCCCGCGAGCACGGCACCGCGGCATACGTTCTCGACGAGGACGACTTCCGGGCCCGGGCCCGGGCCTTCCGCGACGACTTCGCGGCGCCCTTCGGCCCGGTCTGCGGAGGCGCGGACGTCTACTACGCGGGCAAGGCGTTCCTCTGCACGGCCGTGGCCCGTTGGGTCGCCGAGGAGGGGCTGTTCCTCGACGTCGCCTCGGGGGGCGAGCTCACCGTCGCCCAGCGGGCGGGCTTCCCCGCGCGGCGGATCGCCCTGCACGGCAACAACAAGACCGCGGCCGAGCTCCGTCAGGCCCTGTCCTACGGCGTCGGCCGGGTCGTCGTGGACTCGTTCACCGAGATCGACCGGGTGGTGGCGATCGCCGAGGAGCTCGGGGTCGTGGCACGGGTCATGGTGCGGGTCACCGTCGGCGTCGAGGCGCACACCCACGAGTTCATCTCGACCGGGCACGAGGACCAGAAGTTCGGCTTCAGCCTCGTCGGCGGCGACGCGCTCGAGGCGGTCCGTCGGATCCTCGACCACCGGGACGTCCTCGACCTGCGCGGGCTGCACAGTCACATCGGCAGCCAGATCTTCGACACCGGGGGCTTCGAGATCGCCGCTCGGCGGCTCATCGGGCTGCACGCGAGCGTCGCCGACGAGCTGGGGCACGTCATGCCCGAGATGGACCTCGGCGGTGGCTACGGCATCGCGTACACCTCCCAGCACACGCCGCTCACCCCGGCCGAGCTGGGTGAGCAGCTCGCCGCCATCGTCGAGCGGGAGTTCTCGGCGGTGGGCCACGGCGACAGGTCGGTGGTGCCCCGCATCTCCATCGAGCCCGGGCGGGCCATCGTGGGGCCGAGCATGTTCACCCTCTACGAGGTCGGCACCGTCAAGGAGGTCGACCTCGGCGACGGCCACTCCCGGACCTACGTCTCCGTCGACGGGGGGATGAGCGACAACATCCGGCCGGCGCTGTACGAGGCCGACTACTCGTGCACCCTGGCGAGCCGCCACTCCAGCGCCGAGCCACGGCTCTCCCGCGTCGTCGGGCGACACTGCGAGAGCGGTGACGTCGTCGTCCTCGACGAGTGGCTGCCGGCCGACCTCGCCCCGGGCGACCTCATCGCCGTGCCCGGCACGGGTGCCTACTGCCGGAGCCTGTCGAGCCAGTACAACCACACCCCTCGCCCGCCGGTGCTCGCCGTCCGCGACGGGGCGAGCCGGGTCATCGTCCGACGTGAGACGATCGAGGACCTGCTGGCCCTCGACGTGGACGACCCGGCCGGGTCCGCACCGCCCGCAGCAGCAGAACTGCCGTCCCGTGCGGACGAGAGCTAAGGAGCGCAACCCCACCATGGCGCACGAACCCGGTGCCCCCCTGCGCGTGGCCCTGCTCGGCTGTGGCGTCGTCGGATCGTCGGTGGCGAGGATGCTCGCGACGCACGCCGACGACCTCGCCGCACGCGTCGGCGCCCGGCTCGAGCTCGTCGGCATCGCCGTCCGGCGGCTCGGCAAGGACCGCTCCGACATCCCGGTCGACCCCTCGCTGTTCACGACCGACGCCGCCGGGCTCGTCACCCGGGCCGACATCGTCATCGAGGTCATCGGGGGGATCGAGCCGGCTCGTGCGCTCATCCTCAGAGCGATGGCGCACGGCGCCTCCGTCGTCACGGCGAACAAGGCGCTGCTGGCCGAGGACGGCCCCACCCTGTATGCCGCGGCCGACGCCGCCGACGTCGACCTCTACTACGAGGCGGCGGTCGCCGGGGCGATCCCGATCCTCCGGCCGATCCGCGAGTCGCTCGCCGGCGACGACGTCCACAAGGTGCTCGGGATCGTCAACGGCACGACGAACTTCGTCCTCGACAAGATGGACACGACCGGCGCCGGCTTCGCCGAGACGGTCGAGCAGGCCCAGGCGCTCGGCTACGCCGAGGCCGACCCGACCGCCGACGTCGAGGGCTTCGACGCCGCGGCCAAGGCCGCCATCCTCGCCTCACTCGCCTTCCACACCCGGGTGAGCAGCGCGCACGTCCACCGGGAGGGGATCACCGAGGTCACCGCGGGAGACATCGCGGCGGCCAGGGCGATGGACCACGTCGTCAAGCTCCTCGCCATCTGCGAGCGGGTCGAGACGGCCGACGGACCGGCGGTCAGCGTCCGCGTCCACCCGGCGATGATCCCGCGAAGCCACCCGCTCGCCTCGGTCCGTGACGCCTTCAACGCGGTGTTCGTCGAGGCCGCGGCCGCCGGCCAGCTCATGTTCTACGGACGCGGCGCCGGTGGTGACCCGACAGCCTCGGCCGTCCTCGGCGACGTCGTCGCCGAGGCGCGGCACAAGGTAGCCGGCGGGCGCGGACCCGGTGAGTCGGCCTACGCGGACCTTCCCGTGGCCGACATGGGCCAGTCGATGACCCGCTACCACATCAGCCTCGACGTCGCCGACCGACCGGGCGTGCTCGCCCAGGTCGCGGCCGCGTTCGCCGAGCACGACGTGTCGATCGAGACCGTCCGCCAGCACGTCGTCCCCGACGGCGGCACGTCGCGGGCCAACCTCATCGTCGTCACCCACGCCGCGCCCGACGCGGCGCTCGCCGCCACCGTCGACGCGCTGGACGACCTGGAGACGGTCGATGAGGTCATCTCCGTCATGCGGGTGGAAGGAGCCTGACGATGACCAGTCTGTGGCGGGGGGTGATCCGCGAGTACGCCGACCGGCTGCCGATGCTGCTCGGCGCTCCGGTGGTGACCCTCCAGGAGGGCGGTACCCCGCTCATCCCGTGCGAGCGGCTCTCCGAGCTCACCGGGGCCAGCGTCCACGTCAAGTACGAGGGGCTCAACCCGACCGGGTCGTTCAAGGACCGGGGGATGACGACGGCCATCTCGATGGCGAAGAAGAACGGTGCCAGGGTCGTCATCTGCGCCAGCACCGGCAACACGAGCGCCTCCGCCGCGGCCTACGCCGTCAAGGCGGGCATGGAGTGCGTCGTCCTCGTTCCCGACGGCAAGATCTCCATGGGCAAGCTGAGCCAGGCCGTCGCCCACGGCGCCCGGATCCTGCAGGTCGAAGGCAACTTCGACGACTGCCTCACCGTCGCCCGCAAGCTCGACGAGGCCTACCCGGTCGAGCTCGTCAACTCGGTCAACCCGGCCCGCATCGAGGGGCAGAAGACCGCCGCGTTCGAGATCGTCGACGCCCTCGGGGACGCCCCCGACATCCATATCCTTCCGGTCGGCAACGCCGGCAACATCACGGCGTACTGGCGGGGCTACCGGGAGTACGCAACCGCGACCGTGGGCGTGGGCGGGACGCTGGCTCCCGTCGCCACCAGGACCCCGCAGATGTGGGGCTACCAGGCGGCCGGGGCGGCGCCGATCGTGCTCGGCCACCCCGTCGACCATCCCGAGACCGTGGCGACGGCGATCCGGATCGGCAACCCGGCGTCCTGGCGGCAGGCGGAGGAGGCCCGGGACGAGTCGGGCGGCCGGATCGAGTCGGTGACCGACGAGCAGATCCTCGCCGCCCACCGGCTGCTCGCCTCCACCGAGGGAGTCTTCGTCGAGCCTGGGTCAGCCGCCAGCATCGCCGGCCTGGTCAAGGCTCACGAGGCCGGCCAGATCCCGCCCGGCGCCACGGTCGTCTGCACCGTCACCGGTCACGGTCTGAAGGACCCGCAATGGGCCCTGCGAACCGAGGACGGGTCCGAGGTCGCCCCGGTGAGGGTGCCGGTCGATGCCATGAGCATCGCCGGCGCGCTCGGTCTCGACGGCTGACCACGGGGATGTCATGAGCCCCGCGTCGCTCGCTCCCGGAATCTCGGTCGAGGTCGAGGTCCCCGCGAGCAGCGCCAACCTCGGCCCCGGGTTCGACTCGATCGGGCTGGCCCTCGGGGTCTGGGACCGCTGTGTCGTCTCGCTGACGGCCGAACCGGGGGTGACGATCGAGGTCTCGGGCGAGGGTGCCGGTGCCGTCCCACTCGACGAGACCCACCTCGTCGTGCGAACGATGTTCCGTGCCTGGGCCGAGCTCGGGGCCGAGCCGCCTCCCGGGCTGCATCTCGCGTGCCACAACGAGGTGCCGCACGGCCGGGGGATGGGCTCGTCGGCGACGGCGATCGTCACCGGCATCACCGCCGCCCAGGCCCTCGTCGCCGCGGCCCGGGGCAGTGAGGACGTCCTCGACCTCGACTTCGCCAACGACCTCGCCGCCCGGCTCGAGGGCCATCCCGACAACGCCTCGGCGAGCGTCTTCGGGGGAGCGACCCTGTCCTGGACCGACGACCGCGGCGGCGGCACCCGGACCGTCCGGCTGCCCCTCCACCACGACATCGTCCCCGTCGTGTTCGCACCGGCCGAGCAGCTCTCGACCGCGAAGGCCCGGTCGGTCCTGCCGGCGGCCGTCCGGCTCGGCGACGCTGCCGCGAACTCGGCCCGAGCAGCCCTGCTCGTCCACGCCCTGGGCGCCGACCCGGCATACCTGCTGGCGGCCACCCGCGAGTGGCTGCACCAGGAGCCCCGGCGCTCCTCCTACGCCACCTCGATGGCGCTCGTCGACGAGCTGCGGGCGTCCGGCCACGCCGCCGTCATCTCCGGTGCCGGACCGTCGGTTCTCGTCCTCACCACCCAGGACGCCGTCGACGTGGTGGCGGCGTTCGGTGACGATGGCTGGCGGGTCATCACCCCCGGCGTGCCCGAGCACGGGGCGGTCGCGCGGGTGCTCCCGCGGATCGGCTGACCCGCCCGGGGGGTCCGGGTTCGCGGCCGAGGTGCGGGCCAACGGAGTGGGCCGATGTTCCGTGGGGCACATGCCGTGGTGGTACATTGGGAGCCGCATCCGCACCCGTTGCCGGTACTCCCGTTGCCACTGCGGATTGCGTCACCGCATCGTCACCAGCCTTCGGTATGCCGCGCGCAGCCGGTGGCGTGGTAGCCCCAGACCGCGGTCGACGCGGATGCGTTTCTCCCGGTCAGGCTCTCTGGCCGCCCACCTCGGTTCTGCCTTGATCGATGAGGCAGGACCCATCGACGAGGGGAAGGATCCTTCGTGACAGACACCACCACTCTCGAGGCGCCTGCGGACGACCATCCGCGCCGCTCCGGCTCGCTCAGCGCGCTCAAGCTGGCCGAGCTCCAGGGGCTCGCCTCGAGCATGGGCATCACCGGGACCGCCAAGATGCGCAAGGTCGACCTCGTCGCCGCCATCACCTCCCGCCAGAACGGCGAGAGCGGTCCGGCCAGCGCCGGGGGACGTGCGGCGCGCCAGGACGGCGGGGCCGCGACCACGAGCACGGACCCGAGCGCGGACGCGACAGGCGGTCAGGAGGCCGTGCAGCGTGACGGCGCCGAGGACCGTTCCGGGGATGGCGAGCGCCGCCATGACGCCACTGCCCGTCGCGCCCAGCGAGGCCGCGCCGACGCCGACGGAACCCAGGACCGTGAGCCGCGTGAGGACCGCGCCGAGAACCGTCCGGACCAGCGGGACGGCGGAGGCCGCGGAGAGCGGCACGAGGCCGATGACCGCGAGGACCGTCGCAACCGCAACCAGGGCAACCAGGGCGGCCAGGGCGGCCAGGGCAGCCAGAACCGCCAGGGCGGTTCCGGGCCCCGGGACGACGACGAGGGCGGCCGGTCGGGCCGCCGCCGCCGCAACCGCAACCGCAGCCGCGACAAGCGCCGCGGCCCGGGCCAGGGCCAGAGCGGCGACGCCGACACCGAACCGCAGGTGGCCGAGGACGACGTCCTCATCCCGGTCGCTGGGATCCTCGACGTCCTCGACAGCTATGCCTTCGTCCGGACCTCGGGCTACCTGCCCGGGTCCAACGACGTCTATGTCCCGCTCGGCGTCGTCAAGCGGCACGGCCTGCGCAAGGGCGACGCCGTGACCGGCGCGGTCAAGGCGCCGCGGGACGGCGAGGAGCCGCAGCAGCAGGCGGTCGGCGGCCGCAACAACCGGCAGAAGTACAACCCGCTGGCGCGGCTGGACACCGTCAACGGGATGACGCCCGAGGAGGGGCAGAAGCGCCCCGAGTTCGGCAAGCTCACCCCGCTCTACCCGCAGCAGCGGCTGCGCCTGGAGACCGAGCAGGGCATCCTCACCACCCGGATCATCGACCTGGTCGCCCCCATCGGGAAGGGCCAGCGCGGCCTCATCGTCGCCCCGGCCAAGGCCGGCAAGACGATGGTCATGCAGGCGATCGCCAACGCCATCACGACGAACAACCCCGAGTGTCACCTCATGGTCGTCCTCGTCGACGAGCGGCCCGAGGAGGTCACCGACATGCAGCGGGCGGTCAAGGGCGAGGTCATCTCCTCGACCTTCGACCGGCCGGCCGAGGACCACACGACCGTGGCCGAGCTCTCCATCGAGCGAGCCAAGAGACTGGTCGAGATGGGGCACGACGTCGTCGTCCTCCTCGACTCGATCACCAAGCTGGGCCGCGCCTACAACCTCGCCGCGCCGGCGAGCGGCCGGATCCTCTCCGGTGGTGTCGACAGCGCCGCGCTCTACCCGCCGAAGAAGTTCTTCGGCGCCGCCCGCAACATCGAGCACGGCGGGTCGCTCACCATCCTCGCCACCGCCCTGGTCGAGACGGGCTCGCGGATGGACGAGGTGATCTTCGAGGAGTTCAAGGGCACCGGCAACATGGAGCTCAAGCTCGACCGACAGCTCGCCAACCGGCGGATCTTCCCGGCGGTCGACGTCAACAACTCGGGCACCCGCAAGGAGGAGATCCTGCTCGCCTCCGAAGAGCTCAAGATCATGTGGAAGCTCCGCCGCGTCCTCGCGGCGCTCGACTCGCAGCAGGGCATCGAGCTGCTTCTCGACCGACTGCGCAAGACCAAGGGCAACTACGAGTTCCTCATGCAGATCCAGCAGACGAGCTCGATCAGGCTCGATGACGAGGACGACGACTGAGCCGTCCTCGGCACACGACCACGACGTGAGGCGGGTCCCCGGCCGGGGGCCCGCCTCACGGCATACCTGGACCTTGCGGCGCCGGGCAGGCCGGCGCGCCCGGCCTCAACGAACGACGCGGCGCCGCATCGCGGGGAACGCCGAGGTCGCGAACCCCCGCGCCCGGTAGATGACCGACCCGGCCTCGGTGGCGAAGAGGTCGACCCGCGTCACATCGGTCCCGTCCTCGAACCAGCGCAGCAGCGCGTCGGTACACGCCGCGGCGTGCCCCCGGCCGCGGGCCCGCGGCAGCGTCGCGACGTTGGAGACCAGACCGACCGAGCCGTTGGGGCAGGTCGGCCCCGGGATGAGCGAGGTGACCTCGCCGACCGCCGCCGACACCACCGCCCCGTCCTGCTCGGTGACGAGGAGCCGGACGGCCGGGTCGTCGAGGCGGTCGCTGAACCACCGGTGGGCCGCGGCCCGCCAGGCGGGGTCGCCGAGGACCTCCGCCGGGGTCCCCATCGCCGCGAACATCAGGACCCGCAGGTCCACCAGGGCGTCGACGTCGCCCGGTGTGGCCCGCCGCACGGCGGGCGCCCGGTCCGGCCCGCTCACCGGCGGGGCCCCATCTCGATGCGCCGGGTCAGCTCGGCCATCCCGTCGGGCCGCTCCAGGAGATCCCACCAGGACTCGACCCACCACGTCGCCCCGGCCTCGGCCCACGGCCGCCACGACCCGTGGACCGAGCCGAACTCCCCGTGGGTGTCTGCCTCCACGACGACGTCGTAGCCCGCCCAGGGCAGGCTCGCCTCCGCCCGCAGCGCACGTAGCCGGTGGACGATCTCGGTGAGCGCCTCGAGGGTCAGCGCCGACGCACCGATGCCGCCGGCCACAGCGGGGAAGACACCCTGCCAGCGAGCCGCGCGTTCGAGAGATCGCTGCCGCTCGCTGCCGGGCACGAGGGCGCCGACGCACCAGACGGGTGGGTGGGGTCGTTGGACGGGGGGCTCGGGGACGAGCTCGGTGACCTCGCCGACGGTGAAGAACTCGCCGGCGAACCTGAACGGCTCGCCGCTCATCAGGCCGGCGTAGACCGTCAGCACCTCGTCGAGCCTGCGGGCCCGCACGGCCCGGCCCTCGTCGGGCTCGAACGCCAGCCAGTTGCCGTTGACCGCGCCCAGTCCGACGCCGAGGGTGACCCGGCCGGCGCTCAGCCGGTCGACCGAGGCGACGCTCGAGGCCAGGTCCCAGGGTCGGTAGCGGGCGGCGGGCGTCAGCAGGGTGCCGAGCCGGATGCGGGAGGTGGCGACCGCGGCGGCGCCCAGGGTCACCCACGCGTCGTGGCCCCACACCGTCTCCCAGGAGAAGGCGCCGTCCCAGCCGCACTCCTCGGCGAGCCGAGCGAGGTCGACGACCCTGCGCTCGTCGGCATACGGGATGACCACAGCGAACCGCATCCGGCGACGCTACCGCGGCGCCCCGACGGGCGCAGACCCGCCGGTGAGTGGCTCCGCTCGCCGGCGGAGCGATGACCGGAGCGACGGCCGCAGCGATGACCAGCGCGATGTTCGGGGTCACCCCGGTCTACAGTGCTCGTCGGGGAGTGCGTCCACTGGTGTACGCCGCGACTGCCCGACCCTGACGACAAGGACTGCGATGAAGACCGGCGACTACGAGCTCGACACCACCCGGCGGGATGCTCCGCTGCGGATCTCCGCCCGAGGCAGGGCCGTGCTCGTGGACCCCATGATCAACCGTGGGACGGCGTTCACGAAGAAGGAGCGCCGTGCCCTTGGGCTCGTCGGGCTCCTCCCGATCGGCGTCAGCCCGATCAGCGACCAGGTGCGCCGGGTCTACGAGCAGTACCGCTCGGCCAGGACCCCCTTCGCCAAGCACAAGTTCCTCGCCAACCTGCGCGACCGCAACGAGGTGCTCTTCTACCGGCTGCTCGCCGACCACATCGAGGAGATGCTGCCGATCATCTACACGCCCACGATCGGCGAGGTGATCGAGCGGTTCAGCCTCGAGTTCAACCGGGGCCGGGGCGTCTTCCTGTCGATCGACCGGCCCGACGACATCGAGGCGGCCTTCCTCGGCTACGACCTGGGGCCGGACGATGTCGACCTCATCGTCGTCACCGACTCCGAGGGCATCCTCGGCATCGGCGACCAGGGCATCGGTGGGATCGAGATCGCGGTCGGCAAGCTGTCCCTCTACACCGCCGCGGCCGGTCTGCATCCGCGCCGGGTCATTCCCGTCGTCCTCGACGTCGGCACGGACAACCTCGGCCTGCTCAACTCCGACCTGTACCTCGGTGAGCGGCATGCCCGGGTGCGCGGCGAGCGCTACGACGAGTTCATCGACAGGTTCGTGCACACGGTGACCGATCTCTTCCCGAACGCCATGCTCCACTGGGAGGACTTCGGCCCGAGCAACGCGCACCGGGTCCTCGAGCGCTACCGCGACGAGTTCTGCACGTTCAACGACGACATCCAGGGCACCGCGGCCGTGGCGCTGGCGGCCGTCCTCGCCGGGGTCGACGTCACCGGGGTACCCCTGACCGACCACCGCATCGTCATCTACGGCGGGGGCACGGCGGGCATCGGCATCGCAGACCTGCTGCGTGACACCCTCGTGCGTGCGGGGGTCGCGCCGGACGCCGCCGTCGCCCAGTTCTACGGGCTCGGCAGCCGCGGCCTGTTCGTCGACGACCAGCCCTTCCTCCGTGACTTCCAGAAGCCGTACGCCCGGTCCCGCAGCGAGGTCGAGGGCTGGGAGGTCATCGGCGGAACCGCGCAGGGGGTCGGCCTGGCCGACGTCGTCCGCAACGTCAAGCCGACGATCCTCATCGGGACCTCGACGATCGCCGGCGCGTTCTCCGAGGCGATCGTCACCGAGATGGCCCGGCATGTCGAGCGGCCGGTCATCATGCCGCTGTCGAACCCCACCTCGCACGCCGAGGCGCTGCCCGCCGACCTGCTGGCGTGGACGGACGGCAAGGCGCTCATCGCGACCGGGAGCCCCTTCCCGCCGGTCGACCACAACGAGGTGCGCCACGTCATCGCCCAGGCCAACAACGCCCTCATCTTCCCCGGACTCGGTCTCGGGGTGGCGGCCTGCCAGGCGAGCCGGGTGACCGACGGGATGATCGCCGCAGCCGCCCAGACCCTCGCCCGGCAGGTCAACGCGTACCGGCCCGGCGCCTCGTTGCTGCCGGGGATGGACCAGCTGAGGCCGGTGTCGGCGCACGTCGCACTGGCGGTGGCCCGGGCGGCAGCCGAGGAGGGGGTCGCCCGCCGACCGCTCAGCGACCCGGTCAACGACGTCTACCAACGGATGTGGCAGCCGGAGTACCCCGCCATCGAGGTCGTCTGAGCCGACATCACCGCACCGAGGCCCGGGCGGTCGGAGACCCGCTCCGGCCCCGGGACTGGCGGCGGTCGAAGCCCGGGAATGCCGATCGCCCCCGCCCTGTTTAGGTGACCGTGTGCCATCTCTGGCACACTTGACCGCTGGACCGGTTCACGGCATCCGACGCGTACCTGAGCGCCTCGTCACGAGGGCGCAGCCGGGGCGCCACAGAGTCTGCAGCACCGTGCTGGGCTCGCCGACCCGGAGACATCCAAGGAGAAACTCGTGAAGAAGGACATCCACCCCGACTACGTCGAGACCACGGTGACCTGCACCTGTGGCAGCACGTTCACCACCCGCAGCACGGCGAAGAGCGGCGTCATCCACGCCGACGTCTGCAGCCAGTGCCACCCCTTCTACACCGGCAAGCAGAAGATCCTCGACACAGGTGGCCGTGTGGCCCGGTTCGAGGCCCGCTACGGCAAGAAGGCCGCCAAGTAGCTGTCCCGATGCGCCGGCTCGCGACCCTCTCGGTTCGCGGGCCGGCGCATTCGCATGTGAGACCCGGACGATGGAGGAGGACCGATGCTCGAGTCCGCTGGCACGCTCGTCGCCGAGCACGCCGAGCTGGAGCGGCAGATGTCCCAGCCCGATGTCGCCTCCGACCCCGACCGGCTGCGCGAGCTGACCAAGCGGTATGCCGCGCTCGGCCCGATCGTTGCCGCCTTCCACTCCTGGACCGCGGCGACCGGCGACCTCGCGGCCGCTCGTGAGCTCGCCACCGAGGACGCGTCGTTCGCCGAGGAGGTGCCCGCCCTCGAGACCGTCGCGCAGCATGCGGAGGACCGGCTGCGCCGGCTGCTCGTGCCGCGCGACCCCGACGACGACAAGGACGTCATCCTCGAGGTCAAGGCGGGGGAGGGGGGCGAGGAGTCGGCCCTGTTCGCCGGCGACCTGCTGCGGATGTACCTCCGCTACGCCGAACGGCGGCACTGGCGCACCGAGATCATCGATGCGACCGAGTCCGACCTCGGTGGGTACAAGGACGTCCAGGTCCGGGTCATGTCGCCGTCCTCGCCCGGCCCCGGGGAGGGCCCGTGGGCGCGGCTGAAGTACGAGGGCGGCGTGCACCGGGTCCAGCGGGTCCCGGTCACCGAGAGCCAGGGCCGGATCCACACCTCGGCGGCCGGCGTGTGGGTCATGCCCGACATCGGTGACACGGCCGAGGTGGAGCTGAACCCCGCCGACCTTCGCATCGACGTCTTCCGCAGCTCCGGCCCCGGTGGGCAGAGTGTCAACACGACCGACTCCGCCGTCCGGATCACCCACCTCCCGACCGGGGTCGTCGTCTCCTGTCAGAACGAGAAGTCCCAGCTGCAGAACCGCGAGGCCGCGCTGCGCGTCCTGCGCGCCCGGTTGCACCAGATGAAGGTCGACGAGGCCGCCGCTGCCAACAAGGACGCGCGGGCCAGCCAGGTGCGTACCGTCGACCGGTCGGAGCGGATCCGGACCTACAACTTCCCGGAGAACCGGGTGAGCGACCACCGGACCGGCTACAAGGCGCACAACCTCGACATCGTCCTCGGCGGCGAGCTCGACCCCGTGGTCCAGGCGGCGATGGACGCCGACGAGGCGGCCAAGCTCGTCGCCGTCGCCGGCGGCTGAGCATGCGTCCCGGCCCGCTGCGGGTCCTCGTCTCCCGGGCGTGCCTCGTCCTCGCGGAGGCGGGGGTGGCCTCGCCGGAGACCGACGCGGTGGTGCTCGCGGCATACACGCTCGGGGTCGACCCCGCCGAGGTACACCGTCGCATGGTGCTCGGCGAGGACGTCGACGCCGCCTTCGCCGACCGGTTCGACGGCCTGGTCGAGGAACGCGCCGCTCGCATCCCGCTCCAGCACCTCACCGGCACCGCCCACTTCCGCAGGCTGGCCCTGGCGGTCGGGCCGGGAGTCTTCGTTCCCCGGCCCGAGACCGAGGTCGTCGCCGGCCTCGCGATCGAGGCGGTGCAGAAGGCGGCCGGCGCCGGCCGCTCTCCTATCGTCGTCGACCTCTGTACGGGGTCCGGCGTCATCGCCTTCTCCGTCAAGGACGAGGTGCCGGGGGCGCAGGTGGTCGGCGTCGAGCTGTCCGATCTCGCCCTGGCCTGGGCCACACTCAACCGCGACCGGCTCGGCCTCGACGTCGACCTCGTCCGCGACGACGCGACGACGGCCCTGGCCGGGTGGGAGGGGACGGTCGATGTCGTCGTCTCGAACCCGCCCTACATCCCCGTCGGCGCGACGCCCGTCGACGTCGAGGTCCGCGAACACGACCCCGCGCTCGCGCTCTACGGCGGGTCGGCCGACGGCCTCGCGATCCCGAGGGCGGTGGCGGTCCGGGCCGCGGCGCTGCTCCGGCCCGGCGGAGTCCTTGTCATGGAGCACGCCGAGGGACAGGGCGCCGACCTGGCCCGGATCCTGGCCGGCATCTCCGGTTGGACCGAGGTCGCGGACCACCCCGACCTGGCCGGCCGGCCGCGGGCGATCGTTGCCCACCGGACCGCCGCGCAGGGGTGACCGCCCGGCGGCATACCCTTGGCCCCATGAGCCCGGTCTTCGACTGCACGACGTCCGAGGGGCTGGCCGAGGGAGTCGTGGCGGCGGCGGCCGGTGCCCGGGACGGGGCGCTCGTCGTTCTGCCGACGGACACCGTCTACGGCCTCGGCGCGGACGCCTTCACCCACGAGGCGGTGGCCGCACTCCTCGACGTCAAGGGCCGCGGCCGGGAGATGCCGCCGCCGGTCCTCGTCCCCGACACCCGAACCGTCGACGGGCTGGCCCGTGAGGTCCCCTCCTACGCCCGGGACCTCATCGACCGGTTCTGGCCCGGCCCGCTCACCCTGGTCCTCAAGTCGCACGAGTCCCTCGCCTGGGACCTCGGCGACACCGGTGGGACGGTGGCCCTGCGGATGCCCGACGACCCGGTCGCCCTCGCCCTCCTCGGCGAGGTCGGGCCGATGGCGGTGAGCAGCGCGAACCGGACCGGGCACCCGGCCGCCACCACGGTGCTCGAGGCCGCCAGCCAGCTCGGCTCGGATGTCGAGTTCTATCTCGACGGCGGGCCCTCGCGCGGCGGCGCGCCCTCGACGATCGTCGACTGCACCCGCGAGGCGCCGGTCATCCTCCGCGAGGGGGCACTGTCGGCGGCCGACCTCGCCGAGGTCCTGGGCTCCCACCGGGCCGGCGACGCGACGGCCGATGCCCCGGCGAGCGACGCCGAGGAGGACGCGGCGTCGGTGCACGCGACACCGGAGGACGCGGCACCGCAGGACGCCGCGCCGACGGACGAGCCCCAGCGGGAGGCCGCCGAGACCCTAGAGTTGAGCCCCACCGAGACACCTGCGCAGGAGAGCACCACCGATGAGTGACACCTTCTACGGCTCCGACTTCGACGCCCTCAACGCCTTCGACCCCGAGATCGCCGGCGTCCTCGTCTCCGAGCTGGAGCGCATCCGTGGCGGCCTGCAGCTCATCGCCAGCGAGAACATGTCGAGCCCGGAGGTGCTGACCGCCCTCGGCTCCACGCTGTCGAACAAGTACGCCGAGGGCTATCCCGGCCGGCGCTACTACGGCGGGTGCAGCGAGGTCGACAAGGCCGAGACGCTCGCCATCGATCGGTGCAAGGCACTCCTCGATGCCGACCACGCCAACGTCCAGCCGCACTCCGGTGCGAGCGCGAACCAGGCCGTCTACGGGGCGTTCATGAAGCCGGGGGACACGATCCTCGCGATGAGCCTCCCGCACGGCGGCCACCTCACCCATGGCACGAAGGTGTCCTTCTCGGGCCAGTGGTTCAACGCCGTGCACTACGGCGTCGCCCACGACACCGAGGACATCGACTACGACCAGGTCGCGGCCCTGGCGCGCGAGCACCACCCGAAGGTCATCCTCGCCGGCGGCTCGGCCATCCCGCGGCTCATCGACTTCGAGTTCTTCCGGGCGCTGGCCGACGAGGTGGGAGCGATCTTCTGGGTCGACGCCGCCCACTTCATCGGTCTCGTCGCGGGCCGGGCCATCCCGAGCCCGGTACCGTACGCCGATGTCGTCTCGTTCACGACGCACAAGGTCCTGCGGGGCCCGCGTTCCGGGGCCATCGTCTGCGCGGAGCAGCATGCCAAGGCCATCGACAAGGCTGTCTTCCCGATGATGCAGGGTGGCCCGCAGATGCACTCGATCGCGGCCAAGGCGGTCAACTTCAAGGAGTGCGCCACCCCGGCCTACCAGGACTACGCCAGGCAGGTCATCGCCAACGCCAAGGTCCTCGCCTCGGCGCTCGGCGAGAAGGGCATCCGACCGACGACCGGTGGCACCGACACCCATCTCTCGCTCCACGACCTCCAGCCGGTCGGCGTGACCGGCGTCGACGCGGAGGCCCGGTGCGACGCGGCCGGCATCACCCTCAACAAGAACGCCATCCCGTACGACCCACAGAAGCCCAGCATCGCCTCGGGCATCCGGGTCGGTACCCCGGCGGTGACGACCCAGGGGATGGGCGAGGACGAGATGCACACCATCGCCGACCTCATCGGCCGGGCCGTCACCCAGGGAGACGCCGACCCAGACCACCCGGTCTCGAAGGAGGTTCGGGCCGAGGTGACCGACCTGGTCACCCGCTTCCCGGCGTACCCCCGCTGATCCGAAACCGACCCCACTGCTAGGCGGGAGGCCCGCCGCCCCGTGCGCGAGTACATCTTCATCGTCCTGGTCGCCGCGATCATCACGTATGCCGCGACGCCGCTGCTGCGCATCGTCGCGCTGCGGGCCAAGGCCTTCACCCCGGTCCGCGACCGCGACGTCCACGACGTGCCGATCCCGCGGCTCGGGGGAGTGGCGATGTTCCTCGGCTTCGCGGCCGCGATGCTCGTCGCGGCGGCGCTGCCGTTCAGCCGGCAGATGTTCAACAGCGGCGAGCTGTTCGGTGTGCTCGCCGGGGCGAGCGTCGTGTGCGTCCTCGGGGCGATCGACGACATCATCGAGCTCGACTGGCTCATCAAGCTGGCCGGCCAGCTCGTCGCCGCCGGGATCATGGCATTCCAGGGCGTCCAGCTCTTCTCGCTCCCGCTCGGCAGCACGGTCGTCCTGCCGGCGCCGGTACTCGTGGCGCTCACCATCCTCGTCGTCGTCGTCTCGACGAACGCCGTCAACTTCGTCGACGGGCTCGACGGCCTGGCGGCCGGCGTCGTCGCCATCGCCGCGCTGTCCTTCTTCGGCTACGCCTACCTCATCGCGCGCAGCTACAACCCGCCCAACGTCTTCACCTCGGCGGCGTTCATCTCCGCCGCGCTCGTCGGGGTCTGCCTGGGGTTCCTGCCGCACAACTTCCACCCGGCGCGGATCTTCATGGGCGACAGCGGCGCGCTGCTCCTCGGCCTGCTGCTCGCCGCGGCCATGATCTCCATCACCGGAACCGTGACGGGCGCGGCCGTGAGCACGAACGCGGTGGCCGCGACCCTGCTGCCCCTCATCGTCCCCATCTCGATCATCCTGCTGCCCCTCATCGACGTCGTCCTTGCCGTTGTCCGGCGCACCCGTCGCGGTCAGCGACCCTGGCAGCCGGACGCGCAGCACCTGCACCACCGGATGCTCCGGTGGGGGCACGGGCATCGTCGCGCCGTCCTCCTCCTGTGGTTCTGGGCTGCCGTGGCTGCTGTCGGCTCGGTGTCGTTCGTCTTCCTCCAACCGCTGCTGGCGCTGGGCGCGGTGGCGGCCATGCTCCTCACCGCCACCGTCCTCACGATCTGGCTGCCGCGGACCGTCCTGGACCTGGTCGAGGACCCCCGCCCGAGCGAGCATCCCGACCTCGGCTGACCGGCCCCGGGAGGCCGTCCGCACACCCGAACGACTCGGGCCGGGTGCCGCGTTACGCCCTCCGGTCCCATTGGCCGGGAGTTGGTGGTCCGTTCGGAGGAGTCGGGGCGGTTTGTTCCGGGGGCGTGTCCGGGCCGCTGCGATAGTGGCGTTCGCCGGGCAGCCACACCCTCAGGCAACCCTCGTCCGGCACGAAGGAACACGTCATGTCTGCCCACGACGCCCGCCACCGTGGCTCGGCCCATCAGGGGACTGAGCCGCGGCCCGCGGACGCCCGGCATGCAGGCGCCGTCAGGCATCTCCCGGTCGGCCCACACGCCGAGAACGGCCGGCACGCCGGTAGCGCCCGGCACGCGGGCTCATCGCGTCATGACGACCTGTCGCACCTGCCGCCCCCGCCCCTGGCCGACCCTGCGGAGCTCGTCGGCATCCCTGCGGGGCGGACGGCATACCGCCTCGACACCTCTCCGGGCGGACGGCACCGCGGGGAGGCCCGTTTCGGTCGCTCCGTTGCCGTCGTCGGTGGGGTTGCGGGGATGGCCGTCACGGCGGTGACCTTCAAGGTCGGCGCCGCAGCGGCGGTGTCCAGCCTCTCGTTGTCCATCCAGCATCTCGTCCGTTGACCCCTCGCCCCCAGGAGAATCCCGTGGCCCACCTCATCCCCCTTCCCGCCATCTCCTCGGGCGTGCCCGTTCGCGCCGGCTGGCTGCCCGGATCGATCACCCCCGGCCCGATGGGCCTCGGACCCCGCCACCGCGTCCCGATCGCTCCCGCGGCCATGTCGATGGACGCGGTCCCGCCCGTCCGGTCCCAGATGCCTGACGGCGCCGCCGCGTATGCCGCCGCGCTGGCGCTCGCCGCCGGCGTACATCACGTGGACGCGCACCCGGTGGGCGCCGAGCCCGACGACGTCGTGGTCGCGCCGCCCGTCCCCCGGGAGAGCGTCGCTCAGGGCCTGGCCCTGTCGGCCCTCGTCATCCCGGTCGGCATGATCGTCGCCGGCGTGATCGGGCAGCTCGGCTACCTGGCCTCCGTCGCCGGCCTCATCGTCGTCGTCGGCGCGCTCGCCCTCTACACCAAGGGTGCCGGCGCCGCGCCGCGCCGGGGCGTCGCCCCCCTGCTCCTGCTCATCGTCGTCGGGGTGGTGGCCTCGTTCCTCGCCGGCCTCGTCCTCGACCTCAACACCATCTACTTGGCGGCCGCGGCCCTGTTCCTCGCCTCCGGCGCCCTTGTCGTCGGCCTGGCACGATCGGCCCGGGCCGCCTGACCGGAGCAGCCGCCGGCTGCGCCACCGCCCGACCACGTCGGTCGAGCGCCCACCGACTCCCCCGCGGGCTCCGACCCGAGGGAGGATGAGCGCGGGGCCACCGCAGGGGGTGGCCCCGCTCTCGCATGCCGGACGTGTACCGGAGCCTGCCCAGTGCTTGTGATAGTTTTCACAAACTCGACAGGATCTCGACGTCAGGACAACGGTGCCCGCATCGACGCCTTCGCGGCCCCTCGCCCGCGACCCGTTCGCGGCGATGCTCCGGCGGGCCTACCTTCCGACGGGGGTCCTCGCGCTGGTGGCCGTGGGTCTGGTCTGGGCGGTTCTCGGCGCCAGGGACGGACGCAGCGCCCTGCTCGGGGTCCTCACCGCGGCGGTCTTCCTCGGCGCGGGCCTGCTTGTCATGGTGTCCCTGCGTCGGAGCCGGACACCCGCCGGCTTCTTCGCCGCGGGGCTGGTCATCGTCGGTGCCCAGCTCGCCTTCCTCCTGCTGGTCATCGTCGTCCTCGGCAACGCGACGTGGCTGAGTGGCCCCGCGTTCGGGTTCGCGGCCCTCGGGGTGACCCTGCTCTGGCAGGTGCTGCAGATCCGGACCGTCGTCCGGGGACGTCAGCTCGTCTGGGACGACGAGCCCACGAACGCAGACATGGAGCAGACGGCATGACGGGCCGGGCCGCGGGTGCATGGCGCGTCGCGTGCGTCTCACGGGGTCAGGTACCGTACATCCTGATCCGGGAGGCCGCACCGGGTCGGTTGCCGGGTCGGCTGCCGGGCCGGCTGCTGGGCCGGGGCGGCGGAGCCCCCCTTGCCGAGACCAGAGCAGGTTCCCACATGGACGGATTCGAGGAGTGAGCGTGAGCCTGACCGTGTTCGCCCAGCTGGCCCCCCTGGCCGGCAGTGACGGGGGCGGGTTCCAGTCGCCGGGGACCGGGGACTTCTGGTGGCCGCTCATCGGTGGGGACAGCAACTGGGCGATCACCCGCCCCGCTGTCGTCCTTCTCCTGTCGGTGGCCCTCGTCGGCTGGTTCTACGTCTCCACGACGGGCAAGCTGTCGGTCGTGCCGAGCCGCCGCCAGTGGCTGGCGGAGCAGGGCTACAACTTCGTCCGCAACACGATCGCCCGCGACATCATCGGCTCCAAGGACTTCCTCCAGTTCCTCCCGCTGCTGTTCACGCTGTTCAGCCTCATCCTCGTCAACAACATCTTCGGGGTCGTTCCCTTCATCCAGTACCCGACGATGAGCCGGGTCGGCGTCCCCATGGTGCTCACCCTCATCGTCTACCTCACGTACCACGTGACGGCGATCCGCCGGAAGCACGGCGTCATCAACTACCTCGCGTCGCTGGTCCCCTCGGGCCTGCCGATGTGGCTCCGGCCGATCCTCTTCGTGCTGGAGTTCCTCACCTACTTCATCATCCGTCCGGTGACCCTGGCGCTCCGACTCTTCGGCAACATGCTCGCCGGCCACCTCATGCTCCTCGTGTTCGTCGTCGGAGGCGAGTACCTCCTGCTGCACACCGGGAGCATCTTCCTGGGCGTGAGCGGCATCCTGTCCTTCGCCTTCGCCGTCTTCATGAGCTTCTTCGAGCTGCTGATCGAGTTCCTTCAGGCCTTCATCTTCACCTTGCTGGCCGCCCTCTACATCTCCGACGCCGTCTCCGAGCACCACTAGACGCCACGAGGCGTCGACCGACCGACAGACACCCAACCCCTGACACCGGGACCGAGTCCGGTGCCACCCGAAAGGAAATCCACATGACCGGCTCCATCGCGTACCTCGGCTACGGCCTCGCCGCCATCGGCCCCGGCATCGGCGTGGGTCTGATCTTCGCCGCCTACATCAACGGCGTGGCTCGCCAGCCCGAGGCCCGCGGCATGCTCCAGACCATCGCGTTCACCGGCATGGCCATCACCGAGGCGCTTGCGATTCTCGGTCTGGTCTTCGCCTTCGTCTTCAAGGGCTGACCGAGGACCTCCTCCCACCGACCGACAGATAGGAAGCGACGTGGTTCCCGCATCCGTCCCCGCTGAGGGGGGAGCCGGCTGGCCGACCGCGCTGCCGCTGCTGCCTCATCCGGCTGAGATGATCATCAGCCTCATCGCCTTCGCCATCATGTACTGGCTGTACAAGACGAAGGTCGTGCCGCGCATGGAGCAGCTGTATGCCGAGCGCACGGCCGCCATCGAGGGCGGCATGGCCCAGGCCGAGGAGGCCCAGGCCGAGGCAGACGCGGCGAAGGCCAA
This sequence comes from uncultured Actinomycetota bacterium, assembly GCA_963771015.1. Lineage (GTDB taxonomy): Bacteria > Actinomycetota > Actinomycetes > Actinomycetales > Dermatophilaceae > CAVSJJ01. The sequence continues at coordinate 347,107 of CAVYRN010000009.1, forward strand.
GTACGAGGCCCAGCTGGCCGACGCCCGTGCCGAGGCCAACCGGATCCGTGAGGACGCCCGCGAACAGGGCGCGTCGATCATCGCCGAGCTGCGCTCCCAGGCCCAGGCCGAGGCGGCCCGGATCACCGAGTCGGCACAGCGCCAGATCGAGGCAGAACGGTCCCAGGCCGCCATCAGCCTGCGCGCCGACGTCGGGCGGATGTCGACCGACCTGGCCACCCGGATCGTCGGGGAGTCCATCGACGACACGATGAGCGCCAACATCATCGAGCGCTTCCTCGCCGACCTCGAGTCCGGTCAGGCCGCGCCCGAGAAGGTCGGGTCCGACGGCGCCGGTCAGGACAGCTGATGCGCGGTAGCTCACGTGCGGCGGAGGCGGCAGGGCGGGTGGCGCTCGCGACCGCCCTTGCCGACGGCGCCGAGCCGGGCGGCCTCGCCGACGAGCTCTTCGCCGTCGCCGAGCTGGTCGACCGCAACGCGTCGCTGCGGCGGGCGCTCGCCGACCCGTCCCGGGATGCCACCGCCAAGCGGGGCCTCGTCGTCCGGCTGTTCGGAACCAAGGTGTCGGCGCCGGCCGTCACGGTTGTCGGCGAGCTCGCGGCCCAGCGGTGGGCTGCCGAGCGTGACCTCACCGACGCCGCCGAGATCCTCGCCGTCGACTCGCTGCTCGTCGGCGCGGAGCAGAGCAAGCGCATCGGTGCCGTGGAGGACGAGCTCTTCCGGTTCGAGCGGATCGTCGCGGCCTCGCCCGCCCTGCGCGACGCGCTCGGCAACCGCCGGGGCGACGCCGCCGGGAAGGCGCAGATCGTCCAGTCCCTGCTGGAGTCGAAGGTGGCGCCGGAGACGCTCCGGCTTGCCCGGCAGGCCGTGCTCGCCCCGCGGGGTCGCAGGCTGGACCAGACGGTCGACGAGTACCTCCAGCGGGCCGCGGCGCGCCGTCAACAGCTCACCGCCGTCGTCACCGCGGTGGCGCCGCTCACCGAGGACCAGGAGACCCGGCTACGCGTCGCGCTCGCCCGGATCTACGGAACGGCCATCCTGCTCCAGGTCGTCGTCGACCCCGAGGTGATCGGTGGCATCCGGGTCCACGTCGGTGACGAGGTCGTCGACGGCACGATCCTGCGGCGCCTCGACGAGGCCCGTCGCCACATGGCCGGGGGCTGACCACCGCGACACACCGCAGCATCCGGACCGACAAACTGCACAGCACCACCGCTCGACGAAGCAGACGCACCCAGACGAAACCACCCCGACCCGACCGGGTCGGAACCCGAGGAGAAGGAAAGAACCAATGACGGAGCTCTCGATCCGTCCGGAGGAGATCCGGGACGCCCTGGACAGCTACGTCCAGTCCTACGAGCCCGGCCAGGCCTCCCGGGAGGAGGTCGGCCGCGTCGTCGACGCCGGTGACGGCATCGCGCACGTCGAGGGACTGCCCTCGGCGATGACCAACGAGCTGCTCGAGTTCGAGGACGGGACGCTGGGCATCGCGCTCAACCTCGACGTCCACGAGATCGGCGTCGTCATCCTCGGTGACTTCATGAAGATCGAGGAGGGCCAGAGCGTCAAGCGGACCGGCGAGGTCCTCTCGGTCCCGGTCGGCGACGCCTTCCTCGGGCGCGTCATCAACCCGCTCGGCACCGCCATCGACGGGCTCGGCGAGATCGAGAACGAGGGGCGCCGCGCCCTCGAGCTGCAGGCGCCCACCGTGGTCCAGCGCCAGTCCGTCTCCGAACCGCTGCAGACCGGGCTCAAGGCCGTCGACGCGATGACCCCCATCGGACGCGGCCAGCGCCAGCTCATCATCGGCGACCGGCAGACCGGCAAGACGACGGTGGCCGTCGACACGATCATCAACCAGAAGGAGTTCTGGGCGAGCGGTGACCCCACCAAGCAGGTGCGGTGCATCTACGTCGCCATCGGCCAGAAGGGCTCGACCATCGCCTCGGTGCGGGCCACCCTCGAGGACGCCGGCGCCATGGAGTACACGACGATCGTGGCCGCCCCCGCCTCGGACTCCGCCGGCTTCAAGTACCTCGCCCCCTACACCGGCTCGGCCATCGGCCAGCACTGGATGTACGCCGGCAAGCACGTCCTCATCGTCTTCGACGACCTGTCCAAGCAGGCCGAGGCATACCGCTCCGTGTCCCTGCTGCTGCGCCGCCCGCCGGGCCGCGAGGCGTACCCCGGCGACGTCTTCTACCTGCACAGCCGCCTCCTCGAGCGCTGCGCCAAGCTGTCCGACGAGCTGGGCGCCGGTTCCATGACCGGGCTTCCGATCATCGAGACCAAGGCAGGTGACGTGTCGGCCTACATCCCGACCAACGTCATCTCCATCACCGACGGCCAGATCTACCTCCAGTCCGACCTGTTCAACTCCAACGTCCGGCCCGCCATCGACGTGGGCGTGTCGGTCTCGCGGGTCGGCGGCGCGGCTCAGATCAAGGCGATGAAGTCCGTCGCGGGGCGGCTCAAGCTCGACCTCGCCCAGTTCCGCGCCATGGAGGCGTTCGCGATGTTCGCCTCCGACCTCGACCCGGCCTCCCGCGCCCAGCTGGCCCGCGGTGCGCGCCTCGTCGAGCTGCTCAAGCAGCGGCAGTCCAACCCGTTCCCCGTCGAGGAGCAGGTCGTCTCGGTGTGGGCAGGTACCTCCGGCAAGCTGGACTCGGTGGCCGTCGAGGACGTGTCCCGCTTCGAGGCCGAGTTCCTCGACCACCTCCACCGCGAGAAGTCGGCGCTGCTCGATGCCATCCGCGAGTCGGGGAAGTTCGAGGAGGAGACCGAGCAGGCCCTGAGCGAGGAGATCGACTCCTTCAAGGAGCAGTTCACCGCCGGCGAGGGCGGCATCCAGCTCGCCTACGAGGAGCCCGCCGAGGAGCTTCCCGTCGAGGACATCGATCAGGAGCAGATCAAGCGACAGAAGCGCTAGGCGGTATGCCGGGTGCGCTCCTGCGCACCCGGCCGGCCGCGCCACGCGGCATACGACCCCACGTGGCACACGACCCCACCTGAACACCGCACCGACGAGAGGCAGAACCGAATGGGAGCGCAGATCCGGGAGTACCGGCAGCGCATCCGGGCCGTCAGCGCGACGATGAAGATCACCCGGGCGATGGAGCTCATGGCCGCGTCGCGGGTCATCCGCGCCCGGCAACGGGTCCTGCAGTCCGCCCCCTACACCCACGCGCTCACCCGGGCGCTCTCGGCGCTGGCGACGTACTCAAACGACGAGCACCCGATGACGACCGAGCAGGCCGAGGTGCGCCGGGCGGGGGTGCTCATCATCGCGAGCGACCGCGGTCTGGCCGGCGCTTACGCCTCGTCGGTCATCAAGGAGAGCGAGCAGCTCGTCGAGCGGCTCCGGGCCGACGGCAAGGAGGTCGTTGCCTACCTCGTCGGCCGCAAGGTCATCTCCTTCTACAAGTTCCGCCGTCGGGAGAGCGCGGCGGAGTGGTCCGGGTTCACCGACAACCCGACCATCGAGGTGGCTCGCGAGATCGGCGAACGGGTCATCACCGACTTCCTCCAGGACTTCGAGCAGGGCGGGCACGACGAGTTCCACATCGTCTACACCCGGTTCAACACCATGGTGACCCAGGAGCCGCGGGTGCTCCGGCTGCTCCCCCTCGAGGTGGTCGACGACGACGAGCCCGAGGCCGTCGATGCGGCCCACGAGCTGCTCCCGCTCTACGAGTTCGAGCCCAACGTCGAGCAGGTCCTCGACACGGTGCTTCCGCAGTACGTCATCTCGCGGATCTGGACCTGCCTGCTGAGCGCCAGCGCCTCCGAGCTGGCCTCCCGACAGCGGGCGATGAAGTCCGCGACCGACAACGCAGACGACCTCATCAAGAAGTACACCCGCCTGGCCAACCAGGCACGCCAGGCCGAGATCACCCAAGAGATCAGCGAAATCGTCGGCGGAGCCAACGCCCTCGCCGAGAGCAAGTGAGGACAACCCTTATGACTGCCACAGCGACCAAGCCCCAGGACGACGCCACGACCGGTGGGGTCGGGCGCATCGCCCGGATCATCGGCCCGGTCGTCGACGTCGAGTTCCCCTCGGACGCGATGCCCGAGCAGTACAACCTGCTCACGGCCGAGATCGAGTTCTCCTCCGAGGTGGAGTCCGAGGGCGAACTCGCCGTGAAGACCCTCAACCTCGAGGTCGCCCAGCACATCGGCGACAACATGGTTCGGGCGATCTCGCTCCAGCCGACCGACGGTCTGGTGCGGGGAACCCGGGTCCAGGACACCGGCGGCCCGATCACCGTCCCGGTCGGCGACGTCACCCTCGGTCACGTGTTCAACACGACCGGGGTCTGCCTCAACCTCAAGGAGGGTGAGACCCTCGACGTCAAGGAGCGCTGGGGGATCCACCGGAGCGCGCCGGCCTTCGACCAGCTCGAGTCGCGGACCCAGATGTTCGAGACCGGCATCAAGGTCATCGACCTGCTCACCCCGTACGTCCAGGGCGGCAAGATCGGCCTGTTCGGGGGTGCGGGCGTCGGCAAGACCGTCCTCATCCAGGAGATGATCGCCCGGGTGGCGCGCGACCACGGTGGCGTGTCGGTGTTCGCCGGTGTGGGGGAGCGCACCCGTGAGGGCAACGACCTCATCGCCGAGATGGACGAGGCGGGAGTCCTCGGCCAGACCGCCCTGGTGTTCGGCCAGATGGACGAGCCGCCGGGCACCCGCCTGCGGGTCGCGCTGTCCGCGCTGACGATGGCGGAGTACTTCCGTGACGTGCAGAAGCAGGACGTGCTCCTGTTCATCGACAACATCTTCCGGTTCACCCAGGCCGGATCCGAGGTGTCGACGCTGCTCGGTCGGATGCCGTCCGCCGTGGGCTACCAGCCGACCCTCGCCGACGAGATGGGGACGCTGCAGGAGCGCATCACCTCGACGCGCGGCCACTCGATCACCTCGATGCAGGCGATCTACGTGCCGGCCGACGACTACACCGACCCGGCTCCGGCGACGACCTTCGCCCACCTGGACGCGACGACCGAGCTCTCGCGAGAGATCGCCTCGCTCGGCATCTACCCGGCCGTGGACCCGCTCGCCTCGACGAGCCGGATCCTCGACCGCCGCTACATCGCGGAGGACCACTACACGACGGCGCTCCGTGTCAAGCAGATCCTCCAGCGCAACAAGGAGCTGCAGGACATCATCGCCATCCTCGGCATCGACGAGCTGTCCGAGGAGGACAAGATCCTCGTCAACCGGGCCCGCCGGCTGCAGCGGTTCCTCTCTCAGAACACCTACGTCGCCAAGCAGTTCACCGGCATCGAGGGCTCGACCGTCCCCCTGGTCGACACCGTCGAGGCGTTCGCCAAGATCTGCGACGGCGACTACGACGACGTGGGCGAGCAGGCCTTCTTCATGTGCGGCGGGCTCGACGATGTCGAGCGCCAGTGGGCCGAGATCCAGAAGAACCTCTGACTCGACGAGGCGACACACACCAGGCAGGGCCGGTCTCTTGTGGAGGCCGGCCCTGTGTCGGACAACAGCGCACGAGAGGCGTCAGGCATGAGTGGGAACCCGTTGGGGCTGGGCTGGAGTGTCCACGGCGATGGGAGGGCTCCCACCCAGGGTGAGGTCGTCGCCCCGGACGAGCGGCTCACCTGGCCGCGGACGATCGGCATCGGCGCGCAGCACGTCGTGGCGATGTTCGGCGCCACCTTCCTCGTCCCGCTCCTCACCGGCTTCCCGCCGGCGACGACGCTGTTCTTCTCCGGTCTGGGCACGATGCTCTTCCTCGTCCTCACGGCAGGGCGGGTGCCGAGCTACCTCGGCTCGTCGTTCGCCTTCATCGCGCCGATCGCGGCGGCCAAGGCCGACTACGGCTTCGCCGGGGCGCTCGGCGGCGTCGTCATGGCCGGTGTCACCCTCTTCCTCGTCGGCCTCGTCGTGCAGGTCGCCGGCGACCGCTGGCTCCAGATCGTCATGCCACCGGTCGTCACCGGCACGATCGTCGCGCTCATCGGTCTCAACCTCGCCCCGGCGGCCAAGAACAACTTCGTCGTCTCCCCGGTGACCGCCCTCACCACGCTCGTCGTCGTCGCGGTCGTCATGGTTCTTGCCAGGGGGCTGCTCGGCCGGCTGGCCATCCTCATCGGGGTCGTGGCCGGCTACCTCGTCGCCCTTCTGCGCGGCGAGGTCGACTTCACCGCGGTGTCCAAGGCCGGGTGGCTCGGCCTGCCCGACTTCACCACCCCGACGTTCCACTGGTCGCTCGCCGGGCTGTTCATCCCGGTGGTTCTCGTCCTCGTCGCCGAGAACGTCGGTCACGTCAAGTCGGTCGCCCTGATGACCGATCGCGACCTCGACCCGGTCATGGGCCGGGCCCTGATGGCAGACGGCCTGGCGACGACGCTGGCCGGCGCCGGCGGTGGTTCCGGAACGACGACGTATGCCGAGAACATCGGGGTCATGGCGGCCACGAAGATCTACTCGACGGCGGCTTACTGGGTCGCCGCGACGATCGCGCTCCTGTTGTCCTTCTCGCCAAAGTTCGGCCAGCTGATCGCCACCGTTCCCCCCGGCGTCCTCGGCGGTGCGGGCACCGTCCTCTACGGCATGATCGGCCTGCTCGGGGTCCGCATCTGGGTCCAGAACCGCGTCGACTTCGGCAACCCGATCAACCTCATGACGGCAGCCATCGCGCTCGTCATCGGCATCGCCGACTTCACCTGGACCGTCGGCGACCTCCAGTTCGCCGGCATCGCCCTCGGCAGCGCCGCCGCCCTGCTCGTCTATCACCTCATGCGGGCCGTCAACCGGGGGACCAACGCCGTGGAGCAGCCCGAAGCCGACATCGACGAGGACCTCAGCGCCCAGCCCGTGCCCTGAGCGAGTCCGACGACCCAGCGTCTAGACTGACCCGACCACCCACCCCCGGAGGACCCCGTGAGCCAGCTTCAGGTCGAACTCGTCGCCGCCGACCGCAAGGTGTGGTCCGGCGCGGCGAGCCAGGTGAGCGCCCGTTCGATCGACGGCGACATCGGCATCCTGCCCGGGCACAGCCCGCTGCTCGTCATCCTCGCCGAGGGCGAGGTGCGGATCCACGCCGAGGACGGGATGCAGACCGCCACGGTGGACGGCGGGTTCCTCTCGGTCGACCACGACCGGGTGACGATCATCTCCGAGGTGGTCGACGCCTCGGCCATGTCCGCCTAGCGGCGCGGGGCGGGAGGGAGCCCGGGACGATGTCGCCACTGGTCACCGCGGAGAGCGTTATCGCGCTGCTCGCTGCGATCGTGGTCCTCGTGCTGGCGTACGTCTGGCTTCGTCGCCGGTACATCGCCGAGGGGCGACCGCTCATGCTGTGCGCCCTGCGAACCGAGGCCGAACCGCGCTGGCGGCTCGGCCTCGCGCGTCTCTCGGGTGCCCGGCTGGACTGGTTCACGGTGATCGGGCCGTCGGTCCGTCCGCGGCACTCGTGGATGCGCCACGACCTCGACCTCGGTTCCGCCGTCCCGGTTCGCGAGCCGATCCCGGGACTGCCCGACGCCGTGGAGGTGAGCGGCTCGTGCGGGGCGACACCGTGCGGGCTGGCGCTCTCCGCCCCGGCCTACACCGCCCTGCGCGCGTGGCTCGAGAGCTCCCCCCAGGGTTCAACGTCAACGTCACGTGAGACCGGCCGTCGCCCGAGGCGCCCGGTCGCGGCATACGAGGCACCGGCGGGTCCGCGGTCGGGACCGGACTACGTCGGCTCCGGTGCCTCGCGGCCGCCGCCGGGCTGCCACAGGACGTCCCCGTTCGGCAGGTTGGCGGCCCGGGCAAGGATGAAGAGCAGGTCGGACAGCCTGTTGAGGTAGGTCGCGGCGAGAGGGTTGACACCGCCCTCGCCCCGGGCCGCCCCGGGCTCGGTGCCGTGTGCCTCGATGGCGGCCCACGTCGAGCGCTCGGCCCGACGGGCGACCGTCGTCGCGACGTGCAGCTGGGCGGCGGCGGGACTGCCGCCGGGAAGGATGAACGAGCGCAGTGGGTCGAGCCGCTCGAGATAGGTGTCGCAGTCGGCCTCGAGCTCGTCGACCCACCGTTGGAGGACCCGCAGCGGCGGGTGCTCGTAGCTGACCTGCAGCGGGGTCGACAGGTCGGCACCGACGTCGAAGAGGTCGTTCTGGACCCGGCTCAGGGTGGCCCGGATGTCGTCGGGTACCCCTGGCCCGGCCAGGACGACGCCGATGGCGGCGTTGGTCTCGTTCGCGTCGGCGTATGCGGCCAGGCGGGGGTCGGTCTTGCGCGTCCGGGCCATGTCGCCGAGGGACGTCGTCCCGTCGTCTCCGGTGCGCGTGTAGATCCGGGTGAGGTTGACCATGGCCACACCCTCTCAGATCTTTGTCATTTCTTTACCAGCGCCTGCCCGGCTGCGGAGCGAACTGCCGATGTAATGGACCCGGTGCTGCAGGGGCGCCATGGCCGAACAGGGACGTGCCATCGTGACGATCACCGAAGGACCCGACGACCGCGGCTATCGCGTCGTCATGTGCGGACGGCTCGACGTCCGCACGGTTCCCGATCTCCGGCTGACGCTGCATCGCGCCATCGACGGCGGCGCAGCCCGGGTGCTTCTCGACCTCTCCGATGTCGAGATCGGTGACTCGACCGCTCTCGGGATGCTCGTCGAGTGTCTCCACCGCTCCCGCCGGGCCGGGGTGCATCTCCAGGTCGCGGCCCAGGACGGGCGGACCGCCCGGCTGCTCCGTCGCGCGCGGCTCGGTTCGGCCCTCGTGCCGTCAACGGCGCCGACGAGCGCCCTCGCCGCCGCGGGCGTCCGCTGACCGCTGGCCGTCGACGCCGACCGCTGACGGCTGTGCCGACGCTCACCGGCCGACCGGCTCCCCGCGCCGTCCAACTCGCGGGTAACGTCGGGGCATGACCGAGCCCGGCCCCGGCCAACCCGCCGCCTCGCACCCCACCGCCGTCCCCGCGCGCCCGGAGCGGGACCGACCGTGGGTCATGCGGACGTATGCCGGCCACTCCTCCGCCGCCGCGAGCAACGCCCTCTACCGGCGGAACCTCGGGAAGGGGCAGACCGGCCTGTCGGTCGCCTTCGACCTGCCCACCCAGACCGGGTACGACCCCGACCATGTCCTGGCCCGCGGCGAGGTCGGGAAGGTCGGGGTCCCCATCAGCCACATCGGCGACATGCGAGCCCTGTTCGACCAGATCCCACTGGCGAAGATGAACACATCGATGACGATCAACGCGACGGCGATGTGGCTGCTCGCCCTCTACCAGGTCGCCGCCGAGGACCAGGCGGTGGCGGCGGGGGAGGACCCCGGCGCTGCGGTGCACGCCCTGGCCGGGACGACCCAGAACGACATCATCAAGGAGTACCTCTCCCGCGGGACCTACGTCTTCGGCCCCGGCCCCTCGCTCCGGCTGACGACGGACCTCATCACCTACACCGTCAACGAGATGCCGACGTGGAACCCCATCAACATCTGCAGCTACCACCTCCAGGAGGCCGGGGCGACACCGGTCCAGGAGATCGCCTATGCGATGTGCACCGCGATCGCCGTCCTCGACGCGGTCCGCGACTCGGGACAGGTGCCCACCGAGCGCTTCGGCGAGGTCGTCGCCCGCATCTCGTTCTTCGTCAATGCGGGGGTCCGCTTCGTCGAGGAGATGTGCAAGATGCGGGCCTTCGTCGAGCTGTGGGACGACCTCACCCGGAACCGCTACGGCGTGACCGATGCGGCCCAGCGGCGGTTCCGCTATGGGGTCCAGGTCAACTCCCTCGGCCTGACCGAGGCGCAGCCCGAGAACAACGTCCAGCGGATCGTCCTCGAGATGCTCGGGGTGACCCTCTCCAGGGGGGCTCGAGCCCGAGCGGTCCAGCTGCCGGCGTGGAACGAGGCTCTCGGCCTGCCCCGTCCCTGGGACCAGCAGTGGTCGCTGCGGATGCAGCAGGTCCTGGCCTACGAGTCCGACCTCCTCGAGTACGACGACATCTTCGACGGCTCGACCGTCATCCAGGCCAAGGTCCACGAGCTCCTCGCCGGTGCGCGCGCCGAGATCGACCGGGTGCAGGCGATGGGCGGCGCGGTGCCGGCCGTCGAGAGCGGCTACATGAAGTCCGCCATGGTCGCCTCGCACGCGCTGCGGCGCCAACGGATCGAGTCCGGGGAGGACATCGTCGTCGGCGTGAACCGGTTCGAGACGGCGGAGCCGAGCCCCCTGACGGCCGACCTCGACGAGGCGATCCAGTCGGTCGACCCCGGTGTCGAGAAGGCCGCTGCCGACGCGGTGGCGGCCTGGCGCGAGACGCGGGACGCCGATCCCGCCAGGCGGGAGCGGGCCGCCCGCGCGATCGCCCGGCTGCGTGCCGACGCGCAGTCCGTGGTCAACCTCATGCCCGCGTCCCTCGAGTGTGCGCGCGCCGAGGTGACGACGGGGGAGTGGACCCAGGCGCTGCGCGAGGTCTTCGGCGAGTTCCGTGCCCCCACCGGCGTGGGTGGCGACATCATCGCTGCCGGGGGCCAGGAGCTGGCGGCGGTTCGGGACTCCGTCGCCGCCACCGGCCACGAGCTCGGCCACCGGTTGCGGGTCCTCGTCGGCAAGCCCGGCCTGGACGGTCACTCCAACGGTGCCGAGCAGGTCGCCGTGCGGGCCCGGGACGCGGGGTTCGAGGTCGTCTACCAAGGGATCCGGCTCACGCCCGAGCAGATCGTCGCCGCCGCGATCGCCGAGGACGTCCAGCTCGTCGGACTGTCCATCCTCTCCGGGTCGCACATGGAGCTCGTCCCCGACGTCCTCGACCAGCTTCGGGCGGCCGGTGCGGACGACATCCCCGTCATCGTCGGCGGGATCATCCCCGAGTCCGACGCGGCTCGGCTCAAGGAGCTCGGCGTCGCCGAGGTGTTCACCCCCAAGGACTTCGGGCTCACCGACATCATGGCCCGTTTCGTCGACGTCATCCGAGCCTCGCGCGGCCTCGCTCCGCTCGTGGCCGCCGGAGGCTGACCGGTCCCGGCCGGGACGGCATACCATCGTGGGATGGCCCTGCACTGCCCGGCGACCCTCCTTCTCGCGCCGCCGGGGGACGAGCGGCAGATGCTGGCGATCGCGCAGCGGGTCGCCGGCGACCACGTGGCGCGGGTCTGGTCCGGCCGGCTCCCCGCACACACCGCGGCGGCGCGCGTCGCGGCCGACGCGCTCGACGTCGGCGCCGTCGAGGTGGACGGCCTGGAGGAGGTCGGGGCCGCCGAGCTCACCGCCGGGGCCCTCGAGCGGGTTCGCGAGGCCCTCTCCCACATCGCCGACCAGCACCGCGGGGAGGCCGTGCTCGTGCTCGCCCCCGGAGGCGTCATCTCCGTCGTCGTCCCCGCTCTGGTGGGCGGCCTCCGAGCCGACCGCGCCTCCGAGGAAGCGGGCTCGGCCGCCGAGCCGACCCGCGTCGAGATCGGCGACGACGGGTGGCGGGCGCTCGGCCGGCCGGGAGGCCCGGACCGGCTGCACGGGTGAGTCGACCGCGCGCGGGCTAGAAGAGGCGGTGTGCGCTGGTGTCGATGCCGCGTAGCTCGTCGTAGTCGAGGACGACGCAGCGGATGCCGCGGTCCTCGGCGAGGGTGCGTGCCTGCGGCTTGATGGACTGGGCCGCGAAGACGCCGGAGACGGGGGCCAGGTGGGGGTCTCGGTTCATCAGCTCGAGGTAGCGGGTGAGCTGCTCGACCCCGTCGATCTCGCCGCGCCGCTTGATCTCGACGGCCACCGTGGTGCCGGTGGAGTCCTTGCAGAGGATGTCGACCGGACCGATGGCCGTCATGTACTCGCGGCGGACGAGCGTCCACCCCTCGCCGAGGGTCGTGATGTGCTCGGCGAGCAGGCTCTGCAGGTGCGCCTCGACGCCGTCCTTGACCAGGCCGGGGTCGACCCCCAGCTCGTGCAGGGAGTCGTGGTGGATCTGGTGGATCCGGACCCGGAGCCGGTCCTCGGACTTGGCATGCTGGACCACCCACACGGCGGCGACGCCCTCGGCCACCTCGGCCTCGTCGGGCGACACCTCGGCCATCGAGCACGGCGGTGACATCCAGTTGAGCGGCTTGTAGGACCCACCGTCGGAATGGACGAGCACCGAGCCGTCGGCCTTGACGAGGAGCAGCCGGGTCGCCAGGGGCAGGTGAGCCGACAGCCGTCCCTCGTAGTCGACGCTGCACGTCGCGATGACCATCCGCACGAGCGGACACCCTACCGGCGGGGGCGGGGTGGGGGCGCCACCCCGCGGAGGTGAGGATGACCTCAGACGCGCCCGGAGACAGTTAGTAGACTTGAACTAATGAATACGTCGCCCGGTCCCCAGTACAAGTGGGTCGTCCTCTCCAACACGACCCTCGGCGTCCTCATCGCGACGATCAACAGCTCGATCCTCCTCATCGCCCTGCCCGACATCTTCCGCGGGCTCGCGATCGACCCCCTCGCCCCGGGCAACAGCAGCTATCTGCTGTGGCTCATCATGGGCTACCTCGTCGTCACCGCCGTGCTCGTCGTCAGCTTCGGCCGGCTCGGCGACATGTTCGGCCGGGTCCGGATGTACAACGCCGGGTTCGCCCTCTTCACCGTCTTCTCGATCCTGCTGTCGGTGACCTGGATGACCGGGTCGGCCGGAGCCCTCTGGCTCATCGTCATGCGCATCCTTCAGGGCGTCGGGGGTGCCCTGCTCATGGCGAACTCGAACGCGATCATCACCGACGCCTTCCCCACCCACCAGCGTGGTCTCGCCCTCGGTCTCAACATGGTCGCCGGGATCGCCGGGTCCTTCCTCGGCCTCGTCGTCGGCGGCGTGCTCGCGCCGGTCAACTGGCGCTTGGTCTTCCTCGTCTCGGTACCGGTCAGCCTGTTCGGGACCATCTGGGCCTACCTCAAGCTCAAGGACACGGGGCTGCGCCGCGCGGGCCGGATCGACTGGTGGGGCAACGTCACCTTCGGGGTCGGGCTGGTCGTCCTGCTCGCCGGGATCACCTACGGCATCCAGCCGTACGGCGGGCATCTCATGGGCTGGACCAACCCGTGGGTGCTCACCGGGCTCGTTGGTGGGGTCGCGCTCCTCGTCCTGTTCACGTGGGTCGAGACCAAGGTCGAGCACCCGATGTTCCACATCGACCTGTTCCGGATCCGGGCGTTCACGGCGGGCAACATCGCCAGCCTCCTGTCCGGCCTCGGTCGGGGTGGTCTGATGTTCATCCTCATCATCTGGCTCCAGGGGATCTGGCTCCCCGAGCACGGCTACTCCTTCGAGTCCACGCCGTTGTGGGCCGGCATCTTCATGCTGCCCATGACCCTTGGCTTCCTCGTCGCCGGGCCGGTCTCGGGGTGGCTGTCCGACCGCTACGGTGCCCGCCCCTTTGCGACCGGAGGCATGCTCATCGCGGCGGCAAGCTTCCTCTGGCTCCTCGCCCTGCCCGTGAGCTTCGCCTACCCGCCGTTCGCCGGGGCGATCTTCGTCAACGGGCTCGGCATGGGGCTGTTCGCCTCCCCGAACCGCGCCGGGATCATGAACTCGCTGCCGTCCTACCGCCGCGGCGTCGGGGCGGGCATGAGCACGACGTTCCAGAACGCCGCGATGGTCCTCTCCATCGGCATCTTCTTCTCGCTCATGGTCGGTGGGCTCGCCGGCCCGCTGCCGGCCGCGATGACGTCCGGGCTGACGGCCCACGGCGTCTCGGTGGCCCAGGCGCAGCAGGTCGCCGCGCTGCCACCGGTTGCCGTCCTGTTCGCCTCGCTGCTCGGTTACAACCCGATACAGTCCCTGCTCGGCGCGGCGACCATCCACGCGCTCCCGCCGACCGACGCGGCATACCTCACCGGCCACTCGTTCTTCCCCTCACTCGTCTCCGGACCTTTCCGCGCCGGACTCGCCGTGGCGTTCGGGTTCGCCATCGTTGCGTGTCTCGTGGCCGCTGCGGCATCCTGGCTTCGCGGCGGCAGGTACGTCCACGTCGATGACGAGACCGAGTCGACGGGACAGCCACCGCCGGCGCGCCCCGAGCTCCAGGAGGCCATCTCATGACCGCCCGCGCACCCGATGTCCTCGACCTCGCCGGGCAGCTCCGCACCGAGGTCAGCCGTCTCGCCTACCATCTGCGGACCCCGGCGACGCGGCTCGGGGTGACCCCGACCCGGCTTGCGGCCTTGTCGGCGCTCGCCCGCCAGCCCGAGGGCGTCCGCCAGGGCGACCTGGCGGCCCAGATGGGCGTCTCTCCCGCGAGCATGACCCGCCTCGTCGACATCATGCGCGAGGCGGGCTGGGTGCTTCGGGAGCGTGACCCCGGGGACCAGCGCGTCTTCGTCCTGCGGCTGTCGCCCACGGGCGGGCGGACACTGGACGGGTTGCGCCGTGAGAGTGAGAGCCAGCTGAGCGAGGACCTCGAGGCGCTGCGGCCCGAGGAGCGAGACGTCCTCGCGGCGGCGGTCCTGGTGCTGCGCGAGCTGGCGGACCGGCGGCTGCTCACCTCCGAGTGCCTGGCATCCCCCCCCGGGAGAGCGGGGGCGGGCCGATGACCGACGCGTTCACGAGCGGGACGACCACGATCGTCGGCCACGGTGGCGACACCATCGAGGCGTATGCCGCGACCCCCGCGGCGGCGACCGGCGCCGGGGGCATGGTCGTCATCCACCACATGCCCGGCTTCGACGAGGCGACCAAGGAGATCACCCGGCGCTTCGCCTCGTGGGGGTACGCCGCGCTGTGCCCCAACCTGCACCACCGGGACGCCCCCGGCGCGGCGTCGGACGACGCGGCCGCGGCGAACCGGGCGAACGGTGGCGTCCCTGACGACCGGCTCGTCGGTGACGTCCGGGGTGCGGTGGAGCATCTCCGCGCCCTGCGCGGAACCAACGGCAGGGTCGGCGTCATCGGGTTCTGCTCCGGTGGACGGCAGAGCGTCCTCGCCGCCTGCTCGCTCGACCTCGATGCGGCGGTGGACTGCTATGGAGCCTTCGTCCTCGCCGAACCGCCTCCGGAGCGGGCCGCCCTCGCGCGCGGCAGCCTGCGCGGGATGCTGGCAGACCTGTCCTGCCCGCTCCTCGGCCTCTTCGGGGCCGAGGACAGCTTCCCCGGCCCGGCCGAGGTCGGCGAGCTCGACGCCCTGCTCGCCGAGGCGGGCAAGGACCACACGTTCCACACCTTCGAGGACGCCGGCCACGGGTTCTTCGCGGTGAGCCGGCCGAGCTACCGGGTGGCCGCCGCGACCGACGGCTGGCAGATCGTCCACGACTTCGTCGCCGAGCACCTCGGGGTGCCGGCGGGATGGGGCCGCTGATGTGCACGTACACGACCGAACGGTGTGCCGTCGAGGGCGCCGGCAAGGGCCCGCCGCGCTGGCTGCGGCTCGCGAACGCGACGGTCTACCTCGACCACCCGGTCGCGGCGCTGGCCGAGCACACCCTCAACATCGACCTCACCCCCGCCGGGGGTACTCCGGAGCAGCGGGTCGGCATCGAGCTGACCGCCGAGAGCGCGCTCGACCTCGTGGACGCCATCGTGGCCGCCGTCGCGGCCGTTCCACCGCAGGTGAGTTGCGTCGACCCCGAGCGCTTGGCGGCATACCGGGTCGTCCCGACCGGCAGCTGACCGGTCCCGGGCGACCGCGGTGTTTCCGGCCTCACCTCGCCGACCTCTTGCCACGCATGACCAAGGCGTCGCACACTCGTGTCGAGGTGATGACAATGGCTGTCGTCCTGGGTCTGCTGGCGTGTCTCGTCGTGCCCTTCCTCGTCTTCGGTGCCGAGGGACTGCTGCTCGACTGGCTCGTCACGGACCGGCCGCCCCGGCTGCTGCGCCGCCCCGCGGCCTGGCTGGGCCGTCATCTGCCTCATCGAGGCCGGCAGGCCGTGCCGCTTCCGCCGGTGCTCCTCGCCCTGGAGCTGCGCCGGCTCGCCGTCGAGATCCGCCGGGTCGAGGCGGACAACCAACCCGCCAAGGCGGCCCGGCTGGCCGCGTCGACGTCCGCCTACGACTACGTCCTCCTCGCGTACTGCCGCAGCGTCGATGTCCCGGTTCCTTCGCAGAGCAGTCCGCTCACGGCCAGGCAGCGCTTCTCGGCCGAGGAGGCCCTCATCGGGGCGGGGCACGACTGGTAGGAGGAGCAGCCGTCCGGCGACCGCCCACCGGGAGAGCCGCGCCGCCCGGCGCCGCGACCCGGGGCCGCCACCCGGGGCCGCCACCCGGGGCCGCCACCCGGGCCGATGCGGCGCCGGCCGGGTCCGCCCGATAGCCTGCTCGCACCCTGGCCGATGGTGGGGAGCCTCACGTCCCGTCGGCCGCTGACGGCAACCCGCGGATGCGAGGATCGCACACATGGCACGAGAGTTCACCAAGGTCGGCGTCATCGGTCTCGGCACGATGGGTGCCGGCATCGTCGAGGTCGTCGCGCGCAACGGGATCGACGTCGTCGCCGTCGAGGTGAGCGACGAGGCCGTCGAGCGCGGCAAGGGGGTGCTCGCCAAGAGCACCGGCCGGGCCCTCGAGCGCGGCAAGCTGAGCCAGGAGGACTACGACGCCCTGCACGGGCGGGTGACGTTCACGTCGAACCTCGCCGACGTCGCGGGCTGTCAGCTCGTCGTCGAGGCGGTCCCGGAGAGCCTGGAGCTGAAGAAGAAGATCTTCGCCGGTCTCGACGCGGTCGTCGCCGAGGACGCGGTGCTCGCGACGAACACGTCCTCTCTTCCGGTCACCGAGATCGCCGTCGCCACCGACCACCCCGGCCGGGTGGTCGGCATGCACTTCTTCAACCCCGCCCCGGTCCTGAAGTTCGTCGAGGTCATCCGCACGGTCATCACCTCCGAGGACGTCTTCGCCGACGTCAAGGCGTTCGCCGAGGCCCTGGGCAAGATGCCGGTCGTCGTCGGTGACAAGGCCGGCTTCATCGCCAACGCGCTGCTGTTCGGCTATCTCAACCATGCGGTGTCGATGTACGAGAACAGGTACGCCTCGCGCGAGGACATCGATGCCGCGATGCGCTTCGGCTGCGGCTACCCGATGGGTCCGCTCGCCCTCCTCGACCTCATCGGCCTGGACACGGCATACGAGATCCTCGACACGATGTACCGACAGGGCCGCGACCGGCTGCACGCGCCGCGGCCGATCATCAAGCAGATGGTCAGCGCCGGGCTGCTCGGCCGCAAGAGCGGCCGGGGCTTCTACACGTATGCCGCTCCCGGCAGCCCCGTCGTCGTCGAGGACGCGCAGACGCCGACCGACGGACCCCCCGAGGGGGTCGCCCTGCGCCCGGTGACGGCCGTGGGCGTCGTCGGCTCCGGCACGATGGCGACGGGCATCATCGAGGTGTTCGCCAAGGCCGGGTTCGGTGTCACGTATGTGGCCCGCTCTGCGGAGAAGGTCGACGCGGTCCGGGCCAAGATCGAGACCTCTCAGGCCCGGGCGGTCGAGAAGGGCCGGGCGTCCCAGGAGGACGCCGATGCCCTGCTCGCCCGGCTCACCGGGACGACCTCCCGCGAGGACCTCGCCGGCGTCGACCTCGTCGTCGAGGCCATCGCCGAGGACATCGACGTCAAGCAGGACCTCTTCCGGGACCTGGACCGGATCTGCAAGCCCGGGGCGGTCCTCGCCACGACGACCTCGTCGCTGCCGATCATCGACTGTGCCAAGGTGACGAGCCGGCCGCAGGACGTCATCGGGATGCACTTCTTCAACCCGGCCCAGGTCATGAAGCTCGTCGAGGTCGTCCACACGGTCGCCACCGCGCCGGACGTCGTGGCGACCATCCAGAACCTCTGCGTGAGGGTCGGCAAGCACCCGGTGACGTGTGGCGACCGGTCGGGGTTCATCGTCAACGCACTGCTGTTCCCCTACCTCAACGACGCGGTCAAGATGCTCGACGCCAACTACGCCAGCGCCGACGACATCGACACGGCGATGAAGACCGGGTGTGGGCTGCCGATGGGGCCGTTCGACCTGCTCGACGTCGTCGGCCTCGATGTGTCCCTGGCCATCGAACGCGAGCTCTATGTCGAGTTCCGCGAGCCGGGGTTCGCCCCCGCGCCGCTGCTCGAGCACCTCGTCACGGCGGGCTACCTCGGCCGCAAGGCCGGCCGCGGGTTCCGTACCTACGCCTGACTCCCGGATGCCCGACCGGGGAGACCGTTCCCCGGGAGCTCGACTCGCCTGACCCCGCCCCGGATGCCGGGCCGGGGACACCGGGCGGCGCATCCGTTGGGGGGAGCCGACACGCGGGTATGCCGTGGGTTCCCTCGGCGTGTTGCCTCCTTTCAACCGGCCTGCGCGGCGGCCGACGAGGCTGATGGGCTGGTGGGACCCGTGGAGCGGCAAGAGCGGCTTGTGATACCCACGACGAGCTGGTGTGATGCCCCGACGAGCTGGCCGGGCGAGCTGGCCGGGCGAGCTAGCCGATCGCGAGCCGACGCGGGTCGAGCCCGAGGGCCCCGGCGAACCGAGTCAGACAGGTGACCCGTCGGGCCGGACGCACGACGTCTTCGGCGAAGATCTCCAGGACCCGCCAGCCCTCGTCCTCGGCGAGCCCCCGCCGGTGAGCGTCGCTGCTGCGGCGGGTGATGGGGGCGTGGACCTCGCCCTGGTACTCGCCGACGACCCGAGCGTCCTCCCAGACGAGATCCCCCTCGAGGAGCCACCCGCCGGCGCGGTCCCGGACGGGATGGTTCAGCAGTGGCGGGGGGAAGCCTGCCCGGTCGAACATGAGCCGGGCCCGGGTCTCCCCGGGAGAGCGCGAACCCGAGCGGATGAGCCGGAATGCTGCGTCGAGAGAGCGTTTGCCGCGGTGGTGCCGGCGCCTCGACAGCGCCGCGGCGAGGGCGGCGTGCCCGGTCGACCGAGGACGCTCGAGGTCCTGGAACGGCTCTCCCAGGCCGTTCTCGTGACCGGTGCCGTCCAGGCCCGGTGCGCCGGCGCGGTCGAGCCTGCGGATGACCTCGTCACCGACGATGACAAGGTCATCGACGTTGAGACCATGCCCGGCGAACGTGCCCAGGTCGCACCAGACGTCGGCCAGCCCGACGACCCGGAGCCGGCCCAGCATCTCGACCGCCCGGATCTCGAGCCCCTTGTGGCCCGCGCAGCCTCCGCGGACGACCCGCCCCCGGTCGCTGTCCCGCATGACGTCCAAGAGGGTGTGCTGCTCAAGGCGCGGCGGGAGCGGCAGACGCCAGAGCTGGGCTGCGGTGACGTGCGAGAAGGCGGCGTCGGGCGGAAGCGCCAGCGCGAACGCCTCGGCCCGGTGGGGCAGGGTAGGAAGCGGGATAGGCGCCCGGACCGACTGGGTGGTCCGGGAGAGATCGCGTCCGCGCAGCCGCCCTGGGCGCACCCGGAGGGCCCTGGCCTGGGCGACCGTGAACGGCACGGTGGCCAGAGCGGCGGGCAGGGGTTCGCGGGCCATGGGCGCAGCATGGCCGAGAGCAGAGGTTGCGTCGCCGGGATTTCCACAGGCCGTCCCCAGCGGAGGGTGCGGGATGTCGGTCCTCGGAGAGGGCGGCACTTGGCCATCGAGGGAAGCCGACATGCCGGTATGCCGCCGCCTGCCTCGGCGTGTTGCCTCCCGTCAGCGGGGTGGCTCTGCTTGGCCGGGGCCGGGGCCGGGGCCGGGGCCGGGGCCGGGGCCGGGGCCGGGCGTCGGGCGTCCCGCGAGTGGGGGAGAGCGTGACGGCTCGGGGCCGGTGTGCCGAACATCGAGGGGAGGCGACATGCCGGGGGGACACCGTTGTCCTCGGCGTGTTGCCTCCCCTCGATGGGCCCGGGGGGAGGGGCCTAGGCGCCCGCGAGGGCGGGCTCTGCGGTCCCGGTGGCGTGCGCCCGGCCGCCCTCGATGGTGCGCAGCGGGATCGGCTCGAAGCGCGAGGTGAAGAACCGGAGGGTCGGTGACTCGTAGACGAAGCGCAGCCCGGTGATGGTCTCTCGGCGCTGCCACAGCTCGATGACGGCATCGGCGACGACGTCCATGTGCCGGTCGGTGTAGACCCGGCGCGGAATGGTCAGCCGGACCATCTCGAGCTTGGGGTGCCGGTTCTCGCCCTCGGGGGTCCGCCCGGCGGAGACGATGCCGCGCTCCATCGCCCGCACGCCTGACTCGACGAACAGCGCCGCGGCGAGTGCCTGGGCGGGGAACTCGTCCTGGGTGAGGTGCGGGAGGAAGGCGGCGGCGTCGATGAACACCGCGTGCCCGCCGATCGGCTGGATGACCGGGACCCCGGCGTCGATGAGCTGCTGGCCGAGGTAGCGGACCTGCCCTATCCGGCTGGCGAGGTAGTGGTCGTCGACGGCCTCGCGCAGGCCGACGGCCATCGCCTCGAGGTCGCGGCCGGCGAGGCCGCCGTAGGTCGGCATACCCTCGTACACGACGACGAGCTCGCGGGCCGCCAGGAGGATCTCCTCCGAACGCATCGCGAGGAACCCGCCGATGTTGACCAGGGCGTCCTTCTTGCCCGACATGGTCAGGCCGTCGAACACCGACATCATCTCCAGCACGATCGAGGCGCAGGACCGGTCGGCATACCCCTCCTCGCGTTCCTGGATGAAGTACGCGTTCTCGGCGAGGCGGGTCGCGTCGGACCACAGGATGATCCCGTGCCGGTCGCAGAGCTCCCGGACCGCCCGCAGGTTGGCCATCGACACCGGCTGGCCGCCGGCCATGTTGACCGTGACGGCGACGTTGACGTAGGCGATCTGCTCGGCCCCCACCTCGTCGATGAGCCGCTCGAGCTTGGCGATGTCGACGTTGCCCTTGAACGGGTGCAGGCTGGTCGGGTCGTGCGCCTCGTCGATGATCACGTCGACGAAGGTGCCGCCGGCCAGCTCCTGGTGAAGCCGGGTCGTCGTGAAGTACATGTTCCCGGGGACGTACTGGCCCTGGGAGATGAGGATCTTGCTGATGAGGTGCTCGGCTCCGCGGCCCTGGTGGGTCGGTACGACGTGCGGGAAGCCGTAGGTCTCCTGGACGGCCCGCTCGAGGTTGTCGAAGGACCGGGCGCCGGCATACGCCTCGTCGCCCATCATCAGTGCCGACCACTGCCGGTCGCTCATCGCCGAGGTACCCGAGTCGGTCAGCAGGTCGATGGGGCAGACACGGCTGGGCAGGAGGAAGGTGTTGTAGCCGGCCTCCTCGACGGCCTGCTGACGCTGCTCGCGGGTCGTCACCGCGAGCGGCTCGACCATCTTGATCCGGTACGGCTCGGCTGTGCGCATGGGGGCGCTCCTCCTCAGGGGACGGGGGGTGATGTGGCCCCAGGATGACCCCCTGACCGGCTATGCACAAGTCGCCCATGTTGTCATGCCAGCGTTGACCAATATGCTCATCAAATTCCGCAAATAGATACACAATCTGTGTATGCCAGTGGCGAAGGGTCGGCATCGACGGACCTCCCGCCGGACCCCGGCACCGGGGCGCGTAGCGTGTGCTCGTGAGTCCGTCGCCCGTGCTGCCCGATCGTGCCCGTGTCGTCATCGTCGGAGGCGGGGTGATCGGGACCTCGATCGCCTACCACCTCGCCCACCTGGGCTGGACCGACGTCGTGCTCCTCGAGCGTGACCGGCTCACCTCGGGCACGACCTGGCACGCCGCGGGCCTGATGACGTGCTTCGGCAGCTTCTCGCAGACCTCGACGGAGAACCGCCTCTACAGCCGCGACCTCTTCGCTCGGCTCGAGGCCGAGACGGGGGTGGCCACCGGGTTCCGGCCGGTCGGGCTCATCGAGGCCGCTGCCGACGAGGATCGGCTCGAGGAGTACCGACGGGTCTCCGCCTTCCAGCGTCGGCTGGGCCTGGAGATCCACGAGATCGGCCCCGCCGAGATGGCCGAGATGTTCCCGCTGGCCCGGACCGAGGACCTGCTCGCCGGGTTCTATGTGCCCGGCGACGGGCGGGTCAACCCCGTCGACCTGACGATGAGCCTGGCCCGCGGCGCGAAGAACCTCGGCGTCACCGTCGTCGAGGGCGTCTCCGTCGCCGAGGTGCTCACCGCCCCGGCCGGCCGCCTCGAGCGGGTCGTCGGCGTGCGCACCGATGCGGGCGACCTCGAGTGCGACGTCGTCGTCAACTGCGCGGGCATGTGGGCCCGCGAGCTCGGGGAGCGCAACGGGGTCGTCATCCCCAACCAGGCCGCCGAGCACTACTACCTCATCACCGAGCACATCGACGGGATGAGCCCGAACGCCCCGATCTTCGAGGACCCCTCGTCCTACGGGTACTACCGCGAGGAGGGCGGCGGCATGATGGTCGGACTCTTCGAGCCGCGGGCCGCCGCGTGGAGCGTCGACGGCATACCCCCGTCGTTCTCGTTCGGCACCCTGCCCCCGGACTGGGAGCGGATGGGGCCGTTCCTCGAGAAGGCGATGGCTCGCGTCCCGATCACCCTCGAGACCGGTATCCGGACCTTCTTCTGCGGTCCCGAGTCCTTCACGCCCGACCTGCAGCCCGCCTTCGGGGAGGCGCCCGGTATCCACGGCTACTTCGTCGCCGCGGGGATGAACTCCGTCGGCATCCTCTCCAGCGGTGGCCTCGGACGGGTCATGGCCGAGTGGATCGCGACCGGTCGGCCCGGCGCCGACGTCTCGGCCATCTCGGTGGACCGCTTCCACGACTACCAGCTCACCCCGGCCTACCGGTCGGCCCGCACCGCCGAGATCCTCGGCACCGTGTATGCCGCGCACACCCCGGGCACCCAGCTGACCCGCGTGCGGGGGATCCGGCGCTCGCCCGTCCACGACCGGCTGGCCGCCCAGGGTGCGTTCTTCCGTGACGTCAGCGGCTGGGAGGGCGCCGACTGGTATGCCGGTGCCGGTGAGGTGCCGTCGGCCGAGCCGACGTGGGGGCGGGCGCCGTGGTTCGACCGGTGGGCGGCCGAGCACCGCGCGGTCCGCGAGGGGGTCGGTCTCATGGACATGTCGTTCATGGCCAAGTTCCTCGTCGAGGGCCCCGACGCCGCGGCCGTCCTCGACCGGGTATCGGCCGGCGTGGTGGCGGGGGACGTCGGCCGGATCACCTACACCCAGTGGCTCGGTGACGACGGGCGGATCGAGGCCGACGTCACCGTCACCCGGCTCGCCGAGGACCGCTTCCTCGTCGTCGCCTCCGACACGGCCCACGGGCACGCGCTGGCCTGGCTGCGTCGAGCGGCCGAGCGGGCGCAGACGTCGGTCAGCGACGTCACGGGCGGCTACGCCCAGCTCAACGTCCAGGGTCCCCGCTCCCGTGAGCTCATGGCCGCCGTGTCGTCCGCGGACTTCGAGACCGAGGCGTTCCCGTTCCGGGCCGCCCGCTGGGTCGACGTCGGCTTCGCCCGGGTGCTCTGTGTCCGGATCACCTACCTCGGCGAGCTGGGGTACGAGCTCTACGTCCCGGCCGAGATGGCCGGCCACGTCTACGAACGGCTCGTCGAGGCCGGTGCGGAGTTCGGGCTGGAGCACGTCGGGCTCAAGGCCCTGTCGAGCCTGCGGATGGAGAAGGGGTACCGCGACTACGGTCACGACATCGACAACACCGACTGCCCCCTCGAGGTCGGGCTCGGGTTCGCCGTCGCCCTCGACAAGCCGGGCGGCTTCGTCGGGCGGGACGCCGTCGCCGCCCGGAAGGCGGCCGGGCCGCCGCGGCGCCGGCTCGTGCAGCTTCAGCTGGCCGACCCCGAGCCGCTGCTGTTCCACGGCGAGATCGTCTACCGCGACGGTGTCGCGGTCGGCGACGTGCGCTCGGCCTCCTACGGCTGGACCCTCGGAGCCGCCGTCGCCCTGGCCATGGTCGAGGCGGACGAACCGGTGACGGTGGCGTGGCTCCAGGCCGGCACCTGGCAGGTCGACGTCGCCGGGACCCGCCACCTCGCCACCGTCTCGCTCCGCCCGCTGTACGACCCGACGAACGCCCGGGTGACGGCCTAGGAACCGACGGCCCGGAGGACGCCTCCGGCAAGAAAGGCCTGTCCCGAGGCAACCTGCGGGCCCGTCCGTGCGTCTACCGGTTGGACGCGTTCAGGGGACGGGTCCGAAGAAGGGCGAGCGTGCACACCAGGGGCGGCACGCTCGCCCTTCCATGTCTGCCTCCGGGACCGCCGGACCACCCGTCGGCCAGATCGCTGCGGCCCCGGAGTGGCCTGAGAGGATGCCGTCATGCCCCGCTCGAACAAGCGACGCCGTGACGACGTCCCCCTCGACCCGAGCCGGCTGGCCGGCGCGGTGACGACCGAGGAGCGGTATGCCGGCCGGCTGTGGAGTGTGCGGCGTCTCTCCGGCGCGACGTCGGACCGGGCGTACCGATGCCCCGGCTGCGAGCAGGAGGTCGTCCCGCGCACGCCCCATGTCGTCGTGTGGCCCGCCGACGGGGTGGGCGGCGTCGGCGACCGGCGCCACTGGCACGGCGGCTGCTGGGCGGCCCGCGAGCGGCGGCACCCGAGGGGGCCGGTCCGATGACCCGCCGGGAGCACGAGATCCGGGCCGGGTCGATCCTGCCGGCCCGGCGTGACGAGATCGAGCTGCACACGGCCGACGGGCTCGTCCTCGTCGGCGAGCTGGCGCTGCCCCTCGACCGTGACCCGGTGGCCACCCTCGTCACCCTGCACCCGCTGCCGACGCACGGTGGGTTCATGGACAGCCACGTCCTCAAGAAGGCCTCGTACCGGCTGCCGGCGCTTGCCGGCATCGCCGTGCTTCGCTTCAACACCCGGGGGACCAGCTCGCCGAGGGGCACCTCCCAGGGCCGGTTCGACAACGCCGACTCGGAGCGGTTCGACGTGGCCGCCGCGATCGAGTACGCCGAGTTCCACGAGCACCCGGTGCTGCCGCACCGATGGCTGCTCGGGTGGTCCTTCGGCACCGACCTGGCCCTCATGCACGGCCTCGACCCGAGCATCGAGGGCGCCATCCTGCTCAGTCCGCCGCTGCGCTACAGCGCGCCAGAGCATCTGGCCGCCTGGGCGGACTCGGGCAAGCCGCTGCTCGCCCTGGTCCCCGAGCACGACGACTACCTCCGCCCGGCGCAGGCTCGGGAGCGGTTCGCGCAGGTCCCGCAGGCGCAGGTCGTCGGGGTCGACGGCGCCAAGCACCTGTGGGTCGGCGAGCCGAACGTCCGCCGGGTGCTCGACGAGATCGTCGAGCGGGTCGCTCCGGGCGCCGGTCCGCTGCCGGACACCTGGGACGGGCCCCAGGTGCATGCGCCCGCCCCGTGGGGCGCCCGGTCCGGGACGGCGCCGGCTAGTGGTGCTCCTGCCGAGGGATGAGGACCTCGTCGTAGAGCAGGAGCAGGCCCGCCGCGACGGGGATCGCGAGTAGGGCACCGAGCATCCCGAGCAGGGTGCCACCGGCCAGCGCCGCGACGACGGTGACGGCCCCGGGCACCGCCACAGTCCGAGACATGATCCGCGGCATGACGACGTAGTTCTCGAGCTGCTGGTAGACGACGTAGTAGCCGATGGCGATGAGCGCCTTGGTGGGGTCGTCGAAGAAGGCCACGCTGGCGACGACGACGGCACCCAGGGTCGCGCCGACCATGGGAACCAGCCCGAGGAAGCCGACCGCGACGGCGAGTACCGCGGCATACGGGATACCGACGATGGACATCATGACCCACGACATGAACCCGTTGACGGTCGCGACGCTCACCTGCCCGACGGCGTAGGAGCCGGTGCGCCGCATGATCTCCTCGGACAGGGACGCCACCCGCTCGCGACGGCTCGACGGGATCAGGGCGTAGGCGGCCTGCTTCATCCGAGGCAGCGAGGCGAGGAAGTACAGGGTGAGGACGAGGATCGTCAGGGTCTGGAAGACCCCGTTGAGGACGACCCGGCCCACCCCGAAGATGCCGCCGAGGACGTCCGAGATGAAGGCCTGGTCGGTGACCTTGTTCGTCAGCTCCTGCTGGACCCTGTCGACGACGTGGTAGTGCTTGTCGAGCTCACGGACCCAGCCCGAGTCGACCAGGTGCTGGAGGTAGCCGGGGACCTGTTGGGCGAGCTCACCGCCCTGGCTGACGACCGGAGGGATGACGATGATCCCCAGCAGGGCGAAGACGGCGAGGGCGCCGAGGAAGACGGCGATGACCGCCCAGCCACGCCGCATACCCCGCTCGGTCAGCCACCCGACGATGGGGTTGAGCGCCAGGGTGAGGAAGAGGGACACGACGAGGATCGTCAGCACCGTCGCGAGCTGACCGAGCGCCGACCACAGGCCGATGGCGACGAGCGCCCCGAGCGCGCCGAAGAAGCCGAGGTAGAAGGGCGAGTGTCGGTTGATCGGCACGCCGACTGCGCCGTAGGACGGCTCCGGGTCGGAGCTTGGCCCGTCGGGCCCGTGCAGCGGCCCCGCCGCGCGCAGCACCTCTCGCTGGCGTCGGCGGTAGGCGGCCCAGTTCTTGACCGGGCCCAGGGGGGTGGACAGCCTCACGTCACGCACCCTAACGGCGCGGCGGGCGTGCTGGGCTCAGGCGTCCCGGAACCGGTTGATGGCCGGCTCCAGCCGCGACCGCTTCTCGGGGTCGGTGACGCCCAGGCCCGGCTCCGGCGCGAGGGCCAGCACCCCGACCTTGCCCTGGTGCATGTTGCGGTGCACCTCGAGTGCGGCCTGCCCGACGTCCTCGAGCCGGTGCACCTTGGACAACGTCGGGTGGATGAGCCCGCGCCGGATGAGCGAGTTGGCCTCCCATGCCTCGCGGTAGTTGGCGAAGTGGCTGCCGACGATCCGCTTGAGGTTCATCCACAGGTACCGGTTGTCGAACTCGTGCATGTACCCGCTCGTCGAGGCACAGGTGACGATGGTGCCGCCCTTGCGGGTGACGAACACGCTCGCCCCGAAGGTCTCCCGGCCGGGGTGCTCGAAGACGATGTCGACGTCCGAGCCGCCGGTCAGCTCGCGGATGTCGGCGCCGAAGCGCCGCCACTCCTTCGGGTCCTGGGTGTGCTCGTCCTTCCAGAACCGGTAGCCGCCCGCCTTACGGTCGATGACGAGCTCGGCCCCCATGGCGCGGCAGATGTCGGCCTTGTCGGGGCTGGACACCACGCAGACGGGGGTGCCGCCGCCGGCCAGGCACATCTGCGTCGCGTACGAGCCGAGCCCGCCGCTCGCGCCCCAGATGAGCACCCGGTCGCCGAGCTTCATCCCGGCGCCGTTCTTGGAGATGAGCTGGCGGTATGCCGTGGAGTTGACCAGGCCGGGGGAGGCGGCCTCCTCCCAGGTGAGGTGCTCGGGCTTGGGCATGAGCTGGTTGGCCTTGACGATGGCCAGCTCGGCCAGACCGCCGAAGTTCGTCTCGAAGCCCCAGATGCGCTGCTCGGGGTCGAGCATCGTGTCGTTGTGGCCGTCGTGGTTCTCCAGCTCGACCGAGAGACAGTGGGCGACGACCTCCTGCCCGGGCTTCCAGAGGTGCACGCCGGGGCCGGTGCGCAGCACGACCCCGGACAGGTCGGAGCCGACGACGTGGTAGGGAAGGTCGTGGCGCTGGGCGTACGGGGAGAGCCGCGCGTAGCGCTCGAGGAAGCTGAAGGTGGGGATGGGTTCGAAGATCGAGGTCCACACCGTGTTGTAGTTGATGGAGCTCGCCATCACCGCGACGAGTGCCTCGCCCGGCGCGAGATCGGGCACCGGCACGTCGTCGATGTGGAGGGAGGTCCGCGGGTCCTTGTCCTTCGAGGGCATCCCGGCGAACATCTCGACCTCGTCCTTGTGGACGGTCGCGGCCCGGTAGGACTCGGGGATCGCGAGTCCCTCGTAGGTCTCCTGCGTGCGGTCGCCGGACATGACTGCGGCGCGGATCTGCTCCATGGGGTTGCCTCCTCGGCCGTGCTGGGCGGTGTCCAGGCGGGGTGGGTCTCGTGGGCTGAGGCCAACCTAGCCTGACCGGCCGTCCGGGGCGACGCCGCTCACCGCCGGAACCGGTGACCTCCCTCACCGGCGCGTCGAGCGGGTCAGGCTCCAGGGGCCGACGCCGACCGGCAGGGGGCGGTGGGGGAGAGGTCGAGGATGGCGTAGTGGGCGCCCGGAAGGTGGATCTGGCAGCCGTGCCGGCCCGCCCAGGCCATGACGTTGCCCGTCGGGGTGCCCACCATGCCCGGCGGCGTGACGGCGCCGGACCAGCCCGTGTACGGACCGGCGAGGACGAGGTAGCGCAGCCGGCCGTCGGCCACCCACCCCTGGAACTGGGACAGCGACGGGAAGCCGGCGTGGCCGGTGAACCCGCCGAACGCGAGGACCGGGCGCCGCGTCTGGAGCTGGAGCTCGCTCGCCGGGGTTGCCGTCACGACGGCCGCGGCCCATTGCGCCGGACCGCTGTCGTGGCGGCGCAGGAAGGACACCATGCCGAGGTCGAAGGGAGCATGCCCGGACCCGGTCTCCGCGGGACCGGCCAGGGGATCGGCCCCCAGGACGGGGTGGTCCAGCGTGGCGGCGGAGAAGGCCACCGGACCGGTGAGCAGCGCGATCGCCGCCGACCCGGCCGTGAGCCAGCGCACCCAGGTGCCCCAGCCGGACCGCGTGCGGCTCAGGCCGCCGAGGAGGAGCCCCGTGGCGGCGACGGCGGCGCCGGCCCAGATCGGGAGCTGCCAGCGGACCAGGCTGGGATAGGGGCTGAGGACGGATGCGGCATACCAGCCGAGGGCCAGGACGACGACCGCGAGGTTCACGCGCAGGCCCCACCGGGCGTGCTCGGACCGTAGGGCGCGCCGGGCGTCGGCCACGCCGAGCCCGACGAGAGCGGCAGCCGCCGGGGCGAGCAGGTCCGTGTAGTACGGGTGCATCGCGCCGCTCATGACGCTGAAGACGGAGCCGGCGAGGAGGAACCAGCCACCGAAGAGCAGATACCCGTCGGGGAGCCGCCGGCGGCGTCGCGAGCCGAGCCAGCCGACCAGGGCCACGAGCAGCGCCAGGGCCGCCGCGGGGAGCAGCCAGCCCACCTGGCCGCCGAAGGGTGCGGTCACCAGCCGGCCGAGGCCGGGGAGCCCGTTGATGGACGAGGCCCGGACGGGGCCGGCCGCGAGGATCCTCGTGACGCCGTCCTGGCCGAGGATGACCGAGGCGAGGCTTCCGGTCGGCGAGTCGGGGTACGGCCGGATGCTCGTGGGCGTGAGGAGGACGACGAGGACCCAGCTGACGGCCGCGGCTCCGGCCATGGCGGCGACGATGGCCGACCGGCGGACCGCGCCGTCGGTCGGTCGGCGTACGGTCGGCCGGCCGCGCAGCACGACGGCGGCGAAGGCAGGGACGGGGACCAGGGCGACGAGCCACTTGGTGAGGAAGGCCAGCCCGAGGGTGATGCCGAGCAGGACGAGCCAGCGGCGCCGCTCGGAGCGGGCGGCCCGAACCGTCAGGTAGGCCGCCGTCGTCGCCAGCAGGGTGAGGAGGGTGTCGGGGTCGTCGAAGCGGGCGAGGACGACGACAACCGGGGTCACGGCCAGCACCGCCGCGGCGACGAGGCCGGCGACCCGGCCGGCGAGCCGGCGCACCGTGAGGTGGATGACGACGACCGTGGCCAGCGTCTCGACGACCTGGGGCAGTGCCACGCTCCACGGATGGAGGCCGAAGACCCGGACCGAGGCCGCCATCGGCCAGAACGCGAGCGGCGGCTTGTCGGTCGCCGTCATCGCCGTGAGGTCGGACGTGGCGTAGAAGAAGCCCTTCCAGCTCGCGGAGGCCGACTGCGCCACGGCGGCGTAGTACTGGTTCATCCAGCCCACGGAGCCAAGGTGCCAGGCGTAGAGGGCTCCGGCCACGCCGAGGATGAGCACGAGAAGGACCCGCTCCCGACCCGAGCTCGCTGCGGCCCGGGGTCGGTCGACGCTCATGCTCGGACTCTAGGGTCCTTCCCCTGACAGCACCCTGGACGAACGGTTACCCCCGGCTGGGGATCCGATGGGTGCCGGCCGGGAGTCGGCGGTTCTCAGCCGGCTGTGGCCGGCTCGACGAGCTCGACGAGGATGCCGCCGGCATCCTTGGGGTGGATGAAGTTGACCCGCGAGTTCGACGTTCCGCGCCGGGGGGAGTCGTAGAGCAGCCGCAGCCCTCGCTCCCGCAGGGTCGCGCTGACCGCGTCGATGTCGAGGACGCGGTAGGCCATCTGCTGGATGCCGGGGCCGGAGCGGTCGAGGAACTTCGCGATCGTCGACTCGGGGGTGAGGGGGGCGAGCAGCTGGATGTGGCTGCCCGAGTCACCGACGGCCATCATCGCCTCGCGGACCCCCTGCTCCTCGTTCGCCTCCTCGTGGGCCAGTGTCATGCCATAGGCGTCGCGGTAGAAGGCGATGGCCGCGTCGAGGTCGGCGACGGCCACGCCCACATGGTCGATGGCGGTGAACAGGCTGGTGGTCTCCTCGGTCATGTCTTCAGCCTAGGCGCGTGCTCCGGGGGTTCCGGCCGAGCGGGCTGAGCGGTTCGTCACGGTCGGGCCTGCCTCGGAAGCACCCCGGCCGCCGAAGTAGAGTGCCGGTGAGGCTCCCTCGACCTGCCGGGTGAGCCGGACAACGACGTTGGAGGCCCTGTCATGACCACCGATCCCACTGTCATCGTCGCCGGTGCCCGGACCCCCATGGGCCGGATGAGCGGCTCCCTCAAGGGATTCTCCGGGTCCGACCTCGGCGGCTTCGCCATCGCCGGGGCCCTGGAGAAGTCCGGGGTCGCCCCGACGGACGTCGACTACGTGATCATGGGCCAGGTCCTCACCGCCGGCGAGGGCCAGATCCCGGCCCGCCAGGCGGCAGCGAAGGCCGGCATCCCGATGACCGTCCCCGCGCTCACCGTCAACAAGGTGTGCCTGTCCGGCATCGACGCGATCGCGCTCGCCGACCAGCTCATCCGGCTCGGCGAGTTCGACGTCGTCGTCGCCGGCGGCCAGGAGTCGATGACCAACGCCCCGCACCTGCTCGGGAAGAGCCGCGACGGCTTCAAGTACGGCGACGTCACCCTGCGCGACCACATGGCCCACGACGGCCTGTACGACATCTTCACCGACCAGGCCATGGGCGCCCTCACCGAGTCGGCCAACTGTGCCGACAAGGAGCTCACCCGTGATGAGCAGGACGCCTTCGCCGCCCGCAGCCACCAGCTGGCGGCTCGGGCATGGAAGGACGGTGCGTTCGACGACGAGGTCATCACCATCTCGATCCCGCAGCGCAAGGGTGACCCGATCGAGTTCCGGACCGACGAGGGGATTCGCGCCGACACGACCGCGGAGTCCCTCGGCAGGCTGCGCCCCGCCTTCGCCAAGGACGGGACCATCACGGCCGGTTCGGCGTCGCAGATCTCCGACGGCGCCTGCGCCGTCGTCGTCATGAAGAAGTCCAGGGCCGAGGAGCTCGGCCTGACCTGGCTGGCCGAGATCGGCGCCCACGGCGTCGTGGCCGGGCCGGACTCGACGCTGCAGTCCCAGCCGTCCCAGGCGATCAAGGCCGCCTGTGCCAAGGAGGGGATCGCCCCCGCCGACCTCGACATCGTCGAGATCAACGAGGCGTTCGCCGCGGTGGGGATCACCTCGACCAAGGAGCTCGGCCTCGACCCCGAGATCGTCAACCCCAAGGGCGGCGCCATCGCCATGGGACACCCGCTCGGGATGTCCGGCGCCCGGATCGTCCTCACCCTCGCTCACGAGCTCAAGCGGCGTGGCGGCGGCGTGGGCGCGGCCGCCCTGTGTGGCGGCGGCGGCCAGGGGGACGCCCTCATCATCCGTGTCCCGGCCTCGGCCTGAGCCGCGCGGCCGGCATACCGACCCGAACGGCTGAGCCGATCGCCGGCCACGACGGCATCGACGTCGCCGCCCTGGTCGCCGAGGCCCGGGCGGGGCGTCCCCGCGCGGTCGCCCGGCTCATCTCACTCGTCGAGGACGACCATCCGCGGCTGCGCGAGGTGATGGCGACCCTGGCGCCGCACACCGGCCACGCGCACGTCGTCGGGGTCACCGGGGCGCCCGGCGTCGGCAAGTCGACGTCCACGAACGCGCTCGTCGCGGCAATGCGAGCCGCCGGTCACCGGGTGGGGGTGCTTGCCGTCGACCCCTCCTCACCGTTCTCCGGCGGTGCGCTGCTCGGGGACCGGGTCCGGATGCAGGAGCACACGACCGATCCCGAGGTCTACATCCGCTCGATGGCCTCGCGTGGTCATCTCGGCGGCCTGGCCTGGGCCACCCCGCAGGCGCTCCGGGTCCTCGACGGTGCCGGATGCGACGTGGTCGTCGTCGAGACCGTCGGGGTCGGGCAGTCGGAGGTCGAGGTCGCCGGTCTGGCCGACACGACCGTCGTCCTCCTCGCGCCGGGGATGGGCGACGGGATCCAGGCGGCCAAGGCGGGCATCCTCGAGGTCGGCGACGTCTTCGTGGTCAACAAGGCGGACCGCCCCGGCTCCCAGCAGACGGTCCGTGACCTGCGGACGATGGTCGACCTGGCGACAGCCGGCGATCCCGGTCGGTGGGTGCCACCGGTCATCCCGACCGTCGCGACGACCGGGGAGGGGGTCGCGGCCGTGGCGGAGGCGATCGATGCGCACCTGGGGCGGCTCGTCGCGAGCGGCGGGCTGCGCGAGCGTCGGGTCCGCCGCGCCGCGGCCGAGATCACCGCCCTCGCCCTCGCCGAGCTGCGCAGCCGGATGGGTGGCGTAGGCGACGGGGCACAGGTGCGTGGGCTCGCCGAGGCGGTCGTCGACGGGACCACCGACCCGTATGCGGCGGCCGATGCCGTGGTCGCGGGCCTGACCTGAGCCCATCCCTCCACTACCGTGCTCGGTGTGCCCACGCGTGTCCGCCTGTCCTTCGACCCCATCGCCCGCGCCGCGCAGCTGTGGCGCAGCCGGTGGGGCGCGGGTTCGCGGTCGGTGTCGATGGCGAGCGCAACCTCGATCATGCGGGTGCAGCAGCTCCTGCTCACCGAGTTCGATGCCATCGCCGGTCGGCACGGCCTCAGCTTCGCCCGGTACGAGGCGCTGGTCCTGCTCGCCTTCAGCCGCGACGGGCGGCTGTCGATGTCCCGGATCGGCGAACGGCTCATGGTCCATCCGACGAGCGCGACGAACACGATTCAGCGCCTGGCCGCGGACGGCTTCGTCGAGCGGGTGCCCAACCCGCGGGACCGGAGGGGCACCTTCGCCGTCATCACCGATGCGGGCCGTGAGGCGATGGAGGCCGTCACGGCCGACCTCGAGGACATCGACTTCGGGCTCGGGATGCTCGACGCGTCACAGCACGCCGCCCTCGTCGACATCCTGCGTGCGGTGCGGGTCGGGGCCGGGGACTTCGACCCCGATGGGCGCTGAGCCGCCGATGCCGGCAGAGCGACGGATTTGGTCCCGGAGGGTGGCGTTTGTCATGGTGGAGGGCAGTCTCGGCGGTTCGGCACCCCGGCTCCGCCCCTGGACGTAAGGAACTGAGCCCATGTCCCGTACCGCCGCCAGAGTGGTCGGCGTGGCCCTGGCCCTGGTGGGTCTGGTGCTGACCGGTGCCGGTTCCTGGTTCGCCGCCCACCTCGGCGGGACCGGGACGGCCACCTTCGCCGCGCATCCGAGCTCGACGGCCGTGGTCGTCGTCGACCCCTCCATCCTCAACCGGATCGACGGTCCGGTCCGGGTGACGGCGACCGGCGCCGAGGGGAGCACCCTCTGGCTGGGCCTGGCCGCACCATCGGACGCCTCGGCCGTCCTGGGGACGGCCGAGCACCTCACCGTGACCGGCGTCAGCATCCGGGACTGGACGGCGGTGACCGAAAGCGACGGGTCCGGGGCACTCGTGGGGGCCACGACGTCCGATGTCTGGCAGCAACAGGACTCCGGCACCAGGACGGTGGCGGCGACCGTCCGGCAGGCCGACGCCCCGCAGAGCCTCGTCGTCGTCGCCGAGACGGGAACCATCGACACCGTCACCCTGTCGTGGGTGCACAAGGCATGGTTCGTCCAGGCGATCGTCACCGCGCTCGTCGGGCTCGCCCTGCTCGCCGGTGGGGCCCTGCTGCTGTGGCCCCGGGCCCGTGGCGGCGACGACGATGCGGGTGCCTCGGTGCGGTCCTCGCGACTCGGGGTGGCGGCGTGAGCTCCTGGGTCCGGTCCGGGCGGCCAGGCTCGGGTCGCCGCGCCGCAGCGGTGGCGGTCGCCCTCGCCGGCAGCCTCGCCCTGGGGGGCTGTGGATTCACCGACGCGATGGTGGGCATCCACGACGCCCCGGTCGAGAACCGTTCGGGTGCTGCCCTGGACCAGGAGAGCGCCGGGAGCATCGCCGCCCGGGTCCTGGACGCGGCCAGGGCCGCGCAGGCCGAGGCCGGGGCGAAGGCCGAGGCGGACCAGAAGGCCGTCCTGACCGGCGCCGCGCTCTCGGTGGCCCGGGCGGCCACGGCGACCCACAGCGCGGCGGAGGCCGCGGCGGCTCCGCTGACCAACCCCGGAGCGCCCAAGGTCCTCGCCGTCTCCAAGGGCAAGACCTGGCCCCGGGCGATCCTCGCGGCGACGCTCGACGAGACGGCGAACAAGCAGTACCTCCACGTGCTGGTCTCCGCGAGTGCGACGGACCCGTTCAAGCTCGCCTTCACGGTGCCGATGCACGGAGGTGCGGTCGTCCCGGCGCTCGGTGACCTCGCCGGGGGTGCGCCGCTGGTGGCAGCGAATGACGGGTCCGGCATCATCGCGTCCCCCGAGGCGGTCCTCACCCAGTACGCGGCCGGGCTCGGCTTCCCCAAACCGGCACCGGCACCCCTGGTCGGGTCCGATGACCAGTTCAGGGTCGCGCTCAGGGCCACCGCTGCGGCGCAGGCGAAGTCGCTGGGCAAGCTCGGCAAGCTCACCGAGGTGGAGGCGGTCGTCCCGGGCGACACCATCTCGTTCCGGTTGGCCGACGGCGGGACAGTGACGTTCGGGTTGCTGCGCCGCACCGACAAGATCACCCTCGCGGCATCGGCCAAGGAGCTCAACCTCCCGACGACCTACGCCAGGCTCAGCGGCAAGAAGTCGGTGAAGAAGAGCGTCACGGTCGTCTCGCTCGACACCGTCGTCCTCGTCGTTCCGCCGACGGGCGCCGCGATCGCCACCGCGACCGGGGTGGGGGCCGACGAACAGATCGTCTCGGTCACCGGCCGCTGACCGCCCGCGCCGTTCCGCCAACCTGTTTGGGAGAATCACCCACATGACCGACCGACCCACCGCCCCCGGCAGCTCCCGCGCCGTCGACCTGTCCTCCGTCCAGGAGCTGACGACCCCGACGGCCGCCACCGGCGGCGGCGGCCCGCGGCCCGCGGCCGCGCCCGGAGCCGGACGCCCGCTGCCCCAGGGGCTGGTCGTCGAGGCGACCGACGCGACCATCCAGGATGCGATCAACCGGAGCCTCGGCGTTCCCGCCGTGCTCGTCCTGTGGTCCTCCCAGCACCCGCAGTCGGTCGACTTCGTCCGGGTCGTCGCCGAGGTCGCGGCGGGCTTCGGCGGGCGGCTGTTCGTCGTCTCGGCGGACCTCGCGACGAACCCGGGGCTCCTGCAGGCCTTCCAGCCCTTGCTCACCGAGGCGTTCGGTCAGCCGGCCGTTCCCGCGACGTTCGCCCTGCTCCAGGGCCAACCGGTCCCGCTCTTCCCGGGCCTGGCCGGTGAGCCGGAGATCAGGGGGGTCCTGGACCAGCTGCTCGAGCTGGCCCTCAAGAACGGCATCAGCGGCCGGGTGGACCTCGTCCCGGTCGAGGGCGCCGACGAGGCCGACGAGCTCTCACCGCTGCACCAGGAGGCGTACGACGCCATCGAGCGCGGCGACCTCGCGGCGGCAGCGACGGCATACGAGACGGCGCTCGCCGCAAACCCCAAGGACACCGACGCCGACCTCGGCCTGGCCCAGGTCCGGCTGATGCAGCGCACCGAGGGCGTCGACGCCCAGACGGCGCGGGCGGCCGCGGCGGCCGACCCGACCGATGTCGATGCGGCGATCATGGTGGCCGACCTGGACCTGCTCGGCGGGCACGTCGAGGACGCCTTCGCCCGGCTGCTCGACCTCGTCCGGACCACGGCGGGGGATGACCGCGACCGGGTGCGGACCCACCTCATCGGGCTCTTCGCCGTCATCGGCAACGCCGACGAGCGGGTCAAGAAGGGCCGGACCGCCCTGATGAGCGCCCTCTTCTAGGGGCTCTCCCCTCGTGCCCCTGGCCGCTCCTGCGGCCCGGGGCGACGGTCTCAGCCGAGGGCGGCGGAGACGACCTCCTGCGCCTCGGCCTGGACCTGGGCCAGGTGGTCGTGACCGCGGAAGGACTCGGCGTAGATCTTGTAGACGTCCTCGGTGCCCGACGGGCGCGCCGCGAACCAGGCCGACTCGGTGACGACCTTGAGGCCGCCGATCTTCGCCCCGTTGCCGGGCGCTTCGGTGAGGGTCGCCGTGATCGGCTCCCCGGCGAGGGCGTCGGCCGTGACGTCGGCGGGGGAGAGGGCGGCCAGCTTGGCCTTCTGCTCGCGGTTCGCGGGGGCGTCGATCCGGGCGTAGGCCGGCTCACCGTGCCGGTCGGTGAGCTCGGCGTAGTGCTCGCTGGGGGTGAGCCCGGTGGCAGCGAGGATCTCGGAGGCGAGCAGGGCGAGCAGGATGCCGTCCTTGTCCGTCGTCCAGGTCCGTCCGTCGCGGCGGAGGAACGACGCGCCGGCGGACTCCTCGCCGCCGAACCCGAACGAGCCGTCGATGAGGCCGGGGACGAACCACTTGAAGCCCACCGGCACCTCGACGAGCGGGCGGTGCAGGGCTGCCGCGACCTTGTCGATCATCGAGCTGGAGACGAGGGTCTTGCCGATCCGCGCCGTGTCCGGCCAGTCGGGCCGGGCGCCGCCGAAGAGGTACCCGATCGCGACCGCCAGGAAGTGGTTGGGGTTCATCAGGCCGGCGTCGGGGGTGACGATCCCGTGCCGGTCGGCGTCGGCGTCGTTGCCGGTGGCCAGGTCGTAGTCGTCACGACGCTCGATGAGCGAGGCCATCGCCGACGGCGACGAGCAGTCCATCCGGATCTTGCCGTCCCAGTCCAGGGTCATGAACCGCCAGGTGGGGTCGACGAGCGGGTTGACGACGGTGAGGTCGAGGCCGAGCCGCTCGGCGATCTCGCCCCAGTAGTCGACGCTGGCCCCGCCGAGGGGGTCGGCGCCGATCCGGACCCCGGCGTCCCGGATCCGGTCGATATCGAGCACCGAGGGCAGGTCCGCGACATAGGTACCGGTGAAGTCGTACCCCGCGGCGGCGGCTCGGGCGGTGGCGAACGGGACCCTCTCGACCCCGGCGAGCCCGGCGCGGATGAGGGCGTTGGCCCGCTCGGCGATGACCTTCGTCGCGTCGGTGTCGGCGGGGCCGCCGTGCGGCGGGTTGTACTTGAAGCCGCCGTCACTCGGCGGGTTGTGCGACGGGGTGACGACGATGCCGTCGGCGAGCCCGGTCCCGGTCGTGCGCCCCTGGTTGGCCCTGATGATCGCGTGGGAGACCGCCGGGGTCGGGGTGTAGCGGTCCCGGTCATCGACGAGAACGGTGACATCGTTGGCGGCGAGCACCTCCAGGGCCGTGCTCCAGGCGGGCTCGGACAGCCCGTGTGTGTCCCGCCCGATGAACAGCGGTCCGTTGAACCCCTGGTCGCGGCGGTAGTCGCAGATGGCCTGCGTCGTCGCGAGGATGTGCACCTCGTTGAACGACGTCCTCAGGCTCGAGCCGCGATGTCCCGACGTGCCGAACGCGACCTGCTGGTCGATGTCGTCGGGATCGGGAACCCGGGTGTAGTAGGCCGTGACGAGGGCCGCCACGTCGACGAGGTCCTGGGGCTGGGCGAGCGTTCCGGCGCGCGTGTCGGTCATTGACCCATCTTGGCACCGATGCCGCGATCGCCGCCCGGAGGGCGCCTATGCCGTCTCGGCGGCCGGTGCCTCGTCCTCGAGCGCCGCGGCCGCGGCCTCGGGGTCGCCGCCCAGCGAGCGCCACGCCGCGTCGGTCACCCTGCGCGGCCAGTCTGGTTCGGGGGCCTCGCCGGACCATGCGAAGGCATACCACGACCCGGTCAGCATCGACGTCGCGAGCTCGATGTCTGTCCCGGGTGGGAGCTGTCCCGCCTCGACGGCGGAGCGCAGGCACGCTCCGATCCGTTCCCACCTCGGCCGTGCGATCTGCTCGTGGTAGGTGTCGCGGATCGGCCGCTCGACGCCGTCGGTGATCATCACACCGGCCAGCGAAATGGCCCCGATGTCGCTGATGCAGTGCCGGAAGTGCTCCATCTCACGTACCAGGTCGGCATACGGCGCGCCGGTCCTCACCGGCGGCTCGGTGACCGCCAGCCAGGCCACGGCGGCGATGAGCAGCTCGATCTTGCCGTTCCACCGGCGGTAGATCGCCGGCCGGGTCGTCCCGGCCTCCGCAGCCACCGCGGCGATGGAGAACCCCCCGATTCCGTGCTTGGCGAGGTGCTCCAGGGCGACGTACATGACGGCCTCGTCGATCATCGGGTCCCGTTGCCGGCCCGGTCTCGGCGTCGCGACCACCTGCTCCGTCATGAACACCCAGGCTAGGTAGTGCGGTGCGGGGTGTCCAGGGGCAATTACGTAACGATGCAGGCGTGTAATAGATCACAGGCGATTTGGTACCCCCGGGGGCTTACACCTCAGTACGTTTGTTGTGTGGTGCTCAGCCCTCGACAGCGACTCGGCGGCCGACGTGAATCGGCAGCCGGCGCAAGGCATTTCGAGCGACACACGGAGGCGGCCCCCACCCGCGGCCACCGTGGAGAGCACCGCCGCGAGCGGCAACGACGCCGCCCCCAGGAGACCACCCCGGCCTCGGGGCTCACCACCGCCGGCGCCCGTCTGTGCGCCACTGTCTAGAGAGAGGCACTGCCATGACCGTCGCCATCGAGGAGCTCAAGGAGCTCCACGCGGACCAGGTCGTCGACTCCCGTGGAGTGGGCTGCCCGGGCCCGATCCTCGCCGCGAAGAAGAACATCGGGAAGATCGCGGTCGGCGGCGTCATGGAGGTTCAGGCGACCGACTCCGGCACCCTCAAGGACCTTCCGGCCTGGTGCAAGAAGATGGGCCACGACTACCTCGGTCACTTCGAGGACGCCGGCTACCTGCGCCTGTTCGTCAAGAAGATGAAGTGAGGTAAGCCGTGTCCGACCCTTCGGACGCCGGGTTCACTCCGCGCATCCTCGTCTTCGCCACGAACAACATCTCCGACCCCGGGATCGACCTCGCCGGCAGCCGTCACCTGCACTACTCGGCCGCCGTCTCGACCCTGACCGTGCCGTGCAGCAGCGGCATCAAGCCGGCGTGGATCATCCACGCCCTTGAGAGCGGGATCGACGGAGTGTTCATCGCGTCCGACGGCGAGGAGTGCGCGTACCTGCCCGACTGCTCTGAGCGGACGGCCCGCATCGCCGGGCTGACCCAGGACCTCATGAAGGAGAAGGGCCTGGAGCCGCAGCGGATGAAGATGGCGGCCATCTGCTCGGTATGCGCCGAACCGTTCGTCAACTACATGCGCGAGTTCTCCGAGTCGCTGACCTCGCTGGGCCCGGTGCCCGTCGCGGTCGGCTGACCCAGAGACGAAAGGAAGACCACCCCGTGGACACGACCAGGAAGACGATCATCGTCTTCAGCGGAGACCTCGACAAGATGCTGGCGGCGTTCGTCATTGCGAACGGTGCCGCGGCGATGGGCGACGAGGTGACGATGTTCTTCACCTTCTGGGGCCTCAACGCGCTGCGTCGCCCCGGAGCCTCGACCCCCGAGGGCAAGAGCGCACTGCAGAAGATGTTCGCCAAGATGCTGCCCAAGAGCCCGAACGAGGCCGGCCTGTCCCGCATGAACATGGGCGGAATGGGGTCTCGCATGATGAAGAAGGTCATGCGCGAGCAGAACGTCGACTCCATCGAGCAGATGCGTGAGACGGCCATCGAGCAGGAGATCAAGATGATCGCCTGCACCATGTCGATGGATGTCATGGGCGTCTCGAAGGAGGAGCTCATCGACGGCATCGAGTACGCCGGCGTGGCCAGCTATCTCGGCGACGCGGACGAAGCAAACGTCAACCTCTTCATCTAGGCGGGTTGCCCGCGCCCATCCGTCGCACCACGTGCGGATGGGCCGGGCGCCGGCTCCCAGCAGGTAGGACTGGAGAAAACACCAATGGACTATGACGTCCTCGTGATCGGCAGCGGCATCGGAGGCATGGAGTCCTCGCTCAAACTGGGCGACATGGGCTACAAGGTCCTGCTGGTCGAGAAGGAAGCAAGCGTCGGCGGGCGAATGATCCTGCTCAGCAAGGTCTTCCCGACCTTGGACTGTGCCAGCTGCATCTCCGGTCCGAAGATGTCATCGACGATCAACCACCCCAACATCACGACGATGACCTACAGCGAGGTCCAGGGCATCGCGCGCGAGGAGGACGGGCACTTCACCGCGAAGGTCAAGGAGAAGTCCCGCTTCGTCGACATCAACGCCTGTACCGGCTGCCAGGACTGCGAGCGGGCCTGCACCGTGGCCGTGCCCGACCAGTTCAACGCCAACCTCGCGGCCCGCCGCGCGGCCTACATCCCGTTCCCCCAGGCGGTCCCGAAGAAGGCCGTCATCGAGCGCGACGGCACCTCGCCGTGCATCGGCGCCTGCCCAGCCGGGATCAAGGCGCACGGGTACGTCTCGCTCGTCCGCAGTGGCAAGGACGAGGAGGCCTTCCAGCTCGTCCTCGACGCGACCCCGCTCGTCGGGACCCTCGGCCGCGCGTGCTACGCGCCGTGTGAGTCCGAGTGCACCCGCACCAAGCTCGAGGGGTCGGTC
Organism: uncultured Actinomycetota bacterium; assembly: GCA_963771015.1. Taxonomy (GTDB): domain Bacteria; phylum Actinomycetota; class Actinomycetes; order Actinomycetales; family Dermatophilaceae; genus CAVSJJ01. Next base: position 387,796 of record CAVYRN010000009.1, read on the forward strand.
CCGATCCGGCTCATCAAGCGGTATGCCGCAGACCAGCACTACGCGGCCCACGGCGAGACCCCGACCGGTCCGGCCATCGAGGTCGACCCGCCGAACGGACACAGCATCGCCGTCGTGGGCTCCGGCCCCGCCGGCCTCACGGCGGCCTGGCAGCTCGCGCGCAAGGGCTACGCCGTCAAGATCTTCGAGAAGCGCTCCCAGCCGGGCGGCTACCTCCGCCACGCGATCCCCGTCTACCGCCTCCCGCATGAGGTCGTCGACGCGGACATCGCCAACCTCACCTCGATCGGTGTCGAGATCGAGTGCGACGCGGCGGTCACCGACCTCGCGAACCTCAAGGAGAAGGGCGGCTACGACGCCGTCATCGTTGCCACGGGCACCCAGAACGCCACCCGGATGAACGTGCCGAACGAGGACGCAGAGGGTTCGGTCAACGGGCTCGACTTCCTCGCGGACGTCGCGAACGACAAGGCCCCCGACCTGGCCGGCAAGAAGGTCGTCGTCGTCGGAGGCGGCAACGTCGCGATGGACGCCGCCCGGGTGTCGCTGCGGCTGGGTGCCGCCGAGGCCAAGGTCGTCTACCGCCGGACCCGGGCCGAGATGCCGGCCCACCACGTCGAGGCGGACGACGCCGAGGCCGAGGGTGCGGTGTTCGACTTCCTCGTCACCCCGCTCGAGGTCCTCGCCAGCGGCGGCAAGGTGACCGGCGTCAGGCTGCAGAAGATGCGGCTCGGCGAGCCGGATGCCTCCGGCCGGCGCAGCCCCGAGCCCGTCCCGGGCGCCGAGTCGACGCTCGACTGCGACATGATCATCTCGACCATCGGCATGAGCCCGGACGCCACGCTGTACGAGCAGGTCGTCACCGTCGGCCGGGGCCAGCGGATCAAGGTCGACGGCCACTCGCTGCAGACCGAGATCCCCTACCTGTTCGCCGCAGGTGACGTGACCACCGGTGCCACGGACATCACGACGGCGATCGGCGCCGGACGCCGCGCCGCCCACATGGTCGACCGGTGGCTCAACCACGAGCCGTTCACCGGCTTCGCCGCGCTCGACGGCCGGCTCGATACCGTCACGCACGACGAGGTCCTCTCCCGGCAGACGGCGTTCGGCCACCGCAACCCGATCAAGAGCGACGTGGACCTGGCCAAGAACCCGCGGGACTTCCACGAGATCGAGGCGGCCCTGACCGAGGACGAGGCACGGTCCGGCGCGGGCAGCTGCCTCGACTGCGGGGTGTGCTCCGAATGCCAGGAGTGCGTCAGCGCCTGCCCGGCCGACGCGATCCAGTTCGGGATCCGGGACGAGATCCGCGAGTTCGAGGTGGGCGCGGTCGTCGTCTCGACCGGCCACAAGCTCTTCGCGGCCGACCTCAAGCCGGAGTACGGCTTCGGTCAGTACGCCAACGTCATCACCGGCATGCAGATGGACCGGTTGCTCGCGCCCACGCGGCCGTTCAACACGATCCTTCGGCCGAGCGACGGCAAGGTGCCCGACCGGATCGCCTACGTCGCCTGCACGGGGTCACGTGACAAGCAGATCGGCAACGAGCTCTGCTCCAAGTTCTGCTGCATGTACTCCATCAAGCAGAACCAGCTCATCATGGGCACCCTCCCGCTCGCCGACGTCACGTACCACTACATGGACGTCCGGGCGGCGGGGAAGCGCTACGACGAGTTCTACGAGCAGTCCAAGGACATGGGCGCCGAGTACATCAAGGGCCGGGTGTCCAAGATCACCCAGACGGACAACGGAGACCTCACCCTCCGGTTCGAGGACATCGAGAACGGCGGAGAGATCGTCGAGAGGGAGTACGACCTCGTCGTCCTCGCGGTGGGCATCCAGCCCAACCGGGAGGTGGAGCGGCTCTTCGACGGCGCCCCGCTGGGCCTGGACGAGTACTACTACGTCGCCGAGCCGAGCGAGGACATCAACCCGGGCCAGACCGACATCCCGGGCGTGTTCGTCGCCGGGACTGCCGCCGGCGCCAAGGACATCGTCGACACGATCCTCCACGCCGGAGCCGCGGTCGCCCAGGTGGCCGCCCACCTGACCGCGCGCGCTCCCGTCGGGGAGCAGGTGCTGGCATGAGCGAGGAACTGGAGGCTGGAACCCCCATGAACGACGAGCCCGTGGTCCAGGCCGAGGGCGATGCCGCGCCCGGGGAGGGTGGACGGCGCCGGATCGGCGTCTACATCTGCCACTGCGGCGGCAACATCTCCGACTACGTCGACGTCGAGGCGGTCGCCGACTCGCTCAAGGACGACGGAGACGTCGTCGTCGCGACGACGACGATGTTCGCCTGCTCCGACGGCACCCAGCAGGACATGATCGAGGACATCCGGTCCAAGAACCTGGACGGCCTCGTCGTGGCGTCGTGCTCGCCGAAGCTGCACCAGGTCACCTTCCGCAACGTCTCGAAGCGGGCCGACCTCAACCCGTACGCCTACACCCAGGTCAACGTCCGTGAGCAGGGCTCGTGGGCGCACACCGACGACTACAAGGGCGCGACCGAGAAGGTCATCGGGCTGGTCAAGGCCGGGGTCGGCAAGACCCGGCTCTCCGAGCCGCTCGAGCCGCTCGTCGTCAAGACCCAGGCCAAGGCGCTCGTCGTCGGCGGCGGCATCGCCGGCATGCGGGCCGCGATCGGGCTGGCCGACGTCGGGCTCGGGGTGTTCGTCGTCGAGCGCGAGGCCGAGCTCGGTGGCTGGGTCGGCACCTTCGGCCCGATGTTCCCGTACGAGCGCTCCGGCATGGACCAGATCGCCCAGCTCAAGGAGGAGATCGCCAAGCGCCCGGCCATCACCGTGTGGACCCGGGCCGAGCTCACCGGCAAGTCCGGCAGCTTCGGCAACTACGTCGCCGAGGTGACGGTCAACCACGCCGATGGGTCCGCTGACGTCATCCCCACCGAGGTCGGCGCCGTCGTCGTGGCGACCGGGTTCGACTCCTACGAGCCCGAGGCCGGCGAGTTCGGCTATGGGATCGAGGGTGTCGTCACCCTGCCCGAGTACAAGGAGCTCGTCGACTCCGCCGACGGGCCGCTGACCTACCAGGGTCGCAAGGTCCGCTCGGTCGCCTACATCTACTGCGTCGGCAACCGGCAACCCGCTCCGGGCAACGAGTACTGCTCGAAGTTCTGCTGCACGGCCACGCTGCACGCCTCCATCGAGGCGGCCAAGCTCGACCCGTCGATCCGGCAGTACCACCTGTACCGCGACATGCGGTCCTACGGGAAGCACGAGCTTCTCTACACGCAGGCGCGCCGCAAGGGCTCGGTCTTCATGAAGTACGACCTCGACACGCCGCCGGCCGTGGCCAGGGTCAAGGACCAGCTGCACGTGACGGCGACCGACCTGCTCACCGAGAACACCGAGGTGACCGTGCCGGTCGACCTCGTCGTCCTGGTCACCGGGATGGTCCCGCGCAAGAACGACGGGCTGACCAGCCTGCTGAAGCTGCCGCTCGGTAGCGACGGCTTCTACAACGAGATCCATCCGAAGCTGCGCCCGGTCGAGACCGTCGTCGACGGCGTCATGATCGCCGGTACCTGCCAGGGCCCGAAGACGGCACCCGAAAGCGTTGCCTCAGGTCTGGCTGCCGTGGCGCAGAGTGCGGCTCTGCTCAAGAAGGGGTTCGCCGAGCTCGACCCGCTCGTCGCCACCGTCCACGACGGCGCGTGTACGGGTTGCGACGACTGTCTGACGAGCTGCCCCTACGACGCCATCACGACGTACGTCTGCGATGACGGGCACAAGGCCACGATCTCGGCGTCCGTGTGCAAGGGCTGCGGTGGTTGTGTCCCGTACTGCCCCGAGGATGCGATCGACCTGCTCGGGTACACGAGCGCACAGATGATGGCCGCCATCGATGGTCTGGCCCAGGAACCGGCGAAGGAACCAGTGGCATGAGTACCGCTCTGAGAGAGACCAGGGAGATCATCCGCGAGGAGCCCCTGATGCACGCCCCCATCCTCGCCGCGCTGGCCGACGGCCCGCTCACCATCCCGCAGATCGCCGAGCGCATCGGCCGCCCGTCCGACGAGGCGCTCTTCTGGGTCATGGGGATGCGGCGGTACGGCCACGTCGAAGAGGTCCCCGAGGCTGACGACGAGGGTTACTTCCAGTACCAGGCCGTCCAGAAGGGAACTGCGTCATGACTGCCGTAGCCGACACCAACCTGCTGGCCGACCTGCAGAAGTTCGGTGCCGCCGAGATCAACGCCTGCTTCAGCTGCGGCAACTGCACGGCGACCTGCCCGATGGCGGACAACGACGGTGCCTTCCCGCGCCGGATGATCCGCTACGCGATGGTGGGGCTCGCCGACGAGCTCCGTTCGAGCCGGGAGCTGTGGACCTGCTACCACTGTGGCGAGTGTTCGGACGCCTGCCCGACCGACGCGGACCCCGGCGAGTTCATGGCGACGGCTCGCCGCTACGCCATCGCGAGCTACGACAAGACCGGCCTGGCCCGGCTCATGTACACGCGTCCGATCGCCGGCACCCTCTCCGGGCTCGTGTTCTTCTTCGTCTTCGCCTCGCTCCTGTTCAGCTTCCGCCAGGACTCGCCGACCTCACCGCAGGCGAAGACCTTCTGGGACTTCGTCCCCTACCACTACATCCACACGACGGGCCTGGTCCTCATGGTCCTGGTCGCGATCGCCGGCCTGGCCGGGATCGCCTCCATGGCCCGGAGCCTGGCCAAGCGCGACGGCATCACCCTCGCGACGATGTTCGGGTCGAAGGAAGGCCGGTCGGCGTCGGTCAAGGCGCTGTGGTACTCGGTGGGCCTGGAGTCCATCGGGCAGCGCCGCTATCGCGACGACTGCAAGGACGAGGCCAAGCCGGTCCAGCCCTGGTACCTGCGGCGCTGGCTCGTCCATGCGCTCACCCTGTGGGGGTTCCTCGGTCTCCTCGCGGCCACAACCATCAACTACGCACTCGACATCCTCGGGATCAAGGACACCGGAACTCCGGTGCCGATCTGGTACCCGGTACGCCTGCTCGGCACGGTGGCCGGTCTGTCCTTCCTCTACGGCGTGACGATGTTCATGATCTGGCGCTGGCGCAAGACCGACCGGACCGCGGCGACGTCCTCCGCGGCCGACTGGCTGTTCCTCATCCTGCTGTGGGTCACCGGCTTCACGGGGTTCGTCATCGAGGTCGCTCAGTACAGCGTGTCCAACATGCCGGCCTGGGGCCAGATCCTCTTCCTCATCCACGTGGCGATCGCGATGGAGCTGGTCCTCTTCCTGCCCTTCACGAAGTTCGCCCACGCGATCTACCGGCCGGTGGCGCTGTTCTTCTACTCCGTCGCCCAGTCGCGGCGGGAGCGGGAGGCCGTCAACGCCTGACGACGTGGTTGTCCCGGGGTCCCTACCTGTCCTGACCCCGGGACAACCCAGCACCCGCACTCGGATACGGAGGTGATGCCAAGGCCCATGATCACATGACGACCCCGCCGCCAGACGGCCCGTGGTTCGTCCCGGCTTCGTGACGCCGTCGCGAAGTGTTGGGCGAATCACACGCCGGTATGCCCTCTGACGGTTATCCATTCATACCCACAGGGGTATGTTTGTCGACATGACCACCACACCGAAGTCGCTGTTGATCCTCGGCGCTGGCACGGCCGGCACGATCATCGCCAACAAGCTGGGCAAGCGCCTGGACCGAGCCGAGTGGACGATCACCATCGTCGACAAGGACGACATCCACGACTACCAGCCCGGGTACCTCTTCATCCCGTTCGGCATCAACACGCCGGCCCAGATCCGCAAGACCAAGCGGCCCTACCTGCCCGACGACATCAACATCGTCATGGGCGAGATCGACCGGGTCGACGCCGAGGCGCAGAAGGTCTACCTCGAGGGTGGTCGGGAGCTCGGGTACGACTACCTCGTCATCGCTACCGGGACGACCCCCCGCCCGGACCAGACGCCCGGCATGGCGGGTCCGGAGTGGCACAAGTCGGTGGGCGAGTTCTACACCTTCGAGGGCGCGCTCGCCTTGCGCGAGGAGGCCAAGGAGTGGGCGGGTGGGCGCCTGGTCGTCCACATCACCGAGATGCCGATCAAGTGCCCGGTGGCCCCGCTCGAGTTCACCTTCCTCGCCGACGACTGGCTGCGTCAGAACGGCCTGCGCGACAAGACCGAGCTCATCTATGTCACCCCGCTCGACGGTGCCTTCACCAAGCCGGTGGCCAGCCGGGAGCTCGGGGATGCCCTGAGCCGGCGCGGTGTGACGGTCGAGACCGACTTCATGATCGAGAGGGTCGACCAGGAGCGCAAGGTCATCGTCTCCTTCGACGAGCGCGAGGTGCCCTACGACCAGCTCGTGACGATTCCGCTCAACATGGGCGCCGACTACGTCGCCCGCTCCGGCCTGGGCGACGAGCTCAACTACGTCCCCGTCGACAAGCACACGATGCAGTCGACGGCATACGAGAACATCTTCGCGCTCGGCGACGCAGGCAACCTGCCGACGTCCAAGGCCGGCTCGGTGGCGCACTTCTCGATCGAGATCTTCGTCGACAACTTCATGCAGCTCATCTCCGGAGCGCCCATGACGCACTCCTTCGACGGGCACGCCAACTGCTTCATCGAGTCCGGCAACCGCAAGGGAATGCTGCTCGACTTCAACTACGACACCGAGCCGCTCACCGGCACCTTCCCGGTGCCCAAGGTCGGCCCGATGAGCCTGCTCAAGGAGAGCTACGCCAACCACCTCGGCAAGCTCGCCTTCCGCCACATCTACTGGAACGTACTGCTCCCCGGTCGGCCGCTCGGCCTCCCGTCGGAGATGAAGATGACGGGCAAGAACCCCGTCGCCTAGGGACAGGTCAGCAACAGAGAGGACAGGTCATCATGCCCACCACCACCATCGCCGGCCGCGAGGTCGAGATCAACGACGAGGGCTTTCTCACCCAGCCCGACCAGTGGACCGAAGAGCTCGGCGGCGAGCTCGCCAAGCTCATCGGCGTCGCCATGACGGACGAGCACTGGAAGCTCATCCGCTTCCTCCGCGAGGACTTCGCCGCCATGGGCGAGACGGCCACGCTGCGCCGGGTCAGCACCCAGACGGGCAAGCCGGTCAAGGAGCTGTTCACGCTCTTCCCCGGCAAGCCGGCGAAGAAGATGTCCTATGTCGCCGGGCTCCCCAAGCCCAAGGGCTGCGTCTGAGCGACCGCTCATCCCATTCGGTACCGAGTCAGGAGACCACCATGACCACCGACACGACCCCGACGACCGCACCCTTCGTGCCGTCGTTCGACGACGAGGCCGGCGGTGAGCGCAAGCTCGCCATCATCTGCAGCAAGGGCAACCTCGACATGGCCTACCCGGGCCTCATCCTCGCCAACGCCGCCGTCGGGGAGGGGATCGAGACGCACCTGTTCTTCACCTTCTGGGGTTTCGACATGATCTCCAAGGCGACGATGAACGACCTCAAGTTCAGCTTCGTCGGCAACACGGCGATGCACCCGCCGGGCCACTCCGGCATGGGCATCCACCACATGCTCGGCGCCCTTCCCGGTGCGACGGCCATGGCGACGAAGATGATGAAGAAGCAGATCTCCGACCTCGACGTCCCGGAGGTCCCCGAGTTCCTCGACCTGCTCTCCGGGTCGGGGGCCCACATGTGGGCCTGCCGGATGTCAGCCGACATGAACCACATGACGGAGGAGGACCTCTACGACGGCGTCGAGGCCATCATCTCCGCCAGCGACTTCATCGAGATGACCGAGGGCGCCCAGCTGCTCTTCATCTAGCTCGGCCCCGCCGCGACAGGCATCCCTCAGCACGGACCTGGCGCCCCGGACCGCGTTCCTGTCCCCGGTCCGGGGCGTCGCCCTGTCCGCAGACAGGACCCCGCGGCACGCGGGTCAGGAGCGCGGCATGCTCGTCCCACCGCCGGGGGCCGGCGACGGGGCGGTGACGACGGCGGGCTCGGGTCGGGTCGGGACGGCCGGCTCCGGCTCGGCGGCGACCGCCGGCCCCGGCTGGGCCGGGCGGGGCCGGTCGGGGGCGAGGTAGAGCGCCGACAGTGCCGCGACGCGTACGGTGACCGACCACGGCTGGTTGTGGCACGGGGTGTCCTCGGCCATCAGGACGTTCTCGGCCTGGCTCGGTGAGCTGTACTCGTCGAAGCCGCTGGTGTCGAGGATGACCCGCCACGCGCCGGGGCGGGGGACGCCGACCCGGACCCATTCCTTGGCCAACCCGCTGAAGTTGACGACGACGGCGACGACCTGCTCGCCCTGCCGTTGCTCGTCGGCGAACCGCAGGTAGGAGAACAGGTTGCCCTTGTTGTCGTTGGCGTCGAGCCACTCGAAGCCCGACGGCCTGGTGTCGAGCGCCCACATGGCGTCGTTCTCGCGGTAGATCCGGTTCAGCTCCTTGACGAGGTTGTGGACGCGGTAGTGCGCCGCGTGGTCGAGCAGCCACCAGTCCAGGGAGCGGCTGTCCGCCCACTCGCTGGACTGGGCGAACTCGCAGCCCATGAAGAGCAGCTGCTTGCCGGGGTGGCTCCAGAGGTAGGCGAGGTAGGTGCGCAGCGTCGCCAGGGCGTCGTAGCGGCTCCCGGGGATCTTGCCGAGCAACGAGCCCTTGCCGTGGACGACCTCGTCATGGCTGATCGGCAGGAGGTAGTTCTCGCTGTAGGCGTACATGAGCGAGAAGGTCAGCAGGTTGTGGTGGTACTGGCGATGGATCGGCTCCTCCTGCAGGTAGCGCAGGGAGTCGTTCATCCACCCCATGTTCCACTTGAGGCCGAAGCCCAGTCCGCCGGACGCCGTGTCCTTCGTGACGCCGGGCCACGACGTCGACTCCTCCGCGATGGTGACGATGCCGGGGACCCGCTTGTATGCCGTCGCGTTGGTCTCCTGGAGGAAGCCGATCGCCTCCAGGTGCTCCCGCCCGCCGTACTGGTTCGGGATCCACTCGCCGTCCCGGCGGGAGTAGTCGAGGTAGAGCATCGAGGCCACCGCGTCGACCCGCAGGCCGTCGGCGTGGAACTCCTCGAGCCAGTACAGCGCGTTGGCGACGAGGAAGTTGCGGACCTCGAGGCGGCCGAAGTCGAAGATATGGGTGCCCCAGTCGGGTTGGTCGCCCCGGCGCGGGTCCGGATGCTCGTACAGGGCCAGGCCGTCGAAGCGGGCCAGCGCCCACGAGTCGCGGGGGAAGTGTCCGGGTACCCAGTCGAGGATGACGCCGATGTCGTTCTGGTGGAGGGTGTCGACGAGGAACTTGAAGTCGTCCGGTGTGCCGAACCGTGCGGTCGGGGCGAAGTAGCCGGTGACCTGGTACCCCCAGGACGGGCCGTACGGGTGCTCCATGACCGGGAGGAGCTCCACGTGGGTGAAGCCCAGGTCCTTGACGTAGTTGACCAGGTGCTCGGCGAGGTCGCGGTAGCTCAGGCCCTCACGCCAGGAGCCGAGGTGGACCTCGTAGGTGCTCATCGGACCGGTGTGCGGGTTGCTCCGGGCGCGGCGCTCCATCCACGCGCCGTCGTTCCACGTGTGGGTCGAGTCGTCGACGATCGAGCCGGTGTTCGGGGGTGTCTCGGTGCGCCGCGCCATGGGGTCGGCCTTGGCGCGGATGACGTCGTCAGCGCCGCGGATCTCGAACTTGTAGATGTTGCCGGCCCCGACATCGGGAATGAAGAGCTCCCAGACCCCGGAGCTGCCGACCATCCGCATGGGGTGGACCCGGCCGTCCCATGCGTTGAAGTCACCGATGACCCGGACCGACTTCGCCCGAGGTGCCCACACGGCGAACGACGTCCCGCGCACCGCTCCCATCGGGCCGTCGTAGTCGCGGACCCGGGCCCCGAGGACGGTCCACAGCTGCTCGTGCCGGCCCTCGCCGACGAGGTGGAGGTCGATGTCCCCCAGGGTGGGTGCGAACCGGTAGGGGTCGTCCTGCTCGTGCTCGATGCCGTCGGCCCACGTCGCGAGGATGCGGTAGTCCATCGTCCGGGCGGCGCCGCTGCGGACGGCCGTCCACACGCCCTCGGCCTCGTGCTCGAGGGTGAGCTCGATACCGTCCTCGAACCGGACCCGGACCGAGGTGGCCAGCGGCTTGAGGACCCGGATCCGCAGGCCACCGCCCTCGAGATGCTGACCGAGGAGGTCGTGGGGCTGCTGGTGACGCCCCTGGACGAGGGCGGTGATGGCTCCGCTGACCTCAGGGCTGGGCTGGATGGGAGTCACGGTCGGTCCTCCTGGTTCGGACTGGCGGATGCCGGGATGACGAACCGAGCCGTAAGCCGGTCCACGGCGTGGAGGGGGATGGTGAGCCACGACGGCCGGTTACGGGCCTCGTAGACCACCTCGTAGAGGGCCTTGTCGAGCTCGAAGGCGGCCAGCAGCTCGGGGTGGCTGCGCGGGTCGACCGGGGCGGCGGCGGCGTACCCCTCGATGAAGGCGTCCTGCGCGGCATGCACCCACTCGCGGGCCGAGCCGTCGTGCTCGTGCTCCCAGGTGCCACCGATGTAGTCGAAGCTCCTGAGCATCCCGGCGACGTCCCGGGCACACTGGTCGGGCTGGGACCGCTCGGTGAGCGGGCGCAGCGGCTCGCCCTCGAAGTCGAGGAGGACCCAGCCCCGCTCGGCCGAGTGGAGCACCTGGCCGAGGTGGTAGTCGCCGTGGATCCGCTGCAGCGGCGGCCAGAGGACCTCACCCGCGGCGGCGATGACCTCCTCGATGGCGTCCGCATGCTCGGCGAGGGTGCCCGCCTCGGCCTGGGCGACCGAGGCTCGGACCCGCATGCCCGCGAGGATGGCCTCCCGTCGGGCGGGGGTCGTGGGCTCGGTCCCGAGGGCTGTGCCGAGCAGGGCGTGGACCTCGGCCGTGGCCTCACCGAGCGCCCGGGCCCGCTCGGTGAAGTCCTCGCCGTCCTCGACGGCGCGCAGCGCGACCCGCCACGCGTCCTCGACGCCGGGGAGGAACTCCTGCGCGAAGGCGAGGTGCCCGCGTGCCGCCCCCCCGCCGTCCGGCGCTCGCCACTGGCCGGTCACCGCCCCGACGACGCGGGGGACGCGGTGGCATCCCGCTTCGACGAGGGCGCTCTGGAGGACGACGTCCGGGTTCTCGCCCGGCTGGAGCATCCGGAACACCTTGACGATGAGAGGCACGGTGTGGGGCGGGCCCTCGGCGTCCGGGTCGGGGGAGCCGACCTCCTCGCAGTCGAGGATGACGGAGGTGTTGGACTGCTCCCCGGACAGCACCCGGGAGCCCTGGACCCGCAACGCCGTGGCCCAGCTCGGGTCGGGGTGTCCGGCGACCTTGTCCTCGGCGGTGTCGGAATGGACGCCGGACTGCGGGACGGCCCGGCCCTGGACGAGCTCGAAGAGCTGGGCGGCATAGACGGGGTCGTGGGGGGCGTCGTAGACCCAGCGCATGCCGAGGACCGAGTGTTCCATCGTTCCGACGAGCGCGTGGTCGGCGCTCCCGAGCGGCTCTCCCCGGTAGGTCAGCGGTACCTGGTAGACGACGGGGCTCTCGCCCGCGTCGTCACTGACGATGAGGGTGTCGATCCCCACCTCGCCCGCCGGGTCGTCGAGACGCCAGTTGGCCAGCAGTCGCAGCCGCGGCTGCCGGCCCTTGGCGGCATACCACCGCTGCCCACCCATCCACTGCTCCAGGAGCTCGAGCTTGGTCGGCGTGAGGGTGGCGTCCTCGTGGATCTCAGCCATGGGGACCACCGGCCTCGGCGGGCGCCTCGAGGGCGAGCCAGAAGAAGTCCCGCGACCCCAGGGTCAGGGTGACCGTGCCGTCGTCGGCGATGTCGGGGAACCCGGACCCGCCGAAGAGGTCGCGCGTCTGGTGGCCGGCGAGCTCCCCGGGAAGGGTGATCGAGGCCGCCTGGGGCTTGCCGGACATGTTGTTGACGCACAGGACGGCCCGGGCCGAGCGGTCCTCGGCGCCGCGCTCCCTGCGGTCGACCCGGACGTACGCGAGGATCCGCTCGTTCGTCGGCGTGGCGACGATGAGCTCACCCAGCCCGAAGACGGGATGCTGCTTGCGGACCGCCAGCATGCCGCGCAGCCAGTGCAGCAGTGAGCCGCCCGTCGCGGTCTGCGCCTCCACGTTGACCGTGTTGTAGTGGTAGACGAGCGAGGAGATGACCGGCAGGTAGAGCTTGCCGGGGTCGGCCGCAGAGAACCCGGCGTTGCGGTCCGGGGTCCACTGCATGGGGGTGCGCACGGCGTCCCGGTCGGTGAGCCAGATGTTGTCGCCCATGCCGATCTCGTCGCCGTAGTACAGGCACGGCGAGCCGGGGAGCGAGAGCAGCAGGGCGTGGATGAGCTCGATCTCGGGACGGCTGTTGTCGAGCAGCGGGGCGAGCCGCCGCCGGATCCCGACGTTGGCGCGCATCCGCGGGTCCGGTGCGTACCAGCCGTACATCGCGGACCGCTGCTCCGGCGTGACCATCTCGAGGGTGAGCTCGTCGTGGTTGCGCAGGAACGTCCCCCACTGCGTGTCGGCCGGGATGGGTGGGGTCTCGGCGAGGACGTCGACGATCGGTGCCGCCTTCTCCTCGCGCAGGGCGTAGAAGAGCATCGGCATGACGGGGAAGTGGAAGCACATCTGGCACTCCGGCACCTCCTCGGTGCCGAAGTAGTCGACGACGTCGGCCGGTGGCTGGTTGGCCTCGGCGAGCAGGACCCGCCCGGGGTACTCCTCGTCGATCATCGCCCGGAGCTTGGCGAGGAAGGCGTGGGTCTTCGGGTGGTTCTCGCCGTTGTGGCCCTCCTCCTCGTACAGGTAGGGGACCGCGTCGAGCCGGAAGCCGTCGATCCCCATGTCCATCCAGAACCGGACGATCTCGAACATCGCCTCGTGGACGGCGGGGTTCTCGAAGTTGAGGTCGGGCTGGTGGCTGAAGAACCGGTGCCAGAAGAACTGTCGGCGGACCGGGTCGAAGGTCCAGTTCGAGACCTCGGTGTCGATGAAGATGATCCGGGCGTCGGTGTACCTGTCGTCGGTGTCGGACCACACGTAGAAGTCGCCGTACGGGCCCTCGGGGTCGGACCGGGAGGCCTGGAACCACGCGTGCTGGTCGCTCGTGTGGTTCATGACGAGGTCGGTGATGATCCGGATGCCGCGGGCGTGTGCCTCGGTGATGAGCCCCTTGAAGTCCGGCAGCGTCCCGAACTCGGGCAGCACGGCCGTGAAGTCAGCGATGTCGTAGCCGCCGTCCCGCAGCGGGCTGGCGTAGAACGGGGGCAGCCACAGGCAGTCGATGCCGAGCCACTGGAGGTAGTCGAGCCGGTTGATGACCCCGGTGAAGTCGCCGGCCCCCGAACCGTTGGAGTCGCCGAACGCCCGGACGAGGACCTCGTAGAAGACGGCCGTCCGGAACCAGTCCGGGTCGTGACGCAGCCCCGGCTGGGTGAGCCCGAGTCCCTGGGTGCTCACCTCAGTACCTCCGGACGGCGATGATGTGGACCGGCTCGCCGTCCGGGCCGAGCTGGACGTAGTTGCTCTCGCTCCACGGCCAGCGCTGGCCGGTGATGAGGTCCTCGGCGACGAACCCCTCGGCGGGGCCGAGGCCGAGAGCGCCGAGGTCGAGGCGCACCGTCGTCGCCCTCGTGCTGTGCGGGTCGAGGTTGGCGACGACGATGACGACGTCGTCGACCGTGCCGTCGTCGGTCGTGAGCACCCGGCGCTTGGAGAAGGCGATGACGTTCTCGTCGTCGGCGTGGTGGAAGACGATGTTGCGCAGCCGGTGCAGGGCGGGGTGGGCACGCCGGATCTCGTTGAGCCGGGTGAGGTAGGGCGCGAGGGACTGACCCTCCTTCGGCCCGCCCGGCTCGTAGTCCTCCCAGCGGCGGTCCCTGAGCTGGTACTTCTCGTTGTCGATCTGTTCCTCGACCCCCGGCCTCGCGACGTGCTCGACGAGCTCGTAGCCGGCATAGATCCCATACGTCGGGACGAGCGTCGCCGCGAGGGCGGCGCGGACCTTCCATGCCGCCGGGCCGCCGAACTGCATGTAGGGCGTGAGGATGTCGTGGGTCGTCGGCCAGAACGACGGCCGCATGTAGGCGGCGGCGTCGCCGGAGAGCTCGGTGAGGTACTCCTCGATCTCCCACTTGGCGTTGCGCCAGGCGTAGTACGTGTAGCTCTGCTGGAACCCGGCCTTGCCCAGCGTGTGCATCATCGCCGGCTTGGTGAACGCCTCGGCCAGCCAGATCACCTCGGGATGCGACGCCGCCACATCCTGGATGAGCCACTGCCAGAACTGAACCGGCTTGGTGTGCGGGTTGTCGACCCGGAAGATCCGCACCCCGTGGTCGAGCCAGACCTGGATGACCCGGCGGATCTCGGCGTACGCCCCGGCGGGGTCGTTGTCGAAGTTGAGGGGGTAGATGTCCTGGTACTTCTTCGGCGGGTTCTCGGCATACGCGATGGTGCCGTCGGCCCGGGTCGTGAACCACTCCGGGTGGCTGGTGACGTACGGGTGGTCGGGGGAGCACTGGAGGGCGATGTCCAGCGCGACCTCCAGGCCCAGCTCGCTCGCGCGGCCGACGAAGTGGTCGAAGTCCTCGAACGTGCCGAGCTCGGGGGCGATGGCGTCGTGCCCACCGTCGGGTGAGCCGATGGCGTAGGGGCTCCCCGGGTCCCCCTCGGCGGCCCCGAGGGTGTTGTTCGGTCCCTTGCGCGCCGTCGTGCCGATGGGATGGACGGGGGTGAGGTAGACGACGTCGAAGCCCATCGCGGCGATGGCCGGCAGCCGCTCGGCCGCGGTCCGCAGCGTCCCGCTGGTCCAGCGGTGCTCCACCTCGTCGTAGTGGGCGCCCTCGCTGCGCGGGAAGATCTCGTACCAGGCCCCGACCAGGGCCCGCTCCCGCTCGACGAGCAGCGGGTACGCCGGCGACGGGCTCACCATGTCGCGCAGCGGTCGGGCGTCCAGCTCGGCGGAGACCGAGGCGTCGGTTCCCGCGTGAAGGCGGACCTGTGGGGGGCGGGAGGCGTCCCGCAGACCGGTGATCGCGTCGTCCAGGGCGGTCCGCCCCGCCTCGGGTCGCTCCACCTCGTCGCGGGCCCGCTCGAGAACCTGGGCACCTTCCTCGAGCATGAGCTCGGTGTCGACGTCGGCCCCGACCTTGATGATGGCGTCATGGCGCCAGGTGCCGTAGGGGTCGGACCACCCCTCGACGCGGTAGGTCCACCGGCCGGTCCGCTCGGCGTGGACGGTGGCCTCCCACGTGTTGAGGCCCTCGTTCGTGCACATCATCGGCCGGACGTGGTCGACGCCGTCGGGGTCGGTGAGCACGACCGAGGCGCTGACGGCGTCGTGGCCCTCCCGGAAGACGACCGCGGTCACGTCGAACTCCTCGCCGACGACGGACTTGGCCGGCCGCCGCCCCTCGTCGACGAGGGGCCGGACCGCCTGGACGGGGATCCGGCCGAACGGGGTCTGCGGCGGGTCCGACTGCGGGGGACCGACGGGCCCGGGGGCGCTCGGGCCGACGGCTGCGCCGGCCGGCGCGGGTGGGCTCGCTGGGGTGGCCTCGGCAGCGAGCGCGGTGCGCGGGCTGGTACGGCGCTCGGTCGCCGTGGGGGCGGGCGCCGGAGTGGCTGCGGGCGTGGTCGCCGTCGTCGCCGTGGGTGGCGGGGTCGTCGGTGTCGCCGTGGTCGCCGTGGGTGGTGGGCTCGTCGGTGTCGCCGTGGGTGGCGCCGACGGTGGCGTGGCGGTGGACCTGGCGCGGGACGCGGTGGGCTTGGGCAGCTTGCGGGAGCGGCGCTTGGCGGTCACAGGCTCGACGTTACCCAACCGCGGCCCACCTCATGAGCGCGGACGCGGACTCGCGTGCCGATCCTTCGTCGGCCTGCGCTGAGGCCGAGCGGGCCAGCGGGGCGTCTGGGGCGGGTGGGGGCGCGTTCTGCACGGCCCGTGGACGAGGCGGTCGTGCGTAAGCGCTTGCCCTAGGATGCCGCCCGTGAAGGCCATCCGTCGCTTTAGCGTCCGCCCCGTCCTGCCCGAGCGCATTGCGGCCCTCGGCGAGCTCGCCACCAACCTCCGCTGGAGCTGGCACCCGCCGATCGGCGACCTCTTCGAGAGCATCGATCCCGAGCGGTGGCGCCAGGTGCGCCGCGACCCCGTCGCCATGTTGTCGGCCACGTCGACCGCCGAGCTGGCACGGTTGGCGCAGGACGAGGGCTTCGCGGCGCGGGTCGACCGGGCCAAGGAGGCGCTCGACCGCTACGTCAACGAGGACCGCTGGTACCAGGGGTGGGCCCGAGCCGAGGACGGCGCCGGGGCGCCGTCCTCCATCGCCTACTTCAGCCCCGAGTTCGGCATCACGGCCGCGCTTCCGCAGTACTCGGGCGGCCTCGGCATTCTCGCGGGCGACCACCTCAAGTCGGCCTCCGACCTCGGCGTGCCGATCGTCGGCGTGGGTCTGTTCTACAAGACCGGCTACTTCAAGCAGAGCCTCAACCGCGAGGGGTGGCAACAGGAGACCTACCCCGTCCTCGACCCGGACGGGCTCCCGCTCGCGCTGCTGCGCGAGGAGGACGGCGAGCCGTGCGTCATCACGCTGCCGTTGCCGGGTGGCCGTGACCTGCGAGCCCACGTGTGGAAGGCCCAGATCGGCCGCGTCCCGCTCCTGCTCCTGGACTCCGACGTCCCCGGCAACGACGACGCCGCCCGAGTGGTCACCGAACGTCTCTACGGTGGCGGCGGCGAGCAGCGCCTCCAGCAGGAGCTGCTGCTCGGGATCGGCGGGGTGCGGGCGCTGCGGCTGTGGTCGCGGCTGACCGGCGCTCCGGCGCCGGACGTCTACCACACGAACGAGGGCCACGCCGGCTTCCTCGGTGTGGAGCGCATCCACGAGCTCGCCACCGGCGAGGGGCTGACCTTCGACGAGGCGCTCGCCGCCGTCCGGGCCGCCACGGTCTTCACGACGCACACCCCCGTCCCCGCCGGGATCGACCGGTTCGACGCCTCGATCATCGAGCGGTACTTCGGCGGCGCCCAGTCGCTCGAGGGTGTTCCGGTCGACCGGCTGCTGGCCCTCGGCGCCGAGACGTACCAGGGTGGCTCGGCCGGGGTGTTCAACATGGCCGTCATGGGCCTGCGGCTGGCCCAGCGCGCCAACGGTGTCTCCAAGCTGCACGGGGTCGTCAGCCGGGAGATGTTCGACGGGCTGTGGCCGGGTTTCGACCCGCTCGAGGTGCCCATCACGTCGATCACCAACGGTGTCCATGGTCCGACGTGGGTCGACCGTCGGGTGTTCGAGCTGGCCCGGACCCACGCCGACGTCCACCAGCTCGACACCCAGGAGGCCTGGGAGTCGTTCAACCGGGTACCGCGCGCTGAGGTCTGGAAGACCAAGCACGAGCTGCGGGTCCAGCTCGTGGAGGAGGCCCGGCGGCGGATGCGCCAGTCCTGGCTGGAGCGTGGCGCCTCGGCGGCCGAGCTGGGCTGGACCGACGAGATCCTCGACCCGGACGTCCTCACCATCGGCTTCGCCCGGCGGGTGCCGACGTACAAGCGGCTCACCCTCATGCTGCGGGACCCGGTCCGGCTCAAGAAGCTCCTGCTGGACCCCAAGCGCCCCATCCAGATCGTCATCGCCGGCAAGTCCCACCCCGCGGACGACACCGGCAAGCAGCTCGTCCAGCAGATGATCCAGTTCGCCGACGACCCCGAGATCCGGCACCGGATCGCCTTCCTGCCCAACTACGACATCGCCATGGCCCTCCATCTGTACCCGGGCTGCGACGTCTGGCTCAACAACCCGCTCCGCCCCTTCGAGGCGTGTGGGACGTCGGGCATGAAGGCGGCCCTCAACGGTGCCCTCAACCTCTCCATCCTCGATGGCTGGTGGGACGAGTGGTACGACGGCAACAACGGCTGGGCGATCCCGACGGCCGATGGTGTCGAGGATCCCGAGCGCCGCGACGACCTCGAGGCATCGGCGCTCTACGACCTCATCGAGAACCAGGTCCGGACGAAGTTCTACGACCTCGACGACGAGGGACTGCCGCAGAACTGGCTGTCGATGGTCCTGCACACCGTCACCACGCTCGGCCCGAAGGTCCGCGCCGCTCGCATGGTGCGGGACTACACCGAGCGGCTCTATGTCCCCGCCGCGCGGGCCGGGTGGTCGGTGGCAGCGGCGGGCTTCGCCGGCGCCAAGGACCTCGCGGCATACACGACGAAGGTCACGGAGGCGTGGCCGAGCGTCCATGTGGACCATGTCGAGTCCTCGGGCGTCGGCGACTCCCCGCAGATCGGGGAGACCCTGCATGTCACGGCCTACGTCTCGCTCGGGGCCCTCGACCCGGCCGATGTCGAGGTCCAGCTCGTCCACGGCAAGACCAACCACCACGGCGACGAGCTTCATGACGTCGCGTCGCAGCCCCTCGAGCTCACCGAGTCCTACGAACACGGTCGCCACCAGTTCTACGGATCGCACGAGCTGCAGACGTCGGGGGCCTTCGGCTACACGGTCCGGGTCCTGCCCAGGCACGGGCTCCTCGCCGCGCCGAGCGAGCTCGGGTTGGTCGCGAACGCCTGAGACGGGTGCCGGCGGAGCTCAGGGAGCGTCGTCGGCGGCATACACCCGCAGGCTCGGGCCCAGCAGGGTGACGGTCATCGGTGCCATGGCCGGACCCGGTTCCCTGGGACGCTCCCACACGCTGTCCCAGAGCAGCTGGTATGCCGCCACCGGTGGCACGTCGGGCAGGCGGACCTCGACCTCGCCGAGCCCACCGTGCAGGACGAGCAGCGCCGAGCGCTCGCCCAACCAGCTGCCGGCGATGAGCATCTGGAGCGTCATCGTGCCGGGATCGGTCCACCGGCCGTCCATGGCGAGTCCGTCGCCCCCGAACCAGGCCAGGTCGACCGAGCCGTCGTCGTCGACCTCGCGCCCGACGGTCCAGCTCCGCTGTCGCAGGACGGGCAGCTCGCGACGGATCTGGGTGAGCCGGGCGACCGTGGCCCGCAGGTCCTGCTGCCACGGCTCGAGGTCCCAGTCGAACCAGGTGAGCTTGTTGTCCTGGCAGTAGGGGTTGTTGTTGCCGTTCTGGCTGCGGCCGAACTCGTCGCCGGCGTTGAGCATGGGGACACCCGTGGACAGCAGCAGCGTGCCGAGCAGGTTGCGCATCGTCTGGCGGCGGGCCGCAAGGATCTGCGGGTCGTTCGTCACGCCCTCGACGCCGTGGTTCCAGGACCGGTTGCCGTCCGACCCGTCGCCGTTGCCCTCGCGGTTCGCCTCGTTGTGCTTGACGTCGTAGGCGACGAGGTCGGCGAGGGTGAAGCCGTCGTGGGCCGTGATGAAGTTGACCGAGGCCACCGGGCCCCGGTCGCGCCGGCCGAACAGGTCCCGGGACCCCGCCAGCCGTGTCGCGATCTCGTGGACACCGTGGGTGCCGGTGCGGTCGACCTGGGCGCGGCGGTCCTGGACCCAGAAGATGCGCAGCGCGTCCCGGAACCGGTCGTTCCACTCGCTGAACGGCGGGGGGAACTGGCCGGTGCGCCAGCCGTGCATCCCGACATCCCACGGCTCGGCGATGAGCTTGACCTGGGAGAGCATCGGGTCGGTGCGCAGCGCGACGAGGAAGGGGTGGTCGGGGTCGTAGTCGTCCCCCCGCCCACGGCTGAGGGCGACGGCGAGGTCGAAGCGGAAGCCGTCGATGTGGTACTCGCTCACCCAGTGGCGCAGCGAGTCCATCGCCATCCGGGTGACGACGGGGTGGCGCAGGTCGAGGGTGTTGCCGCAGCCGGTGACGTCGATGTCCCTCCCGCGCTCGTCGAGGCGGTAGTAGGCCCGGCTGTCCAGGCCGCGGAACGACATCGTCGGACCGGTCTGGTCGCCCTCCGCCGTGTGGTTGAGCACGACGTCGAGGATGACCTCGATCCCCGCCGCGTGGAGCAGCTTGACCATCCCCTTGACCTCATCCACCGCCCCCTGAGGGTCGCCGGCGGCCGCGTAGCCGAGGTGGGGGGCGAAGAAGCCGATCGTGTTGTAGCCCCAGTGGTTCGTCAGCCCGCGCCGCGCGACGGCGGGTTCGGAGACGAAGGCCTGCATCGGGAGCAGCTCGACGGCGGTGACGCCGAGCGAGGTGAGGTAGGCGATCGACGCGGGGTGGGCCAGACCGGCATACGTCCCGCGCAGCCGCTTGGGGATGTCGGGATGGCGCTGGGTCAGGTTCTTGACGTGGGCCTCGTAGAGGACGGTCTCGGCGCGACTGCGCATGGGCCGGGCGTCGTCGCCCCAGTCGAACCGGTCGTCGACGACGACGCTGCGTGGCACCCGCGCGGCGCTGTCCCGCCGGGAGATCATCTCGCCGTCGCCGGTGAGGTCGGCGTGGACGATGTGGCCGAACAGCTCCGGCCCCCAGCGCACCTCCCCCTCCAGGGCGCGGGCGTACGGGTCGAGAAGGAGCTTGGCCGGGTTGTGCCGTAGGCCTGCATCGGAGTTCCAGGCGCCGTCGACGCGGAAGCCGTAGCGCTGCCCGACCCCCATGCCGGGGACGAACCCGAACCACCACCCGTGGGCCCGCCCGGTGAGCGGGACCCTGCGCTCCGTCGAGCCGTCGACGTCGCCCGGCTCGAAGAGGCACAGGGTGACCTCGTCGGCGTGCCCGGCATACACGGAAACCTCAGCCCCCCCGTCGAGGACGGTGACGCCGGGAGCCGGGGGCAGGTCGCGCTGGAACGCATCCGGGTGCGACCTGCGGCGCCGCGAGGGGGTGAGCATGGAGCCCAGCGTATTGAGTCGTTACGGTGAAGCCATGACCGATCCCACCTCGTTGCCGAACTTCCCGCCGCCGTCGGACGAGCATCCCCTGCGCGGGAGGGTCCTCGATGTCCTCATCGACATGGGCCTCAACCCCGACATCGACCCCGACGGCGACGTCGCCTACCAGGCCAACGACCAACAGCTCTTCGTCCGCTGCGGCGAGGGCGACTTCCAGATCATGCGCATCTTCGGACAGTGGCAGATCGCCGACGCGCTCGTCGTCGACTCCGAGCACCTGCTTCAGACGTGCAACCAGGTCAACCTCTCGCTCAACTGCGTCAAGACCGGCATCGTCAACAACACCCTCGTCGTCACCGGCGAGCAGCTCGTCACCGGCGGTGCCGACGTGCATCAGCTCGTCGAGGTGACGACCCAGATCGTCCTGTCAACCGTCCAGATCTGGCACGAGCGCGCCTTCGGTGGGCCGGCCGACGCGACGAACCCGGAAGGAGCCGACGGTGAGTGACCTGGTCCGTATTGAGGTCGAGGGTGGGATCGCGACGATCCGGCTCGACCGTCCGCCGATGAACGCCCTCAACGCCGAGATCCAACAGGCGCTCATCGCCGCGTGCGCCGAGGTCACCGAGCGCAAGGACGTCGCCGCTGTCGTCGTCTACGGCGGCGAGAAGGTGTTCGCCGCGGGGGCCGACATCAAGGAGATGGAGCACATGTCCTACACGGACATGGTCGACCATGCGGCGCTCCTGCAGGACTTCACCCGGTCCCTCGCCCGGATCCCCAAGCCCACGGTCGCCGCCGTCACCGGCTACGCCCTCGGCGGTGGCTGCGAGGTGGCCCTCGCGTGCGACTTCCGGGTGGTGGGGCGGGGCGCGAAGCTGGGACAGCCCGAGATTCTCCTCGGGATCATCCCGGGAGCGGGCGGCACCCAGCGGCTCGCCCGGCTGGTCGGGGCGGCCAAGGCGAAGGACCTCGTCTTCACCGGTCGGTTCGTCGACGCCGAGGAGGCGCTCGCCATCGGGCTCGCCGACGAGGTCGTCGACGACGCTGACGTGTATGCCGCGGCGGTGGCCCGGCTCAAGCCCTTCGTCGGGGGGCCGGCGTATGCCATCCGAGCCGCCAAGGAGGCCATCGACGCCGGCCTCGAGGTCGACCTCCCCACCGGGCTGGAGATCGAGCGAATGCTGTTCGCCGGGCTCTTCGCAACCAAGGACCGGGCCATCGGGATGCGGTCCTTCGTCGAGAACGGACCGGGCAAGGCCGCGTTCGAGGGCGGCTGACCACCGCCCAGGGCCGTCGTCCCCCGACCGGGTGCCCTCGTGACGGCCGGCGTCGTCAGCGAAGCGCCCGACGCGCGTCGAGGGTGGGGAAGGCCCGGTCGATGGACCGCTGGCGCTCTGCCTCGGCCGTGGCGTCGAACGCCCGGCCGTCCTCGATGAGCTGGGCGAGGGCGTGGAAGTCGCGGCGATGCTCGCGCTCGCGCCCACGTGCGTAGTCGACCGACTGGCCGTGGGTGACGAGGAAGGCCCAGTCCGAGGACAGCATGTGGAGCAGGGTCCGGGCCAGCTGGTCCAGGTCGGGGCGTCGGGCGCCGAGGGCGCCGCGGCCGCGCTCGCGCTCGAGGATGTCGATGAACCGTCGCTGGGCCCACCAGCCCTCGCGGGACATCTCCGCGACCGCCGGTCCCTTCCAGACCGAGAAGTCCTTCCCCGCGCCCCAGGACCCCTCGCCGAGGGCGAGCTCGCCTGCCACGTGGCCCCCGTCGATGGCCCTGGACAGGGTCGTCATCGTCACCCCGGCCACGTGCAGGCCGCGGATCACCGCGTCGAGGAAGCGCGGGCCCTCGTGCCACCAGTGCCCGAACAGCTCGGTGTCGTAGGCCGCCACGACGAGGCCCGGTTCACCGAGGAGGTCGGACGCCTCGTTCAGCCGGGTGACGACGGCCTCGACGAAGTGGGCGACATCCGTGTCCAGCTGGGTCGCGGCCGCCTCCGGGTCGTAGCCCGTCTTGGCCTCGACGCCGACGTCGGGTGAGGTGACCGCCCACAGCTGCAGGCCCGACATCCGCTCGGTCTCGCGAGCGTGGAAGTCGCGGTAGGCGGCCCCCGCGGGGTACCCCGTGCGCGCGGACCAGACGAGGTCGGTGATCTCGAGGTCGCGGGGAACGGCGACGACGTGGTGCCCGGCGACCCGCCAGGCGGCGTGCGGGTGGCCCCCGGCGTCGCGGACGAGCTGCTCGTCGACGACGAGATGGCCGACCCCCGACTCGTCCATGACCTCCCCGAGCCATGGCGCCCAGGCACATTCCGGGGACCACACGCCCCGGGGAGCTGTGCCGTGGCGGAGCACCGAGTCGGTGAGCCCGGCATGCAGCGCGAAGGTCGCGACCTCGGGGATGAGCAGCGGCATGAAGGGGTGGGTCAGTGGCCCGCCGAGGAGCTCGATGACCCCACTGTCCCGCAGCGACCGCAGGATGGGGGAGCCGCCGGCCCGCCAGCGGGTGTCGAGCAGCTCCTGGGCGTGGCGGGACAGGCCCAGCTCGTATGCCGCGATGTCGCGCTCATGTGCGTCGTCGCTGGCGCCGAGATCCCGGGCCCGCTGCTCCCACCGGCCCACCCAGGTCCTGGCCTGCTCCAGGAGCCGCGGGTCGTCGAGCTGCGCGGCCAGCACCGGCGTGACGCCGAGGGTGAGGACGTCGCGGTAGCCGTCGGTGGCGAGGCCGTCGAGAACCTCGACGATGGGGACGTAGGCCTCGGCCAGTGCCTGATGGAGCCACTCCTCACCGAGCGGCCAGACGCCGTGGCCGGGCAGCCACGGCAGATGCGAGTGGAGGACGAGAGCGAACGCCCCTGGGACCCGGGCGTGCTGCGCGGTCGTCATGGTTCGCGATTCTGCCTCATCGACCGGGCCCGGCCGGTCCTCCCGCGCGTGACCGGCCGGCCGCAGTGTGGCCAGCGTCACTCGTGAAGCGATCGGTCGGGTCCGTAGGGTGACCTAACCTGGCAGATGCCCCGGGGAGTGTCCCGCATCACGCCCCACCCCCCTCGGAACGGCCGGGCCGGGGCTGGCAGGATGGACCGTCTGTACCCGCAAGTAACAACGGAGAAGAGGACGAGGCACGCATGAACATCGTCGTGTGCGTGAAGTACGTCCCGGACGCCCAGAGCGACCGGACGTTCGACGAGGCCGACAAGACCACCGACCGGGCGAGCGTCGACGGACTGCTGTCCGAGCTCGACGAGTACGCCGTCGAAGAGGCGCTCAAGCTCGTCGAGGCGGGCGGGGGCGAGGTCACCGTCCTCACCGTGGGCCCGACCCAGGCGGCCGACGCGATCAAGAAGGCCCTCCAGATGGGTGCCGACAAGGGCGTCCACGTCAGCGACGACGCGATCCACGGCTCCGATGCCGCGGGCACCTCGCTCGTCCTGGCCGAGGCGATCACGAAGATCGGCGGCTTCGACCTCGTCCTCACCGGCATGTCCTCGACGGACGGCGCGATGGGCGTGGTCCCGGCCATGCTCGCCGAGCGACTGGGGCTGCCCCAGGTGACGTATGCCGGCGAGCTGACGATCGACGGCACCACGTTGACGATCCGGCGGGACGACGACACCGCGTCCGAGACCATCGAGTCCTCGCTGCCGGCCCTGGTCTCGGTCACCGACCAGATCAACGAGCCGCGCTATCCCTCCTTCAAGGGGATCATGGCCGCCAAGAAGAAGCCGGTCGAGCAGTGGTCGCTCGCCGACCTGGGCGTCGACCCGGCGCAGGTCGGCCTCGAGGGCGCCTGGACCACGGTGCTCTCCTTCAGCAAACGTCCGCCCCGGACCCAGGGCGAGATCGTCACCGACGAGGGAGACGGAGGCGCCAAGCTCGCCGAGTTCCTCTCCGCCCGCAAGTTCCTCTGACCCGCCAGGACGAAAGGAAAGACGTTCACCATGGCTGAAGTTCTCGTTCTGGTCGACCACGCCGACGGCAAGGTCCGCAAGGCCACCGCCGAGTTGCTCACCCTCGCCCGCCGTCTCGGCACGCCGTCCGCGGTCCATATCGGCATCGGCGCCGACATCGCCGCCAAGACACTGGCCAAGTACGGGGCCGAGAAGATCTACGTGTACGACGGCGCGGACGCCCGCGACCACCTCATCGCCCCGCAGGCCGAGATCCTCGCGGCCCTGGTCGACAAGGTCCAGCCGGTCGCGGTCCTGCTCCTCAGCGACAACGCCCGCAAGGAGGTCGCCGCGCGACTGTCCATCAAGACCGGTTCCGGTCTGATCACCGACGCCGTCGACGTGAACGTCGGCGCCGACGGGGTCGAGACGACCCAGTCGGTCTTCGCCGGGTCC
Source organism: uncultured Actinomycetota bacterium (assembly GCA_963771015.1). Lineage (GTDB taxonomy): Bacteria > Actinomycetota > Actinomycetes > Actinomycetales > Dermatophilaceae > CAVSJJ01. The sequence continues at coordinate 412,846 of CAVYRN010000009.1, forward strand.
TTCACCGTGACGGCCAGCGTCACGAAGGGATCCGCGATCGTCTGCGTCAAGCCCAACTCGGCCCCCATCTCCCCGGCGCCCGCCGCCGGCACGATGGAGAACCTCGAGGTGACGATCTCCGACGCAGCCAAGGCCGCCAGGATCGTCGACACCCAGGCCAAGGCCGCGAGCGGCCGCCCGGAGCTGACCGAGGCCGCCATCGTCATCGCCGGCGGTCGCGGCACGAGCGGCGACTTCGCGCCGGTCGAGGGCCTTGCCGACGCGCTCGGCGCCGCCGTCGGCGCGTCGCGTGCGGCCGTCGACGCCGGCTGGTACCCGCACAGCACCCAGATCGGCCAGACCGGCAAGACGGTCTCGCCGCAGCTGTACCTCGCAGCGGGCATCTCCGGCGCCATCCAGCACCGGGCCGGCATGCAGACCTCCAAGACGATCGTTGCGGTCAACAAGGACGAGGAGGCACCGATCTTCGAGCTCGTCGACTTCGGGATCGTCGGTGACCTGTTCGCGGTGCTGCCGCAGGCGACGGAGGCGGTCAAGAAGGCCAAGGGCTGAGCCCCCCCCGGGGGGGTGCCCCGCAGCGTCGTCGCAGCGGGTGGCGCAGCGCACGGCGTACCCTCCCGGTGCGTGTCCGGGGCGCCGAGCCGGCGTCGACGGCATACCTGGCGCCGCCGCGGTGTTCCCTCAAGGTCGCCCGGGCCAGGGCGGCTCCTCCCACTGGGTCAGGCATGCCTCACCCGGGACCGTAGAATCGAGCGCCGTGACTGCCTACCTCGACCATGCGGCGACCACGCCGATGCTCCCCGAGGCGATCGCGGTCTTCTGCGACCGGGCGGCCTCGGTCGGCAACCCCTCCTCGCTGCACACCGCCGGGCGCGCGGCACGCGCCGTCGTCGAGGAGTCCCGCGAGCGGATCGCTGCCGCGCTCGGGGCCCGCCCCTCCGAGGTCATCTTCACCTCCGGGGGGACCGAGTCCGACAACCTCGCCGTCAAGGGCACGTATGCCGCGCGCCGGGCCGCGGACCCGAGCCGCACCCGGGTCATCGCGAGCGGCTTCGAGCACCACGCCGTGCTTGACCCGATCGAGCATCTCGTCGAGGCGCACGGCGCATCGGTCACCTGGCTCGAGCCGGACCGCGACGGCCACATCCACCCCGAGGACCTCGCGGTCGCCATCGAGGCGGACCCCGGCACAGTCGCCCTCGTCTCGGTCATGTGGGCCAACAACGAGGTCGGGACGGTCCAGCCCATCGCCGAGCTCGCCGCCCTCGCCCACGACCACGGCATCCCGTTCCACACCGACGCCGTGCAGGCCGTGCCGGTCCTGCCCGTCGACTTCGCCGCCAGCGGCGTGGACCTGCTGACCCTGACCGGCCACAAGCTGGGCGGCCCCGTCGGCGTCGGGGTGCTGCTGGCCCGCCGCGACGCGGCGCTCGTCCCGCTCGCCCACGGTGGTGGGCAGGAGCGCCAGGTCCGCAGCGGCACCCTCGACGCGCCGGCCATCGCGGCCCTGGCGGCCGCCGTCGAGCACGCCGTCGAACACCGAGACCTCGAGGCCAAGCGGGTCGGTGCGCTCCGGGACCAGCTCATCGAGGGCGCGCTCGCCCTCGACGTCGGGATCAGGGTCACGGGGACCTGGCGACCCGGTGACACCGAGCGGCGCGTCGCCGGCAACGTCCACCTCCTCGTCCCGGACTGCGAGGGCGACTCCCTGCTCTACCTTCTCGACGCCGCCGGGGTCGAGTGCAGCACCGGATCGGCCTGCCAGGCCGGGGTGCCCCAGCCGAGCCACGTCCTGCTCGCCATGGGGTACACCGAGGCCCTGGCCCGCGGGGCGCTGCGGATCACCCTCGGGCACACGACGACCCAGGACGACGTCGACGTGGTCCTCGCCGCGCTCCCTGGCGTGATCGAGCGGGCCCGGCGAGCGTCGGGGGCGTCGCGCACGAGCCGACACGGCCGGGCCGCCGCGGCGCGCACGGCCGTCCCGACCCCCCGGCGGGCCGCGACGGCGGACGCCCAGGCGACGCGGAGCGCCTGATGAGGGTCATCGCCGCCATGAGTGGGGGCGTCGACTCGGCCGTGGCAGCCGCCCGGATGGTCGATGCCGGCCACGAGGTCGTCGGTGTCCACCTCGCCCTGTCCCGTGGCGCCGCCACCCTGCGTGAGAGTGCCCGCGGGTGCTGCACCCTCGAGGATGCCGGCGACGCCCGCCGGGTGGCCGACCGGCTCGGCATCCCCTTCTATGTCTGGGACTTCGCGGACCGGTTCGCCGAGGACGTCGTCGAGGACTTCGTCGCGGAGTACGCCGCCGGGCGCACCCCGAACCCGTGCCTGCGGTGCAACGAGCGGATCAAGTTCGCCGCACTGCTCGACCGGGCCCTGGCGCTGGGCTTCGACGCCGTCGCCACGGGCCACTATGCGCGGGTCGTCGCGCGCCCCGACGGGCGCCGCGAGCTGCATCGGGCGGTCGACCCGGCCAAGGACCAGTCCTACGTCCTGGGCGTCCTCGACGCCGACCAGCTCGCCGGAGCGCTGTTCCCCCTCGGCGACACGGTGAAGGCCGAGGTTCGCGCAGAGGCCGCGGCCCGCGGCTTCGCGGTGGCGCGGAAGCCGGACAGCCATGACGTCTGCTTCATCCCGGACGGCGACACCCGGGGCTTCCTCGCCGCCCGGCTGGGTGCGCGCCCCGGCGAGGTCGTCGATGTGTCGGGATCGGTCGTGGGAACGCACGCCGGGGCCTACGCCTTCACCGTCGGCCAGCGGCGTGGCCTGGGCCTGGACCGTGGGTCGCTGGACGGGACCCCGCGCTACGTCGTCGGCGTCGACGCCGACGCCAACCGGGTCGTCATCGGCACCGAGGATCTCCTCGGGGTCGACGAGATCACCGGCGAGAGCCCGCGCTGGTGTGGTGAGCCGCCCAGGGGCGAGACTCCCGTCGGCGTGCAGGTACGCGCCCACGGCGAGGAGGTGCCGGCCACGGCCCACCTCACCGGTGGTGACGGGCTCGTCGTCCGGCTGGCCCGGCCGGTGCGCGGCGTGGCGCCAGGGCAGGGCCTCGTCCTCTACGACGGCACCCGCGTCATGGGCTCGGCGACGATCGCCACGACGGCTCGGCTTGCCGGCGCCCGGGACTGACCCCAGCCGCCCGCGCTCAGCCGGCGAGGACGGTGGCCAGGGTCCGGGCCGCCGCGTCGGCCTGGGACTCGGGCAGCCCGGCATAGCAGAGCACCAGGCCGGACAGCTGGCGGTCCACGCAGTAGGCGGAGAGCGGGCTCGCGGCCAGGCCACCGCGCAGCAGCTCGGTCGTCGCAGTGAGGTCATCGACCTCGTCGGGGAGCCGCAGCACGACATGCAGGCCGGCATCGACACCCTCGACGGCCAGCTCCGGGAGATGCCGGGCGAGGGCGCCGACGAGGGCGGCCCGGCGGGCGGCATACGTCCGGGCCGCGCGCGCATGGTGGGTGGCCAGCGCGCCGGAGGCGATGAACTCCGCCAGCGCGGCGCCGGTCGCCTCGTTGACGACGAGCCCGCGCAGCTCGAGCGCGATGCGCAGCCGTTCGCGGAGGTGCGGCGGGGGCACGACCCAGGCGACCCGCAGGCTGGGGGCGAGGATCTTCGAGGCGGTGCCGACGTAGAGGACGTGGTCGGCCGCGTGCGGGAGCGCGCGCAGCGCCGGTAGCGGAGACACGTCGTAGCGGAACTCGCCGTCGTAGTCGTCCTCGACGACGACCGCGCCGCTCTGGTCGGCCCAGGCGATGAGCTCGGCCCGCCGACCCACCGGCATCCGCGCGCCGAACGGGTACTGGTGCGAGGGCGTGACGTAGACGGCCGCGTCGTCGTCGCGCAGGGTGCTGGGGTCGAGCCCGTCCTCGTCGACGGGCACGGTGCGGATCCGCACGCCGCTCTGGGCCCACGCCGTGACCGCCTCGACGTAGCCGGGATCCTCGAGGACGGCCGTGCGACCGACGATGCCGAGCGCCTCGGGCAGCGCTCGCAGCGACGCTCCCACGCCCGGGATGACGAGGAGGTCCTCGGGCTCGACGGCGATGCCGCGGGACCGGCGCAGGTGGTCGGCCAGCGTCGCCCGCAGCCTGGCGTGCGACGGTCCCGCGCCGGCGTCGTTGCCCGGGACGGTCGAACCCGCCGACCGCCAGGCGCGGCGCCAGGCGCTCCGGTCGATGAGCGTCGTATCCGGCCGCCCCGGCCGCAGGTCCCATCTGGCCGGTCGCTCGGGGGGAGTGCTCGGCTCGCGGGTCGAGGTCTCGGCCGGCTGCACGTGGCTCGCCGCGCCAGCCTCGGCGGCGAATCCGGCCTCGGCGGCGACGGCCGCCCCGGCGCCCGCCCGGGTGACGATGAAGCCCGCCGCCAGCAGCTCGTCGTATGCCGCGACCACCGGCCCGCGGGAGACACCGAGCTGCGCGGCGAGGGCCCGGGTCGAGGGGAGCGGGTCACCCGGCCGGAGCCGACGCTCACGCAGCTCACCGATGAGGGCGTCGGCGATGCGATGGCGCAGCGGGGCGTCCTCGTCGGAGAGCCGGAGGGCGAGCGTGGACACCTGGGCGGGTCGGGCCATTCCGGCAGAATACTGGTCCTGCACTATCCGGGCATTGCGGACCTTGGTCGGAGGCCAGTATCGACGTTGACTACGGGGTCATGAGCACCCTCGAGCTACGCCCGTCGTGCGAGTGCTGCGACGTCGCGCTGCCCCCTGCATCCCCGGACGCCCGGATCTGCTCCCTCGAGTGCACCTTCTGCGCCCGCTGCGCCGAGGGCCACCTCGCCGGCGCGTGTCCGGACTGCGGCGGCGGCCTCGTCGTTCGCCCGATCCGCCCGGCCCATGCGCTCGTGGCCCACCCGGCATCGACGACCCGGGTCCGCTCCGACGCGGCCTGCCCGGACCCGGGCGCCGGCTCGGTGGCTTCCGCGCCGGACGGCATACCGCCGATCACCCGGCACGCCGAGCGGGGCCGGGCCGAGCGTGCGGTGCTCGACGCGCTGCTCGACGACCAGATGGCCGGCACCCTGTCCCTCGCCGTCGAGGGACGGCCCTGGGTGGTCCCCCTGCTCATCGCCCGCGACGGCGACCGGGTGCTCCTGCACGGTTCGACCGGGGCCGGTGCGCTGCGCAGGGCCGCCGGCGGTGCACCCGTGGTCGTCAGCGTGTTCGCCCTCGACGGCATCGTCGTCGCCCACTCCACCTTCGAGTCCTCGGCGAACTACCGCTCGGCCGTCGTCCAGGGCGTGGCCGAGGTGCTCGAGGGGGTGGCCAGGACCGTGGCCCTGGAGCGGTTCTCGAACCGGCTGCTGCCGGGGCGCACCGGTGAGGTGCAGCCGATGACGGCCAAGGAGCAGGCCGCGACCCTCGTCCTCGCCCTGCCGATCGGCGAGACGAACTGGCTGGTCAAGACGCGCACCGGCCACGCCGACCCCCCCGACGCCCCGACCGACGCCTGGTGCGGTGTCATCCCGCTGCGCACCGTCGCCGGCCGACCCGAGGCGGCGCCGTGGACCAGCCCCGACACCCCCGTGCCCGCCTCGGTGCAGGCGGTTCTCGACGCCCGGCGGGAGCCGTGAGCCGGGCGACCGGTCTCGGGTCGTGGCCGGGGACGGACGCCCGCGAGGCGGCCGTCACCGCCCGGGACCTGCTCGGCGTCGACGGCGGCCTGCCCTACCTGCCCGAGCTGCCCGGCCGTGGGCCCGGTGCAGACATCATCGGTCGGGGCGCCGGGCTCCTCGTCGACATGCCGGTCGACCTGCAGCCCTCGGGGTGGCGGTTCGTCGACCGCGCGGGGCATGACGCGGCACGCACGGCGGCCCTGCGGGCCGAGGACCTCGACACGGCTGCCGAGGTCTATGAGGGGTATGCCGGCGACCTCAAGGTCCAGGTCGCCGGACCCTGGACGCTGGCGGCGTCGGTCGAGCTGACCCGGGGTGAGCGTGCGCTCGTCGACGGGGGCGCCACCCGAGACCTCGTCGACTCCCTCGCCGAGGGCATCCGCCGCGTCGTCGCGGACCTCGCCCGGCTCGTTCCCGGCGCGCGGGTCGTCCTCCAGGTCGACGAGCCCTCGCTGCCGGCCGTCCTCGACGGTTCGCTGCCGACCGCCTCCGGATACGGCCGGGTCCGGGCCGTCGACCCGCAGGTGGCGGCCCGCGGGATCCAGAGCGTCCTCGCGGCCTACGACGGCCCGACCGTGCTGCACTGCTGCCACCCCCGCGCCCCGCTGCCCCTCATGCGATCGACCGGGGTGGGCGCGGTGTCCATCGACCTGACGAACGCCTCACCCGCGCGGTGGGAGTCGGTCGCCGCAACCCTCGAGGACGGCATCGACGTGTATGCCGGCGTGCTGGCGACCGACGGCACGACCCGAGCCGTGGCCGCCCGAGACGCCGTGCTGGGCGGGTTCGAACGGGCGGACCTTCAGGCGCGGGTCCTCGACCGGGTCGTCGTCACCCCGACGTGTGGCCTGGCCGGGCTCACCTCCCAGGGGGCCCGCGACGTTCTACGGACGGCGCTGGACGTGGCGCGCGCGTTGAGCGAGAAGGCGGAGGGCTGAGGATGGCGACGGTCGAGACGTCGGCACCGGTGGTGGCGGCGCCGCGGGTGGCCTGGCCGGTCAAGTACGTCGCGCTCGTCCTCATCTGGGGGTCGAGCTTCCTCCTCATGAAGATCGGCCTCGAGGCGCTCGCGCCGGTCCAGATCGCCGGGCTGCGGATCCTCACCGGTGCGCTCGTCCTGCTCGCGCTGCTTCTCGTCCGGGGCGGTCGGCTGCCACACGAGCCGCGGGTGTGGGCCCACCTGCTCGTGTGCGGGTTCTTCCTCGCGACGCTGCCCTTCACCCTCTTCGCGGCCTCCGAGACGCGCGTCGCCTCGGCGCTCGCCGGCATCGGCAACGCGACGACGCCGATCGCGACGGTGCTCGCGACGCTCGCGATCCTGCCGGGGGAGCGGGCGACCGGCCGACGGCTCATCGCGGTCGGGGTCGGCTTCGCCGGCGTCGTGACGATCATGCAGCCGTGGACGACGGACCGGCCGGACCTCGTCGGGTTCGCGATGGCCCTGATGGGCGGGGCCAGCTACGGGATCGGGTGGACGTACAACCGGCGGTTCCTCGCCCACGCCGACCTCGGCGGGCTGTCACAGCCGGCGGCGACGCTGACCGTCGGGCTCGCTCTCATGGTGCCGACCTTGCTCGGCTGGTCGGCGTTCCAGCAGCAGGGGCTGTCGTCCCTGTGGGCCTACCACCTCGCCGGCCGGGGGGCCCGCGACTGGTTGCCCCTCGGGTGCATCCTCGTCCTCGGGCTCGTCGGGACCGGGTTCGCCTACATGCTCCAGTTCGACGTCGTCCGGGGAGCCGGGCCGATGGTCGGCTCGACGATCACGTACCTCATCCCCGTCGTCTCCGTGCTGCTCGGGGTGCTCGTCCTGGGTGAACGCCTCACCTGGCCCGAGCTCGTCGGCTTCGCGATCGTCCTCGCCGCGGCGCTCGTCATCAACGCCCCGCGCCGGCCCCGCCCGAGCTAGCCGCCCGGTCTGAGGTCGCGGTGCCAGGACTCGGTCCGGTAGGCGGTGACCCAGCCCAGCGAGGCGTAGAGCCCGTCCGCGCCGGTCGGGCTGTCGGCATCGACCTCGAGGCAGACCCGGTTGCGCCCGTGTTGGGCGGCATCCCGGATCACGGTGAACAGGAGCGACTTCGCCACGCCCCGCCCCCTGGCCCGGCGATGGACGCCGATGTAGTCGACGTAGGTCCCGGAGGCGCCGGTGTCGTCGGGTCCCAGCAGCGAGGCGACGAGCGCACCACCGGGCAGCGTCGTGCCGTCCTCGTCGACCTCGGCGATCCACCAGTGGTCCCATCGGTGTCCGGGGTCCTCACGGAGCCGCTGGACGAACTCGGGGAAGCTCTCGCGATAGGAGTTGAAGTGGTCGGCGAACGACTCCTCCAGCATCCGGTGCACCGTCTGCAGATCGAGGGCGACGGGTGAGCCGTCCTCGTGGGTGGCAACCCGGCGGATCATCACGCCCTCCCGGGGCCGAGGCAGCGCGCCGGGCTCGCAGTCGTCGTGGTCGACCGGGCGGGCCATCTGCAGCCAGCTGCGCGCCCGGACATACCCCGCGGCGGCGAGCCAGCCCTGCTGGCGGGTGTCGGCGGCGTAGGCGCCGGAGTCCAGCTGGGTGTCGGTGCGGCCCCGCAGCCGGACGATCTCGGCGCCGGCCAGCTCGGCCCAGGCGAAGCAGGCCGCCGCCACCGCATCCGCCTCGGCCAGGTCGGCAGCCACGGTGACCTCGACGATGGTGCGACCCGCCGCCCGGTCGTGGACGCTGACGAGGGCGACCGCCCGCCCCGAGCCGTCCCGGACCAGCGCCTGGCGCCTGGTCCACGAGCCGGTGCCCGCCAGGGTGGCCGCGACCGCCTCGGCACTCGTCGACGGCTGTCCGTTGGCCCACTCCTCGACGCTGCGGACCAGGGCCGTGACGTCCTCGACATCGTCGAGACCAGGGGTGTATGCCGTGAAGGCGGTGGGCAGGCGAGGCAGGGGTGGGGTCGCTCCGGGGGTCACCAGGCCAGTCTGCCGGGTGGACGGGTGCGAGCGCGAACAGCGGGTATGCCGCCCGCCCCTCGGCAGGCGGAATACCCGAGGGGCCGTCTCGGTCAGGCGCTCGGCGGCTTGACCTCGCGGCGGAGGATCTTCCCGGTCGGGCCCTTGGGCAGCTCGTGGACGACCCACACCTGACGCGGGTACTTGTAGGCCGCGATCCGCTCCTTGGTGAACTCGATGATCTCCTCCGGTGTCGTGGACGCCCCCTCGCGCAGCGCGACGGCGGCGGCGACGTTCTCGCCGAGCAGGTCGTCCGGCACGCCGACGACGGCCACCTCCTGGACGTCGGGGTGGGTGTAGATGACCTCCTCGACCTCACGCGGGTACACGTTCATCCCGCCCCGCAGGATCATGTCCTTCTTGCGGTCGACGATGGTGAAGTAGCCCTCGTCGTCCATCGTCGCCAGGTCTCCGGTGCGGAACCACCCGTCGGGGATCGCCTCGGTCGTCGCCTCGGGGTTGTTCCAGTAGCCCTTCATGACGTTGTCACCGCGGATGGCGATCTCGCCGACCTCGCCGATCGGCACCTCCATGCCGTCCTGGTCCACGCACCGCATCTCACAGCCGGGGATGGCGACGCCGATGGTCCCCGGCTTGCGCTCCCTGTCGATCATGTTGAACGAGGCGACCGGCGAGGTCTCGGAGAGGCCGTAGCCCTCGAGGATCATCGTCCCGAACTTCTCCTCGAACCCCTTCATCACCTCGAGCGGCATCGCCGAGCCACCCGAGACACAGGCCCGTAGGGACGTCGCGTCGAGGGTGTCGGAGTCCGGGTGGTTGAGGATCGCGGCATACATCGTCGGGACACCCTGCATGACGGTGACCCGTTCCTTGCCGATGACCTCGATGGCCTTGGCCGGGTCGAACCGCGGGATGAGGGCCAGCGTCGAGCCCGCGACGACCGAGGCGTTGAGGCCGACGACGAGCCCGAAGACGTGGAAGAGCGGTAGACAGCCCATGACGACGTCATCGGGGTGGATCTCCTGGATGACGGTCGCGCTGCGCAAGGCGTTGAGGTGGATGTTCCGGTGGGTGAGCTCGGCGCCCTTGGGGCGGCCGGTCGTCCCGGAGGTGTAGAGGATGATCGCCGTGTCGTCATCCTCGCGCTCGACCGGCTCGGCGATGGGCGTGCCCCCCTGCAGGGCACCCTCCACCGGGCCGGTGGGCCCACACGCGATGACCCGTGTCCCGGAGCCCGTCGCTCCCTTCGTCGCCTCGTCGACGAAGTCGGGCCAGACGAAGGCGATCTTGGCGCCGGAGTTGGTGAAGAAGTAGTCGATCTCGCCGGCCTTGAGCAGCGGGTTCATCGGGACGACGATCCCGCCGGCCAGGAGGATCCCGAAGAACACGACGGGGAAGGCCGGGACGTTGGGCAGGATGATCGCGACCCGGTCGCCGGGCTCGATCCCGGCCTGGCGCAGCTCGCCCGCGAGCTTGGCCGCCATGCCGTGCAGCTGGCCGTAGCTGACGTGGAGCCCGTCGATGGTCAGGGCGGCCTGGTCGGGGCTCGTGCCGGCCGTCGTCGTGAGGTTGGTCGCGAGGTTGGTCATCGGTACTCCTGGGTCCGGCGTCGTCGGCGGTCGGGCCCATCTTGTCCCGCCGCCGCATCGCTGGCTAGGGCCGTCGAGGACGGGCATGCCGCCGGGGCGGCGGCGCGTGGCCGGTCGCCCCCCGCCGTGTCGGCGCGCTGGGGCAGGATGAGCGGGTGAGCGAGACACCGGCAGACCCCGCCCTCACCGCCACCGACGGTGTCGCGGTCGACGCCGTCCCCGACGAGGTACGTCATGAGTGGGGGGAGCTCGCGGACGAGGCCCGCGGCCACCAGTTCGCCTACCACGTCCTTGACGCCCCGACGGTCAGTGACGGCGAGTACGACGCCCTGGTCCGACGGCTCGCGGTCATCGAGGAGGCGCACCCCTCGCTGCGCACCCCGGACAGCCCCACCCAGCAGGTCGGGGGAGCCGGGTTCTCGACCGAGTTCCAGGCGGTGGACCATCTCGAGCGGATGCTCAGCCTGGACAACGCCTTCAGCCCCGAGGAGCTGGCCGCCTGGGCCGCGCGCGTCGAGCGCGAGGCCGGCGGGGCGGCATACCACTTCCTCTGCGAGCTCAAGATCGACGGGCTCGCGGTCAACCTCCTCTACGAGAACGGCCGGCTCACCCGGGCGCTGACCCGCGGCGACGGGCGGACCGGCGAGGACGTCACCCTCAACGTGCGGACCATCGAGGGCGTCCCGACCGAGCTCCTCGGCGAGCACGTCCCGGCCATGGTGGAGGTGCGTGGCGAGGTGTTCTTCCCCATCGAGGCGTTCGGTGACCTCAACGCCTCGCTCGTCGAGGCGGGCCGGGCGCCCTTCGCCAACCCCCGCAACGCGGCCGCCGGGTCGCTGCGCCAGAAGGACCCCCGGGTCACCGCGTCCCGGCCGCTGCACCTGCTCGTCCACGGCATCGGGGCGCGGCGGGGGTTCGACATCGAGCGACAGAGCCAGGGCTACGACCTGCTGCGCGGCTGGGGGCTGCCGACCTCGAGCCACTACCGGGTCCTGACATCCATGGAGCAGGTGCAGGCGTTCGTCGACGAGTACGGCGTGCGCCGGCACAGCGTCGAGCACGAGATCGACGGGGTCGTCGTCAAGGTCGACGAGATCGCGGTCCAGCGCCAGCTCGGGGCGACGTCACGGGCCCCACGGTGGGCGATGGCCTACAAGTACCCGCCCGAGGAGGTCAACACCAGGCTGCTCGACATCCAGGTCAACGTCGGGCGTACCGGCCGGGTCACGCCGTTCGGAGTCATGGAGCCGGTGACCGTCGCCGGGTCGACCGTGTCGATGGCCACCCTGCACAACGCCCACGAGGTCGTCCGGAAGGGCGTCCTCATCGGCGACACGGTCGTGCTGCGCAAGGCGGGCGACGTCATCCCCGAGATCCTCGGCCCGGTGGTGTCGCTGCGGGACGGGTCCGAGCGCGAGTTCGTCATGCCGACGGTGTGCCCGTCGTGCGGATCGCCGCTCGCGCCCGAGAAGGAGGGCGACAAGGACATCCGGTGTCCGAATGCCCGGTCCTGCCCGTCCCAGCTGCGCGAGCGGCTGTTCGGCCTGGCCTCACGGGGGGCGTTCGACATCGAGGCGCTGGGGTGGGAGGGCGTGGCCGGGATGCTCGATGCGGGGATCCTCGACGACGACGGTCTCGGGGGGCCGACCGAGGCGCGGCTGTTCTCGTTGACGGCCGATGACATCGCGAAGGTCCCGCTCTACACCCGTGCGGCCAAGAAGGGCGACCCCGAGGAGGCGGTCGTCGACGGCCGGGTCCTCTCGGCCAACGGCGAGAAGCTCGTCGACAACCTCGAGACCGCGAAGTCCCAGCCGCTGTGGCGGGTCATCGTCGCCCTGTCGATCCGGCACGTCGGGCCGACCGCGGCGCGGGCCCTGGCCCAGCACTTCGCTTCGATGGACGCGATCCGGGACGCCTCGGTCGAGGAGCTGTCCTCGGTCGACGGCGTCGGCGGCGTCATCGCCGAGGCGGTGCGCGACTGGTTCGACCTGCCCGAGAACGACTGGCACCGGGCGATCGTCGAGCGCTGGGCGGCCGACGGGGTGCGGATGGCGGATGAGCGCGACGTCGGGGTCGCGCAGACCCTCCAGGGCCGGACGGTCGTGGTCACCGGGTCGCTCGAGGGGTTCTCCCGCGACGAGGCCAAGGAGGCGATCCTGGCCCGGGGCGGCAAGGCGGCCGGGTCGGTGTCGAAGAAGACCGACTTCGTCGTCGTCGGACCGGGCGCGGGCTCGAAGGAGGCCAGGGCCCGCGAGCTCGGGCTGACCGTCCTCGACGAGGCCGGGTTCGTCCGGCTGCTGGCGACCGGTCAACCCGACTGACCGCCCCTGACCCGCCGAAGGGTGGCGATCCGCCCCTTCGGAAGCCTCGAAGGGGCGGATCCCCACCTCTGGCGGGTGGGCTGGCTGTGCTGGCCATGGACGCGAGGTACGGCCCGGCCGCCGCAGGAGACGGCGAGCGGGAAGCCGACACAGAAGCGGACGCCCGGCGCCTGGGTGGCGAGGGGGTCGTCCCTGCCCAGGGGCCCGGGGGCAGCGCCCCGGCAGGCTCAGCGGTTCGGGGGACCGGATGGTGAGGTGTTCGGCAGGTCCTACGGACCGCCGCCATAGACTTCGGCCATGGCTGACCTCACCCGCGCGGACGTGGCCCACCTGGCCGGACTGGCACGCATCGACCTCTCCGATGCGGAGCTGGACCGCATGGTCGGCGAGCTCGGCGTCATCCTCGAGTCGGTCGCGACGGTCCAGCAGGCTCCCACCGCCGACGTCGAGCCGATGTCGCACCCCATGCCGCTGGTCAACGTCACCCGGCCCGACGTGATCCGCTCGTCGCTCAGCCCGCAGGAGGCGCTGGCCGGCGCCCCCGAGGCCGACCGGCAGCGCTTCTCGGTCCCGAAGATCCTCGACGAGCAGTGATGCCCCCCACGCCCACCCGGTATGCCGCGGCCGCGGCATACCCGTCGCACCTCCCGAGCCGCACCGACCCGGACCGAACCGCAAGGACAGCACTCACGTGACCACCGACCTCACCAGGGCCAGCGCCGCCGAGCTGGCCAACCTGATGGCGACCGGCGCGACCTCCTCCGTCGAGGTCGTCCGGGCCCTGCTCGCCCGGACGGGCGCCGTGGACGGCCTCGTCCACGGCTACCTCCACGTCGACGCCGAGGGCGCCCTCGCGACGGCCCGCGACATCGACCGGCGCCGGGCCGCCGGCGAGGAGCTCCCCGTCATGGCAGGGGTGCCCATCGCGGTCAAGGACGTCATGGCGACCAAGGGCCTGCCCACGACGTGCGGGAGCAGGATCCTCCAGGGCTGGGTGCCGCCGTACGACGCGACCCTCGTCCGGCGGTTGCGTGAGGCCGGCATGCCCATCCTCGGCAAGACGAACATGGACGAGTTCGCCATGGGGTCCTCGACCGAGCACTCGGCCTACGGCCCGACCCACAACCCCTGGGACCTCGACCGGATCCCCGGTGGCTCCGGGGGCGGCTCGGCCGCGGTCGTCGGGTCCTTCCAGGCTCCGCTCGCCATCGGGACCGACACCGGCGGGTCGATCCGCCAGCCCGCCGCCGTGACCGGCACGGTGGGCACGAAACCGACCTACGGCGGGGTCTCCCGCTACGGACTGGTGGCCCTCGCGTCCTCGCTCGACCAGGCCGGCCCGGTCAGCCGCAGCATCCTCGATGCAGCCCTGCTCCACGCGGTCATCGGCGGGTACGACCCGATGGACTCGACGTCGATCGATGCCCCGGTCCCCCCGGTCGTCGCCGCGGCGACGAAGGGCGACGTCGCCGGCATGCGGATCGGCATCGTCAAGGAGCTCACCGGCGAGGGGTTCCAGCCGGGGGTCCAGACCCGCTTCGAGGAGGCGGTCGAGCATCTCGTCGCCGCCGGTGCCGAGGTCGTCGAGGTGTCCGCACCGAGCTTCAGGTACGCCCTCGCGACCTACTACCTCATCCTCCCCAGCGAGGCGTCGAGCAACCTGGCGAAGTTCGACGCGATGCGGTACGGCCTGCGGGTCTGGCCCGAGGGCATCGACGACCCCAGCGCCGAGCAGGTGATGGCCGCCACCCGCGACGCCGGCTTCGGCGACGAGGTCAAGCGCCGGATCATCCTCGGCACCTACGCCCTGTCCTCCGGCTACTACGACGCCTACTACGGGTCGGCCCAGAAGGTCCGTCGGCTCATCGCCGACGACTTCGCCAGGGCCTTCGAGGTCGCCGACGTCCTCGTCAGCCCGACCGCCCCGACGACGGCGTTCAAGCTCGGTGACAAGCTCGACGACCCGCTGGCGATGTACCTCAACGACATCGCGACCATCCCGGCCAACCTCGCCGGCGTCCCGGCCATGTCGCTGCCGAGTGGCCTGGCCGACGAGGACGGGCTGCCCGCCGGGTTCCAGATCATCGCCCCCGCGACGAAGGACGACCGGCTGTACGCCGTCGGCGCGGCTCTCGAGCGTCGCCTCCACGACGCCTGGGGCGGCACGCTGCTCGCCAAGGCACCCGACCTGACGGCGACCGGGAAGGAGGCCTAGGCGATGACGACCCAGACCGGCGCCGAGGCGCTCATGGACTACGACGAGGCCCTCACGGCATACGACCCCGTCATGGGACTCGAGGTCCACGTCGAGCTCAACACGGCGACGAAGATGTTCTGCGGCTGTGCGACGGCCTTCGGCGCCGAGCCGAACACCCAGGTCTGCCCGGTGTGTCTCGGGCTGCCGGGCGCGCTGCCTGTCGTCAACGAGATGGGCGTCGAGTCGGCGATCCGGATCGGCCTCGCCCTCAACTGCGAGGTCGCGCGGTGGTGCCGGTTCGCCCGGAAGAACTACTTCTACCCGGACATGCCGAAGAACTTCCAGACCTCGCAGTACGACGAGCCGCTGTCCTTCAACGGCTGGCTCGACGTCGACCTCGAGGACGGGAGCACCTTCCGGGTCGAGATCGAGCGCGCCCACATGGAGGAGGACACCGGCAAGTCCCTCCATGTCGGCGGGGCGACCGGCCGCATCCACGGCGCCACGCACAGCCTCGTCGACTACAACCGGGCCGGCATCCCGCTCATCGAGATCGTCACCAAGCCGATCACCGGCGCGGGCGAGCGTGCGCCGGAGGTGGCCAAGGCCTACGTCGCCACGCTGCGGGACCTGGTCAAGGCGCTGGGCGTCTCCGACGTCAAGATGGAGCAGGGCTCGATGCGGTGCGACGTCAACCTCTCGCTGCGTCCCCGGGTCGCGGCCGGCGAGGACCAGAACGCCGTCCCGCTCGGCATCCGCTCCGAGACCAAGAACGTCAACTCGCTCCGTTCAGTCGAGCGGGCCGTCCGCTACGAGGTCTGCCGGCACGCGGCGATCCTGTCCGCCGGCGGGTCGATCGTCCAGGAGACCCGGCACTGGCACGAGGACACCGGCATCACGACGAGCGGCCGGGAGAAGTCCGACGCCGAGGACTACCGGTACTTCCCCGAGCCCGACCTGGTCCCCGTCGCCCCGTCACGGGAGAGGGTCGAGGCGCTGCGAGCCACCCTGCCCGAGCCGCCGGCCCAGCGTCGCCGACGGTTGCAGGCCGACTGGGGGTTCAGCGACCTCGAGATGCGCGACGTCCTCAACGCCGGGCTCGTCGAGCTCATCGAGGAGACGGTCGACGCCGGCGCCAGCCCGGCCGGGGCCCGCAAGTGGTGGTCCGGCGAGATCGCCCGGCGCGCCAACGAGGCCGGTGCCGACGTCGTCCCGTATGCCGCATCCCTCGGGGTCACGCCGGCGCACGTCGTCGAGCTGGAGTCGCTGGTCACCGGCGGTCGGCTCAACGACGCCATGGCCCGCCGGGTCTGGGACGGCGTCCTGGACGGTGACGGCACCCCGACGGCCGTCGCCGACGCCCGCGGGCTCGAGCTCGTCCAGGACGACTCGGCCCTCGAGGGCGCCGTGGACGATGTCATCGCCGCCAACCCCGACATCGCCGACAAGATCCGCGACGGCAAGGTCCAGGCGGCCGGTGCCCTGATCGGCCAGGTCATGAAGGCGATGAAGGGTCAGGCCGACGCCGCGAAGGTCCGTGAGCTCGTGCTCGGCAAGCTCGGCCAGGGCTGACCGGACACCGGGCGCAGGCCCGTTTGCCAGACGGTGTCGGCCATCTCACATCGTCGTCGTTCCGTGGGACGGAACCCCCGGTTGCGGGTTGCCCGGGGTCGTCCACTAATCTGGAACTGATCCAGGGAGGGCGCGCATCCCGGCCGCCCCCGGTTCGCCCAGGCACCGTTGCCACGACCATCCGCGCGCGCCTGCGCGCCCCTACCAGGAGGAGCCGTACCCCTTGTCCCTCATCAACTCGACGATCAAGCCGTTCCAGGCCACCGCCTTCCACAACGGCATCTTCCGCGACGTCACCAGCGACCAGGTCGCCGGGACGTGGGCCATCTTCTTCTTCTACCCGGCCGACTTCACCTTCGTCTGCCCGACCGAGCTCGGCGACCTCGCCGACAAGTACGACGAGCTCAAGGCCATGGGCGTCGAGGTCTACAGCGTCTCGACCGACACGCACTTCACCCACAAGGCCTGGCACGAGACCTCCGAGACGATCGGCAAGGTTCGCTACCCGATGCTCGGCGACCCGACGCTGACGATCTCGCGCAACTTCGAGATCCTCCGCGAGGACGAGGGCCTGGCCAACCGGGGCACCTTCCTCGTCGACCCCTCCGGTGTCATCCAGTTCCTGGAGGTCACCGCCGAGGGCATCGGCCGCAACGCCACCGAGCTGGTGCGCAAGGTCAAGGCCGCCCAGTACGTCGCGGCCCACCCCGGTGAGGTCTGCCCGGCCAAGTGGGAAGAGGGGGAGGACACCCTCACGCCGTCGCTCGACCTCGTCGGCAAGATCTGATGCTCGACCCGGCGCTGCGTGACCAGCTCGCCGGCTACCTCACCAAGGTGAGCGAGCCGGTCGAGCTCGTCAGCTCTCTCGACGACTCGGCCAGGTCGGCCGAGCTCGCCGGGCTGCTCGACGAGATCGCCAGCCTGTCCGAGAGGGTGACGCACGTCCGTGGCGGCCAGGACGGGCGCCGGCCGTCCTTCGCCGTGCGACGCGTGGGGACCGACGTCGAGGTGCGGTTCGCCGGCATACCGCTCGGACACGAGCTCACCTCGCTCGTCCTCGCGCTCCTCCAGGTCGGCGGTCATCCGTCGACCGAGGACCCCGAGCTGCTCGACCGGGCCCGGGCCTTGCCGGGTGGGCGCCACGTCGAGACCTACGTGTCGCTGTCGTGCACGAAGTGCCCCGACGTCGTCCAGGCGTTCAACCTGCTCAGCATCCTCAACCCCGGGATCACGCACACGACGATCGACGGGGCGCTGTTCCCCGACGAGGTCGAGGAGCGCGGCGTCCTGGCCGTGCCCATGGTGTTCGTCGACGGGGAGGTGTTCGCCTCCGGGCGGATGGACCTCGCGGAGATCGTCGCCAGGCTCGACACCGGCCACGGCGAGCGCGAGGCCGCCCGGCTGGCCGGGCTCGACGCCTTCGAGGTCCTCGTCGTCGGCGGCGGCCCGGCCGGCGCCGCGGCGGCCATCTACTCCGCGCGCAAGGGGATCCGGACCGGCATCGTCGCCGAGCGGTTCGGCGGCCAGCTCAACGACACGCTGACCATCGAGAACTACCCCTCGGTGGCGCACACCGAGGGCCCCCGGATGGCGGCCGACCTCGAGGCCCAGGTCCGTGGCTACGGCGTCGAGGTCGTCCTCGGTCAGACCGTCTCCCGGCTCGTCCCGGCGGCGCAAGCCGGGGGGCTCCACGAGGTCGAGCTGGCTGGTGGGTCCACGTTGCGCGCCAGGACGGTCGTCGTCGCCACCGGGGCACGCTGGCGCAGGCTCGGTGTTCCCGGCGAGGAGGACTACCTCACCAAGGGCGTGACCTTCTGCCCGCACTGCGACGGCCCGCTCTTCGCGGGCAGGCGCGTCGCCGTCGTCGGCGGTGGAAACTCCGGTGTCGAGGCCGCCATCGACCTGGCCGGAGTCGTCGGTCACGTCACCCTTGTCGAGTTCCTCGACGAGCTCCGGGCCGACGACGTGCTCCAGCGTGCGCTGAGGGCCCTGCCCAACGCCGACGTGCTCCTCGGCACGGCGACGACCGAGATCGTCGGCGACGGGGCCAAGGTCGTCGGGCTACGTCACGCGCCCCGCGAGGGAGGGGAGGCGATCCGGCTCGATGTGGACGGCGTCTTCGTCCAGATCGGGCTGCTGCCGAGCACCGAGTGCGTCGACGGAGTGCTCGCGATGAACGACCGAGGCGAGATCGTCGTCGACGACAGGTGCGCGACCTCGGTGCCCGGCGTGTTCGCAGCCGGGGACTGTACGACGACCCCCTACAAGCAGATCGCCGTCGCCGCCGGTACCGGTGCGACGGCGGCACTGGCCGCCTTCGACTACCTCATCCGGACCGGCGCGCCCAGCGCCGAGGACGGCGTGGCCGAGGTCGTCGCGGCCGGCTGAGCGGGCTGCGGCGTCAAGAAGTCGCCTCTGGGGTGGGTTCTTGGCGGGGGAGGGGAGAGGTGGCCTTCCACGATCGCTGTCTAGGGTGGTCTCCCATGATCGTCGTCTCCTTCCCCGACTCCGCGTGGCGCGACGGCGTCGGGCCCGTGGACGGCATCCGTCCCGTCGTCTGGGATCCCCGTGAACCCGCTCCCGACGTCCCCATCGAGGTCGTCATCGCCCCCTACCTCAGGCCCCCCGGCGAGCTCGCCGCTGTGGCCGGTCTTCCGTCGGTGCGCCTCGTCCAGCTGCTCACCGCGGGGTACGACGGGGCCCTCGACGCGGTCCCCGAAGGCGTCGCCGTCGCGAATGCCGCGGGCGTCCACGACGCCTCGACGGCCGAGCTCGCCGTCGGGCTCGCGCTGGCCGCGCTGCGCGGCATACCCGAGGCGGTGCGCTCGGCCGAGCACGGGGAGTGGCTGCCTCTCGAGGGACGACGGTCGTTGGCCGACCGGCGGGTCCTCGTCCTCGGGTACGGCTCGGTCGGCCGCGCGATCGCCCGTCGGCTGCAGCCCTTCGAGGTGAGCCTCTGCGCGGTCGCCAGCCGGGCGCGCGCGGGCGATGATGTCGTCGAGGTCGTCCACGGGGTCGACGAGCTCCTCGCGCTCCTGCCGCGACAGGACCTCGTCATCGTCTCGGTCCCGCTCACCGAGGCGACCCGGGCCCTCGTCGACGAGGAGTTCCTTGCCGCGCTGCCGGACGGCTCGGTCATCGTCAACGTCGCGCGGGGCCAGGTCGCCGACACCGCGGCCGTTCTCCGGCACGCCGGGCGGCTGACCTTCGCCCTCGACGTGACCGACCCCGAGCCGCTCCCGACCGACCATCCGCTGTGGTCCAGGCCCGGGGTGCTCATCACGCCACACGTGGGCGGTGCCACGAGCGCGTTCCGTCCACGAGCGGTGGCGCTGCTCCGCGACCAGCTCGCCCGGCTGGGCTCGGGCCGTCCGCCCCGCCACCTCGTGCGCCACGCCACCTACCGACCAGGCTGACAACCACACCGACGGGGGAGCAAGATCAACGCATGACAACCGCAGCAGAGGACCGCATGCTCGTGCTCCTCCGGCACGCCAAGGCCGAGCGCGGGGGCTACGACAACGACCACGACCGGGAGCTCACCGACCGAGGTCGTCGCGATGCCGTCGAGGCCGGCAGATGGCTGCGCGAGCACGCGATCGGCCTTGACCAGGTGTTCTGCTCGACCTCGACCCGGACCCAGCAGACCGCCGAGCAGCTGTGGGAGGCGGGGGTCCCCGAGACCGAGGTCCACTACGACCACCGGATCTACCTGGCCTCGACGGAGTCCCTGCTGACCGTCCTGCACGGGGCCGATCCCGAGGCGGCGGTCGTCATGATCGTCGGGCACGCTCCGAGCATCCCGGCGCTCGCCTCGGCCCTCGCCGACGGTGAGGGCAGCCTGGCGGCCCACCAGCTCATGTCCGAGGGCTTCCCGACCTGTGCCCTCGCCGTCCTGAGGTACTCGGGGCACTGGAGCGCCATCGCCGAGAGCACGGCCGTCCTCGACCGGTTCCACGTCGCCCGCGGGTGACCGCCGCAGCTCCGCACTCCGGCGGCGTTCGCCGAGCCAGGTCTTGTCCCAACCGCACCACCTGGCTCACCAGTCCGACCTAGACTCACGGCCATGACGCTCGGACCGACACCGGCGCCGGGCGCCTCCCCGGGTGCGGCCGGTGCGGCCTTCGAGTGCGACCACCTCGTCAAGGCGTTCCATGGCCGCGAGGTCGTCCATGCGCTCAACCTCTCGGTCCCGCGGGGCTCGCTCTTCGGGCTCGTCGGCCCGAACGGCGCCGGCAAGACGACGACGCTGTCGATGGCGACGGGACTGCTGCGTCCCGACGCGGGGACGGCCCGGATCCTCGGGACCGATGTCTGGGCCGACCCGCCGGCCGCCAAGGCCCTGATGGGCATCGCGCCGGACGGGATGCGGCTGTTCGAGCAGCTCTCCGGCCGCGAGCTCCTCGAGTACGTCGGTGCGTTGCGTCGGATGCCCAGGGCGACGGTGGCGCAGCGGGCCGAGGAGCTCCTCGACATCCTCGGGCTCGCGGCCGATGCGAACGTCGTCGTCGCGGACTACTCGGCCGGCATGGTGAAGAAGGTGGCGCTGGCGACCGCCCTCATCCACGCGCCCCGCGTCCTCGTCCTCGACGAGCCGTTCGAGGCCGTCGACCCGGTCTCGGGCCAGACCATTCGGACGATTCTGCGTCGCTTCGTCGAGGGTGGCGGGACGGTCATCATGTCGAGCCATGTCATGGAGCTCGTGGAGGGCCTGTGCGACCGGGTCGCCGTCATCGTCGACGGCCAGGTCCGTGCGTCGGGCACCGTCGGGGAGCTGCGAGCCGGCAAGACCCTGCACGACCGGTTCCTCGAGCTGGTCGGTGCGGGTGATGCCGGGCAGGGCGGGCTGACGTGGTTGGGCTCCTAGTCCGGCTGCGGCTCACCCTGTGGCGTCACGGCCTGCGGCACAGCCCACCACAGATCGTCTCGACCATCGTCGGTGTCGTGGCCACGCTGATCGGCTGGGCGGTGTTCGTGCCGACCCTCATCCTCATGGCGGGCCAGCCACCGCGGGTCACGTCGGCGACCGTGCCGCTCTTCGCCACCCTCACCCTGCTCTGGCCGGTGCTGTCCATCATCGCCGCCGGCGTCGACCAGACCCTCGACCCGGCTCGGTTCGCCGTCCTGCCGGTCCCTGCTCGGGTGCTCGTCCCCGGGCTCTTCGCCGCAGCGTTCGTCGGCATCCCGGCGGTCTTCACCGTCGGCCTCGCCGTCGGCCAGGTGGCGGCCTGGTCCTCCCGCCTCGCCGCCCTGCCCGGAGCGCTGGTCGGGGCCGTCCTGGGGGTCTCGACCTGCATCCTGCTCTCACGGGTGCTGACGACCGGACTGGCTCGGGTCATGACGTCACGGCGCGGCCGCGAGATCGGAGCGGTCGTCATCTCGTTCATCACCCTCGCGCCGCTGGGGTTCAACCTCCTCATCGGCCGCGGGGCCACTCGGTTCGGTACCTCGCCCCTGGACGCCGGCGGCATGGCCGAGGTGGCCGGGTGGACCCCCGTCGGCTGGGCGTGGGCGCTGCCGGACGACCTCGCTCGGCGACGGTGGGGGAGCGCGGCGGTCCATCTCGTGCTGGCGGTCCTCCTCGTGGCGCTCCTGTGGTGGCTGTGGGTGAGGCTCCTCGCCCGGGTGCTCACCTCGCCCCTCGTGGCCGGTGGGGGCCAGCGGATCGGTACCGGACGGCTGCTGCCGCGCCTGCTCGGGACCAGCCCGGCGGCGGCCATCGCCACCCGCCGCATCCGAGCGTGGCGCCGCGACAGCCGTCTGGTCAGCATCGGGATGCGGACGATGATCCTGCCCATCGTCCTCATCGCCCAGGGCCTGCTCGTGCCGGACGCACACACCCTCGCCCCCATGGGAGCGGTCATCCTCGCCATGTTCTCCGGCCTCACCCTGATGAACGACCTCGCATTCGACGGCCCACCCTGGTGGGTCCACCTCGCCGCCGGGGTCCCCGGCCGCGACGACCGGCTGGGCCGGGTCATCGCCTCCACCGCCGTGTTCGGCCCGATCACCCTCGGGACGTTCGCCGTGGCCGTCGCCCTCGGGCTCGTCGACCACCCGGTGGCCTGGCTCGCCGTCGTCGTCGCCGGGCTGCTGTCGAGCATGGGCATCGCCACGCTCGTCGGCGCGTACCTCCCGGGTACCGCGCCGCGCACCGGCGGCAACCCCTTCGCCGCCCAGTCCGGCGCGGCGGCCCAGGGCTGCGTCACGGCTCTCATCTCGTTCGTGGCCCCGGCGGTCCTGCTCATCCCCGTCATCGTCGCCGCGCTGCTGCTCTCCGGTTCCCGGTGGGCGTGGGCCGCCGTCGGCGGAGGGGCCGCCTGGGGCCTGGCGCTCCTGGCGGCAGGGGTCATCGGCGGCGGCCGGCGGCTCGATGCCAAGGGCCCGGAGATGCTCGGTCTGCTCGCCCGGGCCCAGATGTAGCCGGTCGCGGGGGCGGCGAAGTCCCGGATGCTGGGATCACGGGTCTCAGTGATTGACACGCTCCGTCGCGAGCGGGAGAGTTCTCCCGTGGCCCGAGTCCTCGTACTTCCGCAGCGCGCCGGCTGAGCGAACGTCAGTCCGCCGAGCGCGCTCCCTCCAACGTCCCTCACCATCGGGACAGGGGGGTTTTTTTGTGGGCCGACCCGGCCGGACCACGCCCGTCGCTGGCTCCACGAGACCCCCGCGGAGCCCAGGGGCGACAATGCAGGAACCAGTAGTGACACCCAGGAAGCGGTGACGACGTGAGTGACACCCAGACGGCGGCTCCCCGGAGCGTGCCCTCGCCCGCGCAGATGCCTCAACAGGCCCGCGTCAAGGCGCCGATCGAGGTAACGGGTGCCCAGAGCCTCGTCCTCTCGCTCGAGGCGATGGAGGTCGACACCGTCTTCGGCATCCCCGGGGGGACGATCCTGCCGGCCTACGACCCGCTGCTGGACTCGGTCAAGGTGCGCCACATCCTGGTCCGCCACGAGCAGGGTGCCGGCCATGCCGCCGAGGGGTATGCCGCGGCGACCGGCAAGGTCGGCGTGTGCATGGCGACGTCCGGGCCGGGTGCGACCAACCTCGTCACGGCGATCGCCGACGCCTACATGGACTCGGTGCCGATCGTCGCCATCACCGGCCAGGTCACCTCGAAGTCGATCGGGACCGACGCCTTCCAGGAGGCGGACATCCGGGGCATCACGATGCCCATCACCAAGCACAACTACCTCGTCACCGACCCGGCGGACATCCCACGGACGATCGCCGAGGCGTTCCACATCGCCGGCACCGGCCGCCCGGGCCCGGTCCTCGTCGACATCCCCAAGGACGTCCTCCAGGCCCGGACCACCTTCGCGTGGCCGCCGCGGATCGAGCTGCCGGGCTACCACCCGGTCACCCGCCCGCACAGCAAGCAGATCCGCGAGGCGGCCCGGCTCATCGCCGAGGCGGAGCGTCCGGTCCTCTATGTCGGCGGCGGCGTCATCCGGGCGCGGGCCGCGGAGGAGCTGCGCCGGTTCGTCGACCTGACCCAGATCCCCGTCGTGACGACGCTCATGGCGCGTGGCGCGCTGCCCGACAGCCACCCGCTGCATCTCGGCATGCCCGGCATGCACGGCTCGGTGTCGGCGGTGACCGGGCTGCAGAAGGCCGACCTCATCGTCGCGCTCGGCGCCCGGTTCGACGACCGGGTCACCGGGCAGCTGTCGACCTTCGCTCCCGAGGCCAAGGTCATCCACGCCGACATCGACCCGGCCGAGATCAGCAAGAACCGCAAGGCCGACGTGCCGATCGTCGGTGACTGCAAGGCCGTCATCGCCGATCTCATCGAGGCCGTCGACGCCGACATCGATGCCGGCCATGCGGGTGACTACGCGGCCTGGCGCGAGCGTACGCGGGGGTGGCAGAGGACCTTCCCGGTCGGCTACACGCCGCCGTCGGACGGCACGCTCGCCCCGCAGTACGTCCTCGAGCGGCTCGGCGCCCTCGCCGGACCCGAGGCCGTCTACGTCGCCGGGGTCGGCCAGCACCAGATGTGGGCGTCACAGTTCATCCAGTACGAACGTCCCAACGCCTGGCTCAACTCAGGTGGCCTCGGGACGATGGGGTATGCCGTTCCGGCCGCCATGGGTGCCCAGGTCGGCCAGCCCGACCGGCAGGTGTGGGCGATCGACGGCGACGGATGCTTCCAGATGACCAACCAGGAGCTCGCGACCTGCGTCATCAACGACATCCCCATCAAGATCGCGCTGATCAACAACTCCAGCCTCGGCATGGTCCGCCAGTGGCAGTCGCTCTTCTACAACGAGCGCTACTCCAACACCGACCTGCACACCTCGGTCGGGGGCCGGACCCCCGACTTCGTCAAGCTCGCCGAGGCGTACGGCTGTGTCGGGCTGCGCTGCGAGAGGCCCGAGGACGTCGACGCGACCATCACGGCGGCGATGGAGGTCACCGACCGGCCGGTCGTCATCGACTTCGTCGTCCACCGCGACGCCATGGTGTGGCCGATGGTGCCGGCCGGCGTGAGCAACGACGCCATCCAGGTCGCCCAGGACACCGCGCCCCAGTGGGACCGCGAGGAGTCCGACGCGGCCGAGCAGGGCCAGGACGCTGACCACAGCGCCGCTGCGAGCACCGACCAGGCCGCCGACTAGGCCGCCCGAGAGCAGAGAGACCAGATACCCATGTCCAAGCACACCCTGTCCGTGCTCGTCGAGAACAAGCCGGGCGTGCTCGCCCGGATCGCCGGGCTCTTCTCGCGACGCGGCTTCAACATCGACTCCCTCGCCGTCGGCGAGACCGAGCACCCGGAGATCTCCCGGATGACCGTCGTCGTCGACGTCGAGGACCTTCCGCTCGAGCAGGTGACCAAGCAGCTCAACAAGCTCGTCGAGGTGCTCAAGGTCGTCGAGCTCGAACCCGGCTCGGCCGTCCAGCGCCAGGTCATGCTCATCAAGGTCCGCGCCGATGCGGCGACCCGCAGCCAGGTCCTCGAGATGGTGCAGATGTTCCGTGCCAAGATCGTCGACGTCGCGACCGAGTCGCTCACCATCGAGGCCACCGGCACCAGCGAGAAGCTCCGGGCGCTGCTCGACGTCCTCGACCCCTACGGCGTCAAGGAGCTCGTCCAGTCGGGGATGGTGGCCATCGGCCGCGGCCCGCGGTCGATCACCGACCGGGCGCTGCGCAGCGCCTGACCGCATTACCCTCGACCCGAACCACCCTCGGCGGCATCGACCGACCAGGGCACCCACCAGGACCCCCGCACCACACTGAAGGAGAGGCCCCATGGCCCAGATGTTCTACGACGACGATGCCGACCTGTCGATCATCCAGGGGCGCAAGGTCGCCGTCATCGGCTACGGCAGCCAGGGCCACGCCCACTCGCTCAACCTGCGCGACTCCGGCGTCGACGTCCGGGTGGGCCTGGCCGAGGGCAGCACGTCCCGGGCCAAGGCGCAGGCCGAGGGCCTGACCGTCCTCTCCGTCGCCGACGCCGTCAAGGAGGCCGACCTCGTCGTCATCCTCACGCCCGACCAGGTGCAGCGGCACGTCTATGCCGACCACATCAAGCCCAACCTCAGGTCCGGCGCCGCGCTGCTCTTCGGGCACGGCTTCAACATCCGGTTCGGCTACATCACGCCCGAGGCCGACGCCGACGTCATCATGGTCGCACCCAAGGGTCCGGGTCACCTCGTGCGTCGCGAGTTCGTCGACGGTCGGGGCGTCCCGGTGCTCCTCGCCGTCGAGCAGGACCCCAGTGGGCAGGCGTTCGAGCTGGCCAAGTCCTATGCCAAGGCGATCGGTGGTCTCCGGGCCGGCGGGATCGAGACCACCTTCACCGAGGAGTGCGAGACCGACCTGTTCGGCGAGCAGTCCGTCCTCTGCGGGGGCCTCAGCCAGCTCATCATGTACGGCTTCGAGACCCTCACCGAGGCGGGCTACCAGCCCGAGGTCGCGTACTTCGAGTGCCTCCACGAGGTCAAGCTCATCGTCGACCTCATGGTCGAGGGCGGCATCGCCAAGCAGCGCTGGTCGGTGTCCGACACCGCCGAGTACGGCGACTACGTCTCAGGCCCGCGGATCATCGACCCGCACGTCAAGGACAACATGCGGGCGGTCCTCGCCGACATCCAGGACGGGACCTTCGCCCGCCGGTTCATCGCCGACCAGGACGCCGGTGCCCCGGAGTTCTCGGCGCTGCGCGAGCGGGGCGCCACGCACCCGATCGAGGCCACCGGCAAGGAGCTGCGCAAGCTCATGGCCTGGGTCAACACCGACCAGGACAGCGACTACGTCGAGGGGTCCGCGGCCCGCTGACCCCGGCCGACCGACGGGCGCGGCCGGGTTCCCGCGGGACCCGGCGGCGCCCGTTCGCGGTATACGGTCGGCCCCGTGACCGACACCATCGCCGCGTGGCCGACCGGCTGGATGTATGCCGGCCTCTTCGCGCTCGGTGTCGTGCGCGGCCTGGCGTACTACGCGGCTGGGGCCGGCGTCTTCCGGGTGGCCGGAGGGCGGCCCCGCGAGCTGCTGTTGGCTGCCCGCGCGCGGGTACAGCGGGTCGGGGCGTGGTCGGTGGTCCTCACCTACCCGGTCTACGGTCTTGCCGCAGCCACCCAGGTGTCCTGTGGGGTGGCCCGGGTGCCGCTGGGGCGCTTCACCGCGGCTTTGGCCGGGGTGTCGTCGCTGTGGGCCGCTCTGCAGACCGCCCTGGGGATTCTCGTCCTCCAGTCCTTGGTCTCCGGGGCCTGGCCGTGGGTCCTCGGAGCGCTCGTCCTCGCAGGGCTCCTGCGGGCGGTCATCGTCGCCAGACGGACTCCCTCGCAGACCTAGGCCCGTCTGGCGTGACAGACCTCCTCGACCGCGGGCCGGGGTGAGTCGCCTCCCACATCCTGGTCGTGGCGTCCGGCTTGTGGAGGGGGCCATACGATTGGCGACAGGTACACCGGCGTGCCGCACCCCCGCCACCTGGGGTGAGGGTGGATCGACCCAGCCGCCGCGGCATGCCGGTTGGGTCCCCATGAGAGAAGGACCTTCGTGACCAAGCCAGTCGTCCTCATCGCCGAAGAGCTCTCACCCGCGACCCTCGACGCGCTCGGGCCGGACTTCGAGATCCGGCACACCGACGGCGCCGACCGAGCTGCCCTGCTGCCCGCCCTGGCGGACGTCGACGCGGTCCTCATCCGGTCCGCAACGAAGATGGACGCCGAGGCGATCGGCGCGGCCAGGACCCTCAAGGTCATCGCCAGGGCCGGCGTCGGTCTCGACAACGTCGACGTCGAGGCCGCCACCAAGGCGGGGGTCATGGTCGTCAACGCCCCCACCTCGAACATCACCAGCGCCGCCGAGCTCGCCATCGGCCTGCTCCTCGCCTCGGCGCGCCACATCGCCCCGGCCAACGAGTCCCTCAAGGGCGGCGCCTGGAAGCGGAGCAAGTACTCAGGCGTCGAGCTCTTCGACAAGACCGTCGGCATCGTCGGTTTCGGCCGGATCGGCCAGCTCGTGGCGGAGAGGCTCAAGGGGTTCGGCGTCGAGATCCTCGCCTACGACCCGTACGTCTCGGCGCAGAAGGCCGGACAGGTCGGGGCCCGCCTGGTCTCGCTCGACGAGCTTCTCGCGGAGTCCGACTTCATCACCGTCCACCTGCCGAAGAACGCCGAGACCCTGGGCCTGATCGGCAAGGAGGCGCTGACCAAGGTCAAGCCGTCCGTCATCATCGTCAACGCCGCCCGTGGCGGCATCGTCGACGAGGAGGCGCTCGCTTCCGCGGTGGCCGAGGGCCGCGTCGCCGGCGCCGGCATCGACGTGTATGCCAAGGAGCCCACGACCGAGAGCCCGCTCTTCGAGCACGAGTCCGTCGTCGTCACCCCGCACCTGGGTGCCTCGACCGCCGAGGCCCAGGAGAAGGCCGGCGTCGCCGTCGCCAAGTCGGTCCGCCTCGCCCTGTCCGGCGACCTCGTGCCCGACGCCGTCAACGTCTCCGGCGGCAAGGTCGCCGAGGAGGTCCGGCCCGGCATGGACCTCGTCGAGAAGCTCGGCCGCATCTTCACCGCCGTCGCAGGCGGAGTGCCGGTTCAGCTCGACGTCGAGGTCAAGGGCGAGATCACCGAGCACGACGTCTCCATCTGGGAGCTGTCGGCGCTCAAGGGCCTGTTCGCCGACGTCACCGAGGACCCGGTGACCTATGTCAATGCCCCGCTCATCGCCAAGGAGCGAGGCTGTGAGGTCCGGCTGCAGACCGCGGCGTTCGCCGAGGACTTCCGCAACGTCACGACGCTGCGTGGCACCCTCGCCGACGGGTCGACGGTCTCGGTGGCCGGGACGCTGACCGGCCCGAAGATGGTCCAGAAGGTCATCGGGATCAACGGCTTCGATCTCGAGATCCCGCTCAGCCAGCACATGGCCTTCTTCTCCTACGAGGACCGGCCCGGTGTCGTCGGCGCCGTCGGCCGGCTGCTCGGCGACGCCTCGGTGAATATCGCGGGCATGCAGGTGGCCCGCAACGACGCGACCGGCAAGGCCCTCGTCGCACTCACCGTCGACAGCGTGATCCCGGCCGAGGTCCTCGCGGCGATCGGTGACGAGGTCGGCGCCGAGGCGGTCAGGGTCGTCGACCTCGACTGACCCCCTGTGCGTGTTCCCGGGGAGGGGCGGGAACGCCGGGTATGCCGCGGGCCCACCTGCATGCAGCGAGCCCGCGGCATGCCGCCTGCCGGTCCGGGTCGGTCGTTGGGCCGACCCCGGCCTCGGCCGTCCGTTCCGCCGGATGAGGAGGTGGGGCGGAAGGTAGGACGGCCGAGTACCGTGGTCGTATGCCGCGACGGAGTGGACTCCTCATTCCCTGCCGCGGCGAGGTCCGGTAGTCAGCGTCCTCGCCGCGGAGATCCCGCTGCGCGTGCTGACCGGCTCGCCGACCACTCGGCTCGAGCCGCCGTAACCACCCACTGGACGACCGACGGCTCGTGCGAGCCGAGAAGGACGTGTGTTCCGATGAACGCCGACATGCTGAGCCCCGACGCCGACGGCGCCCGCCGTGCGCTGCAGGAGTCGATGGACCTGCGCGACCAGGGCCACAGCGAGGACTGACCGCCGCCCGTCGTCGGCCGGGCTCCCCACTGGGGGGCCTGGGCCGGAATGCGAGACGACGTGTCCGCATCACGAAACGCCACCCTAGGCTTCCCGACATGACGAGCACGAGCGGCGCCGCCTTGGACATCGCCGTCATCGGCGGCGACGGCATCGGGCCCGAGGTCGTCGCCGAGGGCCTGAAGGCTCTGGAGGCGGTGGCCGCCGACAGCGGCGCCAAGGTGTCGACCACCACCTACGACCTCGGTGCCCGCCGATGGCACGCGACCGGCGAGACGTTGCCGGACTCGGTGCTCGCCGAGCTGGCCGACCACGACGCCATCCTCCTCGGGGCGATCGGCGACCCGTCGGTCCCCAGCGGCGTCCTCGAGCGCGGGGTCCTGCTGCCGTTGCGGTTCGCGTTCGAGCACTACGTCAACCTCCGGCCGGTCAGGCTCTACCCCGGGGTGACCAGCCCGCTCGCCGTCGACCGGGTCGCTCCGGGCGGGATCGACTTCGTCGTCGTCCGCGAGGGCACCGAGGGTCCCTACGTCGGCAACGGCGGCTCGCTGCGCACCGGCACCCCGAACGAGATCGCCACCGAGGTGAGCGTCAACACCCGCTTCGGCGTCGAGCGTGTCGTCCGGGACGCCTTCGCCCGGGCCCAGGCTCGCCCGCGCCGGCACCTCACGCTGGTCCACAAGCACAACGTGCTGACCCACGCCGGCCACCTGTGGCGGCGCACCGTCGAGGAGGTGGGCGCGGAGTTCCCCGAGGTCGAGACGGCATACCAGCACGTCGACGCGGCCACGATCTTCCTCGCCACCGATCCCGGCCGCTTCGACGTCATCGTCACGGACAACCTGTTCGGCGACATCATCACCGACATCGCCGCCGCGATCGCCGGCGGCATCGGCCTGGCGGCGAGCGGCAACATCAACCCGGAGGGCCGCTACCCGAGCATGTTCGAGCCGGTCCACGGTTCGGCTCCGGACATCGCCGGCCAGGGCAAGGCCGATCCGACCGCCACGATCCTCTCCGTGTCCATGCTCCTCGCCCACCTCGGCCGGACCGCCGAGGCCGAGCGAGTAGAGCAGGCTGTCGCCGCCGACCTCGCCGAGCGCGGCACCTCCGTCCGCTCGACGACCCAGGTCGGCGACGACATCGCCGCCCGGCTGTAGCGGCTGCTCGCGGAGCGCTCCCTCGGCCCCCGGACGGCGAACCCGCCACCAGGGCCGAGCCGCATGTTCCCCCCAGCCTCACTCCAGGTGGCGCCGCTCGGGCTACCCTGCCAGGAGCGCCCCAGCCTCATGGACCGTCCAGGAAGGACCCCCAGCATGACCTCGCCTCTCACCTTCGCCGTTCACCCCCGCGCCGACGTGGCGTCGGACGCCCGGTGTGCGGAGATCCTGGCCGACCCGGGCTTCGGCGTGCACTTCACCGACCAC
Source organism: uncultured Actinomycetota bacterium (assembly GCA_963771015.1). Classification (GTDB taxonomy): domain Bacteria; phylum Actinomycetota; class Actinomycetes; order Actinomycetales; family Dermatophilaceae; genus CAVSJJ01. The sequence continues at coordinate 443,564 of CAVYRN010000009.1, forward strand.
ATGGTCACTGCGACGTGGACCCCCGACGAGGGGTGGCACGACGGCCAGGTCGCGGCGTACGGGCCGATCACCATGATGCCCTCGGCCGCGGTGCTGCACTACGCACAGGAGATCTTCGAGGGCCTCAAGGCCTACCGTCATGCCGACGGCTCGGTGTGGGCCTTCCGGCCCGAGGCCAACGCCCAGCGGATGATCCGCAGCGCCCGGCGGCTGGCGCTGCCCACGCTGCCCGAGGAGGACTTCATCGCCTCGCTCAAGGCCATCCTGTCCGTGGACGAGCGCTGGGTCCCGGCGGCCGACGGCACCGAGAAGAGCCTCTACCTGCGGCCGTTCATGTACGCCTCGGAGTCCTTCCTCGGGGTGCGTCCTGCCCGTGAGGTGACCTACTCGGTCATCGCCTCCCCAGCGGGGGCGTACTTCTCGGGTGGCCTGAAGCCGGTCAACCTGTGGGTGTCCACGAACTTCGCCCGGGCGGGGGAGGGCGGCACGGGCGCCGCCAAGTGTGGCGGCAACTACGCCTCCAGCCTGGCCGGCCAGATGGAGGGGCTCGAGCACGGATGCGACCAGGCGGTCTTCCTCGACTCCGCGTCGCACACCTACATCGAGGAGCTCGGCGGGATGAACCTCTTCTTCGTCACCGGGGACGGCACCCTGGTCACCCCCGAGCTCACCGGCACCATCCTCGAGGGCGTGACGCGCGCGTCGATCCTCGAGATCGCCAAGGAGCTGGGCCTGGCGCCGGAGGAACGCCGCATCCCCATCGCCGAGTGGGAGGACGGCGTGCGGTCCGGGCACATCACCGAGGTGTTCGCCTGCGGCACGGCCGCGGTCGTCACCCCGGTCGGCGAGCTGCGCTGGGACGGCGGTTCGGCGGCGTCGACGGCCGGCGAGGTCGGCGGCGAGGTCACCAACGCGATCCGCACCCGCCTCCTCGACATCCAGTACGGTCGCGCCGAGGACACCCGCGGCTGGCTGACCCGGCTCGCCTGAGCCGCTCGGTCGCCGGGAGGCGGTATGCCGTGTCCGCGCTGAGGCTGCCGCCGCGTCGGCCGCGGCTGGTCGCCACGGACCTGGACGGGACGCTCGTGCGGTCCGACGGAACCGTGTCGGAACGCTCGCGCGCTGCGATCACCGCGGTGGATGCGGCCGGTGTGGAGGTCGTCATCGTCACAGCGCGCCCGCCGCGGTGGGTCGATGCACTGGCCGATCTCGTCAGCGGTCACGGAACGGTCCTCTGCGGGAACGGCGCGTTCGTCTACGACGTGGCCACCCGAACGGTGGTGTCCGACGTCGGCTTCGGCCACGAGGAGCTCGTCGGGCTCGTCGCCGGGCTGCGCGCCTGGCTGCCCCGGGCGGGGTTCGCCGTGGAGCGGCGCGACGGCATGCGCGTCGAACGGGGCTACCGGTCACCGCATGGCGAGGACCTGCCCGAGGAGATCCACGTCGGCTCCCTCGAGGACCTCGACGACGTCCCGGTCGGCAAGCTGCTCGTCACCTGCCCGTCGATGAGCGACGAGGAGTTCCTCACCCGGGTGAGCGAGGTCGTCGGGGCCCGCGGCATCGTCGCGTTCTCCGGCGTGGGCGGGCTGGCCGAGATCTCGGCCCCGGGTGTGACGAAGGCGGCCGCCCTCACCCGCTGGTGCAGACGGCTCGGGATCGGTGCGGCCGATGTGTGGGCGTTCGGCGACATGCCCAACGACCTGCCGATGCTGACCTGGGCCGGAGTGTCGTTCGCCGTCGCCAACGCGCACCCGGAGGTGCTGGCGACGGCGACACACCGGTGTCCGGCCAACGACGAGGACGGCGTTGCGCAGGTGCTCGAGGGGGTGCTCCGACTCCCGCCGGCCACGGCGGTTGAGGGCCGCGGCCGGCGGGAGGGTGGGGACGGCGTCTGAGGACCGGTTAGGACCCCGACGAGTCGTGGTCGTGCTCCATCTGCTGCTCGGTGACGTCATAGCCCTCGGACTCGGGGTGACCGTGCTGGCCGTGGGTCATCGCGAACTCCTCCTCGGGCGAGAGGACGAGTCGGTGCCGGCCGAAGAAGGCGAAGTACAGCAGTCCGACGACGAAGAAGGCACCCACGCCGACGACGACCGAGCGGTAGTCCGGGTTGAACGGCAGGATGATGAGCGTCACGCCGGCGATGACGGCGGCCACCGCGGCGCCCCACTGGCCCGACCGGCTGGTGTAGGGGCGCTCGACGTCGGCGTACTTGCGCCGCAGCATGAGGAACGCCACCATCTGCAGGAAGTACGCGATGACGGCGCCGAACACGGCGATGTTGAGCAGCTCTCCGGCCACGGCCACCTCGGCGTCCGATGCCGACTCGCCCGCCACGTTGCGGATGGCGCCGAGCCCGAAGACGAGTACCACACCGATCACGGCCGACATGATGAGCGCCACGTAGGGGACCTTGCGACCTCCGGTGAGCGACAGGAACTTCGGGTAGTAGCCGGCGCGGGAGAGGGAGTACATGTTCCGTCCGGCGGCGAACATGATGCCCTGGAAGGACGCGATGAGGCCGGCCAGCGCGAACAGCGCGAGCAGCGAGGCGAGGTTGCTGTTCGGGAAGATCGCGCGGAAGCCGTCGAGGATGGGTTCGCCGCTGCCCGAGATCTCCTTGGCCCCCATCACGGCCGGGTTGAGCAGGAGGACGACGAACGCCGTGACGAGCAGAGTCCACATGCCCATGAGTGAGCCGCGCGGGATGTCACGCTGCGGGGTGTGGGTCTCCTCGGCGGCCAGCGGCAGCTCCTCGATCCCGAGGAAGAACCAGATGGCGAAGGGGAACGCGGTGAGGACGCCGCCGATCCCCATCGGCAGGAACGTGCTCCCGCCGGCCTGGGGCTCGATGTTCCACAGGTTGCTCCAGGAGAGCTTGCCGGAGAAGATCGCGGCGATCGAGAAGAACGCCAGGACGGCCAGCGAGATGATGGCGATGACGACGGCGAACTTGAACGACGCCTCGGCGCCGGCCGAGTTGAGCGTCACGAAGATGACGTAGAAGACGACGACCCACAGCCACAGCGGCATGCTGAAGTTGAACAGGTCCTTGGTGATCGCGTCCGCGTACAGCCCCGAGAAGGTCCCGACGACCGCGGTCGTGATGACGTACTCGATGCTCTCGGCCAGGCCGGTCACGAAGCCCGCCCAAGGTCCCATCGCGGACCGGGCGAAGGAGTAGGCGCCACCGGTGTGCGGCATGGTCGACGACATCTCCGCGATGCTGTAGATCATCAGGAGGTACATGAGGCCGATGACGAGGGTGGCGATGAGCATGCCGCCCCAGCCCGCCTCGCCGATGCCGAGGTTCCATCCCGAGAAGTCGCCGGAGATGACCGCCGCCACCCCGAGAGCCCAGAGCGACCACGCACCGGCGTGCCGCTTCAGTCCTCGCTTCTCGAAGTAGTCCTGGCCGGCGTGCTCGTAGCTGACGCCACCGCTGGTCGTGATCTGTCTGCCGCTCTTGGGGTTCTCCGCCATGGTGGCTCTTTCCTCCCGTTAGGTGTGCAGGGCTCAACGAGATGGTGCGCCCCGCGTCCCAGAGGTGACCGCCCGGTGGCGACCCGTCTGGGCGCGGATGGACGGAGGCTAGACCTGTGGGCCAGAGCAGGTCAATGGTTTGAACTCAGACCATTGACAGCGGGGGCTCGGGGACCAAGACTCACGACGTGACCGCCGCCCCCCACCTTCGTCTCGCCGACACGGTGCTGCACGCGGTGCGCGGTCACAACGCCTTCGAGACGACGGTCGAGCAGATCGCGACGGCCATCCGGCTCGGGGTCTTCGTCGACGGGGAGCAGCTGCCGCCCGAGCGTGAGCTCGCCGAGCGGCTCGGCGTCTCGCGCACCACCCTGCGCGAGGCCATCGCAGCGCTGCGTGTCTCGGGCTTCGTCCAGACCCGACGCGGCCGGGGCGGCGGCACCGTCGTCACGTATGCCGCGCCCTCGCCGGGCTCGCAGACCCCCACGGTGCGCCGGGGGGCCACCCTCCTCGACGCGCTCGACTTCCGTCGGATCGTCGAGCCGGGTGCGGCCTGGCTCGCCGCGACCCGTGAGCTCTCCCGCGACCAGCGCGACTGGCTCGGCCAGTGCCTGGTGGAGGCGACCGGCGCGCCCGACGACGGCGCTCGCCGGATGAACGACAGCCGCCTGCACCTGGCCGTCGCGACGCTGTCGGGGTCGCCCATGCTCATCGAGTCGGTGACCCGGGCGCAGGCCGCGTTGGGCGAGATGCTGCGCGGCATACCGGTCCTGCGGCGGAACATCGACCACTCGGACAGCCAGCACGTCGACGTCGTCGACGCGGTCCTGCGGGGGGACCCGGACCGGGCCCGCGAGGCCATGGAGCACCATTGTGACGCTACCTCCGCGCTGCTGCGGGGGCTCATCGGGTGACCAAGGAGGAGCCAATGGCCACAACCCACCACCCCCGGCACTACCCCATCGAGGAGCTCCGGCGCGACATCGAGGCCGGGCACGTCGACACCGTCATCGTCGCGTTCACCGACATGCAGGGTCGGCTGCAGGGCAAGCGGCTGCACAGCCACTACTTCCTCGACCACGTCCTGGCTCACGGCACCGAGGGGTGCAACTACCTCCTGGCCGTCGACGTCGAGATGAACACCGTCGACGGGTACGCGATCTCCTCCTGGGAGAGGGGCTACGGCGACTTCGAGTTCGTCCTCGACATGTCGACCCTGCGACGCACCCCGGGCCAGCCCAACTCGGCCACCATCCAGTGTGACCTCGCCTGGCTCGACGGGTCGGGACCGGTGCGCCAGTCGCCGCGCGGCATCCTCGCCGCCCAGGTCGCCCGGGCCGCCGACCTCGGGTACGCCGCCTTCGCCGGCACCGAGCTCGAGTTCATCCTCTTCGAGCAGTCCTACGAACAGGCCTGGGACAGCGGGTACCGGGGCCTGACGGGCGCGAACCGCTACAACGTCGACTACTCGATCCTCGGCGGAACCCGGGTCGAGCCGCTGCTGCGCGAGATCCGGGGCGAGATGTTCTCCGCCGGCATGACCGTCGAGAGCGCCAAGGGGGAGTGCAACCTCGGCCAGCACGAGATCGCCTTCCTCTACGACGACGTCGTGCGGACGTGCGACAACCACGTCGTCTACAAGACGGCGGCCAAGGAGATCGCCGCGCGGCACGGCCAGTCGATCACCTTCATGGCCAAGTTCGACGAGCGCGAGGGCAACTCGTGCCACATCCACCTGTCGTTGCGCGGGACCGACGGGTCGATCGTCTTCGCCGATGACGCCCGCCCGGGCGGGCAGAGCAAGGTCTTCGACCACTTCGTGGCGGGCCTGCAGGCAACCCTGCGCGAGATGACGTTCTTCTACGCGCCGAACGTCAACTCCTACAAGCGGTTCCAGCCGGGCTCCTTCGCACCGACCGCCGTCGCCTGGGGCCGTGACAACCGCACGTGTGCCCTGCGGGTCGTCGGTCGGGGTGCCGGCCTGCGCGTCGAGAACCGGGTACCCGGCGGCGACGTCAACCCGTACCTGGGTGTCGCCGCCATGCTCGCCGGCGGGCTCTACGGCGTCGAGAACGAGCTGCCCCTCGAGGAGCCGTTCGCCGGGAACGCGTATGCCGCGGACCTCGACCACGTGCCGAGCACCCTCGCCGAGGCGCGGGACCTCTTCGCCGGGTCGGCCGTGGCCCGCGCGGCGTTCGGCGACGACGTCGTCGACCACTATGCCAACGCGGCCGACGTCGAGCTCGCGGCCTTCAACGGGGCCGTGACGGACTGGGAACGAGTGAGAGGTTTCGAACGACTGTGAGCACTGCGGAATCCCCGGCACGCGCGCCGCGCACCCGCGACGTCATCAACCCGGCCACCGAGCAGGTCGTCCGCACGATCGCCCAGGTCGGCCTCGAGGAGACCGACGAGGCCATCGCCCGGGCGGTCGAGGTGGGCCCCTCCTGGCGGGCCGTCACCCCGGCCGACCGTGGCCGGCTGCTGCGGCGCTTCTCCGACGTCGTAGGTGACCATATCGAGGAGCTGGCCCAGCTCGAGGTCGCCAACTCCGGGCACACCATCGGCAACGCCCGATGGGAGGCGGGCAACGTCCGCGACGTCCTCGCGTACTACTCCGCCGCTCCCGAACGGCTGTTCGGCCGGCAGATCCCGGTGGCCGGCGGCATCGACATCACCTTCAAGGAGCCGCTCGGCGTCGTCTCCATCGTCGTTCCCTGGAACTTCCCGATGCCCATCGCCGGGTGGGGCCTGGCCCCCGCCCTCGCGGCGGGCAACACCGTCGTCCTCAAACCGGCCGAGCTCACGCCGCTGACGGCCATGCGGCTCGGCGAGCTCGCCCTCGAGGCGGGCATCCCCGAGGGCGTCCTCACCGTGCTCCCGGGCAAGGGGTCCGTCGTGGGCGAGCGGTTCGTCACCCACCCGGGCGTCCGCAAGGTCTGCTTCACCGGGTCCACCGAGGTGGGGCAGGGGATCATGCGCAAGGCCGCCGACCAGCTCAAGAGGGTCACTCTCGAGCTCGGCGGCAAGAGCGCCAACATCGTCTTCGCCGACGCCGACCTCGACGCGGCCGCCGCGGCGGCCCCGATGTCCTTCCTCGACAACGCCGGCCAGGACTGCTGTGCCCGGAGCCGCATCCTGGTCGAACGCTCCGCCTTCGACGCCTTCATGGAGCGCTTCGAGCCGGCCATCAAGGGAGTCACCGTCGGTGACCCCGCGGACGAGGCGACCCAGATGGGGCCGCTCATCAGCTCCGGCCAGCGGGACGCCGTCCGCTCCTTCGTCGAGGACGCCGGCAGCGACGTCGACGTCGCGTTCCGGGGCAGCTGCCCGACCGGGCCCGGCTACTGGTACGCGCCCACCGTCGTCCTTCCCGGGTCGGCCGACGACGCAGTCTGGCGCCAGGAGGTCTTCGGGCCGGTCGTCGCGGTGATGCCGTTCGACGACGAGGCGGATGCCATCCGGCTCGGCAACGACTCGGCATACGGCCTGTCCGGCTCGATCTGGACCCGCGATGTCGGCCGCGCGATCCGGGTCGCCCGGGGCATCGAGACGGGCAACCTCTCGGTCAACAGCCACTCCAGCGTCCGCTACTCGACGCCCTTCGGCGGGTTCAAGTCCAGCGGCCTGGGCCGCGAGCTCGGTCCCGACGCGCTGGACTCCTTCACCGAGGTCAAGAACGTCTTCATCAGCACCGAGAGCTGACCGGGCACATCCGGCCGGCTCGCACCATCAGCACGTCCCACACGAGAGCGAAGGAACACCCACCATGGCAGGCAGGCTCGAGGGCAAGGTCGCGGTCATCACCGGCGGCTGCTCCGGCATCGGTTTGGCGACGGTCCGTCGCTTCGCGCAGGAGGGCGCCAAGGTCGTCATCGGCGATATCGATGACGAGCACGGTCCCCAGCTGGCCGACGAGGTCGGTGGCGCGTACGTCCACTGCGACGTCACCAGCAAGGACGAGGTCGATGCGATGTTCGCGACGGCCAAGGAACGGTTCGGCAGCGTCGACATCGCCTTCAACAACGCCGGCATCAGCCCGCCCGAGGACGACTCGATCCTCGACACCGACCTCGACGCGTGGCGCCGGGTCCAGGAGGTCAACCTCACCAGCGTCTACCTGTGCTGCAAGGCAGCCCTGCCCTACATGCTCGAGCAGAAGTCCGGGTCGATCATCAACGTGGCGAGCTTCGTGGCGGTCATGGGCGCGGCGACCTCGCAGATCTCGTACAGCGCGTCCAAGGGCGGGGTGCTGTCGATGACCCGTGAGCTCGGGGTGCAGTTCGCACGAGAGGGCGTCAGGGTCAACGCCCTGTGCCCCGGGCCGGTCAACACCCCGCTGCTGCAGGAGCTGTTCGCCAAGGACCCCGAGCGGGCCGCCCGGCGGCTGGTCCACATCCCGATGGGCCGGTTCGGCGAGCCTGACGAGATGGCCAACGCGGTCCTCTTTCTCGCCTCCGACGAGTCGAGCTTCATGACGGCCTCGACGTTCCTCGTCGACGGCGGGATCTCGGGCGCCTACGTCACCCCCGTGTGAGGGCGTGAGGTGGCCGACGTCGTGAAGGGACCCCGACCCGTCATCGGGATCAGCTGCTACGTCGAGGCCATCGACCGCGATCCGTGGCGTGCGCAGCTCAGTGCGGTGCTGCCGCAGATGTACCTCGCCCACGTCGAGCGGGCCGGGGGGCTGCCGGTCGTCCTGCCGCCCCCCGCCCCCGGCTCCGTCTCGGAGGCCGAGCTCGACGAGCTGGCCGCCGCCGTGCTCGACCGCGTCGACGGGCTCATCCTCGCCGGCGGCGCCGATGTCGAGGCGAGCCGGTATGCCGCCGCACCGCATCCGACCTCACAGTCGCCCCGGCGGGACCGGGACGCGTGGGAGATCGCCCTCGCGCGGGCCGCGGAGACGCGGGACATGCCTCTCCTCGGGATCTGCCGGGGGATGCAGGTCATGGCGGTGGCCGCCGGCGGCCGGCTCGCCCAGCACCTGCCGGACGAGGTCGGGTCGGTCGAGCACCTGCCGACCCCCGGGGTCTACACGGCCCACCGGGTGACCCCGGTCTCGGGGACCTCCGTCGCGTCGATCCTCGGACCCGGCGAGGTGACGGTGCCGACCTACCATCACCAGGGGGTGGCGTCGTACCCCGGCTACGTCCCCGCCGCGTGGCACGCCGACGGGACCCTCGAGGCGATGGAGGCTGCCGCGGCCCGGTTCCGGCTCGCCGTCCAGTGGCATCCCGAGGCGGGGTCGGACGGCCGGCTGTTCGTCGCGCTCATCGAGGCGGCGCGCCGAGCCTGAGGACTCCTCAGCGCGCTCCGGGCCCGGATTTGTGAGACTGGCCCGGTGAGCAGACTGACGAGCGTGACCTCCCGGGCCCGCGGAGCCGTCGTGGCCACCGGTCGGGCCGTGCTGTCCGCGCGTGACGTGCCGGAGGCGATCGGCGGCCGGATCGAGGGTCCCCGCGCCGACCGGGTCGCCCGATCGCCGCGCTGGCGGGACGGGCTGTTCCGCAACGACCCGCCCATCGAGGAGGGGCCCTCGGGAGCCGTGCGTGACCTGCTCCAGCGGGTCGCGTCCGGGCTCCCGGAGCGGAAGCCCGCCGGGCCGGTCCCGCTCGTGACGCCGTTCGTCGACCTGGGGGGCGTCGGGAGGGGAGGTGGCGGGGCGGTTCCGACCCGCGGGACCGGAACGGACGGCGTCCGGGTCACCTGGTTCGGGCACGCGTCGGCGCTCGCCGAGGTCGATGGGGCCCGGGTGCTCTTCGACCCGGTGTGGAGCGAGCGGGTCTCGCCCTCGCAGGAGCTCGGACCGAAGCGACTGCACCCCGCTCCGGTGGCGCTGGACGGGCTGCCCCCGCTCGATGCCGTCGTCGTGTCTCACGACCACTACGACCATCTCGACATGCTCACCATCCGCGAGATCGCCGCGACCCGCCCGGAGACGGCGTTCGTCGTGCCGCTCGGCGTGGGTGCCCATCTCGAGCACTGGGGTGTCCCCGCCGGGCGGATCGTCGAGCTCGACTGGGACGACGAGCACGAGATCGCCGCCGGCGTGCGGCTCGTCGCGGCGGCGGCACAGCACTTCTCGGGGCGGGGGTTCGGGCGGGACCGGACGCTGTGGGCGTCGTGGGTCGTCGCCGGCCCCCGGCATCGCGCCTACTACACGGGGGACTCCGGCTACTTCCCCGGCTATGCCGAGATCGGCGCCGACCACGGCCCGTTCGACGTGACACTCGTCCAGATCGGGGCGTACGACCGGGCCTGGCCGGGGATCCACATGACCCCGGAGGAAGGGGTCGCGGCCCATCTCGACGTGCAGGGCGGGCTGCTCGTGCCGGTGCACTGGGGGACGTTCGTCCTCGCCATGCACCCGTGGGCGGAGCCGGTCGACCGGCTGCTGTCCGAGGCATCGGCCACCGGCGCGGTCGTGGCCGTGCCCAGGCCCGGTGAGCTCGTCGACACGGTCGCCCCGCCCGAACCGGACGGCTGGTGGGCGAGGTTGCCCACGGCCCGGCCGCCCGAGCACGAGGGCACGCCGAACGGCGCGATCGAGGGTTAGGTCGGTGGCGGTCCGGCGGTGAGGGAGCCGGGAAGAACGTGCGGCACGGGCCGCACCCCGACCTCGCCGGGACGGCGGCCGGGGCGCGTCGGGTCACGTCGTCGCGACAGGGGTCGCCAGGACCGCCATCCGCTCCTCGATGGTGGCCGGCACCGAGCGCAGGTCGGCGCGCACGCCGGCCCCGCGCAGCACCTCGCTCAGGTGGGGGAGGTCGCCGTCGGCGACCCGGACCGAGCGCCCGGACAGGGTCACCGGAGCACCCGCGGAGTCGAGGGCGGCGAAGGCCGCGGCCCAGTCGTCGGCGCTCACCTCCACGGCCGAGGTGTCCCCGACGATGTCCGCCTCGCTGCCCTCGCCCACGAGGAGGCCGTCGGCCATGAGCAGCAGCCGGTCGCACTGCTGCGCCTCCTGCATGTAGTGCGTCGTGACCAGCACGCCGACCCCCGCCTCCGCCTGGTCGTGGATCGTGTCCCACAGTCGGGCCCGGGCGAGCGGGTCGACACCGGACGTGGGCTCGTCGAGGACCAGGACCTCGGGCTGGTGCAGGAGCGCGCAGAGGAAGGCGAGTCGCCGCTGGGTACCCAGGGCCAGGGCCCCGGTGAGGGTCGTCGCGTAGGGGGCGAGGTCCTCGGGTAGGGGGGGCACGGGGCAGCGGTAGACCGCGGCGGTGAACTCGAGGTTCTCCCGCACGGTGAGGTCGTCATAGAGGCCCAGCCCCTGCGGGAGGTAGCCCACGCGTCGGCGGGACTCGCGCGTCGGTGGCCCGCCCAGGAGCACGGCCTCGCCGCTGGTGGACGGGATGAGGCCGAGGAGGATCCGGATGAGGGTGGTCTTGCCGGCCCCGTTGGCCCCCAGCAGCCCGACGATCTCGCCAGGGTGGACGGACATGGAGAGCCTGCTGACCGCGTGGACGTCCCCGAAGACCCGGTCAACCGCGCGGGCCTCGATGAGGGGGGCGTCCGCCTCGCTCATCGGGTCGCCCCCTGAAGCTGGCGGGCGATCGAGCTGGCAATGACGACGTCTTCGAGGGTGAGCAGCACCGGCGCACCCGAGGTCGGCGTCTCCCCCGTCGGCCACCACTCCCGGAACGTGCGTCCGCGGCGCCACGCTCGCTCGGGGTGGACGGGTCGGTCGACGGCGAGGACGACGCCGTCGAGGGAGCCCAGCGCCTCGTCCGGCGTGCCCGCGAGGAGAACCTCCCCCTCGTGGAGGACGGCGATGGAGGCGCAGCGCTCGGCCTCGTCGAGGTAGCTCGTCGACATGAGGACAGCGGTGCCCCGCGCGGCGGCATCGGAGACGAGCCGCCACAGGTCGACCCGGCTCACCGGGTCCACCCCGGTGCTCGGCTCGTCGAGCACGAGCAGGGCCGGCTCGGCGAGCATGGCCAGGCAGAAGCCGAGCTTGCGCCGCATCCCGCCGGAGAGGTGGCGCGAGAGCCGAGCCCGCGCCGAGGCCAGTCCGGCGCGGCGGAGCAGCTCCTCGGCCCGGGCGGCGAGCGAGGCCCGGTCCAGCCCGAAGGACAACCCCACGAACTCGAGGTTCTCCTGGACCGACAGGTCGAGCCAGCTGCCGGCGGAGGCCGGGAGGTAGCCGATCCGGGCGGCAGGTGGGGCGGTGACCAGGCCACTGTCGAGGACGACCTCGCCGACCAACGCCCGCAGCAGCGTGGACTTCCCGGCACCGTCGCCACCGACGACGGCGGTCACCCGGCCCTCCGGGGCGGACACCGTCACGTCGTCCAGTGCCGTGACGCCACCGAACCGGACGGTCGCGTGCTCGACGCCGTAGCTCACGCGCCTGCCCCGCCCGCCGTCGTGGCGACATGGGTGCCACCGTGGCGCCGCGCCGGGCGCCGACGCCCCGGCGCCAGGTCGCGCCGGAAGCGCAGGACCGCGCCGGTGAAGATGAGCAGCGCCATGACGGTGAGGGCGCCCAGTGGCAGCAGCAGTGCGCCCGGACCGGCCCCGCGCAGCATCACCCCCTGGGAGATCATCGTGAAGTAGGTGAGGGGGAGGAAGTAGGCGATCCAGCGCACCCCGGCGGCCATCGCGTCGAGGGGGAAGATCATCCCTGACAGCAGGATCTGCGGCAGCATCATCATGAACGCCAGCTGGATCGCCTGGCCCGCGTTCTGGGAGACCGTCGAGATGAACACCCCGAGCCCCAGGACGACGAAGAGGAAGATCGCGGCGCCGAGGGCGAAGAGCAGCACGTTCCCGTTGAAGGGCACCCCGAACAGCACGACGCCGAGGACCGTCACGACGGTCATGTCGAAGGCCGCGAGGATGAAGTAGGGCGCGATCTTGCCGAGGATGACGGTGCTGGCCCGGATCGGCATCACCGCGAGCTGCTCGAGGGTGCCGGTCTGCCGCTCGCGGACCAGCCCGATGCTCGTGACGATCGTCCCGATGAAGGTGAGGATCAGCCCGATGATCGCGGGCACCATGACCCACGACGTCTTGAGGGTGGGGTTGAACTGCACCTCGGCCTGTACCTGGGCGCCGGACTTGTTCAGCACGGACACGACGGACTGCGCGGCGAAGAGGTTCGAGCCGTCGATCATCGCCGGGACGGGCGTGGCGCCGGTGACGAAGACGACGTCCACGGTGCGCGCCTTGAGCAGGTCGACGGCGTCGGCCCTGGACTGGCCGGGGTCGATGGTCGTGACGTCGAAGAACGGGGGCAGGGTGTCGGCCACCTGCTGGGCCTGGGGTCCCACCACCGCCGTCCGCACCGAGGTGATCGAGAAGTTCGCGGCATACCCGAAGATGACGAGCAGCAGCAGCGGCATGACGATGATCATCGCCAAGGTGCGGCGGTCACGTCTCAGCTCACGGAACTCCTTGGCCACCATTGCGCGCATGACCCGACGTTAGCCTGGGCGGCCCCTCACATCAACAGCCGTTGAATTAGGCGGTCGCCGGGCCGAGCGGCCACTATCCGGCCACTATGTGGACCCGGGTGGTGGTGGACGGGGCGGGTGTGGAACCGTAACCCTCGTGACGTTTGCTGACGTGGTCACCACCACGATCATTATCGACTAGCGCGACGGGACCTTCTCGTCGCGCAGACCTCCCACACTCGGGGGGTCTTTTGCTTTGTCGGGAACGTCACCACCGCGTGACGGCTCCGCAGGGCGAGGGTTCCCGGCCCGCCACCGATGGGCCGGGAGCGGCGGCGCGAGCCGATGCTGACGGCAGAACGGCACGTGACGGCATACCGTCACGACGGCACCCCGGTCACCGGACCGAGGGCCACCCGCTGACCGCCGGGGAACCGGTAGGCACGACCGAGGCAAGGACGACGATGACCGACCTGCACGTCTACGACACCACGTTGCGCGACGGCGCCCAGCAAGAGGGGCTCAACCTCTCCGTGGCGGACAAGCTGGCCATCGCCATGCACCTCGACGAGCTCGGGGTCGGCTATATCGAGGGTGGCTGGCCCGGCGCGAACCCCAAGGACACCGAGTTCTTCGCTCGGGCACAGCGCGAGCTGGACCTCAAGAACGCCACCCTCGCGGCGTTCGGTGCGACGCGGCGCGCTGGGGGCGCCGCGGCCACCGACCCCCTCGTCCGAGCGCTGCTCGACTCCGGCGCCTCGGTCGTCACGCTCGTCGCCAAGTCCCACCCGGGGCACGTCGAGCGGGCGCTGCGGACCACGCTCGAGGAGAACCTCGAGATGATCCGCGACACCGTCGAGTTCCTCACCGGTGAGGGCCGCCGGGTCTTCCTCGATGCCGAGCACTTCTTCGACGGGTACGTCGCCAACCGCAGCTATGCGATCGAGACGGTCCGGGTGGCCATGGAGGCCGGCGCCGAGATCGGCGTCCTCTGCGACACCAACGGCGGGATGCTGCCCAGCCAGGTCGCCGATGTCGTCGGGGACGTCGTCGGGGCGACCGGCGGGACGATCGGCATCCACTGCCACAACGACACCGGGTGTGCCGTCGCCAACTCGATGGCGGCCGTCGACGCGGGCGCCCTTCAGGTGCAGGGGACGATCAACGGCTACGGCGAGCGCACCGGCAACGCCGACCTGCTCACCCTCGTCGCCAACCTGCAGATCAAGCAGGGCCGCGGACTGCTCGAGCCGCACCGGCTTGCCGAGTCCACCAGGATCGCCCACGCGATCAGCGAGGTCACCAACGTCCCGCCCTACAGCCGGCAGCCCTACGTCGGCGCGAGCGCGTTCGCCCACAAGGCCGGCCTGCACGCGAGCGCCATCAAGGTCGACCCCGACCTCTACCAGCACACGGACCCCAAGTACGTCGGCAACGACATGCGGATGCTCGTCTCCGACATGGCCGGGCGCGCCTCGATCGAGCTGAAGAGCCGTGAGCTCGGCCTCGATCTCGACGGCACGAACGAGGACGACGCCGAGACCCTCAAGAGGGTGCTGAAGAAGGTCAAGGATCTCGAGCTGCGCGGCTACACCTTCGACGCCGCCGACGCCTCGTTCGAGCTCCTCCTCCGCCGCGAGCTCGACGGCTCGCTGCCGCCCTACTTCGAGGTCGAGTCGTGGCGGGTCATCACCGACCGCGGCGGCGCCGGCGACGCGCTCTCCGAGGCGACCGTCAAGGTGGTCGCCGACGGTCGGCGCTACGTCAAGACCGGCGAGGGCAACGGCCCGGTCAACGCCCTGGACCACGCCCTGCGCGAGGCGCTGTCGGGCGCCTACCCCGAGATCGCCTACCTCGAGCTCATCGACTACCGGGTCCGCATCCTCGACGCCGCCCACGGCACGGATGCCGTGACGCGGGTCCTCATCGAGACCTCCGACGGCGAGAGCTCGTGGCAGACGATCGGGGTCGCCGCCAACATCGTCGAGGCGTCCTGGCAGGCGCTCGTCGACGGGGTCACCTTCGGTCTCATCCGCGCGGGGGTCGCCCCTCGCTGACGACGGCGGCTGCTCGCGGCCGCCCCGGCGGCGTTCGACGAACTCCCCGCCGCCGCCCAGCCGCCGCCCAGCCGGTGCTCCTAGCGTGCCAAGCCTGACCGGTTGGAACGAGGGAGCGTGGACGTGGCGGGAGCGCACGGGGCGGCCTGGCCTCGGGCGGGGCTGTGGCGGCTGCTCGCGGCGTTCGCCGTCTTCAGCCTGTTGTCCGGGGTGATGGGGAGCGGGCTGGCCCTCCCGCTGGTCGCCACGGCGGCGGCGGCGGTCCACGCCGGAGACAGCCTCCTCACGACGAACCTCGAGCCGATCCCGCAGGTCGACCTTCCACAGACCGCCAGGCTGGTCGCCGCCGATGGCACGCCGATCGCCTACCTCTACTCGCAGGACCGGACCGATGTGCCCCTGTCGGCGATGTCGCCGCACATCCAGCACGCGATCGTCGCCGTCGAGGACGCGCGCTTCTTCCAGCACGGCCCCATCGACCCCCGCGGCCTGGCCCGCGCGGTCGTCGACGACGTGATGGGCCACCCGATCCAGGGCGCCTCGACACTCACCCAGCAGTACGCGAAGAACCTCATGCTCGAGCGGGACCTCCAGGCCGGCAACACCGCCGCGGCCCGTGCCGACGTCGCCAGGACGGTCAGCCGCAAGCTCCGTGAGCTCAAGCTCGCCATCAGCATCGAACACCACCTGACCAAGCAGCAGATCCTCGAGCGGTATCTCAACATCGTCTACTTCGGCGGGGGCGTCTACGGGGTCCAGGCGGCCGCCGAGCGCTACTTCGGGGTGTCCGCCGCCTCGCTGAGCGTGGCCCAGGCCGCCACCCTTGCCGGGATCGTCCAGGACCCCGCGGCATACGACCCCGCGGTCCACCCGCGACTGGCGGCGGTGCGCCGCAACGAGGTCCTGGCCGACATGCACGACCAGGGCATGATCACCGACGCGCAGTACGCCGCCGCGAGCAGGGCGCGGGTCAGGGTCACCGGGAAGGCGCTGCCCAACGGCTGCGCCACGGCCGGCACGACCGGCTTCTTCTGTGAGTACGTCGTCCAGGCACTTCTCCATGACCCGCAGTACGCCGCCCTCGGTGCCACCCCGGCGGCGCGTCAGCAGACGCTCCTCACCGGGGGCCTCGTCATCAGGACCACGCTCGACCCGGCGACGCAGGCCGCGACGGTGTCGGCGGTCGACGGGTACGTGCCGCCCAGGGACAAGAGCCGGCTCGGCGCCGCGTCGGTCACCGTCGAGCCCGGCACGGGTGCCGTCGTCGCGATGGCGGAGAACCGGACCTACTCGGCCACCGCCGGGGTCGGGCGGACCTCGGTCAACTACACGACCGACGCGAACGTCGGCGGTGCGAGCGGCTTCCAGACCGGGTCGTCCTTCAAGCCGTTCACCCTCGCGACCTGGCTGTCCCAGGGCCACAGCCTCGGCGATGTCGTCGACGCGACGAAGCGCGGGTTCCCGTTCTCGTCGTTCACGGCGTGCGGCAGTCCGCTCCAGGGCGGCCAGCCGTACGTCCCGGGCAACTCCGAGGGCACCGAGACCGGACCGATGAGCGTCCTCGACGCGACGGTCAACTCCGTCAACGTCGCCTACGTCGACATGGAGACCCGGCTCGACCTCTGCGACATCGCGAAGACGGCACAGAGCCTCGGCGTCCATCTCGCCGCGCCGCAGCAGGTGTGTTCGGCGGGTGCGAGGCGCACGACCGACCTGCCGACGTGTCTGCCGTCGCTCACCCTCGGGGTGGAGGACATCGCACCGCTGACCATGGCGGCGGCATACGCCGGGTTCGCCGCGGGAGGGACCTACTGTGTGCCCGAGCCGGTGACCTCGATCCGCACCCCAGGATCGCCCGGCGCGAAGGCCACGACCGTGCTGACGGCTCACCCCGACTGCCGCCAGGCGATCAGCCCGGCCGTCGCCTCCGGTGTCTCGACGGCCCTCGAGCAGGTCCTCCTGCGCGGGACGGCCGCCGGGACGGGTCCGCTCTACCCCTGGCAGTCGGCCGGGAAGACCGGGACGACCGACGGTCCGTACGACTCGTGGTTCGTGGGCTACACCGCCCAGCGCAGCACCGCCGTATGGGTGGGCGACCCCGGGCGTACCGTCCATGGTCGGCCCACGAGGCTGCGGCTGACCAACGTGACCGTCGGCGGCCGCTACTACCCGGTCGTCTACGGGGCGAGCATCGCCGCACCGATCTGGAAGTCGGTCATGACGGGGGCGATGCGGAACCTTCCCGCGCTGCCGCTGCCCTGACCCGCTCGCGGTCCGGTCCGGGTATGGCCCGCTCATCCCCGTCGCCGGCGGCGACCGCGTCGATCGTGTCCATCGCGTCGAGGATCCGGCCGCGCAGGGCGTTGCCCCGCTGGGTGAGGACGCGCTGGGCGGCGACGAATGCCGCCTTGCCCTCGGCCGTCTCGACGGCGACCGCCTCCAGGCCGAGGGAGCGCACATCGTAGGGCGAGGCCTGCATGTCGAGCACCCGGATGTCGCGGGCCAGCTCGAAGGCGTCGGCCACGAGCTCGCTCGGGATCGCCGGGGTGAGCTTGTAGGACCACTTGTACAGGTCCATCCCGGCGTGGAGACAGCCGGGCTGCTCCAGGGCGACCTGCGACTCGCGGGTCGGCTGAAGGCCGTTGTGCGGCCTCGCGGGCTCGGTGAAGAACCGGAACGCGTCGAAGTGGCTGCACCGGATCTGGTGGTCCTCGACGACCGCGTCGGTGGCCTCGTGCCCGAGACGCAGCGGCAGCCCGGTATGCCGCACCTGCTCCGGCCCCAGCCGGTAGACCATCGCCCACTCGTGCAGGGCGAAGCAGCCGACGGCCGCCGGCCTGGCGAGCGTCGCCGCGAGGAGCGAGCGGACGAACTCGACGGTCGCGCCCCGCGCGGCGAGGAACGCCGCCACGTCCAGCGTCACCGCGCCGTCGTCGGTGCGGTAGAACCGCCACCCTGCCCGCGGCATACCGGCGGCCCCCTCGAGGACGACGCCGGGGCCCGGGTGCCACCGGCGGAACCGGCCGGGGGAGTGCCGGTAGTACGTGTGGAGGAAGTCCTCGACCGGGTGCCTCTCATGGCGGGCACGGCGGGCGAGGTGCCCGGCGAGCAGCCGGTCGGCGCGCTCGCCATGGGCGGCCTCGAGCGCCGACCAGTGCCGCGCCGGGAGGACGATCCGTTCCACCCACGGCAGGGTAGTAGCACCTAAGGTGGTGCGGTTGGCGCCAACACGGGCGCCACCGGCATCGGGAGGCTTCATGCAGCGTCGCATCTTGGCCGTCCTCGTCTCCGCCGCGGCATTCCTGGCTCCCGCCGGGTCCGCGGCCGCGTCGTCGGGGGACCACGCCCACGGGGGACACGGACCGAGAACCACCACCTATCTCGCCCTCGGCGACTCGCTCGCCGCCGGGTACCAGCCCGGTCGCGGTGACAACCGGACCGGAGGCTACGTCGGCCAGGTCCTCGCCGGGCTCGACAGCCCGCGGCACCCCGCCGAGCTCGTCAACCTGGCGTGCTCCGGCGAGACCGCCGCCTCGATGGTCTCCGGCGGCCACTGTGACATCTACCCGGCGGGCAACCAGCTCGCCCAGGCCGTGGCCTACCTGCGGGCCCACCCCGGCCAGACCAAGGTCATCACCGTCGACATCGGCGCCAACGACGTCCAGCGCTGCCTGGCCGGTGGCACCATCGACACGGTCTGCATCCAGGCCGGCATGGCCGCGGTGCACACCAACCTCGCCGTCATCTTCGACGAGCTCCGGGACGCCGCTCCGCAGGCCCGGATCGTCGCCCTCACGTACTACGACCCGTTCCTCGCGGCCTGGTTGCTCGGCCCGACCGGTCAGGGCCTGGCCGCCAGCTCGCTCGACCTCGCCGACGCCCTCAACGTCCAGATCAAGCGGGCCGCGGCCAGGGAGCGCGTCGAGATCGCCGACGTGGCCAGGGCGTTCAGGTCCCACACCTGGCGGGTCGTCTCCGACCCCACCCTCGGCTCGGTGCCGAAGAACGTCCAGCTCGTCTGCCAGCTGACCTGGATGTGCACCCTCGGGGACATCCACGCCACCGACGGCGGGTATGCCGTGCTGGCGCACACCGTGCTGGCCCGGCTCGACGAGCGGCGCCGCTAGTCCCGGCCCCGGCCGCACACCGCCCAAGGGTGGCGATCCGCCCCTTCGGAGCATCCGAAGGGGCGGATCCCCACCCGTCGAGCGCTGAGCCGCCCCGGTGAACGCGGTCGGGGCGGGTCCGAGCGTGCCGAGCGGGGGGTCCGAGCGTGCCGGGGTGAGCCGCGCTGGGTAGGCTCCCGGCGTGCGCATCGCGAGGTTCACCACGGGCGAGGACCCTCTCTACGGACTCGTCGACGGGGCGGGGGAGAAGATCGCCGAGGTCACCGGCGACCCGCTGTACCAGCGGATCGAGCTGACCGGGGTCACGCATCTCGTCCAGGACGTCCGGCTGCTTGCGCCGGTCATCCCGCGCAGCAAGATCATCGGGATCGGCAGGAACTACCACGACCACGCCGCCGAGATGGGTGCTGAGGCCCCGGCCGAGCCGCTGATGTTCCTCGTCCCCAACACCGCCGTGGTCGGGCCCGGCGACCCGGTCGTCATGCCCCCGCAGAGCGCCGAGATCCACTACGAGGGTGAGCTCGCCGTCGTCATCGGCCGGGTGTGCAAGGACATCGCCCCGGAGGACGCCATGTCGGTCATCTTCGGCTACACGTGTGCCAATGACGTCACGGCCCGCGACCTGCAGCGCGGCGACGGGCAGTGGGCCCGGGCCAAGGGCTTCGACACCTTCTGCCCGCTCGGGCCGTGGATCGAGACCGAGCTCGACCCCGCCGACCTCCATCTCGTCACCCGGCTGGACGACGAGGTCGTGCAGGACGGGACGACGGGGGACATGGTCCACGGGGTCGCCGCGCTCGTCGCGCACGCCTCGGCGGCCTTCACGCTGCTGCCGGGTGACGTCATCCTCACCGGGACCCCGGCCGGCGTCGGGAGGGTCGAGCCGGGCCAGCGGGTGGAGGTCGACATCGACGCCATCGGCGTGCTCAGCAACCCCTTCGTCCGCCGATAGGCTTCGCTCACCATGACCTCCGAGATCCCTTCCTCGACCCGGCCCGACCCCCTCGCTCCGGGATCCTCCCTGCCCGGTGCGGTCCGGCTGCGCGTCGCTCCCTCGCCCACCGGTGACCCGCACGTCGGCACGGCCTACATGGCCCTGTTCAACCTCGCCTTCGCACGGCAACAGGGCGGGCGCTTCCTCCTGCGCATCGAGGACACCGACCGCGCCCGGCTGCGGGAGGGCAGCGAGGCCCAGGTTCTCGACACCCTGCACTGGCTCGGGCTGACCTGGGACGAGGGTCCGGACATCGGCGGCCCCGCCGCCCCGTACCGGCAGAGCGAGCGGCTCGAGACGTACCGGCCGTACGTCGAGCGACTCCTCGCCGAGGGCAAGGCGTACCACTGCTGGTGCTCCCCGGAGCGGCTCTCCGAGATGCGCAACCAGCAGCAGAAGCGCAAGGAGCCGACGGGGTACGACCGGATGTGTCTCGGCACGACCCGCGAGGAGCGGGCGGAGCTGCCGGGCTTCTCCGAGACCCCGGTCGTCCGGATGCTCATCCCCGACGACGCACCGCTCCACTTCGACGACCTCATCCGCGGCCGCGTCTCGGCGCCCCGCCCCGACGACCAGGTCATCCTCAAGGCCGACGGCTTCCCCACCTACCATCTCGCCGTCGTCGTCGACGACCATGAGATGGGGATCACCCATGTGGTCCGCGGTGAGGAGTGGATCAGCTCGACCCCGAAGCACATCCTGCTCTACCGGTGGCTCGGCCTGACGCCGCCGCGGTTCGCGCACATGCCGCTGCTGCGCAACACCGACAGCTCGAAGATCTCCAAGCGCAAGAACCCGGCGGCCCGGTTGACGTGGTTCCGCGAGCAGGGCTACCTGCCCGAGGCGCTGGTCAACTTCCTCGCCCTGCTCGCCTACCCCCCGGTCCTCGAGGACGACGGCACCGAGCGCGAGGTCTTCACCTTCGAGGAGTTCAGCGAGCGCTTCGACTGGGGCAAGGTCAACCCGGTCGGCCCGGTCTTCGACCTCAAGAAGCTCGACTGGGTCAACGGTGTCCACATCCGCGAGCTCGAGCTCGGCGAGCTGACCTCCCGCCTGCTGCCCTACCTCGCCGCCGACGGGGTGCTGGGCGAGCGCCCGACCCTCGGCGAGCTCGCCCGGCTGCGCCGCGTCACCGAGCTCATCCAGACCCGGATCGCCCATCTCACCGAGGCCGCCGACCTCGTCCGCCCGTTCTACCTCGCCGACGACGCCCTCGACATCGCCGAGGATGCGCGCGCCCAGCTCGACGAGAACGCACCCCGGGTCCTCGACGCGGCCGTGGCGGCGCTCGAGTCCGTCGACGCGGAGGTGTCCGGGGCGCTCGGCAGCGAGACCGGATGGCAGGCGGCCCGGATCGAGGCCGGATTGCGGGCGGCCCTCGTCGACGGGCTGGGGCTGAAGCCGAGGTTCGCCTTCGGTCCGTTGCGGACCGCCGTGTCGGGACGTCGGGTCAGCCCACCGCTCTTCGAGTCGATGGAGATCCTCGGTCGGACATCCACCCTCGCGCGCCTTCGGGCGCTGCGGGCGACGCTCTGAGGCGGTGCTGCGATGGCCGACATCCGGACCCCGCTCGGTGGGCTGAAGTTCTCGGTCCGCGTCGCGGTCATGTGTACTCGCGAGGACCGGCTCCTCGTCAACCTCCTCGACGATGTGGACTTCGCGTTCCTGCCGGGTGGGGCGCTCGGCACCGGTGAGGACGTCATGGCCTGTGCGGCCCGCGAGTGGGTCGAGGAGACCGGGACCGAGCCCGGCCCGATGCACCTCGTGGGGGTCGTCGAGAACTTCTTCGGGCACCCGGAGCGCCCTCAGCATGAGATCGGCTTCTACCTGAGGATGGCGGCGCCGGCCGACCTCCCGGACGAGGAGTTCACCATCCTCGACGCCCCCGAGGGACGGCTGACGTGGATCCCGCTCGGGGAGGCGGCGGCATACCCCGTCCTTCCGGAGAGCGTGGCGGAGCTGCTCACCGTCCCGACGGGCGAGATCAGACATCTCGTCAGGCGTTCCCCAGGTTCGTGACATACCGTAGGGGGTATATCGACCCACGGAAGGGACCCCGATGACGTACACCCTCAGCGCGACCGTTCCCGGCTCGTTCGACGATGCGGTCGCCGCCGTGCGCCAGGCGCTCGCCGACAACGGTTTCGGTGTGCTCACCGAGATCAACCTCCAGGCGACCCTCAAGGCCAAGCTCGGCGTCGACATCGACCGTCAGCTCATCCTCGGGGCGTGTCGGCCCCAGCTCGCTCACGCGGCGATCCAGGTGGAGCCGTCGATCGGCGTCCTCCTGCCGTGCACGGTCGTCGTCCGGGAGTCCGACGGTCGGGTGCTCGTCGAGGCCCTCGACCCACACACGATGGTGAGTGTCACCGACAACGAGGCACTGGCCGAGATCGTCGACGAGGTCGCTGGGCGGCTGACGGCCGCGGTCGGGCAGGTCTCGGCGGGTTGAGCGCCCAGCGCAGGCGATTTCGTCGCGCGGGGGAGGGCCGGTAGTATCGACCCTCGGTTCACCGTCGCCGGTCCACCCGGGCCGGCGGGCGTGATACCCCCTTGGGGTATGGTGTAATTGGCAACACAGCTGATTCTGGTTCAGCCATTCTAGGTTCGAGTCCTGGTACCCCAGCTTTCGCGGACGGCCGTGCGGCCGACCACGATTCGGAGAAGGTCCCCTCCATTCGGTAGGGTTCTGCTCCGTTGCCCGAGGCCGTCTCGGCCCGGGCGCATGCTCGAGGCCCCGTTGTGTAGTGGCCTAGCACGCCGCCCTCTCAAGGCGGTAGCGCGGGTTCGAATCCCGTCGGGGCTACCACGAGCGAAGGCCCGGCCGACTCGGCCGGGCCTTCGTCGTGCCGGTCGACGTTGCGGGTCGCGGCGCCGTCAGGCGTTGTTCTGGGCCTCCTGGGCCGCCGCATGCCGGCTGAGGACCTCGGTCAGCTTGTTCGCCCCGGCCATGACCGTCGCCGCGTGCAGCCGACCGGGCTGGCGGGAGAGCCGCTCGATGGGTCCCGAGATCGAGACCGCGGCGATGACCCGGCCGGACGGGCCCCGGACCGGCGCGGACACCGACGCGACGCCGGGCTCGCGCTCGCCGACGCTTTGGGCCCAACCGCGCCGACGCACGCCGGACAGGGTCGTCGCGCTGAACGCGGCCCCCTGCAGGCCCCGGTGCAGCCGGTCCGGCTCCTCCCAGGCG
The DNA here is from genome assembly GCA_963771015.1 of uncultured Actinomycetota bacterium. Classification (GTDB taxonomy): domain Bacteria; phylum Actinomycetota; class Actinomycetes; order Actinomycetales; family Dermatophilaceae; genus CAVSJJ01. Next base: position 466,816 of record CAVYRN010000009.1, read on the forward strand.
AGGAGGACCTGCGCGGCCGACCCGGCGAGCATCGAGAGCGCCGCGCCGACGGGGATGGAGTCGCGCAGGCCGACGTGCGGCTCTGCCGAGGCGACGCACACCCGGTGGTCGCTCTGCCGGCGGAAGAGCTGCGCGGACTCGTTCGTGTGGTCGCGCAGGGCTCCGAGCACCGGGCCGGCAGCGGCCAGGAGCCGGTCCTCGCCCGCCGCCGCGGCGAGCTCGGCGAGTCGCGGGCCGAGGACGAAGCGACCCTGGAGGTCGCGGGCGACGAGCCGGTGGTGTTCGAGCGCCACCGCGAGGCGATGCGCCGTCGGGCGGGCCAGCCCGGTGGCAGTGACGAGCTGTGCCAGCGTCGCCGGGCCCGCCTCGAGGGCGCCCAGAACGACGGCGGCCTTGTCGAGGACGCCGACTCCGCTGCTAGTGTCCATGTGATGATATTGCCGTCTCATTGCCTGAGACGCAAGTTCATCCGAGGGTATGCCGTGCGAGCCTCGCGGAAGGACGAGGTCGCCCGGGTGCTCCGGCAACCCCTCGGAGAGGTGACGGAAGGTGGAGCAGATGGCCGGGACGTTGGCGGAGAAGGTCTGGGACGACCACGTCGTCCGGCGCAGTGAGGGCGAGCCCGACCTGCTGTACATCGACCTCCACCTGCTGCACGAGGTGACCAGCCCACAGGCCTTCGACGGCCTGCGCCTGTCCGGCCGCCCGGTGCGACGCACCGACCTCACCCTGGCCACCGAGGACCACAACGTCCCGACGACGCCCGGCCCGATCACCGACCCGGTGAGCCGGACCCAGGTCGAGACGCTCCGGCGCAACTGCGAGGAGTTCGGTGTCCGGCTCTACCCCATGGGTGACGCCGAGCAGGGCATCGTCCACGTCGTCGGCCCACAGCTCGGCCTGACCCAGCCGGGGATGACGATCGTCTGCGGTGACAGCCACACCTCGACCCACGGTGCCTTCGGCGCGCTGGCCTTCGGGATCGGCACCTCCGAGGTCGAGCACGTCCTCGCCACCCAGACGCTGCCGCTCAAGCCGTTCAAGACGATGGCGGTCACCGTCGAGGGTCAGCCGGCTCCAGGCGTGACGGCCAAGGACATCGTCCTCGCCGTCATCGCCAAGATCGGTACCGGCGGCGGCCAGGGCTACGTGATCGAGTACCGCGGCAGCGCCATCCGGGCACTCTCGGTGGAGGGCCGGATGACGGTGTGCAACATGTCCATCGAGGCGGGCGCGCGGGCCGGCATGATTGCGCCCGACGAGACCACGTTCGCGTACCTCAAGGGCCGCGACCACGCCCCGGCCGGGGACGACTGGGACGCCGCGGTCACCGCCTGGTCACGGCTGCGCAGCGACGACGACGCCGTCTTCGACGCCGAGGTCGTCATCGACGCTGGCGAGCTCGGTCCCTTCGTGACGTGGGGTACCAACCCCGGCCAGGGCGCGCCCCTTGGCCAGGCGGTGCCGGACCCGGAGATGATGGCCGACGAGAACGAGAAGCTGTCGGCGGCCAGGGCGCTCGAGTACATGGGTCTCGAGCCGGGCACCCCGCTGCGCGACATCCACGTCGACACCGTCTTCGTCGGTTCGTGTACGAACGGGCGGATCGAGGATCTACGCGCCGCCGCCGCCGTCATCAAGGGCCGCAGGGTCGCGGAGGGGGTCAGGATGCTCGTCGTCCCGGGCTCGGCCCGGGTCCGCCTCCAGGCCGAGGCCGAGGGCCTCGACGCCGTGTTCGCCGAGGCCGGGGCCGAGTGGCGGCTGCCGGGCTGCTCCATGTGCCTCGGCATGAACCCCGACCAGCTCGCGCCGGGGGAGCGCAGCGCGTCGACATCCAACCGCAACTTCGAGGGACGTCAGGGCAAGGGCGGGCGGACCCACCTCGTCAGCCCCCTCGTCGCGGCGGCCACCGCCGTGCGCGGGACGCTCTCCAGCCCGGCCGACCTCGACGACCCGAGCGACGGGAGCCTGTAGACATGGAGCCGTTCACGACGCACACCGGCATCGGCGTCCCGCTGCGCCGGGGCAACGTCGACACCGACCAGATCATCCCGGCCGTCTACCTCAAGCGGGTCACCAGGTCCGGCTTCGAGGACGGCCTGTTCGCCGCCTGGCGCGGTGACGAGACCTTCGTCCTCAACAACCCGTCGTATGCCGCGGGGTCGGTGCTCGTCGCCGGTCCCGACTTCGGGACGGGCTCCTCCCGAGAGCACGCCGTGTGGGCCCTGATGAACTACGGGTTCCGCGTCGTCATCTCCTCGCGGTTCGCCGACATCTTCCGCGGCAACAGCGGCAAGCAGGGGCTGCTCACGGCCCAGTGCGCGCAGGATGACGTCGAGCTGTTGTGGAAGCTCCTCGAGAACGAGCCCGGGACCTCGGTGACCGTGGACCTGGCGTCCCGGACCGTCGTCGCCGGCGACATCGTCGCCCCGTTCGAGGTCGACGAGTACACGAGGTGGCGGCTGCTCGAGGGACTCGACGACATCAGCCTGACGCTGCGCCATGAGGGCGCCATCACCGACTACGAGACGACGCGGCCGGCCTGGAAGCCGTCGGTGACGGCGTCGGGCTGACCGGGTTCGGGCGCAACGCCCTCGGTTCGCCCGGCGTGTCGCGGGCGCGTTTCGCCGCCGCGTCGGGCCATATCTGCCTGTAACGGATGTGGCTGATGGGATTTCACTGTTTCGCGGGTCGGGGGTGGTCCGCCGAGGCGGCGATGTGCACGGAGTGCGAATACCGTTGTGCGGCAACATAATGAGCCCCGGCAGCCGCGGTGATCCCGTTGAGCGCGCGGCGGGGGGCGGGCAGGTCGCCGGCTCGGGGGCGCGGCGGCACGCTGGCCGAAAGCCATTGCGAGACAACGGAACGCGCTGCTGAGGTGATGGACTCGGCCTCGTGGGCGGCATACGGTCGAACCAGACCGGGACAAACCGGTCCCATTCGGGCGCCGCACGGCGTCGCACACACCTGACGAAGTGGAGCGTGAAGTGAACAAGGGAGAGCTGATCCGCGAGCTCGAGAAGCGTCTCGGGAGCCGCAAGGCAGCCGCCGACGCCCTCGAGGCCGTTCTGGACACGATCATCCGCGAGGTCACCAAGGGTGGCAAGGTCGGGATCACCGGCTTCGGCACCTTCGACCGCGTGGAGCGTGCCGCCCGCACCGGCCGCAACCCGCACACCGGGTCCAGCGTCCGTATCCCGAAGTCCAAGGCGCCTCGGTTCCGAGCCGGAGCCGCCTTCAAGGGCTACGTGAAGACCCCGAAGACCCTGCCCAAGGCCGCCCCGGCGGCCGCCCGCGCCGCTGCCGGCACCGCCACCAAGGCGGCCACCCCGGCAAAGAAGGCGGCACCGGCCAAGAAGGCTCCGGCCAAGAAGGCTCCGGCCAAGAAGGCTCCGGCCAAGAAGGTCGTCGCCAAGAAGGCTCCGGCCAAGAAGGTCGTCGCCAAGAAGGCTCCGGCCAAGAAGGTCGTCGCCAAGAAGGCTCCGGCCAAGAAGGTCGTCGCCAAGAAGGCTCCGGCCAAGAAGGTCGTCGCCAAGAAGGCGCCGGCCAAGCGGACCGCCAAGAAGGCCTGACACCCGAACCACGAAGGGCCGGCACCCGCGAGGGCGCCGGCCCTTCGCCGTGTCCGTGAACCCGGTGTCTCACACAGCAGCACGGAGAGCCGGGCCGGGAGGGGCGCGAAGCACGAGGTCCGCCCCGCGAGGTCAGGCAGGAGGGGCTAGCGGATGACCTCGTTGTCGCCGATGCCGACGATCCACACGCGAGTCGCCCGGCGAGCCTCCTCGTCGACGTCCAGGCTCACCCGCTGGCCCGGGCGCAGGAACCGCAGCCCACTGTCCGCGAGAGCCTCGGGCCCGAAGTCGACCGTTCGGCCGTCGTCGAGGAGGGCGCTGCCGCCGCCGGTGTCGTCGTCGAAGGTGTGGATGCTCGCCTGCACAGACCGAAGGCTACCGGGCAGGGCGGCGCGGGTGGACGGCCCCACCCCCAGCTCGTGCGCCGCTCGTAGGTCGGCGAGGTCGTCGACGTCCTGGCGCAGGCCCGGCAGGTCGAGCTCGAGCCGGGTCGCGCCGGCCCGCTCATGGCGGCCCGCGCTGCCCGGGCCGAACCGCGGACGCAGCTGCACACCTCGCGCCGACAGCAGGGCGGTGCCGGTTCCCTCGGCATCGGGAACGACCGCGCGCTCGTGGGCGCCGGCCGCCGACAGCGCCGCCGCCAGCTCCTCAGGGCGCAGGGCCGGGTGGTCGCCGAGGAGCACGGCGACGTCTCGCCCGCCCCGGCCGTATGCCGCCGCGGCGCCGGCCGTCGCGGCCGCATCCAGGCCGCCGCCCGGGTCGTCGACGGACTCGGCCCCGAGCCTCGCGGCCCAGGCCGCCACGTCGGGGTCGGCCGTGACGACGAGGACCCGCGCCGGCGGCATACCGGCCACGGCCGCGGCCACCGTGTCCCGGGCCAGGGCCATCGCAACCACCGCCCGCAGCGCGTCGTCCGCGACGACGAGGCGCGTCTTCGCGGCGTCACCGCCCTTGACGGGTACGACGACGAACCAGTCGGGATCAGGCGGGGCCATGACCCGATCCTGCCAAGGGTGGTCGGGATGCTCGACATCCCCCTCCGGCCGAACGAAGATTGCACCCTGTCACCGACGAGAGAGAGCAGCGAGTGCCAACCCCTGAGCGCCGCCGGAAGCTGACCCCCGCGTACCGGCTGGCCGCAAGCATTCTGCGCCCCCCGCTGATGGCGATGACCCGGCGCGACTGGTCGGGGACGGAGCACCTCCCGACGGACACCGGCTACGTCGTCTGCCCCAACCACATCTCGCACATCGACCCGCTGACCTTCGCGCACTTCCTCTACGACAACGGCCAGGTGCCGCTGTTCCTCGGGAAGGTCGAGGTCTTCGAGGTGCCCGTCGTCGGGGCCATCCTGCGGGGTGCCGAGCAGATCCCGGTCTACCGCGAGACCGGACAGGCGGCCGGGGCGTACCGCGCCGCGGTCGCGGCCGTCGAGGCCGGGCGTTGCGTCGCGATCTACCCCGAGGGCACCCTGACCCGTGACCCGGACCTGTGGCCGATGCGCGGCAAGACCGGCGCCGCGCGAGTGGCGCTGCAGACCCGGTGCCCGGTCATCCCGGTGGCCCAATGGGGGCCGCAGGAGGTCCTCGGGCCGTACGCGAAGAAGCCCGACCTCTTCCCGCTCAAGACGATGAAGGTCCGGGCCGGAGCGCCCGTGTCGCTCGACGACCTCTTCGACTCGCCGATGACCCGCCCGGTCCTCGAGGAGGCGACGAACCGGATCATGCGGGCCATCGCCACCGAGCTCCAGGTGATCCGGGGCGGCACACCGCCGGACGAGCTGTGGGACCCGCGACAGCACGGCCAAAGCACCAAGGGCCGGATCCGCACGACCGGCGAGGAGCGCCCGTGACCGCCGCCGCGGTCTTCGGCACGGGCAGCTGGGGGACGGCGTTCGCCGCCGTCCTCGCCGACGCCGGGACGCCGGTGACCATGTGGGGCAGGCGCCCCGAGGTCGTCGAGGCGATCAACGCCGGCTGCAACACCGACTACCTTCCCGAGCTTCGGCTTCCCCCGACGGTCCGCGCGGTCAGCGACCCGGCCGAGGCGGTCGTGGGTGCCGACATCGTCGTGCTGGCCGTGCCGAGCCAGACCCTGCGCGACAACCTCGCCGTCTGGGGCGGTGAGCTGCCCTCGGGCGCCGCGGTCGTCTCGCTCATGAAGGGAGTCGAGCTCGGGACGACGATGCGGATGAGCGAGGTCATCGCCGATGCCGCGGGCGTCGAGCCCGACCGGGTCGTCGTCCTCTCCGGTCCGAACCTCGCGCGCGAGATCGCCGAGCGCCATCCGGCCGCCAGCGTGGTGGCGTCGACGGGCCACGCACGGGCCGAGCAGGTGGCGGCCGCGTGTGCCGCGGCATACTTCCGGCCCTACACGGGCACCGACGTCATCGGGACCGAGCTCGCCGGGGCCGTCAAGAACGTCATCGCGCTCGCCGTCGGGATGGCCGAGGGGCTCGGCTTCGGCGACAACTCCAAGGCGTCGATCATCACCCGAGGGCTGGCCGAGATGACCCGGCTCGGGACTGCTCTCGGGGGCAGCCCGGCGACCTTCGCCGGGCTGGCGGGGGTGGGCGACCTCATCGCGACCTGCATGTCGCCGCTGTCCCGCAACCACACCTTCGGGGTCAACCTCGGCCGGGGCAGCAGTGTCGCCGAGGTGGTCGCCGCCACGAAGCAGACCGCCGAGGGCGTCAAGTCGTGCGCGTCGATCCTCGACCTGGCCCGGCATCACGACATCGACGTGCCGATCATCGAGCAGGTCCGGGCCGTCGTTCACGAGGGACGAACTCCCCAGGAGGTCGTCGAGAACCTCCTCTCCAGGGCCCGCAAGGCCGAGACGGCCTGACGTCGCGAGGATGGCGCAGCGGCCTGGGGCGCCGCTACTGCGTCGTGTGGACGGCCGGGGCCGTGTCGTACGTCGGCGACGGTGTGATCGCGGGCGCCCTGCCCCTCCTTGCGGCGTCGCCGTCGCGGGACCCGCGGCTCGTGTCATCGGTCCACGCGGTGTCGACCCTCGGGTAGGTCGCGCTCGGGCTGGCCTCCGGCATCGTCGTCGACCGGGTCCTGCGCTCGCTCGCCATCGCGGGCTGGCTGGGAACGCTGTGGAACGTCGTCACCATGTCCTACCGCCAGCGGACCGTTCCGCCCGCCCCGCTCGGCCGGGGTGACGAGTGGGTGCCGGATGGTCGCGTTCATCGCGATGCCGGCGGGGGCCGCCGGCGCCGGGGTGCTCGCTCACGTCCTCGGCATCCCGCACCCCTATCTCTTCGGCGGCATCGCCCTGCTGCTCGGCGCCGCGCTCGTCGCACCGTCGCTGCGCGGGCTGCCGGGGCGCGCAGCGACCCGACGCTCAGGCCCGCAGCGCGCGGTCGAGGTCGGCCCAGAGGTCCTCGACGTCCTCGACCCCGACCGACAGGCGCAGGAGGTTCTCCGGGACGATCTCCGGTTCCTCGGGGATCCGCCGCCGCCGCTCCAGCTGGCTCTCGACGCCGCCGAGGCTCGTCGAGTGGACCCACAGCTCCGTTGCCGCGGCCGTCCGCTCCGCCGCGGCGGCACCACCGGCGACCTCGATCGCCACCATGGCGCCGAACCCGGGGTAGCGGACCCGTTCGACGGCCGGGTGCGTGGCCAGCCGCGCCGCGAGGTCGCCGGCGTTGGCGCCGGCCCGCTCCAGGCGCAGATGCAGGGTCCGCAGCCCCCGCAGGGCCAGCCAGACCTCCATCGGCCCCGCCACGGCACCCGCGATGGAGCGGTGGTGCGCGAGGGCGGCATACCGGGTCCGGCCGGGATCGGTCCTCGGGGTGGCCAGGACACCGAGGAGGACGTCGCTGTGGCCGCTGAGGTACTTCGTCGCCGAGTGCAGGACGACGTCGGCCCCGAGGGCCAGCGGTTGCTGGAGCAAGGGGGTGGCGAAGGTGTTGTCGACGACACTGACGACCCCCCGCTCCCGGGCCGCGGTCAGCACGGCGGGCAGGTCGGTCACGGTGAGCAGCGGGTTGCTCGGCGACTCGAGCCAGACCAGGTCGGCACCGGCGAGGGCCGCGATGGCCGCAGCGGTGTCCGAGGTGTCGACCGAGCGGAGGACGGCCGTCCCCGCCACGACCCGGTCCGCGAGGGCCGCGAGCACCCCGAGGTAGACCGACGGCGATGCGACGATGGTTCCGCCCGGCGGGAGCAGGCTCAGGGCCGCCGAGGCGGCCGCCATGCCGGAGCCGAAGACGAGCGCCTCCCCGCCCTCGAGCGAGCCGACGGCGGCCTCGAAGGCCGTCCAGGTCGGGTTCCCCTGCCGGGCGTAGACCGTCGCGCCGTCGGCGTGGTACGTCGAGGTGAGGACGAGCGGCGCGCCGACCTGGTTGCCCGGCGTCGCCTCCTCGCGACCGAGGGCGACGACGCGGGTGGCTGGGTGCAGGCGGTCCTGGTCCACGGTGCAGAGCGTATGCCGCGGGCTCGACCGGTGCGCTCGCCGTCCGCCCGCCGTGGTCGGGGCAGCGGCTCGGCGCCGCTCGGGGGATAGAGTCGCTGGCGATGAGCAGCGAGCAGACGCCGACGCCCTCCGGCGGCCCCCGGAAGATCCGCCTCGCGGTCGTCTTCGGCGGGCGGTCCTCCGAGCACGCGGTCTCGTGCGCGACGGCGGCGAGCGTCCTCACCGCCCTGGACCGGGACCGCTACGACGTCGTGCCGATCGGCATCGCCCGGGACGGTCGGTGGGTGCTCGCCCCCGACGACCCGGAGCCGCTGCGCCTCGAACCCGGGCACATCCCCGAGGTCGACCCTGCCGGGCCGGGAGTCCTCGTGCCGCCCGGCGGCGACGAGCGTGGCCTCGTGGCCCTCGAACCGGGCCAGCCGCCACGGACCCTCGGCGACGTCGACGTCGTCTTTCCGCTGCTGCACGGGCCGTTCGGCGAGGACGGGACGATCCAGGGGCTGCTCGACCTCGCCGACATCCGCTACGTCGGCTCCGGCGTCGCCGCGTCGGCGATGATGATGGACAAGCACTACATGAAGATCGTCTTCGCGGCCGCCGGGCTGCCGGTCGGTCCGTACGTCGTCATCACCGACCGGGACTGGCGCCGCGACAGCGAGGTCGAGATGGACACCGTGGAGGCCCTGGGATGGCCGGTGTTCGTCAAGCCGGCGCGCGCAGGGTCGAGCATGGGCATCGCGAAGGTCACGCGGCGTGCGGACCTCGCGGCCGCGATCGACGCCGCCCGCCAGCACGACCCGAAGGTCATCGTCGAGGCCGCGGTGTTCGGCAGGGAGATCGAGTGCGGCGTGCTCGAGGGCCACGGCACCGAGCCGCCGCGCACGAGCGAGGTGGGGGAGTGCATCGTCGTCCGGAACCACGAGTTCTACGACTTCGAGGCCAAGTACCTCGCCGACGACGACGTGCGCCTGGTCTCGCCGGCGGAGATCCCGGTCGAGGTGTCGGACCGGATCCGGGCGATGGCCGCCCGCGCGTTCGTTGCGGCCGGGTGCGAGGGACTGGCCCGGGTCGACTTCTTCTGGACGACGGACGGCCAGGTCGTCGTCAACGAGGTCAACACGATGCCGGGGTTCACCCCGCACTCGATGTACCCGCGGATGTGGGCCGCGAGCGGCATGACCTACCCCCAGCTCATCGACGAGCTCGTCTCGCTCGCCCTTGAGCGCCGTGTCGGCCTGCGCTGACCGTGAGCCGGGTCAGCGGCATCGGTGCCCGTTGGTCGGCAGCGCCGTGGCGGCATCGGTGAAGACGGGGAGCAGCAGCCCGCCGGGTGCGTAGGTCGACGGAACGAGGACCTCGATCGCCGGGTCGGTCCCGAAGGTCGTGAACCGGCTGCCGTCGCTCAGCGCCGTCTCGACCCAGCCGACTCCGTTGACGTCGATGCACGGGTCGGCGGTGGGGGCGAGGGCCGGCACGCCGCACCGGGCGATGACGGCCGGTTCCCCCCACGCGGCGACCGCCGGCGAGTCACTCGTCGTGTCGCGCCGGGCCAGCCCCGAGACGATGGCCGGCCAGGACCGGGCCGCGGCGGCGCAGGCGGCCGACCCGGCCTCGGCAGGCGCGGTGACCTCGACGGAGCTCGAGCAGCCCACCAGGGCGAGGGTCCCGACGACGAGCATCCCGACAACGGCAGCACCGGACCAGAGCGGCCGGCCGGGCCGTGCCGCCGCGGCGTGGGGCTGTGGGGTCCGCGTCAGACGTGGACGACGGTGCACGTGAGCGTGCGAGTGATGCCCTCGACGTCCTGGATGCGGGCGATGACGAGCTTGCCGAGGTCGTCGACCGTTCCGGACTCGACGCGCGCGATGACGTCGTAGGGGCCGGTGACGTCCTCGGCCATGGTGACGCCCTCGATCTGGGAGATGGCCTCGGCGACCGCCGCGGACCTCCCGACCTCGGTCTGGATCAGGATGTAGGCCTGCACCACGGTAACCACCTCACTGGTCGACGGGACGGGACCGGGGGGTCCCTCGGTCAGGGGGCGTCGGTCGCCTCGGCAGACCTCTGGTCGCGGTCGGTGGCGGCGGCGCTGTCCCCAGACGCTACCGTGCCGGTGACAAGGTTCGCGTGCCGGGCGGGCCAACGGAGGTGGTGAGGATGCGCACGGGTCGTGAGACCGGTGGGGCCCACGGTGCCGAGGGTGCCCATGGGCCTACTCTTGCCGACCTGAGCGAGGCCGAGCTCCTCGACGAGATCCTCCCGAGGTTGCGCGGCGTCGGGACCCCTGCAGGCCCGGGAGGCCCGGGCGGTCCGGTCGGACGCCGACGGGGTCGCCCCAGGCGTCCTCGTCCCCCCGGGAGACGACGCGGCCGTGGTCACCGCCCCGTCCGGGTCCGTCGTCGCGACGACCGACACGATGGTCCGGGGGCGGGACTGGCGCGACGACTGGTCGACCGGCCGGGACGTCGGGGCCAAGGTCGTCGCCCAGAACGTCGCCGACGTGGCCGCCATGGGAGCGGTTCCGACCGGGTTGCTCGTCGCCCTGGCCGCCGACCCGGCGACGCCCCTGTCGTGGGCGGTCGAGCTCACCTGCGGCATCGCCGACGCCGCGGCGAGCGCGGGGGTCCCCGTCGTCGGCGGTGACCTGTCGGGGGCCCCGCCCGGGGTCGTCGTCGTCGCGGTGACGGCGTTGGGGGACCTCCAGGGCCGCACCCCGGTCCTGCGCTCCGGCGCGCGACCGGGGCACGTCGTCGCCGTCGCCGGGACGCTCGGCAGGTCCGGAGCGGGCCTGGCGGTCCTGCTCCGCGACGGGGCGGCGGGGGAGACCGGGTGGGGGCCCGCGGAGGCCGATGTCGTCGCCTACCACCGGGCGCCGCGGCCACCCTACGAGGCCGGCCCGACCGCCGCCACGGCCGGTGCCACCGCGATGATTGACATCTCCGACGGGCTGCTCCGGGATGCCGGCCGGGTGGCCGCCGCGAGCGGGGTCCGGCTCGAGCTGTCCGGGACCGCGCTCCGCGAGGGGTATGCCGCGGCCCTGGCCGAGGCGGTCGGCGCCGACGAGGCATGGCGCCAGGTGCTCGGTGGGGGCGAGGAGCACGCCCTGCTCGCCTGCTTCGCGGAGGAGGGCGACGTCCCCGTCGAGGGCGGGTGGCGCGTCGTCGGACGGGTCCTGGAGGCCGGCCAGGGTGCGGCCGGCGTCACCGTCGACGGCGAGGCACAGGCTCCCGGCGGCTGGGACCACTTCGCCGGCTGACCGGCATACCGCCCGTCGGGGTGGCACACGAAGGGCCGGCCCTCCGCGAGGGAGGCCGGCCCGACGAGGGTGCTACGGCTGGGTCAGCGGGTGACCTTGCCCGCCTTGAGGCAGGAGGTGCACACGTTGAGGCGCTTCGGGGTCACCCCGGCGTCGCCGACGAGGACCTTGACGCGCTGGATGTTCGGGTTCCAGCGACGCTTGGTGCGCCGGTGGGAGTGCGAGATGCTGTGCCCGAAGCCGGGTCCCTTGCCGCAGACTTCGCAGGTGGCAGCCACGGGAGTACTCCTCAAGGTTCTGGTGCTGGTCGCGCCTGCCGTGACATTGCCTGGTGCGGTGGTCCGGCCGGTGATCGGCCGGGATCGCCCACGGCGAGGGCAGGCTCGCGCGGAACCTGATAAGGGTAGCCGAGGACCGCGGTAGGAACCAAAACGCCCATCCCGACCCGGTCGGGCCCGCGTCGGTGCTGTCAGTGAGGCGGGGCAGGCCGTTACCCTCCCAGAGTGGCCGAAGTCCTCACTGCCGACGACGCCCGACACTGGGCGTTGCTCACCCGGGCCGCGTTCGCGGCCCGGCGGTCCGAGATCGACGCGCTCAACGTGTTCCCCGTCCCCGACGGGGACACCGGGACCAACCTCTACCTGACGATGGACTCGGCCATCGAGGCCACCGTCACCGCGCACGACGAGGCGGGCATCCTCGGGACGGCGACCGTCGTCCAGGAGTGCCGGACCCTGTCCCGGGCGATCCTGCTGTCCGCGCGGGGCAACTCCGGGGTCATCGTCAGCCAGCTCGTCGGCGGCATCTGTCAGGTTGTCGTCGAGGCGGACGCCGAGACCGTCGACGCCGCACTCCTCGCGGCCGGCTTCGGGCGCGGCGCCGAGCTGGCCAGGGCCTGCGTGGCCCATCCCCAGGAGGGGACGATCCTCACGGTCGCCGATGCCGTGGCCGCCGCCGCCCTCGAGGCCGCGCGTGGCGCCGTCGACGTCGTCGACGTCGTCCGGGCGGCGGTCGTGGCCGCCAACACCGCCCTCGCGAGGACCCCCGAGCAGCTCGAGGTCCTCGCCCGCGCCGGGGTCGTCGACGCCGGGGGAGCAGGCCTGGTGCTCATGGTCGAGGCGCTGCATCGAGTCGTGTCGGGCTCATGGTCCGAGGACGCCGAGGCCGCCCTGGGCGGCGGCCCCGCGCTGCGTCGTCGTGAGGGCTGGCACGTCGCCCCGACCGCAGCCGCCCCCGCGGGGGCGACGGACCTGGACCCGGCGCTCGCCGACGCTCCGCACGGACCCGGTGACCTCGCCGGGTATGCCGGCGGGCCGGCATACGAGGTCATGTACCTGCTCACCCAGACCGACGCCGACGCCGTGGCGGCACTGACCCGGACCCTCGACGCCATGGGCGACAGCCTTCTCGTCGTCGGTGGCCCCGACCTGTGGAACGTCCACGTCCACGTCGACGACCCCGGGGGCGCCGTCGAGGCGGGGATCGAGGTGGGGCGGCCGCACCGGATCCGGATCACCCATTTCGCCTCGCAGGTCGGTCAGGTGGCCGGGGCCCCTGCCCCGGGGACCGGCACGACCGCGGTCGTGGCCTGTTCCGCCGGGCCCGGCATCACCGCCCTCATGACCGAGGCCGGGGCCAGGACCGTCGACTCCGCACCCGGACGGCGGGCCTCCGCGGGGGCGATCCTCGACGCGGTCCGCGACGCCGGGACCGAGGCCGTCATCCTGCTGCCCAACGACAAGGACACCGTTCTCGCCGCCGAGGTCGCGAGCGCCGCGGCCGCCGAGGAGGGCATCACGGTGCGGGTCGTCCCGGCCCGGACCGTCGTGCAGGGGGTGGCCGCGCTCGCCGTCTTCGACCCCGACCATCGACTCGGTGACAACGTCCTCGCCATGACGAGTGCGGCGGTCGCGACCCGGCACGGCGCGGTGTCGGTCGCCGTCCGCGAGGCGCTCACCTGGGCGGGCGTGTGCCAGCCGGGCGACGTCCTCGGGATCATCGACGGCGACATCGCCATCATCGGCGACGACCTCGCCGCGACGGCCCGTGAGGTTCTCGGGCGACTGCTCGCCGCCGGCGGCGAGCTCGTCACCCTCGTCACGGGCGCCGACGCCGAGCCGGAGCTGGTCGAGGCGGTCCAGTCGGTGCTCCATCACGACCACGCCGAGGTCGAGGTCGTCGTCATCAACGGCGGCCAGGCGAGCTACCCCCTGCTCATCGGGGTGGAGTGAGCGTGCTCACCGAGTCGTCTCGGCTGACCAAGGTCATCCGGCCCAACCAGGCCGCGAAGTTCACCAAGGACCGGGGCATCGAGACGGTCGGAGACCTCCTCGGGTTCTGGCCGCGGCGCTACCGGACGACGGAGAGCAACCTCGCCGACCTGTCGGTCGGGGAGTACGCCGTCGTCGTCGCCGAGGTGAAGTCCGTCGAGACGGTGCCGATGCGCAACCGTCGGGGCCGCCGGCTCACCGCCGTCATCACCGACGGAACCCACGAGCTCGACATCACCTTCTTCAGCGCCTACGGCCACGAACGGGCGCTCACCGTCGGGGCGCGGTGCCTCTTCGCGGGGACGGTGGGCAGCTATCGGGGACGGCGCCAGCTCACCCACCCGGGGTACACCACCCTCGACGACGTGGGCGACACGGGCGAGCGCTCCGGCCTCATCCCGGTCTACCTCAGGGTCGGCAACCTCCACACGTGGACCGTCACCGAGATCGTCCGGGCGGTGCTCGGCGAGCTCGAGGACGCCGCCGACCCGCTGCCGGCGCCGGTCCTCGAGGCCCGCGACCTGCCGAGCCGGATCGAGGCACTGCGTGGCATCCACACCCCCGCCTCGTGGACCGACGTCGAGCGGGGCCGGCACCGGATGCGCTACGAGGAGGCCCTCATCCTCCAGGTGACGCTCGCTCGGCGCCGGTCGCAGGCGTCGGGCGAGGTGACCCGGCCCCGGGTGGCCACCCCGGGCGGGCTGCTCGAGGCGTTCGACGAGCGACTGCCGTTCGTACTGACCGCCGGACAGCTCGAGGTCGGCGAGACGATCGCGGCCGAGATGGCGCGGGAGGTGCCCATGCAGCGGCTCCTCCAGGGCGAGGTCGGCTCGGGGAAGACGGTCGTCGCGCTCCGGGCCATGCTCGCCGCGGTCGACTCCGGTGGACAGGCCGCGCTGTTGGCTCCGACCGAGGTGCTCGCCGCCCAGCACCACCGGACCATCACGGCGATGCTCGGAGACCTCGCCGAGGGGGGGATGCTGGGCGGCTCGGCCATCGGGACCCGGGTCGCGCTGCTCACCGGCAGCCAGCCGACCGCGGCTCGCAGGCGCGCGCTGCTCGACATCGTCTCCGGCGACGCCGGCATCGTCGTCGGAACCCACGCGCTCATCCAGGAGAAGGTCGACTTCCACGACCTCGCGCTCGTCGTCGTCGACGAGCAGCACCGCTTCGGGGTCGAGCAGCGGGATGCCCTACGGGGCAAGGGCGCCACCCCGCCGCACCTGCTCGTCATGACGGCGACACCCATCCCGCGAACCGTGGCGATGACCGTCTTCGGTGACCTGGAGACCTCGACGCTGCGCGAGCTGCCGGCCGGCCGGGCACCGATCACGACCCACGTCGTCCCCCTCGACCGACCTGCCTGGGTGCAGCGGACCTGGGACCGGGTCGCCGAGGAGGTCCGCACCGGTCGCCAGGCCTACGTCGTGTGCCCGCGGATCGGCGACGACGACGAGCCGGACGCCGAGATGACGCTCGTCGAGGAGCCCGTCGACGAGGACACGGACCGCGCTGACGGGGCCGAGCCGCCGCCGGTGCGGCCGATGGCCAGCGTGTATGCCGTCCACGCGGCCCTCGCCGACAACGCCGCCCTGGCCGGACTGACGGTCGAGGTCCTCCACGGCCGGATGGCCCCCGAGGACAAGGACGCCGTCATGCGGCGGTTCCAGGCCGGGGAGATCGACGTCCTCGTCTCGACGACGGTCATCGAGGTCGGCGTCGACGTCGGGAACGCCAGCGTCATGGTCATCATGGACGCCGACCGGTTCGGGGTGTCCCAGCTGCACCAGCTGCGCGGCCGGGTCGGCCGAGGTGGCCACCCCGGGCTGTGTCTGCTCGTCACCGGCTCCGAGGCCGAGACCGCCCGGACCCGGCTCGACGCGGTCGCCGAGAGCACCGACGGGTTCGAGCTGGCCCGCCTCGACCTCACCCAGCGTCGTGAGGGCGACATCCTCGGTGCCGCCCAGAGCGGGCACCGGTCCCAGCTGCAGTTCCTCCACATCCTCGAGCACGAGGACGTCATCGAGGCGGCCCGGGAGGACGCGATCGCCCTCGTCGCCGAGGACCCTGACCTGTCCGCGCACCCGGCCCTCGCGGCCGCCCTCGCCGAGCGGCTCGATGCCGAGCAGGCGGCATACCTGGAGCGAGGCTGAGGTGGCGGACCGGTGACCCGGATCATCGCCGGTGCCGCGGGCGGTCGTACCCTGCGCACGCCGCCCGGGGCGGGCACCCGGCCGACCAGCGACCGGGTGCGCGAGGCGCTGTTCTCCGCGTTGGAGGCACGGGACGCGGTGGCGGGGGCCCGGGTGCTCGACCTGTACGCCGGCTCCGGAGCGCTGGGGTTGGAGGCGCTGAGCCGGGGCGCGGTGAGCGCGGTCTTCGTCGAGGCGGATCGGCGGGCGGCGTCGGTCGTCCGGTCGAACGCGGCCGCGCTGGGGTTCGCTGACCGATGCACCGTGGTGGTGGCGCCGGTGCGTTCGGTGCTGGGGCGTTCGGTGCCGGGGCATCCGGCGCCGGGCCGTGGTGAGGCGTCGGCCGACCTCGTCTTCATGGACCCGCCCTACGACCTGGCCGAGGCCGATCTCGCCGAGGATCTGCGGATGGTTGCCGACCCGTCGTGGCTCGCGCCCGGGGGGCTCCTCGTCGTGGAGCGGTCGTCGCGCTCTCCCGAACCTTCCTGGCCCGAGGGGCTGGCCGCCGTGAAGCCCCGGCGCTATGGGGAGACGACGATCTGGCTGGCGTCCCGGACCGGGTGAGCCCCTCACCCGCGCCTGCGTGGTTGTCCCGTCGAGCTCCGGTGACCCGAGCCTCGAAGGGTGGGAATCCGCCCCATCGCAAACCCCCAAGGGTGGGAATCCGCCCCATCGCGGGTCCTGATGGGGCGGATCGCCACCTCTCGTCGCTTGGGGACCGCGTGGGTCGGCGATGGGTGGGTGGTGACGCCGTGCAGGGGTGGCGGAGTGCGGCGTCCCGAGGGGTCGTGGGGGGCGGTGGCTGCCGATGCCCTCGTGACCACGCGCGCTCGTCGGCGGGGGCTGTGGATGACTCCGGTGGCGAGGTGCTGGATTCTCTCTAGACTCCGGGGGAACCGCCGGTAGGGAGGATGGCGATGGCTCCGGTTCGGGTCCGGGTCGCGGTGGCCGTGGTGTCCGCTGCGTCGCTCTTCGGTGCTGGGTGCACCGGCGGCAGCAACCCGGCTCCGACGTCGTCGAGCGGGTCGCCGACGTCGAGCTCGCCGAGTCCGTCCGTCTCGCCCTCGGCGACGCCGTCGGTGCCGGTGGCGGCTCGGGCGCATACGAAGGCCGGTGCCGAGGCGTTCGTCCGGTTCTACATCGACCAGGCCAATGTCGCGCTGGACTCGAACCGGATGCCGGGGTGCTGCCGCCGTTGAGCGAGCATGGTTGCTTTCGCATGCAGGGATCTGCAGTCGCACAGCCGAGCGACTCGTGGCAGACGGGCAGCATTACGCATCGGATCCCGTGTGCGATTGTCGAGCATCAGGGCTCGTCGAGATGGGCGTTCGGAGGGACAGACCCTTCTCCGCATGACGCGTTCAGCAGCACAACGTGGACGTGGTTGACGCCGCTGGGGCAGTCGTCGTTGACGGATCCGCAAGCGCGCTTTGCTCGAACGGTGGGCACGATCCTGGAGGGGAGACCATTGGGTCGTCTTCGACCTTGGCGCTAGCGCTCGTTCCTTGCGCTACTCGTCGTCTCGCTCGGGGTCATGGAACCCGCGAGCGCCGATTGGCCAGCGGCAGAACGAAGGCGGAGGGCGTCACGGCTTCATGGTCTGTCTCGGGGCCAGCTGGAGCGGATGGCACGGGACAACGCGGGGCCAGGGGGGCCACGCTACGAGTACACGTCGGTGGCGAACTGTCCGGGCGCTGCGCCCGGTGTCGGGGGCTCGGACCTGTTCTGTGGCCAGGCCATCGCGGCGTGCGCGGGCAACACCCCCGCGGAGGGGCTGGGGCCGAGCGTCGTCGTCCTGCGGAGGGTTCTCGCCGGCGCGGGCCGGCCCACCGGCCCCTGGGTCCAGGTGGGGGTGACGTGCTTCCCGGAGTTCGTCCCGGGCCGGGCCACCCCGGGGATGGCGACGATCATCGCGGCGTTCCACGACACCGACTTCGCCGTACCCCGGGCCGCCATCCAGCCGGTCGGCGGGCGGACCCTGGTCAACCTCGAGACGTTCTTCGCCGTCGACTGGCCGGCGGCGGGCTACGGTCCGAACGAGGTCGACCATGTCGACCCGGGCCGGATGCTCGGCTACCTGGTCGACATCCGGCCCCGGTTGCGCAGCGTCACCTACCGCTTCGGGGACGGCACGGCATACGGGCCGACGGCCTCGCTGGGCGGGCCCTACCCGAGCGGGGACATCACCAGGACCTACCGGGCGCCGGGGACCTACCAGGTCCGCATCGACGCGACGTATGCCGGCCAGTTCCGCATCGGCGGCGGCCCGTGGCTGGACATCCCCGGCACCGTGACGATCGCCGGGACACCCATGCCGCTCGAGGTCGCCCAGGCCCGCGCCCATCTCGTCACCCGGTAGCACCGCCATCTCGTCACCGAGGAGCACCGTCGGCCGGGACCCGCCGACGCGATAGCCTCGCGCAATGCGCCCGTTCAGCCAGGTCGACGTCTTCACCGCCGAGCCATGGCTCGGCAACCCCCTCGCCGTCATCCACGACGCGGACGGCCTCACCGACGCGCAGATGGCCGCCGTCGCCCGATGGACCAACCTCTCCGAGACGGCCTTCCTGCTGGCCCCGACCGACCCCGCGGCCGACTACCGGGTACGCATCTTCACCCCCGGCGCGGAGCTTCCCTTCGCCGGCCATCCGACCCTCGGCAGCGCCCACGCGTGGCTCCAGGCCGGGGGAGTGCCCCAGGACACCGGCACCATCGTCCAGGAGTGCGGCGTCGGCCTCGTCACGGTCCGCGACAGTGGGTCCGGGCTGGCGTTCAAGGCCCCGCCACTGCTGCGCTCCGGGCCGGTCGACGACACCACGCTCGCCCCGGTCACGGCCGCGCTGGGCCTCCCCCCGGGCGCCCTCGTCGCGGCCGCGTGGGTCGACAACGGCCCCGGCTGGCTCGGCCTCCTTCTCGACAGCGCAGACACCGTTCTCGGCCTGACCCCGGACCTCGTCGCGCTCGGCACCGTCGAGGTCGGTGTCATCGGTCCGTATGCCGCGGCCGACGTCGCCCGGCTCGGCGCGGCATACGAGGTCCGCGCCGTCTGCCCGAGCCTGGGCCTGGGCGAGGACCCGGTGACCGGCTCCCTCAACGCCGGCCTGGCCCAGTGGCTCATCGGCAGTGGCCTGGCGCCGACGGCGTACACGGTCTCCCAGGGGACCGTTCTGGGCCGCCGCGGCCGGGTCCGGATCTCGACCGAGGGCGACGCGGTCTGGGTCGGTGGCGACACGGTGACGTGCATCACCGGCCAGGTCACGCTGTGACCGCGCTAGGTTTCCTGTCGTGAGCGAACACCGTGTGCGCCGGGCGGTCTGCCCCGGGTCCTACGACCCGGTGACCGCGGGGCACCTCGACATCATCGGCAGGGCGGCCGCGCTCTATGACGAGGTCGTCGTCGCGGTCCTGCACAACCCGGCCAAGGAGGGTGCCTTCCCGGTGTCCCGGAGGATCGCCTTCATCGAGGACGCCGTCGCGGCGCTGCCCGAGGGTCCCGGGCCGCGGGGCAGGATCCGCGTCGAGGAGTATGCCGGCCGCCTCCTCGTCGACGTCTGCCGCGACCTCGACGCCGACGTCGTCGTCAAGGGGCTGCGCGGCGGGACCGACTTCGCCTACGAGCTCCCCATGGCGCTGATGAACCGGCACCTCACCGGACTGGAGACCGTCTTCGTGCCGGGTGACCCGGCCTTCGAGCACGTCTCGAGCTCGCTCGTCAAGGAGGTGGCGGCCCTCGGCGGGGACGTCACCGGGCTCGTGCCCGACGCCGTCCGCGACGCTCTGGTGGCCGGCCGCGATGCCCTCCGGTAGCCCCCGGCGGCTCTCGCCGGGTGCGCGGAACGACCGCGCATTTGGGTGGACGCGCGCCGCTCCGGTATTCTTCGCTGTCGGTTTGTGTCCGCCGTGGCGCAGCCGAACCGCTCGACCACGTACAAGGCCATGACTCGTCTCGATTCCCGCTCTCTCCTGGTGGTGGACACCAAGGAGGTCGGTCGTCGTCCCGGTTCGATGACCGAGCTGACACGCGTGGCCGAGGCACCCGCCGACTTCGGCACGGAGGTGCTTCGGGTCGAGGAGGGCCAACCCCTCACCCTCGACCTGCGGCTCGAGTCCGTCGTCGAAGGCGTACTGGTGACCGGTTCGGTCCGTGGCATGGCGACCGGTGCCTGCGTGCGGTGCCTGGACCCGATCCACCACGAGGTGGACGTGGCCTTCCAGGAGCTGTTCGCCTACGCCGATCGTGCGGCCCACCACCAGCAGGTGGGGGACGAGGACGCGGCCGACGAGTATCGAGTCGAGGACGGGTTGATCGGCCTCGAGCCGGTGCTGCGGGACGCGGTAGTGCCGGCGCTACCGTTCAAGCCCGTGTGTCGCCCGGAGTGCCCGGGACTGTGTCCGCAGTGCGGGTTCAGGCTCGAGGACGACCCGGACCACCGGCACGACGTGATCGACCCCAGGTGGGCGGCGCTGCGCGACCTCGCGGAGCCGACCACGCAAGACACCCAAGAGAAGAGGACCTGACGTGGCTGTTCCGAAGCGGAAGACGTCTCGCTCCAACACCCGTTCACGCCGTGCCAACTGGAAGGCGACCGCGGTCACCCTGACGACGTGCCCCCAGTGCAAGGCGCCGATGCAGCCGCACATGGCCTGCCCGTCGTGTGGCACCTACCAGGGCCGCCACTACCAGGCTGCCGAGCGCACCGAGCACCAGGGCTGACCGGAGAGGTCGGCCGTGGGGCGGAGCAGCGAGGGCGTCGCAGGCCCGCCGCGTCCCCTTGAGGAGCTGCTGGACCATGTCCGGGCGGTGACCGGGGCCGCGATGGACCCGGCCCTGCTTCGGCGTGCCCTGACGCATCGCTCCTACGCCTACGAGTCCGGCGGCCTGCCCCACAACGAGCGCCTCGAGTTCCTCGGGGACTCGGTGCTCGGACTCGTCGTCACCGACACCCTCTACACCACCCATCCCGACCTCGCCGAGGGCCAGCTCGCCAAGCTGCGCGCGGCCGTCGTCAACATGAGGGCGCTGGCCGAGGTGGCCCGGACCATCGGCCTCGGCGACTTCCTCTTCCTCGGCCGCGGCGAGGAGAGCACCGGCGGCCGGGACAAGGACTCGATCCTCGCCGACACGATGGAGGCCGTCATCGGGTCCGCGTACCTCAGCGGCGGGCCGACGGCCGCCGCCGAGCTCGTCCATCACCTCCTCGACCCGCTCATCACGGAGTCGGCGCGGATGGGCGCCGGCCTGGACTGGAAGACGAGCCTGCAGGAGCTGTGTTCGCAGCAGACGCTCGGCACCCCTGAGTACCGCGTCGAGGACGACGGCCCGGAGCATGCCAAGACCTTCTTCGCCGAGGTCCTCGTCGGTGGGGAGCCGCTCGGCAAGGGCACCGGGCGCACGAAGAAGGACGCCGAGCAGCAGGCGGCGGCCCAGGCTTGGAAGGCGATCGGGGCCCGGTCGGCGGATGCCTGAGCTCCCCGAGGTCGAGGTCGTCCGGCGTGGGCTGGAGGATCACGTCGTGGGGCGGGAGATCGCCGACGTCGAGATCTACAGCGCCCGGGCCACCCGGCGCCATCTACCCGGCCCCCTCGATCTCACCGCCCGGCTGCGCGGTCAGCGGGTCGCCGACGCCCGACGCCGAGGCAAGTACCTCTGGCTCGTGCTGCCCGACCATCGGGCCCTCGTCGTCCACCTCGGGATGAGCGGCCAGCTGCTCGTCGAGCGCCCCGATGCCATGGACGAGCGGCACCTGAGGGCACGGTTCACCTTCGCCGACGAGGGGTCCGAGCTCCGCTTCGTCGACCAGCGCACCTTCGGCGGGCTGCTCCTCGCCGACCTCGACGCGGACGGCATACCGGGCCCCATCGCGCACATCGCGCGCGACCTGCTCGACCCCGACCTCGACCAACCGGCGGTCGTCCGCCAGATCCATACCCGACAGAGCGCGATCAAGCGGGTGCTCCTGGACCAACAGATGGTCTCCGGTATCGGCAACATCTACGCCGACGAGGCCCTGTGGCGGGCCGGCATCCACGGCGAGCGGCTCGCCTCCCGGCTCACCGGGTCGTCGGTCTCGCGGCTGCTCGACCACACCCGGGACGTCATGGTGGCCGCCCTCGACCAGGGCGGGACGAGCTTCGACAGCCTGTATGTCAACATCAACGGCGCCTCGGGGTACTTCGACCGGTCCCTGCACGCCTACGGCCGGGAGGGCCAGCCCTGCTCGCGATGCGGCACCCTCATCCAGCGCCGGGCCTTCATGAACCGGTCCTCGTTCTTCTGTCCCCGGTGCCAGCCCCCGCCGCGTCCGGTCACGCGATAGGCGTCCCTACGATGGGGATGTGAGCGAGAGCGGGACCCCGGACCTTGTCCGTCGGATCACGGTGTTCGTCCGTGGTGACGTCCAGGGCGTCGGCTTCCGATGGTGGGCCCGGGCGCGGGCCCTCGAGCTCGGCCTGGTCGGCCACGCTCGCAACACCGACGACGGCCGGGTCGAGATCGTCGCCGAGGGCACCGAGGCCGCGCTCTACCGCCTCCTCGGCCTGCTCGAGGAGTACCCGAGCCAGACCCGGCGACCCGGCCACGTCGTGGGGCTGTCGAGCCCGTTGTGGGCGAGGCCGCTCGGTGTGGCGCAGGGGTTCAGCGAGCGGTGAGCAGGCGGCATACCGTCGCCTGAGACGCCGCTGCCGCTGCGTGGTCGGCGTCCCTACCATGGCCGGGTGAGCGAGGTCCCCCCCGAGCTGGCCCGGCTGCGGTCGAGCATCGACAACATCGACGCCGCGATCGTCCACCTGCTCGCCGAGCGGTTCAAGGCGACCCAGTCCGTCGGCGAGCTCAAGGCCGGGCTCGGCCTGCCGCCAGCGGACCCCGGGCGCGAGGTCGAGCAGATCGCCCGGCTGCGGGCGCTCGCCGACCAGGCCGGGCTGGACCCGCACTTCGCCGAGAAGTTCCTCACCTTCATCATCGCCGAGGTCATCCACCACCACGAGGCGATCGCCGGCTCGGGTGAGGCCCCGCCGAACCGGTCCTGAGCGGCTCATCAGCCCCGGGCGTCACACCCGCACCAGGCCCCGGTGCGCCGTGCTCGCCGTCCCCGGCCCGCCGTGGCCCGCCGGTACAGTGAACGCCGACCGAGCCCGTCCCCACGGCGCCCCCCGGCGCCCCGCCGACCACCCCCACGAGGAAGCCGACCCCCGACACCGTGTACGTCAAGACCGTCACCCTCAAGGGCTTCAAGTCCTTCGCCTCGGCGACGACGATGCGCCTCGAGCGGGGCATCACGTGCATCGTCGGACCGAACGGGTCGGGCAAGTCCAACGTCGTCGACGCCCTCGCCTGGGTGATGGGCGAGCAGGGGGCCAAGTCCCTGCGCGGCGGCAAGATGGAGGACGTCATCTTCGCGGGCACGGCCGGCCGGCCGCCGCTCGGGCGGGCCGAGGTGTCCCTGACGATCGACAACTCGGACGGGGCGTTGCCGATCGACTACACCGAGGTGACGATCAGCCGCACGATGTTCCGCAACGGCGGGTCCGAGTACGCCTTGAACGGGACCGCCTGCCGGTTGCTCGACATCCAGGAGCTGCTCTCCGACAGCGGCATCGGCCGGGAGATGCACATCATCGTCGGCCAGGGACAGCTCGACACCGTCCTGCGGGCCACCCCGGAGGAGCGTCGCGGCTTCATCGAGGAGGCCGCCGGCGTCCTCAAGCACCGCAAGCGCAAGGAACGCGCCCTGCGCAAGCTCGAGGCCATGGAGGCCAACCTCACCCGGGTCACCGACCTGACCGGTGAGATCCGCCGCCAGCTCGGCCCGCTCGGCCGTCAGGCCGAGGCCGCCCGCAAGGCCGCGGTCATCCAGGCCGAGGCACGCGACGCCCGGCTCCGACTGCTCGCCGACGATCTCGTCCAGCTCACGTCGACCCTCGAGCAGGAGGTTGCCGACGAGACCGCCCTCATCGAGCGCCGTACCGCGGTCGAGGACGCCCTCGGCATCCTGCGGGAGCGTCTGGCCGACCTCGACAGGGGGGCCACCGAGGCCGCCCCCGAGCTGACCCGCGCCCAGGACCGGTTCGTCCGGCTCACCTCGCTCCGCGACCGGCTCGAGTCCACGGCCTCGGTCGCCCGGGAGCGGGTCCGCCTGCTGTCCCAGGACGAGCAGGACGAGACCACGAGCGGGCGCGACCCCGAGGAGCTGCGCGCCCAGGCGGCCGCGGCCCGCGCCGCCGAGGCGGAGCTGCTCGCCGAGGTCGCGCAGGTCGCCGAGGAGCTCGCGGCCTCGGTCACCTCCCGCGAGGCCGCGGAGGAGGCGTATGCCGCCGAGCAGGCCCGGCTGGCCCGGCTGGCCCGCGCATCCGCGGACCGACGGGAGGGACTCGCCAAGCTGGCCGGCCAGGTCGGTGCCCGCCGCAGCCGCATCGAGGCCGGCGAGGCCGAGATCGGCCGGCTCACCGCCATCGTCGCCGCCTCGGCCGGGCGCGCTGCGGAGGCCGAGCACGAGTTCGCCTCGCTCGAGGCGACCGTGGCCGTCGACGAGGAGGGCGAGGTCGGCCTCGACTCCGACTTCGAGGAGGCCGCCACCGAGCTGCGTGAGGTCGAGGCCGAGATCGAGCGACTCCGGTCCGCCGAGCACGCGGCCGAGCGTGACCGGGTCGGGGCCGCGGCGAAGGCCGAGGCCCTCGAGATGTCGCTTCGCCGCAGGGACGGCGCCGCTGCCCTCCTGCAGGCCGCTGATGCGGGCCACGGCATCCTCGGCCAGGTGGCCTCCCTCCTGCGCGTGACCGGCGGCCACGAGGGTGCCGTCGCCGCCGCGCTGGGCTGGGCCTCGGAGGCGTTGGCCGTCGGGTCGGCCGAGCAGGCCGCTCGCGCGGTCGGCCGGCTGCGGGAGGCCGACGGTGGCCGCGCCGGCCTTCTCGTCGGCGCCACCGCCCGACCGAGCAACCCCGCCGGCTGGCCCGGCATCACCGCCCCGGCCGTGTGGGCCCGCGACGTCGTCCAGGCCCCCACCGAGGTCAGGCCGGCCGTCGAGCAGCTCCTCGAGCGGGTGGCCCTCGTGCCCGACTCGAGCCACGCCATCGCCCTCGTCGCCCGCGGCGAGGGGATCACGGCGGTCACGGCCGACGGCGATGTCTACGCCCCGGGCTGGGTCCGGGGCGGCGGATCCGCGGGCGAGAGCGTCCTCGAGCTCCAGGCCACGCTCGACGAGACGCGCCACCAGGTCGCCGCCGCGACGGCCGTCATCGAGCAGACCCGCTTCGCCCTCGCCGCGGCCAAGGACCGGGCGGCGGGAATCCAGGAGCGCGTCGACAACGCCCTCGACGCCCTCCATGAGTCCGACGCCAAGATGGCGGCCGTCGCCGAGCGGCTCGGCCAGCTCGGGGCGGCGATGCGCTCGGCCCGGGCCGAGGCCGAGCGGACCCAGCGGGCTATCGCCGACGCCCGGGCCGCCCTCGAGTCCGACCGAGTCGAGCTCGAGGCGCTCGCCGCCCGGCTCGAGGAGGCCAGCGCCGAACCCGACCAGACGGTGGAACCGGGCACCGACGAGCGCGACCGGCTCGAGCTCGAGGCGAGCCGGGCCCGCACGGCCGAGACCGAGGTTCGGCTCGCCCTGCGGACCAAGGAGGAGCGGGCCCGGGCCCTCAAGGGCCGCGCCGAGTCGCTCGAGGGAGCCGCCCAGGGCGAGCTGGCCGCCCGCGAGCGGTTGCGCGAGCGCCGGGAGCGGCGTCGCCGGGAGGCGAGCATCGCCGACGCCGTGGCGCGGGCTGCGGCATACGCTCACGAGGTGGCCACCGCCGCCCTGGCCCGGGCGACGATCGCCCGCAGCGACGCGGAGCAGTCCCGCGTCGAGCGCGACCGGGCCCTCCACGCGGTCCGCGAGGAGATGACGACCCACCAGGACGAGCTGCGCGACCTCACCGACTCGGCACACCGCGACGAGGTCGCTCGGGCGCGGCAGGTCGCCCGGATCGAGCAGCTCCAGGCCCGGGCGATCGAGGAGCTCGGCGTCGACCCCGACGTCGTCATGGAGGACTACGGTCCGCACCAGCTCATCCCGTACATCCCCGGCCCCGACGACCCGGTCGACCCCGCGGAGCACCCCCTGCCCCGGCCGTTCGTCCGCGAGGAGCAGGAGAAGCGGCTCCGCCGCGCCGAGCGTGGCCTGACCGCCCTCGGACGCGTCAACCCGCTCGCCCTCGAGGAGTACGCGGCGCTCGAGGAGCGGCACAAGTTCCTCACCGAGCAGCTCGAGGACCTCAAGCGGTCCAAGCGCGACCTCCTCGACATCGTCCGTGAGGTCGACGAGCGGGTCGAGCAGGTGTTCACCGAGGCCTTCCATGACACGGCCGCCCAGTTCGAGCGCGTCTTCGAGCGACTCTTCCCCGGCGGCCAGGGCACCCTCGTGCTCACCGACCCCGCCGACATGCTGACAACCGGCATCGAGGTGGAGGCGCGGCCTCCCGGCAAGAAGGTCAAGCGGCTCTCGCTGCTCTCCGGTGGTGAGCGCTCCCTCGTCGCCGTCGCCCTGCTCGTCGCGATCTTCAAGGCGAGGCCGAGCCCGTTCTACATCCTGGACGAGGTCGAGGCGGCGCTCGACGACACCAACCTCGGCCGGCTCATCGTGCTGCTCGAGGAGCTGCGCGACTCGAGCCAGCTCATCGTCATCACCCACCAGAAGCGGACGATGGAGATGGCCGACGCCCTCTACGGCGTCAGCATGCGCGGCGACGGTGTGACGACGGTGGTCTCGCAGCGGATCCGCGACGTCGCCGCGTCCGCCTGAGGCTCCGGCCCGTCCGTCCTCACCGGGTTCGAGGTATTCCAGTCCCGTCTGCCGGCACCGGAATACCTCGAACCGGTATGCCGTCAGCCCCGGGGGAGTGCGCCGAGCAGCTCGAGCTCCTCGGCGTCGGTGAGCCCGGCGAGGCGGGTGGCTCCGGCCGGGCGTGACTCCTCCCAGTCCAGGGCGGCCCGCAGGGTCTGCACCAGCGGCCGCGGGACAAGCCCGAGGGCGCGGCCCGCCGCACCGGGTCGGGCATGTGCGGCGGCCTCCTCGGGATCGGCGATCCACAGCGGGAGCGACCGGGGGCCCATCCACTCCTCGACGCCGCGCTCGACCAGCCACGGTGAGGGTGCCGCGACGAGCCGTCCCGGGTGCCCGGCGACCAGCCGCGCGGTGTCGATGACCTCGCCGAAGGGCACGATGTCGCCCACCGCGTCGACCGTGCCCGCGACCGGGTCCTCACCGCACCCGACGATCCAGCCGGCGAGATCGCGCACGTCGAGGATCTGGCAGGGCGCGTCAGCGACGTCCGGCACCAGGACCTCACCGCCGGGGTTGCTCGGGTGGGCGAGCCGCCACGGCCAGTAGCCGCTGCGGCCGGAGACGTCTCCCGGGCCGCCGATGAGCCCGGCCCGGGCCACGAGGACGCGCTCGTCACCGAAGGCGGCCCGGAGGTGCCGCTCGCAGGCCACCTTGGCCTCGCCGTAGCGGCTCAGGTCGGCCGACACGTCACCGTCCAACGGCGGCAGGACGGCCGCGGACTCGTCGGCGCCGACCTCGTGGGACGCGGCATACACGCTGACCGTCGAGACGAACACCGCGTGGGCCGCCCGCGGAGCGAGCCACTGCGCCGCCCGCCGGACCTGACCGGGCTGACGGGACACCTCGACGACGCAGTCCCAGGTCTCGTCCTCGACACCGCCCAGCCCGGCCGCGGGGTCCTCGCGGTCGGCACGGACGAGCCGGACGCCGTCGGCGACCCGTCCGGAGACTCCTCGGGCGACGCAGGTCACCTCGTGACCGCGGGCCAGGGCGTGTCGGGCGACGGCGCGGCCGAGGAAGGCGGTCCCACCGAGGATGAGGAGGCGCATGGGGCCAGCACAACATCGCGGGCCGAGGCGGGGAAGGGGTGTTCGCTCCCGGCGCAGGTCCCCGTCCCGGCGAGTGCGGCGACGCGGTCAGCCCGGCGAGCCGAACCGGCCGAACGGCCAGAAGCGGAAGACGACCCGCCCCACGACCCGGTCCTCCGGGACGAACCGGGCACACCCGGGCGCCGTCACCGCCCCCCGGCACGAGACGACCGAGTCCGCCGACTCCGAGCGGTGGTCGCCGAGGACGAGCAGCATCCCCTCCGGCACGTCGATCCCGGGGAAGCACCGGGTCGAGCGGGGCGAGGTGTCGCAGTCCCGGACCCCGGCGTTGAAGGGCAGGTCCTCGTAGACGTACGGCTCGGTGATGGGCTCGCCGTTGACGATGAGCCGCCCGTCGGTCGAGCAGCAGCTGACGTGGTCGCCGGGCAGGCCGACGACCCGCTTGACGGTGTAGGCCGTGTTCGACGGCCCGATGCCGGTGACGTCCCCGAACCACCGCAGCCCTGCGACGAGCGGGTTCGTTGCGGGGGGGAGGCGACGCTCGGCCCACGTCGAGCCGTGGCCGAACACGACGACGTCGAACCGGTTGACGGCGTGGTCCGTGCGGTTGACGGCGATCCGGTCGCCGATGTCGAGCGTCTGCTCCATCGACTGGGACGGCACCCGGAAGGGCTTGATGACGTAGGTCTGGACGAGCGCGACGGCCACGAGCGCGACGAGGACCTCGACGAGCGGGAGCCACCGGGGCCGCCTCCGACGTCGTGGCGGCGTGGGCTGCGCCTCGGTCACCTGCCGGAGCCTACCTGCCGGGTCCGGCCCACGCTGCCGACCGCCCACGCACGAGGGTCGGGACGGTGTGGTTCGATGAGGCTCCGACGAGAGGAGCCTCAACGGTGAAGTCCGGCATCGACCCGAGCGACCTTGACCCCGACGTGCGGCCCCAGGACGACCTGTTCGGCCACGTCAACGGCAGGTGGGTGGCCCGCACCGAGATCCCCGCCGACCGGGGCCGCTACGGCACCTTCGACATCCTTCGGGAACAGGCCGAGGAACACGTCCGGGCCATCATCGAGGAGGTCGCGGCGGGGCAGCCCGCGGAGGGCAGCGTGGCCCGCAAGGTCGGGGACCTCTACTCGAGCTTCATGGACGAGTCGGCCGCCGAGGACCGGGGAACCGACCCGCTCGCCGGTCCGCTCGCCGAGATCGACGCGGTCTCGTCGGCCGCCGAGGTCATCGGGGCGCTCGGCCGACTCGGCCGGGCCGGCGTCGACGGGCTCGTCCATCCCATCGTCAGCACCGACGACCGCGATCCCGAGCGCTACGTCGTCTACCTCGAGCAGGCCGGCATCGGCCTGCCCGACGAGTCGTACTACCGGGAGGACGCGCACGCCGACGTGCGGACGGCATACCTGGCCCACGTCGAGGCGATGCTGGGGCTCGTCGGCCATCCGGAGCCGGCCGACGCCGCCCAGCGGGTCATGTCGCTCGAGACCAGGCTGGCCGCCGGCCACTGGGACAAGGTGACCAACCGGGACCCGGTCAAGACGTACACCAAGGTCGACCGCGACGCGCTGGCCGAGCTGACCCCCGGCGTGGACTGGGGGTCCTTCCTCGCCGGTATGCGGGCCCCGGCCGGCGTGTTCGACGCGACGATCGCCCGGCAGCCCAGCTTCCTCACCTCCATGGCCGCCGCTCTCGCCGACGAGCCGGTCGAGTCCTGGCGGGACTGGCTGCGGTGGCGGGTCGTCCACGCCTACGCGCCGTACCTCTCCAGCGCCGTCGTCGAGGCGAACTTCGACTTCTACGGCCGCACCCTGTCCGGCGTCCCCGAGATGCGCGAGCGCTGGAAGCGTGGCGTGTCGCTGGTCGAGGAGGCGCTCGGCGAGGCCGTCGGCCAGCTCTACGTCGAGAAGCACTTCCCGCCGCACGCCAAGGAGCGGATGGTCCACCTCGTCGACAACCTCGTCGAGGCGTTCCGGCGCGACTTCTCGGAGCTGCCCTGGATGAGCGAGGACACCCGGGCCGAGGCGCTGGCCAAGCTCGGCGCGTTCACCCCGAAGATCGGCTACCCCGACGTCTGGCGGGACTACTCCTCGCTCGTCATCGACGCCGGTGACCTCGTCGGCAACGTGCAGCGCTCGGCGGCCTTCGAGGTCGACCGCAACCTCGCCAAGCTCGGCGGTCCGGTCGACCGCACCGAGTGGTTCATGACCCCGCAGACGGTCAACGCCTACTACAACCCGGGGATGAACGAGATCGTCTTCCCCGCCGCCATCCTGCAGCCGCCCTTCTTCGACGTCGAGGCCGACGACGCCGTCAACTACGGCGGGATCGGCGCGGTCATCGGCCACGAGGTCGGGCACGGGTTCGATGACCAGGGCTCCCAGTTCGACGGTGCGGGCGGGTTGCGCAACTGGTGGTCGGACGAGGACCGGGCCCGCTTCGACGAGAAGTCGAAGGCCCTCATCGCCCAGTTCGACGTCCTCGAGTCGCGCGACGCCCCGGGTCAGCAGGTCAACGGCGCGCTCACCGTCGGCGAGAACATCGGCGACCTCGGCGGGCTGACGATCGGGCTGGCCGCCTACCGGATCGCGACGCAGGACGGCGAGCCACCCGTCCTCGACGGGTTGACGGGTGTCCAGCGCTTCTTCATCGGGTGGGCACAGGTGTGGCGTGGCGTGGCTCGCGAGGCCGAGGCGAAGCGGCTGCTGACGATCGACCCGCACAGCCCGGCCGAGCTCCGGGCCAACATCGCCCGCAACCTCACCGAGTTCCACGAGGCGTTCGCCGTGACCGAGGGCGACGGGATGTGGCTGGCTCCGGAGCAGCGGGTCAGGATCTTCTAGCCGTTCCGGCGTTCCAGGGTCGGCCCGGTCGGCGGGTGCGCCGCGCCCGGCGGTATGCCGTGGGCGCCGGTTTGGGTGGCCCTGGCTCGGCTGCGAGGATGAGCGGGTGAGCAGCCACAGCAGCGTGATCATCGGCTATGTCGTCATCGCCCTCGTCGTCCTCTTCCTCGCGCTGACCTTCATCGTCGCCTTCGTGCGGTCCCGGTCCCGCGACGAGGCGGCGGGATCCCGGGAGCGGACGACGCCGACCGTCGGCACCGAGCGGCGGCGGCGACGAGGGCGGCGACGAGCGGGGTTGCGGGCGGCGCGACGGCGCTGGCCACCGCGCCCGGGACGGAGACCATCCCGGCCCCCGAGGCCCCGCCGGCCATCGAGAAGCCCGAGCCACCCGCCGGACGGCTGCGTCGGCTGCGCGCCCGGCTGGCCCGCTCCCGTTCCGGTCTCGGCCAGGGGCTGCTCGCGCTGCTGTCGCGAGGACGCCTCGACGAGGCGGCCTGGGAGGAGGTCGAGGAGACCCTGCTCGCGGCCGACCTCGGCGTCGAGGCGAGCGCGGAGCTCGTCGAGGCGCTGCGCACCCAGGTGCTCGTCGACGGCACGACGGACGAGGCGACGGTGCGTGGCTGGCTGCGAACCGACCTGCTTCGTCTCGTCGACCCGACGCTCGACCGGTCGATCGCCTCCTCCCGGGTCGAGGGTCGGCCCGCCGTCGTCCTCGTCGTCGGGGTGAACGGCACCGGCAAGACGACGACGGTCGGCAAGCTGGCCCGGGTCCTCGTCGCCGAGGACAAGGACGTCGTCCTCGGCGCCGCCGACACCTTCCGGGCGGCAGCGGCCGACCAGCTGCAGACGTGGGGCGAGCGGGTCGGCGTGCCGACGGTCCGCTCGGACCGCGACGGCGCCGACCCGGCGGCCGTCGCGTTCGATGCCGTGGCTGCGGCGAGCGAGCTCGAGTCGGACGTCGTCATCATCGACACCGCCGGGCGGCTGCACACGAAGGTCGGCCTCATGGACGAGCTCGGCAAGGTCAAGCGCGTCATCGAGAAGCGCTCGCCCATCGACGAGGTGCTCCTCGTCCTGGACGCGACGACGGGTCAGAACGGCCTGCGTCAGGCCGAGGTGTTCGGCGAGGTCGTCGGGATCACCGGGATCGTCCTCACCAAGCTCGACGGCACGGCCAAGGGCGGCATCGTGGTGGCCGTGCAGCGCAAGCTCGGCGTGCCCGTCAAGCTCGTCGGGCTGGGGGAGGGGCCGGACGACCTCGCGCCGTTCGACCCGGAGGCTTTCGTCGACGCGATCCTCGACTAGCCGTACCTCGCCGTCACCGCGGCCGGTCGGCGACCGGCAGGGCGCAGGCCGGGGTGCCCCCCGGGAGGCGGTGCCGGTTGCGGGCCACCCACCGGTAGAGGTGGCCGGCAACGGTGTGCAGGCCGGGCGCGAGGATCGCGAGACCGGCCGGACGGACCCACCACCGAGACGCGAGCAGGGCGCGGGCCACGGCGTCCTCGGCGGCATACGTCCGTCCCCCGGCGCTCACCCACCGGACCGCGTGGGCGCACTGGCGGGGCGTGAGCCCGAGGGCGACCAGGTCGGCGTCCTGGTAGGCCGTGACGGCATACCGCCCGGGGGAGGGACGCAGCCGGTTCGCCGCGAACGCGGCGGTCTTCGTGCACATGCCGCAGTCGCCGTCGTAGACGAGGACGCTGGCCATGCGCTGATCGTCGCATGTGAGATGGCTGTCTCACAGAGTGGGCGGGCCGTGCTCGGGTTACCTGATGCTTACACCCGCGGCCTGGACGCAACATCCCCGAAACACGCGGTGACCCCGGCGCGAAACCTTGGACGCCGACAGTGGGCGGCATGTTCACATCACTGATGCCATTGGCAGAAGATCCACCGACCCTCGACTATGCGTCGACGGCCTTCATGCTCATCATGGCCGCCCTGGTGCTCCTGATGACCACTCCGGGCCTGGCCCTGTTCTACGGCGGCCTGACCCGGGGGAAGTCCGTCCTCAACATGATGATGATGTCTTTCGGTGCCTTCGGCGCCGTCGGCATCGTGTACGTCCTGTGGGGCTACTCGATGTCGTTCGGTCCGACGGACGTGCTGGGCATCTTCGCGAACCCCTTCGACAAGTTCGGCCTGCACGGCGCCGACGGGATCATCAACCCGTTCGGCTACCAGGGGTACGGGAACATCCCCGAGCTGGCGTTCGTCGGGTTCCAGTTCACCTTCGCCGCGATCACCGTGGCCCTCATCTCCGGAGCCGTGGCCGACCGCGTCAAGTTCTCGACGTGGATGGTCTTCTCGGTGCTCTGGGTCACCCTGTCCTACTTCCCGGTCGCTCACATGGTCTGGGGCGGCGGGCTCCTCTCGGGCGCCGAGAAGAGCCTGTCCTCGCTGATCTTCGGGTCGACGGACGGGGCGGCGAACGTCACACCCATTGACTTCGCGGGTGGGACGGTGGTCCACATCAACGCCGGCATGGCGGGCCTCGTCCTGGCGATCATCGTCGGCAAACGGCTCGGCTTCGGCAGGATCGCCATGCGGCCGCACAACGTCCCGGTCGTCATGATCGGCGCCGGCCTGCTGTGGTTCGGCTGGTTCGGGTTCAACGTCGGGTCCGAGCTGGCGCCCGACGAGACCGCGGCCCTGGTGTGGATCAACACCGCCGTCGCGACGTGTGCCGCGATGCTCGGGTGGATGCTCGTCGAGAAGCTCAAGGACGGCAAGGCGACGTCGATCGGCGCGGCCTCGGGTGTCGTTGCGGGTCTGGTCGCCATCACCCCCGCGTGTGGCGCCCTCAGCCCCGTCGGTTCGATCCTGCTCGGCGTGCTGGCCGGCGTCCTGAGCGCGCTCGCGGTCAGCCTGAAGTTCCGGTACGGCTACGACGACAGCCTCGACGTCGTCGGTGTCCACCTCGTCTCCGGTCTCTGGGGCACCATCGGCGCGGGCCTGCTCGCGACGAGCGGTGGGCTCCTCTACGGCGGCGGCATCAAGCAGACGATCATCCAGATCGCGATCGCTCTGTCGTCCGTCGTCTGGTCCGGTGTCATGACGCTCATCATCGGGCTCGCCCTCAAGGCGACGATGGGCTGGCGGATCAGCGACGACGACGAGACCGTCGGCATCGACCAGACCGAGCACGCCGAGACCGCCTATGAGCTCGCCGCCCGTGGCGGCCGTCTCGGTGGCCTGGCCGAGGCCCCCGCCGAGGCCCTGAGCTACGAAGGAGCCAAGTGATGAAGCTCGTCACCGGGATCATCAAGCCCCACCAGCTGGACGCGGTGAAGGAGGCCCTCGAGGCCTTCGGGATCAGCGGCATGACGATCAGCGAGGCGTCCGGCTACGGTCGCCAGCGCGGTCACAGCGAGGTCTACCGGGGCGCCGAGTACACGGTCGACTTCGTGCCGAAGATCCGTCTCGAGGTCCTCGTGGACGATGTCGACGCCGGCCCGGTCGTCGAGGTCATCCTCAAGGCAGCGCAGACCGGCCGCATCGGCGACGGCAAGATCTGGGTCACCCCCGTCGAGGACGTCGCCCGGGTCCGCACCGGCGAACGCGGCGCCGAGGCCCTCTAGGCTTCGGGCCATCCGCCGCGGGCCGTGGCAGGACTTCCTGTCACGGCCCGTGGCGGCCCCTCACCACCAGGAAGGACCCCGCATGGGCTTCGAGACCACCGACGTCACGGCGCGGCGGCTCGATCTCGCTGGGACCCGCGGCTTCTCGGCCCCGGGCGCCGGTCCGGCCCGTCGTCGGGCTCTCGCGGACTTCAACCACGCATGGCTCGGGGAGGTCTGGGCGCGGGCGACCTCCGGGCTCCGCCCCGAGGGGATCGCCCTCGCCGCGGTCGGAAGCCTCGGCCGTGGCGATGCGGGGCCGCTCAGCGACTACGACCTCGTCCTCGTCCACTCCGGGCGGGCCCTCGGCTCGGACGAGGTGACGGCCCTCGCCGACCGCATCTGGTACCCCATCTGGGACGCCGGGGTCCGCCTGGACCACTCCGTCCGCACCGTCAACCAGTGCCGATCCGTGGCGGCGGACGACCTCACCGCCGCCGTCGGGCTCCTCGACCTCGCGTGCGTCGCCGGCGACAGCCAGATCGTTGCCGCCGCCCGCACCACCGTCGCCCACGACTGGCGCGGCAACGCCCGCAAGCGACTTCCCCAGCTGACCGACGCCCTGCGCGCCCGGCACCACCGGCACGGGGACCTGGCCCAGGCCACCGAGCCGGACCTCAAGGAGGCCCACGGCGGCCTGCGCGACATGTCCGTCCTGCGCGCCCTGACCGAGGCATGGCTGGCCGACCGGCCGCACGGGGACGTCGACCGGGCATACGCGCGGCTCCTCGACGTCCGGGACGCCGTCCATGTCGTCACCGGACGGCCCCGGGACCGGCTCGGCCAGGAGGACCGGGACGCCGTCGCGGCGCTGCTCGGCTACACCGATCCGGACGACCTGCTCACCGAGGTCTCCCGTGCGGCGCGGACCATCGCCTACGCCCTCGACGGCACGACCCGGCGCGCCGTGCAGTCCCAGCGCGCCCGGGTCCTGCGCGTCGGACCCAGACGGCCCCAGATGGCTCCGCTCGGGTTCGGCCTCTTCGAGAACGACGGCGAGGTCGTCCTCGGCTCCGGCCGACTCCTCGACGACGACCCGTTGCTGCCGTTGCGCACCGCCGTCGTCGCCTCCCGGGCCAACCTGCCCATCGGCCCGACGACGCTGGAGAACCTTGCGCACCGGTGCCCACCGTTGCCGGTGCCCTGGCCCGAGCTCGCGCGCGACCTCTTCGCCGACCTGCTGGCCAGCGGTCCGGGCCTGGTGACGGTCTGGGAGGGGCTGGACCAGGCCGGCATCGTCGACCAGTGGATCCCGGCGTGGGCCGCGGTGCGGTCCCGGCCCCAGCACAACCCGGTGCACCGGCATACCGTCGACCGGCACCTCGTCGAGACGGTCGTCCGCGGCACCGGCATGGTGCGCGACGTCTCCCGACCGGACCTGCTCCTCGTCGCCGCACTCCTCCACGACATCGGCAAGCTGCCCGGGGCGCACGACCACTCGGCGACCGGGGCGCCCATCGTCGAACAGATGGCGGTCCGGATGGGCTTCTCCTCCGACGACATCGCCACGCTCGTCCGGCTCGTCCGCGAGCACCTCACTCTCATCGAGCTGGCGACGCGGCGTGACCACCAGGATCCGGCGACCATCCAGGCGGCACTGGACTCCGTCGGGTCCGACCGCGAGCTCTTCGAGCTCCTGCTCGCCCTCACCGAGGCCGACGCGTCAGCGGCCGGGCCGAAGGCGTGGACGGACTGGCGGGCCTCGCTGCTCGCCCAGCTCGCGGAGGCCGTGCGCGCCCGGTTCGACACGGCGGGGAAGGTTCGCGAGGCCGAGCCGACCGCCCGTCTCAACGACCTCATGCCCTCGCTCAACCGCGGCGAACCGATCGTCCGCATCAGCCCCCGGGGCGGCTCCTTCCGGCTCGACATCTTCGACCGGGACCGGCTCGGCCTGTTCGCCGACACGGCGGGGCTGCTCGCGGCCGAGGGGTTCGTCGTCCGGACGGCCGTGCTGCGAACGGTCGACGGGACCGCGGCCAACGAGTGGCACATCGAGTCCGCGAGCGGTGCGGCGCCGGATGCCGACCGCCTCGTCCGGGGCCTCATCCGCCTCGCGGAGGGGGACAAGGGGCCGCTGCAGCCGCTCCACCGCCGTCGGACGGCGGGGAGCCGCCCCGCGTCCCGCGCCGTCACGGGCTCCCCGGGTCAGGCACGCGCGCTCGTCGTCCCCGGGGCGAGCGCCGATGCGACCGTGCTCGAGGTCCGGGCGGACGACCGTCCCGCCCTGCTCCACGAGCTCGGCCTGTCCTTCGCCAGCGCCGGACTGTCGGTCCGCTCGGCCCATATCGCGACGTATGCCGGACAGACCCTCGACACCTTCTACCTCACCGACCCGGCGGGGCGGCAGCTGGCGCCGTCGGTCGTCGCTCAGATCGTCGGCCTCGTCATCGACACCTGCGACGGCGCCTGACCCACCGAGCGACCCCGCATGACCACGGGCATACCCGGGGTGGCGCCGCCGGTGGGCACATGGCGGGCCCACCGGTCGGCATTCGTTAGCCTGGTCCGGTGTTCACGAGCCTGTCCGACCGCCTGACCGCGACCTTCGCCAACCTGAGGGGCAAGGGCCGCCTCAGCGAGTCCGACGTCAACAAGACGATCCGCGACATCCGCATGGCCCTGCTCGAGGCCGACGTGGCGCTGCCCGTCGTCAAGCAGTTCACCCACCAGGTCCGCGAGCGGGCCCTCGGCGAGGAGGTCTCCCAGGCGCTCAACCCGGCCCAACAGGTCGTCAAGATCGTCAACGACGAGCTCGTCGAGATCCTCGGCGGCCGGACCCGGCCGATCCGGTACGCCAAGAACCCGCCGACCGTCATCATGCTCGCGGGCCTGCAGGGGTCCGGCAAGACCACCCTGGCCGGCAAGCTCGGGTACTGGCTGAAGGACCAGGGGCATACCCCGCTGCTCGTCGCCGCCGACCTCCAGCGACCCAACGCCGTCACGCAGCTGGAGGTCGTGGGGGAGCGGGCGGGGGTCCCGGTCTTCGCCCCCGAGCGTGGCAACGTGTTCGGCCACGACGCCGTCACCGGTGCGTCGGGGGAGGGCACACAGTCCTACGGCGACCCGGTCTCCGTCGCCAGGGCCGGCCTCGAGCGGGCCCGCACGGCACAGCACGACGTCGTCATCGTCGACACCGCCGGCCGGCTCGCCATCGACGAGAACCTCATGCAGCAGGCCGCCGACATCCGCGCGGCCATCGAGCCGGACGAGGTCCTCTTCGTCATCGACGCGATGATCGGCCAGGCGGCGGTCGAGACGGCCGAGGCGTTCCTGCACGGGGTCGACGTCACCGGCGTCGTCCTCACCAAGCTCGACGGCGACGCCCGCGGCGGTGCCGCGCTGTCGGTCGCGACGGTCACCGGACGGCCGATCATGTTCGCGTCCACCGGCGAGCAGGTGAAGGACCTCGAGGTCTTCCACCCCGACCGGATGGCCTCGCGGATCCTCGACATGGGCGATGTCCTCACCCTCATCGAGCAGGCCCAGCGGGCGTTCGACGCCCACGAGGCCGCCGAGATGGAGCGCAAGTTCCTCGCCCAGGAGGACTTCACCTTCGACGACTTCCTCCAGCAGATGGCGGCCATCAAGAAGATGGGCTCGCTCAAGGCGATGCTCGGGATGATGCCCGGCATGGGGCAGATGCGGGCCCAGCTGGACAACCTCGACGAGCGCGAGTTCGACCGGATCGAGGCGATGGTCCGGTCGATGACACCGTTCGAGCGGACCCATCCGAAGGCCATCAACGGCTCACGTCGCGCCCGGATCGCCAAGGGCTCCGGTGTCACGGCGTCTGAGGTCAACGGCCTCCTCGAGCGGTTCGGCGAGGCGCAGAAGATGATGAAGCAGCTCGCGCGCGGCGGCGGTCTGCCCGGCATGCCGCCGATGCCCGGCCTCGGTGGCGGCAAGCGCAGGGGCAAGCAGGCGCCGCCGCAGCGCAAGAAGTCCAAGTCGGGCAACCCGGCCAAGCGGGCCGCCGAGGAGCGCGCGGCCGCCGAGCGCCAGGCCACCGGCGGCGCAGGTCAGGGCGGATCGGCGTTCGGCGTCGCGGCCGAGGGCGCGCCGGAGATCCCCGACCTCGACCCGAGCACGCTGCCCAAGGGCTTCGACACCTTCCTGGGCGGCTGACGAAGGCCTTCGGGAGCCCTCCAGGAACCCCCGAGATCGGCAGGACGCCGAGCCCGGTGCTCACGTCGATGCGGACGTGGAACGCCGGCGGCGGCAACGCGGCATACGCCTGCATCGGGGTACGCGTGCGACTCCGGGGCCGATGACATCGGCTACCTCCGCCGGCTGCTCGCTGCGCTCCAGCAGCGCCTCCCGATGGATCCGCCCCGCGGTGGTGCGTAGGGGTTCGAGGTATTCGGGTGCCGTCTGGGGGTCTCGGAATACCTCGACCGGCGGTGGGTAGGGTCGGCCCATGGACCCCGTGCTGCACCTCACCGGCCCTGTCCTCGTCGGCCCGCAGGATGTGCGGCCCGAGGCGTGGGTCGTGGGTGGGCGGCTCACCTTCGAGGGGCCGACGACGCCGGGGGCCGATGTCCTCACCGTCGCCGGCTGGGTCGTTCCCGGCCTCGTCGACGCGCACTGCCACATCGGCCTGGCCAAGGAGGGTGTCGTCGACCGCGCGCGGACCGAGGAGCAGGCCCTGGGGGACCGGGCGGCCGGGGCCCTGCTCATCCGGGACGCGGGATCGCCGGCCGACACCCGCTGGGTCGACGAGCGCGACGACCTCCCGAAGCTCATCCGCGCCGGGCGGCACATCGCCCGAACCAGGCGCTACATCCGGGGCTATGCGCACGAGGTCGAACCCGACCAGCTCGTCGGCCGGGTCCGGGCCGAGGCGCGGGCGGGCGACGGGTGGGTCAAGCTCGTCGGCGACTGGATCGACCGGGACACGGGCGACCTCGCCCCGTGCTGGCCGCGCGACGTGCTGAGCGAGGCCGTCGCGGCGGCCCATGAGGAGGGGGCCCGGGTCACCGCGCACTGCTTCGGGGAGGAGTCGCTCTACGACTTCGCGGCGGCGGGGACCGACGGCATCGAGCACGCCTGCGGGCTCGAGCAGGACAGCCTCGACGCCTTCGCCCGGCAGGGCATCGCCGTCGTGCCGACGCTCGTCAACATCGCGACGTTCCCGTCCATCGCGGAGCCGGCCCGCCAGAAGTACCCGGCCTACCACCGGCACATGCTCGACCTGCACGCCCGTCGGTACGCGACGATCGGCGCGGCGCATGAGGCCGGGGTCCCCATCTTCGTCGGGACCGATGCCGGCGGCTCGCTGCGGCACGGGCTCGTCGTCGAAGAGATCCGCGAGCTGGCCGCGGCGGGACTCAGCGCGACCGAGGCGCTGTGGGCCGGGTCGTGGGGCGCCCGCGACTGGCTGGGCCGCCCGGGCTTGGCGGAGGGGGAGGACGCAGACCTTCTCGTCCTCGGCGGCGACCCGCGCACCGACCTCGGCGTTCTCGGACGCCCCCGCGCCATCGTCCTGCGGGGCCGGGTCGTCGGATAGCCGCTACCGCGCGGCGGTCGCCGCCGAGGCGCGGCTCTCGACCGCCCCTGGTGCGGTCAGGACGGCTCGACGGCCACCGTCTGCGGAGCGACCAACGCGCCGAGGTGCTGCTGGCGCCGGTGCTCGCGCATCGAGTAGGCGAGCGCGCCGGCCCAGGTGAGGCAGATCGCGGCATACACGGCCCACATCGTGGTGCCCGGGACGGACAGCCAGTCGCTGTGCAGGAGGGTCCGGGCGTTCGTCAGGATGATGAGGCCGCCCACGGCCGAGCCGAGGACGCGGGGCGGGAGCCGGCGAACGAGCCACGCTGCGACCGGCGCGGCGACCACGCCGCCTGCGAGGATGGCGAGCACCCACGACAACGAGATCCCCGACGTGCCGAGGGCGGCGAGGAAGCCCAGGCTCGCGGCCACCGAGACGAGGAACTCGCTCGTGTCGATCGAGCCGATCGTCTTCCGGGGCTCCAGTCGTCCGCTGGCGAGAAGGGCGGGAGTGCCGACCGGGCCCCAACCGCCGCCACCGGTGGCGTCGACGAAGCCGGCGAACAGGCCGAGCGGGGCGAGGAACCGGGCCCGCAGCGGGTGCCCCAGCCGGTCCGTCCGCAGCCCCCACGCGGTGAACCGGACCAGGATGTAGACGCCGAGGGCGAGCAGCACGACGGACATCAGCGGCTTGGCGAGGGAGGTGTCGAGCGAGGCGAGGAAGGTCGCGCCCGCGAAGGACCCGACGGCCCCCGGGACGCCGATCTTGACGACGACCCGCCAGTCGACGTTGCCGAACCGCCAGTGCGAGGCTCCGGAGATCAGCGTCGTCCCTATCTCGGCGAGATGCACGGTGGCCGATGCGGCCACCGGGTTGGTCCCGAGGGCGAGCAGGAGGGTCGTGGTGGTGACGCCGTATGCCATCCCGAGGCTTCCGTCGACGAGCTGGGCGGCGAGCCCGACGAGGGCGAGAAGGACGATCTTGCGCATGAGCTCTCCTGATTGCCTATTAACTCTATCAAACACCTAGAGAATATAGACTAAGAGTGGTCGGCGCAACTGCCGGGCCGGCATGTCGTTCCGGCCGATCCGACGCGGTGTTCCGTATGGAGGTACGAACTGTGGCTCCCAGGATGGTGGGGTAGGAAAGGGTGCGATGAACATCTCCGCCAAGGTCGACTATGGCGTCCGCGCCATGCTCGTCCTGGCGGCTGCCCAGGGCGAGGGCGGCGATGATCCCGTTCCCGTGACGGCCGACCAGGTGGCGGAGAGCCAGGGGCTGCCCCGCAAGTTCCTCGAGGCGATCCTGCGCGACCTGCGCCGCGCCGGACTCGTCGTCAGCACCCGGGGCTCGGCCGGTGGGTACGCCCTGGCCCGCGCTCCGGAGTCGGTCTCGCTGGGGGACGTCTTCCGGGCGGTCGACGGACCGCTCGCCGAGGTGCGCGGGCTGCGCCCGCACGAGACGGCCTACCGCGACCCCGCGACGCTGCTGCCCACGGTATGGGTCGCGCTGCGTGCCTCCCTGCGCAGCGTCCTCGACGAGGTCACCCTCGACGCGCTTCTGCGCGGCGAGCTGCCACCACACGTGCGCGAGCTCGCTCTGGTGCCGGACGCCTGGGCCAACCGCTGACCCGCGCCGGACGCGGTTCGAGACCGACGCCCGGATCTGGCAGAATGGGCCGCTGTACTCGCTCGTTCGGGCCCCTCTCACCCGGTCAGGCGCGTCCACCAGGGCTCTCGCCACTCCCCGTGTTCCCCACCAGGAGTGACGCGTGCCCACCCCGAACCAGAACCAGGAGACACCACAACCGTGGCCGTCAAGATTCGTCTGAAGCGGATGGGCAAGATCCGCAAGCCCTTCTATCGCGTCGTCATCATGGACTCGCGCACCAAGCGCGACGGCCGGGCGATCGAGGAGATCGGCAAGTACCACCCGACCGAGGAGCCGTCGCTCATCCAGATCGACTCCGACCGGGTACAGCACTGGCTGGCGCAGGGCGCCCAGCCGACCGAGGCCGTCGAGGCCCTGCTCAAGGTGACCGGCGACTGGCAGAAGTTCAAGGGCCTGCCGGGGGCCGAGGGAACCCTCAAGGTCAAGGAGAAGGGCCGGAGCAAGAAGGAGCTCTACGAGGCGGCCGTCGCCGCCGCCGGTAAGAGCTCCGACGCCGGTGACGGCAGCGCGACGACCCCGCGCAAGCGGGCGGCCAAGAAGGTCGAGGCCGAGGCTCCGGTGGCTGAGGCTCCGGTGGCCGAGGCTCCGGTGGCTGAGGCTCCCGTGGCCGAGCCTGCCACCGAGCCGGCCGCCGGCAGCGAGGCC
Source organism: uncultured Actinomycetota bacterium (assembly GCA_963771015.1). Lineage (GTDB taxonomy): Bacteria > Actinomycetota > Actinomycetes > Actinomycetales > Dermatophilaceae > CAVSJJ01. The sequence continues at coordinate 508,664 of CAVYRN010000009.1, forward strand.
TGACCGTGCTCGAGGAGGCCCTGGAGCACCTCGTCACGGGGATCGTCGACCACAAGGACGACGTCGTCGTTCGCCGCAAGGAGCTGCGCCGCGGCGAGGTCATCGAGGTGCGCGTGCACCCCGACGACCTCGGCCGGGTCATCGGTCGGTCCGGGCGCACGGCGAGTGCGCTGCGGACCGTCATGACCGCCTTGGCCGGCGGCCACCAGGTGCGGGTCGACATCGTCGACACCGACCGGGTTCGCTGACCCGGTCACCTCGGCTCAACCGCGACGGGCGGGGTATGCCGCGGCCCCAGGGCCGGCATACCCCGCCCGTCGCGGTGTTCCGGGAGAATGCGTGCTGGACCGAGACGTGAGGGAGCGACATGGAACGCCTCGTGGCGCGGATCGGCAAGCCACACGGCCTGCGCGGTGAGGTCACGCTGCGCCTGCACACCGACGAGCCCGAGGAACGGTTCGCGACGGGAGCGGTGCTGCGCACGGAGGCCGAGCCCGGCTCGGGAGTACCCCTCCAGCTGACCGTCGCCACGGCGCGGGACCACCAGGGGGTCTGGCTGGTGTCCTTCGACCAGGTGCCGGACCGCACCGGGGCCGAGGGGCTGCGGGGCGTCCGGTTGCTCTGCGACGTGCCTGACGGCGATCGCGCGGAACGGGACACCGCCGACGACGAGGACGCCTGGTACGAGGACGAGCTCGTCGGCCTCATCGCCGTCGACCCGGCGGGGGAGCGATTCGGCGAGGTCGTCGGTCTCACCGTCGGCGGCGCCCAGGACCTCCTCGAGATCTCGCTCGACGCCGGGGCACGCGCGCTCGTCCCGTTCGTCACCCAGATCGTTCCCGTCGTCGACATCGACGCGGGACGCATCGTCATCGACGCCCCGCCCGGGCTGCTCGAGCTCGGCGCCTCGTGAGCGGGTCGGTGGCCTGAGCATGCGCGTCGACGTCGTCACGATCTTCCCCGACTACCTCGCTGCGCTCGACCTCTCGCTCATCGGCAGGGCCCGCCGTGACGGAGTGGTCGACCTCGCGGTCCACGACCTGCGTGACTTCACCCACGACCGACATCGCACCGTCGACGACACCCCCTACGGCGGCGGCGCCGGCATGGTGATGAGGCCCGAGCCGTGGGCGGAGGCGCTCGACCACGTCGTCGGTGCGGGCGCATCGGCCGGGGCGGGAGAGCGGCCGCGGCTCGTCATCCCGGGCCCGGGCGGGGTCCCGTTCACCCAGGCGATGGCGCACGAGCTCGCCGACGAGCCGTGGCTGGCCTTCGCCTGTGGCCGGTACGAGGGGATCGACGAGCGGGTCTACGACCACGCCGCGCAGAGCCTGGGCCTGGAGGTGTCGGTCGTCTCTCTCGGCGACTACGTCCTCAACGGCGGCGAGGTCGCCGTGCTCGCCATGGTCGAGGCGGTGGCCCGGTTGCTGCCAGGGGTCGTCGGCAACGCCGCATCCCTCGTCGAGGAGTCCCACGAGGACGGCCTGCTCGAGTACCCCGTCTTCACCAGGCCCGCCGTCTGGGACGACCGGGGCCAGACTCGCGAGGTCCCGGCCGTCCTCCTCTCCGGCGACCATGCAGCGATCGCGGCGTGGCGGCATACCCAGCGCCTGCAGCGCACCGCCGAACGGCGTCCCGACCTCCTCACGCCCGCCGCCGCGGTCGGCGGGCTCGCGGACCTCGACGTCCGGCTCGCCACCCCCGCCGACGCCCCCGAGCTCCTCGTCCTCCAGCGGGCCTGCTGGCTTCCCGAGGGGCAGCTGGCCAACTCCTGGGTCGTCCCCCCGCTCGTCGAGGGCCTCGACGACGTCCTCGCCGACCTGCCCGTCTGGACGACGTATGCCGTGCGGCTCCGCGGGCGCGAGGGCGCGCCCGGGCGGCTCGTCGGCTCGGTCCGCGCCCGGCTCCGGCCCGGGGACGATGCGGTGTGGGAGACCGGCCGGCTCATGGTGGCCCCCGACCTGCAGGGCCGCGGCCTGGGCCGAGCCATGCTCGACCTCTCCGAGTCGCTGGCGCCGCCGTCGGTGCGGACCTTCTGGCTCAACACCGGCAGAACGAGTGAGGCCAACATCCGGCGCTACAAGCGTGCGGGCTACCGCGTCGTCCCCGGCGAGGGGAGCTACGAGGGGGCGGTCGACCTCGTCAAGCGCCGGCGCTGAACCGGCCTCCGCGCCCGCGAAGGGTGGCGATCCGCCCCTTGGCCCTCGCCGATGGGGCAGATCGCCATCCGTCGGGGCTCTCGGTGCCGCGACCCGGCCACCGGGAGAGTCAGGGCTGGAGCGAGGCCGCGAGGTCGGGCGGGAGCAGCCGAGCCTGCCGGATGAGGTGCTCGGCCACCACCGCGGTCGTCGTCTGGGCCGCCATGATCCCGATGAGGACGAGGATCTGGGCCGCCGCGGCCTGCGCCGGCGAGCCCCCGCCGAGCAGGACGCCGATGAACGCCCCGGGCAGCGTGACCACCCCGGCCGTGCGGACCTGGTCCAGGCCGGGGATGAGCGCCTCGGGGATGCGCCGGTGGATGACCTCGCCGATCGCCTGGCTGCGGGGCAGCCCGAGCGACAGCGCCGCCTCGTACTGGCCCTTCTCCTCGCGCAGCGCCGCGAACGCGCGTCGGCCGGTGAGGGTGTGGCCGTTCATCGTGTTGCCCTGGAGGATCCCGACGACGGGGACGAGGGCGAGCCCGGTCACCGGGATGGTCCGGGTGAGCAGGATGATCGCGACGACGGGCAGCAGCCCGGCGGCCATCGCCAGCGAGGTCCACGGCCAGGCACGGGGCGCCTCGACCCGACTCGTCGTCGTATAGACGGCCACGCCGAACATCACCGTGAGCAGCCCGACCGAGGCCCACAGCGACCGGACGACGGCGGCGATGACCAGAGCCGCCACGCTCAGCTGGACGACGGCGCGGAACGCGGCGAAGAGGGTCCGATGCGGATGGGGGAGCCCGCCGACGACGTACATGCCGATCGTCATGGCGAGGAGCAGGGCGATGGCGGTGGCGACGGGCCAGCCGGGGTTGACGCTCACGGGGCCAGTCTGCCCTGAGAGCCGGGCCGGTCCGGCCATCGATTTCGCCCCGGCGCGGGTGCTCTGGCAGACTGATCCACTGCGCCCGGCGACACCAGGCCCCTGCCACAGGGGGAGCGAGCCCATTCGCGTGGCCCGGCCGGGCCGCATACCGACATCAGTGGCACCACCATCGCGGGTGACCTGTGGCACCGGCAGGAAGCGAACGAGCCATGCAGCGTTTCGACGAGATCGACAAGGCGTCGATGAGGACCGACATCCCCACCTTCCGGGCGGGTGACACGGTCAAGGTCCACGTCAAGGTCGTCGAGGGCACCCGGTCCCGGGTCCAGGTCTTCCAGGGCGTCGTCATCCGGCGCCACGGTGGGGGCGTCGGCGAGACCTTCACCGTCCGCAAGGTGTCCTTCGGCGTCGGGGTCGAGCGCACCTTCCCGCTGCACACGCCGATCATCGACAAGATCGAGGTCGTCACCCGGGGTGACGTCCGTCGCGCGAAGCTCTACTACCTTCGCGACCTTCGCGGCAAGGCCGCCAAGATCAAGGAGAAGCGCGACACCCCGAGCGCCTGAGGCCGTGTTCCGGCGGGTCCCAGGGTTGGCGTGGGTGGACGGGTTACCCTCGTGGCGATGACCGTTCGCTGCCGTCGGGCGGTGCCGTGACCATGCCCGACCCGACCCCCCGAGAGGAACCGGTGACGACGACCGACCGCGCCGACCCGCTCGGCGAGCCCACCGACTCTCGCATGCTCGACGCGGCGGGCCCAGCCCCCGTTCCCCGCGGGCCGGTCGCGACCGTCGGTGCTGCGGTCCGGGAGTTCGTCCTCGTCGTGGCCATGGCGCTCGCGCTGTCCTTCGTCGTCAAGACGTGGCTGTTCCAGGCGTTCTACATCCCGTCGGGCTCGATGGAGGACACCCTCCGGATCAACGACCGGGTCATCGTCAACAAGCTCGTCCCCGGGCCGATCTCGCTGCACCGCGGGGACGTCGTCGTCTTCAAGGACCCGGGGGGGTGGCTGCCGCCGGTGACCCCGGTGGACCGGGGGCCCGTCCTCAACGCCATCAACGACGGGCTCACCTTCGTCGGTCTGTTGCCCGACTCCTCGGACGACCACCTCATCAAGCGGGTCATCGGGCTGCCCGGTGACCACGTGACGTCCGGACCCAACCACCTCCTCAAGGTCAACGGCGTCGCCATCAACGAGCCCTACGTCATGCCCGGCGACAAGCCGAGCTCGGTCGAGTTCTCCATCACCGTGCCGCCCGGTCGGATCTGGGTCATGGGCGACCACCGTTCGGACTCCGAGGACTCCCGGTTCCACGACCCCAAGGGCGACGGGTCCGGGGGGTCCGTCCCCATCAGCGCGGTGACCGGCCGAGCCGTGGCGATCGTCTGGCCGCTGGACCACCTCACGTGGCTCTCGGACTACTCGAGCACCTTCGCCAAGGTTCCCCTTCCGTCGGCGGCCGCCTCGTCGAGCGCCGTCCCGACCCCCTGACCCGGGGATCCGGTATGCCGCCTGCTCGCCGTCGTCGATCGCCGAGCCTGCGGGTCGAGCGGGCGCTGCAGCGGGACGGCTACGGCATCCTCGCCGGCATGGACGAGGTGGGCCGAGGTGCCCTGGCGGGACCGGTGAGCGTCGGTGTCGTCCTCATCGACGAGTCCTCGCCGTCGGCCCCCACCGGGGTGCGTGACTCCAAGCTGCTCAGTCCGCGGGCCCGCGAGGCGATGGTCCCGAAGATCCGGCGGTGGTGTGTCGGCCACGCGGTCGGACACGCCTCGCCGGCCGAGATCGACGAGGTCGGGATCATCGCGGCGCTCCGGCTCGCGGGTGTTCGGGCCCTCGCCCAGCTCGACGTCGCCCCCGACCTCGTCATCCTCGACGGCAACCATGACTGGCTCACCGCACCGGAGGAGGTCGGCCTGCTGGCGTTCGCCGGCACCGGCCCGACAGCTCCGCCGGTGACGACGATGGTCAAGGCGGACCTGACGTGCTCGTCCGTGGCGGCCGCCAGCGTGCTGGCCAAGGTGACCCGGGACGCCCTGATGGTCCGCGCGGCCGTCGACCACCCGGCATACGGCTGGGCCGAGAACAAGGGGTATGCCGCCCCTGAGCACATCGAGGCGCTCCGCCGTCACGGCCCGTCGCCGTTGCACCGGACCTCGTGGCGGCTCCCGGGCACGATGGACGATGATGGGGCGGTGCCGCCGGAGGCGGTCGCGGACCTGGTGGTGTCGGAGGCGGAACCGATGCCGTCGCCGGTCCACCACCCAGCCGAGCAGGGGTTGACGAGCAGATGAGCGCTGAGGACCTCGAGAAGTACGAGAGCGAGATGGAGCTCGCCCTCTACCGCGAGTACCGCGATGTCGTCGGGCTGTTCAGCCACGTCGTCGAGACGGAGCGGCGGTTCTACCTGTGCAACTCCGTCGACGTGAAGGTACGCGGCGACGGGGCCGAGGTGTTCTTCGACGTGACGATGCACGACGCGTGGGTGTGGGACATCTACCGCCCGGCGCGTTTCGCCAAGACGGTACGGGTCGTGACGTTCAAGGACGTCAACATCGAGGAGCTCGCGAAGTCGGACCTCGAGCTGCCCAAAGGCCTGTCCTAGTCCTCGGGGCCGTGGGGCCCACCGGGCCGGCTTGTCCACAGGCTCGGCCGTCGCGTCGTCGTCGTCCACAGCGGTGCCTGCGGCGCTGGTGAGGGCGACGGTGGACCGGCAGCCTGAGGGACATGGCACCGCTCGCATCCCCGTCCCGGCCTCCGAGCAACCCGCGACGTGAGCTGGGCGAGTACGGCGAGGCCCTCGCCGCGCGGTTCCTGCGCGAGCAGGGCATGGTGATCCTCGCTCGCAACTGGCGCTGTGCGACGGGCGAGATCGACATCGTCGCCCGTGACGGCGACTGCCTCGTCGTGTGTGAGGTCAAGACGCGGCGTGGGTCGCGGTTCGGTATGCCGGTCGAGGCGGTGACCTGGGCCAAGGTGGTCCGGCTGCGGCGGCTCGCGGCGGCCTGGCTGCATGCCGATGGGGCAAGGGCGGGGTCGGTACGCATCGACGTCGTCGGCATCCTGGTCCCGGTCGACGGTCCGCCCCGGGTCCACCACGTCCCGGCGGTCGGGTCGTGAGTCTGGGACGCACCCGCGCGGTGGCCCTGCACGGGATCGACGGCGCCATGGTCGATGTCGAGGCCCACATCGCTCCGGGGCTCCCACACATGACGGTGACGGGGCTGCCCGACGCCGCCTGTGCCCAGGCGCCGGACCGGGTGCGCTCGGCGGCGGCCACGAGCGGCATGCCGGTCCCGCCTCATCGGGTGACGGTCAACCTCTCGCCCGCGTCCATCCCCAAGCAGGGGTCGCTCTTCGACCTGGCCATCGCCGTGGCGATCCTCGCCGCGGCCGGGGTCATCCGCTCGGCCGTGGCCGAGGGGGTCGTCCACCTGGGCGAGCTCGGTCTCGACGGGCGGGTGCGGCCGGTGCGGGGGGTCCTTCCCGCGGTCCTCGCCGCGGCCCGGCACGGGGTCCGACACATCGTCGTGCCGGTCGAGAACGCGGCGGAGGCGGCCTTGGTCGAGCAGGTGACGGTCCATGCCGCGCCGGACCTGACGACGGTGGTGGGCTGGTATGCCGACGCAGCGGCGGGCGTGCCGCTGCCGGTGGCCGAGCCGTCGGCCGGTCCGGTGGAGCACGCGGGTCCGCTGCGTGACCTCGCCGAGGTCATCGGTCAGCCGGACGCCCGGCTCGCCCTCGAGATCGCCGCGAGCGGGGGTCACCACCTGCTCCTCGACGGCCCTCCCGGGGCGGGGAAGACGATGCTCGCCGAGCGGCTTGTGACGATCCTGCCGCGGCTCACCCGCGAGGAGGCGCTGGAGAGCGGGGCGATCCGTTCGCTCGCGGGCGCGATGGGGGAGGTCACCGGGCTCGACCTCACTCCACCGTTCGTCGCCCCGCACCACAGTGCGACGGTCGCCTCGCTCGTCGGTGGTGGCTCGGGCCAGATCCTGCCCGGAGCGGTGTCCCGGGCCCACCGGGGGGTCCTCTTCCTCGACGAGGCGGCCGAGTTCTCGATGGCCGTGCTCCAGACCCTGCGCCAGCCGCTCGAGTCAGGTGAGGTCGTCATCGCCCGGGCGCGCAACGTCGTTCGCTTCCCCGCCCGGTTCCAGCTCATCCTCGCGACGAACCCCTGCCCGTGTGGCAAGGCCTGGGGCAAGGCGCTGGACTGCACGTGCCGTCCTCAGGAGCTGCGGTCCTACGCTGCCAAGCTGTCCGGCCCACTCATGGACCGTGTCGACCTTCAGATCCTCGTCCCGCCGGTGCGGCGATCGGCCTTCGGGGAGCAGGGCGGCGAGTCGAGCGCCGAGGTCGCGGGCCGGGTGCTGCGCGCCCGAGATGCGCAGCACGCCCGGTGGTCCGGGATCGGGTGGCCGACGAACGGCGAGGTGCCCGGGCACGTCCTGCGGCGAGCCCCCTGGCGCCTTCCTCGGTCGGTGACCGGGTTCCTCGACCGTTCGCTCGACCGGGGGTTGCTCACCCTGCGGGGCTACGACCGGGTGCTTCGCGTCGCCTGGACGGTCGCCGACCTCGCTGGACGCCCCACCCCGTCGGCGGAGGACGTCGGGCTGGCCCTCGGCCTCCGCCACCAGGGGAGCGTGGCCGCGTGAGCGCCCCGGGCCGCTGGGGCGAGGATCGATGGGCCCGGGTCGCCTGGAGCCGGATCGCGGAGCCGGGCGTCGTCCAGGTGCACGCGTGGATCCAGGCCCACGGCGCCGCCGGAGCCCTCGAGGCGCTCCGCTCGGGCCGGCTCGGGGCCGGCGAGGGGTATGCCGCCCGCCTCGCCGAGATCGACCTCGACCAGATGGCGCGGGTGCTGTCCCGGCTCGGGGTGCGGGTCGTCGTCCCCGGCGACGAGGAGTGGCCCGACGGCCTGGAGATCCTCGCCGACCCGCCGCCGTGCCTCTACGTTCGGGGCGCGCTCCGGCTCGGTCCGGCCCTGGAGCGCAGCGTCGCCGTCGTCGGGTCCCGAGCCGCAACCCAGTACGGAACCCAGACCGCCTGGGAGATCGGCGAGGGGCTCGTCGGCCGCGGCGCGACGGTCGTCTCGGGTGCGGCATACGGCATCGACGCGGCGGCACATCGCGGGGCGCTCGCGGGCGAGGGGCCGACCGTGGCCGTCCTCGCGTGCGGTCCGGACCGCGTCTACCCGCAGGGCCACGAGGCCCTCCTCGCCCGGATCGCGGACACCGGCGCCGTGGTCACCGAGGTCCCCGTCGGCTGGGCGCCGCTGCGCAGCCGCTTCCTCTCCCGCAACCGGCTCATCGCGACGATGACCCTCGGCACGGTCGTCGTCGAGGCCGGCCTGCGTTCCGGTTCGCTCAACACCATCTCCCACGCGCGGAAGTACCACCGGCACGTTGCCGCAGTGCCGGGGCCGGTGACCTCCGCCGTCAGCGCGGGATGCCACCGGATCATCCGCGAGGGCGGCACCCTGGTCACCGATGCGGCCGAGGTCCTCGACCTGATGGGCCGGCTCGGCCTCGACGAGGCACCTCCCAAGCGGGCCCCGGCGACACCCGACTCCGACCTCGGAGCGGACGATCGTCTCGTGTGGTCGGCCGTGCCGGTGCGGCGCGGCACCTCGGTCCGGTCGCTGGCCGGGATGACCGGGCAGAGCGCGGCCGCCGTCCATGCGGCCCTGGCCCGGCTCGAGCTGCTGGGCCTGGTGCGTCGCGAGGGCGACCAGTGGCGCAAGGCCCCGCGTCCGAACCGGCGATCCGCCTGACCGGCGGGCCGGACGGCGGGTCGTTTGCCATGGCGGCGCCCATTTGCGACGGTGGAGGACGTGGCGGACGGAGCGGCGGTCGAGGTGCGGGATGCGTTCGCGCGCCATCTGCGCTCCGAGAAGGGGCGGTCCGAGCACACGGTGCGGGCCTACCTCGGCGACGTCGACGCCTTCCTCGGGTACGTCGGCCTCGCCGACGGCGGCCGGGCGCTCGCCGAGGTCACGCTGGGCGACCTGCGGGGCTGGCTCGGTGCCCTGGCCGCCGGTGGCGCGGCACGGGCCACCTTGGCCCGCCGGGCCGCGGCCGTGCGGACGTTCTTCCGCTGGGCCGCACGCACCGGTCTGGTCCCGGCCGACCCCTCGCTGCGGCTCACCGCGCCGAAGCGGCATCGTTCCCTGCCGCCCGTCCTCGCCCAACGCGACGTGACGGCGCTGCTCGATGTCGCGGCGGTGGCCGCCGACGACGACGACCCGATCCACCTGCGCAACCGGGCGATCCTCGAGCTCCTCTACGCGACGGGCATCCGGGTCGGGGAGCTCGTCTCGCTGGACGTCGATGACGTCGACCTCGCCGCGAACGTCGTCCGGGTCTTCGGCAAGGGGGCCAAGGAGCGGACCGTCCCGTTCGGCGGTCCCGCCCGGCAGTCCCTCCTGGTCTGGCTCGACCGCGGCCGCCCGGGGCTGGTGTCCGCGGGCAGCGGCGCGGCCCTGTTCCTCGGTCGGCGGGGGGGCCGGGTCGATCCCCGACAGGTGCGCGCCCTCGTCCACGAGATGATGGGCCACGTGCCCGACGCCCCGGATGTCGGGCCGCACGGTCTGCGGCACAGCGCAGCGACCCACCTGCTCGAGGGGGGCGCCGACGTCCGCATGGTCCAGGAGCTGCTCGGCCACGCGTCGTTGGCGACGACCCAGATCTACACGCACGTGTCCATCGACCGGCTCAAACGGTCCTACACCCAGGCGCACCCCCGTGCCTGACGAGTTCGACATCCCCTCCTGGGTCTCCGAGCGCGGCGTGCCCAACGGGCCCACCACGTCGACGGGGCGCACCACCTCGACGCCGGCCCGGACCGCCTGGTCCGGCGATGACCCACCCCAGACCCGGCGTGGCCTACGGGCAGCCACGGGGCGGGGGGCGGCCGGACGGTGGCCTCCCGAGCTGCCGAACCCCGAGCCGCCGAACCCCGAGCGGCGCAGCCGGGAGGGCGGCCGGCACCGTCCGCCGGGCGCCCGGCATCGCGGTCCCAGCCGTCGGGTCCGCCTCCACCGCACGATGGCGGCGACGGCGACGCTCGTGCTCCTGATCAGCGGTGCGGCGTACCTCCATGCCCGCGACAGCGCCGCCGCACAGGCGGGCGAGCCGGCGCTGACCGCCGGCGCCGCCGTCCCGTCCACGACCCCGGTCCGGGCCGAGTCCGCCTCGCCGACCACAACGTCCACGCCGACGCCGACGCCGACCCCAACGCCGACCGTCGTCCAACACGGCAGCGGCACCTTCGCGACGGTCGCCCTGCCGGCGCTCGCCAACGGTGCCGCGCCGTCCGGTGCCCGGGTCATCCGGATCGGCTTCCAGATCGAGGGCGGGCTCGGGGTCGACCCCGCGTCGGTCGCCGGCAGGATCGCCGCGGCCCTCGTGGACAAGCGCGGCTGGGAGCGCAGGGACCGCGTCCGGTTCCAGTTCGTCACCGCCGCCCAGCTCGCCCGCGGCGAGGTCGACATCACCGTCCGCCTGTCCAGCCCGGACACGACCGACAAGCTGTGCCGACCGCTGTCGACGAACGGCTACACCTCGTGCTTCGCCAACCACCGGGCGGTGCTCAATGTCGCCCGGTGGCTCACCGGGGTCCCGTTCTACAAAGGACATCTCGACCTGTACCGCACGTACATGGTCAACCATGAGGTCGGCCACGGCCTCGGCCACGGCCACGTCGGCTGCCCTGCGACAGGGGCCAAGGCGCCCACGATGCTTCAGCAGACGCTGCGCCTTGACGGATGCGTCATCAACCCCTATCCGATGGTGGCCTGACCGCCTGGGGCCGAGCCCGCCGGTGCGCCTCAGCCCAGGGGCAGCAGGACGACCGGGCCGCTTCCCCTGATGAACCGCAGCGGGTCGACGTAGCGGCCGTCGTGGACCGCGCCCAGGTGCAGGCAGGTCGCGGCGGGGTCGCAATGGCTCGGCCCGGACAGGACACCCACCACGTCGCCCCGGCGCACCTCCTGGCCGGCCGCCACCACCGCCTCGACCGGCTCGTAGGTGCTGCGCAACCCCCCGGAATGGGCGATGGTCAGTGTGCCCCGGCCGGCCACCACCCCGACGTGGGTCACCACCCCGTCGGCCACAGAGAGAACCGTGACCGGCCCGGCGGCCGCCGGGCGGAGGTCGACCCCCCGGTGGCCCCGACCGTATGCCGTCGTCGGCGCGGCGAACCGGCGGGCCACCGAGGGGGTGGGGGGCAGCGGCCACGACCAGCGGTGCGTGGGCGTCGCGACGGACGACGCGACCTGCGGCGCGGCGGTCGGTGCGCGGGCCGCGCCCGCCCCGGCGCCGAACGACCCCGTCGCGGTCGCGCTCGCGAGGGCGACGGCGAGGACGGCCGGCCAGGCGAACGGGGACCAGGGGGACGTCATGGCACCACCCTGCGCCGATCGGGACGTCGCGGCCACCGTGCCCCGCGGCCCTGTGGACGGCACCCGCCCGGCGAGGCGGGCTGTGGACGAGCGGGTCAGCCCCGGGGCGAAGAGAGCCGGCTCACCGCTTCATGGAGCACCTCGTCACGCTTGCAGAACGCGAACCGAACCAGGGTACGGGCGGCGTCGGGGTCGTCGTGGAACACCGAGACGGGCACGGCGACGACGCCCGCCCGGTGGGGTAGCTCCCGGCAGAAGTCCAGCGCGTCCACCGCGCCCAGGGGGGCGGCGTCGGCGATGACGAAGTACGTCCCGCGCGGCACCGCGACGTCGAGACCGGCCTCCCGCAGCCCCGCGACGAGCAGGTCTCGCTTGTCCTGCAGCGACCGCGCGACCCCGGCATACGTGTCGTCGCCGAGGCCGAGCCCGACGGCCACCGCCGGCTGGAAGGGTCCTGACCCGACATAGGTGAGGAACTGCTTGACCGTCCGTACGGCGGTGACCGCCTCGGCCGGACCGGTGACCCAGCCGACCTTCCACCCGGTCGTCGAGAAGGTCTTGCCCGCCGAGGAGATGGTCAGCGTCCGCTCGAACATCCCGGGCAGCGTCGCCACCGGGATGTGCGCCGCCCCGTCGAACGTCAGGTGCTCGTACACCTCGTCGGTGACGACCCAGGCGTCGTGCTCGCGGGCCAACGCGCAGACCAGCTCGATCTCCTCGCGGGTGAAGACCTTGCCGGTCGGGTTGTGCGGGGTGTTGAGCAGGACGAGCCGGGTGCGCGGGGAGAAGGCCGCCCGCAGCGACGCCTCGTCGACCGCGAAGGCGGGGAAGCGCAGCACCGAGGTCCGCCGCACCGCCCCGGCCAGGGCGATCGACGCGGCATAGCTGTCGTAGTACGGCTCGAACGTCACGACCTCGTCGCCCGGCTCGCACAGGGCGAGGATGGTCGCGGCGATGGCCTCCGTGGCTCCGACGGTGACGAGGACCTGCGAGTACGGGTCGAGCGGGAGCCCGTAGAACCGGCGCTGGTGGGCGGCGATCGCTTCGAGCAGCTCCGGGACGCCGGGTCCCGGGGGGTACTGGTTGCGCCCCCCGCGGATCGCGTCGACCGCCGCGTCGAGGATCTCCTGCGGCCCGTCGGTGTCGGGGAATCCCTGGCCGAGGTTGATGGCGCCGGTCTGCACGGCCAGCGCCGACATCTCGGCGAAGATCGTCGTCCCGAAGCCCCGCATCCGTTCGACGAGTGGTGAGGTCACCCCCGCAGGCTACCCAGCGCGGGCTCGGCACCGTGCCGGCAGGAACGACACCGCACCGCCCCCGACCGGAGGACGGCGTCAGACCACCTCCGCGCTCCGCCACCAGCGAGCGGTTCCCCAGACGCCCACGACGCCGACGAGCACCGGCAGGGCGAGCTGAGGGCCGGTCACCGCGGCCGCTGCCGCGGGCCCGCCCATGCCCGACCACAGCCCGGGGGCCGCCCAGGGGAACCAGGCGCCGGCACCGAGGATGGTGATGATCTGGGTGACGACCACGATGCCCAGCAGGGCGCCGATGCCGGCGAGGTACCCGCGGCCGGCGCTGGCCACCAGGGCGAGGGGGAGCGCGAGCAGGGTGGTGAGGACGGCGACCGCGACCGGGAGCGCCGCCGCCCGGAGGACCTCGACCGGGCCGGCCGCCGTCGCGAGGCCGAGGGTGAGACCGAGCGGCACGGCGACGAGGGCGCCGAGGACGGAGGTGGCCAGCCCCCAGCCGAGGACGATCACGGCCTTGGCCCACGCGATGTGCGCCCGACCCGCTGGGAGGGCGTAGAGCGAGCCGATGGTGCCGTCCGAGTACTCCCGGCCGAACACCCAGCAGACGACGACCCCGACGGCCAGCAGGGCACCCACCGACAGCAGCTGGGCCATCAGGCCGAGATAGGCCGCCCAGGTTCGTCCGGTCACCATCGTCGCCGCCTTCGCCGCGAGCTGGCTGTCGCCGCCGGCGAGATAGGCGGCCATGAACCCGGCGGCGAGAGCGGGAAGGAGGCCGGCGAGGACCAGCGTCGCCACCCGGGCCACCGTGGAGCGGCGCAGCTTGAGGGCCTCGACGGCGAGGACGGCACGCATCACGACGCCTCCTGGGCGAGGTCGGGCTCGGCGGCGTAGACCATGTCGAAGAACCGGCGCTCGAGATCGACGCCGCCGGGGTCGAGCTGGCCGACGACGGCGCCCCGGTGCATCACGGTGATGCGGTCGGCCACCCGCGCCACCTCGTCGAGGTGGTGGCTGGACACGAGGACCCCGGCACCGGACGCGGCCGCGTCGCGCAGCACCTGCCGGACGACGAGGACGCCTCGGGGGTCCAGGGCGTTGGTCGGCTCGTCAAGGACGAGGACCGTCGGCTCGTGCGCGAGGGCACAGGCCAGCCCGAGCCGCTGCCGGTTGCCGAGCGAGAGGCCCCGGGAACGCCGAGACGCGTATGCCGTGAGGGCCAGCCGCGTCACTGCCTCGCCGGCGGCCACCGTCGCGGCGCCCCGGTCCAGGCCGTGCAGCCGTGCGGCGCAGACGACGTTCTCGGTCACGGTGAGCTCGGGGTAGGCGAACGGCGTCTCGATGAGGTGGCCGACGCGGCGCCAGTCGGCGGGTCCGCAGTCCTCGAGCGGGGCGCCGTTGAGCCGGACCGCGCCGTGGTCGGCCCGGACCATGCCGAGGAGTAGCCGCATCAGGGTGGTCTTGCCCGCCCCGTTGAGCCCGACCAAGGCGTGGATCTCGCCGGGACGAACGACGAGGTCGACCCCGTCGACGGCCACGACGTCCGGGTAGGCACGCCGCAGGCCACTCGCCTCGAGGGCGGGGGGTGACACCGCTGTCGCGGCCCGCGACGCCCGGGTCACCGGCGGTCGGGATGTCTCAGGCATGGGCGGTCTCCTCGGTCGACGCAGAGTGGGGGAGCGCCGCCAGGGCCGCGACGACGCGGGACCCGATCGGGCCGCTGTCGGGGTCCAGGCCCCAGTCGGCGAGGGCGGCCATGACGGCCCCGAGGCAGGCGCCGGTCGCCACGACCGCCTCGAACCGGTCGACCCCCGTCTCCCGCAGCGCTGCCTCGACGACCGCCTCGGTCTCCCGCATGTTCTCGTGCATGGCCGCGCGCAGGGCGGGGTGGCTGACGGCCAGGCGGATCCGGTCGCGGGTCTCGCCGACGCCCGGCTCGGGCATCGACGCCCACGCGCCGAGGAGCCCGCGCCGGACGCGTTCGAACGCGCCGAGGTCGACCGGCTGCCGGCGCACAGCCTCGGCGATGAGCGGGTCGTAGGCATCGCCGACGACGACCGACTCCTTGGTCGGGAAGTGCCGGAAGAAGGTCATATGCGAGACCCCCGCCTCGGCGGCGATGGCCGCAACGCTTGTCTCGTCGTAGCCGTGCTCGAGGAAGAGCCGCAGAGCGGTGCTCTGCAACCGCTCCCTGGTGCGTTCCGATCGGCTGACCACCCCTTAATGTTAGTGACTAACATTAAGGGTGTCCACCCGTTGACGAGGCCGGCCGTCCGCGGCGGAGGGTGTCGCCGTGTGGTGCCGCGGCATACGCTCTCGGGCATGACGGCGACGTTCCCGACCGACCTCGCACAGCTCTCCGCCCTCGACACGGCGGCCGCGGTCCGGGAGGGCCGGCTGACCGCACGGGCGGTCGTCGAGGCGGCGCTCGCGCGGATCGCCGAGCGTGACCCGGCGCTGCATGCCATCAGCGCGCTGCGCACCGAGCGGGCGCTCGCGGACGCCGCGGCCCTCGACGCCGGAGGTCCCGGGCACGACGGGCCGCTGGCGGGCGTCCCCGTCGCCATCAAGGAGGAGCTCGACGTCGCCGGGATGGTGACGACGTTCGGCGGCCTCGCCAACACCACCCCCGCCGCGGAGGACTGCGAGTCGGTCCGCCGGCTGCGGGCCGCGGGTGCCGTCGTCGTCGCCAAGACGTGTATGCCGGAGTTCGGCCAGTTCCCGTTCACGGAGAGCGCCGCCCGCGGCTCGACGCACAACCCGTGGGACCGCACCCGCTCGACCGGCGGGTCCAGCGGCGGATCGGCGGCCGCCGTGGCATCGGGCATGGTGCCGGTGGCGATGGGCGGCGACGGCGGCGGCTCGATCCGCATCCCCGCCTCATGCTGTGGGCTGGTCGGCCTCAAACCGATGCGGGGCCGGGTGAGCACCGCACCGTATGCCGCCCTGTGGGGTGCGCTCGGCACCCTCGGTCCGCTGACCCGCACCGTTGCCGACACTGCGCTCGTCTACGACGTGCTTGCCGGCAGCACTCCCGCTGACCGCTGGAGCGCCCCAGCGCCCCAGGGCCGCTTCCTCGAGGCCGCGACCCATGACCCCGGGACGCTGCGCATCGGGTGGACGACGAGGTCCGTCGTGCCGGGGACGCGGGTCGACCCGCAGGTGGCGGCCGCCACCGAGGCGACCGCGGAGGCACTCGCGGGGCTGGGTCACCATGTCGAACGGTTCGACCCTCGCTGGCCGACCCCGACCGGCGCCTTCCTCCCGCAGTTCTTCGGAGCGATCCGCGAGGAGACCGGACTCGTCGAGAACCCCGAGCGGCTGGAGTGGCGGACCCGCTCGACGGCACGGCTGGGCGGCTGGGCCCGTCCGGGCGTCGTGGCGGCGGCGGAGCGCTCGGGCGAGCGGGTCGCGACGGCCCTGACCTCCCGCCTGGCGGGGTGGGACGTCCTGGTCACCCCGACGATCGCGCCGCTGCCCCCGGCGCTGGGCCGGCTCGACGGTGTCGGGAGCCTGCACGCCCAGCTTCGGTCGCTGCCGATGGTCGCCTTCGCCTCGATCCTCAACGTCACCGGCCACCCCGGCATCTCGGTGCCGGCCGGGCGCAGCCGGGAGGGCTGGCCCATCGGCGTCCAGCTGCTCACCACCTCGGCGGACGAGGGGCTGCTGCTGGCGGTCGCCGCCCAGCTCGAGCGGGTGCGCCCCTGGCCGCTCGTCGCGTCTGCGTAGGTCGGGTCATGGAGCTGCTGCGCCCGCCCGCCCTCCGGAGCGGCGACCGGGTCGCCGTCGTGGCCTTGTCCAGCCCCGTGCCGGCGGACCGGCTCGACGCCGGGCTGGCGGTCCTGCGGGGCTGGGGGCTGGAGGTCGCCGAGGGGCCGCACCTGCGGCATACCCACCCCGACCTGGGGTATCTCGCGGGGCCGGACGCGGACCGGGCCACCGACTTCGCCTCGGCCTGGCTCGACCCCGATGTCGCCGCCGTGTTCTGCGCCAGGGGCGGCTACGGCGTGCCACGGCTGCTCGACCTGCTCGACTGGGACCGCCTCGTCGTCGCGCCCGCCAAGCCGGTCGTCGGCTTCTCCGACGTCACCCCGCTGCTCCATGCCCTCGGGGTCCGCCTCGGGGTCTCGGGCGTCCACGGGCCCGCTGTGACCGGTCTCGGCGACGGCGACGAGGCCTCCCGGGCCCACCTGTGGCAGCTGCTCTTCGAGCCGGGCGCCGAGACGACCCTGGCCCCGCGGCTGCAGATCCTCGTCCCGGGCCGGGCGCAGGGGCGGCTCGTCGGTGGCAACCTGGCCCTGCTCGCCTCCTCGGTCGGCACGGCGGACCTGCTGCCGGCGCGGGGGTCCATCGCCGTCCTCGAGGACGTCGATGAGAACCCGTACCGGGTGGACCGGGCGCTCACCCAGCTGCTGCGGTCCGGCTGGTTCGCCGGCGTGCGGGGCATCGTGCTCGGCGGGTTCACCGCGTGCGGTGACCCCGACCAGGTGCGGGCCGTGCTCCGGGACCGGCTGGTCCCCCTCGGCGTGCCGCTCGCCGCCGGTGCTCCGATCGGCCACGACCAGCCCAACCTCGCCTTCCCGATGGGCGCGCCCGCGCGGCTCGCCGGGGGGATCCTCACCCTCCACCCGAGGGACTGACCAGAACCACCCGAGAGCCCGGGCAGACCGGGCCGCCCCGCGGCCAGCATCGCCCGGCGCGGCCCGGTGGCGAGCCAGCATCGGCCGGCGCGGCCCGGTGGCGAGCCAGCATCGGCCGGCGCGGCCCGGTGGCGGTCGGCCACCGTCGGGTGGGGCCGCGCACCGGGGATTCGGGTTCCCGTCGTGCCTCCCCTACACTGGAGGCACGACCGGTCTCGTGCCGGTCGAATTCGCGCGTCTATCGCCGGGTCATCGAGCTCGTCTCGACTCCCGGGGCGCACCACGGCAGTCCGGATCCTCACGGTTTCCGGCGGGGTGCGTGCAGACGCCAGGCAGGTGGCCAGCGGTCCGCGGAGCGGGCTCACGGCATACCGACGCAACTGACAACCACACAGCTAGGAGACCCACGGCATGGCCGTCGTCACCATGCGCCAGCTCCTCGAGAGCGGCGTCCACTTCGGGCACCAGACCCGTCGGTGGAACCCGAAGATGAAGCGCTTCATCATGACCGAGCGCAACGGGATCTACATCATCGACCTGCAGCAGTCGGTGACCTACATCAACTCGGCCTACGAGTTCGTCAAGGAGACCGTCGCGCACGGCGGCACGGTCCTCTTCGTCGGCACGAAGAAGCAGGCCCAGGAGGCCGTCGCCGAGCAGGCGACCCGGGTCGGCATGCCGTACGTCAACCAGCGCTGGCTGGGTGGCATGCTCACCAACTTCCAGACCATCTCCAAGCGGCTGACCCGCCTGAAGGAGCTCGAGGAGATCAACTTCGACGACGTGGCCGGCTCGGGTCACACGAAGAAGGAGCTCCTCATCCTCAAGCGGGAGCGGGACAAGCTCGAGAAGACCCTCGGCGGCATCCGCGACATGGCCAGGGTGCCCTCGGCCGTGTGGATCGTCGACACCAAGAAGGAGCACCTGGCCGTCGACGAGGCCCGCAAGCTCGGCCTGCCGGTCATCGCGATCCTCGACACGAACTGCGACCCCGACGAGGTCGACTACAAGATCCCCGGCAACGACGACGCCATCCGCTCGGTCACCCTGCTGACCCGGGTCATCGCCGACGCGGTCGCCGACGGCCTCATCGCCCGTGCCGGTGCCCGCACCGGTGAGGACGTCGTCGCCGGTGACGAGCCCCTGGCCGAATGGGAGCGCGAGCTCCTCGGCGGCGAGGCTGCTGAGGTTGTCGAGGCTGCGGAGGCGCCGGCTGCTGAGGTTGTCGAGGCTGCGGAGGCGCCGGCTGCTGAGGTTGTCGAGGCTGCGGAGGCGCCGGCTGCTGAGGTTGTCGAGGCTGCGGAGGCGCCGGCTGCTGAGGTTGTCGAGGCTGCGGAGGCGCCGGCTGCTGAGGTTGTCGAGGCTGCGGAGGCGCCGGCTGCTGAGGTTGTCGAGGTTGTCGAGGTTGCCGAGACCCCCGCTCCCGAGGCCGAGGCGCCGGTCGAGGCCCCCGCACCCGAGGCCTGAGGGCCCCGACCATCTTTGACCACTGTTCGAACCGCACGAAAAGAGAGCGACAGACCAACAATGGCGAACTTCACCGCCGCTGACATCAAGGCCCTGCGCGAGTCGACCGGGGCCGGCATGCTCGACGTCAAGAGGGCCCTCGAGGAAGCTGACGGCGACCGCGCCAAGGCCACCGAGATCCTTCGCATCAAGGGCCAGAAGGGCGTGACCAAGCGCGAGGGCCGCACGACGTCCAACGGGCTGGTCGCGGCCAGCGTCGAAGACGGCGCCGGCACCCTCGTCGAGGTCCTCTGCGAGACCGACTTCGTCGCCAAGGGCGTGAAGTTCCTCGCCCTGGCCGACCAGGTCCTGGCCCAGGCCGTGGCGACGAAGGCCACCGACGCCGACCAGCTGCGGGCCAGCACGATGCCCGACGGCACGACCGTGCAGGCCCTGCTCGACGACGCCAACGCCACGATCGGCGAGAAGATCGAGGTCAAGCGGGTCGCCCGGCTCGAGGGTGAGCACGTCGTCTCCTACCTGCACAAGACGAGCCCCGACCTGCCGGCGCAGATCGGCGTCCTCGTCGCGACCTCGGGTGGCGACGACGTGATCGCTCGCGACGTCGCCATGCACGTGGCCGCGTTCAGCCCGACCGTCATGACCCGCGAGGACGTCGACCCCGAGACGGTCGAGAACGAGCGCCGGGTCGCCGAGGCGACGGCCAAGGAGGAGGGCAAGCCCGAGGCCGCCCTGGCGAGGATCATCGAGGGGCGCGTCAACGGCTACTTCAAGGAGAACGTCCTGCTCGAGCAGCCGTTCGCCAAGGAGCCGAAGAAGTCGGTCGCGACGGTCCTGTCCGAGGGCGGCGCCACCGCCACCGGCTTCGCCCGGTTCAAGGTCGGCGTCTGACCCCAGGCTCCCCGGCACCAGCACCAGGCATGCCGCCCGCTCGCCGCAGTGGGCGGCATACCCATGTCCATGGCCTGGGTCGGGGCAGGCTGGGGAGCGGTGGTGGCGTCGACGCGGAGTGCTTCATCCGGCACGTGCCCGACATCTGAGGGCGTTGCCGGCCGCCATGCACCGGTACGCCATCGCCGACGGGGTGTGACAAGATCGAGCGACCGCCCGACAAAGGAGAGCCCGTGACGACGACCTCTGCCCCGACCGCCGGCACCGACCTCTCCGACGGCGTGGCCGAGCACCCGGGTGTTCGCCGGGTTCTGCTCAAGGTCTCCGGCGAGGCGTTCGGCGGCGGGCGGCTGGGCGTGGATCCCGAGGTCGTCCGCGGCATCGCCCAGCAGATCGCCGAGGCGGTTCGGGAGGGCGTCCAGGTCGCGGTCGTCGTGGGCGGCGGCAACTTCTTCCGTGGCGCCGAGCTGCAGAAGAGGGGTATGGAGCGGGCCCGGGCCGACTACATCGGCATGCTCGGCACGGTGATGAACTGCCTGGCCCTGCAGGACTCCCTCGAGAAGCAGGGCGTCGACACCCGTGTTCAGACCGCGATCACGATGGGGCAGGTCGCCGAGCCGTACATCCCACGCCGCGCCATCCGCCACCTCGAGAAGGGCCGGGTCGTCATCTTCGGGGCCGGCGCCGGCATGCCGTACTTCTCGACCGACACGGTGAGCGCCCAGCGGGCCCTCGAGATCGGCTGCGACGAGGTCCTCATGTCCAAGAACGGTGTCGACGGGGTCTACGACGCGGATCCGCGGACCGACGCGGGCGCCCGCAAGCTCGACACCGTGAGCTATGCGGACGCACTGCGTCGCGGGCTCAAGGTCGTCGACGCGGCCGCGTTCAGCCTGTGCATGGAGAACGGCCTGCCGATGCTGGTCTTCGGCATGGAGGGGGAGGGCAACATCACCCGAGCCCTGCGGGGGGAGCGGATCGGCACGCTGCTCGCCGCGGACTGAGCCGCTGCGACCCGCTCCGGCGGCGCGCCGCACGACTGCCTGCGCGGGCCGGGCGTGCTTTGAGAGACTGAACGGCAGCCCACGAGTTCGAGGAGAACGCATCCGATGATCGAAGAGACCCTGTTCGAGGCCGAGGAGAAGATGGAGAAGGCCGTCGACGTCACCAAGGAGGACTTCGCCGGTATCCGGACCGGACGGGCCCATCCGGGCCTGTTCAACAAGCTCCTCGTCGACTACTACGGCGCTCCGACGCCGCTGCAGCAGCTCGCGTCGTTCCAGACCCCCGAGGCGCGGACCATCATCATCTCCCCGTTCGACAAGGGGGCGATGCACAACATCGAGAAGGCGATCCGCGACTCCGACCTCGGCGTCAACCCCAACAACGACGGGGCGATCATCCGGGTGAACATGCCCGTCCTCACCGAGGAGCGGCGCAGGGAGTACATCAAGATGGCCCGGCACCACGCCGAGGAGGGCAAGGTGGCGATCCGGAACGTCCGCCGGCACGCCAAGGACGCCCTCGAGAGGCTCATCAAGGACGGTGACGTGGGCGAGGACGACGGCGTCCGCGGCGAGAAGGAGCTCGACGCCCTGACGAAGAAGCACGTCGACCTCATCGACGACCTGCTCAAGCACAAGGAGGCCGAGCTCCTCGACGTCTGAGTGAGCCCGACGCCATGACGGCCATGACCGACAGCCCGGACTCCCGACCCGCCGCGGCGACCGCGGCGTCTGCGGGGCCTGCGGCGACCGGTCCGGATGCCGTCGTGCCACCCTCGGTGTCGGTCGTGCCGCCGTCGGTCGTCTCGTCGGCAGCCGGGGAGGCGACGCCTCCCGATCCGGCCGCCCGGGGTGCCTCTCGCGCGGGCCGCGACCTGAAGTCGGCCACCGGTGTCGGGATCGGCCTGGCGCTGGTCGTCCTGGTCTCGCTGGTGTTCTTCACCCCGAGCTTCCTCGTCGTCATCGTCGGTGCGGTCGGCCTCGGCGCCTGGGAGATGCGCCGCGCGATGGCCACCGCCGGGCTGCTCGTTCCGGCGCCACCGCTGCTGCTCGGCACCGCGAGCATGGCCGTCAGTGCCTACGTGCAGGGCGGCGAGGGCCTGCTCGTCTCCTTCGGCCTCACGGTCGTCGCCCTGCTGGTCTGGCGGGTCGCCGACGGGGCGGCCGGGGCCGCCCGTGACCTCGGCGCCTCGATCCTCGCCACCCTCTACCCCGGGCTGCTCGCCGGGTTCGCCGTCCTCATGCTCACCCCCGACGACGGTGCCAGCCGCATCGTCTTCTTCCTGCTCGTCACCGTGTTCTCCGACATCGGCGGGTATGCCGTCGGCGTCCTTGCCGGGCGCCACCCCATGGCGCCGTCGGTGAGCCCCAAGAAGAGCTGGGAGGGCTTCGCGGGGTCGGTGGCCGCCTCGGCGGCGGTGGGTGCGATCGCGCTCGTCCTCCTCCTCGACGGGCCGTGGTGGGCCGGCGCGCTCATCGGCGCCCTCGCCGCCGCCGCGGCGACCCTCGGCGACCTCATCGAGTCCACGATCAAGCGCGACCTCGGCGTCAAGGACATGGGCGACATCCTCCCCGGCCACGGTGGCCTCATGGACCGCCTCGACTCGCTCGTCATCGTGGCCCCGCTCATCTGGGCGATGCTGCGGATCGTCGTCCCACTGCCGTGACGCCATGACCGACGAGATGACCGGACCCCGGGCCGACCGGCCGGACGAGCCCGCGCGCCGCCCCCGGCCCGGGGAGCTGACGATGGCCGCGCCGCGCCGCCCCGGGCCACCGCGGCATCTGGCCGACCTCGACCCGGCCGAGCGGCGCTCGGCGGTCGAGGAGCTCGGCCACCCGGGCTTTCGTGCGAAGCAGCTCTCGGCGCACTACTTCGAGCGGCTCGTCGACCGGCCCGAGGACATGACGGACCTGCCGAAGGCCACCCGAGAGGCGATCGTCGGCGCGCTCCTGCCCGCCCTGCTCACCCCGATCCGCACCCTCACCGCCGACCGTGGGGCGACGGTCAAGACCGCGTGGCGCCTGCACGACGGCGCCATCGTCGAGTCCGTTCTCATGCGCTACCCGCGCCGGGCGACCGTCTGCGTGTCCAGCCAGGCGGGGTGTGGGATGAACTGCCCGTTCTGCGCGACCGGCCAGGAGGGGCTGACCCGCAACCTCTCCACCGCCGAGATCGTCGAGCAGGTCGTGTATGCCGCGCGCCAGCTGGCCCGCGGTGAGGTCGCCCCGGCCCGGGCCGGGGCCGCGGCCGAGCTGGGCAGCGAGGGCGGGAGCGACGGCATGCCGGCGACCGGGGGAGCGAGCCGGGTCTCGAACGTCGTCTTCATGGGGATGGGGGAGGCGCTCGCGAACTACCGGGCCGCCATCGGTGCCATCCGACGCCTCGTCGAGCCCACCCCGGACGGTCTCGGGTTGTCCGCGCGCGGGCTCACCATGTCGACGGTCGGGCTCGTCCCCGGCATCGACCGGCTGGCCGAGGAGGGCCTGCCGGTGACGCTCGCGCTGTCCCTCCATGCCCCGGACGACGAGCTGCGCGACGAGCTCGTGCCGCTCAACACCCGGTACCCCGTCGACGAGGTGGTCGACGCGGCTCGACGGTACTTCGACACCACCGGCCGGCGGGTGAGCATCGAGTATGCGCTCATCCGCGACATCAACGACCAGGCGTGGCGGGCCGAGCTGCTCGCCGAGAAGCTCATCGCTCGGGGTCGGGGGTGGGTGCATGTCAACCCCATCCCGCTCAACCCGACCCCCGGCTCGACGTGGACGGCGTCGCGGCCCGGCGTCGAGCAGCAGTTCGTCGAACGGCTCCGGGCCCGTGGCATCCCCACGACGGTGCGCGACACCCGCGGGTCCGACATCGACGGGGCCTGCGGGCAGCTCGCGGCGGCGACGGCCTAGCCGCCGGGCCGGCGGTCGACGGCAAGCGTGCGGTCGGCCTCGTCGAGGATGATCTCGGCCGCCTCGGTCACGTCGTCGACGAGGCGGATCGCGTCGGCCATCCGTCGGTCCCTGCCGAGGGCCGCCAGCACGGGCCAGGCGGGGATCTCCTCGGTCCACCGTCTGCGTCCGACGAGGACGAGCGGTGGGACGGCGTCGTCGGGGCGGGCGTAGTAGAGCCTGGTGGCGGTCTGGAAGATCTCCTGCACCGTCCCCGCGGCACCGGGCAGAACCACGATCCCGGCATCGCAGCGAGCGAGCAGGGCGTCCTCGCGCAGGGCGTTCGAGAAGTACTTGGCGATGGCGTCGGCGAACACGTTCGACGGCTCCTGGCCGTAGAACCAGGTGGGGATGCCTACCGTGCGGGGCCGGCGAGCGGCTCCTGCGGTCGTTCCCGAGGGGCTCGCGCGGAGCAACCGGTCGCGCACGGCGAGGGCGCCGCCGGCCCAGCGGGCGATGTCGTCGTCCCAGCCGGGGTCCTCGCCGAGCGCCGCGAGCGCGTCCGCGAGCGTCTCCTCGTCGGGGACCGCCGCACCGAGGTTGGCCGCCTCCATCGACCCGGGGCCGCCGCCCGTCGCGACGACGAGACCGTCGTCGGCGAGCCGGTGGCCGAGGCCGGCGGCCGCGGCATACTCCGCCGTGCCCCGGCGGACGGCGTGGTCGCCCATGACGCCCACGACCGGCAGCGCGTCGAGCCGCTCGTCGAGGGCGTCGCTCATCGCGTCGTCGTGGATCGCCCGGAGCAGCGTCGCGTAGATGTCGCGGCTGGTCCGCCGATCGAGGAACCATCGGTAGGCCCGGGCGTCGGGGGTGTGGGCGTAGCCGCGGTCGGCCAGGCCGGCATACAGCTCGTCGGCGGTGTAGAGGTGGCTGCGGTAGGGGTCGACCGGCACCTTCGGGTCGGCGGGGAAGACGAGGGCGCCGTGCGCGCGGAGGTGCCGTTCGAGGTCGGGGGAGAGTCGGCCGCCGAGGACGACGAGCCCCGCCAGGTCGGTACGCCGCGACAGATCGGCCTCGACCGGGTAGAGGTCCAGGCCCTGGAGCCGCCGCCCGGCCAGGGCGGCCCCGTCGTGGAGGAGCCCGGTGAGCTCGGCGATGCTCTGCACCTCGGGCCGCTCCGGTGACATGCCGGTCACTCTAGGCTCACCGTCCCGCCGCCCAGCCCCCGCGCCCCGAGGGGTCAGTGGTGGGTGAGCCTGTCGAGGACCCGGCCGAGGCGGGCCGGACGTCCGGTTGTCCGCTCCTCGCGGTCGGCCAGGGTGGCCAGCCGCAGGCCGGCGTTGACCCCGAGCCATCGCAGCGGCTCGGGCTCCCATGTGGGGGAGCGGTGCTGGACCCACGGCAGGGCGGTCAGGGCGGTATGCCGTCCCGAGACGAGGTCGGCCAGGGTGCGCCCCGCGAGGTTGGTCGCGGCGACGCCGTCACCGACGTACCCGCCGGCCCAGCCGACCCGGGCCGTCGCGTCGAAGCCGACCGACGGGTGCCAGTCGCGGGCGATCCCGAGCGGCCCGCCCCAGGCATGGGTGAAGTCGACGTCGTCGAGCTGGGGAAACAGGTCGAGCAGCGCGCCCCGGAGCTGGGCGAAGACCCGCTCGTCGCGGTCGAACGCCGGGTCGACCGCCGACCCCCAGTGGTAGGGCGCCCCTCGTCCGCCGAAGGCGATCCGGTCGTCAACCGTCCGTTGGCCGTAGACGACGACGTGGCCGTGGTCGGAGAACACCTCGCGCTGTTCGAGCCCGATGCTCGCCCACTGCTCGCCGCTCAGCGGCTCGGTCGCCACCATGAGCGAGTACACCGGCGTGATCCGCCGGCGCAGCCGGGCCAGCCGGGCGGTGTACGCCTCGGTCGCCCGGATGACGTGCCCCGCCGCGACAGCCCGGCCGTCGGCGAGGGCCACCCAGCCCGGTCCGGCCGTCTCGACGCGGGCACCCTCGACGATGACGCCACCGAGCCGCCGCACGGCGTCGGCGAGTCCGTCGACGAGGCGTCGGGGGTGGATCCGGGCGCAGTTCGGGTTGAACGTGCCGCCGAGCGCCCCCGGGGTGCGGAGCCGCTCGGAGAGCTCGTCCGCCTCGAGCCAGACCGTGCCGTCCCCCCACGAGGCGCCGTGCGCGGCGTACGCCCGGGCCCGCGTCGCCTGCGCGGGCCCTCGCGCGGCCATGACGGTCCCGCCCCGCACGAAGCCGGCGTCGATGCCCTCCACCGCACAGACCGCGCCGACCTCGACAACGGTGTCGCGCAGGGCGGTGAGCAGGTCTAGCGCCGCTGCCCGGCCGTGGCGCGCCGCGACCGAGTCCGCCGAGACCGGGTAGAGGGCCGAGACCCAACCGCCGTTTCGGCCGCTCGCCCCGAAGCCGACGTGCTCGGCCTCGAGCACCGTCACCGACCGGCCCGGGTCGTCCCGGAGCAGGTAGTACGCGGTCCACAGCCCGGTGAACCCACCGCCGACGATGACGACGTCGGACGCCGGGGGTGGATCCGGTATGCCGTGGGGCGCGGGAACCGTCGCGCCCTCCCACCACAGTGGGAGGGCGGAGGTCGAGGTCATCGACGCCGCTCGGCTCAGAGGTGGTTGGCGGCCTCGGTGAGGACCGAGCGCAGTCGCTGTTCGATGTCGTCGAACTGCTGCTGACCGATGATCAGCGGGGGCGCCAGCTGGACAACGGGGTCGCCCCGGTCGTCGGCGCGGCAGTACAGCCCGGCGTCGAACAGGGCCTTGGACAGGAAGCCGCGGAGCAGCCGCTCGGACTCCTCGTCGTTGAAGGTCTCGCGGGTCGCCTGGTCCTTGACGAGCTCGATGCCGTAGAAGAACCCGGCGCCGCGGACGTCGCCGACGATCGGCAGGTCGCGCAGCTTGTCGAGGGTGGCCTTGAACAGCGGGGCGTTCTGCTTGACGTGGTCGTTGAGACCCTCGGCCTCGAACACGTCGAGGTTGGCCATCGCCGCGGCCGCGCTCACCGGGTGGCCACCCCACGTGTAGCCGTGCGGGAAGAACGTCGTGCCCTTGCGGAACGGCTCGAAGAGCCGGTCGCTGGCGATCATCAGGCCCAGCGGGGCGTACCCGGAGGTCACGCCCTTCGCCGTCGTGATGATGTCGGGCACGTAGCCGAGGTCGTCGCAGGCGAACATCGAGCCGATCCGGCCGAACGCGCAGATCGTCTCGTCGGAGACGAGCAGCACGTCGTACTCGTCGCAGATCTCGCGGACCCGGTCGAAGTAGCCGGGCGGGGGCGGGAAGCAGCCGCCGGAGTTCTGGACCGGCTCGAGGAACACGGCCGCGACGGTGTCCGGGCCCTCGAACTCGATCGCCTCGGCGATCCGGTCGGCGGCCCAGCGGCCGAAGGCCTTCTCGTCCTCGCGCAGGTGCTCCGGCGCCCGGTAGAAGTTCGTGTTCGGAACCTTGACGGCGCCCGGCACGAGGGGCTCGAAGATCGCCTTGGCGGCCGGGATGCCGGTGATCGACAGGGCGCCGTGCGGGGTGCCGTGATAGGCGACCGACCGGCTGATGACCTTCGTCTTCGTCGGCTTGCCGACGAGCTTGTAGTACTGCTTGGCGAGCTTCCAGGCGGTCTCGACCGCCTCACCGCCGCCGGTCGTGAAGAAGACGCGGTTGAGGTCGCCCGGCGCGCCGGCCGCGAGCCGCTCGGCGAGCTCGATGGCCCGCGGGTGGGCGTAGGACCACAGGGGGAAGAACGCCAGCTCCTTGGCCTGCTTGGCCATCGCCTCGGCGATCTCGGTGCGCCCGTGGCCCACCTGGTTGACGAAGAGCCCCGCCAGGGCGTCGATGTACTCGTTGCCGCGGTCGTCGAAGATCTTGTAGCCCTCGCCCCGGGTGATGATGGGGACGCTGTGGCCGAGTCCCCCGTCGGCCGGGTCCTCGAAGACCGAGTGCCGGGTGAAGTGCATCCAGAGGTGGTCGCGGGCGGCCTCCGAGTACAGCTTCCCGGTGCGGGTGTGCCGGTCCGAGGAGGGTTCCCAGATCGCGGACGGTTCAGTGGTCATCTCGTACCCCAGTTGTAGTGCTGCTTGTTGAGCTTCAGGTAGACGAACGTCTCGGTCTCGGTGACACCCGGCAGCGCGCGGATCCTCGTCGAGAGCAGGTCGAGGAGATGGTCGTCGTCCTCGCACACGACCTCGACGAGGAAGTCGAAGCTGCCGGCCGTCGTCACGACGTAGTCGATGTCCGGCAGCTCCGTCAGCGCGTCGCCGAGACTGATGAGGTCGCCGGCGGTCCGGATGCCGATCATCGCCTGACGCCGGAAGCCCACCTGGAGCGGGTCGGTGACGGCGACGATCTGCATGATGCCCGCGTCCAGCATCCGCTGGACCCGCTGGCGGACCGCGGCTTCGGAGAGGCCGACCGCCTTGGCGATGGCGGCATACGACTGGCGACCGTCCTCCTGGAGCAGCTCGATGATGGCCTTGGCCACGTCATCGAGCCGCACCTCGGGGGTCGGCGACCCGGTCCGTACCGCTCTCGTCACGGGCACATCGTGTCCCGGATCTCGTTGGTTGGCAAGTGCCAACACGACGGAATCAGTCGCCAAATCGAGTTTGAGACCGCGATTTCACACAGTTGATACACCGAACCTATTGAAATCCACCGTCGCCGGGCTAGAGTGCGGTCCAACACCCTCCACCCCGGACGTCATGGTTGGGAGCGAAACGTCGTGAGTGAACCCCGTCAACTGCGCAACTTCATCGGTGGCGAGTACGTCGAGGCGAGGGGCGACACGGTCTCCGACATCGTCAACCCCGCCACCGGTCAGGTCGTCGCGAAGGCGCCGGTCAGCACCGCCGCCGACGTCGACGCGGCCTACGCCGCGGCGGCCACGGCCTTCGAGGTCTGGGGCGAGACGACGCCGAAGGACCGGCAGAAGGCCCTGCTCGACTTCGCCAGTGCGGTCGAGGCCCGGGCCCACGAGTTCGTCACCCTCGAGGGCGAGAACACCGGCAAGCCGTACGCGCTCACCGAGAGCGAGGAGGTGCCCCCGATGATCGACGAGCTCCGGTTCTTCGCCGGGGCCGCCCGGGTCCTCGAGGGCCGCTCGGCCGGGGAGTACATGGCGGGCCACACGAGCTGGATCCGCCGTGAGCCGATCGGCGTCGTCGGCCAGGTCACGCCATGGAACTACCCGATGATGATGGCGGTCTGGAAGATCGCCCCGGCCCTCGCCGCCGGCAACACGGTGGTCCTCAAGCCGAGCGACACGACCCCGGAGACGACGCTGCTGCTGGCCGAGATCGCCGCGGAGTTCCTGCCCCCGGGCGCCTTCAACGTCATCACCGGCGACCGCGACACGGGGCGGCTCCTCGTCGAGCACGACACGCCGGCGCTCGTCGCCATCACCGGCTCGGTCCGGGCCGGCATGCAGGTCGCCGAGAGCGCGAGCAAGGCCGTCAAGCGGGTGCACCTCGAGCTCGGTGGCAAGGCCCCCGTCGTCGTCTTCGACGACGCCGACATCGAGGCGGCCGTCGAGGGCATCGCCATCGCCGGCTACTTCAACGCCGGCCAGGACTGCACCGCGGCGACCCGCGTCCTCGCCGGTCCGGGCATCCACGACGAGTTCGTCGCCGCCCTGGCCGAGTACGCCAGGGCCAACGCCAAGGTCGGTATGCCGGACGACCCGGACGCGCTGTTCGGTCCGGTCAACAACGTCAACCAGCTCTCCCGGGTCACCGGGTTCCTCGACCGGCTGCCCGACCACGCGAGCATCGACGCCGGCGGCAGCCGGATCAACGCCCTGGGCGACGGGTTCTTCCTCGAGCCGACGGTCGTCAGCGGCCTGCACCAGCAGGACGAGGCCATCCAGAGCGAGATCTTCGGCCCGGTCATCACCGTCCAGCGGTTCTCCGACGAGGCCGAGGCGCTGCGCTTCGCCAACGATGTCGAGTACGGTCTGGCGTCGAGCGTATGGACCAAGGACTTCGGGCGGGCCATGCGGATGAGCAAGCGACTCAACTTCGGAGCGGTGTGGATCAACACCCATATCCCGTTCGTCTCCGAGATGCCGCACGGCGGGTTCAAGAGCTCCGGCTACGGCAAGGACCTGTCCATGTACGGCTTCGAGGACTACACCCGCATCAAGCACGTCATGGCCAACATCGAAAGCTGACGAGCAGACCCTGGAAGCGACGCCCCGACACGTCGCATCGAACCGAATCACCAACACCTTCACCGGCACCGCCGACCAGACGAGAAGACCGAGGAGTCCCCGCCCATGAACGACCAGCTCCCACCCAGTGTCCAGGCCGCCTTCGCCCGAGGAGCGCTCAACCGGCGCACGGTGATGGCCGGGGCGCTCGGCCTCGGCACCGTGGCCGCGCTGACCGCCTGTGGCTCCAAGGGCCAGAACCCGACGACCACCGGAACATCCACGTCCACTCCGACCGCGAAGCTCGCCCAGGACATGTCCGACACCGAGAAGGTCGTCAACTGGTCCAACTGGCCCGAGTACATCGACGTCGACGACAAGACGGGCAAGCACCCGACCCTCGACGCGTTCACGAAGCAGACCGGCGTCAAGGTCAACTACACCGAGGACTACAACGACAACGACGAGTTCTACGCCAAGGTGCGGCCGCTCCTCGCCGCGGGGACCGACACCGGTCGTGACGTGTGGTGCAGCACCGACTGGATGGTCGCCCGGCTCATCCGCCAGGGCTACGCCGAGAAGCTCGACCTGGCCAACATCCCGAACCATGCCAACGTCGACGACTCCCTGCTCAACGTCGAGTTCGACCCGGGTCGGCTGTACTCGCTGCCGTGGCAGAGCGGCTTCGCCGGCATCGCCTGGAACCCCAAGGCGACCGGCGGCAAGAAGGTCACCTCGGTCGACCAGCTCCTCACCGACCCGGCCCTGAAGGGCAAGGTCACCCTGCTGACCGAGATGCGCGACACGGTCGGCCTGGTCCTCATGGCCCTGGGCAAGAAGATCGAGAGCTTCACCGACGCCGACTTCCAGGCGGCCATCGACGAGCTGCAGAAGGCCAAGGACGCGGGCCAGATCAAGGGCTTCACCGGCAACGAGTACACCAAGCCGCTCGCCGCCGGGGACACCGCCGCCTGCATCGCGTGGACCGGCGACGTCGTCCAGCTCCAGCTCGACAACCCCGCCCTCGGCTACGCCCTCCCCGACACCGGATGCACCCTGTGGTCGGACAACTTCGTCATCCCGGCCCTGGCGCGCCACAAGAAGAACGCCGAGACGCTCATCAACTACTACTACGACCCCAAGGTCATGGCGGACGTCGTCGACTACGTCAACTACATCTCGCCGGTCAAGGGCACCAAGGAGATCCTGGTCTCCGCGGACCCGTCGGTGGGCGAAGAACCCCCTGATCTTCCCCGACCAGGCGACCCTGTCCCGGGCCCACGTGTTCCGGGGCCTGACCCAGGAGGAGGAGACGAAGTACAACCGGCTCTTCCAGACCCTCGTCACCGGGTGATGACGACCAGCGAGACGGGTGACCTGCGGATCACGGGGGTCACGAAGGACTTCGAGACCTTCCGCGCGGTCGACGACATCACCCTCGAGATCCCGCAGGGGTCGTTCTTCGCGCTGCTGGGGCCCTCCGGGTGCGGCAAGACGACGACGCTGCGCATGGTCGCCGGGCTCGAACAGCCGACGAGCGGCACGATCACCATCGCGGACCGGGACATCACCCGGCTCAAGCCGTACCAGCGCAACGTCAACACCGTGTTCCAGTCGTACGCGCTCTTTCCGCACCTGGACGTCCTGGAGAACGTCGCGTTCGGCCTGCGCCGGCGCGGTGACAAGGACTGGAGGCGCAAGTCGGAGGAGACGCTCGACCTCGTCGAGCTCGGTGCCGTCGTCCGGAAGAAGCCGGCCCAGCTCTCGGGCGGCATGCAGCAGCGGGTCGCCCTGGCGCGGGCCCTGGTCAACCGTCCGGACGTGCTCCTCCTCGACGAGCCGCTCGGGGCGCTGGACCTCAAGCTGCGCCGGCAGATGCAGATCGAGCTGAAGCGGATCCAGTCCGAGGTGGGCCTGACCTTCGTCCACGTCACCCACGACCAGGAGGAGGCCATGACGATGGCCGACTCCATCGCGGTGATGAACGCCGGCCACATCGAGCAGCTCGGTGACCCGGCCACGCTTTACGAGAACCCGGCGACGGCGTTCGTCGCCAACTTCCTCGGCCAGTCCAACCTGCTGCGAGCCAGCATCGACGGTCCGGGGGAGGGTGGCACCGTCCGGGTCACCTCACACGGCAACCACATCGAGGTCGACGCCATCGACATCCCCACGGGAGCGACCGAGATCTGGATCGGGGTCCGCCCGGAGAAGCTCCAGATCGGCCCGGGCGGTGGCCCCAACTCGCTTCGAGGGGTCGTCACCGACGCCTCCTTCACGGGGGTGTCCACCCAGTACCTCGTCAAGATGCCGTGGGGCCAGGAGATGACGGCCGTCCAGCAGAACGACGGGTCCGCCCGGGTCCGGGTGGGCGAGAACATCGAGCTGTCCTGGACGCCGGCGCACGGGTTCGTCCTCGACGCGGACCAGTCCGCGGACGCCGGCATCGTGATCGACGATGACTAGCGTCACCGCCGAGTCAGGTGCATCCGCCGTGGCCCCGACGCGGCACAAGCGGCGCAACTGGGTACCGTACGCGCTGCTCGCGCCGGGCATCCTCTGGCTTGTGGTGTTCTTCGTCCTGCCGACGATCTCGCTCGCCTCGCAGTCGCTGCAGACCGGCGACATCGACAACGGCTACGTGCTGACGTTCCACTGGGCGACCTACGCCGACTCGCTGTCCCGCTTCTGGCCGCAGGTGGTGCGGTCGCTGTCGTTTGCCGGTGCCGCGACCGTGCTGACCCTCCTCTTCGGCTACCCCCTCGCGTGGTTCATCGCCCACCGGTCCGGACGATGGAAGAACTTCCTGCTCGTCCTCGTCATCGCGCCGTTCTTCACGAGCTTCCTCATCCGGACGCTGGCCTGGCAGAACATCCTCGGCAACAGCGGACTGCTCACCGAGGTGGCCGGCTGGGTTCCCTTCGGGTGGGGGACGGGCGCGCTGGATGGTTTCAAGTCGGGCCTGCACGCGGTCGGCCTGATCAGCACCGACCAGCTGATGAACTCGGTGTTCGCCGTGATCTGCGGGCTGACCTACAACTTCCTGCCGTTCATGGTGCTGCCTCTCTACGCCAACATCGAGCGGCTCGACCTGCGCCTGGTCGAGGCGGCCCAGGACCTGTACGCCTCTCCCGTCCAGACCTTCCGCCGGGTCATCTGGCCGCTGTCGCTGCCGGGTGTCGTCGCGGGGACGCTGCTCACCTTCATCCCCGCCGCCGGTGACTACATCAACTCGGTCCTGCTGGGGAACACCAGGACGGTCATGATCGGCCAGGTCATCGACGCCCAGTTCCTCAGGGTCCTCGACTACCCGACGGCCGCCGCGCTGTCGTTCATGCTCATGGTCATCATCACCGTGCTGGTGTTCGTCTATGTCCGGCGAGCCGGCACCGAGGAGCTGGTCTAGATGGCTTGGCTGCGCCGCCACCTCGTCGTCATCGTCGGCCTGCTCGTCATGGGCTACATCCTGCTGCCCAACATGGTCGTCATCCTCTACTCGTTCAACAACCCCAAGGGGCGCTACAACCTCACCCTGGACCTGGCGCACCCGACGCTCGACGCCTGGCTGCACCCCTGCGCAGCACCAGGCATCTGCAGCTCGCTCGGGCTGAGCCTGCAGATCGGGCTCATCGCCTCGTTCACCGCGACGGTGCTCGGAACGATGATCGCCTTCGCCCTGGGGCGGCACCGGTTCCGCGGTCGGTCCGCGACGAACCTGCTCGTCTTCATGCCGATGGCCACCCCCGAGGTCGTCATGGGCTCGAGCCTGCTGACCCTGTTCATCGCCATGGGCCTGCCCACCGGCAAGATGACCATCCTCATCGCCCACATCATGTTCTGCGTCTCGTTCGTCGTCGTCACGGTCAAGGCCCGGGTCGCCTCGCTCGACCCACGGCTCGAAGAGGCCGCAGCCGACCTCTACGCCAACGAGCTGCAGACGTTCTCTCGGGTGACGTTCCCGCTCGTCGCCCCCGGCATCGCCGCCGGCGCGCTGCTCGCCTTCTCGCTCAGCTTCGACGACTACATCATCACGAACTTCAACGCGAGCCCCAGCTCGGTGACGTTCCCCATGTACGTCTGGGGGGCCGCGCAGCGCGGCATACCGGTCCAGATCAACGTCATCGGCACCATCATGTTCCTCGGTGCCCTTGCCATCGTCGGCGTCGCCCAGATCGTCGGCGCCCAGCGCAACCGAAAGGCCTGAATACCCGATGCGCATCCTCATGATCGGCGCCGGCGGCGTCGGCGACGCTGCGGCCAAGATCGCCGTCGAGAGGGACTTCTTCGAGGCATGGGTGGTCGCCGACTACGACCTTGCCCGCGCCGAGCGCACCGTCGAGGCGGTGGTGGCCCGGCGCCCGGGCGAGAGCCGGTTCACGGCGGCCCAGGTCGATGCAGGCTCCACCGAGGCGGTGACGGCTCTGGCCCGGCAGGTCGGCGCGACCCACGTCTTCAACGCCGTCGACCCGCGGTTCGTCATGCCGATCTTCGACGGCGCGCTGGCCGCCGGCGCGGACTACCTCGACATGGCGATGAGCCTGTCGTCACGTCACGCGTCGGAGCCCTACGCCAAGGTGGGCACCAAGCTCGGTGACGCCCAGTTCGCCCAGGCCGAGGCCTGGGACGGAGCCGGCCGGCTCGCCCTGCTCGGGATGGGTGTCGAGCCCGGGCTGTCCGACGTGTTCGCGCGCTACGCCCAGGACCACCTGTTCAGCCACATCGACGAGCTCGGCACCCGCGACGGCGCCAACCTCGTCATCCGCGACGAGGACGGCAACGAGGTCTTCGCGCCCGGTTTCTCGATGTGGACCATCATCGAGGAGTGCCTCAACCCGCCGGTCGTCTTCGAGCGGGCCCGCGCGGGCGAGCCGGACGGCGGGTGGTACACGCTGCCGGCGTTCAGCGAGCCGGAGGTCTTCGACTTCCCCGAGGGGATCGGCCCGGTCGAGTGCGTCCACGTCGAGCATGAGGAGGTCCTCCTGATGCCCCGGTGGCTCGACGCCGAGAAGGTCACCTTCAAGTACGGGCTCGGCGAGGAGATGATCGGGATCCTCAAGACCTTGCATGCCCTCGGCCTGGACCGCACCGACCCGGTGCCGGTCAAGGGCGTCTCGGTCGCGCCGCGTGACGTCGTCGCGGCGGTGCTGCCCGACCCGGCGAGCGTCGGGCCGCGGATGGAGGGCAAGACGTGTGCCGGCGTGTGGGTCACGGGTACCGGCAAGGACGGCCGGCCGCGGCGGACCTACCTCTACCACGTGTCCGACAACGCCGACACGATGCGCGACTACGACGCCCAGTGCGTCGTCTGGCAGACCGCGGTCAACCCGGTCGTTGCTCTCGAGCTGCTCTCGACGGGCGCGTGGAAGGGCACGGGTGTCCTCGGCCCGGAGGCCTTCGACGCCGTGCCCTTCCTCGAGCTCCTCCAGGCGCCCAAGCCCGCCGGCTATGGCTCGCCCTGGGGCATGGAGGACCGGTGACCCCGGTCGTGGAGTCCCAGGGATGACGCGGTACGGGGCCCAGTTCGGGCCCGACATCACCTTTCTTGGGGTGCCTGCGTGCGACCTGGACGACGAGAGCACGTATGCCGGCGCCGATGTCGTCGTGCTCGGTGCGCCCTTCGACGGCGGGACCTCCCACCGGCCGGGCGCCCGGTTCGGGCCACAGGCGATCCGGATGACGGACTACCTCCCGCCCGATGGCTCCCGCCCGTCGCTCGCCCTTCGGACCGACGCGCTGCGTGACCTCCACGTCGTCGACGCCGGGGACGTCGAGATGTACTCCGGGGACATCGAGACCGCCCTGCCCGCCCTCGAGCGGGCCGTGGAGAAGGTCGCCGCGGCCGGCGCGATCCCCGTCGTCCTCGGCGGCGACCACTCGATCGCCTACCCCGACGCCAAGGGCTGCGCCAACGTCCTCGGCCACGGCCGAGTCTCGATGATCCACTTCGACGCCCACGCCGACACCGGCGACATCGAGTTCGGGTCGCTGTGGGGGCATGGCCAGCCGATGCGCCGGCTCATCGAGTCCGGCGCCCTGCGCGGGGACCGGTTCCTCCAGGTCGGGTTGCGTGGGTACTGGCCGGGACCCGAGACGCTGGAGTGGATGGCGGCCCAGGGCATGCGCTCGTACGAGATGACGGAGATCGTCACCCGGGGGTTGCCGGCATGCCTCACCGAGGCCTTCGCCATCGCGACCGACGAGTGCGAGGGGGTCTTCCTCTCCGTCGACATCGACGTCTGCGACCCCGGGCACGCCCCAGGGACGGGCACCCCGGAGCCGGGGGGTCTCACCGCCCGCGAGCTGCTCGACAGCGTCCGTCGGATCTGTCTCGAGCTGCCCGTCGTCGGCATCGACGTCGTCGAGGTCAGCCCGCCGTACGACAGCGCCGACATCACCGCTGCGCTGGCCAACCGCGTCGTCCTCGAGGGACTGTCGGCCATGGCGCGCAGGCGCCAGGACGCGCGTGACGGCACCCGCTGGGACCCGGCCCGCCCGCTCCTCGAGGGCCGTGCGGGCGCCATACCCGAGCCGCCGCCGGGCCACGAGCAGCATCACCACCACTGAGACCCCGACCCACCGATCCGGCGTGACCCGCCGAGGAGAACACCATGGCGATGACCCAGAAGGCCCTCATCGAGTCCGTCCCCAAGGGGCTGTTCATCGGTGGGGCATGGCGCGGCTCCTCCGACGGGAAGGTCCTCGAGGTCCACGACCCGGCGACCGGCTCGGTGCTCACCTCCGTCGCCGACGCGACCATCGACGACGGCAGGGCCGCACTCGACGCCGCCGTGGCGGCGCAGGCGTCCTGGGCCAAGGTCTCGCCGCGCGACCGCGGGGAGCTGCTGCGTGCGGCCTACGAGAAGATCACCGAGCGCACCGAGGAGTTCGCCCTTCTCATGACCCTCGAGATGGGCAAGCCGCTGCATGAGGCGCGCGGCGAGGTGGCCTACGGCGCGGAGTTCTTCCGGTGGTTCTCCGAGGAGGCAGTGCGCGTCCACGGACGGTGGGCGACCGCTCCGAACGGTGCGACCCGGCTCATGACGATGAAGATGCCGGTCGGCCCGACCCTCATGATCACCCCGTGGAACTTCCCGCTCGCCATGGGGACCCGCAAGATCGGCCCGGCCATCGCCGCCGGCTGCACCATGGTCGTCAAGCCGGCGAGCCAGACCCCGCTGTCGATGCTCGCCCTTGCCGCCCTCCTCGACGAGGTGGGGCTGCCGGGGGGCGTCCTCAACGTCATCACGACCCACCGCACCGGCCAGGTGATGGAGCCGATCATCCGCGACCCGCGGCTGCGCAAGCTCACCTTCACCGGCTCCACCGAGGTCGGCCGCCGGCTCGTCGAGCAGTCGGCCGAGCAGCTGCTCCGGGTCTCGATGGAGCTCGGCGGCAACGCCCCGTTCATCGTCTTCGACGATGCGGACGTCGACGCGGCCGTCGACGGCGCCATGCTCGCCAAGATGCGCAACATCGGCGAGGCGTGTACCGCCGCGAACCGCTTCTTCGTCCAGGAGGGTGTCGCCGACGAGTTCTCCCGCAAGTTCGCCGAGCAGATGGCCGCCCTCACCGTCGGCAAGGGGACCAAGAAGGGCGTCGACGTCGGGCCGCTCGTCGACGCCCCGTCCCGTGCGAAGGTCGCCGAGCTCGTCGCGGACGCTCGCGCCGTCGGCGGCTCGGTCCTCACCGGGGGCGTGGCGGGGGAGGGCCGAGGCTTCTTCTACCAGCCGACCGTCATCACCAACGTCCCGATGAGCGCCCGGATGATGCGCGAGGAGATCTTCGGCCCGGTCGCCCCGGTGGCGACCTTCGCGACCGAGGACGAGGCGGTCCGGCTCGCCAACGACACCGAGTTCGGGCTCGTCTCGTACGTCTTCACCCGTGACCTGTCCCGGATGATCCGGGTCAGCGAGGCCCTCGAGTTCGGCATGGTCGGCATCAACCAGGGCATCGTCTCGAACCCCGCCGCGCCGTTCGGTGGCGTCAAGGCCTCGGGTTTCGGGCGCGAGGGTGGCTTCGAGGGGATCGATGAGTACCTCGAGACGAAGTACGTCGGCATCGCCCCCTGACCGGGCGTCGAGGCTCGACGCTGCCGGGCGTGCCGTGGTCCCGGGGTGGTCGGCCGACTGCACAATGAGCGCGTGAGGACTTCCTCGGGTGGGCGGCGCGGCCATCCGGCCTGGGTGCTGGCCGTCGTGGTCCTGCTCGGTGCGGTGCTCGGCTGGTGGGTGAGCCAGCGCTCGGACGGGCCGGTCACCTCGTCGGCGAGCGCCGCGGTGCTCGCCCCGTCGGCCACGGCGCGGGATACCCCCGACTCGGGACTGGCGTCGGTCGCCGAGAGCCGCCTGCCCAGCCAGGCGCGGGGTACCCTCGCGCTCATCCGCGCCGGCGGCCCGTTCCCGTACGCCAAGGACGGCACCGTGTTCGAGAACCGCGAGCGGATCCTGCCCGGTCAGGCCGGCGGCTACTACCGGGAGTACACGGTGGCCAAGCCCGGCGAGAGTGACCGCGGGCCGTGGCGCCTCGTCGTCGGCCGCGGCGGTGACGTCTACTGGACGTCGAACCACTACGACTCGTTCCAGCAGGTTCAGGAGGGGACATGATCGAGTTCACCGACGAGGTGCCACCCGAGGCCGCGGCGGCGGCGGCCGGGGAGCGCGGGCAGCACGCCCAGGCCCGCGTCGCGGTTGTTCGCGGCGGGTGGCACAAGGAGGACGCCATCGGCCAGTTCGGCGAGGTCCTCGGTTTCCCGAACTGGTTCGGGCACAACCTCGACGCGCTCGCCGACCTGCTCCCGGATGACGTCCACCGGCGTGCGGAGGTCGAGGCATGGTGGCTGGTGTGGGTGCCGTCCCGGCACCTCATCGACACCCACCAGGCCGACTACGCCGGGATCGTCGACATCCTCGCCAACGCCGCCGACGAGCCCGGGGCCCGGGTCACCATCGTCGGCCCACCCCCCGCCTAGGCTCCCGAGGAGCACCCGGCCCGGGTCCTAACCCGTGAGGTCGGTGACGACGGCCACGCCCGGCGGCGCCGGCCCGTCGAACCGGGCCAGCTCGGCTCCGACATCGGAGAGGGAGACGCGCCGCGCCACCATGGCGGACAGGTCCACCCGGCCTGACTCGATGAGGGCGAGCAGGCTCGGGAACCGCCACGCCGGCATGCCACGGGTGCCGAAGAGGGCGAGCTGGCCGGCATAGACGCGGTCCATCGGCAGTGTCATCCGGGCATGCGGCCCGGTCGGCATCCCCACCTGGACGTGCCGGCCGAGCGGGCGCAGCGAGCGCAGCGAGCCCTGCGTGGTCTCCTGCGTCCCGAGGGCCTCGACGGCGACATGGGCGCCGCCCCCGGTGATCTCCCGGACCGCCTCGGCCGGGTCGCCCGCGCGGGCGTCGACGGTGGCGTCGGCGCCCTGGGCGGCGGCGTGCGCGAGCTTGTCGGGGACGATGTCGACGACGACGACCCGGGCGCCGAGCGCGCGACCGAGCACGAGCGTGGCCAGACCGACACCGCCCGCCCCGAAGACGGCCAGCCACTCGCCGGCCTGGAGTGCCGCCCTCCCGGTGAGGGCGTGCCACGAGGTGGTCGCCCGGCAGCCGAGGGCCGCCGCCAGGGCGACATCGAGCCCCGCGGGGAGTCGGACGAGGTTGGTGTCGGCGTGCGGGACCGCCACGAGCTCGGCGAAGGCGCCCGGCGCGGTGAAGCCCGGCAGCACCTGGTCCGCGCACACCGTCTGGTGGCCCGCTGCGCAGTCGGCGCAGCGACCGCAGGCGAGGATGAAGGGCGCGACGACCCGGTCACCGGGTCGCCAGCCCCGCACGTCGGGTCCCACCTCGACGACCTCGCCGGAGAACTCGTGCCCGAGAACGTGGGGGAGCCGAACGGGGTCCGCGCCGGTCCAGGCGTGCCAGTCCGACCGGCACACCCCGCACGCGAGCACTCGCAGGACCACGCCGTCCGGGGGACAGGAGGGGTCGGGCAGGTCCTCGACCACGAGGTCCTGCCGCCAGCCGGTGAGCAGTGCGGCGCGCATGGTCCGGGTCTACTCCCTTCGCGGCCCCCACGGCCAACCGACATGCGGGGCACGGCCGACCCGGAATGCCGCGGAGCCCCGGTAGGCGACAATGGTGGGCGTGACCTTTCCGCGCTCCGTCGCCGTCCTCGGCTCCACGGGGTCCATCGGCACCCAGGTCCTCGACGTCATCGCACGCAACCCCGACCGGTTCACCGTCACGGCCCTCAGCGCCGGTGCCAACATCGACCTCGTCGCCGCGCAGGCCGTCCGCTTCCGGCCCGCCCTGGTCGCCGTGGCCGGTGGGTCGGCGACGGACGTGCGCGACGCGATCGCCCGGTATGCCGCCGACGCCGGCGATGCGGCATACGCGCCCGAGGTCGTCGTGGGAGAGGCCGCCGCCACGACCGCCGCCGGTGTCGGTGCCGACGTCGTCCTCAACGGGATCACCGGCTCGATCGGTCTGCGGCCCACCATGGCAGCGCTCGCCGCCGGCTCGTCGCTCGCCCTGGCGAACAAGGAGTCGCTCATCGTGGGCGGCTCGGTCGTCACCGCGGCGGCCAGGCCAGGGCAGCTCGTCCCGATCGACTCCGAGCACTCCGCCATCGCGCAGAGCCTGCGTGGCGGCCGGGCCGAGGAGGTCCGCCGGCTCGTCGTCACCGCCAGCGGCGGCCCGTTCCGAGGGCGCACCAGGGCCGAGCTCGCAGGCGTCACCCCCGAGCAGGCCCTCGCCCACCCGAACTTCGCGATGGGCCGGGTCATCAC
Source organism: uncultured Actinomycetota bacterium (assembly GCA_963771015.1). GTDB lineage: Bacteria > Actinomycetota > Actinomycetes > Actinomycetales > Dermatophilaceae > CAVSJJ01. The sequence goes on from CAVYRN010000009.1 coordinate 549,169, forward strand.
GACGAACTCCGCGACGCTCGTCAACAAGGGCCTGGAGGTCATCGAGGCGCACCTGCTCTTCGATATCCCGTTCGATGCCATCGACGTCGTCGTCCACCCGCAGCAGCAGGTCCACTCGATGGTGGAGTTCCGCGACGGGTCGACGATCGCCCAGCTCGGGCCGCCCCGGATGCTCGTCCCCATCGCGCTCGGGCTGTCCTGGCCCGATCGCCTGGCCGACGTCGACGTCCCGTGCGACTGGACGCGCTCGCAGTCCTGGGAGTTCGAGCCGGTCGACGACGAGGCGTTCCCGGCGGTCCGGCTGGCCCGCCGGGTCGGTGAGGCCGGCGGGACCTACCCGGCCGTCTACAACGCCGCCAACGAGGTCTGCGTGGACGCCTTCCACGAGCGCCGGATCGGGTTCCTCGACATCGTCGACACCGTGGAGCGCGTCGTCGACGCGCACCGGGGGAGGGATTTCGACGCCCAGAGCGTTGACGGAGTGCTGCGTGCCGACGCCTGGGCACGCGCCGAGGCCGCCGCGGCCCTCGGCTTGTCGACCACAGGAGCATCTGGATGACCGTGCTGGCCAACCTCGTCGGGATCCTCGTCTTCGTCTTCGGCCTCGGTCTGTCGATCGCCGTCCACGAGATCGGGCACCTCATCCCGGCCAAGCGGTTCGGTGTCCGGGTGCCGCAGTACATGATCGGTTTCGGCCCGACCATCTGGTCGCGCACGATCGGCGAGACCGAGTACGGCGTCAAGGCCCTGCCCGTCGGGGGGTTCGTCCGGATGATCGGGATGTTCCCGCCGCGGCCCGAGGACGAGCCGGGGACCACCCGCACGACGGCGAGCCGGTTCGCCCAGCTGGCCGACGAGGCCCGCAAGGCCGAGGCCGAGCAGCTGCGTCCTGGCGACGAGGACCGGGTCTTCTACCGGCTGCCGGTGAGCAGGAAGCTCCTCGTCATGGTCGGTGGCGTCACGATGAACCTCGTCTTGGCCGTGCTCATGTTCGGCCTCGTCCTCACGGTGCACGGCGTGCCGACCGACCGGCCGGGCGCCGTCGTCGCCTCGGTGAGCGAGTGCGTCGTTCCCGCATCGCAGGCGACGCGGGCCACGACGTGCGGACCCGGCCAGGACAAGACGCCGGCCTATCTGGCGGGGCTGCGTTCCGGCGACGTCATCGTCAGCATCGCCGGCACCCCGGTCGCCACCTCGACCGACGTGGGTCGGCTCATCCGGCCCCGCATCGGCGAAGCGACGCCGATCGTCGTCGAGCGGGCCGGGACGACCCAGACGCTCATCGCCACCCCCGTCAAGAACACCGTGGCCGCCTACAGCGCGGACGGGGCGCCGATCCTGGACGCCAACGGCCAGCCCACCTACCTCGACGCCGGCTTCCTCGGGATCAGCTCGACGCCGAACGTCCTCGTCGAGACGCAGCCGCTCACCGCGGTGCCCGGCTTCGTCGGCCAGCAGATCGCGGGGACGGCGAAGGTGCTCGTCGGGCTGCCGAAGGCCGTCGTCACGGCCGTCACGTCGAGCGTCAGTGGCACGGCGCGCCCGGTGGACAGCCCGATGTCGGTCGTCGGGGTCGGCCGGATCGCGGGGGAGGCGGTATCGGGCGAGCTCGGCGGGCTGCGCACGGTCAGCGACAAGGTCTTCTTCTTCCTCGGGCTCACCGGCTCGCTCAACATCATGCTGCTGCTCTTCAACCTCATCCCGTTGCTCCCCTTCGACGGCGGGCAGGCCGCCGGGGCGGTGTGGGAGGGGACCAAGCGGGCCTGGGCGCGGCTGCGTGGCCGGCCGGACCCCGGTTTCGTCGACGTGGCCAAGGCCCTGCCGATGACGTACGCGGTCTCGCTGGTCCTCGTCCTCGTCACGGTGATCTTCTCGGCCGCCGACATCATCAACCCGATCAAGCTCGGTGGCTGATGGCCGCAGCGTCGCTCAGAGCCTCGGGTGATACTGGCCCCATGACTGTCTCTCTCGGCATGCCGTCCGGCCCCGCCCCCGTGCTCGCACCCCGCCGGCGCACCCGCACCATCCGGGTGGGCAAGGTCGAGGTCGGTGGGGACGCGCCGATCTCGGTGCAGTCGATGTGCACGACCCCGACGACGGACGTCGACGCGACCCTCCAACAGATCGCCGAGCTCACCGCCGCGGGCTGCGACATCGTCCGGGTCGCCTGCCCGAGCCAGGACGACGCCGAGGCGCTGCCCGAGATCGCGCGGAAGAGCCAGATCCCGGTCATCGCCGACATCCACTTCCAGCCCAAGTACGTCTTCGCCGCGATCGACGCGGGCTGCGCCGCCGTCCGGGTCAACCCGGGCAACATCCGGGCCTTCGACGACCAGGTCAGGCAGATCGCCCGGGCCGCGACGGATGCCGGGGTGTCCATCCGGATCGGCGTCAACGCGGGGTCCCTCGACAAGCGCCTGCTCGAGAAGTACGGCAAGCCGACGGCGGAGGCGCTCGTCGAGTCGGCCGTGTGGGAGGCGAGCCTGTTCGAGGAACACGACTTCCACGACTTCAAGATCTCGGTCAAGCACAACGACCCCGTCGTCATGGTCCGGGCCTACGAGCTGCTGTCCGAGCGCGGCGACTGGCCGCTGCACCTCGGCGTCACCGAGGCCGGGCCGGCGTTCCAGGGGACGATCAAGTCCGCCACGGCGTTCGGCGCCCTGCTCTCCCGGGGCATCGGCGACACCATCCGGGTCTCGCTGTCGGCCCCACCGGTCGAGGAGGTCAAGGTCGGCAATGCCATCCTCCAGTCGCTCAACCTCAAGCCCCGCAAGCTCGAGATCGTCTCGTGTCCGTCCTGCGGGCGGGCCCAGGTCGACGTCTACACGCTCGCCGACGAGGTCACCGCGGGGCTGGAGGGGATGACCGTCCCGCTGCGGGTCGCCGTCATGGGCTGTGTCGTCAACGGTCCGGGCGAGGCCCGCGAGGCCGACCTCGGGGTCGCGTCCGGCAACGGCAAGGGCCAGATCTTCGTCAGGGGCGAGGTCGTCAAGACGGTCCCCGAGAAGGACATCGTGGAGACCCTCATCGAAGAGGCCATGCGGCTGGCCGAGGAGATGGGCGAGCCGGTCGACGACGCCGACGCGGGAAGCCCCACCGTCGTCGTCCGCTGACCATGAGGCCCTCGCCGGCCCGGTCCAGCCCCTAGGCTTGGCTCGTGCTGCGCACGAAGAGTCCGGTCCGCACCCTGGCCCCGGCCGACGGGGACGAGGTGCTCGAGCTGTGCAGCCGTGACATCGCCCGGAACGTCTTCGTCGCGGCCCGGGTGCTCGAGGGCAGCCGGACCGGCTCCCTCGGGACGATCCTCGGCTACCGGGTCGAGGGCCGGCTGGAGTCGGTGTGCTGGGCCAGCGCCAACGTCGTCCCGGTCGCGACGACCCCGGAGAGCCGCGCGGCGTTCGCCGACCGGATGCGCAGGTGGCGCGGTCGGTCGGCGTCGGTCCTCGGCCCCCGCGACGAGGTTCTCGGCCTCTGGGAGGAGCTGGCTCCGGAGTGGGGGTCCGCGCGCGCCGTCCGTCAGCGCCAGCCGCTCATGATCCTCACCGACCCGCCGTCCCGGCTGGGCGTCACGCCCGACCCGCGGGTGCGTCCGGCCGCGCCCCACGAGGTCGACCTCGTCCTGCCCGCGGCGGCACACATGTTCACGGCCGAGATCGGCTACCCGCCGTATGCCGGCAGCTCGCGCAGCTACCGCTCCTCGCTCGCCTCGCTCATCCACCGGGGACACACCTATGTCGTCGTCGAGCACGGCGAGGTCGTCTTCAAGACCGACATCGGCAGCCTCGCTCTCGGGTGCGCCCAGCTCCAGGGCGTGTGGCTCGCACCGCGGCTGCGCGGCCGGGGGTTGTCGGTGCCGATGCTTGCATCGGTCATCGAGCAGGTCATGGCCGGTCCCGCGCCGATGGTCAGCCTCTATGTCAACGACTACAACGTGGCTGCGCGGGCGGCCTACGAGAGGCTGGGCTTCCGGACCGTGGGGGAGTTCACGACCGTCCTGCTCTAGGTGGGGACCGTCCTGCTCCAAGCAGGCGGGGCCGAACCCGGTCCGTCACATCACGTCACATCCGGTCCGCCGGTGGCCCCGCCCGTGCTTGGATGAGGCATGCCGGACATCACCTCCTCCTCCGGGGGGGCGCCGCTCGCCACCGATATCGGTGCCCTCGCCGCCCTGCTCGTCGCGTCCGGAACCACCCATCTGGTCCGGCCGCAGGTCTTCGAGCCGATCGTCCCCCATCTGCTGCCCTACAAACGGCAGATCGTCTACGTCTCCGGCGTCGCCGAGATCCTCTGCGGCCTGGGACTGCTCGCCCGGCCGACCCGTCGGGTCGCCGGGCTGGCCAGCGCCGCACTTCTCGTCGCGGTGTTCCCCGCGAACGCCCAGATGACGGCCGACTACGCCCGGCGAGCGACCCGGCGCGGTGACGCCGCCTCGCAGGTCGTCCTCGCGGGAACCGTCGCCCGCCTGCCGCTCCAGTGGCCGATGATCCGCACGGCGTTGCGGGCGGCCGGGCGCGGCTGAGGAGCGGCCATGTCCACCCTCGAATGGGGATCCGTCGGCGAGGCCGATCTCCCGCAGCTGGCCTCCCTCGCCCGGGCGTGCCTGCGCCGGGACGGTGGCCTGCCCCAGCTGGCCGGCGAGGAGATGCTCCGCCAGCTGTTCCTCACCGACACGGCGATCGGTGGCCGTGACGACACCGGTGAGCTCGTCGCCGTCGCCGCCCTGTCGTGGGATGCCCAGGGGCGTCGCACCGCCTCGGGTCTGGTCCACCCGGGGGCGCGCCGTCAGGGGCACGGCGAGGCGCTCGTCGACTGGGCCCGAGAACACGCGGGGGGCACGCCGCTGCGCGTCGTCGCCGAGACGATGTCGCTCGAGGCCGAGGAGCTCTTCGCCAGCAGCGGCCTGCGCCGGACGTGGGCCGAGACCGTCATGCGGCACAAGCTCAAGCACATCCCCACCATCCCGCGGCCGGAGGGCCTGCGGGTGCTCGCGTTCGGTGACGAGACGGCCCCGCTGTTCTTCGAGGCGTACCGACGCTCCTTCGCCGAGCGGCCCGGGTTCCCCGACCCGACCCACGATCAGTGGCTCGAGTCGGTGCGCGGCGAGCCCGGCTTCCGTCCGGGCGACTCTCGGGTCGCCGTCGGGGCGGACGACGTGCCGGCCGGCTTCGTCCTGCTCGTCGACAACTGGATCGACGCCGTCGGGACGGTCCCGCAGTGGCGCGGGCGGCGGCTCGGGGCCCATCTCGTGGTCCGGTCGCTGACCGTCTTCGCGCGGACCGGCGAGCCGGACGCCTGGCTGTGCGTGAGCGCCGACAACCCGGCGCGGTCGATCTACGAACGGCTGGGCTTCCGCGGCAAGGGCACCCGGGCGAGGTACGAGGAACGCCCACCCGACGGCTGACCAGCTCGTCGGTGTGCCGGTCAGCGCTCCAGCGGCGACTCGCCGCAGACGCCGAGGACGGCCACGGCATACTCCGGCAGGCCGGCGCCCGAGGGTGCCCCGTCGAGGACGCGCCGCGGCGCCTCGGGGATGAGGGTGACCTCGGTGAGAAGGGTCCAGCCGGTCGCGGGGTCGGCCCGCCGGTAGACCCGGTAGGTCGCCGGGACCTCTCGCGGGTCGGTCCAGCTGATCGTCACATAGTGCGGATGGGGGACGGCCCGGACAGCGGTGATCGCGGGGGGAGCGGGCACCTCGTCGCGGAGGCGCTCGGCGTCGGCGACGCGGCGACGCCGGCGTCCGGCGAGCTCCGGCCCAGGGCGAGCAGGCCGAGCCCGGCGAGCGCGACGGCGGCGAGGAAGAGCGACAGGGCGATGCCCAGCGCCCGTCGATCGCCGTCCCAGCTCGTCTCGTTCATGCTGGCGGCAAGGTACCAAGACCGCGGGGAGTCGGCAGCCGAACCGGCGCCGATGCGCAATGATGCTGGCATGGCGCACTGCATGAGCCGACGCGAAGACCGCTCCCGGGCCCGGCGCTGGCTGGCCGGGCTCGTCCTGGCTCTGGGTGGTGGTGCCGCCGGCTGGGTGTTCTACACCCGATGGCGGGGGCAGCAGACCCTTGCGGCGGACCCGTGGGCGACGCCGGCGCGGCCGCCGGCCGCCGAGGCCGCAGCGGTCCCGGCCGAGGAGCCGGAGCCGGCGAGCACGCCCGACGTGCCCGAACCCGCCGAACCGGCATCGCCGGCCGCACCCGGGGAGGGGCCCTACGGCGCGGGGTCGGCGGCGCCGCTGCCCGACGGGTCGGCTCCCGAGGGCTTCGCCATCAAGGGCAACGCGAGCTCCATGCTCTACCACCCGAGCGACAGTCCTTACCACGGGCGCACCAAGGCCGGGGTGTGGTTCCGCGACGAGGCGAGTGCCGAGGCGGCCGGGTTCCAGCGCTGGGACCACAAGCGCCGCGGCTGAGCCCCTCGCCCAGCGGGGCCGGACGCCGGTCCGCGCCCGGGCGCCGAAACGGCATACGGCACGAGTGCACCGCACCGATATCCTGACCGGGCCCCATCGACCCCCAGGAGATCCCCCGTGGCCATGCGCATGTCGTCCCTGTTCCTGCGGACCCTTCGCGAGAACCCTGCCGACGCCGAGGTCCCGAGCCACCAGCTCCTCGTGCGCGCCGGCTACATCCGCCGGGTCTCGCCGGGGATCTACACCTGGCTGCCGCTGGGGCTCAAGGTCCTGCGCAAGGTCGAGCAGATCGTCCGCGAGGAGATGGACGCGATCGGCGCCCAGGAGCTGCTCTTCCCGGCCCTGCTGCCTCGCGAGCCCTACGAGGCGACCGGCCGGTGGAACGAGTACGGCGACAACGTCTTCCGGCTCAAGGACCGCAAGGACGCGGACTACCTCCTCGGCCCGACCCATGAGGAGATGTTCACCCTCGCCGTCAAGGACCTGTTCAGCTCCTACAAGGACCTGCCGCTGTCGATCTACCAGATCCAGACGAAGTACCGCGACGAGGCCCGCCCCCGCGCCGGCCTGCTGCGCGGGCGCGAGTTCGTCATGAAGGACAGCTACTCCTTCGACCTCGACGCGGCCGGGCTCGACAAGTCCTACCAGCTGCACCGCGACGCCTACGTCCGGATGTTCGACCGGCTCGGCTTCCACTACGTCATCGTCCAGGCGATGGCCGGGGCGATGGGCGGCAGCAAGTCCGAGGAGTTCCTCGCGACCGCGGAGAACGGCGAGGACACCTACGTCCACTGCACGAGCTGCGGGTATGCCGCGAACGTCGAGGCGGTCCGGGTGCCGGTCCCCGACCCGGTGCCCTACGCCGGCCTTCCCGCGGCCCACGTCGAGGACACTCCGGACACCCCGACGATCGAGTCCCTGGTCGACCACCTCAACGCGGCGTTCCCGAAGGTGGAGGGTTCCGGCCCGTGGCGGGCCGCGGACACGCTCAAGAACGTCATCGTCATGCTCGTCCGGCCCGACGGGACCCGCGAGCCCCTGGCGATCGGCCTGCCCGGCGACCGCGAGGTCGACGAGAAGCGCCTGGGTGCCCAGGTCGAGCCGGCCGAGGTGGCCGCGTTCGACGAGAGGGACTTCGCGGCCTACCCGGCCCTGGCCAAGGGCTACATCGGGCCGGGTGTCCTCGGGGCCGACAACGCCAGCGGGGTGCGCTACCTCCTCGACCCGCGCGTCGTCGAGGGCACGTCGTGGGTGACCGGCGCCGATCTCCCGGGCAAGCACGTCATCGGCCTCGTCGCCGGACGCGACTTCGCCGCCGACGGCACCATCGAGGCCGCCGAGGTCCGCGACGGCGACTCCTGCCCGGTCTGCGGGCAGGAGCTCGAGTCGGCCCGGGGCATCGAGATGGGCCATATCTTCCAGCTCGGGACCAAGTACGCCGAGGCTCTCGATCTGCGGGTCCTGGATGCCAACGGCAAGCTGCAGACGGTCATCATGGGGTCCTACGGCGTCGGCGTGTCCCGTGCGGTCGCGTGCGTCGCCGAGGGCAACCACGACGACCAGGGCCTGGTCTGGCCGCGGGCGCTCGCCCCGGCGGATGTCCACATCGTCGCGACCGGGAAGGACGACGCGGTCTTCGTCGCCGCCGAGCGGCTCACCATCGAGCTGGAGAGCCACGGGCTCGACGTCCTCTACGACGACCGGCGCCAGGTGAGTCCCGGGGTGAAGTTCAAGGACTCCGAGCTCATCGGGGTGCCGACGATCCTCGTCGTCGGGCGGGGGCTCGCCGACGGGGTGGTCGAGGTCAAGGACCGGCGCAGCGGCGAGCGACGCGAGGTCCCGCTGGGCGAGGCCGTGGCCGCGGTCGAGGCGGAGGTCCTCGGCGCGTGAGCCGCCCCATCCACGCGGTCGTCTTCGACTGGGGCGGCACGCTCACGCCCTGGCACGAGGTCGACCTGCCCGAGCAGTGGCGGGTCTTTGCGCGGGAGATCCACGGCATCCCGGTGGGGTCGGCCGAGGTGTCCGAGGCGGACCTCGCGGCGGCTCACGACCTCGCCGACCGACTCCTGGCGGCCGAGGAGGCGGTGTGGCGGCGCGGTCGTGAGGACCACTCCAGCGCGGCCGTCGCCGACGTCCTCGCCGCCGCGGGGGTCGACCCCGAGCACGACCGGCACCTGCTCGCGCTCGCCGCCTACCGACGGTTCTGGGAGCCGCACACGTGGACCGACCCCCAGGTCCAGCCGCTGTGGGCCGGGCTGCGCGACCGGGGCCTGAAGGTCGGTGTCCTGTCCAACACGATCTGGACCCGGGACTACCACCGCGAGATCTTCGCCCGGGACGGGGTCCTCGACCTGCTCGACGGGGACGTCTACTCCTCCGAGATCGAGTATGTGAAGCCGCATCCGGAGGCGTTCCGGGCCGCCTGCCGCGCCGTCGACGTCGACCCCGAGACGGCCGTCTATGTCGGCGACCGGGTCTTCGAGGACGTTCACGGCCCACACCAGATCGGGATGCGGGCCATCTGGATCCCGCACTCGGACATCCCGCCGTCCCAGCGGGTCGACGTCACGGCCATCCCCGACGCCCACGCCCACGAGCTGCTCGACATCCTCGACATCGTCGACCGCTGGCTGGCGGGGGAGTGAGCGACCCGACCCTTTCGACGCTGCTCCTGCTCGCGCTGGCCGCCTTCGCCGCAGGGTGGGTCGACGCGGTCGTGGGTGGAGGCGGCCTGGTCCAGCTTCCGGCGCTGCTGCTCGCCTTCCCCGGTGCGGTCCCGGCGCAGATCCTCGCCACCAACAAGCTCAGCTCGGTCTGGGGGACCGTGACGAGCGCGGTGACCTATCGACGCCGGGTCCGCCCGGACCTGCGGACGGCGCTGCCGATGGCGGCCGTCGCGTATGCCGGTGCCGTCGGGGGCGCGTTCATCGGCCTGCACATCCCCAAGTCGGCCTTCGACCCGATCATCCTCGTCCTGCTCGTCGCCGTCGGGGCGTACACCCTGCTCAGGCCGTCGCTCGGCGAGGTGACCCGGTTGCGCTGGGCGGGGGTGCGGCACACCTCGACGGCGATGGTGGTCGGTTTCGTCATCGGGGCCTACGACGGGGCGCTCGGGCCGGGGACGGGGTCGTTCCTCGTCTTCGCCCTGGTCGGGCTGCTCGGGTACGCCTTCCTCGAGGCGAGCGCCACGGCCAAGATCGCCAACGCCGCGACCAACCTCGGGGCGCTGACCGTCTTCATCCCGGGTGGGCACGTCATGTGGAAGATCGGGCTCGTCATGGCCGCGGCGAACCTCGTCGGCGGGTACACCGGGGCGCGGACCGCCGTGGCGAAGGGAAGCTCGTTCGTCCGGGTCGTGTTCGTCCTCGTCGTCGGGGGCTTCGTCGTCCGGATCGGCGGCGGGCTGCTCGGCTTCTGGTGACGGCGACCGCGGGCCGAACTGTGACGCGGGTCACATCGGCCCGCGCGACGCGACGGCGCGCGGAGCGGTGATGATGAGTGCCCCGTTCGCTACTCGTGAGTAAGGTGTCCGCATGGCTCGCTACGACGTCAACACGACGACCCTCGGTCAGCTTCTCGACGACCCCGAGGTCGTCGCCATCTTCGACACCTACGCCCCCGGGCTCGCCACCAACCCCATGGTCGGCATGGCCAAGGGGATGACCGCGTCCCAGGCGATGGGCATGGCCGGTGCGCTCGTGCCGGGCGACGCGATGGACAAGATCAAGTCCGAGATCGAGGCACTCGACTGATCGGGAGCCGCCTCAGGCGGTGAGCCAGAGGGCGGCATACGGGGGCAGCCAGACGTTCCCGTCCCCGCCCCACGGCACCCTCTCGCCGGTGATGGCATCGGTCGCCTCGGCCATGCCGAGCTCGTGGACCCGCCAGCCGGGCCACATCCGCCAGTCCGGCGTGACGTTGTAGATCCCGACCATCCGTCCGACCGGGTGCTCCCGGATCGTCACCAGGACGCCGTCGTCGTCGACCGGCCCGACCCGGGTGTCCACCGACGCGTGCAGATGCGGCAGCCGTCGTCGCGCCGCGACGAGCGAGACGAGGTCGCCGAAGACGCGCCCGGCGACGCTCGACGGGTCATGCCGCGAGCCGGCCCGGTCCCAGTCCAGCGCGGGCCTATGCGTCCACCGGTTGTCGTCCTCATGCCCGGGCTCGGCGGCCCAGCCCGGGTCGTTGAGCTGGCCGAGCTCGTCGCCGCTCCAGATGACGGGGATACCGCCCCATCCCAGGACGACGGCGTGGGCCAGCCGCAGGCGTGCGACAGCGGCGGTGACCTCGTCGACGGTTGCCGCTGACTCCAGGCCGACGAGGCTGGCCGCCGTGCCGCTGGTGCGCCGGTCGTCGGTCGCGGGGTTGTACTGGAAGACGAGCCCGCGGGCGGGCGAGCCGGGGAAGTCCCCGGCATACCAGTGGGCGAGGAACCGCCGGTGTCCCGCACCGGTGGCTCCGACGGCGGCCGCGTCCTCGTCGTCGATGGCCCAGCCGATGTCGTCGTGGCAGCGCAGGTAGGTCACCCAGGTGGCCGACACCGGCTTGGGCGGGAGCCGGTCGAGGACGCGGGCCGCCAGCCGCACGTCCCGGGCCGCCAGCATCGACCAGACCTGGACCATGAGACTGTTGTGGTAGGCGAGGTCGCTCACCTTGCCGGTGAACGGCCCGCTGCCGAGGTATGCGAGCAGCTTGCTCGGGGAGACGATCGCCTCGGCCTTGAACGCCACCGCGGGGGAGGCGAGCCGGGTCACCGCCCGAAGCACCTGGGTGATGGCGTGGACCTCCGGCTGGCCCTGGCAGTCGGTGCCCATCCGCTTCCACATGAAGGCGATCGCGTCGAGCCGGAAGACGTCGACGCCCCGGTTGGCCAGGTCGAGGATGATCGAGGCGTACTCGCGCAGGACGGCCGGGTTGCCCCAGTTGACGTCCCACTGCCACTCGTTGAACGTCGTCCACACCCAGCCGCCGAGGTCGTCGTTCCACGTGAAGTTGCCGGGCGCGAAGTCGGGGAAGACCTCCGGCAGGGTCCGCTCGAACCGGTCGGGGACTCTCCGGTCGGGGAAGACGTGGAAGTACTCACGGTAGGCCGGCTCGCCCGCCCGGGCCCGCCGCGCCCACTCGTGCTCCTCGGCGACGTGGTTGAGGACGAGGTCGAGGACCAGGCTCATGTCCGCGTCGTGCAGGGCGGTCGCGAGGTCGGCGAGGTCATCCATCGTCCCCAGGTCGGCGCGGACCTCGCGGTAGTCGGCGACGGCATACCCGCCGTCGTTGTCGCCGCTGCGGGGCCGGAGCAGGGGCATGAGGTGGAGGTAGCGGACGCCGAGCTCGTCGAGGTAGGGGATGTGGGTGGCCACGCCGCGCAGGTCGCCGGCGAACCGGTCCGTGTAGGCGGCGTACCCGAGCATCGACGGCTCCTGAAGCCAGTCCGGCCGGAGGATGCGCTGCAGGTCGCGGGCATGGAGGGCGTCGGAGCGCTCGCGGTAGGCGTCGGCGGCCAGCTCGACCAGGCCGGTGCCGAGCGCCTCGGCCCGGTCCGCGCCGTACAGCGGTGCGAGCCCGCCGATGAGATCCGGCCACCAGCGTTCGACCCGGGCGCAGAACATCGCGATGCGGTCGGGGGAGAGGCCGACCAGGTGCGTCCGTGCTGCGATGTCCGGACCGGCTGGCAGAGTCACGAGCGCCATTGTTGCCGACGCGTGCAACCGTTTCCACCGACTCACGGAAGACTCACGGAGGACATGCACCGCGGCCACAGGCAATCCATAGGATCGCCGAGCAGGGTGCTGGCCATGCCATCGACCGCCGCGGCCTCCGGTGGGGCCGTCTACGACCGGGTCCGACCGGCGGCCTCGCCGCGCCCCCGGCCCGTCCCGATGTGGTGGCGTGACGCGTCGGGCGTGGTCTTCTGGCTGCTCCTGCTCTTCGTCACCGTGCTGTGGGTCGGCAACGGCGGCATCCGGGATCTCGGCGGCGTCGCCACCGGCCTCATCTCGCTCAGCCGCATCACCGGGCTCGTCGCGTCCGCCCTGCTCCTCGTCCAGGTCCTCCTCATGGCCCGGGTGCCGTGGTTCGAGCAGGCCTGGGGCCAGGATGACCTGGCCCGGACCCACCGCGTCGTCGGCTTCACCTCGTTCACCCTCATGCTCGCCCACGTCGTCCTCGTGACGCTCGGGTATGCCGCGAGCTCGCCGCAGGGCGTGGTCGGCACCTTCGTGGACCTCATCGTCAACTACCCCGGCATGGTCATCGCGCTGGCCGGGACGCTCGCCATCGTCATGGTCGCCCTCACCTCGGTCAAGGCGGCCCGGCGCCGACTGCGGTACGAGTCGTGGCATCTGCTGCACCTCTACGCCTACCTCGGCGCCGGCCTCGCCCTGCCGCACCAGCTGTGGACGGGGCAGGAGTTCCTCCTCTCGACGGCGTCGACGGTGTTCTGGTGGACGCTGTATGCCGGGTGCGTGGGTGCCGTGCTCGTCTACCGGGTGGCCGTCCCGCTCTGGCGGACCAGCCGGGCCGGGCTGCGCGTGTCGAACGTCCGTTCCGAGGTGCCCGGCGTGACCACGGTGACCGTCACCGGTCCGGGGCTGGCCCGGATGCGGGTTCATGCGGGCCAGTTCTTCCACTGGCGCTTCCTCGACGGTCCGGGCTGGACGCGGGGCCACCCGTACTCGCTCTCGGCCCCGCCGGACGGCCGGACCCTCCAGTTCACCGTTGCCGAGGTCGGCGACGGGACGCGTCGGCTCGCGTCGCTGAGGGTGGGGACGCGGGTGATCATCGAGGGCCCGTACGGCCGGCTGCACCCCGGCGTCCGCACTCGACGCAAGGTCCTGCTCATGGGGTCCGGCATCGGCATCACCCCGATGAAGGCGCTGCTCGAGGAGCTCGACCAGCGACCCGGCGACGTCACGGTCCTGCACCGGGTGCGGTCCCGCGCCGAGGCCGTGTTCCACCGTGAGCTGGGCAACCTCGCGCGGCGGCGCGGCGCCCGGTACGTCCTCATCGAGGGACCCCGGGTGCCCGGCCGGCCCTCATGGCTTCCGGCGCAGGCCGGCCACCTCACCGACGACGCCGCGCTGCTCGACCTCGTGCCCGACGTTGCCGACCACGACGTCTTCATCTGCGGCTCCGTGGGTTGGATGGATGCCGCGGAGGCCGCCGCCGAGGCAGCCGGCGTGCCGAGACAGCAGATCCACCTCGAGCGCTTCAGCTACTGACCAGGACCGACCGGAGTACGCCAATGCGACGCATCACGATCTGGGCCCTCAGCACCGTCTCGGCGCTGGTGCTGCTCTTCAGCTACCACACCTCCACGAGCTCCCAGGCGACCGCGACGAGCATCGTGGGACCGCTCGTCGCCGGGACCAACCAGGCAGCCGGGACCCAGCCGGGCACCGGCTCCGGATCGGGTTCCGGGTCCGGGTCGGGCTCGGGTTCGGGATCGGGTTCCGGGTCGGGCTCGACGACCGCGAAGGGCTCGTCGTACTCGGGTGACATCGTCAACACCCGATGGGGCCCGGTACAGGTCAAGATCACCGTGAACGGCGGCAAGATCGTCGCCGCCCAGGTCCTCCAGGTGCCGTGGAACAACCAGCGGGACATGCAGATCAACTCCTATGCGGTGCCGATCTACAACCAGGACGCCGTCACCAAGCAGAGCGCGAACATCGACCTGATCTCCGGCGCCTCGGTGACCTGGCAGGGCTACACCGCCTCCCTTCAGTCCGCCATCGACAAGGCCAACCTATGATCACCGCCGAGATCCCCGTCATCCGAACCACCGCAGCCGCCCCACCGCCACTGGGGCGCCGGGCCTGGGTCGAGCCCGTCATGGGCATGCCCGTCTCGGTCCACGTCCGGGCCACCGAGCCGAGCCGTCCCGACATCGAGGCCGCGGTCGGGCACGTCTTCGACCACCTCCGCAAGGTCGACGCCGTCCTGTCCGCCTGGCGTGCCGACAGCGACCTGCTCCGGCTCCAGCACGGCGAGCTCGAGCCCGGTGACGCGCACGGCTGGGTCGCCGACGTGACCGAGCTGGCCCTGCTGGCCGAGGAGCGCACGGCGGGGCTGTTCCGCGCCTGGCGGTCGCGGCCCCAGGGGCGTCGCTACTTCGACCCGACCGGTCTGGTCAAGGGCTGGGCGGTGGCCGGCGCCGCGGCATACCTGGAGACCGTCGACGAGATCGCCTGGTCCATCGGGGCGGGCGGGGACATCGTCGCCGGCGTGGGACGGCTCATGGCCGGCTCCGAGCCGGTCTGGCGGATCGGCCTGGAGAACCCCCGCGACCGACATCAGGTCGCCGACATCGTCACCCTCACCCGGGGAGCCGTCGCCACGTCGGGCGCGGCCGCCCGCGGTGCGCACGTCGTCGATCCCGTCACGGGGGTCGGCATCGACCGTCCCGGCTCCGCAACCGTGGTGGGACCCGACCTGGCCTGGGCCGATATCTGGGCGACCGCCGCCTGGGTCGACCCGCGCCGGGCCACCACCCTGATGGCCGAGCGCGACCCCGCCTACCGGCTCATCCTCCTGTAGCCCCGGCCGGGCCGGCGAGCGCCGCGTCCAGCGCTGCGGGCGTGGTCACCGGCCGATCGCAGACGAACCCCCGGCAGACATAGGCGGCCGGGCCGTCATCGACGAGGGGTCGGTCCGCCAGCAGCGGCACGTCGACCGCGTCGGGCTCGCCGGCCACGAGGACGAGCCCGGGCGAGGTCGACCGGCGCGCCAGCATGACGAGGTCGTCGGCGACGCGGCCGGTCCCGACGACCGCGACCTGGAGCGGTCCAGCCTGAGCCGCCTCGGCGACGGCGAGTGCCCAGCCGGCGAAGCGGGGGTCGCGGTGGGCCAGCTGTCCCACCGACGCCAGGGCCGCCTCGGCGGCCTCGCGCAGAGCGGGCGACCCGGTCAGCGCCGAGCAGGTGAGCAGGGCCCCGGCGAGCGAGGACACCCCGGACGGCTCGGCGCCGTCGGACTCGCCGCGCGGGCGGAGGAAGAGTGCCTCGGCGTCGGCCGCCGTGTCGTGGAAGGTCCCCTCGCCGTCCCGGAACCGGGCCAGCGCGTCCTCCAGGAGCTGGGTCGCCGCCGCGAGCCAGCGGGCCTCGCCGGTCGACTGGTGCAGGGTGAGCAGCCCCTCGGCGAGGTTGCCGTAGTCGTCGGCCACGGCGTGCGCCGTGCCGAGCCGGCCGGCCCGGGAGGCCCGGTGCAGCCGGCCGTCAATGACGTGGTGCTCCAGGAGGTATGCCGCGGCCCGCCGGGCCGCATCGACGAGGTCGGCGCGCTCGAGCAGCGCCCCGACCTCCGCGAGCGCGGCGATGGCCAGGCCGTTCCACGACGTCACGACCTTGTCGTCGCGAGCCGGCTGGGGACGGGTGGCCCGGGCCGTGAGGAGCCGCTGCCGGGTCGAGGCCCACCAGCCCTCGTCGGGGGGGTCCTCGGGCAGCTGGAGGGTCGAGCTGCCGTGCTCGAACGTGCCACTCTCGGTCACCGACAGCAGCGCGGCGGCCCGGGCGCCGTCCTGGTGTCCGAGAACCTCGGCGAGCTCGGCCGGGGTCCACACATAGGTCATCCCCTCCACGCCGTGCCCGTCGACCTCGGTGTCGGCGTCGAGGGAGGCGGCGAAGCCCCCCTCCGCCGTTCCCAGGTCCCGGACGAGGAAGTCGGCGGTCTCCAGGGCGACCCGGCGTGCGAGGGGCTCACCGCCGGCACGCCACCAATGGGCGTACAGGCGCGCCAGCAGCGCATTGTCGTAGAGCATCTTCTCGAAGTGGGGCACGACCCAGGCGGCGTCGACGGCATACCGGGCGAAACCTCCGGCGAGCTGGTCGTACATCCCGCCCCGGGCCATCGCCTCCCCGGTCTCGCGGACCATGGCGATCGCGTCGGCCGAGCCGGTCCGGGCGTGGTGGCGCAGGAGGAACTCCAGAACCATCGACGGAGGGAACTTCGGCGCCCCGCCGAACCCACCCCGCCGCCGGTCCCGTACCCGCCCCAGAGCCTCGACCGCCGCGTCGAGGACATCCTCGTCGATGGGATGCGCCGGTGCCGGGACGGCGAGCTCCCGCAGCCGAGACGCCACGGTCGTTCCCGACCCGAGAACCTCGGCGCGCCGGGTCCGCCACGCGTCGGAGACGGCGGCGAGAAGGGCGAGCAGCCGCTCACGCGGCAGGTAGGTGCCCGCGAAGAACGGGTCCCCGTCGGGGGTGAGGACACACGTCATCGGCCAGCCACCGGAGCCGGTCAGCGCCGTCGTCGCGGCCATGTAGACCGCGTCGATGTCGGGCCGCTCCTCCCGGTCGACCTTGACGCTGACGAACCGCTCGTTGAGCGCCTCGGCGACCGTGGCGTCCTCGAAGGACTCGTGGGCCATGACGTGGCACCAGTGGCACGCGGCATACCCGACCGAGAGGAAGACCGGGACGTCCCGGCGGCGTGCCTCGTCGAAGGCGGTGGTCCCCCACTCCTGCCAGTCCACCGGGTTGTCCGCGTGCTGGAGGAGGTAGGGGGAGGTGGCCGCGGCGAGTCGGTTGGGCATCGACCCACCGTATGCGCTCTGGCCCGCTACCCGGCACCACTCACCCGGCGGTCGGGCACGTCCGGGGCTACCGCGGCGCGGCGAGGTGGGCGCGCACGTGGGGGAGCAGGGCCCGGTCGACGGGAAGCCAGCCGAGGGCCTCGAGGCCGGCCTCGTCCACCCAGCGCAGCTCGACGTGCTCGAGCGGTGCCGGTATGCCGTCGAGCAGGTCGACGGCCCACAGCCGCAGGGCGACGGTTCCGTCCTCGGCCCCCGCCACCTCTCGCAGCGCCCGGACGGTGACGCCGAGCTCCTCGGCGCACTCCCGTTCGACGGCCCTGGCGGGGTCCTCGCCGGGCTCGACCTTGCCGCCGGGGAACTCCCACCCGGGTGGGGTCCGGCGAAGTGCGGCGAGCGCCCGGCCGTCCACGACGATGAGCGCTCCGACGACGACCATCCGGGCAGGCTACCGATCCGCGCCGGCGGGGCCGCGCCGGCGGGGCCGCGCCGCCGGCTCAGTCCTCGAGGGCCTTGAGCGTCGCGATGTGCAGCGAGAGGCCCTCGGCGTCTCCGGCCTCGGCGGCCCGGAGCGCCTCGATGCCGGTCCGGACGATCGACCAGAGCCGGGCGGCCTCCTCGTCGATGCCGGCGGCCTCGGCGGTGACGGCCAGCCGTCGCCGTACCCCCCACCGGAACGACGGACCGGCGCCGAGGTCCTCGATCCGGTTGGTCAGCACCGGCTGGATCTCGAAGGCCGGGTGGCCGGCCAGGGGCTGAGGGTCGATGGCGAGCCACGGCTCGCGCTCCCCGGCGAGGACGTTGCCCACGTGGAGGTCGGTGTGCAGGAGCGTCGCGTCGACGTCCGGCTGATCGAGCAGGTCCTCGGCCAGTCCCGTCACCCGGGTGACCACTCGCCGCGGGAGGTCCTCGCGGGCCGCCAGGCGCTCCATGAGCACGCGGACCCGGGCCGACATGGGCCGGATCGTCGGCGGAGCCGGGACGTGCAGCCGGGAGAGCAGGCCACCGATCACCAGGCAGGCGGTGTCCGGGTCGACGCCGCGCAGGTCCCTCGTCGGGTCGAGGCGTTCGAGGAGGAGCGCCCCGCGCCCCGGGTCGGCGGCGACGAGCCGGACCGCAGCCTCGCCGGCCCATCGGCGTAGGGCCAGATGCTCGCCGGCCGAGTCCCGGTTGGGCCGGCGGAGCGTGAGGACGTAGGCCTGGCCGTCCCGCCCGACGGGGACGACGACCGCGGTCCGCCCGGTGAGCACCCGGCCGGTGGCGACGAGCGCCCAGTCCGACATGACCCCCTCCAGGAGGTGGGGTGCCCGGCCGGCCCACTCCGCACCGCTCGGGCCCTCGTCGGCGGGGAACCGGGCGACCCAGGTCAACCAGTCGGCGGGGATGAGCCTGGGTGCCGTCACGTCAGCCCGGGGAAGGGCGCCGGTGGCTGGCCCCACCGCTCGGCCAGCACCTCGGCCCGCCCGAGCCACCACGGCACGTGTGCGAAGGTCTGGTCGCCGGCGGAACGGATCAGCGGATCGAGTGCGGTGCCATAGGCGTTGCGCAGCCCCTGGACGAGGTGGATGGCCAGGCGCCGCGCGGCCGCGGGTGTCGAGACGGCAAAGGGGAGCTGGTAGCCGAGCGGAGGCTGCGGTGCCGCGGGGCCGAGCGACCGGGTCTGCTCGCCCACCAGATCGGCGAGGGTGGCCAGGGTGGTCCGGGCCAGCGCGCGGTCCCTGGGTGCGCCCTGCGCGGCGACGATGTCGAACCCGTATGCCGCGCTGCGCGTGGCCGCGAGCAGGGGCACCGCCTCGCCCGGAACGGGCCAGCCGGGGTTCGTGCCCCCCGTTGCGGCCCCGTCGGCCGTGCCGGGCGGACCCGGCGGGGTGCCGCCGAGAAGGGTGGCAGTGGCATACCGCTGAGCCAGCAGGGCGCACACCGTGGCGCGCAGGTCGGCGTCGGCCCCCGCGAACACGGCGGCTTCGGCGAGCGCGCCGGCCTCGGCGGTGGCCAGCTCGCCGAGCAGCTGGGCGGTCGGCGAGGGTGAGGTCCCGGGTGGGTCGGTCGGCCCAGGGTCGGGCGTCGCGCCGGACGGTGAGCCGGTCGATGCAGGGGTGGGCGGGGCGATGACGTCCTCGGGGACCCCCTTGGCCCGCAGCGCGGTGACGAGCACGTCGTGTTGACGGGTGTGCAGGGCGGCGACGGCGACGAGCTGCGGCGTCGACCCCGCCGCTCGCGCCTGTTGGGCGAGGGTCGCGCACTGCGCCGTCACGGCGACCAGGGCCTTCTCTCCGGGGATCGGCGTCCGGGGCAGGAACGGCAGGCTCGGTACGTCGCTGTCGAGGCGGATCCCGCAGGCGGCCGTCGTGAGCGTGCCCGCGGCGCCGAGCACCGCCAGAGCGAGTACGCTGCGACGGCCCACCGAGGCGTGAGGTCCGGCGGGCTCGGGCATGGCGTCGATCATTGCACGGCGTGCCGGGCCGGCAACGGCGTGGCTACAGTGGGTACGAGGGCCGCACGGCGGGCCCGCCAGAACTGCAGAGAGAGGACGATCGCATGGCCGTTTCCGACCGGATCCGTCCCCTTCTCGACGCCGCGCTGGGCGGGTCGGGCCTCCTCCTCGAGGACGCCACGATCACCCCGGCCGGGCGGCGCCGCGTCGTCCGGGTGACCGTCGACCGCGCGCTCGACCTTTCCGGCGACGTCACGGCCGCCACGGCCCCGCTCACCCTCGACGAGGTCGCCGACGCGACCCGACTCGTCGGAGCGGCGCTCGACGAGAGCGACGCGCTCGGCGAACAGCCGTACACCCTCGAGGTGACCTCACCTGGGGTGGGTCGACCACTCACCGAGCCCCGCCACTTCCAGCGCAACGTCGGCCGGCTGCTCTCGGTGACACGCGAAGCCGGCGAGCCGGTCACCGGACGGCTCGTCCGGGCCGGCGCCGCTGACCTCACCCTCGAGACGCCCCGCAGCCGCAAGACGCCAGCCTCGCGCACCGAGCTGGCGTATGCCGAGGTCGTCCGCGCCGTCGTCGAGGTCGAGTTCTCCCGGGGCGCGACGGACCCGGCCGACGACGCCGAGATGGAGAGCTGACATGGACATCGACCTGGCCACCCTGCGCGCCATCGAGCGTGAGCGCGGGATCTCGCTCGACGTGCTCATCCCGGCCATCGAGCAGGCGCTGCTCCTGGCGTACCACCGGACCGACGGTGCCTACCGGCACGCCCGGGCCGAGCTGGACCGCAAGACGGGGCACGTCGTCATCTGGGCCCAGGAGGACCTCGAGCTTCCGCCCGAGGAGCCTGAGGAGCCCGAGGCGGTCCCGGAGCCCGAGCAGTCCGACCAGTCCGAGGCGGTCGTGAAGCCCGAGCCGCCCGAGGCGGCCGAGGGGACGCCGGCCGGGGACGGTGCCGAGCACGCCGTCCCGCCGCCCGTGCCCCGGCCGCGCCGCGAGCTCGGGCCCGAGTTCGACGACACCCCCAGCGGCTTCGGCCGGGTCGCGGCCGCCACGGCCCGACAGGTCATCGTCCAGCGGCTGCGGGACATCGAGGACGAGGCCATCCTCGGGGACTTCAGGGGACGCGAGGGCGATGTCGTCGCCGGGGTCATCCAGCAGAGTCCCGACCCCCGGCACGTCACGGTCGACTTCGGCACGGTCGAGGGGATCCTGCCGCTGGCCGAGCAGGTCCCGGGGGAGAAGTACGTCCACGGGGAGCGGCTGCGGTGCTTCGTCGTCAGCGTCAAGCGCGGCCCCCGCGGCCCGCAGATCGGGCTGTCGCGGACCCACCCCAACCTGGTGCGCAAGCTCTTCGCCCTCGAGGTCCCCGAGATCGCCGACGGCAGCGTCGAGATCGCCGCGCTGGCACGAGAGGCGGGCCACCGGACGAAGATCGCCGTGCACTCCAAGGTCCCGGGCCTGAACGCCAAGGGGGCCTGCATCGGCCCGATGGGCGCCCGGGTCCGTGCCGTCATGACCGAGCTGCACGGCGAGAAGATCGACATCGTCGACTACATCGAGGACCCCGCGGCCTTCATCGCCTCGGCGCTGTCGCCCTCGCGAGTGAACTCGGTCGAGATCGTCGACCCCAAGCTGCGCTCGGCGCGGGTCATCGTCCCGGACTACCAGCTCTCCCTCGCGATCGGGCGCGAGGGGCAGAACGCCCGTCTCGCCGCCAAGCTCACCGGTTGGCGGATCGACATCCGGCCCGACACCGGCGCAGGCAGCGCGCAGGGGCCCGCACCGGGGGCGCCGCAGGGGCCCCGGACGGGGGCCGACGACGCCCCCGGCCCGGCCGAGGGCACATAGCGGGTAGACTGGTCACGCCGACCGGGCAAGCAACAGTTCGGCCGGGCAACCCCACGGCACGCGAAGGGTCGACTCATGGAGCCCACCCGCACGTGTGTGGGGTGCCGCGGGACGGATGGCCGGTCGGTACTCCTGCGAGTGGTCGTCGGACCGAGCGAGGAGGGTGGCCCCGCGGTCATCCTCGTCCCCGATCCGCGACGGCGGCTTCCGGGGCGCGGCGCATCGCTGCACCCCACGGGCCGTTGCCTCGACGAGGCCGTCCGCCGACGGGCGTTCGCCCGGGCGCTGCGTGTCAGCGCCCCGGTCGATCTCACGCCGGTCACGGCATACGTCCGGTCACTCGAAGGAAGCACCGTCCACCAGGGAAACCGAAAGCGGGTTTGACGCTGATGAGCACCCGATGAGTCCTCACCGATGAGCACCCCCCAGCTGTAACGACGGTCCGCGCCTGTCCGGCACGGACCCAGACAGGAGAAACGTGGCAAAGGTCCGTGTGAGCGCGCTCGCCAAGGAAGTCGGAGTACCAAGCAAGGTCCTTCTCGAGCGGCTGAACGAGATGGGCGAGTACGTCAAGACCGCGAGCTCGACGGTCGAGGCGCCGGTCGTGAAGAAGTACCGGGAGCGGTTCCCGGTCGAGCAGGCCCCCGAGCCGGCCCCGGCGAAGGCTCCGGCCAAGAAGGCCGCTCCGGCGGCGAAGGCCGCCGAGCCCGCGGCGCCCCCGGCGCCCGCGGCCCCCGTGGAGGTCTCGGCTGCTCCGGCGGTCGTCACACCGGCCACACCGGCCACACCGGCTCCCGCGGAGCCGGCGGCTCCGTCGGCGCCTGCGGAGCCTGCGGCGCCCGCCGCTGCGGCCCCCGCGCAGCCCACGGCGGCCCCGGCCGCTCCCGCCGCACCGGCCGCGCCTGAGGCGGCTCCACAGGCTCCTGCGGCGCGTTCCGGCGGTGCGGTCCCGGATGCCGGCGCCCCCCGTCCCGCTCCTCGTCCGGCCCAGCCCCGGCCCGGAAACAACCCGTTCGCCCCGAGCCAGGGGATGCGCCAAGGCCGCGAGGGTGGTGGTGGGCCGCGTCCGGGGAACAACCCGTTCGCCCCGAGCCAGGGGATGCCGCGCCCGCAGAGCCGTCCCGGCGGTCCGCGCCCCGGCGCCCCCGGTCCGCGCCCAGGCGGCGCGCGCCCGACGCCCGGAATGATGCCCGACCGCAGTGCCGTCGGTCGCCCCGGTGACCGGCCGGCCCGTGGGGGCCGTCCCGGCGGCGCCGGCGGCCCCGGCGGTGCCGGCGGAGCGGCCCGCCCCGGTGGCGGCACCGGCGGCGGTTTCGCCGGTCGCCCCGGCGGTGGTGGTGGTCGGTTCGGCGGCCCCGGCGGCCGTGGCGGTACCCAGGGTGCGTTCGGCCGCGGTGGCGGCAGGCCGCAGCGTGGGCGGAAGTCCAAGCGCGCCAAGCGCCAGGAGTTCGAGGAGATGCAGGCACCGTCGATCGGCGGTGTGAGCGTCCCTCGTGGCGACGGCACCACGGTGGTTCAGGTGCGTCAGGGCGCGACCCTCTCCGACTTCGCCGACAAGATCAACGCCAACCCGGCCTCCCTCGTCACCGTGCTGTTCCACCTCGGTGAGATGGCCACGGCCACCCAGAGCCTCGACGAGGACACCTTCAGGCTGCTCGGTTCCGAGCTCGGCTACGACATCCGGATCGTGTCGCCGGAGGAGGAGGAGCGCGAGCTCTTCGACTCCTTCAACATCGACCTGGAGTTCGGCGTCGAGACCGAGGACGAGGAGGACCTCGAGGCACGGCCCCCGGTCGTCACGGTCATGGGCCACGTCGACCACGGCAAGACCCGCCTCCTGGACGCCGTGCGCCACGCCGACGTCGCGGGCGGCGAGGCCGGCGGGATCACCCAGCACATCGGCGCCTACCAGATCCACAAGGAGCACGAGGGCGTCGACCGGGCGATCACCTTCATCGACACCCCGGGCCACGAGGCGTTCACCGCCATGCGTGCCCGCGGTGCCAAGGTGACCGACATCGCGATCCTCGTCGTCGCCGCCGACGACGGCGTCATGCCGCAGACCATCGAGGCGCTCAACCACGCTCAGGCCGCGGACGTGCCGATCGTCGTCGCCGTCAACAAGATCGACGTCGACGGGGCCAACCCGGCCAAGATCCGCCAGCAGCTGACCGAGTACAACCTCGTCGCCGAGGAGTACGGCGGCGAGACGATGTTCGTCGACGTGTCGGCCAAGCAGGGCATCAACATCGACGCCCTGCTCGAGGCGGTCCTGCTCACCGCGGACGCCGCGCTCGACCTGCGGGCCAACCCCGACCGGGACGCTCGCGGCATCGCCATCGAGGCCAACCTCGACAAGGGTCGCGGCGCGACGGCGACCGTCCTCATCCAGTCGGGCACGCTGCACGTCGGCGACGCCATCGTCGCCGGCGCGGCCCACGGCCGCGTCCGGGCGATGCTCGACGAGCACGGCAACCAGGTGGACGTTGCCCTGCCCTCGCGGCCGGTCCAGGTGCTCGGTCTGTCCTCGGTCCCGCGGGCCGGCGACACCTTCGTCGTCGCCCCCGACGACCGCACCGCCCGCCAGATCGCCGAGAAGCGCGAGGCCGCCGACCGTCAGGCGTCCCTGGCCAAGGCCCGCAAGCGGATCAGCCTCGAGGACCTCAACGAGGCCCTCGCCGCAGGCAAGGTCGACACGCTGAACCTCATCCTCAAGGGCGACGTGTCCGGCTCGGTCGAGGCGCTCGAGGATGCGCTTCTGCAGATCGACGTGGGCGACGAGGTCGACCTGCGGATCATCGACCGGGGTGTCGGCGCGATCACGCTCAACAACATCAACCTCGCGATGGCCTCCAGTGCGGTCATCATCGGCTTCAACGTCCGGGCCGAGGGCCAGAACGCCGAGGTCGCCGAGCGTGAGGGTGTCGAGATCCGCTACTACTCGGTCATCTACCAGGCGATCGAGGAGATCGAGGCGGCCCTCAAGGGCATGCTCAAGCCGGAGTTCGAGGAGGTCGAGCTCGGCACGGCCGAGATCCGCGAGATCTTCCGGTCGAGCAAGTTCGGCAACATCGCCGGCTCGATCGTCCGCAGCGGCGAGATCAAGCGCGGCAACAAGGCTCGGATCACCCGGAACGGCGTGGTCGTCGCCGAGAACGTCGAGGTCGCCGGGCTTCGCCGGTTCAAGGACGACGTGACCGAGGTCCGCGAGGGCTTCGAGTGCGGCATCAACCTCGGCAGCCACAACGACCTTCAGCTCGGCGACCTCATCGCCACCTACGAGATGCGCGAGAAGCCGCGCGACTGAGGAGCGCGGCGCTCGCGCATCTCGGGTAGAGATGCGTCGGGCCCCCGCGCTCTGCGCGGGGCAAAGCCGCGCGACTGAGGAGCGCGGCGCTCGCGAGCGGGCGGCCCACCGGCCATAGACCGGTGGGCCGCCCGCTCTGCGTCCACCCGGCCCGGTCAGCCGAGCATGGCCTCGCCGAGGATCTCGCCGGGCCGGGCTCCGGGGAGCACGGCGAAGACCGCCGAGCCGACCGGAGTGGTCCACAGGTTGAGCAGGTCGGCCTCGGCGAGCCGGCTCTGGACCGGGACGAACTGGCGCACCGGGTCGGCCTGGAACGTGACGAAGATGAGCCCGCTGTCCGAGATCCCCGGACCGGCCGGGGCGTCGTCGTAGTTGTAGGGCCGGCGGAGGAACCGCTCATGCCCAGCGGTCGCATGGGCCCGGCGCAGGTGCGCGAAGTCGTCGATGACCGAGAACCCCAGCGCGTTCGTGGCGAGGAGGTCGGCGGGCGTGTCAGCAGGTGCCCCGTCGGGTGCGGTGATCGGGGCACCGGTGTCCAGCCGGCGGCCGATGGAGTTCTCGCGGGTCAGCCGGTCGGCCTTGTCCCACTGGTCGAGGTTCATCGAGATGCGCCGGACGACCATCGAGCTGCCGCCGGCCAGCCAGGCCGGCGTGGCGGTGGCGGGCTGCCAGAGCAGGTCGTCGTCGGCCCCGGTCGTCGAGGGCTGGACGGTGCCGTCGACCTGTCCGAGGAGGTTGCGCATCGGCGTGCCGGACCCCCGGCCGGAGTAGGGCTCGCGGAACCCCCGCTGGACCCAGCGCAGCGTCGCCAGGTCGCCCGCACTCGTGACGAGCCGGCGCTGGGCGTGGGCGACGGTCACCGGCGAGTCGGCGCAGATCTGCAGGATGAGATCCCCACCGGTCCAGCGGTCCTCGAGCCGGTCGATGGCGAACGCGGGCAGGGCCGCGAGCCAGGCCGGCCTCTCGGCGCCGACCGCCTCGACGACCCGGGGGCCGACGCCCAGCGTCACGGTGAGCGATGCGGTGACGGCGGCGAGCTCGGGCTCGAGGTCGGTGAGCGTGCCGCGACCGCCCATGAGTCGCTCGATGTCGTCGGTCCAGACGGTGAGCAGGCGGCGGACGGCGTCCCGGTCGGCGCCGGGAGGGAGGTCGAGGGCCACGAAGGCGGCATACGACTGCGGGGGTTCGGCGATGCCGGCCTGGCGCCGGCCCCGGAACCCGCGGGCGATGGTGGTCGGCCCGGTGCGGCGGTATGCCGGCTCGGCGGCGTGCGTGGCGACCGGCGGGGCGGCCCCGGCGGTGAGCCCCGCCAGGGCGCCCGCGCCGGCCAGCCCGGTCAGTCCGGAGAGGAGGACCGTTCGACGGGCGGGGGCGCCCGTCGAACGGTCCTGTGCTGCGTCGGTCATGAGCTCGGGCTCGCCTGGTAGGTCTCGTTGGCCCCGGTGAAGGTGCGGACCGGGACGGTGAACGAGACCGGACCGGCGCTCGTCTCCAGGCTCACGGTGACGGTCGTCCCGTTCTTCAGCGGCTGGGCCAGGCCGATCATCATGACGTGGTTGGCGCCGGGCCTGAGCTCGAACGTCCCGCCCGCCGGGATGACGAAGCCGTCCTGCTTCTGCTGCATCTGCATCTGGCCGTCGGCGTTCATCACCGTCTCGTGGAGCTCGACGCGCTGCGCCACGGCGGACGAACCGCCGGTGACGGTGACCTCGCCGTCGGTGGCGTTCTTGAGCGTGCCGAACATCGCGGTCATCGGCCCGGCCATGGCCATGCCGCCCATCGGGGAGGAGCTCGACGAGGCGTCGTCCGTCGACGTACCGGTCATGCCGACGTCCTCGACGGCCTTGACCCACCCGTCGGTGAGCTCCAGGGGGGCCGTCGCGGCGCCGGTCACCGAGGCGGTGCCGGCGCCGGTCGAGGTCGAGGCGGTGCCGCAGCCGCCGAGCCCGAGGGCGGCGACACCTGCGAGGGCCATGGCGGCCGTACGGATGGGAACGCCTGCGAGGAGGCGTCTGGGGTTGGTCATCATGGGGTGCTTCTCTCCTGTCCGGGTGCCGGGGCGCGCGGGCGCGCGGCCGCTGCGGCGAGGGGTGGCGGGGTGGCGCGGTCATGGCGGCAGGACGCCAGGCACCGACCCGGGACGGGAGGATGCGGCGTCAGGCGGGCGCCGGCGGGGGAGCCCGGGAGCCGAGAGGGCCGCTCCGGACGGCCTCCCGCAGCCGCTGCGGCGGCAGGGTGAGGTGGGACGGACCGCGTCGCGGCAGGCGGACGGGGCGGGGAAGCCGGGGGAGGAGGGTGGCGACGACGGCCCACAACAGGGCCTCGCCGCGGGCGACGAGCCACGCCGTCATAACCGTGGCGACGGTGTGGGCGAGGAGCATCACCGGGGTGAGCCCGAGGAACCCGCCCATGTGCGCCATGCCCACCATCTCGGCGGAGGCGCCGAGGGCGCCCGAGGCGTGGGCGGAGGCAAGGACCGCGGCGTCGCCACCGTGGACGTGGTGCATCGCCGTCGCCGACCCCGTCACCGGGTGCATCGCGTGCAGGGACAGGTGGATGCCGAGCTGCGCGCCGGCGAGGAGCGCGGCGGCGCGTCCGGCGCTGAGCCGGACCCGGGTCGCCGCGAGAACGACCGGCGTGAGCATGACGCCGAGGACGACGAGGACCACCGGCGAGGGCACGATGCCGCCACCGAGGGCGTGCGCCGCCGACCCCAGGGTGAGGAGGACAGCCGTCAGCACCGCGGCGCGTAGCGCGCGCAGCGGGCCGGCGGCCGGTGAGGTCATGGGGCCAGATCCTACGGACCGATACGGCGTGCGGCCCAACTCTGGTTAGGGTGGGTCGTTCCCCTTCCCCCGGTGTCAGGAGGAGTCGTGGCCGACGCAGCCCGTGCCCAGAAGGTCGCCGACCGGATCAAGACCCTGGCGGCGGCCAACATCGAGCGCATCGTCAAGGACCCCGCGCTCGGGTTCGTCACCATCACCGACGTCCGCGTCACCGGGGATCTTCAGCACGCGACGATCTTCTACACCGTGCTCGGCGACCAGGCGCAGCTCGAGACGACGGCCGAGCTGCTGAAGAAGAACCGGGGCCGGCTGCGGTCCTTCATCGGGGGCCAGCTGGGGATCCGGCTCACCCCGTCGCTGGACTTCCTCGCCGATGCCGTCCCCGAGACCGCAGCTCACCTCGAGGAGCTCCTGCGGCGGGCCCGCGAGCACGACGAGCAGGTCGCCGCTGCGGCCGCTGCCGCGGCCTACGCCGGCGAGCCGGACCCGTACAAGAAGGCTCCGGAGGACGAGGCTGCGCCCGAGGACGGCCTTGCGGCGGCGTCCGGCGCCCAGGACGAGGCTCCGGGTGAGCGCTGACGGCATCCTCGTCGTCGACAAGCCGGCCGGTTGGACCAGCCACGACGTCGTCGCCCGCACGCGGCGGCTCGCCGGCACCCGCAAGGTCGGGCACGCCGGCACCTTGGACCCGATGGCAACGGGCGTGCTCGTCCTCGGCGTCGGGCGGGCGACCCGGTTGCTGACCTTCCTCGTCGGCGCCGACAAGGACTATGCCGCGACGATCCGGCTCGGCCAGGGCACGCTCACCGACGATGCCGAGGGTGAGGTCACCGTCGCCCCCGGTGCCGGCCAGGTGGGCGACGCGGCCGTCGACGCGGCCGTCGCCCGGCTCACCGGGACGTTGGCGCAGGTACCGAGCGCGGTGAGCGCCGTCAAGGTCGACGGCGTCCGGTCCTACCACCGGGTGCGCTCGGGGGAGGACGTCGCCCTGGCCCCTCGTGAGGTGACCGTCTCGGACTTCGTGGTGCTGGCCCGCCGACGCGACCGCGTGGACGGCCTGGACGTCCTCGACCTCGACGTCACCGTGACCGTCTCGTCCGGCACCTACATCCGTGCCCTGGCGCGTGACCTCGGTGCCCTCCTCGGGTCCGCTGGACACCTCACCGCCCTGCGGCGTACGCGGGTGGGTGGGTTCCGGCTGGACCAGGCCCACGACTTCGACGCGCTCGTGCAGGCCCAGGGCTCACCCGTCCCGCTCGTGCCGATGGGGGAGGCCGCCGGGGCGGCGTTCCCGAGCCGTTCGGTGACCGCCGAGCAGGCCCAGGCGCTCGGCCACGGCCGACGCATCCCGGCCGACGAGCCGGGTCGTTCGGGTCCTGTCGCGGCCATCGGGCCGGACGGTGCCCTGGTCGCCGTCCTCGACGAGCGCGGGTCCAGCGCTCGGAGCCTCGTCGTGTTCCCCCCGGCGACTTCGTAGAGTGTCCCTCGTGCATCGTTGGACCGACCCCGCCAAGACCCCCGACGGCCTTCGACCCTGCGTCGCGACGTTGGGGAACTTCGACGGCGTCCATCGCGGCCACAAGGCCGTCCTCAACGCCCTCATCGAGATGGGCCGGCAGCGGGGGCTTCCGGCTGTGGCGGTCACCTTCGAACCGCATCCCATCGCGGTGCTGCGCCCCGAACAGGCTCCGACGCTCGTCGCTCCCGGCCGTCTGCGCGAGGACCTCCTCGCCCAGACCGGCATCGACGGGTTGCTCGTCATGGACTTCACCCCCGAGGTCGCCGCGCAGCCGCCGGAGGCGTTCGTCCGGGAGGTCTTCCTCCACGGGCTGCAGGCCACCGTCCTCGTCGTCGGTGCGGACACCCGGTTCGGGGTGCGCAACTCCGGCGATGTCGCGACGTTGCGCGGCCTGGGTGACCAGCTGGGGTTCGAGGTCGTCGTCCTCGACGACCTCGGTGACGGCGAGCGCTACTCCTCGACGATGATCCGCCGCCTCCTGGCCGAGAGCGATGTCGCCGACGCGGCCCGCATCCTCGGCCGCCCGCACCGCGTCGTCGGCGAGGTCGTCCACGGCAACCACCGTGGCAAGGGGCTGGGCTACCCCACGGCCAACCTCGGCCCAGACTCGATCGGGCTCGTGCCGGCCGAAGGGGTGTATGCCGGGTGGCTCACCCGGCTCGCCGTGCCCGAGGGCACCATCGACAGGACGATGCCCGCGGCGATCTCGGTCGGGACGAACCCGACGTTCAACACCAACGACCGGCGCACCGTCGAGGCGTACGTCCTCGACCGCGACGACCTCGACCTGTACGGCGAGCAGGTCATGGTCGAGTTCACCGCGCACATCCGCCCGATGCTGAGGTTCGAGCGCATCGAGGAACTGCTCGACGCCATGGCGAGCGACGTCGCCCGGTGCCACGAGCTGCTCACGACGATCGTCCAGTAGCCGCACCAGGCCCGGAGAGGTCAGGTGATCGGCTCGAACGACGCCGAGAAGTGGCGCAGCGCCGGCGGCTCGTCGACGATCCGGTAGCCAGGCAGGTCCGGAGCGACGGCGAGAACCTGCTCGCACACCTCGATGACGTAGTCCATGTGGCTCTGGGTGTACGTCCGGCGCGGGATGGCCAGGCGGACGAGATCCATCGCCGC
Source organism: uncultured Actinomycetota bacterium (assembly GCA_963771015.1). Taxonomy (GTDB): domain Bacteria; phylum Actinomycetota; class Actinomycetes; order Actinomycetales; family Dermatophilaceae; genus CAVSJJ01. The sequence continues at coordinate 579,139 of CAVYRN010000009.1, forward strand.
AGGCCGCTCCGACCCGTCCGGCTGCCGCCCGAACATGACGGTGCCGATCTCACAGGTCCGCACTCCGCCGATCTCGTACAGCGCGACCGCGAGGGCCTGGCCGGGGTACTCCGTGGGTGGGATGTGGGGGAGCAGCGCCCGGGCGTCGAGGTAGACGGCGTGCCCGCCCGCCGGGCGCAGCCGCGGCATACCGAGCCGGTCCATGGCCTCGGCGACATACGCCGTCGAGGCGATTCGGTAGTTGAGGTAGTCGTGCGAGACGACCTCCTTGAGCCCCTGGGCGAGGGCCTCGAGGTCACGCCCGGCGAGGCCGCCGTAGGTCGGGAAGCCCTCGGTGAGGATGAGCAGGTTGCGGCACTCGGTGGCCACGTCGTCGTCGTTGAGGGCGAGCCAGCCGCCGATGTTGCCCATCGGGTCCTTCTTCGCCGACATCGTCATGCCGTCGGCGAGCGAGGCCATGTCCCGGATGATGTCGGGCACGTCGCGCTCGCCCTGCCCCGGCTCGCGGAGCCGGATGAACCAGGCGTTCTCGGCGAACCGGCAGGCGTCGAGGTACAGCGGCTTGCCGTGGGCGTGCGCGACCTCGGAGACGGCCCGCAGGTTCTCCAGGGACACCGGCTGGCCGCCGCCGGAGTTGTTCGTGATCGTCATCATCACGCACGGGACGTCCGCTCCCCGCTCGGTCAGCAGCGCGTCGAGCGCGGCGACGTCCATGTTCCCCTTGAACGGGTGCTCACTGCTCGGGTCGTGTCCCTCGGCGATGACGAGGTCGACCGCCTCGGCGCCGGTGAACTCGATGTTGGCCCGGGTGGTGTCGAAGTGGGTGTTGCTCGGGACGACCTTGCCCGCCCCGCCGAGGACCGAGAAGAGGATCCGTTCGGCGGCCCGGCCCTGGTGGGTCGGGATGACGTGCCGGTAGGGGAACAGGCCGCGGACGGCGTCGGCGAAGACGAACCAGCTCGGGCTGCCGGCATACGACTCGTCACCGTGCTGGATCGCCGCCCACTGGTCGCGGCTCATCGCCCCGGTCCCGCTGTCGGTGAGCAGGTCGATGAGGACGTCCTCGGCGTGCAGCTGGAAGAGGTTGTATGCCGCCTCGCGCGCCTTCTCGCGCCGGTGGGCGGCCGTCGTCATGTGGAGCGGCTCGACGGAGTGGATGCGGAACGGCTCGATGATGGTGCGGAAGGTGGGTTCGCCGTCGGAACCGGCTGCGCTGTCGGTAAGGGGGGTGCTCATGGGGTCATCGTGGCACCCCCGAGGGCTACTCGTTGGTAGCAAATCGGCCCGACCCCTCCCGGTGGGGCCCGTCCTGTGGCACGATTCCCGGCACTGGTAGCCCCCAAAGACGAGGACCACCGCAATGCTCACCGCCGTCCCGCAGACCCACCGCCCGGCCGACGAGCCGGTCGACCCGTCCGTGATCGAGAACCGCGCCGAGAGCGTGGGAGCGCTCTTCCGCAGCCGGGTGGCCCAGAGCCCCGACCGGCCGGCCTTCCTCTACCCCGCCCCAGGGGCCGCCGACGGGCAGGCCTGGGTCACCGTGACCTGGGCCCAGGCCCAGGACGTCGTCGACCGTCTGGCGGCCGGCCTCGTCGCCCTCGGCGTCGAGCCGGGGCAACGCGTCGGGATCTCCTCGAACACCCGCTATGAGTGGGCCATCGCCGACCTCGCCGTCATGTGTGCCGGGGCCGCCACGACGGCCATCTACCCGACGACGATCGCCGCCGACGTCGCCTTCATCATCGGGGACTCCGGTGCGGTCGTCGTGGTCGCCGAGGACGCGGTCCAGGTCGCGAAGCTACGCGGGATCAGAGACGAGATCCCGACCGTGACGAAGGTCGTCGTCGTCGACGTTCTCGGCGTCGACCTCGGGGACGACGGCTGGGTCATCCCCATTGCGGAGCTCGACCGCCTCGGCGGGGAACGGCTGGCAGCGGAGCCGGGGGTCGTCGACGCGCGGGTCGGCGGTACGCGGCGGGACGACGTGGCGACGCTCATCTACACCTCGGGGACGACCGGTCGGCCCAAGGGCGTTCGGCTGCTCCACGACTCGTGGACCTACGAGGCCGCAGCCGTCGACGCCGCAGCCATCCTCGGGCCCGACGACCTGCAGTACCTCTGGCTGCCGCTCGCCCACAGCTTCGGGAAGGTGCTGCTCAGCCTGCCGCTCCAGATCGGGTTCGCGACCGCGATCGACGGACGGGTGGACAAGATCGTCGACAACCTCGCCATCGTGAAGCCGACCTTCATGGGCGCCGCACCGCGCATCTTCGAGAAGGCCTACGGGCGGATCCAGGTGATGATGGCGGAGGAGGGCGGCGTCAAGGAGAAGCTCTTCCGCTGGGCGGAGGGCGTGGGGCGTCAGGCGAGCCAGCTCCGGGAGCAGGGCAGGAACCCGACGGGGCTGCTCGCCGTCAAGTACGCCCTCGCCGACAAGCTCGTCATGTCGACGGTCCGGGAGCGCTTCGGCGGGCGGATCCGGTTCTTCATCTCCGGCTCGGCGGCGCTCGACCAGGACGTCGCGCGGTGGTTCGACTCGATGGGCCTGCAGATCGCAGAGGGGTACGGACTCACCGAGTCCAGCGCTGCATCCTTCGTCAACCGGCCCCTGCGCGCGTACCGCTTCGGGACGGTGGGCTGGCCCCTGCCCGGCAGTGAGGCGAAGATCGCCGGCGACGGCGAGGTCCTGCTCCGCGGCCCGGGAATCATGCAGGGCTACCACAACAACCCCGAGGCGACCGCCGAGGCCCTCGACGCGGACGGCTGGCTGCACACCGGCGACATCGGCGAGATCGACGAGCGGGGCTTCCTGCGGATCACCGACCGCAAGAAGGACCTCTTCAAGACCTCGGGGGGCAAGTACGTCGCGCCCTCGGCCATCGAGGCGATGTTCAAGGGAATCTGCCCGTACGCGAGCCAGCTCGTCGTCCACGGAGCCGACCGCAACTTCGTGTCGGCCCTGATCACCCTCGACCCTGACGCGATCGAGGGCTGGGCCGCCGCGAACGACATGGCGGGCCGGAGCTACGACGAGATCGCCGGCTCGCCGCAGGCCCGCGAGATGGTGCAGGGCTACGTCGACCAGCTCAACGCCGGCCTCAACCGGTGGGAGACGATCAAGAAGTTCACCATCCTCGAACGGGACCTCACCATCGAGGACGGTGAGCTCACCCCGAGCCTGAAGCTGCGCCGCAAGGTCGTCGCCGAGAAGTTCAAGGACGCGCTCGATGCGCACTACGAGGGCTGACCCCGCGAGGGCCACCCGCCGCCGGGACGGTATGCCGCGGCCGGACGGGGGCGGGTGGGTCAGTCCTCGATGAGGGGGACGAAGAGGTAGGCCCCGTGTGCGGCGACCGCCACCTCGGCCCCGGGACCCACGCGCGTCACGGTGAGCATCCGCCCGGCGACGGGGATGACCATGATCCCGTCGGGCCCGAGCTGGTCGACGAGCGCCTGGGGTAGCCGGCCGGACTCCGCGGACACGAGGATGCGGTCGAACGGCCCGGCGTCGGGTGCCCCCAGCCGGCCCGGCGCGGCAGGCTCGATGCGGGCCCACGGCATACCGAGGCGGGCGAGGTTCGTCGACCCGAAGGTGACGAGGTCGTGGACCCGTTCCACCCCGAGCACGCTGCCCGTCGGGCCGGTGAGCCGGGCGAGCAGGGCCGTCGTCCAGCCCGACCCCGAGCCGACGTCGAGCACCCGATGGCCGGGGTGGACATCGAGAAGGGCGAGCATCGCCGCGACGGTGCTCGGCTGGCTGTTGGTCTGGCCGTGCCCGATGGGCAGCGGCGCGTCGAAGGCCGACCTGAGCCGGTCCCGAGGGCGCAAGAACGTCCGGCGCGGCACGGTTGCCATGGCCCGCGCCACCCGGTCCGGTACACCCTCGGGGCTCATCACCCTCCAGTGTCCTCCGGCCCCGGTTCGGGACCCGCCTCGGCCGTTCGGCGGGTGGGCCGGGAACCCACACCAGGCTGTCAGCGCCCCTCCAGCGGTCGTCCAGCCGTCGGCGGGAGGCTCCAGCCAGGCGATCTGACGACGAGACGAAGAGGTGTGTACGTGCCCCTGTTGGGAGCTCCGCTGCTGGTCCTGACCGGCGTCCTTCTCATCGCAGCGACGGTCCTCGCGTTCGCGATGTGGCGCCGGGTCCGTGGCCCGGCCGCGGTCCGGGTCGCGCAGCGTCTGGGGATGCTTGTCGGGACCCAGCTCCTCGCCGTCCTGCTCGCCGCGGTCGCCGTCAACAACTACGCCTACTTCTACGTCTCGTGGTCGGACCTGTTCGGCCCCGGCCAGCAGACGGCCACGGTGCAGAGCGCCGGGGGCGGCCCCGGCCGCTACCTGGCGCCGGTCTCGGCCTTCCCGAGCACGGCGACCCCGCTCACGTCGTGGTCGACGGCCTCGCAGTACGCCACCCGAGGCTCGGTCCGGGCCCTCCAGATCCGTGGCGCCCGGACCGGCATCACCACGCGGGCGCTGGTCTACCTGCCGCCGCAGTACTTCCAGCCGCAGTACCAGCACGCCACGTTCCCCGGAGTCGAGATCCTGTCGGGGTACCCGGGGTCGACGATCGGGCTGCTCAACAGGATGGCCGCCCCCGCCCAGCTGCTGGCGAGGATGCGGGCCCACCGGGCGGAGCCGATGGTGCTGGTCATGATGATGTCCGCGCCCGTTCCGCCGCGGGACACCGAGTGCACGAACGTCCCGCACGGCCCCCAGGTCGAGACCTTCTTCGCCTCGGACGTCCCGACGGCCGTCGAGTCCACGTTCCGGGTCCGAGCCCTGGGCTGGGGGACGATGGGCGACTCCACCGGCGGGTACTGCGCGACGAAGATCGCCATGGACCACGCGGACATCTTCAGCGCCGCGGTGTCCCTCTCCGGTTACTACCACGCGATCAGCGACGCGACGACGGGAAACCTGTGGGGCGGGTCGGCCATCGTCAAGGGCCTGAACGACCCGGAGTGGCGGCTGCAGAACCTGCCTGCACCGCCGGTGGCGGTGCTCGCCACGATCGGAACCGCCGAGGGCGGACCGAACGGCGTGAGTGACACCAAGCGCTTCCTCTCCCTCGTCCGGGCTCCGATGGTCGCGAGTGCGATCTACGTCAAGGGCGGCGGCCACAACTACGCCGACTGGGGTCAGGCGGTGCCACGGGGACTGTCGTGGCTCAGCCAGTACCTCCACTGACGCCTCGTCCCCCGACGGTCACGGCGTACGGGGGGCGAGGCCCTCACCGGAGGGCGGCAAGAAGGGCGCGGGTGATGACCGCCTCGCCCGCGGCGTTGGGATGGTCCCCGTCGTCGGAGAGCAGGGGCGTGTCGTCGATGTCGCCGGCCGGGCCCTTGAAGGGGGCGTAGAGGTCGACGCACGTCGCGTCCACGCCGCCGGCCGCGGCGCAGATGGCCGCGTTGGCGCGCTTGGTCACGCCGTCCGCCCAGGGGAGGAAGGCCGCGCCTCGGGTCGCGCGGGCCACGTCGCCGTCCTGGAAGACGGCCCAGTAGTCGGTCACGAGGATGCGGGCACCCGCGCGGACCAGACCGTGGACCGTCGCGAGGTCGGCGGACAGGCGGCTTCCCATCGCGGCGACCGCCGGTTGGACGCAGCCCGACGCGCACCCGCCGGCCAGCCAGGCCCGGATGAGCGGGGTGAGGTCGTTCGCGCCGATGGTGACGACGACGATGCCGGCATGGGCGAGCGCCGCGCGGGTCGCGGCATCCGAGGTCAGCTGAGACTGCAGGCTGACCGTCGTGAGGCCGCCCACCCCGAGGTTGACGGGGGCGCCGCTGCCGCCGAGGGCGGGTGGCAGCCGCCGGGCGAGCTGGGTGACGAAGTCGGTGCACCCGCAGTTGGTCGCCGCCGTGACCGAGTCGCCGAGGCCGACGACGACGATGCGTCCCCCCTGCCTCGGGATGGTCGTGGGGGTCGGTGCCGCCGGCGCGGGAGGGGTCGACGTCGTCGGGGATGCCGACACCGTTCCCGACGGCCCGCCGCTCGTCGGTGCCGACGAGGGCGACGAGCGCGTCGACGGCGACGGGGGCGACGCGGTGGCGTGCGAGCGCGCACCGGCGGCCGAGCACCCCGCGAGGAGGGCGACCGTGGCCGAGGCGGCCGCGAGGGCGCGGCCGGGCCGGGAGGGCAGACGCACGCCGTCACCGTACGAGCCTCGGCTGAACGTCGTTTCGGTGTGCGCTGAGGAACGCCTTACCCTGGAGCCCATGTCCGGACAGTCCCGCTTCGCCGACCTCGAGCCGCTGCTCGGGCGGGTGAGCAAGCCGATCCAGTACGTCGGTGGCGAGCTCAACTCGACGGTGAAGGCCTGGGACGTGGCCGGCGACGGGACGGTCCGGTGGGCCCTCATGTATCCCGACGCCTACGAGGTCGGCCTGCCGAACCAGGGCGTCATGATCCTCTACGAGGTCATCAACGAGCGGCCCGACGCCCTGGCCGAGCGCACGTATGCCGTATGGCCCGATCTCGAGGCCCTCATGCGGGAGCACGGGGTACCCCAGCTGACGGTCGACGGGCACCGGGCGGTCCGGGACTTCGACCTGTTCGGGGTCTCCTTCTCGACCGAGCTCGGCTACACCAACCTGCTGGGCGCCCTCGACCTGGCCGGCATCCCGCTGCACGCGGCCGACCGCACCGACGCGGACCCCCTCGTCATCGCCGGTGGGCATGCGGCCTTCAACCCCGAGCCGATCGCCGACTTCGTCGACGCCGCCGTCATCGGTGACGGGGAGGAGGCGGTCCTCGCCATCACCGACCTCGTCGGAGCGTGGAAGCGCGAGGGGCGGCCCGGGGGGCGTGCCGAGATGCTGCTCCGGCTGGCCCGCACCGGCGGGGTCTACGTCCCGTCCTGCTACGACGTCACCTACCTGTCGGACGGACGCATCCAGCGGGTCGCGCCCAACACCCCCGGCGTGCCGTGGCGGGTTGCCAAGCACACCGTCATGGACCTCGACTCGTGGCCCTACCCCAAGCAGCCCCTCGTCCCGCTCGCCGAGACCGTCCACGAGCGGATGTCGGTCGAGATATTCCGCGGGTGCACCCGCGGCTGCCGGTTCTGCCAGGCCGGGATGATCACCCGACCGGTCCGGGAGCGCTCGATCACCGGCGTCGGGGAGATGGTCGAGCGGGGGCTGTCCGCGACCGGGTTCGAGGAGGTCGGGCTCCTCTCCCTCTCCTCGGCCGACCACTCCGAGATCGGGCCGATGGCCAAGGGGCTTGCCGATCGCTACGAGGGCACCCAGACCGGGCTCTCGCTCCCCTCGACCCGGGTCGACGCCTTCAACATCGACCTGGCCAACGAGCTGACCCGCAACGGTCGCCGGTCGGGTCTGACCTTCGCACCCGAGGGTGGCAGTGAGCGGATCCGCCGGGTCATCAACAAGATGGTGACCGAGGAGGACCTCATCGCGACGGTCTCCGCGGCCTACGGCGCCGGGTGGCGGCAGGTCAAGCTCTACTTCATGTGCGGCCTGCCCACCGAGACCGACGAGGACGTCCTGCAGATCGCCGAGGTCGCCAAGCGGGTCATCGAGACCGGGCGCCAGGTGAGCGGACGTCGCGACATCCGGTGCACGGTGTCGATCGGTGGCTTCGTCCCGAAGCCGCACACGCCGTTCCAGTGGGCCGCCCAGCTCGGAGCCGACCAGACCGACGCCCGGCTCGAGAAGCTGCGCGCGGCCATCCGGTCCGACCGCCGCTACGGCTCCTCGATCGGGTTCCGCTACCACGACGGGCGGCCCGGCATCGTCGAGGGCCTGCTCTCGCGCGGCGACCGGCGGGTCGGCCGGGTCATCGAGGCGGTATGGCGCGACGGAGGCCGGTTCGACGGATGGAGCGAGCACTTCTCCTACGAGCGCTGGATGGCAGCGGCCGAGCGTGAGCTCACCGCATTCGGCGTCGACGTCGACTGGTACACGACGCGGGAGCGCGAGGAGTCCGAGGTCCTGCCGTGGGACCACATCGACTCCGGCCTCGACAAGGACTGGCTCTGGCAGGACTGGCGGGAGTCGCTGGAGGAGTCCGAGGTCGAGGACTGCCGGTGGACCCCGTGCTTCGACTGCGGGGTGTGCCCGCAGCTGGGCACGCACATCGAGACCGGCCCGACCGGCCGGACCCTGCTGCCGCTCACCGTCGCGACCGGTGCGGGCCCGACCTCCTGAGCGCTCTCACCACAGGCGCATCGAGCGCTCGAAGATGCCGGAAAGGTCCTCGGCCGTCACCGGCTTGGGCGAGGTCGCGAGGAGCCGCTGCTGCATGAGCGAGCCCTCGACGAGGTCGGGGATGTCGCCGACGGCGTACCCCACCCTCGCGCATCCGTCGGGCAGGCCGACGTCCCGCATGAGGCGGATGAGGACCCGGGGGAGGAGCTCGGAGCCGTCGACCGCGGAGACCGACCCGTCGGGGTCGAGGAGCCGGGCCGCACGCAGATGGCGTTCCGGGTCGGCGTCGAAGGTGAAGCGGAAGGCCTCCGGGGCGGTAAGGGCGACCGCCATCCCGTGCGGGACGAGCGGCTCGTCCTGGGGGTACCCCGGGGGACGGAAGTCCCGGACCCGTCCGGCGATGGGGTAGGCGTTGGCGTGGGGGATGTGCACTCCGGCGTTGCCGAACCCCATCCCCGCGAAGGTCGCCGCCATCGACATCTGCTCCCGGGCGAGCGGGTCGTCGCCGTCGACGACGGCCCTGCGGAACGACCCGGCGAGCAGGCCGAGCGCCTGCTCCGCCCACATGTCGGCGATCGGGTTGGCGCCGCAGTAGGGCACCCGCTCGGGAGCCTGCTTCCGCTCGTATGCCGCATACGGCCGGGCCGTGTACGCCTCCAGCGCGTGGCAGAGGATGTCCATCCCCGCGGCCGCGGTGACCCCGGCCGGCTGGGTGAGGGTGAGCTCGGGGTCGACGACGGCGAGGGTGGGGCGCAGCCTCGGGTGGCTGATCCCGGTCTTGACGTGCTGGGCGAGGACGTCGAGGACACAGATCGTCGTGCTCTCGGAGCCGGTGCCCGTCGTCGTCGGCACGGCCACGAGGGGTCGAAGCGGCTCTGTCGGCGCGCGGCCCGCCCCGACCGGCACGTTGACGTAGTCCAGGAGCGTCCCCGGGTTCGTCGTGAGGAGGTTGACCGCCTTCGCCGTGTCGATCGACGAGCCGCCCCCGACGGCGACGTAGGCGTCCCAGGGACCGGTGTCCGCGGCATACCCGATGGCGGTCTCGAGGCTCGTGTCGGTCGGTTCGACGTGGACCCGGTCGAAGATCTCGGCGGTGACCCCGTATGCCGCCATCGCCGCGGCGATGCGGGCGGGTGCGCCGGTTGCGGCGACGCCGGCATCGGTGACGATGAGGACGCGCCGGGCGCCGAGCTGGACGAGGTCGTAACCGATCTCGGCCGCCGCGCCGGGCCCGAACTTCAGCTGCGGGGCGCCGTAGGTGAAGACGCCCTCGGGCGTCGCGGGAAGCGGGTGCGAGAAGGCCATGACCCAGTGTGTCGCACCTCTCGCGCACCTCCCGGGCGGACGCGGTGGTGGGTGGAAGGATGGCGCCGTGGTGGCACCGAGGCACCCCGACGACCGGCGCCGGTCGCTGCTCGGGAACAGCGGCCGCGGCGGGCCCTCGTCGGTCCGCGACGCGGCGCTGGGCCGTGACGCCGCCAAGCGGGTCGCCATCGCCGTGGGCGCCGTCATCGCCGTGACCGGCTTCGGCACCCTCGGCTACCTGGCACTCGGCTTCGGCCTGCTCAACGCCGTCTACCAGACCGTGACGACGGTCTCGACGGTGGGCTTCCGCGAGATCGAGCCGCTGGGGCCGGGCGGTGTCGCCTTCACCATCGTGCTCATCGTCGTCGGGGTGGGCACGGTGCTGTACAACCTCGGTGTCCTCGTCGAGGCCCTGACCGAGGGCCACCTGTTCGACTATCTCGGGAGGCGTCGGATGGACGCGCGGATCGCCGGGCTGTCCGGCCACGTCATCATCTGCGGGCACGGGCGGGTGGGGAAGTCCGCGGCCACCCACCTCGCCGCCATGGGCCACGTCGTCGTCGTCGTCGACAGCGACCCGGCCCGGTTGGAGGGGCTGACCACGCCGTACATCCTCGGCAACGCGCTCGGCGACGAGATCCTCCTCGAGGCCGGGATCAAGAAGGCCCGGGCACTCATCGGCGCACTGGAGACCGATACCGACACGGTCTACCTCACCCTGGCCGCCCGCGCGCTCTGCCCCGACCTCGTCATCATCGCCCGGGCCCGGACCGTCGACACCAAGGACAAGCTCGTCCTCGCCGGGGCCACCCGAGCCGTCAACCCGCAGCTCATCGGCGGACGCCGGATGGCGATGTTCGCCCTCCACGGCGACGTCGCCGAGTTCCTCGACGGGGTCATGCACGACGAGGAGCTCGACTACCGGGTGGAGCAGGTCCGCGTCCACGAGGGCAGCCCCTACATCGGCCGCACGGTCGCCGACATCGACGTCACCGGCACGAGCGGCACCCAGCTGCTCGCCCTGCGCCGGCCGAACAAGGGCGACTTCGTGACCAACCCCGACCCAGGTGAGATCGTCGAGCTGGGGACAACGCTCATCGTCCTCGGTACCGACGCCCAGATCGCCCAGGTCCGCGGCCTCGGCCGCGACTAGCGGGACGAGCGGGCCGGCGGACCGCCGCGCCGATCAGCCGAACAGGTCGCCGACGACCTCGCGGAACACCGCGGTATGCCGGTCGACGTCCGCGCGCGAGGTCTCCGGGCACATGAGCGCCATGTTGTGGAACGGCGTCATGAGGATCCCGCGGTTGACCATGGCGAGGTGGAGGTAGGCGTCGAGGTCGTCGTCGGCGGCGGCGGCCGACTCCTCGCCCGAGCGCGGCGCCGGGCGGGCGAACCGGTACTCGGCGCGCGCCCCGAGGCGGCTGATCGACCACGGCACGTCGAGCTCGTCGAGGGTCGCCTGGACGCCGTCGGTGAACGCCGTGGCGAGCTCGCTCATCTGGGCGAACGCCTGGGGTGTGAGGACCTCACCGAGGGTGGCCCGCATCGCTGCGGTCGAGAGGGCGTTGCCCGCGAGGGTGCCCCCGACCCCGCCGACATCGACGATGTCGGCCTCGCCCGCGGCGGTGTGGCGGGTGACCGCAGTGGCGACGTCCTCGGAGATGCCGTAGGCGCCGCAGGGGATGCCTCCGCCGATCGACTTGCCGATGACGAAGATGTCCGGCTCCAGCCCCCACTCGCGGGTCGCTCCGCCCCAGCCGGCGGAGAAGGTGTGCGTCTCGTCGATCATGAGCAGCGCGCCGTACCGGGTTGCCAGCTCGCGCAGACCCTGCATGAAGCCGGGTTCGGGAAGCACGATGCCGATGTTCGTCAGGGCCGGTTCGGTGAGGATGGCCGCGACGTCGCCGTGGGCCAGCTCGCGCTCGACGGACTCGAGGTCGTTCCACGTCGCCGCCCGGGTTGTCAGGTCGAGCGGGACGGGTGGGGCGACGTTGCCGGGCCGCGACCGGGCCTTGCCGTCGGGCCCGGGGAGCGCGAACGCCTCGTCGACCGAGCCGTGGTAGCAGTACCCGAAGACGAGGATCTTCGGACGAGCCGTCGCGAGGCGGGCGAGCCGGATCGCCCACCGGTTCGCGTCGGTCGCGGACAGCGTGAAGCTCCACAGCGGCATACCGAACCGGCGGGTCAGCTCGGCGCCGACCCACTGGGCGTCCTCCGTGGGCAGCATCGTCGTCACCCCGCCCAGCTCGCCCATCCGGCGTTGGACGGCCGCGAGGGTGGCCGCGGGGGAGTGGCCGGCCATCGCCGCGGTGTCGCCGAGGGCGAAGTCGATGTACGGGTGGCCGTCGACGTCGGTCACCATGTTGCCTCGAGCCCGGTCGAGGTAGAGCGGGAAGCCGCCGCTCCACATGTTCATCCACGTCATCGGGACCCGGCCGAAGAGGTTGGCCGCCTCCTCGTATCGGGCCCTGCTGCCCGGGTGCTGGTCGGTGTATGCCGTCTGCTCGCGGGCGAGGAGGTCGGCGAGCCGGGCGCGGTCGAGTGATGTCATGAATGGCAATGTAGCCATACGAGAACTCGGATGGGCGGAATCGCGAGTGCGAACGCACGCCGCCTACCCTGGCGTCATGGCACGAGCGCGCACTCCCGAGGGCCCCACCCCGCCTCCGCCGGTCCAGAAGCTGCGCATCCGCTACGCCCGACGCTCCCGGTTGCGGTTCTCGTCCACCCGTGACTTCTCCCGGAGCCTGGAGCGCGCCCTGCGCCGGGCTGCGGTGCCGATGGCGTACTCGGCGGGGTTCCACCCCCACCCGAAGATCTCCTACGCCAACGGGGCACCCACCGGGGTCGCGAGCGAGGCCGAGTACTTCGAGATCTCCGTCGCCGAACGGGTCGACCCGGAGTCGGTCCGGGTGGCCCTCGACGCGGCCCTGCCTGCCGGCCTCGATGTCCTCGAGGTCGTCGAGGCGGGCCCCGGGTCCCTCGCCGACAGGCTCGAGGCGAGCGAGTGGCGGATCGAGATGAGCGAGGTGTCCCGGGCGAGGGCGAGCGCGGCCGTCGAGGCGTTCCTGGCCCGGGACGAGGCGCCGGTCAGCCGGATGTTCAAGACGGGGGAGAAGACCTTCGACGCCCGGGGCCCCGTCGCGTCGATGAGCGTCCTTCCCGAGTCCGACGAACACTGTGCGATACTGCGAGTGGTCGTGCGGCACACCACACCGTCCGTACGCCCCGACGACATCCTGACCGCACTGCACACCGTCACCGAGCTCTTGTCCCCAGCCCCGCCCCTTGTGACCCGGCTGGCTCAGGGCCCCCTGTTGGAGGCAGCTGCCGGGGTGGCCGATCCTTTGGCCGCCGACAAGGACGACGTCGGCACCTGATCGGTGACGCGCCGCCCGCGCGAGCCGAGCCGGTGCAACACGTGACTTCCGTGTCGGCATCCGTCGGACACGATCGCGACCGCGCACCACGCGGTCGGCGGGCAGCCAGCCGGCTGCCGCGGGTGTGGCGTCGGCCCCGTGGGTGACGGAAGGGCCTCTCATGGCATCCGAAGACACTCCCACCACCGAGCAGACCGCCACCGAGCAGACCGCCACCGAGCAGACCGCCCCGGTCCGCCGCACCGGCCGGCGTCGGGCGACCTCCACGACCGCCACGCCGACGCACGTCGAGGCCGGCCCTGAGGCGCTGCGGGGCGATGTCCCGCCGCAGCCGGACGCCGACCAGGCACCGGGCGCCGGGCGCGCACCGAAGAAGGCGAAGAAGGGGGCGGCCGAGAAGGCGGGTGGCAAGGCCGCGGGCAAGGCCACGAAGACTGCGGCCGCCAAGCGCGGGGTGGCGGACGCGGAGGCTGCGGACATGCAGGCTGCGGACATGCAGGCTGCGGACACGGAGGCTGCGGACATGCAGGCTCCGGCCCCGGAGACCGCCCCCGAGCCGGTGGCCACCAAGGCCGCGACCGCCAGGGCCAGGGCCAAGGCGAAGGCGAAGGCCAAGGCCGCTCCCTCCGAGGACGAGGCCGTCCCAGCGGCGACGTTCGACCCCGGCAGCGCGGCGGCCGTCACGGCCTCGTCCGCCCCGGCCGGTGGCGGGTCCCTCGGCCTGGTGTTCCAGGCCCCGGACCCGAGTGCGGCGCCTCGGCGCCGACGGGCGACGGCCCCCGTGCAGGCACCAACCGCCGATGTCGACTCCGGCGACGAGCGCCCTGAGCCGGCCCCGAGCGACGGCCGTCGCGGCCGGGACCGCGCCGAAGCCGCTGTCGAGGACGTGGCCGATGACGGTGCCGAGGATCGGGCCGACGCCCGTGCCGAGGACCGCGGCGGCGAGTCCGGCGACCAGGACGAGTCGGCGGCCGGCCCTCGTCGGCGCCGTCGTGGCGGCCGCGGGCGCCGCGGACGCGCGGGCTCCGACGGCGAGGCCGGCGGGCCCGGGTCCGACGAGGACGCTGGCGACGGGGCGGACTCCTCCCGCAGACGTGCCCGGTCCGGCGACGCCGATCTCGCTGAGCAGTCGGCCGACGAGGCCGAGTCGTCGTCGAGTCGTCGTCGGCGGCGTCGCCGCCGCGGTGGGGCGGGCGACGACGGGGACAACCCGCCCGGCACCGTGACCCGGGTCCGGGCCCCACGCAAGGACCGTGAGGAGCCCACCGCCGTCAAGGGCTCGACCCGGCTCGAGGCGAAGAAGCAGCGACGGCGTGAGGGCCGCGAGGCCGGCCGCCGCCGCACGATCATCACCGAGGCCGAGTTCCTGGCCCGCCGCGAGAGCGTCGAGCGGGTCATGGTCGTCCGTGGAGTCGGCGACCGCACCCAGATCGGCGTCCTCGAGGACGGCGTCCTCGTCGAGCACTACGTCTCGCGGGAGACGACGGCCTCGATGGCCGGCAACGTCTACCTCGGCCGGGTCCAGAACGTGCTTCCGTCGATGGAGGCCGCCTTCGTCGACATCGGCAAGGGTCGCAACGCCGTGCTGTATGCCGGCGAGGTCAACTGGGACGCTGCCGGCCTCGAGTCCAACGCGCCGAAGCGCATCGAGAACGCCCTGTCCTCCGGCGACACCGTCCTGGTCCAGGTGACCAAGGACCCCATCGGCCACAAGGGCGCCCGGCTCACCTCCCAGATCTCGTTGCCGGGTCGCTATCTCGTCTACGTCCCCGAGGGGTCGATGACGGGCATCTCGCGCAAGCTGCCGGACACCGAGCGGGCCCGCCTCAAGGCCATCCTCAAGGAGGTCGTCCCCGACACGGCCGGCGTCATCGTCCGCACCGCCGCCGAGGGGGCCTCGGAGGAGGAGCTGAGGGCCGATGTCGAGCGACTCACCAAGGCGTGGGAGGCGATCTCGAAGCGGGCCAAGACGGCCGCGGCGAAGAAGGCGTCCGCGGGCGGTGCTCCCCAGCTGCTGCACGGTGAGCCGGACCTCACCGTCCGGGTCATCCGGGACGTCTTCACCGAGGACTTCACCTCGCTCATCGTCTCCGGTGAGGGGGCGTGGGCCCAGGTGGGTGCCTACATCGGGGACGTCGCCCCGGACCTGGCCGACCGGGTCACCCGATGGACGGCCGAGCAGGACGTCTTCGGCCACTACCGGATCGACGAACAGCTGGCCAAGGCGATGGATCGCAAGGTGTGGCTGCCCTCGGGCGGCTCGCTCGTCATCGACCGGACCGAGGCGATGACCGTCATCGACGTCAACACCGGCAAGTTCGTCGGCTCCGGCGGAAACCTCGAGGAGACGGTCACCAAGAACAACATCGAGTCGGCCGAGGAGATCGTCCGTCAGCTGCGGCTGCGCGACATCGGCGGCATCATCGTCATCGACTTCATCGACATGGTCCTCGAGTCCAACCGCGACCTCGTCGTCCGCCGGCTGCTCGAGTGCCTCGGTCGGGACCGGACGAAGCACCAGGTCGCCGAGGTCACCTCCCTCGGACTGGTCCAGATGACCCGCAAGCGGGTCGGCTCGGGCCTCATCGAGGTCTTCTCCGAGGCGTGTGATCACTGCAACGGCCGCGGCATCATCATCCACACCGAGCCGGTGACGAAGGGCTCGTCCGGCGAGGGCGGCTCCTCCGGTGGCGGGTCCTCGCGCTCCCGGTCCGGCAAGCGCTCGGGCACGGGGGCCGAAGCCGCGGTCGAGGAGGCGAAGGGCTCGGACGGACCCACGGCCGCCCAGATCGCGGCGGCGGCTCACGCCGCGGCGATCAAGCGCATGTCCGGCGAACCCATCCAGGACGACGTCGCCGAGCTCGGGGTGGACGCCCTGGCCGAGGAGCCCGTCGAGTCCGAGCCCGTCGTCGAGCCCCCGGTGCGGACCCGGCGCCGGCGGGGCCGAGGGGTCGCGCCCGCAGGCCCCCCGAGGACCTCGAGCGGTCCGGACGGTGCGGCGCCTGCGCCCGAGCCGGCCGCGACAGGCGAGGAGGCCCCGGCCGCCGAGTCGGCGCCGGAGCCGGTCGATGAGGTCCCTGCGGATCTGCCCACCGACGCCCCCGCCGAACCGCCCGGCGGGACGGCAGAGGACGCTCCGGGCGAGGAGCCCGCGGCCCTATCCACTGATTTGGCCGACGACACACCGGACCGGTAACCTAGGTCGTCGGTGCGCCCACCGAGCCGATGTCCTGCGCGGCGACAGCCGCATGATGCAGGGTCGCAATCGGCCGGTCGCCGCAGAGAGTGCGCACCCCCCGCACAAGGAAAGTGAGTCCCAAGGTGTACGCGATCGTCCGCGCAGGTGGCCGACAGGAGAAGGTGTCCGTCGGCGACGTCCTGCTCATCGACAAGGTCGGCACGCCCGGCGACAGCATCGAGCTGACGCCGCTCCTCGTCGTCGACGACGGCGATGTGACCAGCGACGCCGGCGCGCTCGCGAAGGTGACGGTGACGGCCGAGGTCGTCAAGCCCGCCAAGGGTCCCAAGATCACCATCCTCAAGTACAAGAACAAGACCGGCTACCGCAAGCGCCAGGGCCACCGCCAGCAGCTGACCCAGGTCAAGATCGTCTCGATCGACGCCTGACCGGCCCCCGACCTTCGACTCACCCAGGTAGGTATCAGACATGGCACACAAGAAGGGCGCGTCCTCGACCCGCAACGGTCGTGACAGCAACTCGCAGCGGCTCGGGGTCAAGCGGTACGGCGGCCAGGTCGTCAGCGCCGGTGAGATCATCGTCCGGCAGCGGGGCACCCACTTCCATCCGGGAGACGGCGTCGGCCGCGGGGGCGACGACACCCTGTTCGCCAAGGTCGCCGGCGCGGTGACCTTCGGCACCAAGCGCGGCCGCAGGGTCGTCAACGTCTTCCCGGCGGAGTCCGCCGAGCAGTGACGTATGCCGTGGGGCGGCCTACGGTCGACCCCGCGGACCACAGCAGCGACGCAGCCACGGCTGCGCAGGGGCGGGCCGGGACCGGCTCGCCCTTCGCGCATTCCCGGCCGGCATCCGCCCGAACATCCGAGACCACCCGAACCGCACGGAAGGAAGGCGAGGAGCGATGACGACCTTCGTCGACCGCGTCAGTCTGCACGTCGCTGCGGGGAACGGGGGCCACGGCGTGGCCTCGGTGCGGCGCGAGAAGTTCAAGCCGCTCGGCGGCCCCGACGGCGGTACCGGGGGCCGGGGCGGCGACGTCATGGTCGTCGTCGACGCGCAGTCGACGACGCTGCTCGACTACCACCGCAACCCGCACCGGTCGGCGACGAACGGCAAGCCGGGTGCCGGCGACGAGCGGAACGGCGCCGACGGTGCCGACCTCGTCCTCCTCGTCCCCGAGGGCACCGTCGTCAGCACGCCGGACGGAACGGTCATCGCCGACCTCGTCGGCACCGGCGCGTCGGTCGTCATCGCCCGCGGCGGCCGCGGTGGGCTGGGCAACAAGGCCCTCGCCTCGCCCCGCCGGAAGGCACCCGGCTTCGCCCTGCTCGGCGAGCCCGGGGAGACCCGTGACGTCGTCCTCGAGCTCAAGAGTCTCGCGGACGTCGCGCTCATCGGCTTCCCGTCGGCGGGGAAGTCCTCGCTCGTGTCGGTCCTGTCCGCCGCTCGGCCGAAGATCGCCGACTACCCCTTCACCACCCTCGTTCCCCACCTCGGCGTCGTGACCGCGGGGGAGCAGCGCTTCACCGTGGCCGATGTCCCGGGCCTCATCCCGGGGGCGAGCGAGGGCAAGGGACTCGGCCTGGAGTTCCTGCGGCATGTCGAGCGCTGTTCGGTGCTCGTCCACGTCGTCGACTGCGCGACCCTGGAGCCAGGCCGCGACCCGATGACCGACCTCGACGTCATCGAGGCGGAGCTCGCGGCATACGTGCCCGGGCAGACCCTCGGCGGCCGGCCGTTGTCCGAGCGGACTCGGGTCGTCGTTCTCAACAAGGCCGACGTCCCGGATGCCCGCGAGCTCGCAGAGCTCGTCCAGCCCGAGCTCGAGGACCGCGGGCTCGAGGTCCACATCGTCTCGGCGGTCGCCCACATCGGTCTCAAGGAGCTCACCTTCGCCCTGGCCCGGCACGTCGCGGACGCGCGCGCCGAGGTCGAGGCGGCCGTCATCGACCGACCCCGGGTCGTCGTTCGGCCCCAGTCCGTCGACGACGCCGGGTTCACCGTCGAGACGGAGGCGACGGGTGACGGGACGGCGTTCCGGGTCGTCGGCGAGCGACCGACCAGGTGGGTCCGGCAGACCGACTTCAGCAATGACGAGGCCGTCGGCTACCTCGCCGACCGGCTCGCTCGGCTCGGGGTCGAGGAGGCGCTGTTCGCGGCCGGCGCGGTTCCCGGTTCCACGGTCCTCATCGGGCCCGCGGACAATGCCGTCGTCTTCGACTGGGAGCCGACGATGTATGCCGGCGCCGAGCTGCTCGGCGGCCCCCGGGGCACGGACCTCCGCGTCGAGGACCGCCAGCGCAAGACGCGCGAGGAGAAGCGCGAGGAGTTCCACTCCCGCAAGGACGCCCAGACGGCCGCCCGCGACGAGCTCGTGGTCGAGCGCGACGCCGGGCTCTGGACCGAGGGCGAGGACGATGCCTGACCTCGGGGCTCGCCTGCGCCGGCGGGTCCGCGATGCACGACGCCTCGTCGTCAAGGTGGGGTCCTCCTCGCTCACCAGCCCGGACGGGGGCCACCTCGACCAGAGCAGGATCGTCGAGCTCGTCGAGCTCCTGGCGTCGAGGCGGGCCGAGGCGGCCCAGGTCGTCCTCGTGTCCTCCGGGGCCATCGCCGCCGGGATGGGTCCGCTGCGGCTGCGCACCCGCCCCCAGGACCTGGCGACCCAGCAGGCGGCCGCCAGCGTCGGGCAGGGGGCGCTCGTGGCGGCATACCAGCAGGCGTTCGGCGTCCACGGGCTCACCGTGGGCCAGGTCCTCCTCACCGCGGACGACGTCACCCGGCGCGCCCACTACACGAACGCCCGGCGCACCCTCGAGCGGCTGCTCGAGCTCGGCATCGTGCCCATCGTCAACGAGAACGACACCGTGGCGACGCACGAGATCCGGTTCGGCGACAACGACCGGCTGGCCGCCCTCGTCTCCCACCTCGTCGGGGCGGACGCCCTCGTCCTGCTCACCGACGTCGACGCGCTGTACGACGGGCCGCCGAGCCGGGCCGGGAGCGTCCGGGTCCCCGTCGTGGCCTCCACGGACGACCTCGACGGGGTGCGGATCGGAGGCACCGGCTCGGCCGTCGGCCGAGGTGGCATGCTCACCAAGGTCGAGGCCGCGGGGATCGCCGGGGCCGCCGGGGTCCCGACGCTGCTCACCCGGCTCGAGGACGCCCGTCAGGGGTTCGCGGGCGAGGATGTCGGGACGGTCTTCGCCCCCGCGGCGGCGACGAAGGCGTCCCGCAAGCTGTGGATCGCCCATGCGACGACGGCTCGCGGCCGGCTCGTCATCGACGACGGGGCCGTGGCCGCGGTGGGGAGACGGCGCAAGTCGCTCCTGCCGGCCGGCATCGTCGAGGTGCACGGGACCTTCACCGAGGGGGACCCGGTCGACGTGTGCGCCGCGGACGGTGCGGTCATCGCCCGGGGGCTCGTCAACTACTCCTCCGCCGAGCTGCCGGGTCTGCTGGGTCGCAGCACCCATGACCTCGCCCGCGAGCTGGGCCCGGACTACGAGCGAGAGGTCATCCACCGGGACGACCTCGTCGTCCTCTGACCCCTCCGGGCCACCGCTCAGCGCACGCGCGTCACCTCGAACTGCATCCGCGGGTTGGCGATCTCGTCCTGGCTCTGGACGAGCTGGAGCTCGCGCCGTCCGGACTCGTGCGTCCGGGACAGCAGGTCGAAGACGCTCGACGCGGTCCGAGCAAGCGCCAGGGCGGCGTCGCCGGTGCGGAGCAGGTGCGCCGTGAAGAGGGCCGCCGTGACGTCGCCGGACCCGTTGGCCTTGAGCGGCAGGTGTGGCGTCCGGACGAGCCAGGCGCTCTCATCCTGGACCGCGAGCATCTCGATGCTGCCCGGCGGGCGGTCCGGGCGCAGGACGCTCGTCACGAGGACGGTCGCCGGGCCCATCGCCCGGGCGCGCTCGGCCGAGTCGAGGACCTCGTCGAGGGTCTCCGGCTCCGTCTGGGTGAGGAAGCCCAGCTCGAACTGGTTCGGGGTGATGAGGTCGGCCCGGGGGACGACCCGTTCGCGGAGCAGGACGGGGATGGCGGGGTGGACGAAGCAGCCACTGACGGCGTTGCCCATGACGGGGTCACAGGCATAGATGGCCGCGGGGTTGGCCGACTTGACCCGCGCCACGGCGTCGAGGATGACCTCACCGATGTCCTCCCCGCCCTGGTAGCCGGACAGGACGGCATCGACCTGCGGCAGCGCTCCCCGCTCCTCGACGCCGATGACCACCTCACGCACGTCCTCGGCGGCGAGCAGTGGCCCGCGCCAGGCGCCGTACCCGGTGTGGTTGGAGAAGTGGACCGTGGCGACCGGCCACACCTCGACGCCGAGCCGCTGCATCGGGAAGACGGCCGCGCTGTTGCCGACGTGGCCGTAGGCGACCGAGGACTGGATGGACAGGATCGTCGTCACGGGCCCCATTCTGCGGTATGCCGCGCGGTCGTCCTCCGGCCACCGGTCCACCGCGGTGGACCGGTGGCGCGGGTACCCTCGACCCAGGTGGCTCGGGCCGCCGACCCGAAGCCGCTCGGCCCACCCTCCCCGACCTCGGAGGTCCCCATGGCACTCTCCCTCGGCGTCATCATCCTCAGCGTTCTCGCGACGCTCGTCATGGTGGGCCTCGTCGTCCTGGCGATCGTCCTTGCCGCGGCGCGCCGGGCCCGAACGGACTCCGCGGCCGGCGCCCCGCCGCGGGGCCAGGCGGGTCGGGCCGGACCCACCCCGCCACAGCGGGGGGCCTGACCACCTGGGCCACGGCGCCCACCCCGCGCGGAGGCTGAGCGAGCTGTCCGGGGCCCCGGGCGACGGCATACCCTGATGGGCATGGCCGACCAGACCGCCGCCGACGCGGCCGCACGCGACCAGGTCACGACGCTCGCGTCCGCGGCCCGGACCGCCTCGCGGATCCTCGCCCTGCTCTCCCGCGCCGAGAAGGACGCCGCGCTGCGCGACCTCGCCGACGCCATCGACACCGCCGTCGACGACATCGTCGCAGCCAACGCGCAGGATCTGGACCGCGGCCGTGCGGGCGGCCTGGCCGAGAGCCTCCTCGACCGGCTCACGCTCGACCCGGGCCGGGTCGCCGCCGTCGCCGACGCGCTGCGCGACATCGCCGCCCTGCCCGACCCGGTGGGGGAGGTCGTCCGAGGCTCAACCCTCGCCAACGGCCTGCAGATCCGCCAGGTCCGCGTCCCCATGGGCGTCGTCGGCATGATCTACGAGGCGCGGCCGAACGTCACCGTGGACGCGGCTGGGCTGGGGCTGAAGTCGGGGAACGCGGTCATCCTCCGCGGCGGCTCGGCCGCGGCGTCGACCAACCGGGCGCTCGTCGGGGTGCTGCGCGGCTCGCTCGCGGCTCACGGTCTGCCGGCGGACGCCGTCTCGCTCCTCGAGGGCGGGCACGAGGTCGTCCGTGCCCTCATGACCGCCCGCGGTCAGGTCGACCTGCTCATCCCGCGCGGGGGGGCCGACCTCATCCAGGCGGTGGTCACCGGGTCGACGGTGCCGGTCATCGAGACGGGCATCGGCAACTGCCACGTCTACGTCGACGCCACCGCCGACCTCGACAAGGCCCTCGCCATCACCCTCAACTCCAAGACCCAGCGGCCGAGCGTGTGCAACGCCGCCGAGTCGCTGCTCGTCCACCGGGATGTCGCGGACTCCTTCCTCCCCAAGGCACTGGCCGCCCTCGACTCCGCCGGGGTCGTCCTGCACACCGACGAGCGGGCGAGCGCCCAGGCCGACCTCTCCGGCGTGCCGCACGAGACGGCGACCGACGAGGACTTCGCGACGGAGTACCACGCGCTCGAGATGAGCATCGGCGTGGTCGACGGCCTCGACGCCGCCCTGGCGCACATCACCCGGTTCGGCTCCGGCCACACCGAGGCCATCGTCACCGAGTCCCGGGCGGCGGCGCGCCGGTTCACCGCCGAGGTCGATGCCGCGGTCGTCATGGTCAACGCCTCGACCCGGTTCACCGATGGGGGCGAGTTCGGGTTCGGTGCCGAGATCGGCATCTCGACCCAGAAGCTGCACGCCCGGGGTCCGATGGCCCTGCCCGAGCTGACGACGACGAAGTGGGTCGTCGAGGGGGACGGTCAGGTCCGGGGCTGACCCGGTTCCTCCCGCTCGTCGCCGGCCGCAGTCTCCTGCGTGGTGCGGTCGAGGGAGTCGTGGGCCACGAAGTAGGCCGGCCGGCCCTGGAGATGGGTGTACATGCGCCCGACGTACTCGCCGAGGATGCCCAGGCTGAGGAGCTGGACGGCGCCGACCGCGGACACCACGACGACGGTCGAGGTCCAGCCGGGCAGGACCTCGCCGTTGAAGCGGGCGAGGACGGCGAAGACGAGGGTGGCAAGAGCCGCGACGCCACCGACCAGCCCGAGCCACGTCGCGAGCCGCAGCGGTGCCGTCGAGAAGCCGGTGACGCTGTCGACCGACAGGCGGATCATCCGGCTCAGGGGGTACTTGGTGCTGCCGGCGGCGCGGGACTCGCGGCGGTAGCCGACCGAGGAGGACGGGAACCCCAGGGCCGGGACGACGAGCCGAAGGACGCGGTGCTGCTCCGGGAGGGCGTCGACCGCGTCGACGGTGGCCCGGGACATGAGGCGGAAGTCCCCGGCATCGGCGGGGGCGCTCGTCCGGGACAACACCTTCATCAGCCGGTAGAACGCGTGGGCCGTCGAGCGCTTGAACGTCGAGTCGGTGCTTCGGTCGGACCGCACCCCGTAGACGACGTCGACGCCGTCGGTCCGGGCGACCTCGAGCATCTCGGGGATCACCTCGGGAGGGTCCTGCAGGTCGGCGTCGAGGGAGATGACGTAGTCACCTCGGGACCGGGCCAGGCCGGCGGACAGGGCGGCCTGGTGGCCGGCATTCGCCCGGAGTCGCAGCACCCGCAGCTGCGGCCAGTCGCGTCGGGCGCGCTGGAGGAGGACGGGGGTCGCGTCGCGGCTGCCGTCATCGACGACGAGGACCTCGTAGGTGGTGCCGAGACCGTCGAGGATCGGGCGCAGCCGCTCGACGAACAGCGGCAGCACCTCTTCCTCGTCGTATGCGGGCACGACAACGGTCAGTTCGATGGGGCCGGGGGGCATGACGGCAAGCCTAGGGGAGGGACCCCGGAGGGCCTCCGATGTATGAGATCGGAGGCCCTCGGCTGGTTCGGGCACGCCCCTCCAGCGGTCGAGTCGGTCACCCGGGTGGCCAGGCCATCCGGCAAGCCACGCGACGGTGGCGCCGCCCCCCTGTTGGCGGGACGGACTTCGACTCAGGCCGTCGGCCGCGGAAGCACCCTCGCCACGTCGCTGGTGAGGTGAGGAAGCCTCACACCCTCCTCCGGGGCCGAACCCCGCGAGATGGCGCCGCCGTTATCCGCCCGGCCTGCTCCCCACCCGACCGATCTGGCCTTGACCAGCCACCCTGGCGGTTTGCGTGTGTCCATGTCTAGTGCGAAAAGCATTGCCCCGCAAGGCGTTCTTCAAGGGGGACTCAGGTCACCCGACAACCCACAGCCTCGTCCACAGGCCGGCGTGGGGAAACGCCGCGATGTGCACAGGGGTGTGGACGATCTCGGTGGACAACCCGGCCCGGTAGGGTGTGCCCCATGCCGTCGTCAGTCGCTGGTCTGGTCACCGCGGGAGCCACCAACTCGCTCCCGATGCCGAGCTACATGTTCGGCCTGCTCGCCGTCCTCGGGTTCGCCCTCCTCCTCGGAGTGACGTGGGCGTTCCGTGGGGCGCATCACAAGTACGCGCCCCCGGTCGAGCACTCCGACGAGTCGGACAGCCACCACTGAGCACCGCACGTCAGCGCCTCGGCGTGATGGGTGGGACCTTCGATCCCATCCACCATGGTCACCTCGTCGCCGCCTCCGAGGTCCAGTCCCGGTTCCGGCTCGACGAGGTCGTGTTCGTGCCGACCGGGGTGCCCTGGCAGAAGTCCGAGCATGCGGTCAGCCCAGCCGAGCACCGATACCTCATGACCGTCATCGCAACGGCGTCGAACCCGCGCTTCACGGTGAGCCGGGTGGACATCGACCGGGCCGGCACGACCTACACGATCGACACCCTGCGCGATCTGCACCGCGAGCGGCCCGACGCCGAGCTGTTCTTCATCACCGGCGCCGATGCCCTCGCGCAGATCCTGTCGTGGAAGGACGCCGACGCGCTCTTCGACCTCGCCCACTTCATCGGCGTCACCCGGCCGGGCTACCACCTGTCCGAGTCGGGCCTGCCGACCGACCGGGTGACCCTCGAGGAGGTCCCCGCGATGGCGATCAGCTCGACGGACTGCCGAGAGCGGGTCGGTGCCGGCGAGCCGGTCTGGTACCTCGTCCCCGACGGCGTCGTCCAGTACATCAACAAGTACGCCCTGTATGCCGCGGCCCCGACCCGGCCCACCACCCCGCCCGAGGAGACCCGTGCCCGCGACTGACCGAGCCGTCCAGCTCGCCCGGACCGCCGCCTCGGCGGCCGCCGACAAGCTCGCGACGACGATCGTCGGCATCGACGTGTCGGAACAGCTGGCCCTCACCGACGTCTTCGTCATCGTCTCGGCCTCCAACGAGCGTCAGGTCGGTGCCATCGTCGACGCCGTCGAGGACGCGCTGCGCGACCACGGGGCCAAGCCGGTCCGTCGTGAGGGTGCCCGCGAGGGGCGGTGGGTGCTCCTCGACTTCGCCGACATCGTCGTCCACGTCCAGCACGACGACGAGCGTGAGTTCTACGAGCTCGCCCGCCTCTGGCGCGACTGCCCGGCCGTCGACCTCGAGGCGACGGGTACCGACCAGCGCGGCCCGGCCGCGTCGTGAACGGAGGGCCCGGTATGCCGTCCGTCCGCCGCCGGCGCATCGTCGTCCTTCGGCACGGCGAGACCGTCCACAACGTGAGGGGCATCTGGCAGGGCCAGCTCGACAGCGAGCTCTCCGAGCTGGGGGTCGCTCAGGCGCGGGCCGCCGGTCCGGCCCTGGCCGCGTTGTCGCCGAGCCGGATCGTCTCCTCCGACCTCACCCGGGCCGCTCTCACGGCCCAGGCGGTGGCTCGGGCGTGCGGCATCCCG
Organism: uncultured Actinomycetota bacterium; assembly: GCA_963771015.1. GTDB lineage: Bacteria > Actinomycetota > Actinomycetes > Actinomycetales > Dermatophilaceae > CAVSJJ01. Next base: position 604,258 of record CAVYRN010000009.1, read on the forward strand.
GTGACCTACGACGAGCGGCTCCGGGAGATCCACGCCGGCGCCTGGCAGGGACTGACGACCGACGAGGTGGCCGAACGCTACCCGCAGGAGCGCTCCGCCGTGCTCCGCGGCGAGGACATCCCACGGGGCGGCGACGGTGAGTCGATGTCCGACGTCGCCGTTCGGGTGGGGCTGGCCCTGGCGGACCTGACGTCGGACATGGCACCGGGGGAGTGTGTCATCGTGTCGACCCACGGCGCGGCCGGGCGGGCGGTGGCCGCCGTCCTTCTCGGCCTCGACCAGCAGGTGGCGTGGCGCATCCTCGGGGCGTTCGGGAACTGCCATTGGTCCGAGCTCGTCGAGGGCGACCGGGGCTGGCGGCTGGTCAGTTGGAACGTCTCGGCCGGGACCGACAGCAACGACGGCACCCCGCCGCCGTAGCCAGACGCTGGTCCGGTCGGCCCCCGGGCCCGCGATTTGGGTGCCCGCCCGCTCATGGGTAGACTTCCGCAGGCCCCTTCGGGGGCAACCCGTTCGGGGCTGTAGCGCAGTTGGTAGCGCACCTCCATGGCATGGAGGGGGTCAGGGGTTCGAATCCCCTCAGCTCCACCACTCCCGGCTTCACCACCGACGCAGGCCGCGATCCACCCGGATCGCGGCCTGCGTCGGTGTTCGGAGGCGTTACGTCGTCGTCAGGCGAAGGCGGAAGTCGCTGGTGCTCTCCGTGTTCGTCACCGAGAACCCGAAGGCGCTGAAGGCGGCGAGGTCCTTCTTGTCCTGGGCGCTCATGCCCAGGCCCTTCTGCTTCAGGACCTTGGCGATGTCGAGGTAGCCGACGACCTGCGCAGACCCCGCATCCGGGACGGCGTTCTGGAACGCCTTGACCGAGCCCAGGCCCGATCCCTTGGCGACGGTGGTGGCGTACGCCTTGTCGGTGGCCAGGACCGTGCCCTTGGGCCCCTGGACCTTGGTGAGGTCCCTGTTGGCCCCCGTGCTGACGAGAAGCCGGTTGAGCACCTTCGGGTTGGCGTCGGTCCGGATCGCGACCAGGGGGGCTCCGCCCCGCTGCCCGCCGTAGGCCAGGGTGAGCTCGTTGCCGAGGGCGCTCGAGATGCCGCCGGGGATGCTGATCCCCAGCTCCTTCTCCAGCCGCTTGATCATCGACGCGGTCGCGGACCTCCCGGCCGTCGAGGTCATGCCGCTGAGGAACTCGGGCCAGTTGGCCTGGAGCTGGTCACCCAGCCCGGAGATCCCGACTGCAGCCACCGTGTCGGCGGGCAGGGCCCGGACGTTCGTCGGGCCGCCGGGCTTGGCGTTCGCCGTCGTCATGCCGCTCAGGCGGCCGGCGATCTCGAGGTTGGGCCCGGAGAAGCGCAGCGTCGCCGCCATCCGGCCGGACAGGGCGGAGGACGTCGCCGAGGAGGTGCGGGCGCTGGCGGGCCGGGCGGAGAAGCCCTGGACGCCGCCCAGGCCGAAGGCTCCCGTCGCCGGAGCCAGGACGTCGTTCATCGCGCCGAGGTCGGACCACATCGCCAGGATGCCGTCCTCGCCCAGGGTGCTCATGTCGTTCGCGAAGTCGGGGTTGTCGGCGAGGGAGTGCTGCGCGGCCGCGGCGATGGCGCCCTTGACGGTTGCGGCGTCCTTCGCACACAGGGCGAACGCGCCGCTGAGGGAGCACGAGCCGTTGACCGAGGTCCCGATGGCGGCGAGGCGCTTGGTGGCCTCCTGCTCGTCGCGCACCGCAAGGGCGAATACTGGCCGGCCCGTCGGGGCCTTGGCGGTGGGTGGCAGCACGCCCACACCGATCCGGTCGCCGAGCCACGGCTCGACGTCCGTGGCGTAGTTCAGGCCGGACAGGCCACCGCCGTCCTGGATGGCCTGGAAGATCGCCTGGCGCAGGTCCGTGCTCTCGGTGGCGTTCTTGAGCGGGTCCGGGCTCATCGGCAGCTTGGCGACGAAGCGGATGGCGTCGATCTTCTGGCCGGCCGAGGGGTTGAGGTCGATCTTGGCGAAGGCCACCGTGCTCGAGGGCAGCGCCTGCTCGGGCTGGGGTCCGGCTCCGGTCGCCCAGCCGACGACGCGGGCTCCGACGTATGCCGTGCCCACGAGGGCGAGGACGCCCACCGCCGTGGACATGGCGACGAGCATCCTGCCGCGGCCGCGCTTGGGGCGGCTCTCGTCGTCGAAGGGGTCGCCAGGACCGGCCGGCAGGTTGGCCGCACCGGCCCCGACGGCGGTGGGCCGGTGGGCCGGCTCGGGAGCCGGCTGGTAGGTGGGCTGGTACGGCGCCTGGTCGGACGGCTCGGGAGCCGGCTGGTAGGTGGGCTGGTACGGCGCCTGGTACGGCGCCGGGTCGGACGGCTCGGGAGCCGGCTGCGCGGCCTCGGGTGGGAACGGCGGCGCGAAGACGGGCCTCGGCGGGACGTGCTCAGGCCCCTCGGGCTCGGCCGTCGCCTCGCTCTGGGCCCACGGCTGCGGAACGGGTTCCGGGCCAGGTGCGGGGACGGTCGGTGCGGCGGCCGTGGGCACATAGAGGGGCTGCTCGTCCGGGAGGCGCCAGCCGGAGGTCTCCGGCGGCCGGCCGGACGGGGCCGATGGGTCCGAGGCGGGGTCGAGGGGCGGGGTGCGCATGTGCGTCCTTATACGTGAGCCGAGGGGTGGAACCGGTGCCGACAATGAGACAGGCACCTCGGTGAACCGAGGTGCCTGTCCATGTGTCGGGATCTGCTCCCACTGGCGGGGGGGGTGGGGGGAGGAGTGCTGCGAAAGGACGCCTCACACACTGCAGCGCCGGGGGGGGTGGCGCTACACGTGCGAGCCGATCACGGCCAGAACCACTCCGACTCACGGAGTCTCGGCTTGACGTCGGATGCGAGACGCACCGACGGCGTCGACCTGGGGAGCCGGAGTCGTCCCTTGGGCGCGGTGACCGTGGTGACGGCCAGCCGAGCCAAGGTGATGCCGAGTAGACGGCTCATGACGCTCCTTCGAGGCAATGCCACTGGGTGGCAGATCCCGATGTGTGGTGGCTGTGGGCTGCCCGTGGGAGGCCGGTCCACTGCCGTTGTCTGCCCTCTAAGACTGCGCCCTCACCACAGGGCCGCACATCGGCCATTGGGTGCTCCTTGAAGGGATTCATGCCCGAGGCGGGCATCGTCCGAACGGATGAGGCCCCCGGCCCGCCTCGCGGGACCCGTCGAGGGGTCACGAACGTGGTGTGATGGTCCGGTGAGTGCGTCCGAGAGCGTGTCTTCGGCAGTGTCCGGCGCCCCTCGCGGGAGCGCCGACACCACGCCGGCGGCAGCCGGCGCCACGGGTGGCGTCGACGTCGACGTCATCATCGTGGGCGCCGGTCTCAGTGGGATCGGTGCGGCCTACCGGCTGCGGGAACGACTGCCGGCCAAGCGGATCGCTCTCCTCGAGGGGCGAGGACGGCTGGGTGGGACGTGGGACCTCTTCCGCTACCCCGGCGTCCGGTCCGACTCCGACATGTACACGCTCGGCTACCCGTTTCGGCCCTGGACCCGGCCCACGGCCATCGCGGACGGCGCCTCGATCCTGGGCTACCTCCGGGACACCGCCGACGAGGCAACGATTTCGGACGACATCCGTTACGGCCACCACGTGACGGCCGCGTCGTGGGACGGTGGCTCGGCGACCTGGACGCTCTCCTCGCGGACTCCCACCGGTGTGGTGAGGCACACGTGCCGGTTCCTCTACCTCGCGACGGGCTACTACCGCTACGACCATGGGCACGTCGTCGACTTCCCCGGTCGGGAGGACTTCGCCGGACCGGTCGTCCACCCGCAGCTCTGGCCGGAGGACCTTGACGTGGCGGGGCGACGGGTCGTCGTCATCGGCAGCGGCGCCACGGCCGTCACCCTGGTGCCCGCGCTCGTCGAGGAGGGCGCCGCCCAGGTGACGATGGTCCAGCGCAGCCCGAGCTACCTCGTCTCGCTGCCGGGCGATGACCCCGTCGCCAGGGTCGCCGCTCGGCTGCTCCCGGAGCGGACGGCATACCGGGTCACCCGGGCCAAGAACATCGCCGCCAACGTCGCGAGCTTCCAGCTGGCCCGGCGCTTCCCCGGGGCCGCGCGTCGGCTCCTCGTGCGTGGGGTGGCGCGGCAGCTGCCCGAGGGCTACGACGTCGGCACCCACTTCTCGCCGCGCTACGACCCCTGGGACGAGCGGCTGTGCGTCGTCCCCGACGCCGACCTCTTCCGCGCGGTGTCGTCGGGGTCGGCCGAGGTCGTCACCGACACCGTCGACCGGTTCACCGACACCGGGGTGCGGCTGACCTCGGGCCGAGAGCTCGCCGCCGATGTCATCGTCACGGCGACCGGGCTCGCGCTCCAGGTCGCGGGGGGTATCGACGTCACCGTCGACGGACGCCCGGTGCGGATGAGCGAGGGGTACGCCTACAAGGGGCTCATGTTCAGCGACGTGCCCAACCTGGCGTGGTGCGTCGGCTACACGAACAACAGCTGGACGCTGCGGGCCGACCTCGCGGCGACCTACGTATGCCGCCTGCTCGCCGTCCTCGACGAGCGCGGGCTCACGACGGCGACCCCCCGGTTCGACGGGGTACCCGGCGCCACCCGGCCGCTGCTCGACCTCACCTCGGGATACATCCGCCGGTCCGCGGCGATGCTCCCCAGGCAGGGGGAGCGACGGCCCTGGCGGCTGCGTCAGAACTACCTCGTCGACCTCGTCGACATGAGGCTGCGCCGGGTGGACGACGGCCGGCTCGAGCTGACTCGCGCCGGCCGCCGCCCGAGCGACCCCGACGAGGCATCGACGACCTCTGCTGCGACGCCCGCCCCTGGTTGAGGCGTTCACGGTTGGGGCTGTCCCTCGATCCTCGCCCAGGCCGGGTCCCGCCCGTGCGGGGCGTGGTGGGTCGGGCCGCGCGGGGCATCGTGGCTCTGCGCGCGTGGCCAGGGCGGGGTCAGTCCGGGCCGCCCCCGGTGCGGCGCCAGCGCGCGCGTGGCCAGGGCGGGTCAGCCGTGCGGGGCCAGGGCGGGTCGTGCGCGGTGCCGATGGGCCGGTCGTAGCCACCTGGCGTCGTGTCCCAGCGCACCCCCTCCGCGGTGACGGTACCGCGCAGCCCGTCCCGGTGGACGACCGAGTGATGCCGGCCGCACAGCAGCGCGGCGTTGCCCAGGTCGGACCGTCCGCCGTGCACCCAGGTGCGGCAGGTGATGCGCCTCGCACCAGTGCGCCGGGATATCGCAGCCCGGGAAGGTGCACGCCCGGTCGCGCAGGAGCAGGGCCCGGGTCTGTGCGGGCGTGAAGAGCCGTGTCGCGCGACCGAGGTCGAGGAGCTCGGAGTCGGTGCCGAGGACGGCGGGGATGACCTCGGCGTCACAGGCGAGGCGCCGGACGGTCTCGGGCGCGATGAGGTCGCCCGACCCGACCGGGCCGAGGGTGAGACCGGCCCCTCGCCGCGGGCCGCGGTCCGGCGGGGCACCCTCGGCGGCACCGACAGCGCTCCCCTCGGGCGCGGCGTCGATCCGGCCCATGAGGTCGTCGAGGGCCATCGTGACGAGCAGCGTCGTCTTGGGCGCGCTGCCCGGCCGGCTTCCCGCGGCGGTGGCCCGACGGCATACCTCGACCAGGGCCTGGCCACGACGCTGGGCGGGCCAGCGGACATCGCGGGTCCCGTCGGGCTCGGGGGCGGGCCGGGACAGCGTGCCGATGGCGGCCTCGAGGACGGCCATGCCCGGGGTGTCGAGGACAAGCCGGTAGGAGTAGATCCCGTCGCCCTCGGGCACCGGCTGGGACAGCTCGACGTGCCTGGCGGCGGCATCCTGCTCGCGCTGGAGCTCGCCGTCGACGCCGTAGCGGGCGACGAGGGCGGTGCGGAGGCGCCGCACGCCGATCGGACCCTGGGTCGCGCCGATGGCCAGCATGCCCCCGATAACGGGCTCGTCGGCACCCTCGGCGAGCCGTGGCCGGATCTTGCGGTACTCGTCGACGACCCGTACCCCGGTTACCACCGACACCCGCGTCGCCAGCACGGCATCGCGAACCTGTCGATGCTCGGGACGCGCGAGCTCCTCGACCGCCCGGGCGACGAGGCCCGCGCCGCCGGTGGCCAGCGAGGGAGCGTGTCCGGCGACCCACTGCCGGGTCGAGCCCCACCGGGTGGCCGCGACCTCACCACGGCTCACCGCCTCGCTCGTCACGGCCACCCGGGCGGCCGCTCCCCGGGTCACCAGCTGGTCGGCGATCCCGAGCAGCTCCCCCAGCTCGGACCCGTCGGCCTGCCACAGGGCGGACTCCAGCCCGGCGAGCGCCTCGGCCGCTGCCGCGAGGGCGGCGCGCCGGTCCGTCAGGCTCCGGGCCCGACCCGTGGGTTCCGTCGTGACAGCCACGCTAGGGGAGGGGTCTGACACTCCTCGTCGTGCGGATTCCTCTGTGGCCCAGCCCTGGTCGAAGGGCAGTCGTCATCCGCCGCCGGCCCCGCCGGCGGCGGGTCGTCCGGACAACCTGCGTCACCGTCGGGTGGGTCTGGCCGGCGAGCCGGTGCTTGACCGGACGACGAGAGAGGGCGTCATCCGCGGTGACCGAGGCCGGCCACCCTCGACGAGGGCGAGCGCCAGCCGGGCCGCACGCTGACCCTGGTCACGCAGGTCCTGGGTGACGGTGGTGAGTGGCGGGCGGCTGTGGGCGGCCTCGTCGATGCCGTCGAAGCCGACGACCGACACGTCGTCGGGAACCCTGAGGCCGGCGTCGGCGGCGGCGCCGAGGACCCCGAGCGCGAGGACGTCGCTGACCGCGAAGACGGCGGTGGGAGGTTCGGGCGCCTCGAGCAGGGTCCGCCCGGCGTCCGCGCCCGCGTCGGACGAGTTGTTCCACGCGTTGACGACGATGATCGACCCCGGGTCGATCCCGGCGGCCTCGGCCGCCGCCACGAACCCGGCCACCCGCAGGTGGAAGCCCCGGCGCGACTCCACGACGGGTCCGTGTCTCTCGAGCGGCATCGTGGTCGGGACGCCGACCACGGCGAGCCGACGGTGCCCGAGACCCACGAGGTGCTCGGCCGCGAGTGCGGCGGCCGCGGCGTTGTCGATACCGAGATGGGGATGCCCCTTGATCCGTGGGGTACCGACCGTGACGACGGGGATGCCCCGGGCCAGGACGGCCGACACCGCCGGGTCGTCGGCGCGCAGCGAGCAGACCACGAAGCCGTCCACGATGGCGTCGCGCACGAGGTCGCCCTCGAGGTCGGCCTGCGTCGGGACCAGGAGCATGGCGCGACCGGCCGCGCCCAGCTCGTCGGCGACGCCGCGCAGGAACGACACGAGACCGGGGTCGGTGAAGGCGTAGGACAGGCTCTCGGTGAGGACGACCCCGATCGTGCCCGCGCGGCCGCGACGCAGCGACCGCCCGGCAGGGTCAGGCCCGGCATACCCGAGCTCCGCGGCCGCGCTCAGCACCCGTTCGCGGGTGGCCGCGGACAGCTGGTCGGGCCGGTTGTAGGCGTTGGAGACGGTCATCCGCGATACGCCGGCGAGGGCCGCGACCGTGTCGAGAGTGGGCCGGTCGACCGGCATCGGGCCTCCTCCGCCGCTGTCTTTGGCCGTGGGGTGGGTCGTCCTGTACAGTTCCACACTGTATCAATACAGAAAAGGAAGCTCGCCGGTGAACGTGCACGCGCTCGCGCTGGTCCTCGCCTACGTCGCCTCGGCGATCGGCGTCGTCATGGTCGCGCCGCAGATCCAGCGCATCGTGCGCCACCCGCAGCTCGCGGGCGTCTCGCCGTGGACCTGGTCGATCACCGTGGTCGCCTGCACCTTGTGGTTGACGTACGGGATCAGGTCGGGGTCGCTGCCCCAGATCCCGGGGAACGTGTTCCTCGTCAGCGGGGCCGTGGCGATCGTGCTGCTCGTCCCGGCAGGATGGAGCCGCCCGCGCCGTGCCGCCGCGCTGGCGGCGACCACGGCATCGCTCGTGGCGGTCTCGACGCGGCTGTCCCCCGAGCAGGTCGGGTTCCTCGCGTTCTCGATCGGGCTCACCGGCATGTGGCCGCAGGTCTTCGAGACCGTATGGCTGCGTCGCGGGCTTGGCCCGTCGTCGCTGTCCCTCTCGTCGAGCGCCCTCAAGGTCGCCTCACAGTCGCTCTGGCTCAGCTATGCCGTCCTCAGCGTCGATGTGCCCGTGATGGTTGCGGCCACCCTGGCCCTGACGACGAACGGGGTCGTCACCGCGGTCGAGGCCTCTCGACGCCGCACCCCGGCACCCGCCGGCCTCCACCCGGCTCAGCTCGTTCCCGACCCGGTCTGAAGGCGGGCGCGGGGCGCGCAGAGGCAGGTTCACACCTTCCCGACCGGTGCCTTCGGCTCCCCGCCGATGGCCCGCCACCGCTCAGCCTGGGACGGGATGACCCGGTCCTGGTTCCCGGCGTCGGCGAGCCACGTCCGGTACCACCGTTCCAGCCGATCCCTGAGACGCATCGCCGAGCACCTCCCTCGGGGCAGCCACCCCGGGTCAGGGCGATTGGGCACGCGCGCCCTCGCCCTGGTCGCAGTCCGACTCTACGCCGCAGCAGCGTCTCGGTCCTCCCGGACGCGGCCGCCGGCGCGTCTGCCGACGGGTCCAGTGGTGCACCCGGCAGGGCCCGGCCCACGCCCTCAGCCGCGCGGGGTGGCCTCCCACCGCCACGGCGTACCGCGGGTCTCCTCCGTGCGGCCCGTCGCCGCCAGCAGGTCGTGCCACGGGTCCGCGGTTCGCGGCACCGCGGGGAAGATCCGGTCGAGCACCCGCCGGACAACGGCGTCGTCCGGTCGCCATGGCACGTCGAGGGCCCCGAGGATCTCCCAGGCGTGCAGCATCGTCTCGGTGAGACCCATCGCCGCGAACCCGGTCGCGTCCGTGGAACCCCAGGGGTGCCAGCCGACCCGGTTCGGCGGGCACGTCGCGAGGACGGCTTGGAACACCCCGCACGTCGCGTCGAGGCTGGTGGCGATGGCGGCCGACCCCGCGTCCGGCTCCGGCCACAGCCAGAAGCCCGGTCCGCCGTCGCGTACCTGATGAGCCTCCGCCAGCGGCACGTAGTCCTCGCCCGTGCCGTGGTCGCCACTGATCTGCATCGCGTAGGCCAGCAGGTCGTCCAGGACGTGCGCGGCGGTCTCGCGGCAGGTCCACGCCAGTCCCTGCGCGGGCCGGTCCCAGGCCTGGTCCGGGACGGCGGCGAACCGGGGAAGAAGGTCGTCGACGACGGCGCGGACGTCGCGCGCCCACGCCCCGCCGGGAGTCTCCTCGCTCATCCCCTGACTCTAGACACGTGCCGGGGGCGTCCGCCTCCGGGCTTCCCGGTGACGAGGGGTGGCAGGATGCGCCCGTGGTCATCGTGTGGTGGGTCGTCGGTGGAGTCGTCGCCGTCCTCGACTGGTATGCCGTCGCAACCCACCGCGCCCGCCTCGAGACCGTCGCCAAGCCGGCGACGATGCTCGCGCTTCTGGCTGCCGCGGTCGCCATGGGTGCCCCCGGCTCGGCGGCCGGGTGGTGGCTGCTCGCCGCCCTCGCCCTGGGCCTCGCCGGCGACATCCTCCTGCTCGGCAAGACCGAGTCGCGCTTCCTCGGGGGGCTCGGCGCCTTCCTCCTCGGCCACCTCGGCTACGTCGTCGCCTTCGTCGTCCTCGGGCTGGACCGCCCGGCGTGGGTGCTCCTCGGGCTGCTCGCCTTCGGCATCGGGCTGGTTCCCGCCCGGCGGGTCCTCGTCGCCACCCACCGCGACGGGGGACCGGCGCTGGCCGGACCGGTCGCGGCATACATCGTCGTCATCGGGGCCATGGTCTGCGCCGCCTGGGCGACCGGGCATCCGCTGGTCGGCATCGGGGCGACGGTCTTCCTCGCGAGCGACACGATGCTCGCCCTCGACCGGTTCGTCACCCCCCGGCGCTGGGCCGGAACGGCCGTCATGGTGACCTACCACGTCGGGCAGTCGCTCGTCGTCCTCGGCGTGCTCGCAGCGGCAGGTGTCGCGCATGGGTGAGCGGTTCGCGGCGTGGCGTCGTCATCGGCGCCGCATCGTCACCGTCGTGCTCGCCGTCGCCGGGGGCCTTCTCATCGTCGTCGGCGGTCCGGCGGCCTGGGTCCGGGTCCAGGCCGTCGGCAAGACGTACCCGGTCGCCGACGTGCCCGAGCGGCCGGTGGCGATCGTCTTCGGGGCCGGCCTGGACCCCGACGGGTCGCCGTCGGCGTTCCTGAGGTACCGCCTCGACATCGCCGCGGACCTGTTCCAGCGCGGCAAGGTCGCCGTCGTTCTCGTCTCGGGAGACAACCGGACGATCCACTACGACGAGCCCACGGCGATGCTGGACCATCTCGTCGCGAAGGGCGTCCCCGAGGAGCGCATCGTCCGCGACTACGCCGGGCGGGACACGTACGACACGTGTGTGCGGGCCCACCGGGTCTTCTCGGTCCCCGCGGCGATCCTCGTCACCCAGGGTTACCACCTGCCCCGAGCGCTCGCGGTGTGCAACGCGGTCGGTGTGCCGTCGGTCGGGGTCCCGGACACCCAGGCGGCGCAGCGGTTCCCCGCGGCGGTGCGGGTCTACACGGTGCGCGAGTACGCCGCGGACATCAAGGCGGTCTGGGACGTCGTCAGCGGCCGCAACCCCGTCCTCGGGGAGAAGGAGAGCGCGGTCACGGACGCGCTCATCGCCGCCGGTCCCTAGCTCAGTGCCGCCGTGATGTCGGACTCGAGGTCGGCCGGCTCGGTACTGGGGGAGTAGCGGGCGATGACCTGCCCGTCGCGGCCGACGAGGAACTTCGTGAAGTTCCACTTGATCGTCCCGCCCAGCCGTCCGCCCTGTTCGGCCTTGAGCCACCGGTAGAGCGGATGGGTGTCCGAGCCGTTGACGTCGATCTTGGCGAACATCGGGAAGGTCACGCCGTAGTCGAGCCGGCAGAACTCGGCGATCTCGTCCTCGGATCCCGGCTCCTGCTTCATGAACTGGTTGCAGGGGAACCCGAGGACCACGAACCCGTCGTCGCGATGGGTCTCGTAGAGGCTCTGGAGCCCGGAGTACTGGGGCGTGAAGCCGCACTTGCTCGCCGTGTTGACGACGAGCACGGCCTGCCCGGCGAAGTCCGACAGGGCGCGCTCCTCGCCGGTGATCGTGCGGGCGGAGAAGTCGGAGAGGGACGTCATGGCGTCATCCTGGCACGGTGGTCCCGCGGGGGGCCGGCCGTCGGCTGCCGGGTCGGCCCGCTGCGGTACCCTGTGAGCCATGACGAGGACCCTGCTTCTTCGATAGCCGCGACGGCCAACGGCCGCGCGGCGACCCCTCCTGTGTGAGGGGTTTTTTCATGGGAGCAGCCGAGACATCGACGAGGACGGGATGACCACCGAGACGCCGCACCGCTACACCGCCGACCTGGCCGGGCAGATCGAGCAGGCCTGGCAGGACCGGTGGGAGGCCGAGGGCACGTTCCATGCTCCCAACCCGGCGGGTCCCTGGGCCGAGCCGGACAAGGTGGCGGGCTTCGACGGGCATCTCCTCGTTCTGGACATGTTCCCCTACCCGAGTGGCGCTGGCCTGCACGTCGGCCACCCGCTCGGCTACATCGCCACCGACGTCTATGCGCGCTTCAACCGGATGCTCGGCAAGAACGTCCTGCACTGCCTGGGCTACGACGCGTTCGGTCTGCCGGCCGAGCAGTATGCCGTCCAGACCGGCCAGCACCCGCGCAAGACGACCGAGGAGAACATCGCCATCATGGCGCGCCAGCTGCGCCGTCTCGGCCTCGGCCACGACGACCGCCGCGCCATCCGGACGATCGATCCCGAGTACTACCGCTGGACCCAGTGGATCTTCGTCCAGATCTTCAACTCCTGGTACGACGAGGCGGCGCCCCGGCCGGATGGCGCCGTGGGCCGTGCCCGCCCGATCGCCGACCTCGTCGCCCAGCTCGCCTCGGGTGAGCGACCCACGCCGGACGGCCGACCATGGGCCGAGCTGAGCCCCGCCGAGCAGGCCGGCGTCCTCGACGAGCACCGCCTGGTCCGCTCGACCCAGGCCCAGGTCAACTGGTGCCCCGGACTCGGCACCGTCCTCGCCAACGAGGAGGTGACCGCCGAGGGCCGATCCGACCGCGGCAACTACCCGGTCTTCAAGCGCGACCTGCGCCAGTGGGTCATGCAGATCACCGCGTACGCGGACCGTCTCGCCGACGACCTGGACCGGGTCGACTGGCCCGAGAAGGTCAAGATCATGCAGCGCAACTGGATCGGTCGTAGCCAGGGTGCGTCGGTGTCCTTCCCCGTCGTCGGTGCCGACGAGGGCATCGAGGTCTTCACGACCCGCCCGGACACCCTGTTCGGGGCGACCTTCATGGTGCTCGCGCCCGAGCACCCGCTCGTCGACACGCTCATCCCCGACGGCGGCTGGCCGCAGGGCACCGACCGGCGGTGGACCGGCGGCCACCAGACCCCGCGCGGCGCCGTGGCGGCATACCGTGCGGAGACGGCGGCCAGGACCGATATCGAGCGCCAGGCCGAGGGCAAGAACAAGACCGGCGTCTTCTCCGGCGGGTATGCCGTCAACCCGGTCAACGGGACGACGATCCCCGTCTTCGTCGCCGACTACGTCCTCATGGGCTACGGCACCGGCGCCATCATGGCGGTGCCCGCCCAGGACGAGCGCGACTGGGACTTCGCCGTGAAGTACGGGCTGCCGATCATCCGGACCGTCCGGCCGTCCGAGGACCACCCCGACGACGAGGCGTTCACCGGCGACGGCCCCGCGATCAACTCCGCCAATGACGAGCTGAGCCTCAACGGGCTCGGTGTCGTCGAGGCCAAGGCCGCGATGATCGACTGGCTCGAGGCCAAGGACCTGGGCCGGGGGACCATCACCTACAAGCTGCGCGACTGGCTGTTCGCCCGACAGCGCTACTGGGGCGAGCCGTTCCCCGTCCTCTTCGACGAGGACGGCGTCGCCGTTGCCGTGCCCGAGGACCAGCTGCCGGTCGAGCTGCCGGAGGTGCCCGACTATGCGCCGCGGACCTATGACCCCGACGACTCCGACTCCAACCCCGAGGCGCCGCTGTCCCGGACAGAGGAGTGGGTCAACGTCGAGCTGGACCTCGGCGACGGCCGCGGCACTCGCCGGTTCCGGCGGGACACCAACGTCATGCCGCAGTGGGCCGGGTCGTGCTGGTACTACCTGCGCTACCTCGACCCGGCCAACTCGGCAGCACTGGTCGACCCGGCCAACGAGAGCTACTGGATGGGGCCGCGCAGCGAGCCGGTCGCGACGGCACCGGCCGGCACCCGCGACCCGGGCGGCGTCGACCTCTACGTGGGCGGCGTCGAGCACGCCGTCCTGCACCTGCTCTATGCGCGCTTCTGGCACAAGGTCCTCTACGACCTGGGCCACCTCAGCAGCGATGAGCCGTTCCGGACCTACTTCTCCCAGGGCTACATCCAGGCGCCGGCTTTCACCGACCGGCGGGGCCAGTACATCGACGCCCACCGGGTGGTCGAGGGGCCGGACGGGACGTTCACCCACAACGGCGAGCCGGTCAACCGTGAGTACGGCAAGATCGGCAAGTCCCTCAAGAACGTCGTCAGCCCCGATGAGATGTATGCCGCGTTCGGCGCCGACACCTTCCGGCTGTACGAGATGGGGCTCGGTCCGCTCGAGCAGTCCAAGCCGTGGGACACCCGAGCGGTCGTCGGCAGCCAGCGGTTCCTCCAGCGGCTGTGGCGGATCGTCGTCGAGGAGGAGACCGGCGCGGTGCGGGTCTCGGACGTCGAGCCGGACGCGGCGACGACGCGGGTCATGCACCGGACGATCGACGCGGTGCGTCGTGACTACGGGTCGCTGGGCTTCAACACGGCCATCGCCCGGCTCACCGAGCTGGGCAACGCGCTCACCAAGCTCGAGGTCGTGCCCCGGGTGGCCGCCGAGACCCTCGTCCTCATGGTGGCGCCGATGGCCCCCCACATCGCCGAGGAGCTGTGGAGCCGGCTCGGGCACACCGAGTCGCTCACCTACGAGCCGTTCCCGGTCGCAGACCCGGCGCTGCTCGTCGACGAGACGGTCACCTGCGTGGTCCAGATCGCCGGCAAGGTCCGCGACCGGATCGAGGTCCCGGCCGACATCAGCGAGGACGCGCTGCGCGAGACCGCGTTGGCGCTGCCCAAGGTTCAGGCCGCGGTGGCGAACGGCGTGCGCACGGTGATCGTCCGCGCACCCAAGCTCGTCAACGTCGTCCCCGCCTGAGGCACCGCCGAGCCGGACGACGAACCGCCGGGCCGGAGGATGAAGGGAACCGGCTGCGCGACCCCGCAGGGGTCGGGGTCGCGCAGCCGCGCACCGAGGGAATGAGCCGAAGGGCGTCCCTGCTCGGTGCGGTTTCCGGCGCCCAGTGAGGGGGGTGTGGGCTAGGCGCCGGACGGTGTCCGCGTGCGATCAGCGACGCGCCGGTTCGAGAAGCCGTAGGGCCTGATGAGGGCATGCCACGACAGCCTCCTCTGCGTGCTTGACCGCTCGGCGAGACACCGGGCCGTTGACAACCGGGTAACCCCACTCGTCGAGGACGATGTGCTCCGGCAGCAGCTCGGCGCACAGCCCCCGAGCCTTGCAGGAGGGCCAGTCGACGCGAAGGGTGGGACGCTCATCTCGACGGTTCATGCGCTCCTCCGGATCCGTCGGACGGCGCTGGGGCCGCAGGAGCAGTCACCGTCGAGATGAGCCTCGACGACGTCGGTGAGGGCGAGCAGGCTGCGGGCCAGTCGCGCCGTGCCATCGGGGTGCGCGCAGGCGCCGCGGCGCTCGACGGTCCCGGCCAGCTCGGTGATCCGGCGCCGCGTGTCCGAGCCCTGGCTGAGGGCGTTGAGCTCCTCGGCGAGGGCCGGTAGCCCGAACATGCACGGACCGCAGCGCCCGGCCGACTCACCGGCGAGGTATGCCGCGAGCTCGGCGGTGCGGGCGACCGGGCAGGACCCGTCGGTGAGCGGGAGGACGACGCCGGCCCCGATCGTCAGACCGCGCTCACGGAGGGCGCTGTGAGAGACCGCGAACTCGCGAAGGGCCCCGGGTCCGACCCAGGTCCCGTGATATCCGCCGAGCAGGGCCGGCGCGTCCAGCTGGGCGGGAGTGAGCACGGACGCGAAGGGCACCCCGTGCTCGACCTCGATGACGTGGGGGGCGGCGCCCCCGATCTGGCCGCCCGGCAGCACCGTGGAGACGGTGAGCAGGGTGGTTCCCGGCTCCGTCTCGGTCCCGCGGGCGGCATACGCCTGGGTCCCGGACCGGGCGAGGATGCCGAGGTGGGCGAAGGTCTCGGCATTGGACAGCAGGGTCGGTCGGCCCTTGTAGCCGTCCATCGCCTCCGGCTTCCAGGAGGTGACCGGGAGCCCCTCGCGGCCGGACATGAGCTCGATGACGGCCCGAGCCTGGCCGGAGACGAAACGTCCCTCGGCGTGGTGGTGCCGCCACCGCACGCCCTCCTTGGGCCGGTCGTCGATGGCGTCGGCCACCGCGTCCTCGGTCTCCGGGCGGTCCTCTGAGGTGACGACGTGGATCTCCTTGGCCCCCAGCGCCCGGGCGGCGACGACGGCGCCGTCGAGGACCCGGTGCGGGACCGTCCGCATCAGGGCGCTGTCCTTCGCGCTCGCCGGCTCGCCCTCGGCGACGTTGACGACGATGACCGGACGGCGTCGGCCCTTGGCCGCGGCGGCGAACTTCGTCGCGAACGGGAAGGCCGCGCCGCCCCGACCGCGCACAGCGGCCGACGAGGTGAGCGCGACGACGTCGTCGCCGGTGAGGCGGGGAAGCTCACCCTCCCGGGCGCGGTGCGCGGCATACGACTGGTCGTCGTCGATTCCGGCGAGCAGGACCGGACCGGCGCTGACGAGGAGCTCGGCAGGAGGCGAGATCATGCGCGGCTCCCGGTGGATGCCGCGCGGACACTGACGCCGATCCGCGCGAGGGTGGCCAGGCCGACCGCACCGACGCAGCTCAGGGTCAGCAGGACCGACCATCGCTGGCTGGAGTCGGTGCCGATGCCGACCCCATGGACGACGGCCACGCCGAAGACGGCGTAGCTGAGCAGGTGAACGGCACGCCAGGCCGTCGTCGGCATCCGGTCACGTAGCAGTGAGGTGACGACGATGAGGCCGATGAGGTCGAGGGCGAGGGTGCCGAGGCTGAGGTAGAACGGCTTGTAGGTCGCGCCGAAGGGGACGAGGGCCTGCCACCAGGTGATGTCGACGTACTCGTCGACGACGGCGGTCGTCGCGTGCCCGATGAGCAGTACGGTGCCGATGCCGGCGAGCGAGCGATGCACGCCCTGGGTGACGAACCGCGGCCACAGCGGGCTGAACTTGCGCCCGGTCGAGAGCACCCCGAGGACGGTCACCAGGGTGAAGACGATGAGCAGCACGATGCCCGTCCCGCGGTTGAGGTACCACAGCAGGGGAGAGGTCACGACGTCCTCCGAGGGTCGAGGTGGGTGTGGTCGTGGTCGGTGGTCTCGACGCCGGAGGCCAGCCAGGCCGGCGTCCGGACGGTCCGTCCGTCGGCGGTCGCGAGCAGGGCGGCGACATCGTGGTCGACCAGCCACTCGTATGCCGCCTCACCGAGGACGAGCGCCGCGGTGCTGGCCGTGTTGGCGGCGGCGCACGTGTGGCCGAGCGCCGTCACGGTCGCCCAGGGCCCGCTGGCAGGCAGTCCGGTGCGTGGGTCGAGGAGGTGGTGCCACTGCCGACCCCCGCGAGTCCATCGACGAGCGGTGACCGACGAGGTGGCCAGGCCACCGTCGCGCAGGTCGACGGTCGCGATGAGCCGGTCCTTGTCGAGGTCACTGGGTGAGTGTGCGACGGAGACCGGCCAGGTGTCGGTGCCGTCGGCGGTGACGACCCGGACGTCGCCGCCGACGCTGGACACGATCCCGGTGTCGAGGCGCCCGGCGACGGTGAGGGCCACGAGGTCGGAGGCGAAGGCCTTGCCCGTCGCGCCGAGGTCGATGGTCACCCCCTCGGGCAGGACGACTCGGTCGTCGACGACGTCGACGAGCCGCCAGTCCGGCCGGGTCCGGGGGAGGGCCACCGGCGTCGGGTCGGCCTCGGGGACGAGGGTGAACGTGCGGTCGTAGCCGCTGGCGACGAGGAGCGAGCCGAGCGTGGGGTCGACGAGCCCGTCGGTCTCCCGGGCCGCCTCGAGGGCGACCCGGAGGGCTCCGGCCAGGATCGGGGAGACGGTGTGGACGCCGGGTCGGCCGCCGAGCGACATGAGCTCGCTGTCCTCGCGGAACCGGCTGTACGCGCGGTCGACCTCGTCGAGGATGTCGGCGGCCATGCCTGCGGCAGCGGTGACGAGGTCGGGATCGGTGACCCGGAGGTGGACGTAGGTGCCGAGGGCCCGCCACGTGGCAGTACCGAGCTCACGGTCGATCCCCAGCCGGGGGTGGACCATGGCGGACTGGGTGACGGGGGCGGTCATGAGCCGGTGCTCGGCGCGGGCGGCGGGGGCGGCGGGGGAGCCGGCCGGCTGGTCGAGCGGGACGAGCCGCCCGAGCTGGACCCCGAGCTCGAGGAGCCGGAGGAGCTCGAGTAGCCGCCGACCCGGGCGCTGCCGGATCCGGACGCCGACACGATGGTGGGGGGGTCGACGATGCGCTTGGTCTTGCGCTTCTTCTGGACGACGACCGGGTGGGCCTTGGCCCAGTCGACGAGCTGCTTGTGGTAGGCCTCGGCCGCGACCCGGTCGGCCGCTGCCTTCTGCTGCGCCTTGGCGAGGTTCTGGGCCTCCTGCTGGGTGGCGACGGCCGCGGCGGCGACGCCCGTTCCGGCTGCGGTTGCGGCGGCGAGACCGGTCGACAGCACGGCCAGCACCGCCCGGGAGCGGTTGCGCTGGGAGGTGGCGAGGAGTGGTCGCACGAGAGGGCTCCTGACAGTCCGGGTCCGGCACAGGGCCGGTTGACCCGATCAGCGTGGCGCAGGCTGCCCCAAGGCGACGTCAGGTGAGCGTTAAGCCTCTCTTAGGAGAGCGGCCGTTCCTTAACACAGTGTTGAGGTCCACAAGAGGCCGCCTTGAGGCACCGCGGCGCAGGGTGGGGCCCACGATCAACCGCGCATGCCGTCCACCCCCGGCCCGGCACGTGAGTCCCACAACGAGGAGGCACCCTGTGTCGCTGACGACGACCATCACCCTTGGCACCGCACTTGGCGGAGCCGCAGCCGTCGCGATCTACGCTGCCGTCGCCCCGGCCGTCGCCCCGGCCTCGGCGACCCAGCAGGTCTCGGTCCAGGCGGTCCCGACGCCGACGAAGACCGTCCTGGCGCCCTGCGCCAAGGGGGCAGAGCTCGAGAAGGGCGTCTGCGTCACCCATGTCCCCGGCCCGGTCATCGTCGCGGCTCCGCCGGCCGCCTCGGGATCGACGTCCGGGCCGACGTCCACCAGCCGCGCGACCTCGGCTGCCACGACGGAGCCGCAGGACCACGAGAGTGACCACGAGAGCGAGCCCGGCGACGATGGTCCCGGCCACGACGACTGAGCGCGTGCCCCACGCCATCTCATGGTGAGTCGTGCGGGGTCAGCCTCGCGCGAGCGCCAGGCGGACATGAACGGCGAGGCCACCGAGGACCGACCGGTCCAGGGTGACCTCGCCGTTCGCCGACTCCGCGAGCCGGCGAACGATGTCGAGGCCGAGGCCGGTCGAGCCGCTGCCGCTCGCCCCGCGGCGCAGCGCCAGGTCGGTGACGCCCTCCAGACCCGGCCCGCCGTCCGCGACGGTGAGGACGGCATTGGTCCCGTCCTCGGCAAGGCCCACCGACAGCGCCGAGCCCTCCGGGGTGTGGGCGAAGACGTTGTCGAGGAGGGTGTCGACCAGCTCGCGCACGTCAACGGCCGGGAGGCGGACCATCAGCGGTCCCACGGGCACGTGAAGGGAGACCTCACGGCCCTGGTCCTCGGCGAGCGGCCGCCAGAACTCGACGCGGTCGGTGACGACCCGGACGGCGTCGGCCGCCTCGGGCAGCGCCTCGCGCACGCTGCGCCGGGCCTCGCGGACGACGGCGTCGATGCTGCGCTGCAGGTGGTCGACGTGGTCGCGGAGCCGGTCGGCGAGGTCGGGGTCGGACACGAGATCGGTGTCGAGGCGCAGCGCCGTGACCGGCGTGCGGAGCCGGTGGCCGAGGTCGGCGACGTTCTCCCGTTCGTCGGCGACGAGCTGCTCGATGCGGTCCGCGAGCAGGTTCAGGGCCTCGGCGAGCTCGACGGTCTCGCGCGTTCCCTCGGGGCGGGCGCGCGCGGCGAGGTCACCGGCTCGCAACCGGTGGGCGATGTCGGCGAGCCGGATGACCGGCGTGCTGACGCGGCCGCCGAGGCCGCGGGCAATGGTCACCGAGAGCACGACGATGAGTGTCCCCAGGCCGATGATCGTCGCCCAGGCCTGGTTGACACCCGCGCGCAGGGAGGCGGAAGGGACGGTCGTCGTGACGACGGAGATTCCCTCGGCGGTCGTGACGGGGACGACGATCTGGACGCCTTCGGCGGTCTGGTCCGTGAAGGCGGTGAGGCTCTCTCGCGCCTGGATCACGGCCGCCTGGGAGGGAGCGGTCGCCGCGTCGGACCCGTAGGCTTCGCCGCCCGCGGTGACGACGGTGACCCGGGCCCCCTCGCTGACGAAGAGGTCGACGGTGTTCTCGAGGCTGTTGGTCGGCACCGTGGCGACGACTGTCGCGACGCCCTGCACGAGCTGACGCGCCTGGTTGATGGCGCGGTCCTCGGCGAGGTTGGCGACGAGGAGGCACAGGGGCACGATGAACGCGACGACGACCGCCGAGGTCGTCGCTCCCACGAGCAGCGTGATGCGACGGCGCACGGGTCAGCCGCCGGGCTTCTCGCCGAGCCGCACGCCGACCCCGCGGACGCTGTGGAGGTAGACCGGCTCGTTCGCGCTCTCGCCGAGCTTGCGACGCAGCCACGACAGGTGGACGTCGACGGTGCGCTCGCCGCCGCCATAGACCTGCTGCCAGACCTCGGCGAGGATCTCGCGCTTGGTCACGACCTCCCCGGCCCGGCCCGCCAGCAGGGCCAGCAGGTCGAACTCCTTGCGGGACAGGTCGAGCGGCTCGCCGTGGAGGAACGCCTGTCGGCTCGTCGGCTCGACGCGCAGCTCGCCGATGACGATGGCGTCGTCGACGGTGTCGGCCCGAACGCGGCGGAGCACCGCCCGGATCCGCGCCTGCAGCTGGTCGCTCGTGAACGGCTTGAGGACGTAGTCGTCGGCACCGGCATCGAGGGCGGCGACGACCGACGGGTCGTCGTCGCGGGCGGTGACGATGATGACCGGGGTCTCGCGGACGGCGCGGAGCATCCGCAGGACCTCGTGGCCGTCGAGATCGGGGAGCCCCAGGTCGAGCAGGACGAGGTCCGGCTGCTCGTCCACCGCCTGCTGCAGGCCCGGCATACCGGCCGGAGCGGTCGAGACGGCGTGGCCGTGGTCGGTGAGCGAGCGCACGAGGGACCGCCGGATGTCGGGGTCGTCCTCGATGACCAGTACGTGTGCCACGGGCCAAACGGTACGGCAGCCCGCATGGAACGGATGGCACGATGACACCACGCGGAACGAAGGAGTCGCTCGTGGAGACGCCCATGCGCAGACTGGCCATGGCCGGCCTGTGGGTGCTGGTCGTCACCGCCGTGGCCTCGCTGACGTGGTTCGTCATCGGCCGGGCGGGGCGCGAGGTCGGCGTCGCCCAGGTCGCCCTCCCCGCGGGGTCGACGGTCGTGGCCACCTCGGCCGCGCCGTCGCCATCGACCCGGGCGAAGCCGAGCCCGACCGAGAGCGACGAGCCGACCCCGACGAGGCGCCCGAGCACCCCGCCCCCGCCGCGGCACACGTCCTCCCCCTCTACGCCGAAGCCCCAACCGACGGTCAGCGCACCAGCGACGGTCCGGGCGACGTTCTCGACCAACGGGGGGACGGTCACCGCGTCCTGTACCGGCAGCACCGTCAAGCTCGTCTCGGCGACCCCCCGTGATGGGTACCGGCTGCACGAGCAGGTCGATGGGGGTGTCCTCGAGGTGAGCTTCACGTCCGGCTTCGGCGAGGGGGACGGCGACAACGAGGCGGTCGAGCTCCACATCGGATGCCAGGCGGGCGCTCCGGTCGAGTACCACTAGCCTCGGCTGCGATGGCGAGGGTCGCCAGGCACTGCACGGAGGTTCCTCGTGGTCGATCTCGTCTTCTCGGGTGGTCCGGTCTTCACGGCCGGGGTGGTCCGGTCCCGGCCGACGGCCGTCGCGGTCAGCGACGGCCGGGTCGTCGCCGTCGGGCATGACGAGGTCCTCGACCTCGCCGGCCCGCGCACCGAGCGCGTGGACCTACGGGGCAAGCTGCTCGTGCCCGGTTTCCAGGACGCCCACGTCCACCCCGTCTGGGCCGGCGTCGACCTGCTCCGCTGCGACCTGTCCGACCTGAGCACCGCGACGGAGTACCTCGAGCGGATCGGCGACTACGCCCGGGCGCATCCCGACGTCCCGTGGATCCTCGGTGCGGGGTGGTCGATGCCGGCGTTCCCCGGGGGGACCCCGACGGCGGCGGCTCTCGACGCGGTCGTCGGCGACCGGCCGGCCTACCTACCGAACCGGGACGGGCATGGCGGCTGGGTGAGCTCGGCCGCCCTGCGTCTGGCGGGCATCGACACCCACACCCCCGACCCGCCGGACGGACGCATCGAGCGGGACGCCGACGGGCGGCCCACCGGAACCCTCCACGAGGGTGCGATGGCCCTGGTGGGCCGGCTGGTGCCCGCAACGACCGATGAGGAGCAGCTCGCGGCCCTGCTGACGGCCCAGGCCCGGCTCCATGCGCTCGGCGTCACCTCCTGGCAGGACGCGATCATCGGCGACTACGGCGACGGCTGGGACCCGGCCGTGGCCTACCGCCTGGCCGAGGCCGCCGGGGACCTCACGGCCCGGGTCGTGGGCGCCCTCTGGTGGGACCGGCGTCGGGGGCTGGAGCAGATCCCCGAGATCATCGAGCGGCGCGAGGTGCTCACGAGCGACCGGTTCCGGCCGACGAGCGTCAAGATCATGCAGGACGGGGTGGCCGAGAACTTCACCGCCGCGATGACCGAGCCCTACTGCGACGGCCACGGGCACCGCACCGACAACGCCGGGATCTCCTTCGTCCCACCGGAGGTGCTGCTACCCGCGGCCGCCGAGCTCGACGCCGCCGGCTTCCAGCTGCACTTCCACGCCATCGGAGACCGGGCCGTCCGGGAATGTCTCGACGCCGTCGAGCACGCGCTGGTGCGGAACGGCCGGCGCGACGCGAGGCATCACATCGCCCACCTCCAGGTGGTCCACCCCGACGACATCCACCGCTTCCGCGACCTCGGCGTCGTCGCGACGATGCAGGCGTTCTGGGCGGCGCTGGAGCCCCAGATGGTCGAGCTGACCCTGCCTTTCCTCGGGACGGCACGGGGTGCGTGGCAGTACCCGTTCGGCGACCTCCACCGCTCCGGCGCGGTGCTCGCCGCGGGCAGCGACTGGGCGGTGTCGACGGCCGACCCGATGGCGGCGATCCACGTCGCCGTCAACCGGCAGATCCCGGAAGGGCACCGGGAGGACGGGAGCGACCACCCGGTCTTCCTGCCCGAGCAGCGGATCGATCTCGCGACCGCGCTGGCCGCCTACACGGCCGGGTCGGCCTACGTGAACCGCCTCGACGAGGCCGGGGCCATCGTCCCTGGGGCGCTCGCCGACCTGGCCGTCCTCGACCGCGACCCGTTCGCCGGCCCGAGCGACGAGATCGGCGCCACCCGCGTGCTCGAGACGTTCGTCGAGGGTCGGCGGGTCCACACCGCCGCCGACGCCTGAGCCCGGGCCCCGCGACGGCTAGCCTGGCGTCGTGACCACCGCACTCGTCACCGACTCCACGGCCTACCTCGGGGCCGACCTGCTCCGAGCGCACGGCATCCGCGTCGTGCCGCTCCATGTCGTCGTCGGGGGCCGGGAGCGTGCCGAGGGCATCGATATCGACGCCGCCGAGGTGGCCGCCGCGCTGCGGGCCTTCACGCCCGTCTCGACGTCCCGGCCGTCCCCGCAGGCGGTCCTCGAGGTCTATGAGGCGGCCATCGCCGCGGGCGCCGATGCCATCGTCTCGGTCCACATCTCGGCCGACATGTCCTCGACGGTCGGCTCGGCGCAGCTGGCCGCGAGCCATGCCTCCGTCCCGGTGACCGTCGTCGACTCCAGGACGATGGGCATGGCCATGGGGTATGCCGTGTGCGCCGGCGCCGAGGCGGCGGCCACCGGCGCCGCGCCCGAGGAGGTCGCGGCGCTCGTCGAGGCCCGGTCCAGCGCCTCGTCGGTCGTGTTCTACGTCGACACCCTCGAGCACCTCCGCCGCGGCGGCCGGATCGGGACCGCGGGTGCCCTGCTCGGCTCGGCGCTGGCCATCAAGCCCATCCTCGGCGTCTCCGACGGCCACATCGTCCCGGTTGAGAAGGTCCGGACCGCCTCACGCGCCATCGCCCGCCTCGAGGAGCTGGCGCTCATCGCTGCGGCGTCGGCCCCGGAGGGTGCCGACGGGGTCGACATCGCGGTCCACCACCTCGACTCGGCCGACCGGGCCGAGGCGCTGGCCGACCGGCTCCGCGCGCGGACCACGGGGCTGCACGACCTGCGGGTCGTCGAGCTCGGCGCGGTCGTCGGCGCACACGTCGGCCCCGGCACCCTGGCGGTGGCCGTCTGCCCCCGGGTGGGCGCCCCGTCGTGAGCCGCGTCCTGGGCCTGGGCGTCCTCGCTGTCGTGTCCTTCCTCATCGGCTCGGTCAACCCGGCCAGCCTGCTCGCGCGGGCCTTCGGCAAGGACCTGCGCTCGAGCGGGTCCGGGAACCCGGGAGCCACGAACGCCGGGCGCGTGCTCGGGGTGCGGTGGGGTGTCGTGGTCGGGCTGCTCGACGTCCTCAAGGCCTATGTGCCCGCGGCTCTCGTTCTGTGGTGGCTGGGGCTGGGCTTCGCCCTCGTCGCCGGGATGTCCATCGTCCTCGGGCACATGTTCAGCCCGTTCCTGCGGGGCCACGGCGGTAAGGGGGTCGCCGCCGCGCTGGGGGCGATCCTCGCCGTCGCGCCATGGGTGGCGCTGGGGGCGGTCGTCATCTTCGGTGTCGTCGTCGCGGTCGTGCGCACCGTCGGCCGAGCGTCCGTGATCTCCTGTCTCGTCCTCGTCGCCGTCGGTGTCGCCGCCGGGCTGGGGGCGCCGCCGGCGTCGGCGGTCATGGAGCCCGTCACGGGTGGCTGGCTTGCGGCGCTCGGGGCACTCGTCATCTCGCGGCACCACCGCAACATCCGCTCCTGGGTGGCCGTGCACGTCGGCTAGACCGGGGATGGCTGTCCACACCCGCGGTCGGGCCGACCCGTCGTCCACAGAAGGACGGGCGCCGCTGGCGACGCCGGGGTCGGCTTCCTAGCGTCACGGTATGCCGCGCCGTCCGCCCGACCCGGTGCCCTCGGCCCGGGCCCTCGCCATCCTGGCTCGGGGCCCGAGCCGTGCGGCGTCGCCCGACGATGGCGACCCGCGGCGCGCCGATGTGCCGCCGGACCGACCTGGCGGGGGCCGAGGGCAGGTCGGCGACGTCCGAGACCCCGACGGGCAGCACGATGGACGCGTCCAACCCACCGAGCCGGAGTGGGTGCGGGCACCGACACAGGCGTATGTGCCCACGCGGTCCGAGGTCGCCGGCACCGAGCCACCACCGGGACGGGTGGCCTGGTCGGACATCGTCAGGCTGCCCTCGGCACTGTGGGACGCCCGGTGGATGCCGAACCGACGGGCCGTCATCGGGGCCCTCCTCCTCGTCGTCCTCGCGATCGGCGTTTTCGGGCTGCGTGTCGCCTGGGCGCGGGCCGACGGCGCTCCCCGGGCGGTCCAGGTCGGTGCCCCCGGGGCGACGGTCGTTCCGGCCACGCGGGCCCCGGGTGGGACCGCGACCTCTAGGCCGACCGGGACCGCCACGCCGGGCGATGCGCCGGGGCCGACGACCGGCCCGAGCGGCCCAGCCCTGGTGGTCCATGTCGTCGGCCGCGTCCGGCATCCCGGGATCGTCACGCTCCCGCCAGGGGCCCGCGTCGTCGATGCCGTCGAGGCCGCGGGTGGGGCCGCCCGGGGCGCCGACCTGTCGGCCATCAACCTGGCCAGGCTCGTCGTGGACGGCGAGCAGATCCGGGTGCCCCGGCCCGGTGAGATCGTCGCGACGGCGCCGACGGGGGCTGGCGCGATGGGCTCGGCGCCTTCCGGGTCCGCCCTCGTCTCGCTCAACACCGCCGATGCCGCTTCCCTCGACGGGCTGCCGGGGATCGGGCCCGTCCTCGCCCAGCGGATCCTCGACTGGCGGGCCGAGAACGGCCGGTTCACCACCGTGGACGAGCTCGGCGAGGTGAGCGGTATCGGCGAGAAGCTGCTCGCTCAGCTCCGTCCGAAGGTGACCGTGTGACGACGAGCGCCGCCGACGTCCGGTTGCTCGGGCCGGCCCTGCTCGGCTGGATGGTGGTCGCCGCAACGCTCGGGTCCGGGGCGACGGTCCATGGATGGCTCGCCGCCGCCGCGCTCGGCGGGGCGGTGCTCCTCGTGGCGCGCCAGCGGCGCCACGGGACGGGGCGGGCTGCCTACGCCGGCCTGGGCCTCGCCGTCGTCGCGGTCTGCCAGGTCGCCGTCGCGGGCCATGTCCTCGTCCGCGAGAGCGGTGACCTCGACGAGCTGGCGTCCGCTCGGGCGTCGGTGCAGCTCGTCGTGGTCGTGACGAGCGACCCGGTGGCGCGCTCGGTGTCCGACCGGGACAGCCGACGCGTCACCGCGCGCGCCCGGGCCGTCGAGGTGACCGGGCGGGGCCGCACCGGGGCCGCCCACGCTCCGGTCCTCCTCGTCGGCGACGAGCGGCTCCTGTCGCTGCGGTGGCACGAGCGGGTCGCCCTGTCCGCCCGCCTCGGTCCGGCCGACCCGGGTCGTGCCGAGATCGCCATCGCGTCGGTCACCGGTCCGCCGCAGGTGCGGGCGCCCCCGGGGGTGGTCGCCCGCGGTGCCGAACGGCTCCGGACGGGCCTGCGCCATGCCGTCGACGCCGCCCCGGCCGACGCCCGTGGGCTGCTGCCCGGGCTGGTCATCGGCGACACGAGCCGAACGCCGCCCGACCTCACCGACGCCATGCTGGCGACGGGCATGACCCACCTGTCGGCCGTGAGCGGTGCCAACGTCGCGGTGGTGCTCGGCATGGTCCTCGGGGCCTGTTCCCTGCTCGGGCTGCCGCGCTTCGTGAGGCCACTGCTCGCCCTGGTCGCGCTGGCCGGGTTCGTCGTCCTCGCCCGACCCGACCCGAGCGTCGTCCGCGCCGCCGTCATGGGAGCGATCGGGCTGCTCGGGATGAGCCGCTCCCGACGGGCCCTCGGCCTGCCGGTCCTCGGTGCGGCGGTCGTGCTGCTCCTGGTCTACGACCCGTGGTTGGCGCGGTCCTACGGGTTCGCCCTGTCCACGCTCGCGACCCTGGGGTTGCTCGTGTTCACCCGCCCCTGGGGGGACATGATCGGCCGCCGGCTTCCCGGGCGGCTGCGCGGACTCGGCCCGGCCGTCGCGGTGCCCCTCGCCGCCCAGGTCATGTGCGCCCCGGTCATCGTTCTGCTCCAGGGCTCGGTGAGCCTGATCGGCGTCCTCGCGAACGTTCTCGCCGCGCCGCTGGTGCCGCCCGCCACGGTCGCGGGCGTCGTCGCCGCCGTTCTCTCGCTCGTCTCCGACCGGCTCGCGGTGCTTGTCGGCACGGCCGGGGCGGTGCCGACCCTCGGCATCGCGCGCGTCGCACGTGGCTTCGCCGACGTGCCCGGTGGAACGATGCCGTGGCCCGACGGGCCGCTGGGTGCCGCGCTTCTGGCGACGCTGACGGTCGCCGGGGTGCTCCTCCTGCCGTGGCTCTCGCGTCGGGTGCTCCGGCATCCGGTCGCGGCACTCGGGGTGCTCGCCCTGGTCGTCGGCGGCACGGTGCCGACGACCACGGTGACCTGGCCACCGCCGGGCTGGCGGATGGTCGTGTGTGACGTCGGCCAGGGCGACGCCAGCGTCCTGCGCAGCGGTCCACACCGGGCCGTCCTTGTCGACGTCGGGCCGGATCCCCGGCTCGTCGACCACTGCCTGGACCGGCTGGGCATCGACGTCCTCGACGCCGTCGTCCTCACCCACTTCCACGCCGACCACGTCGAGGGACTCCCTGGTGCCCTGGGCGGGCGCCGCGTCGGCGAGGTGCTCACCTCTCCGGTGGCCGAGCCCGGCTTCGAGGCAGACCAGGTGCGCCGCTGGGTGACGGCGCGCGGCATACCGCTGCGGCCGCTCGCGCTGGGAGAACGGATCTCCG
This sequence comes from uncultured Actinomycetota bacterium, assembly GCA_963771015.1. GTDB lineage: Bacteria > Actinomycetota > Actinomycetes > Actinomycetales > Dermatophilaceae > CAVSJJ01. Next base: position 631,606 of record CAVYRN010000009.1, read on the forward strand.
CAGGGGAGGTGAACGCCACGGTCCTGTCACCCGCCCGGCGCATCGACGCCGGGTCGGTGCCCAACAACGCGAGCGTCGTCCTTCTCGCGCGCATGGGCGAGGTCGACGCCCTGCTCCTCGGGGACATCGAGCGCGAGGCCGCGCACGACCTCCTGCTCCGGCTTCGCCGCGACCCGGCGCTCGTCGAGGCGGTCCGCCATCTCGACGTCGTCAAGGTCGCCCACCACGGGTCGGCGAACCTCGACCCCGACCTCGTCGCCGAGGCAGGGGCTCCCGTCGGGATCATCAGCGTCGGCGCGGACAACGACTACGGGCACCCGGCCCCCTCGACGCTCGCGCTGTTGCGTGCCGACGGGTACGCCGTCTACCGCACCGACCGGCAGGGCGACGTGTCCGTCCTCGACCGGGGCGGTCGGGTCCTCGTCAGTCCTGCCCGCAGGTGACGCCGCCCGGTTGGGCCTGGGCGCTCTCGGCCAGGGCGTCGAGCAGCGCCGCGACGGCCGGGACCCGTTGCAGGTCAGGGGTCGTCACCGCCTGGATGCACCGGCGCGAGGCGGGCTCGATCGCCATGGCGACGACGTCGGGGTGCTGGACGGTCCGCAGGATGAGGTCGGGGATGAGGGCCACCCCGAGCCCCTCGGCGACCAGGCCCATGACGGCGACGTAGTCCTCGGTCTCGAAGGCGACGTGGGGCGAGAACCCGGCCGTGTCACAGAGCTGGAGGAGGTGGCCGCGGCAGCGGGGACAGCCCGCGATCCACGTCTCGGCGTCGAGCGTCGACAGGTCGGCGTGGTCGAGCGCGGCGACCGGGTGGTCGCGAGGCACGGCGAGGCGGACCTCGTCGGCGAGCAGGGTCGTCGTCACGAACGGGTCGAGGTCCTCCTCGCCGCGACCGACGTCGGTGCCCTCATAGGTGAAGGCCACGGCCAGGTCGCACTCGCCCGCTCGTAGTGCGGCGAGCGACTCCGGGGGCTCGGCCTCGGTGAAGGTGATCGTCAGCTCGGGGTAGCGGCCCTTGAGCAACGACAGGGCTCGGGGGACGAGCGTCGCCGAGGCCGACGGGAACGCCATGAGCCGAACCCTTCCGGCCCGCATCCCGGCGATGGCCGCGACCTCCTCCTCGGCGGCGTTGAGGGCGGCCAGAACCGGCCCGGCGTGCCGGGCGAGGACCTCGCCCGCCTCGGTGAGCCTGACGCTGCGCCCGATCCGCTCGACGAGGACGGTGCCGGTGCGTTGTTCGAGGCGGCGCACCATCTGCGAGATGGCCGGCTGGCTGTAGCCGAGGGAGAGCGCGGCCGCGGTGAAGCTGCCCTCATCGGCGATGGCCCGCATGACGCGGAGACCGGCGGCATCGATCATGAAGGGATTCTATAACCGCGTGTTATCGCTGGGGGGGCTGATCCCTCTTCGGCGAATCGACGATGTGGCCGATACTGGGCGGGTGACCCTGTCGACGAGCATGCCCCGCGAGCAGCCGCTGCCCCCGGTGTCGACGGCGCCCCGGGCCGACCTGGCCGCGATGGCGGCCGCCGTCCTGCGACATGCCCCGGCGCTCGTCCTGACCGGGGCGGGGATCTCGACCGAGTCCGGCATCCCCGACTACCGGGGCCCGGACGGCCGTCGGCGGGTCATGCCGATGACACATGGGGAGTTCGTCGCCACGAGCGAGGCACGGCAGCGGTACTGGGCGCGCAGCCACGTCGGCTGGCAACGGTTCGCCGCGGCCCGGCCCAACGCCGGGCACCGGTCCGTGGCAGCCCTCCAGGAGCGGGGCCTCCTCGGTCCGGTCATCACCCAGAACGTCGACGGCCTCCACCAGGGAGCCGGGAGCCGCGACGTCACCGAGCTGCACGGCTCGCTCGCCGACGTCGTGTGTCTGACCTGTGGAGACCGCACCGACCGCGAGACCCTGCAACGGCGGATGGCCGAGGCCAACCCCGGGTTCGTCGATCTCGTCGCCGGAGCCGCGCCCGACGGGTCCCGGGTCAGCAGCCAGATCCGGCCGGACGGGGACGTCGTCCTCCCCGACGATGCGGTCGCCCGGTTCGTCCTGCCCCGCTGCGGGGTCTGCGGGGGCGACGCCCTCAAGCCCGATGTCGTCTTCTTCGGCGGTTCGGTGCCCAAGGAGCGCGTCGAGCGGTGCTACGCCCTCGTCGACTCCGCCCCGGCCCTGCTCGTCCTCGGTTCCTCGCTCGCCGTCATGAGCGGCTACCGGTTCGTCCGGCGGGCGCGCGCCCGCGGCATACCGGTGCTCGTCATCACCCATGGGCCGACCCGAGGCGATGCCGAGACGACGCACCATCTCGACGCGCCGCTCGGCGCCACCCTCACCGCACTGCTCGAGGCCACCGAGAAGACCCGTGCCCACGCTCATCCGTGAGGCCACGGCCGCGGATCTCCCCGGCGCGGCGGCGATCTACGACCAGTGCGTCCGCGACACCCTCGCGACCTTCGACACCGAGGAACGGGGCGTGGCCCAGCTCGGCACGGCGCTCGCCGCGCTCGGCCCGTTCGACCGCTTCCTCGTCGCCGTGGCCCAGGGGGAGGTCGTCGGCTACGCCCTGTCCGGGTCCTTCCGCCCGAGGCCCGCGTATGCCGGCACTCGCGAGACGAGCGTCTATGTCGCGGCCGACGCCCGAGGCCAGGGCCTGGGCCGGAACCTGTATGCCGAGCTCCTCGGGCGGCTGGACGCGGCGGGAGCGCACACGCTCATGGCCGTCATCGCGCTGCCGAACGACCCGAGCGAGGCGCTGCACCGCGCCTTCGGGTTCGAGCGCGTCGGAATCCTCCGCGAGGTGGGCAACAAGTTCGACCGGTGGGTGGACACGGCCTGGTACCAACGGTTTCCCGGGTAGCGGGCGTGAGGTCCGGCACATCCGCCCGGCGGAAGGGGTGAGGTCCGGCACATCCGGGCCGATCGCAGGGTGAGACCGGGCACAACGGGCCTCGGCCCCCGGCCGACCTGCCTAGCATCGGCCACAGGGCCGCCATCGGCGCCCCGTCCGATCGCCGTGAGGAGGACGTCGTGGGGACGTTCGGGTTCGGGCCGTTCGACAACGACGACGCGCTGGACTTCCTCGACGAGATCGAGGATGCCGCTCCGACGGACCGGCCGGTGCTGCTGCGCGCCGCGCTCGAGCAGGTCCTCGGCATCCGTGGCTACCTCGACGCCGCGAAGATGTCCGAGGCGATCGCCGCGGCCGCCATCGTCTCCGTGGCGCTGCGGCCGCACGAACCCTGCGCGGAGCCTGACCTTTCCCGGTGGCTGCAGACGGAGCCGCTTCTCATCGATGCGTCGCTGGCCGACACGGCTCGCCAGGTCCTGGATCGGGCGATGGCACCGGACGACAACGAGCTGTGGACGTTGTGGGTCGACGCAGGCGTCCTGCCTGACGTGCTGGCGGGGCTGGCGCCCACGTTGCGGCGGTTGCGTGCCATCCCCGTCTAGGGTGCCGGTCGGCGTCTGGGGTGCGCCGGCCGGCCCATCGGACCGGGTCAGACCCGGCGCAGGACCGCGGTCACCTTGCCGAGGATCGTTGCGTGGTCGCCGTCGATCGGGTCGAACGCGGGGTTGTGCGGCAGCAGCCAGACGTGGCCGTCCGTGCGCTTGAACGTCTTGACCGTCGCCTCGCTGTCGAGCATGGCCGCAACGATGTCGCCGTTGTCGGCGCTCGGCTGCTGACGCACGACGACCCAGTCGCCGTCGCAGATCGCCGCGTCGACCATGGAGTCGCCGACGACCTTGAGGAGGAAGAGCGAGCCCTCACCGACGATCTGGCGGGGGAGGGGGAAGACGTCCTCGACGAGCTCGTCGGCGGTGATGGGGACGCCGGCGGCGATGCGGCCCAGGACCGGCACGTACGAGGCCTCGGGGCGTGTGTCGCCGATCCCCGTCTCGTCGGCGGCGGACTCGACGGACGCCGAGACGGCGGTGCGGTAGCCGCGCCCGTTGCGCGGGGTGTCGGGGGAGACGACCTCCATGGCGCGCGGCCGGTTGGGGTCCCGCCGCAGGTAGCCCTTGCGCTCGAGCGTCGACAGCTGGTGGGCGACAGAGCTGGGGGAGGTCAGCCCGACGGCCTCCCCGATCTCGCGCAGGCTCGGCGGGTAGCCGCGCCGGTCGACGGAGTTGCGGATCACCTCCAGGACGCGCCGCTGGCGCACCGTGAGGCCGTCGCCGTGGTCGCGCTCGGGCAGCTCGTGGACCTCGGCGTCGGGGCGGTGCTCGGCGTCCGTGGGGTGATCGGCCATGGCGAACCTCGTTCTCGAAGGCGTAGTCGGCGGTCGGTCCCGGCCCGTTCGGCGGCCCGCGGCGGACCGGGTCCGGGAGGGCTGTCGGTGGTGCCTGGTTGGCTTGTCGACGTGGTGGCAGCCTACGGAGTTCGAACACAGGTTTCAAACATCTGTTCGACGCGTGTCTTGATCAGTTCGAACATCCGTGCTAGACATCGTACAGACGTTCTATCGAACACAGGTTCGATGTTGGCGACGGACGCGACGACCGAGTGCGGTACTCGGGCCGCGGGATGGAGGAGACGATGAGCGCAGTCGTGTGGGAGGGCGCCCGCAGTGGGTATGCCGCCGGCGCGCCGGGCCCGGTCCGCGTCGACGGGCCGGGGCGACCGCGCCTGGTGCTCGTGCCGACCGGGGACGCGGTCCGCGACCCGGAGGGCGGGCTCCGGCTCACCCGCCGTGGCCGGATGGTGCTGGCCGGCCTGTTCGTCGCTCTCGCGGTCGCCCTCGGTGGGTTCGTCCTGCAGAGTCCGTCGACACCGGCCCCGGCGACGCACACGGTCACCGTTCGGCCCGGCCAGTCCCTGTCGCAGATCGCCGCGACCGAGCTGCCCGGGCTCAGCCCGGCTCAGGGCATGACGGCGATCCGCGTGGCGAACGAGCTCAACACGACGACGATCACCCCGGGGCAGAGCCTGGTGATCCCGCAGACCTGAGTCCCTCGACCCGACTCAGCGCAGGAGGGCGCCGGACCCCGCAGGGGCGGGTTCGGTGCCCTCCGTGCTGGGCCGGGGGCCGCGCGCGCCCGGCCCGATGCGGTGGAGCCCGGTCACTCCCGGCTCAGGGTGACCTCGCGTTCGAGGAACGCCCCAAGACGGCCGGCCGCCTCCGCCACGGCGCCCTGCTCGGCTCGGGTCCATCGGTGGTCGGGGCGCAGCGACACCGTGACGCCGTCGCCGGTCAGCCGGCGGGCGAACATGCCGACGTCGCGCCCGTCGACCACGACGATCCCGCCGCCGATGCGCGCCCAGAGGCCGATCCGCACCCCATCGGGGTCGGAGCGTGGCAGGCCCAGGTCGGCGTAGGTGAGGAAGGCCTCGTCGAACACCGGCAGGAGGTAGGCCGCGTGCTCGCGGGTCGTCCGTGCCGCGACCGCCGGGTCGAACCACAGCCGGTGGCCCTCGACGTCGACCGACGCCACTGCGTCGCCCAGCTCGGCGAGGGCGGCGCGGATCTGGGTAAGGGTAAGAGTGCACCACCGGGCGAGGTCCCGCTCGCTCGCCGGACCGTGGCCGCCGACGAAGCGGCGCACCAACGTCGCGATGGCCTCCTCTCCCGTGAGGGCGTCGCTGGGTCCTGCGGGAACGGCGGTGTCCAGGAGGGCGTAGGTGTGCTCGGTCCCTCGAGGCGGGCCGGAGCACACCACCGCCCGCAGCTCGGCGACGAGGAGGACGTGGCCGAGTCGTACACCGGGCCCGGGTAGGCGCCGCTCGGCGAGGGCGGGTCCGATCTCCGCCCGGGTCAGGGTGCGGCCGTCGCCGAGCAGGGTGGCGATGGCCTCGAGGGACCGGCCGAGCGTGACATCGTCGAGCTCGAGCTGGCGGTGCCGGGCCGCCATGCCGGACTCGACCTTCGGCGACGTGAGCCGGAGCAGCCAGCGCAGGTCCTCGGCGGCCACGAAGTGCCACGTCGGTCGCAGGACGTGGGTGCGGACGAACCCCCCGCGGGCTTGGTCGGCGAGGACCGCGGCATACGTCGCCCGGCGGCTGCGCTGGCCGAGCGACCAGGCCGCCATGGGTGCGTCCTGTGCCTGGACCGCGGTGAGGAGCCGGACGACGTCGCTCGGGTGGGGGAGGGCGCCGCCGGCGAGGCGCTGGGTGGCGAGGCGGCGTCGGGTCAGCCAGGCGCGGTCACGGGTGAGCACCCCTGCATCGTCCACGGCGGGGCCGACATCCCGGTTGCTCCCGGGAATGGGGTGGCGCTATTCTGGCGTTGTGTAATGATGTAATCAAGTAACGAGAGAAGGAGTCGACATGACCCCCCACACCACGACACAAGAGCGCGGCCGCAGCGGTCGCGGCCCCGGTCGCCGCGGGATGCGCGGCGCCGAGGGCGAGTCCGGCCCGATGGATGGCCCCGGCTTCGGCCCGGGTCCCGGCGGGCGAGGAGGCCGCGGTCGCCGCGGTCCCGGCGGCGAGCGGATCGGCCGCGGCCGCGGCTTCGGCCGACCGGGCGGTTGGCAGCAGGTCGACCTGCCTCCGGCCGACGACGCCGCCGCATGGTTCGCCGGGCGGCTGCCCGAGAGCTGGTTCACCGACGTCGACGTCACCGTCGACCGGGAGGAGATCACCGTCGTCGGCACCCTCGCCGACGAGGTCGCCGATGCGGCCGAGGCGGAGGGACGGATCGGCCGGTTCCGGTCCGAGACCCGTGACGAGCGGATCGCCATCGCCAACGAGGCCGAACGGCGCTTCGGGCGCAAGGTCGCCTGGGGCACCCGGCTCGGCGACCGGACGGCGCTGTTCACCCACCTCGCCGTCCCGGTCATGACCCGGCTGCGTCAGCCCGAGCGTCAGGTCCTCGACACCCTCGTCGATGCCGGCGTCGCCCGGTCTCGCTCCGACGCCCTCGCCTGGTGCGTGCGGCTGGTCGGCGAGCACACCGAGGACTGGCTGGTCCGGCTGCGCGACGCGATGGCCGAGGTCGACAAGCTGCGCGGCGAGGGCCCGGCCATCTGAGCGGGCCCCAGTCCAGCCCGGTCCACCCCGTCCCGACCGCCGGGCTCGGCCGTACTGCCGAGCCGGCGGTCCGGCGACTCGGGCGGCAACGCCGGCGGCGCTGGGCGGCATACCCCCAGATGTGGTACCTCATCAGTCGCACCGGTCCCACGGATGGTGCTGCGACACGCCCGACAGCCGTCGCGGGGTCCGAACTCCGAGCCGCTGACCTGCGCAAACGCGGTCGTGGCGACGAATATCTCCGTTTGGGTTGCACGGCGGTCCGCAGTGGGTCAAGATAGCCACTACATCTTGTGGTTACACCACTGTGATTCGTCCACATGTAGTGCACAGCCCGACGGCCTTGTGCACAGGTTGTCCCCAGGGCCATCCACCGAGTCGTCCCCAGGCGGGCGGAAGGGAGCGCACCAGTGCACTGTCCCTTCTGCCGCCACACCGACTCGCGGGTCATGGACTCCCGGGTCACCGACGACGGTGCGGCCATCCGCCGCCGTCGGCAGTGCCCCGAGTGCGGTCGCCGGTTCACGACGCTCGAGAGCGCCAGCCTGACCGTGGTCAAGCGGTCCGGGGCGTCCGAGCCGTTCAGCCGGAGCAAGGTCCTCATCGGCGTGCGGAAGGCGTGTCAGGGGCGCCCGGTCTCCGAGGACGACCTCGCGCTGCTCGCCCAGCGGGTCGAGGAGACGATCCGCGGCCAGGGCAGCGCCGAGGTCGAGGCCCAGGAGGTCGGCCTGGCCGTCCTCGAGCCGCTGCGGGAGCTCGACGAGGTCGCCTACCTGCGCTTCGCGAGCGTCTACCAGGCCTTCGACAGCCTGGAGGACTTCGAGGTCGCCGTCGCGCTGCTGCGGGCGGAGCGCGAGGCGACCGGCGAGGAGCCGCCCGCCCGGGTTCCCGCCGGGCCACCCGGCCACGGACCGGGTGCGGACCACGCGACCGGCTGACCGGACGAGCATCGACGGCCACCCACCACGAGCAGGACACACCGACCACTGTCGGTGGTCGAACAGACACTGGAACACGAAGGTCACCACCCCGGGCGCCGGGGAGAAGAGAGGGAAGGCATGACCGAGACGGCTGGAGCACGTGCAGGTGCCCGCAGGCCCGGCAAGGCCAAGGGGGTGAGGATCGAGCGCATCTACACCACCGCAGGCGTCCACCCCTACGACGAGGTGACCTGGGAGAACCGCGACGTCGTCCAGACGAACTGGAAGACCGGCGAGACGATCTTCGAGCAGCGCGGCGTCGAGTTCCCCGACTTCTGGTCGATCAATGCGAGCACGATCGTCACGACGAAGTACTTCCGCGGCGCGGTCGGCACCGCCGAGCGCGAGTCGAGCCTGCGCCAGCTCATCGACCGCGTCGTCCTCACCTACGTCAAGGGTGGCAAGGACTTCGGCTACTTCGGCACCGACGAGGACGCCGAGCTCTTCGAGCATGAGCTGACCTACGCCCTGCTGCACCAGGTGTTCAGCTTCAACAGCCCGGTCTGGTTCAACGTCGGCACCAAGAGCCCGCAGCAGGTCAGCGCCTGCTTCATCCTTTCCGTCGACGACTCGATGGACTCCATCCTCAACTGGTACAAGGAGGAGGGGAAGATCTTCCAGGGGGGCTCGGGCGCGGGCCTCAACCTCTCGCGCATCCGCGCCTCCAAGGAGCTGCTGTCCTCCGGCGGTACCGCCTCCGGGCCGGTCTCGTTCATGCGCGGAGCCGACGCCTCCGCCGGGACGATCAAGTCAGGTGGCGCGACCCGCCGAGCGGCGAAGATGGTCGTCCTCGACGTCGACCACCCGGACATCGTCGAGTTCGTCGAGACCAAGGCGCGCGAGGAGGACAAGATCCGTGCGTTGCGTGACGCCGGCTTCGACATGGACCTCGGCGGCAAGGACATCGTCTCGGTCCAGTACCAGAACGCCAACAACAGCGTCCGCGTCAACGACGAGTTCATGCGCGCGGTCGAGGACGGCACCGAGTTCGGCCTGCGAGCCCGGCAGGGCGGCGAGGTCATCGACACCATCGACGCCCGCGAGCTGTGGGTGAAGATGGCCAAGGCGGCCTGGGAGTGCGCCGACCCGGGCGTCCAGTACGACGACACGATCAACGACTGGCACACCAACCCCGAGACCGGCCGGATCACCGCGTCCAACCCGTGCAGCGAGTACATGTCCCTCGACAACTCCTCGTGCAACCTGGCCAGTCTCAACCTGCTGAAGTTCCTCCGCGACGACGACACCTTCGACGCGCCGACCTTCGCCAAGGTGGTCGAGCTCGTCATCACGGCGATGGACATCTCGATCAGCTTCGCGGACTTCCCGACCGAGGCGATCGGCGAGACGACGCGCGACTACCGTCAGCTCGGCATCGGCTACGCCAACCTCGGCGCGCTGCTCATGGCCACCGGCCACGGCTACGACTCCGAGGGGGGCCGGGCGATCGCGGCGAGCATCACCTCGCTGCTCACCGGCGCGGCATACCGGCGCTCGGCCGAGCTGGCCGCGGCCGTCGGCCCGTATGCCGGCTACGCCCGCAACGCCGATGCCCACAAGCGGGTCATGCGCAAGCACCAGGCGGCCAACGACGCCATGCGGACGCTGCACACGATGGACAAGGACATCCACCGTGCCGCGACGAAGGCGTGGGACGACGTCGTCAAGCTCGGCGAGAGGAACGGCTTCCGCAACGCGCAGGCCTCGCTGCTGGCCCCGACCGGGACGATCGGCTTCATGATGGACTGCGACACGACCGGCATCGAGCCGGACTTCTCGCTGGTGAAGTTCAAGAAGCTCGTCGGTGGTGGGTCGATGCAGATCGTCAACCTCACCATTCCGCGGGCCCTTCGTGGGTTGGGCTACACCGAGGAGACGGTGGAGGCCATCGTCGAGTACATCGCCGACAAGGGCCATGTCATCGACGCGCCGGGTCTGAAGCCCGAGCACTACGAGATCTTCGACACCGCCATGGGTGCGCGGGCGATCGCGCCGATGGGACACGTGCGGATGATGGCGGCGGTGCAGCCGTTCCTGTCCGGGGCGATCTCCAAGACCGTCAACCTTCCCGAGACCGCGACCGTGGAGGACATCGAGGACGTCTACCTGCAGGGCTGGAAGCTCGGCCTCAAGGCGCTCGCGGTCTACCGCGACAACTGCAAGGTCGGCCAGCCGCTCTCCGATGGTGGCTCGACCGCCAAGGATGCCAAGGACGCCAAGGCGTCCGCCGCGGCCGCCGCGGCGGCGCCGGTCGTCGAGCGGGTCGTCGAGTACCGCCCGGTCCGCGAGCGGCTGCCCAAGCGGCGCGCGTCGCAGACGACGTCGTTCGCCGTGGGCGGCGCCGAGGGGTACCTGACGGCCGGGACGTACGACGACGGGCGGCTCGGCGAGCTGTTCCTCAAGTTCGGCAAGCAGGGGTCGACCCTCGCCGGCGTCATGGACGCCTTCTCGATCGCCATCTCGGTCGCCCTCCAGTACGGCGTGCCGCTCGAGACGTTCGTCGAGAAGTTCACGAACATGCGGTTCGAGCCGGCCGGCCTGACCGACGACCCCGACGTGCGGATGGCGCAGTCGATCATGGACTACGTCTTCCGGCGTCTGACCCTGGACCACCTCGACTTCGAGACCCGGTCCTTCATGGGCATCTACACCGCCGAGGAGCGCGCCCGCCAGCTCGAGACCGGCTCGTACACGGAGGCCGCCGAGGAGGAGTCCGAGTCCGAGATCGAGTCCGAGATCGAGTCCTACAGCCAGGGCGTCGCCACGGCCCCGAAGAAGAAGAGCTCCGAGGACCGCGCCGACCACGCCGCCGACGTCAACTTCGGCGCCGGGGCCGCCTCGGCCCGCGAGGTCGACGTCGAGATCCGCTCCTCGCAGGACCTGCTCGAGAAGTTCCAGGGCAAGGCCGCCGACGCGCCGATGTGCCTCACCTGTGGCACGAAGATGCGGCCGGCCGGCTCCTGCTACGTCTGCGAGGGCTGCGGCAGCACGAGCGGCTGCAGCTGACCCTGGCCGGCGACAGGCCTCGCACGGCTGCCGGCCCGGTCCCCTGGGTGGGACCGGGCCGGCCGGCCCCGCGGTAGCCTTCACCCGTCACCCGCAGGTGCGGCACGAGGGGGAGCGATGACCCAGAACCCGGCTCCGGGGTGGTACCCGGTCGAGCAGGGCATGGAGAGGTACTGGGATGGGCAGGCGTGGACCGCGCAGGTGCGGCCCACGTGGAGTGGCCACAACGTCCCGCCGCCGGTCGGCGTACAGCCGCTGCCATCCGCGAGCGGGATGGCCATGTCGCCCTACGGCCCCGCCGGCGCGGTCGCGGTGTCCCCGAAGAACCCCGCACTGGCCGTCATCGCCTCGTTCTTCCTGCCCGGCCTCGGTCAGCTCATCAACGGTGACACGAACAAGGGCGTCGCCATGCTCGTCACCTACGTCGTGAGCTTCCTGCTGATGCTCGTTCTCATCGGCTTCGTCACCGCCTTCGGCGTGTGGGTCTGGAGCATGGTGGACGCCTACCAGGGGGCCCGGGACTGGAACCTGCGGCACGGCATCCTCAGCTGAGGCTGCCGGCCGGGGCGTCCGGCCCGGCCTGTCGGCGCGAGGCCCGATCTGGCGGACGGGCCGGCCCCGATCGACCCCGCCAGCACGAAGGGCGGCTCTCCACGAGGGAGGCCGCCCTTCGCTCCCGTGCGCGGACGAACGGGACGCGAAGTCGCCGCACACCGGCTCAGGGGAGGGCCGCGCTGCAGGGCCCTCCGGTCTCGGGATCAGGCCATGGTCGTCAGGCTCGCCGCCAGGGACACGTAGACACGCTCGCGGGCCGCGGCGTCGAGGGGACCGGGGTGACCCAGCAGCTTGCGCAGCGGCTTGAGGCCGACGACGGCCGTCTCGCCCGCTGGGAGTATGCCGTGGAACATCGGGAAGGACCCGCCGACCAGGCAGAGCACGGGGGTCACCGGAACCTCGGCGAGCCCGGTGCCCTCGAGGACGGTGCGCACGGATGCCGCCAGCTTCTCGACGCCGCCGACGAGGTCGTTGCGCTGGCGTCCGCGGACATACAGGTCGGTCTGGCGGGGTCCGAACATCCCTCCGGCCTGGCGAACGGCCACCGCGGCGCCGGCATACCGCTGGGCGTCCACGACGAAGACACCGTCGCCGGCGATGACGAGGTGGTCGATGTGCGCCCGGCTGCCGGGAATGCGACGGTTGGTGAGCAGCAGAGCGTCGCCGACATCGACGACGGCCCGGAGGGCAACCGTGATGGCGCGCTCGCTGTCGGCGCCCTGCTTGGCTGCCTTGGTGAGAGCACGGTCGCTCGGCTCGGTCCGGCCGAGCAGGCTCCGCGGGCCCTTGTCGTTGTCCTCGCCGGCATGGCGGTGGCGGTACCCCTCCGCGCCTGGTCCCGGCTCGGTCGTGGTGTCGGGGCGCGCGGCGGCAAGGTCCATGATGGCGACGGCGTGCGCCCCGAACCGACCGCCGAACGAGGGGGACTGCAGACTCATCGAGGCGGACGCGAGGTCGGCTGCGGATGTCTGGTGCCGGGTGGACAGGCAGGAGGCACACACGATGGTGCGCCGGGCGCGGTCGTACGCGACCGGCTCACCCGCGGGAATGGACGATCCGCAGGCGCACAGGCCGGAGTACTCGAGGGTAATCGCATCGAGATCGGTCACGGCTGTACCTCGTTGGTGGCTGACTGGCCCACCTCAGGGGTCGGTGGGCCAGTGCCAATCTCGCAGGTCAGAGCGGTGGTGGGATCGGTCGTTCGGCCAGTTCGCCCCCAGCCGTTGGGCCCGACCTGGACTAGTCACAACGCCTCGCCGGCGCGGTGACCGAGGGGCGCGCGTGACCCGTGAGGAGCGACGGAGAGTTGCCAGTGTGGCTGACGTGACGGATGTGTCGATTGCGTGGGCGCGTCGACCGGGTGGTTCCGGGCCGGGGGTCGCAGGACGGTGTCGAAGGAGTGGGTCGCCGACCCGGCGTCGATGCGGAGTCCCCGCGCTCGGGAGAACTACTCTGGCCTCGTGGTCACGCCGCTGCCGGAGCAGGACCAGCCCTCGCTCGTCCGGCTGCCGGACGGCACCGTCAAGCAGGTCAACCCGCTCACCGGGACCCAGGTGTGGACCGTCCCGGGTCGGGCGGGGCGGCCGCTGCCGACCTCGACCGGCCCCCATCGCCGCATCGACCCCACGGAGCATGGGCGGCATTGCGCGTTCTGCGCGGGCCGATACCTCGACACCCCGCCGGAGAAGGCGAGGGTCGTCCGCGACGGCGACGGTTGGCGCGTCCTCACCGGCGTCACGGCCGAGGAGCTCGAGGTGACGACGGCCGAGTTCCGGCTCGTCCCCAACCTCTACGCCATCGTGTCGGTCGACTACTGGCGCCTGAACCACGGGCATCGGCCGACGGCGCAGATGAGTGCTCGCCGGGCCGCGTACCTGGCGACGGCGGGTGGCGAAGCGCACGTCGAGCGGCTCCAGGCGATCCGGGAGCGTAGCGGGGCAACGTCCGGCGGCGAGGGCGAGGCGTTCTTCGGCGGCTTCCACGACGTCGTGGTCGCCCGGCGCCACTTCGTCGACGGCGCCCGGTGCGAGGACGAGCTCGCCTCGTCGGGCACGCTCACCCCCGAGGAGCACCGCCAGTACATCGCCTTCACCGTCCGCGCGGCGCGGGAGATGTACGGCGCCGACCCGCTCGTGGCCAACGTCGCCGTCTTCCAGAACTGGCTCGCCCCGGCCGGCGCGTCGTTCGACCATCTGCACAAACAACTCGTCGCCATCGACACGCTCGGCCGGCGCCGCGAGCAGGAGGTGGCCCGTCTCGCCGCCGACCCGGGCCTCTTCCAGCACGCCGTGCTCGACCTCGTGGCCGAGCACGGCCTGGTCGTCGCCACCAACGAGCACGCCATCGCCTTCGCCGGCGTCGGGCACCGTTACCCGGGCCTCGAGGTGTGGTCGCGCCGCGGCGACGTCCCCCCGTGGGAACTGAGCGAGGCCGAGCTCGCCGACTGGTCCGACCTCGTGCACGCCTGCCACGCGGCGACGGGCCCGGCCGTGCCGACGAACGAGGAGTGGCACTACCGCCCCCCCGGCCTGGACGCCGCCATGCCGTTGCGGGTCGTCCTCAAGTGGCGGATCTCGACGCTGGCCGGCTTCGAGGGCGGGACGCGGATCTACATCAACACGATCGACCCGTGGACCGTGCGCGAGAGCGCCCGCACGGCGATGGCTGCGCTGCAGGCGCGGGGCGCCCTGGCGCCGGGGATCGAGCTGACGGAGTAGCCGGGTGGCCGCGGCCTCGTCGGGCCGCGCCACGGGGTGTGTCGGGTCTGCGCCGATGGGGCTCGACGGCCGGCGGAATGGCGGAATGCCGCCAATGCCGCGCGGTCCATCGGTGGCTCGGCGGTGTCAGGCTGGACATGCGCCGGGGGGCGATGGGTGTGGAGGGTCGCTCTGCGACGGCGCGAACATCTCGGGTGGGGAGATCTCATGAGAACGCGTCGGTATCCCTTTTCGCTGCGCCCATCCGGGCTCACCCTGGCCATGGCACTCGCCGTCACGGGCGTGCCGCTGGCCCTGGCACCGGCCGCCGCAGCCGCCGCGAGCGACATCGTCATCTCGGAGCTGATGTACCACGCCCCGGACAGCGACCCGCTCTATGCGGACGTCGAGTTCATCGAGCTGGCCAACACCGGTGCGGCCTCGGTCGACCTCGCCGGGTGGAGCTTCACCTCGGGGATCACGCTCGAGGGCGGGGCCATCCCCTCGGGGGTGACGGTCGCGCCCGGCGGCTACGTCGTCGGGACAAACGACCCCGCGCTGTTCCAGGCGAAGTACGGCTTCACCGCGGACTTCTCCTACGCCGGGACCTCTCTGTCCAACGGCGGCGAGGAGGTGACCCTCGTCGACGGTGGTGCCGTGACCGTCGACGACGTCACCTACGACGATGCCGCCCCATGGCCGGTTGCTCCCGACGGAGGCGGCCCGTCCCTCGAGCTGAGCGACCTCGCAACCGACAACGCCGATCCGGCCGGCTGGCACGCGAGCTCGGTCGACTTCGGGACACCGCGGGCGGCCAACACCGCGCCGCCCCTCGACCTCGGCGCCGTCGCGACGGCTCCGGCCGTTCCGAGCCCGGGCCAGAGCGTCGAGGTCTCGGCGGCCGCGCCGGTCGGCACGACCATGTCCCTCACCTACCGGGTGATGTACGGCGGGGATGTCACCGTACCGATGCTCGACGACGCCGCCAGCCCGGGTGGTGCCGGGGACGGCGTGTATGCCGCCACCGTCCCGGGTGCCTCGGCGGGCGAGATGGTGCGCTACAAGGTCGCGGCGGCCATGGGCGCCCTGACCGCGGCATACCCACCCGTCGGCGACTCCCGGCCGTGGGACGGCTACGTGGTGACCGATCCCGCCCTGGGGTCGGCGGAGTACCCCGTGCTCCAGTGGTTCATGCCGGACGCGACATACCAGGACCTGTTGGCGAACCATCGGTGCGACGACGTCACCGCCGATGCGACGTTCTACTGGAACGGCGTCCTGCTCGACGGCGGCGCGATGAAGATCAAGGGGCACTCGACGTGTGTCGACACGAAGGTCAAGTGGAACATCGAGCTGCCCGCGGGCTACACCTTCGACTTCGGTGACGGCTTCTCCTACCCGGTCGACGAGTTCAACCTCGAGAGCAGGGCCATCCCGATCCCGCAGCTCGGTTGGGAGATGATCGGTCAGACCGGGGCGCCCACCGCAGGCGAGCGGACCATGCGGGTCCAACGCAACGGTGCCTTCTTCGGCGTCTTCGGGGTCCTCGAGAAGTACGACGGCACCTGGCGCAAGGCCCACGGCTACGACGACGCGGCCTTCTACAAGGTCCAGGCCAAGGGGCTGCGGGCCTACTCCACGGCGACCGACCTCGCCGCGTCCGGTGACATCGACAAGAAGAGCCCCGACGACGGCGACTTCACCGACATCTGGACCCTGACCCAGCAGCTCGCCCTGCCGGACAGCCCGGCGAAGCGGGCCTGGCTGCGTGAGCACCTCGACCTGCCCGAGATCGCCAACTACACCGCCGTCAACGTCGTCATGCGGCACTGGGACTCCGGGTCGAAGAACTACTACATCGTCGCCAACCCCGACACCGGCCGGTGGCAGGTCCTCAGCTGGGACCTCGACGGCATCTTCAACGGTGGCCGGGACAACAAGGGCGACTTCGTCTTCCCGACGACGACGGCGAGCACGCTCTGGGCCTCGCTGTTCGACATGGCGGACTTCCGGGCCATGCACGACCGCCGGGTCCGCTCGCTCGCCGACCAGTTCCTCACCGGCACCGGCCTCGTCGACCGCTTCGACCAGCTGACCGCCCCGTACGCGGACGACCTCGCCCTCGACAAGCAGGCCTGGGGCGGCTGGTCGCTCACCACCGGCCGCAACCGCATCGTCCAAGGCGTCCAGGAGCGCAGGGACCAGATCGCCGCGCACACCAACGCCACCGAGATCCCGACATCGCAGAACCCGGACGCCTCGGTCGTCATCAACGAGATCCAGTACAGCCCGGGACCCCTTGGCTCGGAGTACCTCGAGCTGTACAACCCCTCGAGCACCGCCGTGGACATGAGCGGCTGGACCGAGTCGGCCACCGGCTACACGGCCGTGCCCGGCACCGTCGTACCCGCGCACGCGTATGCCGTGTGGGCCGACGACGACGCCGAGCTGGTCGCGGCATACGGCGGGGACCTCCTCATGCTCGGGCAGTATCCCGGCGGGCTGAGCGGCTCCGGTGAGGAGGTGAGCCTCGCCGACGGCGCCCGGGTCGTCGACACGGTGACCTATGCTCCGGACGCTCCCTGGCCGACCGAGCCCAACGGTGGCGGGCCCTCGCTCGAGCTCGTCGACCCGAGCAGTGACAATGCCCTCCCGGCGAGCTGGGCGGCCAGCTCGGGCAACGGGACGCCGGGAGCCGAGAACTCGGTCGTCGTCGGCGGCGGGGGCGGCGGTGGCGCGGCCACGATCGTCGACTACGGCTCGGCGTGGCGGTACCTCGCGACCTCACAGGACCCGCCGGCCGGGTGGCATGGCGTCGGCTTCGACGACTCCGCATGGCCGGTCGGTCCCGGTGCTCTCGGCTGTCTCGCCGGCGAGGACACGACGATCGAGTGTGTCCGGGGCCGCAAGGCGTACTACTTCCGGACCACCGTCGCGGTGCCCGCCGGTCCGGCACTCACCGGCGTCACCCTGCGCCTCAGGGTCGACGACGGTGCCGTCGTCTACGTCAACGGTGTCGAGGCGGTGCGCGAGAACATGCCCTCGGGCACGGTGACCCGCAAGACGCTGGCGAGCTCCAACGTCAGGAGTGTCGCTCAGACGACGTTCGCCATCCCACCGTCGGCGCTGGTGGTCGGCGACAACACGATCGCCGTCGAGGTCCACCAGTACCGCGCCGGCCCGACCGCCGACCTGTACTTCGACGCGGCGGTCGACATCACCCGTTAGGGTCCTCGCTCGTCCCCGCTCGTCCGTCTGCAACGATGGCCGGGCGGGGGCCGAGAGGACGGGCAGGTGACATGACGGCGCAGCCAGACCACGACGCGGTCGACACCGCTGTCGAGGCGGCGGTGGGTATGCCGCTGCCCACGCGCTGGACGGCCGCCGGGCTGGTCCCGTGGTCGCCGCCCCGTCCGACGAGACATCCGAGCCGGGCGCTGGTCCTGGCCGGGGGCGGTGCGACGGGCATCGCGTGGGAGGCCGGGATCGTGGCGGGCCTGCGCGAGGCGGGCATCGACGTCGGCGACGCCGATCTCATGGTGGGGACGTCGGCCGGGTCCGTGGTCGCGGCGCACCTGCGTGCCGGGACCTCGCCGGAGGACGCCTTCGCGGACATCCGCGCGGGCCGGCCGCTCGGCGACCTCGGGCGCCTCGGCGCGGGCGACGCGCTCCGGTTCATGCGCGCGCAGCTCGGCCGAGACCGCAGCGCGGGTCGCGCGGTCGTCGGCAGGGCGGCGCTCCGGGCCAGGACCGGGGCGGAGGATGCCTGGGTCGAGACGGTTTCCGGCGGACTCCGCGGCCACCCCTGGCCCCCCGGCCGCCTTGTCATCACGGCCATCGACGCCGAGACCGGCGCCCCCGTCGCCTTCGACAACGACAGCGCCGTCCCCATCGAGCGGGCCGTGGCCGCGAGCTGCGCCGTGCCGGGGGTCTTCCCCCCGGTGCGGATCGGCGGCCGGAGATACATCGACGGTGGCCTGCGGTCGGTGGCGAACGTCGACCTCGCCGAGGGGTACGACCGCGTGCTCGTCCTCTCGCCGATCCCGCTCGCCCTGCGCTCGTCGGACCGCCCGGTGCCGCAGGCGCGCCGCCTGGGGACCCGGGTCCGATCCCTGGTCATCGTCCCGGACCGAGCGGCCGCAGTCGCCATGGGAGTGCGTCCCCTCGACACCTCTCGGGGTCGTCGGACCGAGGCGGCGGGGCGGGCTCAGGGCCGCCGCGAGGCGGATCGGGTCCGGCGGGTCTGGCTCGGCTGACGACCTGGGGATAACTCGGCGGCGGGTCGGCGCAGATCGGGCACGCTGCCGTCCATGAGCTACCGCGACCTTCCCGCTGACCTGTCCTCCCGACCCCTCGACGACCAGTCCCTCGCCGCCGACGTCATCGACCTCATCATCGAGCCCGACGACCGCGAGCGCGGCTGCGTGGCGGCGATGCTCTGCGACGCGCGGGGCATCGGTGTCCACCCGGTCGTCATCGGCGACATCGAGCCCGGCCATGCCGTGTCCGCCCTGCATCGGCTGCTCGGGATCGTGCTGCCCGAGGTGGCGGCCAACGGCGGGTCGGTCCTGCTCGGCCTGGGTCGGGCCGGCGGGATCGTCCTCAGCGACGCCGACCGGGCCTGGCACCAGGGGGCGATCGACGCCTGCCGGGCGCACGGGGTGCGCCTGCTGGCGGCGTTCGTGGCGACGCCGGCGGCCGTGCGCCCCTTCCCGCCCGACCTGCGGGTCGCGTCGTAGGCCCCACGCGTATCAGGACCGACCCGTTCTGCTCCTTGCGGTATGCCGTCCGCGTGGCGGCGACCGGAGGAGGAGCGCCATGGTGTCGATCGACCCGCTGCCGCTGATCAAGGTCCCGTCGTCGTGGCCCGTCCCACTCGTCGCGGCGATCGCCATGGTGGCGCTCGCGACCATCGACCTGCTGGGGGCGGTGGCCGCCAAGGAGTGGGTTCTGCAGCGCCAGCCGAGCGCGCTCGTCCTGGGGTTGGCGGCCTTCGTCGTGCTCTTCTGGGTCTACGCATCGGCCCTGCAGTACGCCGAGCTCGCACTGGTCACCCTGGGCTGGATCGTCGCTCTCCAGGTAGGGGTTCTCCTCGTCGACCGGGTTCGCTACGGCGTGACGTTGCCGGTCGACCGGTGGGTCGCCATCGTCGTCATCCTGGCAGCCGAGGCCTACCTGTTGCTCGTGCCGGGCCCCCAACCGTCGGCCTGAGCGCCCTCGGGTGTGCCCCGGTGGCGCGGCCCGGTGGCGGGGCCCAGCGGGCCGGGGCCCAGGTCTAAGGTGGACGCTGCCGCCCACCCGACCGGCGGCCTTCCCATCTCTGCGAGGAGGACCCGCCATGACGGCTGACCAGGCCGTGGGCTCGACGGCATTCCACATCGACCGCACCGAGCGGTATGCCGCCCACAACTACCATCCGCTGCCGGTCGTCATCGCGTCGGCGCAGGGCTCCTGGGTCACCGACGTCGAGGGGAAGCGCTACCTCGACTGCCTCGCCGGCTACTCCGCCCTCAACTTCGGCCACGGTCATCCGCGGCTGCTGGCCCGGGCTCACGAACAGCTCGATCGGCTCACCCTGACCAGCCGGGCGTTCTACAACGACCAGCTCGGTCCGTTCTCGCAGGCCCTCGCTGGGTTGACCGGCCTGGACATGATCCTGCCGATGAACACCGGCGCCGAGGCGGTCGAGACGGCGATCAAGGTGAGCCGGCGATGGGGGTACCGCGTCAAGGGCGTCCCCGAGGAGCAGGCGTCGATCGTCGTCATGGAGGGCAACTTCCACGGCCGGACGACGACCATCGTCAGCTTCTCCGACGACAAGGTCGCCCACGACGACTACGGCCCCTACACCCCCGGTTTCCGCGCGGTCCGCTACGGCGACGCCGACGCGGTCCGGGCGGCCATCGACGACACGACGGTGGCGGTGCTCCTCGAGCCGATCCAGGGGGAGGGTGGCGTGCTCATTCCCCCGGCGGGGTTCCTCGCCGAGGTGCGAGCCATCTGCGACGAGGCCGGGGTTCTCATGGTGGCCGACGAGGTCCAGTCCGGGCTGGCCAGGACCGGCCGTACCTTTGCCTGCGAGCACGAGGACGTCGTGCCCGACATCTACATCCTCGGCAAGGCACTCGGTGGCGGCCTCTACCCCGTGTCGGCCATCGCGGCCAACGTCGACGTCCTCGGCGTCATCGACCCCGGCTCGCACGGCTCGACCTTCGGTGGGAACCCGCTCGCCGCTGCCATCGGCCGCGAGGTCGTCGACATGCTCGGCACGGGGGAGTTCCAGGCGGCCGCGACCCGGCTCGGCTCCGTCCTCGAGGACGGCCTGCGGCCGCTCGTCGGGAAGGGGCTCGAGGCGATCCGGGTCCGGGGCCTGTGGGCCGGGCTCGATGTCGAGGCCGGGGGCGTCAGCGGGCGAGGGTTGTCCGAGCGGCTGCTGCGCCGCGGCGTCCTCGCCAAGGACACCCACGGCTCGACGCTGCGTCTCGCCCCGCCGCTCGTCACGACCGAGGACGAGATCGGGATGCTCGTCGAGGCCGTCGAGGCCTCACTCGCCGAGGGCTGACGGGAGGGCCGTCGGCCACCGGCGGCGACCGGACCGAACGGCGCGAAGCGCCCGAGCCGGTGGGCCGGTCGGGCGTTCGCGGTGAGGTGGTGATGGTCGGTCAGGCGGTGTCCCCCTGCTGAGAAGCGGCGGGCTCCTCGACCGGCGGCTGCGGCTCGGCCTGCGGTGCGGCGGCCTGGGCGGGCGGCTGCGTCGGGTAGCCCTGGTAGCCGGGTGCGCCCTGGGCGGGCGGCTGCGTCGGGTAGCCCTGGTAGCTCGGGTAGCTCGGGTAGCTCGGGTACAGCGACTCCTCGGCCGGCATGAGGATCCACAGGATCGGGTAGATGAGGATCTGGCTGCCGGGGATGACCATGAGCACGAGCACGAAGAGGAGCCGGGCGGGCCACGGGTCGAGGCCGAAGCGGCGGCCGAGCCCGGCACAGACGCCCGCAAAGACGCGGCCGTCGCGAGGCCGGATCAGGCCCTGCTGCGCGAAGCTGTTGTGGATGTCGTTCATGGGTGGTGCACGTCCTTCTGGCTCGGGTTTCGGGGTGTCTCCCCGGACATCTCCACTGTGGCCCGGCGGCGGCCTGCTCGCCATCAGGTGCCACCCTGAGCCATCCCCGAATGCCGGCTCCGGGCCTCAGGGGTAGGCGCGGGGCCAGCCCGGCGCCGGGTGCCCCAGGCGGCTCGGCGAGGTCAGCCCCCGTCGGCCCCGCGCCGCGGCTCGGCGAGGTCAGCCCCCGTCGGCCCCGCGCCGCGGCTCGTGGAGGTGGGCCGCGACGAACCCGGCGATGCTGCCGTACCGCTCCCGGATGATGTCGGCCTCGGCACGTCGGTCGTGCGAGGGGACGAAGAACCGGCCCTCCGGCACCCGCCGCCCGCAGCCGCAGAAGCACCACCCGGTCGGGGTGACCACGCCGTGGGCCGGCAGCAGGGTGGCCTCGGCGGCGTCGAACGGCAGCAGCTCCTGGGTCGGCGCGGGTCGTGCCGGCTCGACGTCGAGGGCGGCGAGTGCGGCCCGCAGCTCCTCGGTCCGGTCAACGGCGCCGGGGAGCGCGGCCAGGTCCTCGGCGACCCGTACCCGTCCGCTGTCGGCCCAGTCCTGCTGGTGGGAGATCTCGCGGACGACGGCGACGGGCACCTCGGCCGCCGACCGCACGCCGTACGTCGTCGCGTCCAGCTGGACGAAGACGCAGGCGTCGAAGCCCCAGCTGCGGATCGCCGAGTACGCCTGGCCGGCCCGGGCACCGGGCTGGATGACGCGGCACTTGACGAGGAGGTAGCGGTCCTCGGGCAGGGCGACGTGCCAGCCTCGTGCGGGGTTGGGGGCCAGGGTGCCCCCCAACGCCCTGGCGACGAGAAGCTCGGCCAGGTCGCCGGCCGGGGCGTTCCGGGTGCGGACGATGCCGCGGTCGAAGAGCTCGGCCATCACCTCGGCATACCGTCCGAGCAGCGCCGTGACCGAGAGGTCCCTCACGTCGTCGTCGGCGGGCGGCATACCTCCATCGTTGCCGACCCCGCCGACGCTGTCAGGAGGCGCACCGCCGTCGGGCCGATGGGATGTGCCACGTAGGATGCCCGCGTGCTCCTGCCGCTCACCATCGTGCTGTGTGCGCTGTCCGTCGTCCTGCTGGCCGCCGCCGGTTGGTATGCCGCCCGCGACCGGCTCTTCGACGACTGGCTCCTCGGGACCATCGCCCTCGTCGAGATCGGCCTGCTCGTCCAGGTCGTCAGGGGTCTGATGGTCATGGGCGGGATCGCCGACGGGGCGGAGCGGGCGACGTTCGCGGCCTACCTGCTCACCCTGCCGGTCGTCCCGGTCGGCACGGCATTCATCGCGATCAAGGAGAAGTCCCGCTGGTCGATGGGCGCCGTCGCCATCGGCGCCGTCGGGGTCTTCGTCATGGTCGCCCGACTTCAGCAGATCTGGGACCTTCATGGCTGAGAACGAGTCCACGAACACCACCGAGCCCGAGCCGGAGGAGAGGGTTCGATCCGGTGTCGGCCCGGGCCGCATCCTCGTGGCCGTGTACGCCCTCCTTGCTCTCGCCGCGACCGGCCGGTCGGTCCTGCAGATCCTCGAGTACTTCGACCGGGCACCGCTGGCCTACCTGCTCTCCGCCGTCGCGGCGGTCATCTACCTCGTGGCCACGGTCGCGCTCACCCGCGGCGACCGGACCTCCGTCACCGTCGCGACGGTCGCCATCACGATCGAGATGGCCGGCGTGCTGGCCGTGGGACTGGCGTCCTACCTCGTCCCGAGCGCCTTCCCCGACAAGACGGTCTGGTCGCACTTCGGTGCGGGGTACGGCTACGTGCCGCTCGTCCTGCCGGTGCTCGGCCTGCTCTGGCTGCGCCGGGTCCGGTCCGCCGACGCGGGCTGAGCACGGGTCACTCGCCCGGCGAGGCGTTGGCGATCGTCGCCTTGTCGAAGACGCAGCGGCCCGAGCTCATCGGGTTGCTGTGGGCGGCCAGGGTGCCGTCGATCCGGATGACGCACCTGGCATCGGTGGGCTCACCCTCGACGACGATGGTCGAGTAGCTGTCGAAGGGGTATCTCACCTCGTAGACTCCCGCGACCATGACGTTCTCGAGGAGGAACCCGTCACCGTAGGCCCGGTACCAGTGCCGGGCCTGGTCGCTGGGGACGATGCCGACCACCACGACATCCGCCGTGTTGGGCAGGCCGGTGCCCTCGATGACGAGCTCATCAGGAACGGCCGCCCCGTCGGCGAAGTCGGGCTTGTCGTCGCTGACCCCGCCGGCATCGACGTTGGGGTTGTCGAGCGACCGACCGAACCCGGGGTCGGTGACCTCCGTGGACCCGGTCCCGTTCGAGAAGAGCCCGCCGATGAGGTTGACGGCCACGAGGCCGGCGACGATCAGCCCGATGATCCGCCCCGCGGACTTCCGAGCCCACCGGGTCGCCGGCGGGGGCCGGGAGGGCCGCGGCGTCGAGGGCGAGGGTCTCGACGGCCGTGGCTCGGTCATGAGGCCGGCTCGAGGACGAACACCGGGATGAGCCGGGCGGTCTTCTTCTGGTAGTCGGCGTACGGCGGGTAGGCCGCGACGCACCGCGGCCACCACTGCTCACGTTCGGCGCCCTCGATCTCCCGGGCCGTCGCGGCCCAGGAGCGGGTGCCGTCCTGGAGGGTGATCTGGGGGTTGGCCGTGAGGTTGTGGTACCACTGCGGGTGCTCGGGGGCGCCGCCCTTGCTCGCGACCGCGGCATACACCCCGTCGTGCTCGACGCGCATGAGCGGCACTTTGAGGGTCCGGCCCGTCTTGGCTCCCGTCATGGTGAGCAGCACGACCGGGCGGTGCATGATGTGGGCCACCGATGTGTCGCCGGCGGCGACGATCTTCTCGACCTGCTCGCGCACCCATTCGGTGGGGCTGGGTGTGTAGTCTCCGGCGGTGTCGCTCACGACGACCTCCTCAGTTGTCCGACGAGCTCTTCCAGAGGTTGATGCCTGCCTCGACGGCGTGCCGGTCGATGGACGCGAGCTCCGCGGCCGTGAACCGGAGCTTCTTCACCGCGCCGAGGCTGTCGTCGAGCTGCTCGACGCTGGAGGCGCCGATGAGCACCGACGTGACGCGCTTGTCGCGCAGCGCCCAGGCCAGTGCCATCTGCGCGAGCGTCTGGCCACGCCCCGTGGCGAGCTTGTTGAGCGCCCGGACGTGCCGCAGCGCGTCCTCGGTGAGCATCGAGGGATCCAGGCTCTTGGCCTGCGCGGCGCGGGAGCCCTCGGGGACTCCCCTGAGGTACTTGTTCGTCAGCATCCCCTGGGCGAGCGGGGAGAAGCCGATGCACCCGACGCCGAGATCGCCGAGGACATCGAGGAGGTCCTCCTCGACCCAGCGGTTGAGCATCGAGTACGACGGCTGGTGGATGAGCATGGGCGTCCCCATGGAGCGGAGGATCTCGACCGCCTCGCGGGTGCGGGCACCCGAGTACGACGAGATGCCGGCGTAGAGCGCCTTGCCGGAGCGGACGATCGCGTCGAGGGCGCCCATCGTCTCCTCGAGCGGGGTCGTCTCGTCGAACCGGTGGCTGTAGAAGATGTCGACGTAGTCCAGGCCCATCCGGGCGAGGGACTGGTCGAGGCTGGCGATGAGGTACTTGCGGCTGCCCCCGCCCTGGCCGTAGGGACCGGGCCACATGTCGTAGCCCGCCTTGGAGCTGATGATGAGCTCGTCCCGGTACGGGCGGAAGTCGCGGGCGAAGAGGGTACCGAAGTTGCGCTCGGCGCTGCCGTAGGGCGGGCCGTAGTTGTTCGCGAGGTCGAAGTGGGTCACCCCGCGGTCGAAGGCCCGGCGCAGGATGGCCTGCTGACGCTCGAGCGGGACGTCGTCGCCGAAGTTGTGCCACAGGCCCAGTGAGATGGCCGGCAGGTCCAGGCCGGAGCGGCCGACCCGGCGGTACGGCATACCGGCGCGGTAGCGGCCCGGGGCCGCCTTGTACTCGTCTGCGTGCAACGTCATGAGCACATCCTGTCACCGCGTCCGCGCCGGCCCGATCTTGGTTGATGAGACAACGGTCCCGGCGGGCGGACCCGCTGTGGTTTCCTGGTCACAGGTCATGAGCGCCAGCGTCAAGCCCCGGCTTGCTGGCCGGCAACCCTCCTCCGCGGTGGGGTGCCCCGGGTGAGGACCTGGCGGTCGGCACGTGTCGACCGCAAGCGCGGGTTCGTCCCACCCCGGAAGTCCCGCCGTCGTTGCCGTATGCCGTGCCCGCGGCGAGTGCCCGGGCGCCCGAAGCGATGGGAGCATCACCGATGACCGACACCTCGACCTGGGGTTTCGAGACCCGCCAGATCCATGCGGGCCAGACGCCTGACGCCGCCACCGGCGCCCGGGCCCTGCCGATCTACCAGACGACGTCGTACGTCTTCAACGACACGGCGCACGCCGCGAACCTGTTCGCGCTCAAGGAGTTCGGCAACATCTATACGCGAATCATGAACCCGACCCAGGATGCCGTCGAGCAGCGCGTGGCCGCGCTCGAGGGCGGCGTTGCGGCCCTCCTCGTCAGCTCGGGCCAGGCGGCGGAGACGCTGGCGATCCTCAACCTCGCCGAGGCGGGCGACCACATCGTCGCGAGCCCCGCGCTCTACGGCGGGACGGTCAACCTCTTCAAGTACACGCTGCCGAAGTTCGGCATCTCGGTGAGCTTCGTCGAGGACCCGGACGACCTCGATGCCTGGCGGGCCGCGATCCGGCCGAACACGAAGGCGCTCTATGGCGAGACGATCGCCAACCCCAAGGCCGACGTCCTCGACATCGAGGGGGTGGCCGGCGTGGCGCACGCGGCCGGGGTCCCCCTCATCGTCGACAACACCATCGCAACGCCGTACCTCATCCGGCCGCTGGAGTGGGGCGCCGACATCGTCGTCCACTCGGCCACGAAGTACCTCGGCGGCCACGGCACGTCGATCGCCGGCGTCATCGTCGACGGCGGGACCTTCGACTTCGGTGCCGACCCCGGCCGGTACCCGTCGTACAACACCCCGGACGAGAGCTACCACGGGCTCGTCTATGCCCGGGACCTCGGCGTCGACAGCCCCCTCGGCGCCAACCTCGCCTTCATCCTCAAGGCCCGGGTCCAGCTGCTCCGCGACCTCGGCCCGGCCATCTCGCCGTTCAACGCCTTCCTCGTCGCGCAGGGCGTCGAGACGCTGAGCCTGCGCATCGAGCGGCACATCGAGAACACCCGCAAGGTGGCTGCGTTCCTCGAGGGACACGACCAGGTCGAGGCGGTCCGCTGGGCCTCGCTCGAGTCGAGCCCGAGCTACGGACGGGCGCAGAAGTACGCGCCGAAGGGGGCCGGGGCGGTCCTCGCCTTCGAGATCGCCGGCGGCAAGGAGGCGGGGCAGCGCTTCGTCGAGGCCCTCGAGCTGCACAGCCACGTCGCCAACATCGGTGACGTCCGGTCGCTGGCCATCCACCCGGCGACGACGACCCACTCCCAGGGCGGCGACGAGGACCGGCTGGCCGCGGGCGTGACCGACGGACTCATCCGCCTCGCCGTCGGCATCGAGACGGCCGAGGACATCCTCGCCGACCTCGAGACGGGCTTCACGGCGGCTCGGGGCTGACCCGCGCACCGGGTTCGAGGTATTCCGGTGCCGTCTGGTGGCACCGGAATACCTCGAACCGAGGTGGTTCCGCGTCAGCCCTGCGGCTGGCCGCCAGCGATGTCCGCGTATGCCGTCCGGTCCCACGTGTGGGCGAACTCCGGATCGGGGACCCGCCACCGCGGCCCGTACACCGTCTCGAGGTAGTCGACGGGCCGGGCGGGAGCCGGGCAGGCCACGCCGAGCATGTCCACGGTCGCCGTCGGGAACATGCTGGAGCGGGTCAGCGACCCGCGCGCCCCGGGGTACCACGAGATCGTCTCACCCTCGAAGATCCCGACGAACACGTCGATCCAGGGCCGTCCGGGGCGCCGGACATGCCGGTGCGCCGAGAACCGGCCGGTGACGAGGTAGCCGCGGTCGGTGAGGTGGGCGGTGACGAGCGCGAGGGCATCCGCGAGGGTCGGCGCCTGGCCCGGCTCGAAGCCGATGACGAGGTCGAGGTCGTCGTCGTGGGGGATGAGCCCGCCGTCGCGTACGGCGGCGAGGACCGAGCCGAACCCGAAGGTGACGCTCGGGCTGAGCGGCCGGAGATCGTCGACGAGCTCGACGGCCTCACGGACGTACCGTTCCTGCTCGCCGACGGACCAGAACCGGAACGTCCGTTGGGGCCCGTGGGCCGTCCACTCGCGCTGGCGCGCCGCCAGCAGGTGTGCGTTGAGTGCCTCCCGGAACCGTCGGTGGTCGGCCTCGTCGACGCCGTCCGAGGAGGCGAGGGCGCGTACCGCCGCGGGATAGTCGCCGCGGAGGGCATCCGCCAGAGCCGGCATCAGGGCGGCAAGCAGCGGGTTGGTGTCGGCGGTCGGCCGGACGGAGCCGAGGAGCTGGTCCAGCTCGTGCAGGTCGGCCCGACCGTCGTAGACGACGTGACGGCGCCGGAGGGTCGTGATCACGCTGACGACGATGCCGCCGGCCCGCCGGGCCGTGGCGATCGGCACGTTGCGCAGCCGGATGCGGGTGAGCCTGACCGGGCGGGCGAAGCGGACCTCCACCCAGGCGGGACGGTCCGCCTCGGTGTGGACGACGGTGCCGGTCGGGTCGTCGAAGTCGAGCAGCCGGGCGAGGTCGAACCGCTCTCGGTACGTGCCGTACCAGCTGCTCGCGGTGACCGTCGCCACGGCCGTCAGGTCCTCGGCGTCCCCGGCGGTCAGCCCGATCGACTGGACATGGAGGAACTTCCCCGGGGGCAGCTCCAGTCGCACTCCCACGACGCGGCTACGCTCGACGGGGACATCGAGGACACCGTCGGGGGCGAGGTAGGCAAGGCCGGGGAGCCGTACGGCCACCTCGGAAGCGAGGGTGCCGATGGCCGTGAACGCAAGGTCGTCGGTCTCGGAGGTACGAGGCGTCGTCATCGGGCCCTCCTCACAGCGGGCGCCGGAAGAGTGCCCGGGCGACATAGGCATCGTCCGCCTGGAACTTCGCGTGACCGAACCCCTCGACGGCATACGTCGGTTCGAAGCCGCGCGCCAGGGCGCCGGCCTCGAACTCCGCTGGAACGACGTAGCGGCGGAAGTGTTCCGGAGTGGCCTTGACGCCGCTGGCGTCGCGAACCGTCCGGTACTCGACGGCGAGCAGGTCGCCGGGATCGGTCACGGCCGCCGCGAGGTCCAGCAGCCGTTCCTCCTCGGACTCGGTGATGGCGTGGAGGAGGAAGCGCGCGTAGACCAGCCGCGGACCGGTGCCGCGGATCCGGTCTGCGAGCGTCGGGTCGTCGATCTCGCCGAGGACGAACTCGGCGCTTTCGCCGAGCGCCTCGCCAAGCCGCCGGCACGAGGCGATCGCCGCGGCCGAGCGGTCGACCCCGACGACGTCGTGGCCGAAGCAGGCGAAGAGGAACGAGTCCCGTCCGTTGCCGCAGCCGAGGTCGACGACCCGATGCGGCCCGTCGAGCTCGCCGAGGACGAAGACCGCGAACTGCGAGGGCAGGGCCCGGGCCACGGTGGCGTGTGACGCGTAGTACCCGTCCCAGTAGCTCGCGCTGTCGTCGCAGGTCACCGTCCCCGCAGCCCAGTCCTCCGAGTGCGTCATCGGTCCCTCTCTCGCCTGCCGGCCGCCGGTCCTGGGGGCACGATAGCCGCCCCCGGGCGAAATGCGGGCGACCCGGCGGCGACGCGGCAGCGCGCCTGGTGGCCGAAGCGTGCGGCGGGCTCGTGCGGTGAGGGACCCCGTACCGGTCACCGTCGGCGGCGACCGGTACCGACGGTCAGGCGGCGTCTCGCCCACGCGTCGGGCGGGGCAGCCCGGAGATGTCCGCGTATGCGGCCCGGTCACTCGCGTGGGTGAAGTCCGGGTCCGGAACCCGCCACCCCGGTCCGTAGACGGCCCTGAGGTACTCGGACGGCCGCGCCGGGAGGGGGCATGCGACGCCGGCGAGGTCGACCGTCGAGGTGGGGAACATCATGGAGCGGGTGAGCGAACCACGGACCCCCGGGTACCAGGAGATCCTCTCGTCCTCGTAGAGCCCGACGAAGATGTTGACCCCCGGTCGTCCGGGACGGCTGACGTGCCGGTGGGCCGACGACCCTCCCGTCACGAGGTAGCCGAGCCCGGCCAGGTGCTGGGTGACCAGCCGCAGGGCGTCGGCGAGGTTGGGGGTCTGGGCGTGCTCGAAGGCGACGACGAGGTCGAGAACATCGTCGTGGGGCAGGAGCGCCCCGTCGCGCACGGCGGCGAGGACCGACCCGAACCCGAAGGAGACGTCGGGGCTGAGTGGCCGAAGCGCCTCGACGAGCTCGACCGCCTCGTGGAGGTAGCGCTCCCGCTCGGCGGTGGACCAGAAGCGGAAGGTCCGCTGGGGCCCGTGGGCCGCCCACTCGCGCTCCCGGGACGCCAGAAGACCGGCGTTGAGCACCTCCCGGAACCGGCGCTGGTCGGCCACGTCGACGTCGCTCAGCGCCGCGACGTCGGCGACGGCCGCCCGGTAGTCGCAGCGGAGGGCGTGGTCGAGGGCGGGCAGCAGGCTGGCCAGGAGCGGGTTGACGGCCGCCACCACCCGAGCGGGGCCGAGGAGCCGGTCCAGCTCGCGCAGGTCGGTGGCCCCGTCGTAGAGGGTGTGCTGGCGCCGGAGCATCGTGGTGACGCTGACGACCAGTCCGTGCGCCCGCCGGGCCGTCGCGGTCGGGATGTTGCGTAGCCGGACGCGGGTGAGCCGGACCGGGCGGGCGAAGCGTAGCTCGACCCACGGGGGTGCGTCGGCCTCGGTTCGCACCACGGGCCCGGTCGGGTTGTCGATGTCGAGCAGTCGCCGGAGGTCGAACCGCTCCCGGTAGGTGCCGTGCCAGCTGCTCGCGGTGAGCGTGGTGACGGGGGCGAGGTCGGGGATGCCCTCCGCGGTGAGGCCGATGGACTGGAGCTGGAGCGGGAGCCCGGGCGGCATCTGCAGGCGAACCGCCACGACGCGGCCGTGGTCGACCGGGAGGTCGAGCATGCCGTTCGGGGCGAGCAGGCCCAGACCGGGCAGCCGGGCGGCCACCTGGGCGGCGACGGCGCCGACGGCGGCGAAGGCCTCCTCGTCGCTCGCCGCGGAGCGCTGGTCCCGCGTCCGGCTCACGGGCCGGGTCTCATACCCCTTCCAGCGGTCCGCGAGCGCCTCGTCCCTCGCGCGGACGGCACCATTCGTCGAAGGCATCACTGCTCCCCCTTCAGGCCGCGCCGTTCCCCAACGGCACTGCCACTCCCCTCGGTGACCCGGCCATCCCCATGGCCGGACCATTCCCCTTGGTGAGAACCCTACCGGCGGACCACCCCCGTGCGGAAGAGCCGAGCGCCGTCGGCTTCGGCACCGCGCCGTCCCGGCAGACCCCTGGGGACAACGCCGCGGCCC
Source organism: uncultured Actinomycetota bacterium (assembly GCA_963771015.1). Taxonomy (GTDB): domain Bacteria; phylum Actinomycetota; class Actinomycetes; order Actinomycetales; family Dermatophilaceae; genus CAVSJJ01. The sequence goes on from CAVYRN010000009.1 coordinate 662,318, forward strand.
GCGCGGCCTCGGTGCCTAGGGTGGGGCCGCATGAGCAGGTTCGCGCTGGACACCGACGCGGTCGGGTCGCTCGGGGCCGCCCTCAACGACCTGGCGGACTGCCTCGACCTCGTGGGCGACGTGGGATCGGACCGCTGGGCACTGGGTTCCTCGGCGACGGCGGGCGCCCTTGAGGCATGCCTCGGCGACTGGCGGCATGCGCGCCTCGCCCTGGGGCGCGGGCTGCGTGATCTCGGCGCCGAGGTCCGTGCCGCCGGCGGGGCGTATGCCGATGCCGAGTCGTCGGTGGCCGGCCGTCTCCTTGTCGGCGGGTCGTGGTGACGGTCCTCCAGCCGGTCCCGGGCCATCCCGGCACCGTGCGCGACCTCGCCGACGCCCTGACGGCCCTGGGCCGCCGGGTGGCCGGCACCGACCGGGTTCTCCTCGGGCTGCGGCCCGGCCCGGCGTGGGAGGGCCAGGCCGCGGCGGCGTTCGCGGACCGGGTCGTCGAGGTCTCGACGGTCCTCGACCCCGTGGCGCGTCGGTATGCCGGGGCGGCGGTGGTGCTGCGTCGCTTCGCCGACGCCCTCGAGGCGGCACAGGCGGCGACCCAGCGGGCCTCGGACGAGCGTGAGCGGGCCGGTGCCGCGATCGCGCGGCTCGAGGTCGCGCTGGAGCAGGCTCTCGACGCCGGCGCAGGCCGGGCCGACCCCTCGGTCGTGCGGCTGGTCGCCGCGCAGCGCGACGAGGTCGGGCATCGGGTCGCCGCGGAGGCGGCCCACCGCCTGGCCTGGGCGGCATACGAGGAGCAGGACCGGCACTGCGCGGCGACGCTGCGGCAGCTGGCGACGGACCGGCTCGTCGACCCCGTGGCATACCGCGCCCTCGCCGGCGTCGCCGAGGGCGCCTCAGAGGTGTCCACGGGACTGGCTCTGCTGTCCATCGAGGCGCCACCCCTGGCGGCGGTCGCGGGTGCGGTCTCGCTCGTCGGCGCGGCGGCCGAGGCGACCGCGCTGGTCGGCTGGGGGGACGGCGACTGGGGTGACGTGCTGGCCCACACCGTCATCGGCGGGGTCGGGATCGGCGGGCGGGCGCTCTCGCTCGGTGCCCGCGCAGAGGAGGGGGTGCCGGGCGCGGGGGCGCTCACCGTGCGCTCGCGCCTGGCGACCGGGCTGAGCGGGGTGGCGCGAGGGGCGGCGGGCGACCTTCGTGGGGCCTTGCGAGCGCTCGGTCCCGAGTCGGTGGCCGGGACGCGTGCCGTCGCACTCGCCGAGACCGGAGCCCCGCGGGGCGCCGACATCGCCGGGCGGGCCCGCGCGCTGGCCGCCCGGGCCCGGGCGACGGCCCGAGCCAAGGCCGACGAGGCGTTCCTCGACGACTGGCGGGTCATCACGACGAAGGGTGCCGGGGCCGCCGCCCCGGGCATGGCGGTCGCCGGGGCCGGGCTCCGGCTCGCCCACCAGGCCGGAAGCGCGGCCCGCGAGGTGGCGGACGTCCAGGAGCGGGTGGACGAGGTGCGCCGTCCGCGCCCCCCCGCCGGCCTGAGCGGGACCCGGTCCCCGGCGAGCTGGTGAGCCCCGACCTATCCTGGGGCCCATGCGCGCCGTCGGCTCCCTCCCGGTGGTCGACCCGGCGCGGCTGAACTACCCCGAGCAGCTGCCCGTCGTTGCTCGCAAGGACGACATCGCGGCCGCCATCCGCGACCACCAGGTCGTCGTCGTCGCCGGGGAGACCGGCTCGGGCAAGACCACCCAGCTGCCCAAGATCTGTCTCGAGCTCGGACTGGGGGGACGCGGCCGGATCGCGCACACGCAGCCCCGGCGGATCGCCGCGCGGAGCGTGGCCGAGCGCATCGCCGAGGAGATGGGCACCGAGCTCGGGGACGTCGTCGGCTACCAGGTCCGCTTCACCGACCGCAGCAGCGACGCGACCCGGGTCGTCGTCATGACCGACGGCATCCTGCTGAGCGAGATGCAGCGCGACCCAGACCTGCGCCGGTACGAGGTCGTCATCGTGGACGAGGCCCACGAGCGCAGCCTCAACATCGACTTCATCCTGGGCTACCTGACCGCCCTGCTGCCGCGTCGTCCCGACCTCACGGTCATCATCACGTCGGCCACCATCGACCCCGACCGCTTCGCCCGCCACTTCGCCACCGGCGGCGGTGGCGAGCGGCTCCGCGAGGTGCCGGTCATCGAGGTGTCGGGGCGGACCTACCCCGTCGAGGTTCGCTACCGCCCACTCGTCGAGGTCGATGCCGAGGGCGCCGTGCGGGGCGACCGAGACCAGGTCACCGGCATCACCGAGGCCGTTGAGGAGCTGTGGACCGAGTCGGCCCGGCCGGGGCACCCGAGCGACGCGACCGACATCCTCGTCTTCCTCTCCGGCGAACGAGAGATCCGCGACGCTGCCGACGCGGTGTCGGCGCTGGGGCTGCCCGACACCGAGGTGCTCCCGCTCTTCGCGCGGCTGTCGGCCGCCGAGCAGCACCGGGTGTTCCGGCGCGCCGGCGGGCGCCGGGTCATCCTGGCGACGAACGTGGCCGAGACCTCGCTCACCGTTCCCGGGATCGGCTACGTCATCGACACCGGGACCGCCCGCATCTCGAGGTACAGCCAGCGGACGAAGGTGCAGCGACTGCCCATCGAGCCGATCTCCCGGGCCAGCGCGAACCAGCGGGCCGGGCGCTGCGGCCGGGTCGCCGAGGGGGTGTGCATCCGGCTCTACTCCCAGGAGGACTACGAGTCACGGCCGGAGTTCACCGAGCCCGAGATCCAACGCACCTCGCTGGCCTCCGTCATCCTTCAGATGACCGCCCTCGGACTCGGGGACATCGCCCGGTTCCCCTTCGTCGACGCGCCCGACGCCCGCCAGGTCGCCGACGGCGTCCGGCTGCTCGAGGAGCTGGGGGCCTTCGCCGCCGGCGGCTCGACGGGATCACCGCGCCGCGGTCGCGGCCGTCGCGGCCGGGGCCGGGGTGGCAGCGGGTCCCGGCTCACGGCATCCGGCCGGACCCTTGCCCGGCTGCCCCTCGACCCCAGGCTGGGCCGGATGATCATCGAGGCGGGCCGGCTGGGCTGCACCAAGGAGGTGCTCGTCGTCGTCGCCGCTCTGTCGATCCAGGACCCGCGGGAGCGCCCCGTCGACAAGGAGGCCCAGGCCACCCAGGCGCATGCGAGGTTCCGCAACGACGCCTCCGACTTCGCGACCCTGCACAACCTCTGGCGGTACCTGCGCACTCAGCAGAAGGCCCTGTCCGGGAGTGCCTTTCGCCGGATGTGCAAGAACGAGTATCTCCACTACCTGCGGGTGCGTGAGTGGCAGGACGTGCACGCGCAGCTGCGTCGGGCCTGCCGTCAGGCGCGGATCGACCCAGACGTGGCCACCTCGGCCGGCGACGCCGACCCGGACTGGGACCGGGTGCACCAGGCGCTCCTTGCCGGTCTGTTGTCCCATGTCGGGGTCCGCGACGCGGTCCGTCGGGAGTATGCCGGCGCTCGCGGCGCCCGCTTCTCCCTCTCTCCCGGGTCATCTCTGTTCCGGCGCCAGCCCGACTACGTCATGGCCGCCGAGCTCGTCGAGACGACCCGCCTGTGGGCCCGGACGAACGCCAGGATCGACCCGCGGTGGGCCGAGGAGGTCGGGGCCCACGTCGTCAAGCGCACCCACAGCGAGCCGCGGTGGTCCCGTCGGCAGGGGGCGGCCGTCGCGACCGAGCGAGTGACCCTCTACGGCGTGCCGCTGGTGACGGACCGAACGGTGCAGTTCGCCCGCGTCGACCCGTTCGGGGCGCGGGAGCTGTTCATCCGGCATGCGCTCGTCGAGGGCGACTGGGACACCCAGCACGCCTTCTGGCGCGCCAACGAGGCCCTGCTGCGCAAGGTGGGCGAGCTCGAGGAACGGGCACGACGCCGCGACATCGTCGTCGACGACGAGGTGCTCTTCGCCTTCTATGACGGACGCATCCCGCCCGATGTCGTGTCCGTGCGCCACTTCGACCGATGGTGGAAAGGCGAGCGAGCCGTTCGGCCGGACCTGCTGACCTTCACCGAGGAGCTCCTCACGAGCGAGACGGCGGGGGAGGTGTCGGGCCGCGAGTACCCGACGACCTGGCGGCAGGGCGATCTCGAGCTCGACGTGACCTACCAGTTCGCCCCCGGCTCGGCGGCGGACGGAGTGACGGTGCACCTCCCCGTCGCGCTGCTCAACCAGGTGCGTGACGAGGGCTTCGACTGGCAGGTCCCCGGGTTGCGAGCGGACCTCGTCATCGCGCTGCTCCGTTCGTTGCCGAAGACGAGCCGCCGCCACTTCGTCCCGGTTCCCGACCGAGCGGCGGCCGCCCTCGCCGAGGTTCGTCCCGGTCACGGGCGGCTGACCGACGAGCTGGCGCGCGTCCTCGCCGAGCAGACCGGCGTGCAGGTCGCGGCCGAGGAGTGGCGACCTGACGCCGTGCCTGACCACCTCCGGATCACCTTCAGCGCGGAGGACGGCGGCCGCGTCGTCGCGTCCGGCAAGAGTCTTGACGAGCTGCGGTCGCGCAGCCGCGGCGCCATCCGCACCGGCATGGCCCGTGCCGGGGCCGACATCGAGCGCACCGGCCTGAGCACGTGGGACGTCGGCACCATCCCCGCGACGTACGAGAGCACGACCGGGGGCCACCTCGTCCGGGGCTTCCCGGCCCTCGTCGACGAGGGCACCGGCGTGGCCCTGCGGCTGGTCCCCGACGAGACGGAGGCCCGGGCGGCGCACCGCCTCGGAGTTCGCCGTCTGCTGCTCCTCGGCACGACGGCACCGTGGTCCCGCGTCCTGGCCCGGCTCAGCAACGCGGACAAGCTCCGGCTGCAGCTGGCCCCGCACGGCTCCGTGCCGGCCCTCCTGGAGGACTGTCTCGCCGCCGCGGTCGACGCCATCGTCGCCGAGCGGGTCAGCGGCGAGGTCCGCACGGCGGAGGCGTATGCCGAGGCACTGGCCGCGGTGCGGGCCCATGTCGTCACCCGGGTGCTCCAGGTCGTCGACGCCGTCGGTCCCGTTCTTGCCGAGGCGGCCGAGGTGCGACGGCGGCTCGACGCCCTCGCCGACGCGTCCGCTGCGCCCCTCGTGGCGCCGGCCGTGGCCGACGTCCGCGCCCAGCTCGGGTCGCTCGTCCGCCCCGGCTTCGTCGCCCTGACGGGTGCGGAGCGCCTCGCCGACCTGAACCGGTACCTGCGCGCGATGAACCACCGACTGGACCGCGCCGCGACGAACCCGCGCGAGCCCGTGCTCCAGGAGGTCGTGGACCGGGTCGAGGCGGCGTATGCCGACCTTCTCGACACGCTGCCGGCGGGCCGGGCGGGGGCCGCCGAGGTCACCGACGTCGGGTGGATGATCGAGGAGCTGCGCGTGGGGCTCTTCGCCCAGGGGCTTGGCACGGCCTACTCGGTGTCGGAGAAGCGGGTGCTCAGGGCCATCGCCACACTCGCCGCCGCCCCGTGAGCGGCCGCAGGGCAGGGGGCGGGAATCCTCACCCGGCGGCGGTCGTTGTTCCGGGGGAGTACCTCATCGAAAGGGCACGCCGTGCTGAACCCGTCAGAGCTGTACCGCTGGGACACCGACCCCGACGACCTCGGACCGTCGTCGGGAGTTCTCATGGTCACCCTCGGCGCGTTCGTCGACGCCGGGAACATCCAGCGCGTGCTGAGCTCGCACCTGCTCGACACCGAGGACGCGACCCTCATCGCCACCTTCGACCTCGACCAGCTGTTCGACTACCGGGGCCGGCGCCCCGCCATGGTCTTCGACACCAACCGTTGGGTCAGCTACGACGGACCCTCCCTCGAGGTGCACCGGCTGACCGACCGGGACGGCGAGGCGTACTACCTCCTCAACGGCCCGGAGCCGGACTACCAGTGGGAACGGCTCGTCGAGGCGGTCTCGGAGGTCGTGACCCGGCTCGGGATCTCGATCGTCGTGTCGGTCCACGGCATTCCGATGGGGGTGCCGCACACGCGGCCCGTCGGGATGACCGCCCACGCCACCGACCCACGCCTCGTCGGCGACGCGGAGGCCTCCTTCGGGCGGGTCCAGGTGCCTGCGAGCCTGGCCTCGCTCCTTGAGCTGCGGCTCGGCGAGGCCGGTCGGGACGCACTCGGCTTCGCCGTTCACGTGCCGCACTACCTCGCCCAGGCGGAGTGGGCCGAGGGGGCGCTCGCCGCGCTGAACGCCGTCGTCGACGCGACGGGCCTCAGCCTGCCCAACGACGACCTCGTCGCCCGGGTCGGCGCCAACCGGGCCGAGATCGCCGGCGAGGTGGCCGGCAACGAGGAGGCGGGTGCGCTCATCGCCGCTCTGGAGCGTCAGTACGACACCTTCGTCGAGGGGGCCGAGCGGCCCAGCCTGCTGGCCGCGCAGGCCAGCGACATCCCCTCGGCCGACGAGCTCGGCGCGGAGTTCGAGGCGTTCCTCAAGAACGTCTCCGACGACGACGCCTGACCGGACTGACCGGACTGACCGGCCTGGCCGGCACGGCGGCCGCGGTGGTCGGCTCAGTCCTTGGCCTCGGACCAGCGGTGGATCACCGTGGTGTCCGACACGAACCGCACGGCAGCGCCGCCGCTCCACCACCGCGCCGCGTCCGCCAGGGACCGGTCCACGACGGACGCGGCCTGTGCAGCCCGGTCCTCGGGCACGTGGAGCAGCAGCTCGTCGTGCAGGCAGAGCACGATCTCGGCCCCGAGGTCCTCGGCACTCGCGCGGACCGTGGCCGCCCAGGCCTTGAACAGCTCGGCTGCGGCGCCCTGGACGACCGCGTTGCGGGCGAACCGCCCTCTCGCCGCGTCGAGGGCCGGGTCGGTCCCGACGGGCCGGTCGGCGAGGAACCGGCCGGTCGGGATGAGCCGGCCCCCGAAGGTCCGCAGCGCCTCGCCCCGCACGCCCGCGGCATACGCCCGGTCCAGGTGGGCCATCGCGACCGGGTAGGCCCGCTCCAGACCCTTGAGCGCCTCACCCGCGGCCCCGCTGCGCTGGCCGTACATCGCCGCGAGGACGGCGATCTTGGCGACCGGGCGGTCGACGCCGAGCCGGTCCGCCACGGGCGCGTAGAGGTCGTCGGCCCGGGTCGCCTCGGCGAACGCGGCGTCCCCGGAGACGACCGCAAGGACGCGGGGCTCGACCTGTCCGAGGTCCGCCCGGACGAAGGCGTAGCCGGGCGCCGCGGCCACGGCGGGGCGTAGTGCCGTGGGAAGGTTGTGCAGGCCGTTCTCGGCGGTCATCCGTCCGCCGGCACCGTCGCAGGCGGTCCACCGGCCCCGCAGCCGGTTGTCGGCACCCACCGCGGTGTCGAGCCACCGGTAGCCGTAGGTCGTCGAGATCCGCTCGGCCTTGCGCCACCGCAGCAGGGCGTCGACCACCGGGTGGACGCCGCGGTAGGGGTCGAGGACTCCCTTGCGGGTGTTGGGAACATCGACCCCGACGGCCGCGAGGAGCTCGCGGACCTGGGCCGGGTTGCGCAGGTCCGTCGACTCTCGGCCCGGGACGTGCCGCAGCACTGCGAGGTCGCGGTCGCGTCGGGCCGCGGCGGCCTCGACCTCGGTAGTCGTCCGAGGGCCCGCGGCGTCGGCGATGAGCGACTCGGCTCGCGCGCGGTCGACCGGCAGGCCGTCGCGCTCGAGCTCCACGCACAGCAGGGCAGCGGCCGACTCGGAGTGCACCGTGGCGACCAGGCGCGGTCCGGCCGCGGCCGCCTGCTCGCGCTGCCGCGCCGCCGTGTCGAGCGCGGCCCGGCCCCAGGCGAGGAGCCGCTCCGGCGTGGTCAGCCAGGCGCCGCCCACGGCCTCGGGGCGCAGGTGGCCGTCGCCCCGGACGAGGGCGTCGGCGGGGAGGTCGCCGGCATCCGTCGCGAAGGCGAACAGGTCCTCGGCGGCCGGGGCGGGGACCGAGCCCGCAGGTATGCCGTGGGCGGCCGCCCAGGTGACCCCCGGTCCGGCCACCCAGCCCCCGTGGAGGAGTCGGTGCGCCTCGGCGATGTCCCAGCACCGGGACAGCCGGTGCCGGGCGGCGACGAGGGGCGCCGCGTCGCGGCCGGCCGCCCAGCAGACCCATCGGGGGCGGCGCTCGGCCTCGAGCGCGGCGGCGAGCTCGATGATCCGGGGCAGCGGCCCGGACTCGGCGATGCCGGCCCCCACGAGCGCCGCGCGGGCCGAGGAGGCCGGCTCCTCGGGTCGTGCGGGCGCGACGACGACCGCGATCACCGCCTCGCCGGTCGACATGCGCGCAGCCTAGGGGAGGGGGGTGTCGTCGGCAGGCTCGGCCGGGGGCGCGTCGCCCGCCGTGGCAGGATGGCCGTTCCGGCACATCGACCGCCCCGGCGCCACGAGCGGACCGGGGCAGGGCAGGCACGAGGAGGGACCGCGTGGAGATCCTGGGGACGGGTGACGACGGCGTCCGCGAAAGTGGGCCGCTGGACCGGGCGGACGCGGCCGAACAGGACCCGAGCGGCGTGGCCCAGACGCTCGTGCAGAAGCTCATCGAGGTGGGCATCGACGGGCGAGGGCGGTTCGCCTCGGCCCAGCAGGTCGCCGATGCCGCCCTCAGGGCCAACCCCGACCGCGAGAGGGCCGTCCGGGCGATCGTGACCCGACACCTCAAGCTGGCGTCGGCCAGCGGGTTCGTGACGAGCCTCGGTGGGTTCGTCACGATGCCGATCGCGCTGCCGGCCAACGTCACCGGCTTCTACGTCCTGTCGACCCGGATGACCGCCGCGATCGCGGCCGTGCGGGGCCACGACCTGGGCGAGCGGCACATCCGCACGGCCGTGCTCCTCAGCCTCGTCGGGGCGGACGCCGACGACCTGCTCCGGCAGGCCGGGATCGTCGCGCCGACCGGGCGGCTCGCCGCGCTGGCCGCCCAGCGGCTACCGGGACCCGCGCTCATGGTCGTCAACAAGGCCGTGGGCTTCAAGATCCTGGCGACGGCAGGCAAGGACGTGTTCTCCCGCTTCGGGCGGGCCGTGCCGTTCGTCGGCGGAGCCGTCGGCGCGGGCCTGGACGCCTACCTCATCAACCGGCTCGCCGAGCACGCCAAGCAGGAGTTCCCTCCCGCGGCCCCCCGGATCACGGCGCAGTAGCGGGAACCCGGCGGGAACCCGCCCGTCGGACCCACGCGTTGTCCTCACGGCACCCGACCGAGGGTCGGCGGCCGACCGTCGTCAGGAGGAGCAGATGGCTACCACGTCTCGGTTCGGCGCTCTGCGGGCGCTCTACACCGCCGTGCGGGTCGCCGCCCGACCGGGTGGGCCGAGCCTCTGGGACCGGATCGCGGCGCTGCCGCGGCTCGTCTGGGCCACGCTGCGGGGCGAGTACCGGGGAGTGGGCCTGGGACGGCTCGCCCTCATCGCGGGTGCCACCGGCTACGTCATCTCCCCGGTCGACCTCCTGCCCGAGCTGTTCCTCGGGTTCGCCGGTCTGCTCGATGACGCGGTCGTCCTCGGCTGGGTCGCCACCCAGGTGGTCACCGAGACCGAGAGCTTCCTCACGTGGGAACGCGCGCGAGCCGAGGCCGGTGCCGCCCCCGGGCCGACCGGGGGTCCCGCGGCGCACCGAACCGTCCAGGGAGAGGTCATCGGCTGACGGGTCGTCCGGCATACCGTCGGGCGCGCCGCACCGCGCACCGTCCACAGGCACCTCGGTCACCGGGTCGCTGTCCACAGGCCGCCGGACGCCGGTGGTCGGTGCCGGCCCTGGCATCGAGCATCGAGGGCATGCCCACCGTCACCGTCAGCGGACTGCCCGACCTCGTCGCCGTCCTTCCCTACCAGCTCGGCTACCACCCCCGGAGCTCGGTCGTCGCCGTCTGCCTGCACGGCCGCCGCATGGGGATGGTGGCCCGAACCGACCTGACCGAGGCCGCACACATCCCGGACGTCGTCGGTGTCCTCGTGCCACCGCTGCTGCGGGAGCGGCCCGAGGTGGTCCTCCTCATCGGCTACGAGGACGAGGCCGGTCGTGCCGAACCGGTGATGGCCGGCGTCGCGGCCGCTCTCGAGGCCGCCGGGGTCGTCGTCGGCGACGCTGCTGTCGTCCGCGCCGACCGGTGGTATGCCCTGTGGGGCACCGCCGAGAGGCGGTGCCCTCCGGAGGGCCTGCCGGTGCCCGTCGCGGCGGACGTTCCCGGGGCGGCCTCCTACGTCCAGGCCGAGGTGGCCCCCCTGGCCGACCGTGACGACCTGGCCAGGCTGGTCGCCGAGGACACGGCGGCGTCCGCAGGTGTCGAGGCGGCGGTCGCTGCCCTGCGGGCCCGCATGGAGTCCGGCCGACCTCCGAGCCGTCCCGGGCGCGTGTGGGGCCGCATCCTGTCGACGAAGGACGACGTCCGCAGCGTCGCCGAGCTGTCGGCCGGGCAGGTCGCCGCGGCCGCCTACTCCCTGCATGATCTCGGCTGGCGCGACGGCCTCATCGCTTCGGCCGCGCCGGGATCGCTTCCGCTCGACGCCCTCGACCGGGGCGTCGTCAGGCTGCTGCGGCGCACCGTGCCGGGTCCGGGGGCGGACGTGGCCGCCGTCACCCGCGTCCAGGCCCGGCTTCTCGAGCTGTGTCGACGGGTTCCCGACGCGTGTCCCGAGGAGGCCGCCGAGGTCTGCGCCCTCACCGCGTCCGTCACCTGGGCGACGGGCAGCGGTGCCGTGGCGAGGGATGCGCTCGACAGGGCGCTCCGGCTGCGGCCCGGCCATCGGCTCGCCCGGCTCGTCGAGCAGCTTCTGGACCTCGGGGTGCGGCCGACGGGCCTGACCGGGCCGTCCCCGGGCTCGGGGGCCGTCTCGAACCCGGACGGCGAGGGCCCCCGCGGGCACCCTCGGCTTGCCGCGGGGTGAGGCCTCTCAGGGTCCGGACGCGGGGCTGCCGAGGCGGCCCTGCCCCCGTATCATGGCGCCAGGTCATGAGTCCCAGCGCCAAGCCCCGGCTCGCTGGGCGGCAACCCTCCTCGCGGTGGGGTGCCCCGGGTGATGACCCGGCCGCGCCGAACGGAGCGGCAAGCGCGAGTCGAGGAGTCTCCTACCGATGTCCGTTTCCGCACCCAGGGCGCTGCGGGCCGTGTGGCGCGAGGGTGACGACCCTGGGCGCCGGCGCTTCGTCGATGTCGGACCGCTCGGCCTCGAGACCGGGGCACACCTGGCCGGGGTCCGGGTCGCGTACGAGACGTGGGGGACGCTCAACGAGGCCGCCGACAACGCGGTGCTCGTCGAGCACGCGCTGACGGGGGACAGCCACGTCGAGGGTCCCGCCGGCTCTGGCCATCCCACGCCCGGGTGGTGGGATGGGCTCATCGGGCCGGGGCGCCCGCTCGACACGACCCGGCTCTTCGTCGTGGCGAGCAACGTCCTCGGCGGTTGTCAGGGCACCACCGGTCCCTCCTCGCTCGATCCGATGGGCCGTCCGTGGGGGAGCCGCTTTCCGTTCGTCACCATCCGTGACCAGGTGGCCGCGGAGTCGCTGCTCAGCGACGCACTCGGCATCGAGCGTTGGCACGGCGTCCTGGGGGGGTCCATGGGAGGCATGCGCGCCCTGGAGTGGGCGGTGTCCCACCCGGACCGGGTCGAGACGGCGATCGTGCTCGCCGCGGCGGCATACGCCACTGCCGACCAGATCGCCTGGTGCCAGCCCCAGCTGCTCGCCATCCGCTCCGATCCGGCCTTCCAGGGCGGCGACTACTACGACGGCGACGGCCCGCTGACCGGTCTGGGCCTGGCCCGACGGATCGCCCACACGACCTACCGCAGCAGCTGGGAGCTCGACGAGCGGTTCGGCAGGGCTCCCCAGGGCGCCGAGGAGCCCCTCGGTGGCGGGGGACGGTATGCCGTCGAGAGCTACCTCGACCACCATGCCGGCAAGCTCGCCGCTCGCTTCGACGCGAACAGCTACGTCGTCCTCACCGAGGCGATGAACAGCCACGACATCGGCCGTGGCCGCGGCGGTACCGAGGCGGCTCTCGGCCGGTTCGACGGGCACCTCGTCGTCGCCTCCGTCGACAGCGACCGGCTCTACCCCGGCCGGCTCACCGACGAGATGGCCCTGCTGTCCCCCTCGGCGACGCGGGCGTCGATCACGTCGCCGCACGGCCACGACGGCTTCCTCATCGAGATTGCGCAGGTGGGCGGGCTGATCCGCGATAGCCTCGGGCTGTGACGCCGGGCCCGTCCGGTACCGTCGCACGAGCAGTCGCAGCGAACATCTTGCGGAGGAGGATCAGTAGTGGCCATCGTCGTGGGTTACGTGCCGACCAAGGAGGGCCGGGCCGCCTTGGACCGGGCCGTCGAGGAGGCTGAGCTGCGGCATACCCAGCTCGTCGTCATCAACTCCAGCCGCGGCGGCCGCGACCTCGACGCCGACGAGGCGCGCGAGAGCGAGAAGGAGCTGCAGCGGGTCCAGGACCAGCTGGAGGGCTCTGGCCTCGGTGTCGACGTCCGGCACCTCGTCCGCGGCAACGAGCCCGCCGAGGACCTCATCGCGGTCGCGAACGAGGTGTCCGCCGACCTCATCGTCATCGGCCTGCGGCGACGCACGCCGGTCGGCAAGCTCATCCTGGGCTCCAACGCCCAGCGCATCCTCCTCGACGCCCCCTGCGCCGTGCTGGCCGTCAAGGGCTGAGCCCCGGAACGACGGGAATGCCGCGGGCCTCTCGGACGTTGGTACATCGGCGTCTCCGCAGGTCGGGGCGCCACCTCACCCCTCCTCGACCCCGGGGGATGCGGTGTCCGCGGCGGCGGCGATTTATAATGGTGCGAATGGTTACGGACGGGGAGGGCGTTCTCGGCGCATGTGGTGCCCTCTCGAAGACCGGAACCGACTGACGAACACCTCTGCAGACCCGTCCCCCGCCACCCCTGCGTGGGCTGGTCCGTGCTCGCGACGAAAGGTTGTCGGTGTCGCTCGTGTCCTCCAAGCAGTCTGACCAGACCCGGTCACGCGCCGTCCCCGCCCGAGCTGGCGCGAGCGCTCGCACGAGCACCGCGAAGGCCGACACCACGTCGCGCGCCGCGGCATCCGCATCCAAGAAGAAGAAGGCGACCGCACTGAAGACCTCCGCAGCCAAGAGCCCCTCAACGTCCCGAACCTCCGCGTCCGCGACCGCGAAGAAGGCGGTGCCCGCCACGAAGGCCGGGTCGACGAAGGCGGCCCCGGCCACCAAGGCCACGGCGGCGAAGAAGGCCGCACCCGCCTCGGGGCGGTCCGCCACCAAGGCCCCGGCGGCGAAGAAGGCGGCGCCCGCCAAGGCCGCCGCGTCGGCCGGACGCGCGTCGACGACCCGCAAGGCCGCTGCCGCAGCCGCGCCAGCTGCGAAGCGCACCACGAAGGCCGCTGCCTCGGTCGCCGGGGGGAGGGCCACCGCGAAGACCGCCCGCGCGGCGGGTGTCGACGCAGATGACGGCAACGGGGACGCCGACCCCGACGACGCGGAGCTCGCCAAGGACGCCGTCCCTGCGGGCGACGGAGCCGCGGACGACGACGAGGGCGACGGCGCCAAGGCCAAGGCCGGCTCGAGCGACGACGAGGAGTCCGAGGACGCGGGCTTCGTCATCCGCGACGACGACGAGGAGGACGCGCCGGCCCAGCAGGTCGTCACCGCGGGGGCAACGGCCGACCCGGTCAAGGACTACCTCAAGCAGATCGGCAAGGTCGCCCTCCTCAACGCGGAGCAGGAGGTGGAGCTCGCGAAGCGGATCGAGGCGGGGCTGTTCGCCGAGGAGAAGCTCAACAGCGGTGAGAAGCTCGACATGAAGGTCAAGCGCGAGCTGTGGTGGATCGCCCAGGACGGCAAGAAGGCCAAGAACCACCTGCTCGAGGCCAACCTGCGCCTCGTCGTCTCGCTGGCCAAGCGCTATACCGGTCGCGGCATGCTCTTCCTCGACCTCATCCAGGAGGGCAACCTGGGCCTGATCCGTGCGGTCGAGAAGTTCGACTACACCAAGGGCTACAAGTTCTCGACCTACGCGACGTGGTGGATCCGCCAGGCGATCACCCGGGCGATGGCCGACCAGGCCCGGACCATCCGCATCCCGGTCCACATGGTCGAGGTCATCAACAAGCTCGCCCGTGTGCAGCGCCAGATGCTCCAGGACCTGGGTCGGGAGCCCACTCCGGAGGAGCTGGCCAAGGAGCTGGACATGACCCCGGAGAAGGTCGTCGAGGTCCAGAAGTACGGCCGCGAGCCCATCTCACTGCACACCCCTCTTGGTGAGGACGGCGACTCCGAGTTCGGCGACCTCATCGAGGACTCCGAGGCGGTCGTCCCGGCCGACGCCGTGAGCTTCACCCTGCTCCAGGAGCAGCTGCACTCGGTCCTCGACACCCTCTCCGAGCGCGAGGCCGGTGTGGTGTCCATGCGGTTCGGGCTCACCGACGGCCAGCCCAAGACCCTCGATGAGATCGGCAAGGTCTACGGCGTCACCCGCGAGCGGATCCGCCAGATCGAGTCCAAGACGATGAGCAAGCTGCGCCACCCGAGCCGCAGCCAGGCCCTGCGGGACTACCTCGACTGACGGCGGTGGGCGGGCGCTCACCACGCTGCGCGTCGTCCGCCTGCAGGAGGACGAGGGCGGCGCTCCGGGCCCGTCGGGGTGGCCCAGGTGGTCACCAGGAGACGTCTTGGCAGCCGCTGTGGGTGGCGGGCTCAACCTGCAGGGTGGCGTGCTCGACGCCGATTGTGGTTCGCATGACCTCCCCGGCCTGGTCCAGGACGCCGTGGGCGTCGACGTCCTCGGCGGTGACCAGGTGGGCTGTCGCGACGTTCATGCCGGAGGTCAGGGTCCAGACGTGGAGGTCGTGTACGTCGCTGACGCCGGGGATCGCGGATAGTGCGCCGACCACCTCCTCAGGGTCCACCCCGGCCGGGGCGTGCTGGCCGAGCACGGCCAGGACCTCCCGCCCCAGCATGACCGCCCGAACGGCTACGAAGGCGGCGATGGCCAACGCGATACCGGTGTCCCAGAACGCCCTTCCGGTGGAGGCGACGAGGGCCCCTGCGAGGATGACACCGAGCGAGCCGAGGGTGTCGGCCATGACCTCGAGGTAGGCACCCTTGACGTTGAGGGACTCGCCGGCGCCGCCTCGCAGCAACACGACGCAGACGAGGTTGATGGCGAGCCCGGTGGCGCCGACAAGAAGCATGGGCCGCGAGGACACCTCCGGTGTGGAGCCGATCCGGCCGAACGCCTCGACGGCGATGTAGCCCGACACCCCGAGCATGAGCAACACGGCCAGGCCAGAGGCGAAGACCTCTGCGCGATACGACCCGAACGTGCGACGACCGGTGGTATCCGGGCGCGCGGCAATACGGGTGGCCACCAGGGCGGCACCGAGTGCGACGACGTCGGCGGCCATGTGCCCGGCATCCGAGAGCAGCGCGAGCGAGCCCGAGACCACGCCGGTGACGAGCTCGACCACGAAGAACAGGGCGACGAGTCCGAATGCCGTCCGCAGCCGCCACCGGTGTGTGGTGCCCGCGGATGCGGGACCGCCACTCACCGAGCACCCTGCGCCGAGCCCGCTGCTTCGTCGTGTCGGACGTGCTCGCGGGTGAGGTCCAGCATCATGCGCACGTGGGCATCCGCGAGGCGGTAGAAGACCAGTCGACCCTCGCGGCGCCCGGCCACGATCCCGGAGGCGCGCAGCATACGCAGTGCCTGGGAGACCGTGGACTCCTGGGTGTCGGTGGCGGCGGCGAGGTCGCACACGCAGAGCTCGCCGGCCTCCAGCAGTGCGTAGAGCAGGCGGGCGCGTGTCGGGTCACCGAGGAGCTTGAACAGACCCGCGGTGCGGGCGAGGTCGCCCTCCGCGAGGGACGCATCGCGAACCTGCTGCACCTTCTCTGGGTGGACGCACGGGACGGCGCATGAGGCCAAACCAACGACTATTTCATCTGAACGCATGATCAGATGTTAGCAGGGGCAGGACGTCGATAACGGCGGCGCCGGGCCGTCCGCCACTGCTTAGCCTGCGCTTCCGTCGTGCCACCTGCGCTCGCTGGGTGCCACCTGGTCAGACTGGGTCGAGGCGGAAGCCGATCTTCAGGCCCACCTGAACGTGTGCGACCTCGCCGTCGGCGAGCTGGCCACGGATCTCGGTCACCTCGAACCAGTCCAGGTTGCGCGTCGTCTCGGCCGCCCGGCCGACCGCATTGCGGACGGCCGCATCGACGCCGTCCGAAGACGACCCGACGACCTCGATGACCCGGTACACGTGATCCGACATCGTTGCCTCCCAGCATGGGGTTGTGGCCGACGACGTGGCTGTCGTCGCGGCCGGCGCGTACGAGAATCATCGCGCGAAAGGGTGCCGCGGAGGCGGTACCGGGCGGTCCCGATCGGGGGACACCATGATCTGCTTGACCCCGAGTTCCGGATGCTCGAGCACATCAGAACCCTTCTCGGCTATGCGATCGGCGCCGTCGCCACACGATGTCTCCGGTCTGAGCTACTCGCAAGCGATGCCGTCACCGTCGCGATCGAGCTTGCTTGAGTACCCGGGCTGGCCCCTGAGGATTGGGGCCGCGCCCGCTGCCCGCACGGCGGTGCAGTTGGCGTAGTAGACGTCGGCTGGCGCCCTAGGGGCTGGTGCCGGGGCCGTGGTCCTGGTGCTGCTCTTGGGCAGGGCGGCCGTTGTGGGGGCTGGCCCGCTGGCAGGAAGGGCCGTGGTGGCGCAGCCGGACAGCACCCGGACCATGGCGTCGCGTTCGGCGGAGGTGACCCACACCTTGTACTTGGCCTTGACCGCGACCTGCCGGGCAACGTACTCGCACCGGAAGGACGTGTTCGAGGGAAGCCACGTCGCCGTGTCCCCGTCGCCCTTGGCGCGGTTGGCTCCGGCGTCCACGGCGAGCAGGTTCAGCGGGTCGTTCGCGAACGCCAACCGCGTCCCTGCGGCCCACTTCGCGGCGCCCTTCTGCCATGCGTCGGACAGGGCGACGACGTGGTCGACGTCGATCTCGCTGGCGCCGCCGTAGAAGAAGCGGATCGTCTTGCCGGTGTACGGGTCCGACTTGAGGGTGCCGGCGAGCACTTTGCAGGAGTTCTTCATACGCCTGTCCGTCAGGTCTCGGCGCAGGATGTCGTTGCGCGTGTCGCAGCCGTTGCGGTCGGCGTCGAACCACGACTGACCGAACGCGTCCCGCGAATAGCCGGTCTTGGGGGCGCGGCCCTTCACCGTCAGCCATGCGACAGCAGCCAGCGCGGTGCCCTTGCTCGCAGTCTCGGGGCTGACCGTCGACGTCGTGGCCGAAGGTGTTGGGGTCGCGGGGGCGGTTGGCGACGTGCTCGGTGACGGCGTCGTGTGTGGTGTCGAGGGTGTCGACGCGGCGGGTGCGGCGACCGGGGTGTCCTCTGGCGGGTCGGCGATCGCACCGCCGACCATGAACAGCCCAAAGGCGGCCCCCAAGGCAATGCCTCCCGCTGCCCGCCCGCGCAGGCGTGCCCAGCCGACGCGGCCGCGGATGAGGGCGACGACCGCGACGACAAGGACATACGTCCCAGACAGGATGAGGAAGCCGCTGGCTCCGTCGCTGGCAGCACCCAGGAGGGCGACGAGAACCAGCCCACCCCAGCCGAACCAGGTCGCGAGGCGCGGGCGGGCCTTGGCCACTGCCTGCGCCGCCGACCCACCGCCGGCAGCGGTGTTCGACTCTTCCGAAACTGCCGCCACTGCGGTTGACGGCGCGAAGTGCTCGGTCCACCGAACCCCGTCCCAGTAGCGCGTGCCCTCGTCAGTGGGGTACCAGCCAGCAGGAGCGTTCATGTTCGGTCTTCACAGCCCAACGTCGGCAGGGGTCCAGGTGGCTTGGACGCTACCGAGGGCCGTCACGCCACGAGGCGCAATCGGGGCGAGTGTGCTCGATCCGACACGTCACCCAGAACAGCTCGGAGCCGAACCCGCCATGCGTCGAACCCGCCATGCGTCGAACCCGCCATCACTAGGTGGCAACCGTCAGCCCAGCACGTGGCGCTGTGACGCAGGGTCGCCAGTGTTCAGAGGTGCACGGGTTCGCGTCGGGGCGGCCATGGCTCGGCAGGCACGTGATGGCGTTGTGGCACGCTCATCGTGTGTCTCCCAACGAGGTCCGCCTGCGGGCCCGCACGGCCGACGACATCCCCGTCCTCGCGGCCTCACTGCTCGAACAACAGGCGGAGTCGCGCTATCCCTTCCGAGACCCGTTGCCTGTCCCCATCGAGGAGTTCCTCCACACGGACGACGCCCTGGGTGCCTGGGTGGCCGACGTAGATGGAGTACCCGTTGGCCACGTATGCCGCGTCGGTCCGGCCCACGGGTTCCCCGGTGCCGACGACCTCAACGCGGTGTGCGCCGCAGCGTACGGCTGCAGCCCGGGGGACCTGACCTGGGTCAGCGCGCTGTTCGTGGCAAGGGGAGCCCGCGGACGCGGTCTCGGTCGCCGGCTCCTGGAGTGCGTCGTGATCGACGCCCGCCGGAACGGTCAGCACCCGTGCTTGGAGGTGCTCCCGGTTCATCCGGCCGCCATGAACCTGTACCTGTCGACCGGCTGGCGGACCGTGCACCAGCTTCGGCCTGGCTGGCTGACCAGCGAGGTCGGTGAGCACGGACCGGATGTGAACGTGATGGTCCTCGTCGATCGCCAGGGGTGAACGCGATCGGGTCATCCGGGCCGGTAGCCACGCGGCGGAGTGGGCCGGTCCGGTGTAGTCCGCGACTTCCTGTCCCGCGGTGAGCGTCGCGTTCGAGGCCGCCGCTTGACGGCAGATCGCTGAGGGGTCGTCATGGAGGTCGTTCCAGTTTCAGGATAGGGCGTGGGTGGGGGCTTGCGGCAAGGCCCGGTCGGAGCGGCAAACTGGCGCGTCCATCTCGTAGGCATAAGGAGCTAGCGTGGCGCAACCGCTCGATGACGGCCCGTTCTTCCACGGCACGATCGCGGACCTGGGTGTTGGTGAGTTGCTCACGGCCGGACACCGGTCGAACTACCGTCCCGAGATCGTGATGAACCACGTGTACTTCACCGCACTGATCGACGGCGCGGGACTGGCCGCCGAGATCGCCGCCGAACTCGCAGGGGGCCCACGGCGACCGAGGGTTTACGCGGTAGAGCCGACCGGGGCGTTCGAGAACGACCCCAACGTGACGGACAAGAAGTTCCCCGGGAACCCAACGCGGTCTTACCGCAGCAGCGCCCCGCTGCGGATTCTGGACGAGATCACCGAGTGGACGAGGCTGACACCGGAAGAACTCCAGGCGTGGCGCAGGCGGCTGTCTGTGCTCCTCTCGAGCGAGGGCGGCGAAATCCTCAATTGAGCGGGCCGACCGCCGGCAAGGTCGTTGGCTGGTGCGGCCGCTGGCGGTGATGAGGGAGGCCAACTCGCGGCGAAGTGGGAGCCGTGTGGACGAGTCATGTCGTCGCCGAGGTTGCGCGTCGGCGGAGGACGAGCGTGGCGACGGTGGTGACCGTTGCGATGACCAGAGCCACCACGTTCGGAATCACGAGCGCCAGGTTCGACGATGCGATCCCGTACAGCGCCCACAGCGCGAACCCTGGCAGGAGGACGAGCAGATACCCGACCGAGACATCATCCGACGAACCTCGCTGCACCATCCGGCGAAGTTGCAGCAGTGGAGCCAGGGCCATGAGTATGGCCCAACTGGCGGCGGCGAAGGCGAGAGTGGTGACCACGAGCGCGATCCCTTCGATCTGCGCTCGTACCGTGGGGTCACGTCCGCAGACTGCGGGGGCGCTAACGCAACCACTGCCACGCTAGCCCACCGGACGCCAAAAGCCGCCCTGAGGCCGGTCGGCTGGAGCGCAGTGACTCGATTGTCGGGCGGCTCCGGTCGGCTGGTACATGACTTACGTCATGAAGTGGACGCGGGAGGGCTTGATAGCGATCGTCTTCGAGGGCTTCGTTCGCATCAGTGACCTGCCTGCCGCCCCGGTTCCGCGGGGCCCAGGCGTTTACGTGGTGCTTCGCGATCGCGGTGATGGTCCCGCCTTCACTGAGAACAGCTCCGCCGGACGCTTCAAGGGCAAGGACCCTTCGGTCCCGATGTCGAAGGTCGAATCGGCGTGGGTACCCGGGGCGCACGTCCTCCACATCGGGAAGGCGTCAGGCGGCGCCACCGGTCGGCGTGGCGTTGCGAAGCGGCTCGACGAATTCCGACGTCACGGAGATGGCCAGCCGATTGGCCATTGGGGCGGACGCTACCTCTGGCAGCTCAGCGATAGCGACGAGCTGCTTGTCGCCTGGCTGGAGATCCCTGACGCGGACCCGGAAGACGTTGAGTCTCAGCTCATAGCCGAGTTTGTGCGGGACTGGACCGTCCGGCCCTTCGCCAATCGCAAGGGCGGCCGAAGGATCGCCGGGTCGCAGCCACAGTAGGTCCGCTGGCGGCGGATGGACGCGGGTGCGACACGCTCGCACTCGTTCAGGGGACCGTGGTGCTCGCGTCGGTCTCTGGCCGACCACGCTGGAAGAGCACCTCGTACAGGTACTGCTCGCCCCGCGTGCCGGTGCGCGTGAGCCCTGCGCGTTCAAGGGTCCGCTGGGAGGCGACGTTGTCCCGGTCCGTGTCGGCGACCACCCGTAACAACCCCTGCTGCGGGGCGAAGTCCAGCAGGACCCGGACGGCCTCGGCCGCGTAGCCCGCTCCCCGAGCGGACGGAACGAGACCGTAGCCGATCTCGACCGACCCGGCCTCAGGCTTGCCCTTGAACCCGATGCCGCCGATCGCCTTCGCATCCTCGGTCCGGATGACCACGTAGTGCCCGAAGGGGCGCTGGTCACCACCAGCCGCCGTGGCGCGCAGGTACATGGTGGCCCCGACGACATCGCCCTCGAACGGGAAGTCCTCCGCCCAGCAGTCCTGCGGACCGGGTCGCCCCGCGACGATGCGCTCTGCTTCGACGGTGTCCACAGGGCGCAGGATCAGCCGCTCGGCACGTAGCTCGTCCACCCGGCCAGGACAACAGACGACCCGCCACGAGCTCAAGCGATTTGCGTCAACGCCCGCTTGCACCATCATCCGAGGCAGGTCGTCTGGCGGCGGAAGGACTCACCCACGAGATGGACCAGAAATCCGGGGGCCGGGCACAGTGACCGCTCTCCCCGTTCGCCTCTGGTCCACCCGGTTCGGCGGCTGCACCACGCGCGGGGGTGGCGCGTACCCCGCACGCCGAGCGGTATGCCGCCTGCCGGCAATGCGGCAAAGATCGTCACCCCGACGTCGGGGAGCTGGGCCGGGCGCCACCGACCAGGCGACGAGGCACCGAGCAGCCCCCGATAGGCAGGCGGCGGCGGAGGCGCTCTAATGGAGGCATGCCTTCCCAGCGGCGCGTCCGCGCCCAGGTGGTCGAGTCGTGGTTCCGCTCGGCCGCCGCCGGGGTGCGCGCCGAGACCGTCGACGCCCCGATCACGCTGCCGGGCGACGCGCTGCACGACCACCGGGAGGCCCACCCGTTGGCCAGGGTGTTCCCCCTTCTGGACGACGTCCTCGGTCAGGCCGCCCGGGACTGCGACGCGATCATGGCGGTCTCCGATGCCGCGGGACAGCTCCTCTGGGTGTGCGGCTCGCCGAGGGTCCTGCGCCGTGCCGAGGCCATCGGCTTCGTCGAAGGCAGCAACTGGGACGAGCGCCTCGCCGGGACCAACGCGCCCGGCATGGCACTGACCCTCGACGACTCCGTCCAGGTGGTCGGGGCCGAGCACTTCCGTCGGTCGGTGCAGGGGTGGAGCTGCGCGGCGACCCCCATCCACGACCCCACGACCCAGTCACTGCTCGGGGTGCTGGACATCACCGGTGGGGACAACATCGTCGTCCCCCAGACGACCGCCCTCGTGCGCGCCGCGGCGCGCCTCGCCGAGGCCGAGCTCGCCCGTGAGGGGCTCGCCCAGCTCGGCCAGGAGCAGGCCGCCTCGTTGGGCCACCTCACCGTGGTGATCGAGTCCCTCGGCCGGTCGCGCTCGCTCCTCGGCGTCGACGACGGGCACCGCCGACGGCATACGGTCCGACTCAGCCCCCGCCACAGCGAGATCCTCGTCCTGCTCTCGTCCACGGCTCGCGGCCTGTCGGGCGACGAGCTCGCGGTGCTGCTCTACCAGGAGGACAGCAGCACCTCGACCCTGCGCGCAGAGCTCAACCGGCTGAGGAACCTGCTCGGCGAGGAGCTGCTGGCCTCCCGTCCATACCGACTGATGGCCGAGCTCAGCGCCGACTGGCTTGCTGTCGAGGCACACCTGGCCACCGGGGAGGTCGCGGCCGCGCTGCGTGCCTACCGGGGGCCCCTGCTCCCGACCTCGGTCGCTCCGGGGATCGTGCGACTGCGCGAGAACCTTGCGGCGTCCTTGCGTCAAGCCGTGCTCGACAGCCGGGAGCCGGACCTGATGTCTACCTGGACGCGTTCGGCCTGGGGTGCCGACGACTACGACATGTGGCAGGCGCAGCTCGACGCACTCGGCCCCCTGTCGCCCCTTCGGCCACTCGCAGCCGGCCAGCTCGCCCGTCTCGACCGGGAGTTCGGCCTGCCGGGCACGGACGGGGGCCGCCCGCGGCGACCCTGAGAAGCCGCGCAACGTTGTCGCAACCTGTGCTGCCTAACGTCGGTCCTGGCTCATGACAACGACGTCGAAGGACAACACATGCCACACATGCACGCAGCCGTCGTCGAACGGCTGGGCTCCAAGCTCGTCATCGAGGACCGTCCGGTGCCGGTGCCAGGGCCCGGCGAGGCGCTGGTGAGGCTCATCACCAGTGGCGTCTGCCACACCGACCTCCACGCCGCGCACGGCGACTGGCCCGTCAAGCCCACCCCGCCCTTCATCCCCGGCCACGAAGGCGTCGGCGAGGTCGTGGCGCTGGGCGAGGGCGTCACCCACCTGCGGGTCGGCCAGCTCGTGGGCAACGCGTGGCTCTACTCGGCATGCGGCGAGTGCGAGTACTGCACCACCGGCTGGGAGACCCTGTGCGAGCGTCAGCAGAACGCGGGGTACAGCGTCGACGGCTCCTTCGGCGAGTACATGATCGTCGACGCCGCGTATGCCGCGCTCATCCCGGACGGCGCGGACCCCGTCGAGGTCGCCCCGATCCTCTGCGCGGGCGTGACCGTCTACAAGGGACTGAAGATGACGGAGGCGCGCCCTGGACAGTGGGTCGTCATCTCCGGGATCGGTGGGCTCGGCCACATCGCGGTCCAGTACGCCCGGGCCATGGGGCTGCGGGTCGCGGCCGTCGACATCGACGACGCCAAGCTCGCGCTGGCCACTCGCCACGGGGCCGAGCTGGTCGTCAACGCACTCACCGAGGACCCGGTCGAGATCGTCCAGCGGGTGACCGGGGGTGCGCACGGCGTCCTGGTCACCGCCGTCCACGAGGAGGCCTTCGGCCAAGCCCTGCACATGTCCCGCCGGGGCGGGACGATCGTGTTCAACGGCCTCCCCCCCGGGGAGTTCCCGGCCTCGATCTTCGAGGTCGTCCTCAAGGGCCTGACGGTGCGCGGCTCCATCGTCGGCACGCGCCAGGACATGGTCGAGGCGCTGGACTTCTACGCCCGCGGCGAGATCCACCCCACGGTGGCCACCCGCCGGCTCGAGGAGATCAACGAGATCTTCGACGAGATGGAGCACGGCTCGATCGACGGCCGGCTCGTCATCGCCTACTGAGGCCACGCCTCGCCAACGGACCGGCCGGCGACCGTCGTCGCCCGGTCCACCGCCGCCCGAACCCCCGGTCCTCCCGGCCCGGACCACGACGGGCGACCTCCCCACCGCTCACCCTTCACGAAGGAGCACCTGACATGAAGTACATCCCCCCGGGCCTGCCCGGAAGCATCGTCGACGTCCTGCCCCGGTACGAGAACTTCATCGGCGGCAAGTGGCTCGCCCCCACCCAGGGCAAGTACCGCACCGACATCACCCCGGCCACCGGCGGCCCCATCACCGAGGTCGCGGACTCCACCCCCGAGGACGTCGAGCTGGCGCTCGACGCCGCCCACGCGGCCAAGGACGCGTGGGGCGAGGCCTCGGCCACCGAGCGCGCCGCGGTCCTCAACGCCATCGCCGACCTCGTCGAGGCCAACAAGGAGATGCTGGCGGTCGCCGAGAGCTGGGAGAACGGCAAGCCGGTCCGCGAGACCCTCAACGCCGACATCCCGCTGGTCGTCGATCATTTCCGCTACTTCGCCTCCGCGGCGCGCGCCGAGGAAGGCACGTCGACCGAGATCGACAAGGACCTCGTGGCGTATCACTTCCGTGAGCCGCTGGGCGTCGTCGGCCAGATCGTCCCCTTCAACTTCCCGCTCCTCATGGCCGCGTGGAAGCTCGCCCCGGCGCTGGCCGCGGGCAACTGCTCGGTGCTCAAGCCGGCCTCCCCCACCCCCTGGTCGGTCCTGAAGCTGATGGAGGTCATCGAGGACGTCGTGCCGGCGGGCGTCATCAACGTCGTCACCGGCCCCGGCGCCGAGATCGGCAAGGCCCTCGCGACGAACACGCGCATCGCGAAGATCGCGTTCACCGGTGAGACCGTCACCGGGCGCCTCATCATGCAGTACGCCGCACAGAACCTCATCCCCTCGACGACCGAGCTGGGCGGCAAGTCGCCGAACATCTTCTTCGCCGACGTGATGGACCACGACGACGACTTCCTCGACAAGGCGATCGAGGGCCTGGTGCTCTACGCCTTCAACAAGGGCGAGGTGTGCACCTGCCCGTCGCGTGCCCTCATCCACGAGGACATCTACGAGGAGTTCATGAAGCGCTGCCTCGCACGCATCGCCGCCATCAAGCAGGGCGACCCGCTCGACACCGACACGATGATGGGCCCACAGGTCTCCAAGGCCCAGATCGACAAGATCGCCTCGTACGTCGAGATCGGCCGCGGCGAGGGCGCCGAGGTGCTCATCGGCGGCAACCGGGCGAGCGTCGACGACGAGCTCGCGGGCGGCTTCTTCTTCGAGCCGACCGTTCTCAAGGGCGAGAACAAGATGCGGGTCTTCCAGGAGGAGATCTTCGGCCCGGTGCTGGCCGTGACGACATTCAAGACCGACGAGGAGGCCCTCGAGATCGCCAACGACACCCTCTACGGCCTCGGCGCCGGTGTGTGGACCCGGGACGGCAACCGGGCCTACAAGATGGGCCGGAAGATCAAGGCCGGCCGCGTCTGGACGAACTGCTACCACGCCTACCCGGCGGGTGCGGCGTTCGGTGGCTACAAGATCTCCGGCCTCGGCCGGGAGAACCACCGGATGATGCTCGACCACTACAGCCAGACGAAGAACCTCCTCGTCAGCTACAGCGACCAGCCCCTCGGCTTCTTCTAGGCCGACGATGTCCGAGTCGGCCGGTGCGACACGCATCACGGCCACCCCGGCGGCGCGCGAGGCGATCCGTCGCCTCCGCGCCGCCCGCGGGGAGCCGGTGATGTTCGTGCAGTCGGGCGGGTGCTGCGCCGGCAGCGTCCCCATGTGCTTCCCTCTGGGGGAGTTCCTCGTCGGTGACGTCGACGTCCTGCTGGGCGAGATCGACGGCTGCCCCTTCTACATCGACCGGCGCCTGGACCAGGCCTGGCACCAGGACGTCTTCGTCCTCGACGTGGCCGAGGGCGAGCCGGAGGACTTCTCGCTCGGTGCCGGGGACAACCTGCACTTCGTCACCAGCTCCGACGCCTGCAGGGTGCCGGGGCAGACGCCTGAGGTACCAGAGGACTGAGCCGCCGCCCCGGGACCGCCGCATTGCCATGGCCCGGGCGGCGGCTCAGTCCTCGCGCAGGTAGCCGGTCCCGGGGTCGCCCCCGACGCGAAGTTCGGCTTCTGGTTACCCGCGTGGCGCTGGATCCGCCTGATGGCCTGTGCCGACTTCGAGGTGTCCTGGACCAGGGAACCTTGCCGCGACGAGAGCCGTTCGCCTACCCCTCCATCCGCTGGGCCGTACGGCAGCCGGGCCGGGTGTCCGCCCAAACCGCCGTCGGGAAGGTCGTCTCGCGGCGGTGTGGGGCACGTCCGAGCGCAGGTCTTGCATTCTGTTCACTCTGCCCCCACTGCTGTTGCCCACGCCTCTCGGACCGTGGTGATGGCGGCGGTTGGGTCGACTGCGATGCGGGTCTGTCCGCCCAGCTGCACGGTCCAGTCGTTGGGGTCGGGGGGCCTGGCGAACATCCATGGTCGTGGTGGGTGACCGGTGGGACCGAACTTCGCGAAGAGGGTCGCGGCGGCGGCGTCCAGCGCGTCGAGTCGGGCCAGGCCCCACAGGTCGTAGAGGTCGCGTGGCGCGTGTCGGTCATGCCAGGCCGCGGTCTTCGATGCGGCGAAGGCGGGCAACGTCGGCACGATGAGGCTGGCGGGGGGCGCGTCCGTGTAGCGCTGGATCAACGGACGGCGCTCGGTCGGCCAGGCGGGGTGGCTTGATGGGTCGAGTAGTTGGACTCGGATGGTGAGCCCGTCTGTGGAGCGCAGTACCGCGGGGTCCACTGCTCGTACTGCCGACAGTGGTGGGTCCCATTCCAGCCGGCCGTACTCGCGGCGGACGCCGATCGCAAGCAGCCGTTCGACGTCGCCGACGACGTCGGTGCGTCGCGGCACGGCGAAGAGGTCGAGGTCCTCCGAGAGTCGCCCGTGGGGTAGGTGGGTGCGAGCAAGGGCGGTTCCGCCGAAGAAGATCACGGCTTCCGGCATCGCTCTGGCAAGCGCAGCGAGGAGGTGCGAGATCAGATGGTCACGGCGGACCTGTTCGTCGGACACCGCGAACTGCTCGGCCACAGCGGCTGCTTCGACGGGATCGAGCACGCGTTACCCCTCCGTCCAGGTCCGAGCCCGACGCAACGCGGCGCGCAGTCGTTGCTCGCGGGCGAGCTGGTCGAGTGTCAGGGGATCCGCCCGAGGCCATAGGGCCCGCACCGCCATCCGTGCCTCGTCGGGGACGGATCCAAGGTCTGGGCGGTGCGCCAGGTCCAGCAGGGTCTGCTCCACGGTGGTCGCTAGCGCGACACCCAGATCGCTGCGAAGGCGTTCGGCGTCCAGGCGGGCCGTGTCTCGGCGGACGAACACCACGTGTGCGTCTCGATCGGCCAACTGAAGTCTCGGCCGGTTCCTCTGGACCGCGACGACCGCCGCGGCGAGTCCACGGGGGACCGCGCCATGCAGTCGCGCCGCCGACAGCCCCATGAGCACGGCGGCTTCGGGGCCGTAGTCCGCGGCCGCAACGCCATAGGCGACCGCCTCCAGGGTTGGTAGCCAGTTCCGATCTGTCGAATCGGGCGGCACGACTGCGTAGTAGCCCGTGGCTACCCGGTGGAGGAGACCTCTGGCCGCCAGCCGTGCGAACTCCTGAGGTGGACGGGCATAGACATCCGCGGCATCGACCGGGCGCAACACCCCGAAGGGCGAGCGCGCCAACTGCGGCGGCAGCCCGCTCGTGCGTCTCGGCGCCATGACCCAGTCGCCTCCTTTTACTACGACGAGAATAGGTTATAAGCAGACTCTCGTCATCCTTATCTCCCAACCCATGTGCCAGGCGGACCGCGTCAGACGCCGGCGACGTAGGCGGTGAGGAAGTGGACGCCGTGCCGGTCGAGGTTGCCCCGGGCCCGGTCGTAGTGCTCGGTGGTGCGCGGGTCGGCGTGCCGGGCGAGGATCTGCGCGTCGCGCAGCGGGACCCCGGCGTCGAGGGCGTTGGTGATCGCGGCGTGGCGGAGGGAGTGCGGACTGATGTGCCGAGGTATGCCGGCTGCCGTGGCGATGCGGGCGACCATCCGGTACACGTCCCGGCGGTCGATCGGGTTGCCCGAGAGCGGCCGGAGGATGAGCGGTCCGTCGGTGCGCTGCCCGCGGCAGGCCTCCAGGACCCGCAGGACCGGGACGGTGACGGGCATGGTGGCGGGCTTGTTGCCCTTGCCGACCAGGTGCAGGACCCGGTGCCCGCGCAGGGTCTCGGCGTAGTCCTCGATCCGCACCGCCGCGGCCTCGGAGGCGCGCAGCGCGTTGATGCCGAGCAGGAACGCCAGCGCGCCGTGGTGGACGGTGACGGTCTGGGCGACCTGGAGGAAGCGGATCAGCTCGAGCCGGTCCAGGCCCTGGGTGCGGGACTCGTCCCGGTGGACCTTCGGCAACCGGGCGTACACGGCCGGGTCGGCGCCGATCAGGCCGTCGATGTGGGCGAACCGGAAGAACCCGCGCACGGCGTGCATCATCGTCACGATCGAGGAGTCCATCAGGCCCCGCTCCCCCAGGCCGCGGATGTACAGCTCGACGTGGGCGCGCTGGACCCCGACCAGCGGATCCAGGCCGTGCTCCTCGCACCAGGTGAACCACTCCCGCAGCTGGAACTCGTACAAGGCGTGGGTCCGGCCGGAGTAGCGGGCCAGGAACGAGACCGCCGCCAGATGAGCGGTCGACATCGACGCGGGCTGGAACGGCAGAAGCACAGTCGAATCGGACACGGGAATCACCTCACGCGGCGACCCAACAGAAGGCCTCGGCCCCGCCCGCCGCAACCACGGCCAGGCAACCGGACCAAATTGACGCTAGACCCCTGCCACCCAACGAGGGTCGCGTCCGCGCGCGGCGGTGTGGGGCGGGTGCGATTCGCCCGACCAGCGCCAGTATCGGGGGTTCCCCGAGGGCCCCCCACCTGCCCCGAGAACCGTTCGTGGTTCCTTGTCGGGGGGATGCGCCCGACGCACTCGCCGTCGCGGGGTGCGCGGATCCAGCACTGCACCAGGACCACAGCCCCTCACCGAAACACCCCTGGCGGGAGCACGCCCCGATCACCCGGGTTGGCCAACGTCCCCGGTCAATACCAAGCCGGGTGTGCCTCTCGGGCGTGCGTCGCCCGTCATCGCGCATCACTCACGCGCGGGCGCTGGCTGACCGGACCGGACCGGTGCACGGCCGGGCGCTGACCGGTCGCCGGCACCGCTCAGCCGTGGCGGCGCGCCCAGGACGTTCGGAGCGGATCAGCCGACCTCAGCGACGGCGTCGACGACGGCCCTCACAACGGCCATCCCGGCCGGGTCGTCGGTCACGTGACGAACTTGCCGTCGACGATGTCGTGGAAGATCGGGTTGAAGTGGCCCGCGCCCTCGATCGCCACGAAGCTGGCGTCGTGACCCGCAGCTCGCAAGGCCGCTGCCGCGGCTTCGGACTGCTGCGCCGGGCAGGTCTCGTCGCGGCTTCCACCGAGCAGCAGGATCGGGGTGTCGAGGCTGCCGTAGCCGGTCGCATCGAAGTCGTTCGAGACACCCTCGTACTCGTAGATGCACCCGGCGATCGACACCACCAGGTCAGGGCTGCTACCGGCGTCGACGGGCTCAACACAGAAGACGGCGGGCGGGTCGTTCAACGTCATCAGCGCGATCGATGCACCGACCGAGTGGCCCACCACGACGAAGGGCTGGGCCGGGTCGGCGCCGTGCTCGGTTGCGTGCGCCCGCGCGTAGCCCATCGCACACGACAGGTCCTGCTCGGCGTTGGCCATGGACCAGTCCGGGACGAAGACGACCATCCCCTGGGCGGCCAGTTCGCCGGCGAGGACGTCCCAGTCCTCCTTCGCGCCGCCCAGCCCGTGGAACCCGACCACCACCGGCCACGGCCCGTCGGCGTCGGGCGCCCACACCTTGATGTCAGTGGTGCTCGCATCAGAGCCGACCGTCGTGGTGACTTCGTACGGCGGACTGGGCGCTCCAGTCGAGCAGCCAGCGGCGACAACCGTTAGCAGCACGCTCGCGGTCACACTCAGAGTCCGGGACAGGATCGTCGTAGTCTTCAACATCGACCTGCGCGGGATACTCACCCCGGCGGTGGGTCGCCTTGGGCGTCCCGCTCCTCCATTTCAACTGTACGCGCCATGCACATCATCAGGAAGCCGCGGACCAGGGGGCGCCGCATCGCGACGGCGTCCCTCGAGCGGCGGTAGGACACGGGTGCGAACCGCCCGACCGTGATGAGCCCAAGCTAGGGGCGCCGCCGCGACTGGCAGCACCTGTCCGCCCGCTTCCGGAGGGGGTGCGCGTTGCCCTGGATGTGGTGGCCGTCACCGTAGCTCGTCGTCGCCGGCCCTCGGCAATAGCCTGGTAGGTGGGTCGTGGAGGCGACATGTGGACTCGAGCAGGGGCAGCGAGGCGACGCGGTG
>CAVYRN010000010.1:0-132633 GCA_963771015.1 uncultured Actinomycetota bacterium
CGGTTCAGATCCCCAGCCGTTTGGCGACTTCGGGGCCGCCCATCTCGCGGATCGCCTCCGGTGGCCCGACGACGATCAGCTTGTCGGTGGCGCGGGACATCCCCACGTAGAGCCGTTCCCGGCTCCGCTCCCGCACGGCCTTCTCGTTGACGCAGAGGACGACGACCCGCCGCTCGAGGCCCTTGCACCCCAGCACATGCCCGTAGAAGACCGAGTCCCTGTCCCAGAAGCTCTCCCAGTACCCGCCCTGGCCGGCCGACTCCTGCAACGCCACCTGCTCGGGGTGCCGGGCGCCGGTGGTGAGCAGGGCGATGTCCTGCGGTCGCCAACCGTCGTCGAGGAGCGGGTCCACCTGGTCGTCCGCGACCTCGAGCGCGTCCTCGGCGCTGGCCTCGACGAAGGTGACGGCCGGCCCGTCACCGCCGTCGGTGTACATCCGCATCGGCGCCAGCGGGGCGAAGGTGTCGGCGATCTGCTTGGTGTTGCGCAGGTTGTGGTCCAGGACCAGCGGCACCAACGGGACCGGCGGCCGGCCGAACCGGGCGAACACCCGCTGGTTCTCGTCGCTGTACGCGAACACCCCGCCGCTCTCCTCGTCCCGCAGGCACCCATGATCGGGGTCCACCACAGGTCCGCGAAGTCCTGCGCCTCGTCGACGACGACCGCATCGAACTTCCTCCCCTCGGGCAGGTCCGCGACGAGCTCGGCCATCCGCGCCGGCAGCCCCTCCTCCCAGAAGGCCGTGTCGTCCCGTCCGCCGAACTCGCTCACCCCGAGGTAGGCCGCCAGGTCCTCGAACGTGCCGACGAACGCCGGCCGGTGCGGCCGTGGGACACCAGACAGGTACCGCTTGAACCAGCCCGCCAGGCCGTAGGAGTAGCACAGCAGCGCCACCCGCTGGCGCGGCATACCGTGCCGGCCGCGGGTCAGCTCCTTGGCCTGGGTCAGCGCGAGCACGGTCTTGCCGCTGCCGGCGCCGCCGCGGATCTCGACCCGGTTCAGCAGCCGGGTCACCCCGAGGATGGTGGCCTGCTCCACGGTGAGCCGGTCGGCCCGGGACTCCCGCTCGTCGGCCTCGGCCAGCAGGGTCCGCTGCGGCAGGCTGCGCCCCTGGAGGACCTCGACGACCAGGTCGCAGTCAGCCTGCGTCGGGACGCGGTAGCCGGAGTCCTGCCGGGCGGCGATGTCGTAGAGCCGCCCGGCCAGGTCCTCCTGGTCGCCCCGGCCGTGGATCATCCACCGTGGGCAGTCCGGGGTAGCGAAGTCGTCGGAGATATCGGTGTACGGCGTGACGACCGCATGGCCGAACCGCACCCTGGTGCGGCTCGAGTCCCGCCAGCGCGGATCGGACTCGACGAAGCCCCGCAGCGCGTACTTGGTGTCCCGCGCCTGGTCCACCGGGTGGATCCGGCGCACCTCGCCCTGAGCCCGCTGCATCCACCGGCCGTCCTCGACGAAGACGCTGCCGCCCTTGACCTCCACCACCACGACCCCGACGTCGGGCATGAGCACGATGAGGTCGGCCTCGTGGTCCTTGGACTCATCCGTCAGCCGGACGTTGGCCAGCACCGTCCAGTCATCGCCGCCCTTGGCGATCAGGCGCTGCCACACCTCCCGCTCGGACTCCGTCGTGAACTGCGGATCCTCCGGTATGCCGCGCGCCGCCACCGTGCCATCGTGGCACTCACGTCCGTCGCCTACACCCGATCGCGCCCACCTTCCGCTCGACGCATGAGAGAAGCGGCACAAGACCAGCGATCTCACGCTCTGGTCACGTGGGGACCGTTAGCCTGCCCGTGCTGCGCTGCGCGTCGCCGACAAAGGGACATTCCGTCCATTGGAGCGGCGGGCCGCTCCCGAACACGGGGAAGCACGCCGACAGCTGACCGCCCACCGCATACCCGGCACGTCGAGACACGAGGACTGATCCATGGCGAACAACTCAGGCCGCTTCCACTTCGACGGCGGAGCCGGCACCTATCTCGGCACCGGGATCCTCGGCTTCCTCATCACCGTGCTCACGCTGGGCATCTGCTACCCGTTCGCCATGGTGTTGAGGGAGCGCTGGCGCGCCAAGCACTCCTACATTGACGGGCAGCCGCTGACCTTCACCGGGAGCGCGACGGGCCTGTTCGGCAACTGGATCAAGTGGCTACTCCTGTCGGTCATCACGCTCGGGATCTACCTCTTCTGGGTGGGGCCCAGGATCGTCCGATGGAAGTGGGAGCACACCGACTTCGACCCCACCCGGCCGCCCAACACCCTCCCGGGCGCCCCCGCGCCGCAGCAGATCACCGGCCCCACAGAGAGTTCCGTCCCCAGTCCGCTGTCGAACCACGGCGAGGTCAACCCGACCGTGTGACGGACGTCGCTCGGCCTTCGGTAGCGGTTTGACGATGGCGCCGATCTTGAGTCCGACCGCGGGGCCCCCTGGGTCGGCCCGACCGCGGGGCCACGACAATGTGCGCATGGCGACGGTTCTCGACGGTGTCCTCAGCGCCCGGGCCCTGGCCGAGCTCGCCGGCGAGCCGGTCTTCTCCCGCGGCGCCGACTACGTCCCCAGGGTCCGCAGCCTGACCGTGTCCGCGGGCCAGGCGCGAGCCGGCGTGAGAGGGCAGGAGTCGTATGCCGTGGAGCTGCGGTGGGCGGCCGGGGTCATCGACGGCGACTGCACGTGTCCGCACTTCGCGGGCGGCCACGTCTGCAAGCATCTCGTCGCGGTGGGGCTCGCCGCGATCGACACCGCGGACGCACCCCGTGCCACAAAGCCACAGCCAGAGGCCCCGGCCCACGACTCCGCAGCAGAGAACGGCGACGACGCCTTCTCGCGCTACCTCGCGACCCTGAGCCCCGCCGAGCTGTGCGACCTCGTCGTGGAGCTGGCGGCCGAGAGCGAGAGTGCCACCCGACGGCTTCAGGTCCGCGCCACCGTCGCCGCCGGCGACACCGAATCGGTCGCCGCCGAGCTCGTCGCCGCGGTGCAGGCGGGGCTCGCATCCCGGGGCTTCGTCGACTACCGTCGCTCGTTCGACGTGGCGCGCGGGGCCCAGGACCTCCTCGACGAGCTCGAGAACCATCTCGACTCCGGTGCGGCCGACGCGGTCCGCCCCGCCCTGCAGAAGGCGGTCACCCGGCTGCGCAGCATCACCGAGCGGGCCGACGACTCCGGCGGAGCGATCGGGACCGCCTGCCAGCGTGCCGCGGACCTGTTCGCCCGGTCGTGCCGCGAGGGACACCCGGACCCGGCACCCCTGGGGCGCTGGCTCGTGAAGTTCCGGGTGAGCTCACCCGGCTGGCCCAACACCGTCCTTGGCGACTTCGTCGACGCATTGGGCGACAAGGGCCTGGCGGCATACCGCAAGGGAGCCAAGGCCGCGGACGCCGCACATGCGGGCGAGGACCACTGGCAGCGCTTCGAGATCGACCAGATGCTGCTCGAGCTCGCGGACCACGACGGCGACGTCGACCGAGCGGTCGAGCTGCTGCGGCGAGGAGAACAACCCGAGTACGGCGCCATCGTCGAGCGACTGGAGCGCGCCGGCCGGCAGCGCGAGGCGATGGCCACCATCGACCGAGCCGTCGACGAGGGCCGGCTTTCGGTCGGGCGGTCCAACACCTACTGGCTCGGTGCCCGGGATGTCGCCGAGCGGTACCTCGCCGACGGTCGCCCCGAGGATGCCCTCGCCATGCTGCGCGACGCCTTCGCCAAGGAGCCCGGGGCTGCGGCATACCGGCTCCTGACGACGTATGCCGCGCGGCTGGGCCAGGAGGCGGACCAGCGTGCCTGGGCCCACGACCACGCCCGCGCCGTCGCCCGCTCTGGGCGCGGCGGCGCGCTCCTGGTCGAACTGCACCTGGCCGATGACGATCTCGACGGCGCCTGGGCGGCCACCGACGAGTTCGGCCCCGGGCATCAGTGGCACGCTCTCGCGCAGGCCAGCGCTGCGGCATACCCACGACGGGCGGCCGACCTGTACCGACCCGATCTCGAACGGTTGCTGCACCGCTCGGACACCCGGAACTACCCCGAGGTCGCCCGCACCCTGACCACGATGCGTGATCTCTACGCCCAAGCCGGGCAGGTCGACGAGATCGACGCCGAGATCCGCCTGCTGAGGGAGACCTACCGGCGGCGGACCTCCCTCATGGCAGCCCTGGACAAGGCCGGACTGCCGACAGGCTGACCGGCTCGCCGGGGACCGCACCAAGGACCACCGCGTGCGGACTTGCGTCGAGATCGCCCGGCGGTGTGACCGGCGAGGCGGTTCGACATCAACGACATCGCGGCCGGCCCCCGATGCGGGCAACACCTCGGTCACAACATCGTCCGACAAGCCTGCATTCGCCGTATTACTAGATGACCTTCATGTATTGCGGCAAACCTAGGGATACTTATAGGATTACCGCATGGCCAGGGTGAGCGTCGCCCAGGCGGCCAGTCGCCTCGGCGTGAACGTGCAGCGAGTACATCAGCGCATCGCTGACGGGTCCCTGCCCGCCGAACGGATCGGCCACCAATGGGTCGTCGACGACGCCGACCTTGCCCGCCTCGACCGCCGTCCGGCGGGTCGCCCGCTGTCCCCCAAGTCCGCGTGGACGCTGGCCGTCGTGGCCGCCCTAGACGTCACCGACGTCCGTGCCCCGCGACCCGGGGCGCCAGCCACCCGGGAAGACCCGTGGGCCACGGTTCCGCCGAACATCTCCCCGGCAGAGCGATCCCGGGCCCGCGCCCGGCTCCGAGAGCTCCTCCGCGAAGCCCTCCAACCGCCCGGCCCTCGTGCGGATGAGTCCGATGCGGCCAAGCTGGCAGCCAACCTCCGCTCCCTGCTGCGCAACAGGGCAGCGCGCCGTCTGTTCCGCGCCTCGCCACGCGACCTCGCCGCCCTGCGCTCCGACGACCGCATCAACCTGTCCGGGGTCAGCCTGGCCGGTTCAGGCATCGCCTCCAGCGACATGGTCGAGGGCTATGTTGCCGCCGACCGTCTCGACGATCTTGTCGACGACTACCTCCTCTCCGACGCCGGTCACATGGACGCCAATGTCGTCCTACACGTCGTCGACCCGGCCGGCGGCCCCGGCTGGGGGGCCCCGCTGGACAGCTGGCTTCTCCTGGCTGCCGATCTCGCCGAGTACCACCGGCCGCGTGAGTCCGCTCGCGCCGCGCAGATCGTCCAGAAGGTCGCAGAGCATCACCCGGCTCTGACGGCACAAGGACCCCGACGAACTGAGCGACATGCTGATCGCGTGTCGCGCCGACCCGATCGCGATGGAGCCCCGGCACGCTGACGACAACCTCCGCCGACTGCAACGGGCCGCCGGGCTCGCCTAGCGCGGGTTGGACGCGGGCGACTCGCCGGGAGGCGAGCGACCCCGCACCGGCCCCCCACGATGGCCGTTGGCCGCGCGACCGAGCATCATGGTCACGACGACGACAGGAGCTGAGGATGACGGTAGGGCAGCCACCCGCGGTGATGGTCAACGGCGCCGTTCTCAGCCTGGTCGGGACCGACCCGAGCACCACCGCCCTCGACTGGCTGCGCAGCCACGGCCTCACCGGGGCCAAGGAGGGCTGCGCCGAGGGCGAGTGCGGCGCCTGCTCCGTCATGGTGGCCCGCCCCGACGGTGGGTCGGGCACCCGGTGGACCGCCCTCAACGCCTGCCTGGTCCCCGTGGCCGCCCTCGACGGCCAGGAGGTGGTGACCGCCGAGGGACTCGGCACGCCCGACCACCTGCACCCGGTGCAGCACGAGATGGCGGTCCGTGGCGGATCCCAGTGCGGCTACTGCACGCCCGGTTTCGTCAGCTCGATGGCTGCCGAGTACTACCGTGCCGACCGGCACGCGAGCACGACGGACCCGGCCGAGTCCCATGAGCGGGGTCCCAACGGCTTCGACCTCCACGCGCTCTCGGGCAACCTGTGCCGCTGCACCGGCTACCGCCCCATCCGCGACGCCGCCTTCGCTCTCGGTGAGCCCGAGCCCAACGACCCGTATGCCGCACGCCGGGCCGCCGCTCCACCGCCCGCCCGGGCGACCCGGCTCACCGGCGCCACCGGCACCTACGTGCGCCCCGTCGACCTCGCCGAGGCCTTGGCCCTGCTCGCCGAGCACCCCGAGGCCACCCTCCTCGCCGGGTCGACCGACTGGGGGGTCGCGGTGAACCTCTCGGGCGCCCGTGCGCCGTTCCTCATCGGCATCGACAGGCTGCCCGAGCTGCGCGGCCTGTCCTTCGGCGAGGACGTCATCGAGATCGGGGCGGCGCTGAGCCTGAGCGAGCTCGAGCGAGGGCTGGCCGGGCGGGTCCCGTTGCTGGACCGGCTGTTCCCGCAGTTCGCCTCACCGTTGATCCGCAACAGCGCCACGACCGGCGGCAACCTCGGCACCGGCTCGCCGGTCGGCGACCTGGCGCCGGCTCTGCTCGCCCTCGACGCCGCGTCGTGCTCACCGGGCCCGCCGGCGACCGGGAGGTGGCGCTCGCCGACTACTTCACCGGGTACCGACAGAGTGTCCTGCAGCCCGGTGAGCTGATCCGGGCCGTGCGGATCCCGTTGCCGCTCAGCCCGATCACCGCCTTCCACAAGATTGCCAAGCGCCGGTTCGACGACATCTCCAGCGTGGCAGTGGGCTTCGCGCTGGACGTCGTCGACGGCATGGTGCGTAGGGCACGGATCGGCCTCGGGGGCGCGGCCGCCACCCCCCTACGGGCGCTCGCCACCGAGGCGGCCCTGGAGGGACGGCCGTGGACCGCGGAGACCGTGCGGGCCGCGGCCGAGGTGATGCGGGGCGAAGGAACCCCGCTGGATGACCACCGGGCCAGCGCGGCATACCGCAGAGCCACCCTGGGCACCGCGCTGGTGAAGCTGCACGCCGAGAGCGCGACGCCGCGGGAGGTGCGCGCATGACCTCCCTGTCCGAGCGCCCCACCAACCCCGTTGTCGGGCAGGCGATCTCGCATGAGTCGGCCGCTCTTCACGTCACCGGTCACGCGCTCTACACCGACGACCTGGCGGTCCGCACCCCCGGCGTCCTGCACGCCTACCCGGTGCAGGCGCCGCACGCGCATGCCCGGGTCACCCGGCTGCACACGGCGCCGGCGCTGGGGGTGCCCGGGGTGGTGCGTGTCCTGACCGCCGCCGACGTGCCCGGGGTCAACGACGCGGGGGTCAAGCAGGACGAACCCCTGTTCCCCTCCGAGGTGATGTTCTACGGGCACGCCGTCTGCTGGGTGCTCGGTGAGACCCTCGAGGCCGCGCGGCTCGGGGCGCTGGCCGTCGAGGTCGACTACGAGCCGCTGCCGTCGATCGTCACGGTGCGCGAGGCCATCGACGCGGGGAGCTTCCAGGGAGCCCAGCCGCGGCTGGAGCGCGGCGACGTGGACGCCGGGTTCGACGGCGCGACCCACGTGTTCAGCGGCGAGGTGGAGATGGCGGGGCAGGAGCACTTCTATCTCGAGACGCACAGCTCGCTGGCCCAGGTGGACGAGAACGGCCAGGTCTTCGTCCAGAGCAGCACCCAGCACCCCACCGAGACGCAGGACATCGTGGCGCACGTCCTCGGCCGGGCCAGCAACGCCGTCACGGTGCAGTGCCTGCGCATGGGCGGCGCCTTCGGCGGCAAGGAGATGCAGCCGCACGGGTATGCCGCGGTCGCGGCCCTCGGGGCGACCCTCACCGGCCGCCCGGTGCGGCTGCGGCTCACCCGCACCCAGGACATGACCATGACCGGCAAGAGGCACGGCTTCCACGCCCGGTGGCGGGTCGCCTTCGACGACGCCGGCCGGCTGCAGGCGCTGGACGCGACGCTGACCTCCGACGGCGGCTGGAGCCTCGACCTGTCCGAACCGGTCATGGCCCGCGCCCTGTGCCACGTCGACAACGCCTACTGGATCCCGAACGTGCGGGTCAACGGGCGGATCGCCAGGACGCACAAGACGTCCCAGACGGCGTTCCGCGGGTTCGGCGGGCCGCAGGGGATGCTCGTCATCGAGGACATCCTCGGCCGGTGCGCGCCTCGGCTCGGGATCGACCCGGTGGACCTGCGGCGCCGCAACTTCTACACGCACGGGCAGCAGACCCCCTACGGTCAGCCGGTGCGCCACCCGGAGCGCGCCGTCACCTGCTGGGACCAGGTGCTCACGACGGGCGAGGTCGCGGCCCGCACGGCGCAGATCGCCACGTACAACGCCTCGCACGAACACACCAAGCGCGCCCTGGCCGTGACCCCGGTGAAGTTCGGGATCTCGTTCAACTTCCCGACCTTCAACCAGGCCGGGGCGCTCGTCCACGTCTACAAGGACGGCTCGGTGCTCATCAGCCACGGCGGAACCGAGATGGGCCAGGGACTGCACACCAAGATGCGCCAGGTCGCGGCCACGACGCTCGGCGTGCCACTGGCCACGGTGCGGCTCGCCCCCACCCGCACCGACAAGGTGCCCAACACCTCGGCGACCGCGGCGAGCTCGGGTTCCGATCTCAACGGTGGCGCCGTCAAGAACGCGTGCGAGCAGATCGTCGAGCGGCTGCGCGCGGTGGCGTCCGAGCGCCTGGGTGTGCCTGCCGCGGCCGTCCGGTTCGGCCAGGGGCTGGTCACAACGGCCGGCGACGGCCGGCAGGTGGCCTGGGCCGACCTCGTGCAAGAGGCCTACTTCCAACGGGTCCAGCTCTGGGCGGCCGGGTTCTACCGGACGCAGGGGCTGCACTGGGACTCCACCCTGATGCAGGGCTCGCCGTTCAAGTACTTCTCCTACGGTGCGGCTGCCGCCGAGGTCGAGGTCGACGGCTTCACCGGCGCCTACCGGTTGCTGCGCGTCGACATCGTCCACGACGTGGGGGACTCCCTGTCACCGCTGGTCGACCTCGGCCAGGTCGAGGGCGCCTTCGTCCAGGGCGCCGGCTGGCTCACGCTGGAGGACCTGCGCTGGGACGAGTCCGACACGCCGTCGCGCGGCCGACTCGCGACGCAGGCGGCGAGCACCTACAAGCTGCCCAGCTTCTCGGAGATGCCCGACGTCTTCAACGTCGCGTTCCTCGACCGCGCCCACGAGGACGGCGCGGTCTACGGGTCGAAGGCGGTCGGCGAGCCGCCCCTCATGCTGGCGTTCTCGGTGCGCGAGGCCCTGCGCCAGGCCGCGGCGTCGTTCGGGCCGCCCGGCACCGTGGTCGACCTCGCCTCACCCGCGACCCCGGAGGCGGTGTTCTGGGCGGTCCACCAGGCCCGGGGCGGCGGCGAGCCGTCGGCCGAGCCGGCCGAGCCCGCCGCGCAGCCGGCCGGGCGGTCGGCCGGAGCGGGGAGCTGACATGCACTGGCTGGCGGCTGTCGACCGGCTCAGGCGGGACCGCGAGCCCGGGGTCCTGGTCACGCTCGTGTCGGTGCGCGGGCACGCGCCCCGGGACGCCGGCGCCAAGATGGTCGTCGCAGCCCACGGCACGTGGGGCAGCATCGGCGGCGGCAACCTCGAGGCGACCGCCGCCGACCGGGCCCGGTCGATGCTCGCGCAGGCCCGCGGCATACCCGAGCAGCTCACGCTCTCCCTCAACGACCAGGCGCCGGTCGAGCACGGCCGGCAGTGCTGTGGTGGTGAGGTCGGCATCCTGTTGGAGCCGCTCGCCGTGGTCCCCTCGGTCGCGATCTTCGGCATGGGTCACGTCGGGCACGAGCTGGCCCGCATCCTCAGCCGTCACGACCTCGAGCTCCATCTCGTGGACTCGCGCGCCGAGCGGGTGTCGGCTGCGGCACTGCACGTGCTGGACGACGCGGCGGCCCGGGTGCACGTGCACCATGCGCCGGTGCCCGAGCTCGTCCTCGGGCAGGTCCCCCACGGCACCCACGTCCTCGTGATGACCCACGACCACGCGGCGGACGCCGCCCTGTGCGACAGCGCGCTGCGCCACCCGCACCTCGGCTCGATCGGGCTCATCGGCTCCTCGGCCAAGTGGCGCAGGTTCGAGCAACGCCTTGCGGCGGAGGGCCACTCGCCCGCGGACCTGGCTCGGATCCACACCCCCATCGGACTCGCGGACATCGCGGGTAAGGAGCCGGCCGTCATCGCGGTCAGTGTCGCCGCGGACCTGGTCAGGGTCTTCGAGTCCGAGCGGTCGGCCCAGGCGGCCGGACGGTGACGCTCTACCGCGCCACCGTGTTCGACACCCCGCACGACCCCTTCCGCGGAGGCAGGCTGCGTGCCGAGCAGGACGCCGGCGTCGTCGTCGACCTCACCGGCACGATCACCGCCCGGGGACCCTTCTCGGTGGTGCGCGCCGACCACCCGGACGAGGAGGTCATCGCCCTCGCCGACGGCATGCTGCTGCCCGGCATGGTCGACACCCACGTGCACTTCCCACAGGTGCGGGTGATCGGCGGGCTGGGTCTGCCGCTGCTCGACTGGCTCGACCAGCGCGCCCTGCCCGAGGAGGCCCGGCTCGCCGACGTCGACTACGCACGCGGGGTGGCCCGCGACTTCGTCACCGGACTGGTGTCCGCCGGCACCACCACCGCACTCGTCTTCGGCTCCCACTTCGCCCCCGCCGTCGACGTCATGTTCGAGGCGGCGCACGCCGCCGGTCTGCGGGTCACGATCGGGTCTGGTGGTCTCCGACCGCAACCTGCCGCCGGCGCTGCTCACCACACCCGAGCGGGCGCACGACGAGGCGGCCGTGCTCGCGCAGCGCTGGCACGGCACCGGAAGCATGCGGTATGCCGTGACACCCCGCTTCTCCTTCTCGGCCAGCGACGCGATGCTCGAGTCGTGTGCCGCGACCTTCGCCGAGGTGTCGGGCTCGTGGTTCACCTCCCACGTCAACGAGAACCTCGCCGAGATCGCCGAGGTGGCGCGGCTCTTCGACGGCTCGCCGTACGTCCACACCTACGCCGACCACGGCCTCATCGAGCGCAACAGCGTGCTGGCCCACAACGTCCACCCATCCGACCAGGAGCTCGCCCTGCTCGCCGACCGGGGAGCCTCGGTGGCGCACTGCCCCACGAGCAACGCCGCCCTCGGCAGCGGGCTGTTCCCGCTCCGTCGGCACGTCGAGCACGGGGTGCGCGTCGCCCTGGGTTCGGACGTCGGCGCGGGCACCGGGTTCTCCCTGCTCAAGGAGGGCCTGCAGGCCTACTTCGCGCAGCAGCTGCTCGGGGACCAGGGGCTACCGCTCGGCTCCGCGCACCTGCTGTGGCTCGCGACGGCTGCGGGGGCCGACGCCCTCGGCCTGGCGGCCGAGGTCGGCGACCTCGGCGTCGGCAAGCAGTTCGACGCGATCTGGGTGCTGCCCGAGAGCGGCAACCCGCTTGCCGTCGGGCTGGCCAACGCCCACTCCGCCGAGGACGCGCTGGCGAAGGTGTTCACGCTGGGCAGCAGCTCCGACGTCGGGGGGGTGTGGGTCGGCGGCGACCAGATCGCCGCAGGTCGCTGGCGCCGACCACCGGTCTCCTGAGTCTCCTGACCGTCCGAGCGGGCCGCTGCCTGGGATGCGAGCGCACCAGGGTGCCGCGTCACACGCGTGACACGGCACCCTGGTCGACAACACACTGACCCGGTGGAGGGGTCGTTCAGTCGCTCAGGAGCTCCTCGAGGTCCCTCTCGTCCACGTCCATGACCGGCGCGTTGGCCAGCCCGCCGCCGCTGCCGGACCCGCCGAGCATGTTGAAGAAGACGTTGAGCAGGATGGCCACGATCGCCGCGGCGCTGATGCCGGAGCCGGCGATGACCTGGAACCACGAGGGGAAGTTGCCCCAGAACCCGCCGACGAGGCTCG
This sequence comes from uncultured Actinomycetota bacterium, assembly GCA_963771015.1. Lineage (GTDB taxonomy): Bacteria > Actinomycetota > Actinomycetes > Actinomycetales > Dermatophilaceae > CAVSJJ01. The sequence goes on from CAVYRN010000010.1 coordinate 11,750, forward strand.
GCAGCAGGCCGAAGCCGAGCGCCGCCGCCACGATGAGCAGGTTGTTGGTCCCCACGAAGTTCACCTTGGTGAGGGTGCGGATGCCACTCGCGGCGACCATCCCGAACAACGCGATCCCGGCGCCGCCCAGGACGGGCAGCGGGATGACGCCGATGATGGCGGCGATCCACGGCGACAGGCCGGCGAGGGCCAGGAGGCCACCACCGACGGCGACCGCGAACCGGCTCTTGATCCCCGTGAGGGCCACGAGCCCGACGTTCTGCGCGAAGGCGGTCGCCGGGAAGGTGTTGAACACCGGAGCGACGGCCGAGCTCAGCATGTCGGCCCGCAGTCCGTCGGCCACCCGCCTCGGCGGGACCTCCGTGCCCACGACCTCGCCGACCGCAATGATGTCGGCCGTCGTCTCGGCCATGATCACGAGCATCACGATGAGCATGCTGGCGATCGCGCCGATGGTGAACAGCGGGCCACCGAAGGCGAACGGCGTCGGAATGGCCATGTCGGAGGCACCGGAGAGGCTGAACGACGCCTGGCCGGTGAACAGGGCGACGATCGTCCCGATCACGAGGGACAGCAGGATCGCGAGCCGAGCGAACATCTTGACCTTGCTGAGGACGAGGACGACGACGAGGGTGAACATCCCCAGGGCCATGTCCTTGACATTCGCGAAGGTGGGGTTCGGGTCGCTGCCGAAGGTCGGCTGACCGGTGATCCACTTTCCGGCGACCGGCATGAGGGACAGACCGATGACGGTAATGATTGAACCGGTGACGACCGGCGGGAAGAACCGGACGACCTGCGCGAAGAACGGGACGATGACCAACGCGACGATGCCTGCGACGATTGTCGCGCCGAATGCCGTCCGCAGGCCGTCCGTCCCCTTGCCGCCGACGATGGTGAGCAGGGTCGAGACGGACGCGAACGAGATGCCCTGCACGAGCGGAAGCTGAGAGCCGAAGTACGGGACGCCCAGCGTCTGCAGCATCGTCGCCAGGCCGCTGATGAAGAGGCTGCATGAGATCAGCAGAGCCTGGTCGGACCCCTTCAGTCCGGCTGCCCCGCCGATGATGATCGGTACCGCGATGACCCCACCGAACATCGCCAGGATGTGTTGAACGCCGTAACCGAGCGTCGCGGCGAAGGTCAGGCGCTCGTCCTCCGGACGCCCAGCGGCCGCGCGGCGGGCGTTGGCCCCCACTTCGGGCTGACTCGACATGTGTGCTCCTTTTCCTGAAACCCGCGGATCCGGGCTCGGCCTCAATGGCAGTCGGACTCTCCTCCGGGCACCCTTCACTGTCAATGATGCCGACATTCGGTGAGGCACGCCTTTGTGGCCGCCGAAACCGGGTGACGGCCCTCATGTTCGCCGGGACATCCGGCCGGTCCACGGACGCGGTCCAGCGAACCGATCGTGCTTATTCTCAGGCGTATTCGCCACGCGGGCATGATCGGGGATCGACAGCCGTCGGACCGCCACGGGCACAAGGCATGGATATAGTGGGAGTGGTCCAGGCCACATTATGCTTTCCCAGCATGACGGCCGTGCAGAATCGGCATACCGCGCGCCTGCTCAAGGGCCGCTGGTGGAGCGAGCGCAGGTATGCAATTCTATTAGCGGGTGTATCACTGAGGACGTGCGGGTGAGGTCGATGCCGGCCCGCGACCCGCCCTCCGGGTCGACCCGGAGCACCCGCACGAGGTCGAAGACGTCCTGGGCCTGACCGCGTGGCCTACGAGTGGAAGGGAGCCCTCATGGGCGATCTGATGCGGCCGATGCCGTTCGCACACCTCATGAACTGGGCGGTCGAGGAGCTGCGTCGCGAGGGGTCCGTCTTCGGGGTGCACTCGGGCCAGTTCTGGCGACCCGAGTCGGGACGCACGGCCGCGGACCCGTTCGGCAACTCCCTCGCCGCACCGGTCGGCCCGGCCGCCGGTCCCCAGACACAGCTCGCCAACAACATCGTCGCCGCCTATGTGGCGGGCGCGCGCTTTATGGAGCTCAAAACCGTGCAAATCATGGACGGTGAGGAGATCCGACAGGTCGTCGCAAAACCCTGCATTGTTGCCGAGGACGAGGGATACAACTCCGAATGGTCGACGGAGCTGACCGTTCCCGAGGCTTTCGACGAGTATGTCAAGGCATATTTTGCCATTGCCGTACTCGGTCAGGAGCTCGGCCTCGGCCCCATCGACCACGTCGCATTCAATATGAGCGTCGGATATGATCTGGCCGGCATCCGCAGCGACAAGCTCGACGCCTTCATCGAGGGAATGAAGGACGCGTCCGAGACGCCGATCTTCAAGGAATGTCGCGACTGGGTCGAAACCCATCTCGACGAGCTCTCGCATTTCACGAAGAACGACCTCGACGCGGTCGGCCCGACGATCAGCACGTCCGTCACGCTGTCGACGCTGCACGGCTGCCCGGCCGACGAGATCGAGCGCATCGCCTCCTACCTGCTGGAGGAGAAGGGGCTACACACCTTCGTCAAGTGCAACCCGACGATGCTCGGCTATGACGCGGCCCGCGAGGCGCTGGACCGGATCGGCTTCGACTACGTGTCCTTCGACGACCATCACTTCCGTGAGGACCTCCAGTACCCCGACGCCATCGCGATGTTCCGACGCCTCACCACCGCGGCGGACGGCCTCGGGCTGCGCTTCGGTGTCAAGCTGACGAACACCTTCCCCGTCGAGGTCACCGCGGGCGAGCTGCCGGCGGAGGAGATGTACATGTCGGGCCGCTCGCTCCTGCCCCTCTCCCTCTCCCTCGCGGCGAAGCTGTCGGCCGAGTTCGACGGCGCCCTGCCGATCTCGTTCTCCGGGGGCGTCGACGCCCTCAACGCCAACGACCTCCTGGCGACCGGGATCCAGCCCGTCACCGTCGCCACGACGATTCTCAAGCCGGGCGGGGTGACCCGGTTCCGGCAGCTGGCCGACCGGGCCGCGCAGGTGATGACCGATGCCGGCCGTATCGATGTCGCGCTTCTCGAGGCGACGGTCGCGAAGGCCTTCGCGGACGAGCGCTACCACAAGCGCTACCGGGAGAAGGTCCGCTCGCGGAAGACGAGCTCGCCGCTGCCGCTCGTGGACTGTTTCAAGGCGCCCTGCCAGGACGGCGGCTGCCCGATCCACCAGCAGATCCCCGAGTACCTCACCTTGGTGGCTGCCGGGAGGCTCACCGAGGCCTTCGACGTCATCGCCGTCGACAACACGGCGCCGACGATCACCGGGGTGCTGTGCTCGCAGCAGTGCCGCGACCACTGCACCCGCCTCGACTACGACCAGTCCATCGACATGCGCGGCGTCAAGCTCCTGGCCGCCGACGGCGCGCAGGACGCGTTCAACGCCGCCGCCACGACGCCTGCCCTCAAGACCGACCGGAAGGTCGCCGTCATCGGCGCCGGGCCGGCCGGCATCGCCGCCGCGATGTTCCTGCGCCGCAACGGGATGGACGTCGATGTTCTCGAGAAGCTCGACGGTCCGTACGGGATCGTCCGTTACATCATCCCGAGCTTCCGGATCAGCCGTGAGCAGATCGAGCGCGACTACCAGCTCGCCGTCGGGCTCGGGGTGCGCTTCCACTTCGGCGTCGACCCGGACTACTCCCTCGCCGAGCTGAAGAGGACCTACGCCCACGTCGTCATCGCGACCGGCTCCTGGGGCCGGGGCGTGAGCCCCGTCCGGGAGGGCCAGGACAAGGTGGTCGACGCCCTCGACTTCCTGTGGCAGGCCAACAACGACGGTGGCGCCCGGGTCGGCAGGCGGGTCGCCGTCATCGGTGCCGGTGACGTGGCCATGGACTGCGTGCGCACCGCCCAGCGGACCCCGGGCGTCGAGGAGGCGATCATCGTCTACCGGCGCACCGAGCCCTTCATGCCGGCGACCCAGCACGAGGTCAACATGGTCCGGGACGAGGGCATCACGATGCTGCAGCGGCTCGCCCCGATCTCGTTCGACGGGTCCGTCCTGCGCTGCGAGGAGATGGACCTGGGCGCGCTCGATGCCACCGGACGGCGGTCCGCCGTGGGTCGCGGAACGTATGTGGACCTGCCCTTCGACACCGTCATCGGAGCCACCGGCGCCACCATCGACACCAGTCGGTATGCCGCCGGCGGGCTGGCGCTCGACGACCGCGGCCGGGTGGTCCTCGACGAGAGCCACCAGTCCTCGCAGGAGAACGTCTACGTCGTCGGCGACGGCCGGCTCGGCCCCGACACGATCGTCCGGGCCATGGCGGACGCCAAGGTGGCGGCGAGCGCGATCCTGCGGGCCGAGGGCCTCGACATCGACTTCGAGCGACCCCGGACGGTCGACCATCTCGGCGAGGCGGAGCTCCTCGGTCGGCGCGGCCTCATGATCGCCACGATCAACGGCGCCCCGGAGGGCCATCGGTGCCTCGCATGCGACGAGGTGTGCGAGGTCTGCACCGAGGTCTGCCCCAACCGGGCCAACGTCGCGATCACGGTTCCGGGGTTCTCCGACCCCCGCCAGATCGTCCACATCGACGGGCTGTGCAACGAGTGCGGCAACTGCGGCACCTTCTGCCCGCACGCAGGCCTGCCCTACCTGGACAAGATCACGGTGTTCTGGGCGCGCGAGGACTTCGACGACTCGACGAACACCGGGTACCTCCAGCTCGCCGAGCACCGCTACCTCATCCGCGATGAGACCGGCGAGGTGTTCGAGCACACCATCGGCGATGACCGGCTCAGCGACGCCATGACGCGGGTCCTCGCCACCCTCGAGGACCGCTACTCCTACCTGCTGGCCACAACCGGAGGTGTCCCCGCATGATCATCGGCAACGGCCCGGTCCTGACCAACGACGCCGACCGCCCCTTCGTCGAGAGCGGCGCCGTCGTCGTCCAGGACGACACGATCGTGGCCGTCGGCCCGCTGGCCGAGCTGCGGGCGGCATACCCTGACGAGGTGCTCGTCGACGTCGAGGGGCGGCTCATCATGCCGGGCCTGATCAACGCGCACACCCACGCGTACAGCGCGTACGCGCGGGGCATGGCGGTCCACCGCCCGACCGGCGACTTCACCCAGATCCTCGAGAACCTGTGGTGGCGGCTGGACCGGATGCTCGAGCTCGAGGACGTCGAGCTCAACGCGGCGACGACGTTCGTCGAGTCGCTCCGCAACGGGGTGACGACGGTCATCGACCACCACTCCAGCCCGAATGCCGTGAGCGGCTCGCTACCGACGATGGCGGCGGTGGCGCGCCAGGTCGGCATCCGGAGCGTGCTGTGCTACGAGGCCTCCGACCGCGACGGCGCGGCGGTGCTCGCGGCGGCACTGGCCGAGAACGCCGAGTTCATGAAGGCCGCCAACGTCGACGGGCAGGACCTCGTCAAGGGCCTGTTCGGGCTGCACGCATCCTTCACGCTGTCCGAGGCCAGCCTGGACGCGGCCGCCGCGGCCAAGGACGGTCTGACCGGCGGGTTCCACATCCACGTCGCCGAGGGCGAGGGCGACGAGACCGACTCGGTGGACAGGTACGGGAAGCGCATCGTCACCCGGCTGAACGACCACGGGATGCTCGGCCCCGGCACCATTGCGGCGCACTGCATCCACGCCGACGGCGACGAGCTCGACCTGCTCCTCGAGACGGACACCAACGTCGTCCACAACCCGCACTCCAACATGGGCAACGCCGTCGGCGTCGCCCCCGTCGTCGAGATGCTCCGCCGCGGACTGCGCGTCGGCCTCGGGACCGATGCCTACACGGCCGACATGTTCGCCTCGGCCCAGGTGGCCAAGATCCTCCAGAGCCTCCACCTGTCCGACCCGGCCGTCGGGTTCGGCCAGGCGATCGAGGCGCTGTTCACCAACAACCCGAGGATCTGCACCAACTTCTTCGCCAAGCCGGTCGGGATCCTCGCTGCCGGCGGGTACGCCGACCTCATCACCCTCGACTACCGCCCCTTCACCCCCTTCAACGGCGACACCGCGTGGGGACACGTCATCTTCGGGATGAGCGGGGGTTTGGTCCGGGACGCGATGGTGGCCGGTGCCTGGGCGATGCGAGACCGAGAGATCCTGGGCCTGGACGAGGCCCGGCTCGATGCCCGGTCGACCGAGCGCGCACCCCGAGTGTGGGCAGCCCTGTGATGCGGACCGGGCACGCGCCGACCATGGGGGCCTGTCGACCATGACGGTGCTCCTCCACGGCGGAACGGTGGTCAGCGCGACGCAGTCGCGACCGGCCGATGTCCGCATCGCCGACGGCGTCATCACCGAGGTCGGGCAGCTCACCGCCGGCCCCGAGGACGAGGTCGTCGACTGCACCGGATGCCTGCTCGTCCCGGGCGGCATCGACACCCACACCCACCTCGACCTCGAGGCCGGCACCACGGTGACGGCCGATGACTTCGCCACCGGGACCCGCGCGGCCCTGGCCGGGGGCACCACGACCATCCTCGACTTCGCGACCCAGTTCCACGGCGAGTCGCTCCAGCACGGCCTCACCCGCTGGCACGAGAAGGCCGACGGCAACGCGGTATGCGACTACGGGTTCCACCTCGCGATGACCGAGTGGAAGCCCGAGTTCGCCGAGCAGATGTCCGCGATGGCCGACGCCGGCGTCACGTCCTTCAAGCTGTACATGGCCTACCGGCACTCGATGATGGTCGAGGACGACGAGATCTATGCCGCACTGGCGGCGAGCGCCGCCCTCGGCGCGACGATCGGGTTCCACTGCGAGAACGGACGGGTCATCGACGCCCTCATCCAGGACGAGCTCGCCCAGGGGCATACCGGCGCCTACTGGCACCAGCGCACCCGGCCGCCGGAGCTCGAGGCCGAGGCGCTCAACCGACTGACGACGATCGCCGCCCTCAACGACGCACCCCACTACGTCGTGCACCTGAGCGCCAAGCAGTCGCTCGACGTGCTCCGCGACGTGCGGTCGCGAGGCAGCCGGGTCATCGCGGAGACCTGCCCGCAGTACCTCGTCCTCGACAACCGCGCCTACGGTGCCCCCGCGGCCGACGCGGCCGGGGAGCTCGAGGCTCGCCAGGCCGTGATGAGCCCACCGCTTCGCACCCCCGACCACCGCGACGCGCTGTGGCTGGCGCTGGCCGGCGGAGACATCCAGTTCGTCGGCACCGACCACTGCTCCTTCGACATCGCCGGACAGAAGGACGCTGCGCCCGACTTCAGCAAGGTGCCGAACGGGGCGCCGGGCATCGAGCTGCGGATGGTCCTGCTCTACTCCGAGGGGGTCGCAGCCGGACGGCTCACCCCGGAGAGGTACGTCGCGGTGACATCGGAGAACGCCGCGCGGCACTTCGGGATCTACCCCCGCAAGGGCGCCATCGCCCCGGGAAGCGACGGCGACATCGTCGTCATCGACCCCACCCCGCGGTGGACCGTCCGCCACGCCGACCTCCACGAGAACGTCGACCACACGCCCTACGCCGGCCTCGAGCTTCGAGGACGGGTGCGTGACGTCCTCCTCCGCGGTCGGCGGCTCGTCCACGACGGCGTGCTGCGACCCGATCTCCCGCCCGGACGGTTCGTCCGGTGCGGCCGCCCAGACGACGACATCCGCTAGCCGCAGACCGAGACGCAGACGAGACGTCGACGAGCCTCTATCCGACGAAGGAGCACACGCCATGAAGATCACGGTGAACGGAACCGAGCACGACGTGAGCGGTGACAAGCCGCTCATCCGGGCGCTCCGGGACGAGATCGGCGACCTGACCGTCAAGGAGGGCTGCGACGACGGCTCCTGCGGGACGTGCGTCGTCCTCGTCGACGGCAAGCTGGTCAAGTCCTGCACCCGGCAGGCCGAGAGCGTCGAGGGCCACGACGTCGTCACGACCGTCGGCCTCACCGAGCGGGAGAAGCAGGTCTACACCCACGCCTACGGCGAGACCGGCGCGGTCCAGTGTGGCTTCTGCACGCCGGGCATGGTCATGGCGTCCAAGGCCCTTCTCGACAAGAACCCGGAGCCGACGAGGGACGACGTCACCAAGGCGATCCGCAGCGACCTCTGCCGATGCACGGGCTACCGCCAGATCGTCGACGCCGTCATGCTCTCGGCCGACCTGTTCCGCACCGGCGAGACGCCGGTGACGTCCACCGAGCGGTGGCGCGTATCCGACAGCGCGGCGCGACCCGACGTCGAGGAGAAGGTGCTCGGGACCGGCAAGTTCGCCGACGACATCCGGCTCCCGGGGATGGTCTTCGCCAAGGCGCTGCGCTCGCCCAGCCCCCGCGGGCTGGTCCGGGGCCTCGACGTCTCGAGGGCCAAGGCCCACCCCAGCTGCCTTGCCGTGCTCACGGCCGAAGATGTGCCGGAGAACAAGATCGGCCACATCGTCAACGACTGGGACGTCATGATCCGGGTCGGCGAGCACACCCGCTACGTCGGCGACGCGATCGCTCTCGTCGCCAGCGACGACGAGAGCATGCTCGAGGAGATCATCGGGCTCATCGACCTCGACTACGAGGCGCTGCCCCCGGTCACCTCACCCCAGCAGGCACTCAGCCCGGACGCCCCCTTGGTGCACAGCAAGGGCAACGTCCTCGACGTCGAGCACGTCAAGCGTGGCAACCCCGACGCGGCGATCCGCTCGTCGGCATACTCCGTCACCCGGAAGTTCAAGACGCCGTGGCAGGAGCACGCCTTCATGGAGCCCGAGGCGGCTGTTGCCGAGCCGTACGGTGACGGGCTGAAGCTCTACACCTCGAGCCAGTCGGTCTACGACGAGCAGCACGAGATCTCCCGGATGCTGAGGCTTCCGCCGGAGAAGATCCGCTCGACCGCGACGCTCGTCGGCGGCGGCTTCGGCGGCAAGGAGGACATGAGCGTCCAGCACCACGCCGCCCTGATGGCCTGGCACCTGGGGCGCCCGGTGAAGGTGAGGTTCTCCCGCACCGAGAGCCTGAACTACCACGTCAAGCGCCACCCGATGGACATGGAGTTCACCGTGGCCTGCGACGAGGAGGGCAGGCTCACCGCGGTCAAGGTCATCATCCTCTCGGACACGGGGGCCTACGCCTCACTCGGTGGTCCCGTCCTGCAGCGGGCGTGCACGCATGCCGGCGGCCCGTACGTCGTCCCCAACTTCGAGGTCCTCGGGCTGGCCCTCTACACGAACAACCCCGTCTCGGGCGCGTTCCGCGGGTTCGGGGTCGTCCAGAGCCAGTTCGCGATGGAGAGCTGCCTCAACGAGCTGGCCGAGATGTCCGGCCATGACCCGTGGGAGATCCGGTACCTCAACGTCGTCCGCCCCGGCGACTCCCTGCCCAACGGGCAGATCGCCGACGAGTCCACGGGGATCGCCGAGGTCCTCGAGGACATCAAGGGTGACTTCTACGCCCACCCGAACTCCGGACTCGCGATCGCGCACAAGAACACCGGCATCGGCGTCGGGCTGCCCGACGCCGGTCGCTGCATCCTCTCGGTCGAGGATGAGGTGGTCCACATCCGGACGTCGGCGGCCTGCATGGGCCAGGGTGTCGCGCAGGTCGTCATTCACGTCCTGTCCGAGACCGTCGACCTGCGCCCCGACCAGATCGTCCACGAGCAGCCCGATACCGAGCGCACTCCCGACAGCGGCACCTCGACCGGGTCCCGGCAGACGCTGTTCACCGGTGAGGCGACCCGGCTCGCGGCGGTCCAGCTCCGCGACGCCCTCGAGGAGGCCGACGGCGACCTGGCCCGGCTCGAGGGCATGCAGTGGTACGGCGAGTTCTTCCCCGAGACCGACCCGATCGACTCGCCGAAGGAGCACCCCAAGAGCCACGTCGGCTACGGGTTCGGCGCCCAGATGATCACGCTCGACGACAGCGGGGAGGTCGAGAAGGTCCTCGCCGTCTACGACGTCGGGACGGTCATGAACGAGCAGTCCGCCATCGGGCAGATCGAGGGCGGCGTGATGATGGGCCTCGGCTACGCCCTCACCGAGGAGTTCGTCGTCGAGGACGGCGTCCCGAAGACCCGCTACGGCCAGCTCGGCCTGCTGCGGCCGAACAAGATGCCGCCGGTCGAGGTTCGGTTCGTCCGAGGCCCGGGCGCGCTGCCCTACGCCTACGGCGCCAAGGGCATGGGCGAGATCTGCCTGATCCCGACCGCTCCGGCCACGGCCCAGGCCTACTACCTGCGTGACGGCAAGCGGCGCTACCGACTGCCGCTGGAGGACACGGCATACCGGCGTCCGCCGCGCACGCCCGCCCCCGCGACCGAGCACTGACCGACCCCGCCAGGAAGGGTCGGCGGCCGGCCGGAGCATCGTCCGGACGGCCGCCGACGCCGTCCGGCTCAGCCGGCCGGCGCGCCCACGATGCGCTCGTAGCCGGCTGGGTCCGTGGGGCCCTCGGTCAGGAAGAGCAGCACGTCGTCGTCAGCACCGACGCCGAGCTCGTGGCCGTGGGCGATCAGGCCCGCGAGGCCGGCCGCGCCGCTCTCGCCGACCGCGAGGCCGTCCTGGTGAAGGAGGCGCATGGCCTCCTCGGCGTCGAGGTCGGACACCGACGCGAAGACGTCGTAGCCGTGGAGGACGTCATCCCACGCGACGACCGACGGCGTGCCGCAGTTGAGGCCGGCCATGATCGAGTCCTGCGGGCCGGGGATCGTCAGGATCTCGCCGACCGACGCGCTGACCATCACGCAGTCGGCGCTCGTCGGCTCGACCCCGACGAGCAGCCGGGCCGGACGGGGCGCGAACGCCCGGGTGACGGCGGCGGCGAAGGCCCCGACCCCCATCTGTACGACGACGACCGTCGGCTCGGGCGCCCGACCCGCGTCGATCTCACCGGTGACCTCGCTGAGGAGGGTCGAGTACCCGTCGATGACCCACCGCGGGGTGTCGCCGTATCCCTCCCACGAGGTGTCCGAGATCACGACGTGCAGGTCGTCGGCGAGGGCTGCGCTCGCGGCGATCGCCTCGTCGTAGCCGCCGTCGACGACGCGGACCTCGGCGCCCTCGCCCGCGATGGCGTCGATCCGGCTGTCGGCCGTGCCGGCCGGGACGAGGATGAGCGCCGCGAGGCCGAGCAGCTTGGCCATCCGGGCCACCCCCCGGCCGTGGTTGCCGTCCGTGGCCGCGACGAGGGTCAGGGCGATTCCGGAGCGGTCGATGGCGTTCTTGAGCGTGGCGAGCGTGGGCTCGTCTCCCGGGTACTCCCCGAGGTGGGCCAGGACGGTCCGGCAGGTCGCCCAGGAGGCGCCGAGGATCTTGAACGACGGCATCCCGAGACGGTGCGACTCGTCCTTCACGTGGACCGAGCGCACGCCCAGCCGCGCGGCGGTGTGCGGAGCCGAGCGCAGCGGCGTGGGGGCGAAGCCCGGCATCGACGGGTGGAAGCTGGGGGCGGCTGCGCCCGCGGCGGCCACCCGGGCGCGGTCGACGTGGGGGTTGCGGAGGACCCGTGACGTGCCCCGAACGGGGTCGACCGCCTCCGGGGCGAGCACTCCTTGGGTACTACCTACTGTCATGACACTTCCTCGATCTCTCCGTACGCGACGGGGTTCTGGCTGGCGTTGTCAAGAGGGTCCGGGCACCCGATGAGGGGGTGGTCCCCGAGCGGTCGACCGATGATGGCCACCCGGTCGCCGTGGATGGTGAGCCCGTCGATGGTGCCGACGAGGCGCACCGTCCCAAGGTGGGAGATGAGCAGGTAGGGCGAGGACACGACCCGGTCGGCCTGCATCCGCCAGACCCCGCGTCCCCGAAGCCACACCTCGTGGATCGACAGACCCTCGCGGAAGCCCACCCGCTCGCGCCCCAGCGCATCGTTGCTCACCGCGGGGGTGTCCGGCCCGAGCCGTACCCGGATCGCGGTCACGCTTCGCGACACGGCCTCGGGCGCGGCGCCCCCGAGGCGGTCGAGAACGGAAAGCTCGTCGGAGACGGTGATCCGGGCCGACTCGGTGAGGACGCCGGCGATGAGCGCCTGATGCTGCCCGTCCAGGGCGTCCCACCGCGCGCCGAAGCTGCCCGGTCCGGTCTCGCCGTCCACCGGATGCCCGGCGACCTCGGCACAGATCTGCAGGAAGGCCCGATCGGCGCTGGACCAGACCCGCTCGGCGGCGACCATGGCGACACGCGCCCAGTCGATCCGCCTCCCGTCGTCCTCATCCGTCATCACGGAGGGGGCGATCTTCGCCAGGATCGACGGAGCGCTCGCCAGGATCGCCACCGCGGCGTCGCCGGAGCGCGTCGTGGACGGGTTCATATGCTCCATCCGTACCCTACCTATGCCGAAATTGTATAGACCTCGCCATTGGTAACTTTAACAATAGCCAATGTATCGGCTAGTATAGCCCTTGTTGGACGCCACCGCCACGGCGGCACCAAGGAGATGGAAGGGGTTGACGCCGGATGGATGTCCGGGAGCAGCTTCGGGCCCTTGACGGCCTGGACTACGCAGGGATGTTCGGGAACGACTTCCTGCTGACGTGGGACAAGACGGATGACGAGATGCGAGCGGTGCTGGCCGTCGCCGACGCCCTACGGGCCCTGCGCGAGCACAACAAGAGCGCGCGGATCTTCGACTCCGGTCTCGCGATCTCGCTCTTCCGCGACAACTCGACCCGGACCCGGTTCTCCTTCTCCTCGGCCGCCAACCTGCTCGGCCTCGAGGTGACCGACCTCGACGAGGGCAAGTCCCAGGTGGCCCACGGTGAGACGGTGCGCGAGACGGCGAACATGATCTCGTTCATGGCCGACGTCATCGGCATCCGCGACGACATGTACATCGGCAAGGGCCACACGTACATGGAGGAGTTCGCCCGGTACGTCGCCGAGGGCCATGCCGCCGGCGTCCTCGAGCAGCGGCCCACCCTGGTCAGCCTCCAGAGCGACATCGACCACCCGACGCAGTCCACCGCCGACCTGCTGCACCTCGTCCACGAGTTCGGCGGCCTGGAGAACCTGCGCGGCAAGAAGCTCGCGATGACGTGGGCGTACTCCCCGAGCTACGGCAAGCCGCTCTCGGTGCCCCAGGGCATGATCGGCCTGATGACGCGCTACGGCATGGACGTCGTCCTCGCCCACCCGGATGGCTACGACGTCATGGCCGGGACCCGCGAGATCGCCGCCACGAACGCCGCGGCCTCAGGTGGCAGCTTCACCGTGACGAACTCGATGGAGGACGCCTTCGCCGACGCCGACATCGTCTGCCCGAAGAGCTGGGCGCCCTTCGCTGCGATGGAGGAGCGCACCGCGCTCTACGGCAACGGCGACCACGACGGCATCAAGGCCCTGGAGCAGCGGCTCCTCGCCCAGAACGCCGAGCACAAGGACTGGGCGACCACGGAGTCGATGATGGCCGGGACCAAGGGCGGCGAGGCGCTCTACATGCATCCCCTGCCCGCGGACATCACCGGCGAGAGCTGCGCCGAGGGCGAGGTCGACAAGTCGGTGTTCGACCGCTATCGCGACCCGCTGTACAAGCAGGCGAGCAACAAGCCCTACGCCATCGCCGCCATGATCTTCCTCCAGAAGGTCAGGAACCCGGCAGCCAAGCTCGAGGAGCTCTGGGACCGCGACCAGCCACGCTGGCAGTCCTGACCAAACCCCACCCGTTGAGCCCGCGGCGGAGACCGCGCCCGACATCCGCACAGCAAGGAGACACACGATGAGCACGGCAGTGGAGATCGACTACGAGGCCGTCAAGGCCGCCGCAGAGGGGTACCGGGAGGACATGACCCGGTTCCTCCGCGCCCTCGTCAAGGCCAAGGGCACCAGCTGCCAGGAGGAGGAGAAGGCCAAGCTCATCCAGGCCGAGATGGTCAAGCTCGGCTACACCAGGACCGACATCGACGGGCTCGGCAACGTCCTCGGCTGGATGGGCACCGGCGAGACCGTCATCGGCTTCGACGGCCACATCGACACCGTCGGCGTCGGCAACGCCGCCAACTGGACCTTCGACCCGTTCGACGGCATGGAGGACGACACGATCATCGGCGGCCGCGGGACCTCCGACCAGCTCGGTGGCGTCGTCTCGGCGGTCTACGGCGCGGCGATCGCCAAGGACCTCGGGCTGCTCTCCGACACGTACACGTTCCTCGTCACCGGCACCGTCCAGGAAGAGGACTGCGACGGCCTGTGCTGGCTCTACATCATCGAGGAGTCGGGCATCCGCCCCGCGTTCGTCGTCTCCACCGAGGCCACCGACAACGGCATCTACCGCGGCCACCGGGGCCGGATGGAGATCCGGGTCGAGGTCAGCGGGGTCTCGTGCCACGGCTCGGCACCCGAGCGCGGCGACAACGCCATCTACAAGATGGCCGACGTCCTCCTCGACATCCGTGACCTCAACGACAAGCTCCTGGACAACGACTTCCTCGGCAAGGGGACCGTGACGACGTCCGAGATCTTCTTCACCTCGCCCTCCCGCTGTGCGGTGGCCGACAGCTGCGCCATCTCGCTGGACCGCCGGCTCACCGAGGGTGAGACCTGGCAGGGCGCCATCAAGGAGATCGAGGGGCTGCCGTCGGTGCAGAAGCACGGCGCCCGGGTCTCGCTCTACGACTACGAGGCGACGGCCTGGACCGGCCTGAAGTACGGCCAGGAGTGCTTCTTCCCGACCTGGGTCATCCCGGAGGACTCCCCCGAGGTCCAGGCGGCCGCGGATGCGCACCGGGCGATGTACGGCGAGCCGCGGATCGACAAGTGGACGTTCTCGACCAACGGCGTCGCGATCGCCGGCCGGCACGGCATCCCCGTCGTCGGTGTCGGCCCGGGCCGCGAGGACCAGGCCCACGCGCCGAACGAGATCACCTGGAAGGACGACCTGGTCAAGTGCGCGGCGATCTACGCCGTCATGCCGACCCTCTACACCCAGAACGACTGAGCCGACGGGCGGGGCCGGGCAGCGGACAGCCGCAGCCCGGGCCCGCCCCCCTCTTTCAGGAGGATCTCGATGCAGCGCATTCTCATCTCGCTGGGCGGCAACGCGCTCGGGACCAACTTCGACGAGCTCGTCGCGTCGGTCGGGATCGTCGCCAAGCCCATCGTCGACCTCATCGGGGCCGGCACCGAGGTCGTCATCTGCCACGGCAACGGCCCGCAGGTCGGGATGATCAAGTCGTCCATCGACCGCGGCCAGGCCGCGTACCACTTCCCGCTCATGCCACTCTCGGAGACCGTGGCGATGAGCCAGGCGTACATCGGGTACCACCTGCAGAACGCCGTGGAGAACCAGCTCCACGCGCACGGGATCGACATCGAGAAGTCGGTGTGCACGGTCATCTCGCGCACCCTCGTCGACGAGAACGACCCCCGCTTCGACCGCCCCACCAAGCCGATCGGTGCCTTCTTCTCCGAGGAGGAGGCCGAGGAGCTGCGCACGTCGGGCAAGGTGATGGTGGAGGACGCCGGCCGAGGCTACCGAGAGGTCGTCGCCTCCCCCCTGCCGCTGGACATCCTCGAGAAGGACGTCATCCTCGACATGGTCGACAGCGGCCACGTCGTCATCGCCGGTGGCGGCGGCGGCATACCCATCATCTTCAAGGACAACTGGTACCGGGCGATCGACGCCGTCATCGACAAGGACTGGGTGTCCGTCATGATCGCCGAGTTCGCCAAGTGCGACGCGCTCGTCATCCTCACCGGGGTCGAGCAGGTTGCCGTCGACTTCAACACCGCGCAGCAGCGCGACCTGGACCGGATCACCCTCGCCGAGGCGGAGAGGTACATCGGCGAGGGCCAGTTCCCCGAGGGATCGATGCTCCCGAAGATCCAGGCGGCCATGGACTTCACCCGCTCGGGTCCGGGGCGGCGTACGCTCATCACCTCGCTCGACAAGCTGGTCGAGGGGCTGGCGGGCGAGACGGGGACGTGGGTCGTCCCCTGACGTCTGCATCGGGTCAGCGAGCCGGCGCCCCGGTGCCCGGAGAAGGGTGAGGACATGGACCTTCGCCGAATCCGCTGCTTCCTCGCCGTCATCGACACGGGGAGCGTCACCGCGGCCGCCAAGTCGCTCTACATCGCCCAGCCGGCCCTGAGCAGACAGCTGCTCACCCTCGAGCGCGAGCTCAAGCTGACCCTGTTCGTCCGGCGCCACAACCGGCTCGTCCTCACCCCGGCCGGAGCGGAGTTCGCCCAGCTGGCCCGGCCGCTGCTCCTCCAGGCCGACGCGCTCGCCGAGGCCGCCCGGACGCTCTCGAGTGGCGTGGTCCATCTCGTCCTGGGCACGACACCGGCAACGCTCGAGGGGATCATCGCCCCGTTCATCGGCACGCTCGGCGCCGGCGACCCGCTCGTGGTGACGCGGGTGGCCCTGCCGTACGAGCTGGCCGACATGCTCCGGGGCGGGCTCGACCTCATCGTCTCGACGGCCGCGCCCGAACGCGAGTTCGCTCACCACCCCCTCGGTGAGGTGCCGGTCATGGCATACGTCACGGCCGACCACCCGTGGGCCGAGCGCGACATGCTCGACCTCGCCACCCTCGCCACCCAGTCGGTCGTCCTCCCCTCCTCCCGGGCAACCAGCCGCCGCGAGTTCGACCTGCTCGCCAGCCGGGTGGGGCTGTCGTTCGAGGTGGCCGGCGAGTGCGACGACGCCGATACGATCCACGCCCTCGCCGCGTCCCGACGCGCGATCACCGTCGGCACCGTCACCGCGCCCCAGGGGGTCGTCGGGCTGCCCCTCGTCGCCATCATCGACGACGCCCCGCAGCCGGTGGTCATCAGCCTCCACGCCGCGTGGGAGGAGCACCACTACGCGGCGGACCTCCTCGCCGACCTCGCGGGGCGGATCGAGCAGTGGGTCGCTCAGTGGCGCGCGGGTCTGCGCGCTGCCGCGGACTGAACGCCGGCCGGGTTCAGGGCAGCTTCGGTCGGTACGGCGACGGGCCACCGACGGTCGCGGCGATCCGGTGCTCGACGCTCGAATGGATGGCGTCGCCCGGAAGGATGCGCCGGCCACGCCATCCGCCGAGCAGCGCCCAGGACCGGCCGTTGGCGTGGATCCGGCCGAGCGCGAGGTCCGCTGGCAGGGGCTCGCCGTACGTCACCTTGACCAGCCTCCGGTATGCCGTGGGGTCGACCCGCAGGCCCGCGACCGCCGCCTCATCGACCATCCAGCCGAAGGCGATGTCGGACAGCGCGTGGTCATCGGGGAACTGGCCACCGACGTCGCTGTGCACGCCTGCGAACCACATCTCCTGATAGCTGCCCCGAGAGTCCCTGACGGCAGCGGCGTCGAACCGGTAGCCCTGGTACGGGCGGCGCCGCTCGTCGATGGCCATCGCGTGCCGCGCCGTCTCCACATTGGTGATCCGCGCCGTGAAGGGCCACCGGACCTGCTGCACCCGGGCCCGCCAGTTCAGCCAGCCGACCGACTTGACGGTGTCCCAGACACCGAGGAAGTGGACCTGACCGCGGTGCGGGTCGAACGGGTTGGGAAAGTCGGGGTTGCCGAACTGCGCGGTGAAGCGGTCGGAGACCCGCCACATCTCCCGCTCCTGCTCCTTGGTCGGGTTCTCCGGTCGCTTCCGGGCGTACATCTTCACGGCATACGGGACGAGGTTCTCCGCTCCGGGGCGCAGCAGCCCTACGGTGCGCAGCATCCCGGTCAGTGCGCGAGCGGTGTAGGCGCCGCGGGAGAAGCCGAACACGAAGATCCTGTCTCCGGGCCGGTACTCCCCGATCAGGAACGTGTACGCCTCCTCCAGGTTCTCCCGGATTCCGTAGCCGGCGACGAGCCCGGCGACCCGGGTGACCTTCCGGCCCCAGGACGTGATCGCGCCGCGGGCGCCCATCGTCCCCACACCCGGGTCGTAGTAGACGAGCTGGCCGCCGTCCTTGGCCGCCACCGCGAACATCCGCGCCACGTTGGTAGTCCCGGTCTCGGGCTCGTTGCTGGTGCCATCAAGGCACACGACGAGGTTGCGGCCGGCCTGCGGCGCCGCCTCGACCGGGCCGCGGGCGGTCACTGCCGGTGCCCAGAGCCCGCCGAGGTCGTCGCGGCGGCGTGCTCGTCGGGGCCCGGCTCGGCAGGGCCCAGCGGACGGCGCATCGACGTGTCGACGTCGACCGCGCCCCGACTCCCTCGCGTCAGCCTGGCCAGCACCAGAGACTCGGGTGGCGCCTCGCCCGGAGCAACGAGCACCAGCTCTGGTTGTTCGACCCAGCGCGTGAAGACGGGGTTCCCGTCCGGGCCCGGTACCGGGCGTTCGGGGGCCTCGCACCACAGGATGGCGAGGTCACGCACCCCATCCCGGCCGTCCCGCGAGGGCTCGAGGCGGAGGCGCAGCGGGGCCGTGACGACGACCTCGCGGCCGACGCTGTCGATGGCCACGCCGGGACTCACCTGGACGCGTCCCCTCCCGACGCTGACCTCCAGTCCGAAGGCGGTGCCGTGGCCATGGAGTCGGTTGTGCAGATAGCGCATCCGACGGTGGTACTCCTGCTCGGCTGCCAAGTCAGCAGCGGTGAGCATCAGCCCGTTGACGAAGTTCACGCGACGAGGTGGATCGGTCATATTGCAGTATTCACCCGAGTACGGGTGCCCAAGGTTCCGCGACGACCGGGTTTCCCGGCTCAGGCGAAGGTCGTATACGAGAACGCCGGGCTCTGCCTCAGCGCGTCCAGCCCGGCGAGGTCGTCCGCGCTCGGCTCCCACAGCCCGGCCTCGACGTTGGCGGTGATCTGCTCCGGCCGAGACGCCCCCGAGATGACACTGGCCACCCCCGGCTGCGCCGCCAGCCCGCCGATCGCCAGCGTCAGCAACGAGACGCCACGCTGGGCGGCATACGCCGCCAACGCCTCGATGCGGTCCCAGTCCGCCCCGGCCAGCCGGGACGCCTGGGCGGATGCCGCCAGCCGGCTCCCCTCCGGCGCGGCCTGCCCCCGCCGGTACTTCCCGGTGAGCAGCCCGTAGGCGAGCGGGAAGTACGGCAGGATCCCCACGCCCACGCTCTCGCACGCCGGCACCAGCTCCGCCTCGGCGACCCGGTTGTAGAGCGAGTACTCGTTCTGCGCCGACACGAACCGCTGCAACCCGCCCGTGCGGGCCACCCAGTCCGCGTCCACGACCTGCCACGCCGAGAGGTTCGACGACCCGAGGTAACGCACCTTCCCCTCCGCGACGAGCTCCGACAGCGCCTGCAGCGTCTCCTCGACCGGCGTGACCGGGTCCGGGCGGTGCAGCTGGTACAGGTCGATGTGGTCCGTCCCCAACCGCCGCAGGCTCGCCTCCACCGCACGCCGCACATACCGCCGGCTGCCGTACGCACCCTGATGCTCCGCGTCACTGCCGCCCATCCCGAACTTCGTCGCCACCACGACGTCGTCCCGACGCGACCCCAGCGCCCGGCCCAGCGCCTCCTCGCTCGCGCCGGCGGCATACGCGTCCGCCGTGTCGAAGAGCGTGATCCCACGCTCGATGGCCTCGTCGACGATCGCCTGGACCACGTCCTGGCCGATCCGAGCACCGAAGGCGTTGCAGCCCACCCCGACCACGGACACCATGAGGCCGCTGTCCCCCAGCGGCGCGTAGCGCATGTCAGCCATGGACCCCAACCTACGTGCCCGGATGCCGGTGGCGCACCACGGAATCCGTCGTTCGCCGTCGCTTTCTGAAGCGAATGCGGCCAAGTGTGCACGATTCCGTAACGATTCCCATGGAATTCGACGGATTCGTGACCTTCTGGCGTTGTCCCGGGGGCGTCCCCGCAGTAGTCTCCCTGCCACGGAGCCAGCCGACGCCGGTCGGCCGGACCGTCGACCTCGGGCCAGGTGAGAAGCGGCGATGAGTGATCACGTCCCTGCCGCGCCCACCGGCCACCCGGGGGTGGCCGTGAGCCTGCGCGGGCTGCGCAAGGTCTTCGGCTCGGGCGAGCACCAGGTCGTCGCCGTCGACTCGGTGGACCTCGACGTCCTGGACGGCGAGTTCCTGACCCTGCTCGGCCCGTCCGGTTCCGGCAAGACCACCGTGCTCCGCATGATCGCGGGGTTCGAGCTGCCCACCGAGGGGAGCATCCTGCTCGGCGGCCGGGACGTCACCCGGGCCGCGCCGTTCCTGCGCGACGTCAACACGGTCTTCCAGGACTACGCCCTGTTCCCGCATATGACCGTCCAGGAGAACGTCGAGTACGGGCTGCGGGTGAAGAAGGTCCCGAAGGCCGAGCGCCAGGAGCGGGCCCGCGCCGCCCTGTCCACCGTGCGTCTCGACGGCTACGGCGACCGGCATCCGTCCCAGCTCTCCGGCGGCCAGCGGCAACGGGTGGCCCTGGCCCGCGCCCTGGTCAACCGGCCCAAGGTGCTCCTGCTCGACGAGCCGCTGGGCGCGCTGGACCTCAAGCTGCGCGAGGAGATGCAGGTCGAGCTGAAGGACATCCAGCGGCAGGTCGGGATCACCTTCGTGTTCGTGACCCACGACCAGGAGGAGTCCCTCACCATGTCGGACCGGATCGTGGTGTTCAACCGCGGCCGGATCGAACAGGTGGGCGAGCCCGCCGACGTCTACGAGCGCCCGGCAACCTCCTTCGTGGCCGGCTTCGTCGGCACCTCGAACCTGCTGCAGGGCGACGCCGCCCGGACCGTCCTCGGCAAGGACGGCGTGTTCAGCGTGCGGCCCGAGAAGATCCGGGTCGCCGCCGAGGACAAGCAGCCCGGGGAGGGCGAGGACGGCGCGACCGGCACGGTGCGCGACGTCGTCTACGTCGGGCCGGCGACCCGGTTCCTGGTGGACCTCGACGCGGGCGGCACCCTCATGGCGCTCCAGCAGAACCTGCGGACGTCGTCCGAGGACGTGCAGGGCCTGCAGGACACCCGGGTCAGGCTGATCTGGAACAAGGAACACGAGTTCTCGGTGGCATCCGCTGCCGGGACGGACGAGCCCAACGGATGAGGAGAACCCAGATGGCTCACAAGCAGCTGTTCAAGGTCGCCGCGATCGGCACGCTCGCCGCGCTGCTGGCGGCCGCGTGCGGGAGCAGCTCGAGCGGCGGTGGTGGTGGCACCGGAGGCCAGGCCGCGCCGCCGAAGCTGGAGGCGCTGCAGTCCCTCGGCGCGGGAGAGGGACAGGTCAACATCCTCGCGTGGGCCGGGTACGCCGAGAACGGGAGCACCGACCCCACGGTCGACTGGGTCACCCCGTTCGAGAAGGCGACCGGATGCAAGGCCAACGTCCAGGTGGCCAACACCTCCGACGAGATGTTCGAGAAGATGGGCACCGGGCAGTTCGACGTCGTGTCGGCCTCCGGTGACTCGTCCCTGCGGATGATCTACGCGGGCAAGGTCGCGCCGGTGAACACCTCGCTGCTCACCAACTACGCCGACATCCCGGCCTGGCAGGAGAACCAGCAGTGGAACTCGGTGAACGGCGTCGCCTACGGCATCCCGCACGGCTGGGGTGCCCAGCTGCTGGCCTACCGCACCGACATCGCCAAGCCGGCTCCTGACTCCTGGAGCGTGGCCTACGACGCGAGCACCCCGTACAAGGGCAAGGTCACCGTCTACGACTCGCCGACCGACGGCATCGGGATGGCCGCGGTGTACCTGATGGCCACCCAGCCCGACCTCGGGATCAAGAACCCGTACTCGCTGGACCAGAAGCAGTTCGACGCGGCCGTCAAGCTGGCCACCGACCAGAAGGCGCTGGCCGGCTCGTACTGGTCGGCGTACACCGACGCACAGAAGGCGCTGGAGAGCGGCAGCACGGTCGTCGGCTCGACCTGGCAGATCATCGTGAACCTCGCCAAGGCCGACAAGGCCCCGGTCGAGTCGGTGCTACCGAAGGAGGGCTCCACCGGCTGGGCGGACACCTGGATGGTCGACGCGAAGTCACCGCACCCGAACTGCGCCTACCTGTGGATGAACCACATCACCTCGCCGCCGGTCCAGGCGCAGGTGGCCGAGTGGTTCGGCGAGGCGCCGGCGAACACCAAGGCGTGCGACCTGACCACGGACACGACGCACTGTGACACCTTCCATGCCCAGGACGAGGCCTACTTCAAGCAGATCTGGTTCTGGTCCACGCCGCAGTCCGGCTGCCTGGACGGGCGCACCGACACCACGTGCGTGCCGTACTCGGAGTGGACGAAGGCGTGGAGCAGCCTGCGCAACAGCTGATCCGAACCGTTGAGCTCCACCACCCGGACGTCGGAGGTCCTGCCGGTCACACTGACCGGCAGGATCTCCGACGCCATGTCCCGCCGGCCTCGGCTGCGCTTGGTGGGAGTGCTCGGCCTGCCCCTGCTGTGGCTGGTCCTGGTCTACTTCGCCGCGCTGTTCTCGCTGCTCATCACGTCCTTCTACAGCGTCGACGAGTTCACCAACGCGGTCGTGCACACCTTCACGACGCAGAACTTCGTCGACGTGTTCACCGACCCGGCATACCTCAAGGCGACCCTGCGCACGGTGGGCATCGCCGCCTCCGTCACCGTTGTCTGCATCGTGCTGGCGCTGCCCATGGCGTTCTTCATGGCGAAGGTGGCGTCGGCTCGCTGGCGCAACCTGCTCGTCGCCCTGGTCATCACCCCGCTGTGGGCGGCATACCTCGTCAAGGTCTACGCCTGGCAGGCCATGGTGCAGCCCGAGACGGGCGTCATCGCCTGGCTGCTCAGGCCGTTCGGGCTCAGCGGCCCGGGCTACGGCACCACCGCGGTGATCCTCACCCTGTCCTACCTGTGGCTGCCGTACATGATCCTGCCGATCTACGCGGGGCTGGAGCGGCTGCCCAACTCGCTGCTGGACGCCGCCGGCGACCTCGGCGCCAGGCCCGGCCGGACGGTCCGCACCGTCGTGCTGCCGCTGATCTACCCCTCGGTCGTGGCCGGGTCGATCTTCACCTTCTCGCTGAGCCTGGGCGACTACATCACCGTGCAGATCGTCGGCGGCAAGACCCAGATGCTGGGCAACATCGTCTACCAGAACTACACGTCCAACCTGCCGTTCGCGGCGACCATCGCGCTCATCCCGGTGGCGATCATGGTGGTCTACCTCGCCGCGGTGCGCCGGACCGGCGCGCTGGAGAACCTGTGAGGGGGCCGCGGTGAACCTGTCCCGCTCGACCAGATGGGGGCTCGCGGCGGCCGCGGCCGTCGTGCTGGCGTTCGTCTACGTGCCGCTCGCGGTGGTCCTGGTCAACTCGTTCAACGCCAGCAAGGTGTTCGCCTGGCCACCGAAGGACCTCACCATGCACTGGTGGACCCAGGTGATCGACAACACCGGGATCCGGGAGGCCGTGCTGACCTCCTTCGAGGTCGGCGTGGTCGCCACCCTCATCGCGCTGGTGCTCGGCACGCTGCTGTCGTTCGCGCTGGCGCGGTACACGTTCTTCGGCCGGCAGACCCTGTCGCTGCTCGTGGTGCTACCGATCGCGCTGCCCGGCATCGTGACCGCGCTCGCCTTCCGGACCGCCTTCCGCTCCGTCCTCGGCGTCGAGCTGTCGATCTGGACGGTGGCGGTCTCGCACGCGACGTTCTGCATCGTCGTCGTCTACAACAACGTGACCGCCCGGCTGCGCCGCACCGGGACCAGCCCGCAGGAGGCGTCGATGGACCTCGGCGCGGACAGCTTCATGACGTTCCGGCTGGTCACCTTCCCGCTGCTGCGCGGAGCCATGCTCGGCGGGGCGCTGCTTGCGTTCGGGCTGTCCTTCGACGAGATCGTCGTCACGCTGTTCACCGCGCCACCGGGCGTGACCACCGTGCCGATCTGGATCTTCCAGAACCTGTTCCGGCCGAACCAGGCGCCGGTCGTCAACGTGGTGGCGGCCATCCTGGTGGTGCTGTCCGTCGTCCCGATCTACTTCAGCCAGAGGCTGTCCGGAGACCCCGGCCACGCCGGCGGGCGCCTGTAGCCGGCCCGCGGCGCCGGTATGCCGGCCCGCGGCGCCGGTATGCCGGCCGCGTACCGGGGCCGGCGCGCCGGCATACCTCGTGGCGGGGTGGGACGGCCGGGTGGTCGGCAGGCGAACACTGTGAAGTCCCGGCAACCCCGGCCGAAGGTCTGACGCGCGCGCGGTTGTCCGGCTGACCTGGCCCCCTGCGGGATCTCGACGACGAGGTCGCCGTAGGGTTCGCGCCATGACAGCGGGTCGGTGGCGTGCCGAGGATCGCGAGCGGACGGTGGATCGAGTCCGCGGTGGAGTGCTCATCTGGGACTTCGACGGAGTGGTGGCGGACAGCGAGCCCGTCCACGCGGAGAGCTACCGGATCCTGCTCGGGGAACTGGGCAACAGCGTGCCGTCCGGCTTCTTCCGCCGGTACGTGGGCCGTTCCGAGTACGAGATCTGGACCATGCTCCAACGCGACGGCTATGTGCTCGCGCAGTCCTTCGACGAGATGGCGGCCCGGCGACGGAACCTCTTCCTGTCGCTCGCACTCGCTGAGCTCCGACCGACCTGGCTCGTCCGTGACCTGGCGGCCGCTGCCGCTGACGCGGCGACGAGGCAGGTCGTCGTGTCGAACGGCAATCCCGATATCGTCCGCACCCTGCTGTCCGAATGGGACCTGGACGAGCTCCTCGAGATCGCGGACGTTCAGGCCGCCGGGGGAAAGGCACACGCTCTCACGACGCTGTGGTCGGCAGGACCCACCGTCACCGTCGAGGACAACGCAGCCTTCGCCGAGAGCGCCCAGCAGGCCGGGAGCTGGTGCGTCTTCGTCCACCACTCCCTCAACCCAGGGAGCGGTCACGGCGACGTCGAGGTGTGGCTCTGACGGGACGAGGGGCGGGCCCGACGAAGCGGGACGCTCCGTCGGGCCACCCATGGACCTTGGCCAGGACGCGGGACAACCGTTCTCGGGTCAGCCCATCGCGGCCACGATGCCGCTCATGTGGTCCATGACCTCCCCGTGCTCCACCTGCGGGCTGAACATGATGAGCTCGGCGTCCTGGTCGACCCGCACCGTGTGCCCGGCCGGCCAGAAGAACACCTCTCCCCGGCCCAGGTGCTCGGTGGCGCCATCCCCGTAGGTGACGACCACGCGGCCGGCCAGGAGGTAGCCCCAGTGCGGGGCGTGGCACAGGTCGTCGGCGAGCCCGGTGAGGAGGGGCGCGATATCGGTGCCGGCGGCGAGGGTGAAGTACTCCGCGCCGAGTGTGCCGGCCGCATCGCCGAAGTCGGGGAGCTGGCGGGCGGTCGCCCCCGGTACTGCGAGACGGATGGGGATGTCGGTCTTGGCAAGGTGCATGACGAGGTCCTTCCGGGTTGGTTTTGCTCTGGTATCTCAGAAGGCGTGACAACCGATGTCACAATGGGACAGTGGCCTCGTCGACCCCCTCCGAGCCGCCTCCCGGAGCCGCCGACGATCCACCCACCGGCCCGGCGGTCGGGCTTGAGGAGCGCGCCCGCCGCTGCTACCGGTCGGGCGACCTCGAAGGGTCCATCGCCGCGTGGGAGCAGCTGCACACCGCCCTCCTGGCCACCGGCGACCCGATCGGTGCGGCACGCGCAGCGGCCATGGTGGCGACACACCTGCTGATCGACACCGGCCTCATGGCCCCGGTCCGCGGTTGGGCTCGGCGCGCCGAGCGGCTGCTCGAGCCACACGGCGAGGTCCCGCTACTGGCGATGATCAGTGCGATCCACGCCTACGAACGATTCCTCAGCGGCGACCTGGCGGCCGCTGCCGAGCACGCCGACCGAGCCATCGTCCTCGGCGAGAGGCATGGCGTTGCCGACGCGACGCTCATGGGTGAGACCGCCCGAGCCCGGGTGACCCTGCTGCAGGGCAGGCTCGACGAGGGCCTCGGCCTCCTGGAGGAGGTCGGCGCGCGACTCATGGCCGGCGAGGCCGACCCTCTCGTCACCGGGATGATGCTGTGCGAGGTGATCTGTGCGGCCCAGGGGCTCGCCCTGCACGACGTGGCCCAGGAGTGGACCGAGGCGATGGCGCGCTGGGGTGACGATGCGGCCATCGGGTCGGTGCACGGCCGCTGCCGGGTGCACCGCGCGGAGCTGCTCCGGATGTCCGGACCCTGCGACGCCGCCGAGGAGGAGGCGCTCGGGGCCTGCGACGAGCTGCGGCCCTGGCTGCGCCGCGAGTTCGGGTGGCCCCTCGTCGAGCTGGGCCTGATCCGACTGCGTCGCGGCGACCTCGACGGGGCCGAGGAGTCCTTCCGGGAGGCCCAGGACCATTCGTGGGACCCGCAGCCGGGGTTGGCCCTCGTGCACCTGGCCCGCGGGGAGGTGGACCGCGCCGCAACCGAGGTGGCAGCGGCGATCGCGCACCCGTCCGCCGTGCCGTCGAAGGAGCACCCGCCGTTCGGCGATCTCCGGCTCGCCCCGCTGCTCGCCGCGCAGGCCGAGGTCGCGGCGGCCGCGGGAGACCCCGCCACCGCCGGGCACGCCGCCGACCGGCTCACCCGGATCGCTGCGGCCTACCCCAGTCGTTCCCTCGCCGCGTCGGCCGCCCTCGCCCGCGCCCGGGCGGCCCTCCTCGCCGACGACCTCGCCGCCGCCGCCGCTGCGGCCATCGACGCGGTCGCCGGATACGGCGACATCGGCGCGCCCTACGAGTCGGCGACGGCGCGGTTGGTCCTCGCGGACGTCCATGCCCGGGCCGGACGCGATGCAGCCTCCGCGCGCGAACGCGACTCGGCACGACGGGCCCTCGTGGCGTTCGGGGTGACCGGCGGAACGGCTCTCTCGCCCGAGGCTCCCCCGCCCGAGGCTCCCCCGCCCGAGGCTCCCCTGCCCGCGGCTCCGCGCGGGTCCGCTGACGGCGCGGCGTCCTTCGCCGACGCCGACGGCGCGGTCTTCTCGCGCGAGGGCTCGCTGCGCACCATCCGGTTCGCGGGAGCGCAGTCGAGCCTGCCGGACCTGACCGGCTTCCGGTACCTCGAGCGCCTGCTCGCCGAGCCGAGCCGCGAGTTCCACGTACTCGACCTCGTCGGCGCCACCGGCAGGCCAGACCGTCTGGGTGTGCAGCAGGGCATCCCGGTCATCGACGACCAGGCGCGGGAGGCCTACCGCCGCCGGCTCGTCGACGTCGAGGAGGACATCGAGGAGGCCCTTCTGCTCAACGACCGGACCCGCCTGGAGCTGGCCGAACGGGACCGCGAGTACCTCGTCGCGGAGCTGACCCGCGCGGTCGGTCTGCACGGCCGCGCCCGGACCACCGGCGGCACGGCCGAGCGGGCTCGGACCAGCGTGGCACGGGCGACGCGCTACGCGCTCAGGCGGTTGGCCGACCAGCACCCGCTCGCCGCGGCACACCTGCAGCAGGCGATCCGGACCGGTACCTACTGCAGCTACCAGCCAGACCCGGTCACCCCCGTCCGCTGGACCGTGCGCGTCTCCGGCAAGGCACCGGCCGACCCCGGCTGACCCTGGACAGCGGCGGCCTGGGCCCGCCCAGCGAGAGGGACGGCGTCGAGAGGAGGAGACACGCCGGGCTCGGGTGTTCGGACTCGGCGTGTCTCCTCCTCTCAACGGTGGGGGGAGGGCGCCGGGGTCCGGAGCGGACGAGGGTCGGGTCTCGGCCCTCGCGCGAGGCACGAGTCACCGCCGGCCCCGAGCGGCGCGTGGCGCACGTCGGCCATGGGCCTCCAACCTGCTCCCCGGTATGCCGCCCGCCCGGCGGCCGCGCCGGCCCCGCCAGGCGTGGGTGCCCTATCCGCCGGTGGCCCGCGGGTGCATCGTGTCCATGCCCGCCTGCAGGGTGGCGCGGGACACCACGCCGGGCGCCAGCGGCACCCCCCGGTAGCTGAAGATCGACCCCGTGTCGATGGACAGTACCGGGAGCCCCGAGGCGTCGGTCTCGGTGAACCGGCCGGTGCCACCCCAGGCGATCGCGAAGCCGCCCGACGGCACGGGCCGGGCGCTGCCGCAGCACGGCGAGAACGTCACGTCGGGGTCCTCGACCGAGCGCACGATCGACGCGGTGAGGGCCACCGGGTCGACGGCCAGCTCCAGCACCCGCGGGGTGCGCAGGCCCTCGCTGCCGTTGTCGAACACCGTGAGGTGGCCGTCCGACAGCCGGCGCGCGTCGTGCTGGGAGTTGAGGAACGGGTACCGGTCCGCGCCGGCCACGTCCAGGCTCCTCGCGATCGGGGTGCCACCGAGCTTCCAGTCGACGGACCCGTCGGACTTCTTGATCCGGTAGACGGCGTCGAGGTTGCGGAACGAGATGATGAGGCCGTCGCCGTCGTCCGCCACCGAGTTGAGGTGGTTGATGTCCCAGTAGTCGTGGCCGTTGATGTCGAGGTGGGCCTGCGAGACGTGCCCGGCGGGCGTGATGTCGCTCCACTCCGAGAAGGCCAGGTGGTTGCGGGTATTCCAGGTCCAGACCACCGAGCCCGCGGCGTCCAGCCTGACGATCTCGCAGTCGATGATGGTGGCTTCCGTCGAGCCGCCGTATGCCGTCATGTCAGCGCAGTCGGTGCCCGTCCCGACGCAGTCGCGGGGGACGTAGCGGATCGCGTACCACCCGCCCTCCGGGGCCGGAACGAGGTCGTGCATGTCCACGTTCGCTCCCGCGCCGACGGTGCCCAGGGCCGTGCCGTCCCAACCGACCTCATGGTAGGTCGTGGACAGCGAGAAGAAGATGCCGGCCTCGGCCCACATCAACCCTCCACCACCCGGGGCGGGCTTGGCGTCGATGGGCCGATAGCTCGTGGTGGACGTCCACCACACCGGGGTACCGCGGTTGTCCGCGACGACGACGTACAGCGGGTTCCCGATGGCGGGAGCGCCGGACCCGGTGGTCGGAGTGAGCACGTACCACTGGCTCGCCGGCGTGCCCGGGCGGGTGACCTGCCACGCGGGGAAGTCCGCGGGCAGGCAGCGCGCCTGCTGCTGCACGTCGGCCAGGCCCGGCACGGACAGCGTCCAGTGCACCGCCTGGCCGGGGGCAAGCGGAACGGTGACGCTGGCCGATCCCGTGACCGCCTGCTGACCGTCGAAGACCACGGAGCCACCGAGCTCCGCGGTGACGTCGGCGGTGACCGTGCCACCGGGGCAGCCCACCACAAAGTCGGTCACGGACGGGTCGGGCCGGGGCGCCATGGTGACCCCGAGGTCGACGGACACGACCGGGGCGAGGACGTAGCCGGCGACGTCGGCGACGAGGTCCACCGCGCCACCGGTCCCGTTATAGAGCGCCACCTTGCCACCCGTGCCGAGCTTGACCACCACCAGGTTCGGGACCGTCTGGCCCCGGGCCACGTTCAGGTTCGACGCCGTCGGCCGCGACGTCCCCTCGGGGAAAGCCGTGATGAAGCCACTGCCGGTCGGGTTCGTCGCCGTCACGTTCAGCACCACCGCACCCACACCCGCATCCGGCACCCCACCAGCACCCGCCACCAGCAGATGCACCGTGCCATGCGAGGCGACCTGCGCCCTCGCCGCACCCGTCCCATACCGGGTATCCAGAATCCGAGCCGGCGACAACGCCGTGAACGCCCCCGGGTCCACCGCCGTACCGGACAGGTAGTAGCCGGCGACGTCGGCGACGAGGTCCACCGCGCCACCGGTCCCGTTATAGAGCGCCACCTTGCCACCCGTGCCGAGCTTGACCACCACCAGGTTCGGGACCGTCTGGCCCCGGGCCACGTTCAGGTTCGACGCCGTCGGCCGCGACGTCCCCTCGGGGAAAGCCGTGATGAAGCCACTGCCGGTCGGGTTCGTCGCCGTCACGTTCAGCACCACCGCACCCACACCCGCATCCGGCACCCCACCAGCACCCGCCACCAGCAGATGCACCGTGCCATGCGAGGCGACCTGCGCCCTCGCCGCACCCGTCCCATACCGGGTATCCAGAATCCGAGCCGGCGACAACGCCGTGAACGCCCCCGGGTCCACCGCCGTACCGGACAGGTAGTAGCCGGCGACGTCGGCGACGAGGTCCACCGCGCCACCGGTCCCGTTATAGAGCGCCACCTTGCCACCCGTGCCGAGCTTGACCACCACCAGGTTCGGGACCGTCTGGCCCCGGGCCACGTTCAGGTTCGACGCCGTCGGCCGCGACGTCCCCTCGGGGAAAGCCGTGATGAAGCCACTGCCGGTCGGGTTCGTCGCCGTCACGTTCAGCACCACCGCACCCACACCCGCATCCGGCACCCCACCAGCACCCGCCACCAGCAGATGCACCGTGCCATGCGAGGCGACCTGCGCCCTCGCCGCACCCGTCCCATACCGGGTATCCAGAATCCGAGCCGGCGACAACGAGACGAACGCGCCGGCCACCCCCGACACCGGCGGCACCACCCCGGCCGGGGTCGAGGACGACGCGTGCGACGACGAGGCCGCGCCGATGGTCGGAGCAGCGGCCACCGGGCCCGCCGCGACCAGCATCACCCCAACTGCGACAGCCGCCACTGACCGGAGCATCTGCGCCCGTGCCACAGTCGATCCCCTTCACCGCCGGAAGAGCCCACCAGGAACGCCCGAACCCTACCGCCTATCGCGTCCTCGGCCCTGACGCGCGACATGACGAGACGGCCTTCCCCTGGCGGCGGGCGCCGACGAGCGGGACGCGGCGAACCGCGCCCCGCTCGCCTGGTGCTCAGTTCCTGCCGCCGCCGAGGCTGAAGGCGTAGAACGTGTTGTTGCCCGTGCCGAGGCCGAGGTTGCTGTAGCCGGATCCCCAGAAGACGGTGTCGTCCGCGATGGACGCGCCCGCCATGACCGAGGAACCCGCGGCGAAGCTCCACAGCGTGGCGCCCGTGGCCGCGTCGAGCGCGAACATCGTTTTCGCCGTCGGGGATGCCGAACCGCCCATGGAGGGGGCGTAGACGACGCCGTTGGCGACGGTCATCGGGCCGAGGTCCAGGCCGGTGTTCGGGTCAGCGACCTGCCAGATGATGTGACCGGTGGCCGGGTCGAGCGCGGCCCACGAGCCGCCCGTCGTCGTCGAGCCGTCCGACAACGTCGTGGGGATGCCGTAGAGGTTGCCGATCTGGACGTAGATGCGGTGTCCGTCGGTGGCCGATCCCCACTCCATCCCGCCGAGGGCGGAGCCCGGGCCGACCTGGCTCGCCCAGAGCACCTCGCCGGTGGCCGGGTCGATCGCCGAGTAGACGCCGCTCTTCTGCCCGACCCCGATGATCGTCTTCGGTCCTGTTGTGGTCTGGTACGTCAACAACTGCGCCCCGGAGCCGAAGTCGAAGTCAGGTCCGGCGTTCACCGGGCAGTTCGTCGCCGAGGGGCCGGAGAAGCAGGCGACCGTCCAGTCGTCCGCGGTGGCGAAGCGGTCGGCCCACGCCACCGAGCCGTCGCTCATGTTCAGCGCCATCACCGAGTCGACGTGGTTGTCAGTCGAGTCACCCGACACGGTGTAGTTGTTGCCCGTCGTGGCGTAGACGACGCCCCGAGCCGGGTCGGGGACGATGGTGCTCCCCCAGACCGACCCGCCGGTGTACCCGGTCGGGACGGTGTAGCTCTTCCACTTGACCGCACCGGTCGCGGCATCGAGGGCCATGACGCTGCCCCGGAACGAGCAGCAGGAGTAGTTCGGGTTCGCCGCGGCCCCCTCCTCGAGGGACGAGACGCCGACGTAGACGACACCGTCGAAGACGACCGGCGACTGGGTGTCGACGGCGAACGGGTGGGTGTCGAGCTGTTCCTTCCACCTCAGTGACCCGTCCGCGGCGTTGATCGCGAGCAGGTACGCACCCTGCTGCGTTCCGATGTACAGCGTGTTGGTGCCCGTGTCGAGGAACGGGCTGGTTCGCGAGACCACGCTTCCGGCTGCCTCGCCCAGGTAGGCGGACGCGATGTCCTTCGACCACACCGGTGTCCCCGAGCGCGTGTCGATGGCGTAGAGGTGACCCGACCAGTCGGGGACGTAGGCGACGCCGCCCGCCACCGCGGCCCGCGCCGACACGTCACCACCGGTGGTGAACGCCCACTTGAGCTTCAGCGCCTTGATGTTGTGCACGCTGATCTTCGTCGAGCCGCTCGCGGTGTTGTCCAGGTTCTGGCCGAACATGGGCCACTGAGAGACGGCCGTGGCCTTCCGCGACGTGCCGTGGCCGGCAGCACTCGAGGCCGGCCCTGCGGCGACGACCATGGCCGCCGCCGCCGCCGCGGCGACGGCGAACGACGCCGCTCGGCGTCGGCCCAGGGATAGGGGAACTGGCATAGCGCTCACTCCTCACATTCGGCGCCGACGCACGCCGAAGACGGGCGTGCGGAGGCGCGACGGGGACGCGCCGGAAGGGCGCGGGTGAAAAGGAGCCAGGAGGCGAGGACGGCCGCCAGATGGCGATGGGCTCAGCGAGCCGACGGTGTCACGACGAGATCTGCGCGCCCATCGGAGCACCCGTGAGGAAAGCCTTTCCTTACGCCACGCCCGCTCCCAACACATTCCCAGGAAGACTCCCAGGAAGACTCCCGGCAATCTCCATGAACGGCAGCCACTCCGTCGGTCCGCCGGAGCGACCAGCCACCCTCGGACCGGCCGCCGACCACCGGACGGCGCCGCCGCTCCGGGTGTTCCTCAGTCCCCCGCGACCGCCGTGGCCCGCGTGCCGTCGGGTGCCACGATCGAGACGGTGATGCGCAGCGGGCCGGTCAGCGGGATGAACGCCTCGTAGGGCGGCGGCGAGGTCTGACCGCGGCGGCGGACCCGGTTGCGAACGACCTGGATCTCTGCGGATCTGACGAAACCGCCCTCGTTCCAAGGGATCTCGTCCATCGGGAAGGATCCGCTGAGGCTACGCAGCCGCGGCGGAGGGAACACCGGGCCCGGTCCGGGCGCGAACGGCACCCGACCGGGCTGGACGGGCCCCGGTCCGGGCTGGAAGGGCTCCGGTCCGGGCCGGCCGGGCAGGCCCGCGGGAGGAAGGGCGCCGACGACCGGCAGCCGGAGACGCTGCTGGGCAACGATCTCCATGACGTACGGGGGCCGACGCCGGGTGTCGGCGTCGGTCGAGATGGCGACCCACGCGCCACGACCCGCGATGGCCATGACGTCGAGGATCGAGACGTGCACGTCGGGCGGCGGTGCCACCCAGCCGGGCACCGTGAGCGTCTGGACGACCTCGCGTCCGAGCGGGTCGACGAGTCGCAGCGCCACGTCGACGGCGTCGGCGGCCACCGGTCGGGTGAACCACAGCGCCAGCGGCGAGCGCCCCGAGACGCGCTCGCCCTGCTCGAGCACCGGGTTGGTCGCGGCCGTCGGCGGCGCCGTGGTCAGGGCCGTCACGGGCACCGAGGGCAGCTCGACCGATGCGACCGCCACGAGCCCCGCGGACCCGTCGAGCCGGTGGACACCCACCGGAAGCACGCGGGGCGGCGCGCTGGTCGCGGTCCGCACGACCACCCCACGATGGTCGCCGCCCCAGACGTCGGCCACAAGCGGCTCGAGCTCGGGCGGGCCGGGCGGCACCATGAGCGACACGACGTCCGACGCGGGCGAGGGAACGCCCCGCTCCCCCTTGACCGGCACGGTGTCGACGGGGACGGCGACCGCGCGGATCAGCCACGGGTCCCAGCGGCCGGGGAAGGTCCCGGTCCACGTCGCCGACCACATCGGGTTGCCGAGCACCGGGTCCACGTCGGTGGGCGAGGGCACCGTCGTCACCGGGACGTCGGCAAAGGCCGGACCCATCGTCGACACGTCCCGCGCCGCCTCGTCGGAGGTGGTTCGATAGAGCCGGAACCGTTGCACGGCAATGTTGCTCGCGGCATACAGCTGGATCGTCACGGTGCCGTCGATGGCGATCGCCGGACGCGCCAGCGGCGGGGCCGGCGACCGCAGCCGGGGGGCCATGACGGGGCGGAGGTCGGTGTGCGGCACTCCCCCGCCGTCGGGCCACGAGCCCTCGACCCCGCTCTTGGTCATCGTCGTCACCGCGAAGAGATGGATGTCGGTGGACCCCTTCGGCAGGGTCACGTCGTGGGCCCGGACCGCACCGTCGAGCTCAACCAGCCGGCGGAACGCCGCCCGCCGCTCGGTCGGTGTCATCTCGTCGTCGTATGCCGTCCACAGCGCGGCGAGCCGCGCGCCCGGGACGTCGGAGTCCGGCGCGCGGGCCGGCAAGCCGGCCCGCTGGCGCAGGGACGTCTCCGAGACCTCCCAGATGATGCAGGTCCGGACGTCCGCGCCGGCCGGCAGCGACCACTCGACCCGCACGTGAGAGCTGCCCTGGGCGTCCGGGGTGCTGCCCAGCGGGACGCCGGGAAGCGGGGGCGGCGGGAGCGGCGACACCGGCACCGGGCTGGCGGCGGCCGCCAGGGCGGGGTGCCCCGCGTCGGGCGCCCATGCGCTGGGGCTCGCGCCCACCAGCAGGTGGCTGCGGGTCCACACCTGCACGCCCCAGCGGCCGACGGCCGAGAAGTCCAGCGACGGGACGACGGCGGTCACGGCATACCGCCGACCACCGTCGCCCTGGCCAGGGCCGGCCGGGACGCGGTCGGTGCCGTCCGCGCTGAGCGGGTCGACATCGCACCCGGTGGGGACCGGGACGTCCCCGGCGAAGGTGAAGCCGAAGTCCCGCCGGAAGCACCCTGCCGGCGTGGCGCTCCAGGGGGACAGTCCCGCCGGGGGCGGATCCGTCGGCCCACCCATGGGGTAGTAGATGGCGACGAGGTCGACCTGGGTGGGCGTGCGCTCGAGCCACTCCACGGCCAGCTCGGCCTTGAGGGTCGACGGGCAGCTCGCCGACCCGGCATGCACGGTGTCGAGGGCCAGGGACACGACCCGGGGCGGGTGGGGCGCGGGCTCGGAGCCGTTCCACGGCACGTCCTGCCAGGGCGACCACAGGCCGTGGACGTCACTCACCGCCACGGCGTAGCCGACGTGCCGGCCACCGCTCCCGATGCCGATCTCCTGCCCCCCGTCGACGAGGGCGATCCGGTCGTTGCCGGGCCTCCCCTCCAGCCCATCGGGGCTGATGAGGAACGGCCGGTCGCCGCCCGCGTCACGCGGCGGCAGCAGCGAGGCGGCCGCGCCGCCCCCCGCGAGGTCGTAGCGCGCGAGGGCCGACTCGGTCACCGGCGAGGTGGCGGCGTTCTTGGGGACCCGGTCCCAGGTGAGCCGCACCGACTCCCGCCACGGGGCGTCGGCGGCCACCGGGGCGACCAGCCCGGCGAGCTCGGAGCCCAGGCCGGTGGGGGTGGGGACGAGCAGATGGGGGTCCGGAGCCGGCGCGTATGCCGCGAACTCGGCGCCGCCCCGCTCGGGCGGGGCCAGGTGGGAGTAGCGGCCGGTGACGAGGAAGTCGCAGTAGCCGACGGCGACCTGCAGGTCGTCCATCGGCTCGAGGGAGTAGTTGGCCCCGAACCCGCAGGCGAGGTTGAGGAACGGGTCGCTGAGCGCGGGGAGCATGAGCATCGGCCAGGGCCCGGCGTCGGCGCTGGCGCTGGCCGACGAGACCTTGCCGCCCTGCTGGGGTGGGTCGACCGGTCGGTTCGACGTCACGGCGAACTGCTGGTACTCCCGCACCGACGTGGCATACATCGGTGGCAGCTCGGGGAACAGGTCCTTGCGGACCTCCTCGACGAGCAGCTTCGGGTCGGGCGCGACCCACGGCGGAGCCGCCCGCCCCGCCTCGGTCACCGGGCCCCAGCCGATGGGTGGGCCGCCGCGCATGAGCCGGTGGATCGCGGCGTCCACCGGGGGCATGGGGCTCGCCAGCGGCCCCTGGTCGCTCGTGTCGTAGTCGAACCCGGCGCTCGGCTGGTCGACGGGCAGCCCGACGAGCTCGAGCGGCGTCCAGGCCGGGTCGTTGACGATCCGGTCGAGCGGGTCGATGGCGACGGTGATGTCGGTGCCGTTGTGGACCCGCGCGTAGGTGGCGCCCGAGGTCCGGACGGTGATCCTCATCGGGTTCGGGCCCGTGGGCCGCACCGAGTCCGCGGCGACGACGTGGTCGGTGTCCTCGCCGGTGCGGAAGAGATAGACCGCGACGGGCCGGGCCGGGTCGATCGGTCGACAGGTCACCCGGACGCACCCGGCCTCGACCCCGCCCCACCAGACGAAGGGGACGCGGCTGCCCCAGACCGTCGCGCGCACCCTCTTGGGGGCGTCCTTCGGTCCACGGACCCAGACGGTGAAGGGCCCACGGGGCACGCCGAGGCCCGGACCACACGCCCAGGTGAGGTGGATGTCCTGCGAGCGGGACCTGACCAGCTCGTCGTCGAACAGCGCGGTCTGCCGGTCGACCTCGACCCGGTCGAACCCTTCCAGCATGCGCCGCTGGCGGGCGGCCAGCGTGGCCCAGGGGAGGTGGACCGCCTTGGCACGGAACCTCGTGGAGTCGGACCTGCGGGCCATCAGAGCTCCTCCTCCCAGGGGGCGCGCTGCAGCGGGATGTCCACCGCGACGGCCCGGGTCTGCGGCGCGGCGGCCAGCGGGTCGGCCGCGACGACGAGGTCGAGCGCGACGCGCTTGCCCCGGGCACCGGCCGCGAGCAGCACCACCGCCCGGCCCAGGCCCGGCCCGCGGATGATGCGGGTGACCCCGGCGACGGGCAGTGCGGTGGGCGGCGCGGCGGCCGTGCTCACGGCGAGCGAGAGCCAGTCTGTCGGGCGAGCGGCCCACCAGTGATGGGTCGGGTCGACCGCGTCGACCGGCCCCGGCACGACGGTCGGCATGAGGCGCGAGCGCCACAGCGGCTCGGTGCACTCGACGACGACGGCGAGCGGCACCGGGGTGGTGTCCGTCGACCACAGCACCTGAACCGCCGAGCGCTGCGGTGTCTGCGGCACCGGAAGGCCGGCCTCCTGGAACGCCGCGTCGAGCTGGTCGCCGGTGGGCGCGTCCGGCAGGGCTGCCAGTGGGCCGACCGACGGGAGCACGGTATGCCGCCACCGCGTCGCGCTGACCAGGCCGGCCAGCTCGTCGACGGTGCCGAAGGCGCTGGTGGTGAAGGCGATCCGGTGCACGAGGGCTCGGGCGCTCGCCGGCGCCCCCTTGGGCACCGCGTGGATGTCGACGAGGTAGTCGGTGAGCGGCTCGAGGTCGTAGGGCAGCTCGAGGATGTGCTGCCGGGTGCGCTCACCGCTGGTGTCGATGCACGGCTTGGGGTCGCGGTCGTCGGTGAGCAGCTCGAGGACCGCCTCCTCCCACGGCGTCGACACGACGATGTCGGTGGCCTCCTTGAGATGGATGCCGTCGACGGCGAGCGGCACGGTGAACGCCGTCCCGGGCGCTCCTCCGCCGGGTGGGGCCGGATGCTTGCCGGAGGCCGCGAGCACGATCACCCGCAGCTCCTTGCCGTAGGCGTCGAAGAGTGCCGCGACGTTCTGGGTGGCCAGGGCGATCCTGATCGGCTCGTCGCACAGCACGCCGACG
Source organism: uncultured Actinomycetota bacterium (assembly GCA_963771015.1). Lineage (GTDB taxonomy): Bacteria > Actinomycetota > Actinomycetes > Actinomycetales > Dermatophilaceae > CAVSJJ01. The sequence continues at coordinate 48,908 of CAVYRN010000010.1, forward strand.
TCCCCCATCCCGGGAGCCGACGCGAGCACCCACGGGCCGAGGTCCGTCGGCGCCTTGTCCGTCGGGTCCGCGGTGAACCGGTAGGTGTCCGTGTGTCCGCCGTCCCACGCGGGGGCCGACGTCGGCTCGGCGTCCTGTTTGACGTTGGCGGCGCGCCACGTCACGGTGACCGTGTAGGCCCGGCCCGGGACGAGCAGGGCGTGGTCGTCGGGGTCCTGGGTGATCGCCGTCGACAGCGCGTCCTGGTCGCTGCTGACGTCGTGGGTGTCCCAGTCGAAGCGGGTGGCCTCGCTCGTCGTCACGCCGGTCATGGCCACGAGATGGAAGGCGGGGCGCTGCTCGTCCTTGGCGAACCGCGCGCCGTCCCAGCCGATCTCGACGACGGCGACGTCCCGCAGCTCGCGGCCGTCCACGAGGAGCAGGGCCTGCGGCCAGCTGGAGCCCGCGGCGATCCGCGCGGCGACCATCCCGGCGCGGCATACCGGGTCGGCCCATGGGCCCGCCGGGTCCAGCCACGCGGTCGGCAGGGGGTGCGCCGCGTCGACACGGTCGCCCGCGCCGAGGTGGCGCTCGTCGAGAACCGCCCCGGCCGCGTCGAGCCAGCGCACGACGAGCCGGTCCATGAAGATCTCCTCGGGCGCCATGAGCAGGAGCGCCAGGTCGCCGGCGCCCCCGTCGGGCGTGACCCGCACGGTGTCGCGCAGGACGCTCGGCCGGAACTTCGCGAGGCCCCAGGCCCGCTTGACGCGTTCCTTGTCGGCGTCGGTACCCAACGGGGCGGGCTCGTCTGCGTCGAGTGTCGGCGAGCGCAGGATCCGGCCCTGACAGTCGGCCTTGCCGCCTCGGTCGCGGGGGGCGGCGACGTCCCGCCTGCGGATGGCTCCGGCGAGGACCGGGTCCCAGCCGGTGGCCAGGCGGGTCGCGAGCAGGTCGCCGAGGGGGGTGCCGTCGGCCATCGCCTCGGCGGCCTCGGCCCACGCGCGGCCGTCGGTGAGCGTCGTGCGGTTCGAGGGCGTGGAGCCCGCGACCCCGACCCAGTACTTGAGCGGGTTCGTCGTCACACCGGGGCGGCTCGGGCAGCCGCAGGGCACGTAGTCGCCCGCGACGCTGGCCGGCGAGGTGCCCTGGAGGATGTCGATCGCGGGGTCGCCGGTACGCCACGGCTCGGTGACCTCGCACTGCGCCAGGACCGGCCGGGTCCGCACCGTGTCCGGCGGGTCGGGCCACGGGATGCCGGTCAGGTCCCACCCGGGCGAGCTGGGCCCCAGCGGCCGTCCGTCGAAGGTCCACAGCACCGGAGCCGCCGGTGCGGCCGGGTGGCAGACGGTCCCCCAGCGGTCGGTGACGCTCGTCGTGAGCGCCTCGCCGTAGGGCACGGCCCGGCTGAACGGGGTGGGGAGCCAGTCGAGCAGCGCGAGGGCAGGTCCGGCCGAGGGGTCGGCCGGGGAGAACTGCTTCCACCACGCGCTGGGCGTCTTGCCGGTCGGCGGTGCCGGCTGCAGGTCCGGCAGCACGTCGCCGGCAAGGGTGACCCCGGTGACGTCGTAGGCCCACCACCGGTCACCGAGGCGGTACCAGGGCCGGGCGCCGCTCGTGCCGACCGGGGTCCCCCCGAGGACCGAACCACTGAGCCCGGGAGCCGAGCTGAACAGCACGACCGGGATCGCGTCGAGCGGCACCGACGGGGGCGTGCCCGAGGCCGAGGCGGCCAGGGCGTCGGCGATCTTGCCGTCGACCGCGCGCTCCGTGGCGGTGCCCTCGACGAGGGCGGGCGACCGGGAGACGAGGCTGACGCCGGCGACGAGCGCGGGCGGGTTGAGCGTGGGCGACGGCTCGGAGCCGATCGTCAGGGAGACACAGCCCTTGACGCTGAAGAAGAAGAAGTCGACCTCGCCGCAGACCTCGCCGTGGACGTAGGTGACGTCGGGGCTGGACTGGTTGACCCGCCCGACGATGACGTCGAGCTCGGCGCTGGCCCCGATGCTGATGATGAACAGCCGCAGCTCGCCGCGGACATAGATCTTGCCGGCGAGGAAGAACGGGTCGAAGCCGAGGATGGCGTCGAAGCCGCCCGCCACCTCGAGGTAGAGGCCGACGCTCTTGCTCCCCATGAGCACGCAGCTGATGTGGAAGCCGGTCGCGATGGCCATGCCGCCGGTCACCGGAGGCAGCTCGGGGATGGACAGTCCGTTGCCGTGGACCATGAGGTAGCCGCTGCCGGTGATGACGTCGAGGACCTCGACGGTCACCCGGTCGTCGTAGCTGCCGAGGTCGACGAGCCAGTTCTGCGGGTGGTGGGTGTCGAAGAACGCGGTGACCGGCACCCGGATCTTGAGCAGCCGCTGGATCTCGTAGGCCGCGACGATGCCGAGGGTGATCGTGCCCCGCCCGAAGTCGATGTCGAGGACGGCGAGGAACGTCGCGCTGGCGCTCGGGTCCTTCAGGCCAGGCGGGAGCTTGAGGACGTCGGCCTTCATGACGAGCAGCAGGCGCGGCCCGGGCACCTCGATGAGGACGATGCCCTTGAGGTGGACGACGAAGCCGCCGTCGACGGTGCCGAGCAGCATGCCGGCGGCGAAGGCGTAGGAGCCCGGTTCCAGACCCCAGCCGTCGGGATGCATGACATGGCCGCGCTGGAGCTGCGCGGTCAGCCAGTCGAGGGCCGGCACCGGGCGGGCGGCATACGGCGTCTCGTTGCGGGCGTAGTTGACCCCGACACCGCCGAGGAAGCCGTAGATGCCCAGGCCGGAGTTGCCGAGCAACAGCGGGACGGGGAACTCGACCTCGGCGCCGATGAGGACGCCGGTGACCCCGCCGTCGGTCTCGACGGCGAGGACGGCGCTGGCCCGCAGGTTGAGCGGGATGAGGGTGAGGTCGAAGTAGCCCTTGAAGCCGAGCGGGGTGAACTCCAGGGAGCCCTTGCCGTGCAGCGTCCCCGGGACCTCGATGGATGCCGCGAGCTTGGTGAGCGACAGCTCGAACGGGCCGTCCAGTCGCGCCCGGATGCGGACGGTCTCGACGGTGACGATGCCGAGGTCGAGCCCCAGACCGACCTCGACCTCGAGGTAGGTCGGGTTGTCGCGGCTGACCCGGAAGCCGAGGACCCGCAGCACCTCGTCCAGCGGCGGGCTGGCCGTCAGCGCACCGGCGGGGATGTCGAGGTTGTACCCCTTGGTGGGGTCGAAGACGGGGATGGGCAGGTAGTCGACGTGGCCACCGGGTCCGGGCGCGGTGTCCCATGAGGACTTCACGCCGACCGCCTTGTAGCGCGTCGTCACCGGGTGGTCGGGGTTGACCCGGACGATGGTGAGGTCGAACGTGAAGGTCACCTCGACGTCGAGCAGGACGGCGATCGTCGTGCCGCGTGGGTCCGTCGTCGCCGAGCCGTCCGGGGCGATGGTGCCCTGGCTGACGACGAGCTCGCCGCCGCGCAGGACGATCTTCTGGGTGGTGATGAGGCTGCCGGCGCCGAGGGCGACGGTGCCGAGGGAGACCAGCGCCCCGGCGGCCGGCGACAGCTCGGCGGCGGCCGAGCTGAGCGGCGCGAGGATGCTGACGGCGCCCAGGACGTCGAGGGCGGTCGCGTCGGCGTGGGCGCGGTCCATCTGGGCGAGCCCGTCGAGGTCGGCCTCGGCCGCGCGGAACTCGGCACTGACGAGCCAGGAGTCGCGGTCCTCGGCGATCCGCAGCCGCACGAGGAAGGTGCAGATGCCGTCGGAGGGGTTGCGCGGTCCGGTGCGCAGGGCCGGCTGCGAGTGCTGGCGCAGCGCGGTCTCGGCGGCGGTCTCGATGTCGAACTCGCCGTAGACCTCGGCCCGGATGAAGGTGCTCCGCAGCAGCTCGACGCGCACGCCGATCTTGCGGAAGCAGTCGGGCCGCCCGCCGGTCGGGGGCTTCTGGTCGACCTGCCGCTGCGGTGGTGGCACGGCCCGTCGCACCCGGGCGGTGATGGTCTCCGGGCCGTTGCCGGCCGTCCTGGCCCGGGCCCGCCACCAGGCCCCGTCGCCGGCGGCCGGTGGCGGGGTGGTCCCCTCCACGGAGGTGGTCTGCGACTTGGCCAGGGCGAAGCCGTCGGCCGAGTGCGTGGCGGCGGCCGTCACGTTGGTGAAGCCCGTGCTGCGCAGCAGGTCGATGAGCACATCGCGGCGCCGCTCGCTGAGGGCGAGGTTGTATGCCGCGTCGGCGGCGGAGTCGTGCTGCGGGCCTTCCCACGAGGCGTAGCCGGTGACGGTGAGCGGGGTGGCGGCGCCGATCTCGGCGACGACCGCCGGGGTGAGGGCGTCGGTCAGCGACCGGGAGCTGCCTGGTTCGGTGCGGGTGGAGGCCCGGCCGACGTGGACGTTGGACGCGTTGGTGGCCCAGGTGTGCAGCGCGCCGGGGATGTTGGCGTTGAACGGGTCCGGCTGGGCGAAGAGGTAGTAGGCGTCGACGACCTGGGGCTGGGTGCCCGGGATGACGGCGGTGACCTCGACCGAGGCACCGGCCGCGACGGGGACCTCGGCGGTGGTCGACGGGCCGGCGGAGCCGCCCGCCCACGTCCAGCTCGCCGCGACGGGCGGGTCGACGGTGAGCGTGACCGCGGCGGCGGTCGCGGACACCCGTCGGATGCTGTGGGACCGGCTGCTCGTCGGCGTGACGGTGACGGTGGCGTCGCCGGTTCCGGTGCTGCTCGGCGCGAGGCGCCGCACGGCGCTGAACGTGCGGCTCGTCGTGTGGGCGGCGCCGTCGGTCGCCGTCACCGTGATGCTGAGGCCGCCGGCGGGCGGCACCGTGAGGTCGACCCGGTCGTCGGTGGTGACCGTCCCGTCGACGCTGATCGCCACCGTGACCGGCGCGAGGCCGCCCGCGGTGTCGACGACGAGGGTGACGTGCTCGGGGACCTGGGCGGCGCCCACCCCGGGGTCGCCGATCCACTCCCCGGTCGGGGTGCGGAAGCTGACGGTGAGGGTCGGGGCGGTACCGCGGTTGACGACCTCGGCCTCGAAGATGCCGGTCACCCCCGCGTGGACGCCGAGGCCGATCCACAGGTCGCGCACGCCGGCGCTGACGGCGATCCCGTCGAGCCCGGTCGGGGCGACGAAGAGCCGAGCGTCGGGCAGCCAGAAGCCCTGCCACTGCGCGGGCATGGCCCGGGCTCCGGCGGGGACCCCCGGCCCTGCCGTGCCGGACAGGTCGAGGACCGCGGTCCGGAACGCGAACCCGACGACGTCCGACGGACCGACGAGGGCGTAGGGCGGGTTCATGGCGATGAACTCGTAGATGTGGTCCGTCGGCGTGCCGCCAATGTCGGCGGACAGCAGCTCCAGCCCCACCGGCTGGCCGGTGAGCTGCTTGGCGCGGATGCGCAGCGCGGGGAGGGTGAAGGTCACCGGCATCCCGTTGGCGACGAGCTGGCCCTGACCGTCGAGGTCGGCGCCCCGCAGGAACGGCAGCCTGACCAGGCAGACCGGGACGGACAGGGTGAGCCGCCAGCCGCCGTCGTCACCCGCGGCGCCCTGGTGGAGGGCGAGCTCGCCGCCGACGCTGGGGTCGGGGAACTCGAGGGGGGTCGTCGACGACGTGCCGCCGGCGCCGAAGCCCCCGGAGCCGGGGTCGAACGAGATGGGTGCCGGCCACGTGCCGGTGGCGGTGTAGACGTGCCAGACGCCGTCGCCATCGCTCTGGAGGCCGTCGTCGGAACCGCTCAGCCCCTGCAGCAGCGGGCGGGCCTGGTCGAGCGCACCCGAGCTCTGGGCGCCGGATGGCACGAGGTCCCACAGTGACGGCACGGCCCACCTCCGCGGTGGCTGAACGACACAGGAAACACTCAGTTTCGCACAGCAGATGCCGGACCGGCGCGCTGAGAGCCGGGCCAAAATGACCCGCCCACCCGCTCGTGGTTCGCGGCGACACGGACGGGGCGCCGCTCGGCCGAGCTAGGGCGTGTCCCTAGCGGCGGTCGGGGTGTTCGAGCAGGTGGTCACGGACCTGGCGACGCAGCACCTTGCCGATGATGGAGTGCGGAAGGTCGTCGACGACGAAGACCTGCCGGGGGACCTTGTAGCCCGTGAGGTGTTCGCGTGACACGGTCCGGACCTGCTCCGGGTCCAGCCGCTCCCCCGGCTCGGCGACGACGGCGGCGACGACGCGTTCGCCCCCGGACCCGTCGGGGATCCCCACGGCGACCGCGTCACGGACCCCGGGAACCCGGCGCAGCGCGTCCTCGACCTCGGACGGGTAGACGTTGAAGCCGCCGGTGATGATGAGCTCCTTGATCCGGTCCACCACCGTGATGAACCCGTCCCGGTCCATCGCGACGATGTCGCCGGTGCGGATCCAGCCACCGTCGAGCAGCACCGCGGCGGTGTCCTCCGGGCGTCCCCAGTAGCCGGCGAACACCTGCGGCCCGCGCACGAGCAGCTCGCCGGGCTCGCCGATCGCCCGGTCCCGACTCACCTCGTCGGGGTCCACGATGCGTACCTCCGTCGAGGGGAACGGCACACCCACCGTTCCGGGGCGCCGGCTCTCGGCGACCGGGTTGCCGACCGAGACCGGCGAGGTCTCGGTCATCCCGTAGCCCTCGACGAGCAGCCCACCGGTCACCGCCTCCCAGTGGTCGACGACCGGGGTGGGCAGCGACATCGCGCCGGAGATGGCGTACCGGATGGAGCGCAGGCCGACCCCCCGCGCGACGGCCGCGTCGGCGAGCGCCTGGTAGACCGGCGGGACCGCGGGCAGGAACGTCGCCGGCCTGCGTCCCTGGGCATCGAGGACCTGCTCGGCGTCGAACCGCGGGAAGAGGACGAGGGTCGCGCCGATGCTCATGGCGAAGGTGAGGCACAGGGTGAGGCCGTAGGCGTGGAACAGCGGGAGGACGGCATACACGACCTCCTCGCCGTCCCGCAGGCCGGGAACCCACGCGCGGCCCTGCGCCGCGTTGGCGCGCAGGTTGCGGTGGGTGAGGATCGCCCCCTTCGGCACCCCCGTCGTGCCGCCGGTGTACTGCAACAGAGCCGTGTCGGATGCCGTCGGCCGCGGATGGTCCTCGGCCAGCGGCGCCACGTTCCCCACGAGCGAGTCCCACGCCAACGCGCCCGCGGTGGGCCCGGTCATCGCGGCCCGGGCGGCTCGCGCCTTGGCCAGCGGCAGCCGCAGCGCCCAGCGCTTGGCGCGCGGAAGAGCCCGGGTGAGGTCGACCGCGACGATCGTGTCGACGGAGGTCTGCGCCGAGACCGCCCGGATCCGCGGCACCGACATGTCCCAGGCGATGGCCACCCGAGCCCCGTGGTCGCCGAGCTGGTGGGCGAGTTCCTCGGCCGTGTAGAGCGGGTTGTGCTCGACGACGATCCCACCGATCCGCAGCACCGCATAGAAGGCCACGACGTGCTGCGGGCAGTTGGGCAGCACGAGGGCGACCCGGTCCCCGGGCTGCACCCCGAGCCGGCGCAGCGCCTCGGCGGCGCGCGCGACCTGGTCACCGAGGGACCGGTAGGTCGTCGTGGCGCCGTAGAAGTCCAGCGCCACCAGGTCGGCGAACCGGGCGACGGCGCCGTCGAGCATGTCGCAGAGGGACTCCTCGGTGACGGCGATGTCGGCCGGGACCCCGGCGGCATACCGGGCGAGCCACGGGCGCGACGTCAGGTCGCTGATCGGGGGACCTACGGGTTCCGCCGGTCCCCACTCGTCACTCATCGGACCCCCGCAGCGTTGTCGCCGGGCCGAGGGGCGGGACACGCCCCGGACACCACCCGGCTCCTTGCATGCTACTGCGGCCCACGGGATCCTCCCCCGGGAACGGGTGGCAGGATCCAGGGATGCCCGACGACCCGAGCGCCTACTTCGTCCGCTGCGGTCCGACGCGGTTCCTGCCGACCCGCCACACGAGCGGCGCGTGGTCCACGACCGAGCAGCACATCAGCCCTCTCAACGGGCTCGTCGTCCACGAGATCGACCGCCACGCGGTGGGCCGGGCGAACGCACCCGACGACAAGATCCTCGCCCGCCTCTCCTACGACATCCTCGGCGTCGTCACCATCGAGGAGTTCGACCTCTCCGTCGCCACCATCCGTCCGGGCCGCACCATCGAGCTCGTCGAGGCCACCGTCCGCCAGCACGACCGGGACGTATGCCGGGTCCGCGCCTGGAGGCTCTCCCGCCGGGACACCAGCGCGGTCGCCGGCGGCCAGCCCGAGCCGATCCCCCACCCGCAGGCCCTGCGGCCCAGCCCCCTCACCGACATCTGGCCGGGCGGCTACATCGCCTCCCTCGACGTGCGCCCGGTCGGCACCCCGCAGCCCGGGCGCACCCGGACCTGGGTCGCCACCGGCATACCCATCCTGGAGGGCGAGGAGGTCGGCGACCTCGCCCGCTTCGTGGGCCTCGTCGACACCGCCAACGGGATCGCCGTCCGCGAGGACCCGACGGCCTGGATGTTTCCCAACGTCGACCTGTCGATCCACCTCTATCGGCAGCCGGAAGGGGGGTGGGTCGGCCTCGACACGACGGTCGTCTTCGGGGCGGACGGCACCGGCCTGACGACGACCACGCTCCACGACGCCGACGGGCCGGTCGGCCGCGCCGAGCAGACCCTGACCATCCGCCCGGTCGAGCCGCGCGACTGACCGCCTATCGTCAAGGGCATGATCGTCGCCTTCAGCATCGCGCCCTCCACCGCCGACGAGACCGGCGGCGTCAGCGAGGCGGTCGCCGCCGCCGTCCAGGTCGTCCGCGAGTCCGGCCTGCCCAACGAGACCAACGCGATGTTCACCAACATCGAGGGCGAGTGGGAGGAGGTCATGGCCGTCCTCAAGCGCGCCGTCGACGTCGTCGCGGCCGTCGCCCCGCGGGTCTCGCTCGTCCTCAAGGCCGACATCCGCCCCGGCTTCGACGGCCAGCTGACCGCCAAGGTCGAGCGCATCGAGAACCACCTCGCGGCCGGCTGACCCCGCCGACCCGCGGATCGGACCGCCTCAGGCCCGGTCCCGGTCGAGGAGGTCGGGGGCGCCGGACGCTAGAGCGCCTCGGCCGCCTCGATCCGCAGCCGATAGCCCAGCGTGTGCGACTCCCCCGGCGCGATCGTCACGTAGTCGTCCAAGGCGTTCGCCGCCTCCACGCAGACGAACGACGTCCACGACTCCTCGCCGATGTCCGCGGCCTGCGCGGCCTTCTCCTGCCACGGCGTCCACACGACGATGTTGTGCGCGTCCCGCGTGCCGACGACGAGCGTCCGCCCGAGCACCGGGTCGACGAGCCGCACCGGGCCACCCGAGTGGTAGACCCGGTCGGTCTCCCCGGTGAAGCGGACCGCGCCGTCCTGCACCGGCATACCGCCGTCGACCTTGTCGAGGTAGCGGACGCCCTCCAGCCCCTCGAGCCGGACCTGCCGCACGTCCCCGACCCGTAGGTAGGCGTGCAGCGCCTCGTCGACCTCGAAGGGCTCGTCCCCGGTATTCGTCACGGTGAGGTCCAGGGCGAGCCCCGGCCCGAGACCGATCCGGTAGCCCGCGTGGTAGCGGTACGGGAACTCGGGTGTCGTCACATCGGCGTCGGTCAGCTCGTACTCGAGGCTGACGGCGGCGTCACCGGCGTTCTCGGACACCAGACGCCAGGGCGTGGTCCGGGCGAACCCGTGCGCCGGGGAGAGGTCGCCCGACCGCCCGGGACCGAACCACGGGAAGCAGATCGGCACCCCGCCCCGGATCGCCACCCCGGTCTCGAAGCGCGCCCGGGGGCTCAGCCAGAGCACCGGGTCGGCGCCGACCGGCGACCAGCAGGTCACCTGGGCACCGTCGTCGTGCACCTCGGCGATCATCTCCGTCGTCATGAAGGTGCGGGGCGGTGACAGCGGCTCGCTCATGTCCGCAAACCTACGCGCCGACGGCCCCGGCAGAATGGGCGCCATGGATGCTCCGACAGCCGGCCGTCTCGACGACGACACCCCCGTGCACACCTGCCACCTCGCGGCGGACGGGATCGCGGTCGACATCCTCGACTACGGTGCGACGATCCAGCGCCTGGAGGTCCCCGACCGGGCGGGCGCGACCCGCAACGTCGTCCTCGGGCAGGCCGACGTCGCGGCATACCGGCGCTCCTCGGCCTTCTTCGGCTGCGCCATCGGCCGCTACGCCAACCGGATCGCCGGCGGCCGGTTCACCCTCGACGGGGTCGACCACCAGCTGAGCACGAACGAGGGCCCGAACCTCCTCCACGGCGGCCCGGACGGCTTCGACAAGCGGCTCTGGTCGATCACCGACCTCACCGACACCCGGCTCGTCCTCGACCTGGTCAGCCCGGACGGCGACCAGGGCTTCCCCGGTGAGCTCGCGGTGACGGTGACGTATGCCGTGTCCCCGGGCGAGCTGCGCATCGACTACGCCGCGACGACGAGCGCACCGACGGTGGTCAACCTGACGAACCACACGTACCACAACCTCGAGGGTGAGGACGCCTGGAGCGTCGAGCACCACCTGCTGACGATCCACGCCGACGAGTACACCCCGACGACGGCCGACTACATCCCGACCGGGCTGGCCCCCGTCGAGGGGACGGCGTTCGACTGGCGCGAGCCCCGGCGGATCGGCGACCGGCTGCGCATCGCCGACGACCAGGTCCTCGTCGCCGGCGGCCTCGACCACAACATGGTCATCCGCGGCGAGGGCCTGCGCGAGCACGCGACGCTGACCGCTCCGGCCAGCGGGATCACCCTCACCGTGCTCAGCGACCAGCCCGGCAACCAGGCCTACACCGGCAACCACCTCGACGGCCGGATCGTCGGCACCTCGGGCCGGGTCTACCGCCAGGCCGCCGGCATCTGCCTGGAGACCCAGCACTTCCCCGACAGCCCCAACCGGCCGGAGTTCCCGTCGACCGTACTGCGCCCGGGCGAGACGTTCGCGTCGAGCACGCTGTGGCGGTTCACGACCGCGGGCTGATCCGTGCCGGCGGCTCCACCGTCGCGCGACGGTCGGCCGCGCGACGGTCGGCCCGCAGGCTCGTCAGGGTCACGGTGACGAGGATCCCGAGGATGACGGCCAGCGAGAGCAGGGTGGGGATCTCGGGTACCCAGGCCCAGACGCCGTGCGCCCAGTGCAGGACGAGCTTGACCCCGATGAAGCCGAGGATGGCGGCCAGGCCGAACCCGAGGTGCCGCAGCTTCGACAACGCGCCCTCGAGGACGAAGTAGAGCGCCCGCAGCCCGAGCAGGGCGAAGGCGTTCGTCGTGAAGACGAGGTAGGGGTCGCCGGTGATGCCGTACACGGCCGGCACCGAGTCGACGGCGAAGACGACATCGGTCCCGAGGATGGCGATGATGACGAGCGCCATCGGGGTGAGCGCCCGGCGGCCGCCGCGGAGCACGGTGAGGCGGGGGCCGGCATACTCCTCGGTCACCGGCCACAGCCGACGGACGAGTCGGACGCTGCGCAGCGACCCCGGGTCGACCAGCTGTTCGCCATGGCTGAGGGTGTCGCGGAGCACCTTGACGGCCGTGACGAGGAGGACCGCGCCGAAGAGCAGGAACGCCCACGCGAAGCTCGAGATGAGCTGGGCGCCCAGGGCGACGAAGACCCCGCGCATGACGAGGGCGCCCGCGACCCCGATGAGCAGCGCCCGCTGCTGGAGCTCGCGCGGCACGGCGAAGGCCGCCAGCAGGAGCATGAAGATGAAGAGGTTGTCGACCGACAGCGACTTCTCGACGAGGTAGCCGGTGTAGTACTCGACCCCGCGCTCGCCGCCGTGGGACGTCCACACCCACGCGCCGAAGGCGAGCGGGATGGCCACGTAGAACGCCGACCAGCCGACCGCCTCCCGCATCGACACCGCGTGCGGGCGGCGGGTCACGGCGAAGTCGACGAGCAGCAGCACGGCGATGGCGCCGATCGTCAGGGCCCACAGCAGGGGCGTCCCGACGGGTGCCGCGGTCGCGGTGGGCGCGGCGAGGGGGAGGACGGAGGGGGACATGCGGGGCTCCTCAAAGCACGTAGCTTCGAGGTCTCCTTCATCGGCGCGAGCGCCGACCCTGTCCGGAAGCGCCGTGGAACGCTCGTGATGACCGGACGAGGACTGGGAAGTACTCCCCTCGGGTCCCCATGGTACAAACCACTCGCGAATTATCCAACACGACCGTTCGGATATGCCGCATCGAGGTGACATTCGTCCTACCGATCGGCGGCCCGTGCGTGTCATCGTGATGCCCGAAGGGGATGGTCGCCATGGCGAACGAGTCCGGTCGTCCGCTCATCGTCGTCGGCGTCGACGGGTCCGACCTGAGCGTCGAGGCCCTCCGCTGGGCCATCGGTCACGCCAGGCTCGTCGGCGGCGAGATCCTCGCCGTCCTGTCGTGGGAGATCCCGATGGCGTTCACGCCGGCACCGTCCTTCGCGGGCTACGAGTTCGAGTCCGACGGCCAGCGGGTCATCGACGCGGCCGTCGCCGCGGTGGCGCCCGAGGCCGGGGACGTGCCGATCGCCGCGAAGGTCGTCCGGCTCCAGCCGCGCGCGGCACTCCTCGAGGCGGCCGACGGAGCCGACCTGCTCGTGGTGGGCAGCCACGGGGTCGGCGCCCTGCCCGGCCTGCACCTGGGCTCGGTCGCGTCCTACGTCGTCCATCACGCGCCGTGCCCGGTGCTCGTCTACCGGACCGCCACCACCGGTCGCTAACCGGTCCTCGGGGGATGCAGGGGGAGTCCGCCCCACCGGCTCAGCCGGTGGGGCGGACGGTTGTCCTCAGGACAGCAGGCCCGTGGCGGCGGCCGCCCAGGCCCACATCCGCCGGCGCTCCGCCTCACTCGGTCGGGTCCACGGCACCACCGAGGTGGGGCGCTGTCGCCGGTCGTGCCAAAGACCACCGCCCGCCGGACGGGGGTCGACCGCGAGAAGCCACGTCGTCGTGTCCGCCCCCGCCGCCACGTCGCGCAGGATCGGCCGGGTCACCCGCTCGAAGCCCGGCAGGGACTCGCTGACGCCGGGGGTCGCGGCCCAGCCGGGGTGGGTCGCATAGACGGCCGCCCCGCCGCCGGACCAGCGCCGTCCCAGCTCCGGGAGCAGCTCGACCTGGGTCCGCTTGCTCCGCGCGTATGCCGTGGCGCCGGCATACGTCCCCTGTCGGTACTCGGGGTCGTCGACCGGCAGGGAATGGGTGTACATGCCCCCGGAGGTGACGAAGACGACCCTGGCCTGCTCGCCGGCCATGGCCGGCAGCAGCAGCTCGGTCATGAGCACCGGACCGAGGACGTGCAGGGCCATCGCCAGCTCGTGACCCTGCGGCGACTCAGCGCGCTCCGGAGGCAGTGCGCCGGCGTTGTGGACGACTCCGTGGAGCCGGGCGCCCGAGCCGAGGAGGTCCCTCGTGAGCTGTCGGACACTGTCGAGGTCCGCGATGTCGCAGCGCCAGACCGTCGTCGGCCCGCCGAGGGCGCGGGCCGTCTCGTGACCCTTGGCCTCGTCCCGGACGACGAGGTGGACATGGGCGCCGAGGGCGAGGAGCTGCGCCGCCGTCTCGGTACCCAGTCCCGAGGACGCGCCGGTCACGACCACCTCGCGTCCGGCGAGGGCGTCCGGTGGCGGGTCGGCCGGCCACGTCGGCAGGCGACGGCGGACGGCATACCCGATGGAGGAGAACCCGGGGAGGACGAGCCGGTCGAGGGCGGTGTCGACGACGGCGCCGACCGCGCCGGCGACACGCTCCTGGCGGGTCTTGCTCGGCCGTGGGGTCATGGCGACACGGTAGCCCCGCGGCGCTCGGAAGAACTTTCTCGTCGAGGGTGCATCCGCCCGGGGGGGTCCCGCCGAAGTAGGGGCAAGGTCGCACCCCGCGGCCTCCTGCCGAGAGGACACCCGATGCACCTTCGACGACTGGCCTCCGCCGTGGTTGGGTTGGGGCTGACCGCAGCCCTTGTCGCCCCCGCCGCCTCCGCGACGCCGCGCCACCACCACTCCGACCCGGTCGGGACCCGGAGCCTTGCCGCCGTTCTCACGTCGGACGGCGACCGCTTCGACCGGAACTGGAACGACTACGACATCGTGACCGAGGCCGTGCTCGCCGTCCTCGCGAACAACCCCGGCAGCCCGGTGAGCGTTCTCACCGACGGCACCGTGCCCCTCACGGCGTTCATCCCGAACGACCGGGCGTTCCGGCTGCTCGTCCACGACCTCACCGGGACGTGGCCGCGCTCGGAGTCCCAGACCTTCACCGCGGTCGCAGGGCTTGGCATCGACACGGTTGAGACCGTCCTGCTCTACCACGTCGTGCCCGGCGCAACGATCACGAGCCGGATGGCGGCGAGGTCCAACGGCGCCAGCCTGACGACGGCGCTCGGCTCACCGATCAAGGTCCGCGTCTACAACCGCTGGATCCCGATCATCAAGCTCGTCGACCAGGACCCCGACGACGCCAACCCGTTCGTCAACCCGAGGGCCACGGACATCAACAAGGGGAACGTCCAGATCGCCCACGGCATCACCCGCGTCCTGCGCCCCGTCAACCTCTGACCTACACACCCCCCCCAACCCATCAGGAGAAGGAACCATGACAGCACTGCGATCCATCCTCGGAACCACCGTCACGGCAGCCGCGCTCGCCGCGGCCCTGGCCTCACCGGCGAGCGCGGCGAACGATGCCACCGTCTCGATCCTCCACGGAGTCCCGGGCGCCACCGTCGACGTCTACGCCAACGGCGACCCGGTCCTCACCGACTTCACCCCCGGGACGTTGACCGACCCGCTGACCCTCCCGGCCGGGGACTACGACCTCAAGGTCACCGCTGCCGGCGCGGGCGCCGACGGCGCCGCCGTCGTCGAGGCCAACGACGTGACGGTCCCGGCGGGGGCGAACATCACCGTCGTCGCCCACCTCGACGCCGACGGCAACCCGGCCCTCACGCCGTTCGTCAACGACGTCGGCACGACCGACGCCGGCCAGGCGCGGCTGACCGTCCGGCACACGGCTGCGGCTCCGGCCGTCGACGTCCGCGCCAACGGCACGGCCGCGTTCACCGGTCTCACCAACCCGGACGAGGCCAAGGCTGACCTGCCGGCCGGGACCATCTCCGCCGACGTCGTCCTCGCCGGCACCGACACGGTGGCCATCGGACCGGCCGACGTCACCCTCGCCGAGGGCACGAACACCATCGTCTACGCGTGGGGTTCGGCCCAGGACGAGAACCTCCAGCTCGCGGTCCAGACGATCAGCGGCCTGCACTCCGCCCCCTCCGGCGTGCCGGCCGGGACCGCCGGCCTCGTCGACGACGGCTCGACCCAGCGACTCGCCCTTGCCGGTGCCGCGGCCCTCGCCGCGGCCGGGCTGGTGACGCTCGTCGTCCGACGTCGCGAGGCGGTCAGGGCCTGACTGTGGCCCTCCGCAGCGCCTCGAGGAGGGCGGCCGTCGCGGCGGTCGCCCTCCTCACCGGCGCGGTCACGTACGCCGCGACCGCGCCCGACCGCGTCACCGACCGGGCGGCGGCCAGCGCCCTTCTCGCGGCCCCCGGCTCGCCCGGCTCCCCCGGCCCGGTGCGGTCCCAGGAGGGCGCGACCGCCTCGCCTGCGGCCCAGCGCCTGGCCACACGCTCGGCCACGCCCGCCCCGGCCCCGCGGCAGTCCCCCCGTCCGACCCGGCTGCGCATCCCCGCCCTCAGCGCGGACCTGCGCGTCGCTCCGGCCGGGGTCGACGCCCGGGGCGGGATGGCGATCCCCGAGGACCCTGGGGTGGCCGGGTGGTACCGCTTCGGCCCGCGCCCGGGCGACCCGGCCGGCGCAACGGTCATCGCGGCACACGTCGACGGGGACGGCCGGGTGGGCCCGCTCGCCGGGCTTCGGTCCCTCACGCCCGGGGACCGGTTCGTCGTCACCACCGGGTCCACGACGGTGTCGTATGCCGTGGTGCGGGTCAACCGGTACGACAAGGACAGCCTGGACCTCGCGGCGCTCTTCTCGCGGACGGGGCCACCCCGGCTCCACCTCGTCAGCTGCGGCGGGGCGTTCGACCGGGCGACCGGGCACTACGAGGACAACGTCGTCGCGGTCGCGACACCGGTGGCGCCATGAGGGCTGCGGCTATCGTGGCCGGGGTGAGGACCGATGCGGCTCTGGGGCGACCGGACGAGGATCTGGTCGAGCTGCTGCGGGCCGGCGACCGGGACGCCCTCGCCGAGGTGTACCACCGATGGAGCACCCTCGTGCACTCGATCGCGCTCCGCTCCCTGGGTAACCATCACGACGCCGAGGACGTCACCCAGCAGGTGTTCGTCTCCGCCTGGCGCAGCAGGGAGAGCCTGCGGCCCGGCGTCGGCTCGCTGCCCGGCTGGCTGGCCGCCATCACTCGCCGGCGCTGCGCCGACCTCCATGCCGCCAAGTCCCGGGACCGCCGCAACGCCCTCGCCGTCGCCCAGGTGTCGGAGCGGGACACCGGCCCACCGGAGAGCGACCTCGTCACCGACCGGGTGGTCATCGCCCAGGAGCTCGCGGAGCTCGGCGACCCGCGGGCCACGGTCATCCGGCTGGCGGTGATCGAGGGCCGCACCCATGAGGACGTCGCCGCCCACCTGGGGCTGCCCCTGGGAACCGTCAAGAGCCACGTTCGCCGTGGCCTGCTGCATCTTCGCAACCGCCTCAAGGAGGTGAACCCATGACCCACATCGATGATGAGCTGCTCGTCGACCTCGCGCTCGGCGATCCGGCGGACGACCTCACCGCGGCCCACCTCGCGTCCTGCGCCGAGTGCCGGGACAGCTTGGACGCCATCAGCCACACCGTTGCCGTCACCCGCTCGACGGACGCAGAGCTCCTCGTGCCGGCGCCTCCGTCGGTCTGGGCGGCCATCGAGTCGACCCTCGACGCCGACGAGGCGGCCGCTTCGACGCCGGGCACGGCCCCGGATCCGGGGCCGGCGGACGCGCTGGCGATCCGCCGGGGTCGGGCGCGCCGCGGCCGGTCGCTGCCCGGCTCGGGCTGGCTCGCCGCGGCCGCGGTCGCCGGGATCGCCCTCGGGTCGGCCGGCACGGCCCTCATCACGTCGGCCACCGAGCCGGGGCCCACGCCGACGCCGACGGTCGCGATGGTGGCCGAGGCCCACCTCGACACGCTCGACACGAAGAAGGACCTCGGCACCGCCGAGGTCGTCAGGTCCGCCTCGGCCATCTCGTTGAGCGTGACGACACATGACCTCAAGGCCGACGGCGGCTACCTCGAGGTGTGGCTCATCAACCGCGACGGTGAGCGGATGGTGTCGGTCGGCGTCCTGCCCGGGACCGGGACGATGACCTTCCCGATCTCCCAGGCGCTCATCGACCGGGGCTACGTCATCGTCGACATCTCGCGTGAGGCGTACGACAAGAACCCCGCGCACTCCGGGGACAGCCTCGTCCGAGGCACCCTCAAGGCCTGAGCGGCCCCCGGCCCCCACCTACCCGATTACCGGCCCCCACCTACCCGATACCGACCCGCCCTGCCAGACACCGACCCGCCCTGCCAGACACCGACGCGCCCCGCCAGACACCGACGCGCCCCGCCAGTCGGCCTCAACGTCGGGGTCCCTAACTTCTGCTAGCAGAGGTTAGTTGACTTAGCAGAGGGCAGAACCTCTGCTGAGTCGCTCAACGTCTGCTAGCAGAGGTTAGGAAGTCGGCGCCCAGGTGACCGTCGGGGCGCCCAGGTGACCGGGTCAGGGGCGCCCAGGTGACCGGGTCAGGGGCGGGCGACCTCGTAGCGGCGCAGCGCCTCGCGGCGCTCCGCGGCGTGGTCGACGATGCGCCGCGGGTAGCCGTGGGCGTAGCCGTCCGGATGCTCCCACGGCTGATGGGCGGCCTTGCCGGGCAGATGCGCCAGCTCGGGGACCCACTCGCGCACGTAGTCCCCGTCCGGGTCGAACCGCAGCCCCTGCGTCACGGGGTTGAACACCCGGACGTAAGGCGCGGCATCGGTCCCGGTGCCCGCGACCCACTGCCAGCCGTGGCTGTTCGAGGCGACATCGCCGTCGAGCAGATGCGACAGGAAGTGCCGCGCCCCGACCGGCCACCACACGTGGAGATCCTTGGTGAGGAAGCTCGCCGCGACCATCCGCACCCGGTTGTGCATCCAGCCGGTCGCCCGCAGCTGCCGCATGCCCGCATCGACGAGCGGGTAGCCCGTCCGCCCGGCCCGCCACGCCGCGACGGCATCCTCGGGCTCGTCGTAGCTCAGCCCGGACAGCCCCTCCCGCAGGTCCGCCCAGGCGCTCCCGGGGTGGTGCCACAGCACATCCGCATAGAACTCGCGCCACGCGAGCTCGGTCTCGAACGCCTCCGCGCCACCGCTCGTCCGGAGCCCGAGATCCGCGAGATCCGCGCGGTCGGCGAGATCCGCCAGCAGGGTCCGCGGATGCACGACCCCGAGCTTGAGGTAGGGAGACATCCCGGAGGTCCCCGCCAGGTCCGGCCGGTCCCGATCCTGCGCGTATGCCGCGGCCCGGCCCTCGACGAACCGTCGCCACCGACGCAGCGCCGCCTCCTCACCCGCCGGCGGCAGCGGAGGTATGCCGTCGTGCCTGAGTGCCGCGCCGACCATCCGCTTGGCCCGGGCGTGGCTGCTCGCCTCGACGAGCCGCAGACCCGGCGGCTCCGGGGCCGGGTCCGCCCAGCCGTGGGCGCGCCATGCCTTCGAGAAGGGCGTGAACACCCGGTACGGCTCGCCGGAGCCGTTGCGCACCAGACCCGGGCCGACGGCATACGGGGTCCCGGTCTCGACCCACTCGACGCCGTCCTCCCCCAGCGCCGACGCCACCGCCTCGTCGCGGCGTCGCCCGGCCGGCGTCGTCTCCCGCGAGACGTGGACCGAGGTCGCGCCGACCTCGGCGGCCAGCCGTGGGATGACCTCGCGCGGGTCGCCGAGGCGGAGGACGAGCCGCCCGTCGTAGGCCGCGTCGAGCCGGACGAGGTTGACCGCCAGCCAGGCGCGCCGCACCGCACCGCCGCCGTTCCACAGCGCGGGGTCGATGACGAAGGCGACGGCGACCCCGCCGGCCCCGCCGGCCGAGGCCGCGGCGCCGAGCGCCGGCAGGTCCCGGCGGCGCAGGTCCCGGCGCAGCCAGAGCAGGGCGGTCACAGCGTGGCGAGCGCCGTCCGCAGGGTCTCCTCGGTCTGGTCGCCGAGCCGGTTGAGGAGCGGGCTCATGAGCGGGCCGAGGAACCGAGCGGGCCCGGCGAAGGTGAACTCGGCCGCGTAGTCGACCACGCTCCCGGCGCCGTCCGGCGTCACGGTGATCGTGTCGCGGCTCGTCGTCGAGGCGTTGCGGCCGACGACGACGAACCGGGGCCGCTCCACCGACTCCACGGTGTAGTCGAGCTCGACGGTGCGCCCGGCGAACCTCGAGACGTTGCGGTAGACGGTGCCCGGTCCTCCCTCGCCGGACACCCGCTCGCACGAGACGGTCCCGGAGTCCCACTCGGTGGCGTTGCGGAAGTCGACGAGGTAGGCGAACACGAGGTCCGGCGGGGCGTCCGCCCGCACGGTGCGATGCAGTGTCGTCATCGGTATCTCCTTCGGGGTCATGCCGCCGACGCGGAGACCGCGCGGGGCGAGCCGTTCTTGGTCAGGGTGATCTGCGCGACGTCGAGGTAGCGGGTGGCGAACCCCGCCTCGCAGTAGGCGAGGTAGAACTCCCACATCCGGCGGAAGGTCTCGTCGAAGCCGTGTCGCGAGATCTCCGGCCAGCTCGCCACGAAGCTCTCGCGCCACCGCCGCAGCGTCTCGGCGTAGTCGGTCCCGAACGAGTGGACCTCGACCGTGCGCAGCCGGGTATGCCGCGCCGTCACCTCGTCGATCGCGCGCAGCGACGGGATGATCCCGCCGGGGAAGATGTACTTCTGGATCCAGCTGAACGAGTTGCGCGTCGCGAGGAAGCGATGGTGGTCCATGAGGATCGCCTGGATCGCGACGGTCCCGTCCTCGGCGACGAGCCGGTCGAGGGTCGTGACGTAGGTCGGCCAGAACTCCTCGCCGACCGCCTCGATCATCTCGACGCTGACGATGGCGTCGAAGGTCCCCGTCGTCTCGCGGTAGTCCTGGAGGCGGATCTCGACCCGGTCGGACAGCCCGGCCGCGGCGATGCGCTCCCGCGCCAGGGCGGCCTGCTCGGACGAGAGGGTGATGGACGTGACGCGGGCGCCGCGCTGAGCGGCCCGCAGCGCCAGCTCGCCCCAGCCGGTGCCGATCTCGAGGAGCCGGGTGCCGTCCTGGACCCGCGCCGCGTCGAGGATGGCGTCGATCTTGCGCCGCTGGGCCGCGGCGAGATCCTGCGAGGCGAGCGGAGCCGACCGGTCGAACAGCGCCGAGCTGTAGGTCATCGTCTCGTCGAGGAAGCCGGCGAACAGGTCGTTGCTGAGGTCGTAGTGGGCCTCGATGTTCGCGCGCGACCCGGTCAGGGTGTTGCGCTGGTGGCTCGGGAGCCGGTCGTCGACGAAGGCGCGCATCGCGAGGAGCGGCTTGGGAACGAGCCGGTGGACCCGCTCGGCGAACGGCATGAGCAGCTCGGCGAGATCGGTGCCGGGGGCGGCGCGCCAGTCGCCGGCCATGTAGGACTCGCCGAGCCCGATCTTCGGGTGGCTCTCCAGCCGCCGGAAGAGCTCGGCGGGGCGGACCAGCTCGAGGGTCGGCGCCGCCGAGCCGCCCCCGCCGACGACGGCGCCGTCGGGGTAGGCGAGCCGGACCGGCAGGTCGGCCACGGCGCGGTGGGCGATCGACCGGGCGATCGAGCCGCGGGTGAGCCGGGCCCGGAACCGGGGCATCTCGAGTCGGGTGCTGAGGGTTGTCGCGGTCATGACGGTTGCTCCACGTGGTGTCGGGGACGGGGGTGGACGGGAAGGCGACGCAGCCACAGCCAGATGCCGTGGACCCGGATCAGGGCGGTGACCCGCTGCGTCATGAGGGGATGGGTGAGCGCGGTCCGCGCCACGGCGCCGGTCGTGGCCGGGATGCACCGTCCGGCGACGCTCGCCGTGAGGAGTGGCTCGTCGTGGCGGGTGAGCCGGATGGACACCCCCACCCGGTCGGGCCGGAGGCGGACGCGGAGGTCGTAGTCGCCGGAGACGTCGTTGAAGGGCGAGACGTAGAAGTCCTTGGCGACGCGGTCCCGGCCCTCGGCGTCGGGGTGCAGGACGTAGGCGTGCCGTCCGCCGTAGGTGTTGTGGACCTCGACGACGACACCGAGCAGCCGGCCGTCGGCGGCGAAGCACCAGAAGGCGCTCATCGGGTTGAAGACGTGGCCGAGGACCCGGCCATGGGCGAGCATGACGACGCGGCCGAGGTCGGCGGTGTCGACGCCGGCGCCCTCGAGCCGCCGCGCGACGTCCGAGCGCAGGGCGCCCAGCCCCGGGGAGCCGTCGAGGTGGTCCTCCCCGCGGAACCCGGCGAGCCAGCGCAGCCCGCGCGGCAGCCGTGGCGGGTCGTCGAGGTCGATGAGCCACGCGTAGTTGCGGTGGGTGAACGCGCGCCGGAAGGGGGTATGCCGCGTGTGGTGGACCGCGCCGACGGCGAGCGCGGGGAGGGTGGGCAGGTCGGCGGTGGTGGTCACCAGGTCACCCCGAACACCCGGGCCGCCTCGACGCCGGAGCGGCAGCCGTCCTCGTGGAAGCCCCAGCCGTGGTAGGCGCCGGCGAAGGCGATCCGGTCGGTCGTCAGCTCCGGCAGGCGGCGCTGGGCGGCGACGGAGGCGAGGTCGAAGATGGGGTGCGCGTAGTCCATGACGGCGACGACCGCGTCGTCGTCGACGAGATGCCGCCCGCCAAGGGTGACGAGCAGCGGATGCTCCTCCGGCAGGCCCTGGAGGCGGTTCATCCAGTACGTCACGACCGGCCCCTGACCGTCGGCGGGAGTGAGGTAGTTCCACGAGGCCCGGGCCTGACGGGCCCGCGGCAGCAGGCTGGCGTCGCGGTGCAGGACCGTCTCGTTGCGGGAGTACCGGAACGACCCCAGCACCTCCTTCTCGAGCGGGGTCGCGTCGTCGAGCAGGGCCAGCGCCTCGTCGGCGTGGGTGGCGACGACGACCCGGTCGTAGTGGGCCCTCATCCCGGTCCCGTCGGTGATGGTGACCCCGTCGTCGTCCCGGGTGATGCCGGCGACGCCGGCGCCGACCCGCACCGCCGGCAGCCGGGCGGCGATCGCGTCGACATAGGTCGCCGAGCCACCCACGACCGTCATCCACTGCGGGGAGTCCCTGACGCTGAGCATCCCGTGGTTGGCGAGGAACCGGAACAGGTACCGCGCCGGGTAGTCGAGGGCGTCGCCCGGGCCGCTGGACCACACGCACGAGACGAGCGGGACCGCATACAGCTCGACGAAGGAGCTCGGGTAGTCCCCGGCCGCGATGAACTCCCCGTAGGTCGTCGCGTCGGTGTCGTCGGTCTCGGCGAGGAAGGCCCGCGCCGCCCGGTGGAAGCGGCGGACCGCGAGGAGCATCGAGAGGTAGTCGCGTCGGGCCAGCTGGCTGGGGCGGGCGAGCAGGCCGCGCAGCCCACGGCCGCCGGCGTACTCGATCCCGGCCCGCTCGGCCCGGATGCTCATGCTCATCTCGGTGTTGCGGGTCCGGATGCCGAGCTCACCGAACAGCCGCCGCAGCAGCGGGTAGGTGCGGTCGTTGTGGACGATGAAGCCGGAGTCGACCCGCAGGGGGGAACCGCCGGCCACCGGGACGGTGTGCGTGTGGGCGTGCCCGCCGAGCCGGTCCTGCGCCTCGTAGAGGGTCACGTGGTCCCGGCGGGAGAGCAGGTAGGCCGCCGTGAGACCGGAGACCCCGGCGCCGATGACGGCCACCCGCCCGGCCTCGACGGAGGAGGAGGCGGACGGTGACGGGGAGAGCACGGGTTCGGTCATGGACACAACGTTAAGGGTTTGTCGAAGGTTTTGTCAAAGGTTTGTATAAAGTTGGTCGAGCGTCTACGGTGGCCGTCATGAGTAGTTCGGCACCGCGCGGCATCCGGATCGGTGAGCTGTCCAGGCGCACCGGCGAGACCTCCCACGTCCTGCGTGCCTGGGAGGACCGCTACGGCCTGCTCCACCCGTCCCGGACGGCATCCGGCTACCGGCTCTACGGCCCCGAGGACGAGCGCCGGGTCCGGGCCGTCATCGCCCTGCGCGCCCAGGGGATGTCGACCGGCCAGGCGGCGGCCGCGGTGCTCGACGGCGAACGGACCCGGCCTCCCGGCGCCGCGCGCGACGAGCCTCTCCAGGCCACCGTCGCGGCCGAGCTCATCACCCGGCTCCGGGACGCGATGGACACCTTCGACGAGGAGGCCGCGCACCGCGCGCTCGACGAGGTGCTCACCTCGGTGTCGCTCGAGGCCGCGGTCCGCGACGTCGTCCTCCCCTACCTGCACGACCTCGGCGACCGATGGGCCGACGGCCGGACGGACGTCGCGGCCGAGCACTTCGCAAGCTCGGTCATCCGGCGGCGGCTGTCGGTCCAGGCGCTCACCTGGGGCGTCGGCAACGGTCCCATCGCGGTCCTCGCCTGCCCGCCCGGCGAGCTGCACGACCTCGCGCTGCTGTCCTTCGGCCTCGTCCTCGGTCGGGCCGGGTGGCGGGTGCGCTACCTCGGCCAGGACACCCCGCTGCCGTCGCTGGCCTCCGCGAGCCGGACCATCGGCGCCGACCTGGTCGTCCTCGCCGGGACCCGGCCCACCGTCTTCCTCGCCCACGCCGCCGCGCTGCGTCAGCTCGCCAAGACCTTCACCGTGGCCATCGCCGGTGCCGGCGCGAGCCGGGACGTCGCGGACCAGGTCGGGGCCCGCCTCCTCGAGGGCGACCCCGTGACGGCATCGGTCCAGGCCGCCGCGCTGCTCCGCCTCGGCCCGCCCGCGCGACGCGAGGTCGCTCAGTGAGCGGCCAGCTGGGCTGGTCCGGCTTCTGGCTGGTCAGTGGCGCCGCCCTGGCGACGGTGGCGGTCGCGATGGTCCTCACCGCGTGGGTCGCCCGGCGCACCGGCAGGGTCAGCGTCGTCGACATCACCTGGGGGCTGCTCTTCGTCGCCATCGCCTGGGTCAGTGCCGCCGTCGGCTCGGGAGACCCGGGCCGCCGCCTGCTCCTCGCGGCGCTCGTCACCCTCTGGGGTGGGCGGCTCGCCTGGCACATCCACCGGCGGGCACGCGGGGCCGGCGAGGACCCGCGCTACGCGGCGATGCTCGCCGACGCCCCCGAGGGCCGCCGGTTCGGGTATGCCGTCCGCCGCGTCTTCGTCGTCCAGGGCGCTTCGGCGTGGTTCGTGTCGCTGCCGATCCAGGTGGCCGCGGTCACGAGCTCGCCCGCGTCGTGGGTCGTCGTCGTCGGCGTGGCGATCTGGCTCGTCGGCATCGGCCTCGAGACGGTCGGGGACGCCCAGCTCGCGGCATACAAGAGGGACCCCGCCAACCGCGGGACGATCATGGACCGCGGCCTGTGGGGCTGGACGCGGCACCCGAACTACTTCGGCGACGCCTGCGTGTGGTGGGGGATCTGGGTCATCGCCGCCGCGGCCTGGCCGGGTGTGCTGACCGTCCTGTCGCCGGGGGCCATGACGTACTTCCTCGCCTTCGCGACCGGCGCGCGGCTGCTCGAGAGCGAGATGGCCAAGCGGCCGGGCTACCCGGCCTACATGGAGCGCACGAGCGGCTTCGTCCCCTGGCCGCCCAGGCGCGCCTGACCTCCCCGGGGCCCGGCCGCCGGCGACCGGCACGTTCGTCATGCGGACGGTATGCCGTCAGGCGGCCAGCTGGGAGAGCGCATGGATGAGCAGCCCGGCCAGCGCCCCGACGATCGTGCCGTTGATCCGGATGAACTGCAGGTCCCGCCCGACGTGCAGCTCGATCCGGTCCGAGGCCTCCTTGCCGTCCCATCGGTCGACGGTGACGGAGATGACCTCCGCGAGCTCGCTGCCGTAGGTGTTGACGACGAACGAGACGCCCTCGCCGAGGGTGCTCTCGAGTCGCTCCCGCCAGGGGCCGTCCTCGACGAGGTGCCGGCCGAGATGGGCGAGCAGCTCGTCGCCCCGGACATAGAAGTAGGAGTCCGGGTCGTCCATCGCGGTCGTCAGCGCCTGCCGCAGCGACCGCCACAACCCGACCGCCGTCTCCGGGACCTGCGGGTGGGACAGCAGCCGCTCCTTGAGCGCCTCGGCCCGCTCCATCACCTCGGTGTCGTGCTGGAGGTCGTGGGCGAGCCGGCGCAGCAGGTCGTCGAACGCCAGCCTGGCCGGATGCCGCAGGTCGCCACGGATGTCGTCGAGCCAGGTGAGGACCTGCTGGTAGGTCCACCCGATGACCCGGTCGTCGACCCACGGCGGCGTCCACCACGGCGCGCGCTCGCCGAGCACGGCGGCATACGTGCCGGGGTTCTCGGACAGCCACTCGCGCAGCTGCTCGAGCCCGAGGTCGACGAGGCCGCGATGGGTCTGGTCGGCGACGATCCCCTCGAGGAGGGTCCCGGCGATGGGGCTCACCGGTTCGGCGACGAGCCGGGGCAGCAGGAAGTCGCCGACGAGCCCGCGCACCTCGTCGTCGCTGAGCCGGCCGAGACCGGCCCGGGCGATGCGGACCGCCTCGGTCATCACCCGGTCCCGGTGCGGCCGCTCGCCGAGCCAGCGGCCGATCCGCGCGCCGACCCGCGCGGCGGCGAGGCGCTCCCGGGCGATCTCCTCGGTGAGGAAGTTCTCGGTGACGAAGTCCTGCAGGTTGCGGCCGATCTCGTTCTTGCGCTTGGGGATGATCGCCGTGTGCGGGATCGGCAGCCCGAGCGGGTGCTTGAACAGCGCGGTGACGGCGAACCAGTCCGCGAGCGCGCCGACCATCGCCGCCTCGGCCGCGGTGTTGACGTAGCCCCAGGCGCCGGAGCGGTCATGCAGCGTCGCGACGTAGACCACGGCCGCGAGCAGGAGCAGCGAGAGGGCGAGGACGCGCATCCGGCGCAGCCCGCGGCGCCGCCGGACGTCGGCGGGCGAGGGCGCGAGGAGGCTCACGGGTCGATCTTGCCCCACGGTGCGGACGGACCCCCGAGCCGGTGCCTCGCCGGGATCTGGCGGCCGGGAGCCGTGGCCACGCCTATCGTGAGGGGGTGAAGTTCCTCGGCGACCTCCTCCCCCAGCTCGACCTCACCTACGAGGACGTCTTCCTCGTGCCCAACCGGTCCGACGTGTCGAGCCGGCTCGACGTCGACCTGTCCACCATCGACGGCAGCGGCACGACGATCCCCCTCGTCGTGGCCAACATGACGGCCATCGCGGGCCGTCGGATGGCCGAGACGACGGCCCGGCGCGGCGCCCTGACGGTCATCCCGCAGGACATCCCGGTCGACGTCGTCCGCAGCGTCGTCGAGTTCGTCAAGTCGCGCCACCTCGTCTACGACACCCCGATCACCCTGGCGCCGACGACCACGGCGGGCGAGGCGCTCGTCCTGCTCACCAAGCGCGCGCACGGGGCGGCGGTCGTCGTCGACGGCCGGCGCCCGGTGGGCATCATCACCGAGCACGACCTCGTCGGCGTGGACCGGTTCACCCAGGTCCACGACGTCATGGTCCAGGAGATGGTGACCGTCCGCGACGGCGTCGACGTCGAGGAGGCGTTCGACGTCCTCTCGCACGCCCGCCGGCGGCTCGCCCCGGTCGTCGGCGCCGACGGCGACCTCGTCGGGCTGCTCACCCGCCAGGGCGCGCTGCGGGCACACCTCTACGCCCCGGCCGTCGACGCGGGCTCCCGGCTGCGCGTGGGAGCGGCCATCGGCATCAACGGCGACGTCGCCGCAAAGGCCGCCCAGCTCATCGAGGCCGGCGCCGACGTCCTCGTCGTCGACACCGCACACGGCCACCAGGAGAAGATGCTCGACGCCCTCAAGGCGGTCCGCTCCGTCGGCCCGCCCGTTCCCGTCGTCGCGGGCAACGTCGTCACCGCCGAGGGCACCCGCGACCTCATCGCGGCGGGCGCCGACATCGTCAAGGTCGGCGTGGGCCCGGGCGCCATGTGCACGACGCGGATGCAGACCGCGGTCGGCCGCCCCCAGTTCTCGGCCGTCCTCGAGTGCGCGGCGGCGGCCCGCGAGCTCGGCAAGCACGTCTGGGCCGACGGCGGGGTCCGGCACCCCCGCGACGTCGCCCTTGCCCTCGCCGCCGGGGCGTCGAACGTCATGATCGGCTCGTGGTTCGCCGGGACGCTCGAGTCGCCCGGGGACCTCTACGCCGACGAGAACGGCCGGCACTACAAGGAGTCCTTCGGGATGGCCTCGTCTCGGGCGGTGCGGAGCCGCACGGCCGGCGACACGGCATACGAGCGCGCCCGCAAGGCCATGTTCGACGAGGGGATCAGCTCGGCGCGGATGTACGTCGACCCCGAGCGGCCCAGCGTCGAGGACGTCATCGACGACATCGTCTCGGGGCTGCGCAGCGCCTGCACGTATGCCGGCGCCCGCACCCTCGAGGACTTCCACGCCAGGGCGACGGTCGGCATCCAGAGCACCGCAGGGTATGCCGAGGGGCGGCCGCAGCCCACCTCCTGGTAGCCACCGCGCCGGCGCGGCAGGATGGGGCCATGACTCCGGCTGCTCACTCTCCCCAGGGCTTCGACGTCGCCCGGGTGCGATCACACTTCCCGGCGCTTGCCGAGGGCGCCGCCCACTTCGACGCCCCCGGCGGGACGCAGACCCCGGATGTCGTCGCCGACGCCGTCCGCCGCACCCTCGTCTCGGCCGTGGCGAACCGCGGCACCGTGACGATGGCCGAGCGCCGGGCCGAGGAGATCGTCGCGGCCGCCCGCGCCGCGGCGGCCGACCTGCTCGGCGCGGACTCACGCGGGATCGTCTACGGGCGCAGCGCCACCGCCCTCACCTACGACCTCTCCCGGGCCCTGGCCAAGACGTGGGGACCGGGCGACGAGGTCGTTCTCACCCGCCTCGACCACGACGCGAACGTCCGCCCGTGGGTCCAGGCCGCCGAGGCGGTCGGGGCGAGCGTGCGGTGGGTCGAGTTCGACCCGGCGACCGGGGTGCTCGACGTCGAGGCGGTGGCGGCGCAGCTGTCCGAGCGGACCAGGCTCGTCGCGGTGACCGCCGCGTCGAACCTCATCGGTACCCGCCCGCCCATCTGCCGGATCGCCGAACGGGTCCACGAGGTCGGGGCCCTCCTCTGGGTCGACGGCGTGCACGCGACGGCCCACGCCTCGGTGGACATCGACCGGCTCGACGTCGACTTCTGGGTGTGCTCGCCGTACAAGTTCCTCGGGCCGCACTGCGGTGTCCTCGCGGCCGATCCCGCGCTGCTCGAGACGCTGCACCCGGACAAGCTGCTGCCCTCGGCCGAGGACGTGCCCGAGCGGTTCGAGCTCGGAACGCTGCCCTACGAGCTGCTCGCGGGGACGATCGCCGCGATCGACTTCCTCGCCTCGCTCGCTCGCACCGGGGACGAGGCCAGCCACCGCCGGGACCGCCTCGTCGCGAGCATGGCCGCCGTGCACGAGCACGAGAAGGCCCTCCAGGCGCGGCTGGAACCGGCGCTGCGCGGCATACCCGGGGTGAACGTCTACAGCAACGCGCCCGCCCGGACCCCCACGCTGCTGTTCACCGTCGAGGGCCGCGACCCCCAGGAGATCCGGCGCGCGCTCGCGGAGCGGAAGGTCAACGCGCCGGCCGGGAACTTCTACGCCATCGAGTGCTCCCGGCACCTCGGGCTCGGTGACGACGGCGGGGTGCGCGTCGGGCTGGCCCCGTACACGAACGACGACGACGTCGACCGGCTGCTCACCGCGCTGCACGACATCGTCTAGGCCACACTTCGCGCCAACCCCCGGCGGCCGGCGGCACGCGTTGCTACAGTCCGCGACGGCGGCGCTTCGGGAGCCGCCCGAAGGAGGGCGCCATGAGGGCGGTCGGGACGACCATTCGGTATGCCGCGGTGGCAGCGGCCACCGTGATCTCGTTCGGTCTCTCCCCGTCTCTCCCCGCGACCGCGTCGCCGCCGCAGACCGCCACGACGACGCCCCAGGTGGCCCCGGTCGACCAGAGTCCGCAACCCGGCTCGCTCGTCCCGATCCGGCCGGCTCGCGTCCTCGATACCCGACTGGGCCTGGGCGCGACCGGTCCCGTCGCGGCCCACGGGACGGTTCACCTCCAGGTGACCGGACGGGGTGGCATCCCGACGGACGTGGCGGACGTGTCCGCCGTCGTCCTCAACGTCACGGTGACCCGGCCGACGAGGGCCGGGTACATCACGGCATACCCCGACGGCAGCAGCCGACCGACGGCGTCCAACCTCAACCATGCCGCCGGTCAGACCGTCGCCAACCTCGTCACCGTCAAGGTCGGGACCACCGGCAAGGTCGCCCTCTACAACGGCTCCTCCGGGACCGTCCAGCTCATCGCCGACGTCTCCGGGTACTACGTGGGCGGCTCAGCGGTCGACCCCGGGTCATACGTGCCGGTCGCGCCCGCCCGCGTGCTGGACACCCGGATCGGCAACGGCGGCGCCGGGCCGGTTGCGCCCAACGACACCGTCCACCTGCAGGTCACCGGCCGCGGAGGCGTCCCCTCGACCGGGGTGACGAGCGTCGTCCTCAACGTGACGGTCACGGCGCCTTCCCGGACGGGCTACGTCACGGCATACCCCGACGGCACCAGCCGACCGACGGCGTCCAACCTCAACCATGGCGCGGGTCAGACCGTCGCCAACCTCGTCGCCGTCAAGCTCGGCGCCGCCGGCGAGGTCGCCCTGTTCAGCGGCTCGACCGGGACGGTGCAGCTCATCGCCGACGTCGCCGGTTACATCCTCGACGGCACGGCCTCCTCCCTCGGCGCCTTCGTCCCGCTGCCCCCGGTGCGGGTGCTGGACACCCGCGTGGCCATCGGGGCAGCCGGGCCCGTCAAGGCCAACTCCACCGTCCGCCTCCAGGTCGGCGGCGTGGGTGGGGTGCCCCAGAGCGGGGTGGCCGCCGTCGTCCTCAACGTCACGGTCACCGCGCCGATGCGCGCCGGCTATGTCACGGCATACCCGGACGGCACCGTCAGGCCGACCGCGTCGAACCTCAACTTCGTGGCCGGCCAGACCGTGCCCAACCTCGTCGTCGTCGGGGTCGGCACCAGCGGCGCGGTCTCGCTCACGAGCAGCTCTGGGGGCACCGCCCAGCTCGTCGCCGATGTCGCCGGCTACTACGTGTTCGCGGTCCCCCGCGCGACCTCGCTGACCCTCGGGGTGGGGGACATGCACTCCTGCGGCGTCACCGCGGACGAGCGGATCGAGTGCTGGGGCGACAACAGCCTCAACCAGGTGGGGCCGCCGCCCAACGAGAGCTACCCGGCCCCCGTTGACGTCTTCAACCACGTCACCGGGTATGCGGTGGTCGCCACCGGCGGCTTCACGAGCTGCGCGATCCGGGGGGCCATCACCGGCGGCGGGGTGGCGTGTTGGGGCGAGAACGACAGAGGGCAGCTGGGCAACGGGACGACGACCCCGAGCCCTCTCGCCGTGGAGGTCGCCGGGCTGCCGGCGTCGGCGGTCGGCGTGACCGTGGGCGATGGGTTCGCGTGTGCCCTCCTGGCCACGGGCGCGGTCGAGTGCTGGGGAGACAACTCGCTGGGCCAGTTCGGCGACGGCACGACGACGAGCTCGCCGACCCCGGTCCCGGTCCCCGCGCTGGCCACCGGGATCGTTGCGGTCACCGCAGGACAGAACCACGCCTGCGCGATCACGGCTGATGGAGCGGTGCGCTGCTGGGGGGACAACTCCCGAGGCCAGCTCGGCAACGGCTCGGCCGCGGCCATCTCGACGAACCCCGTCCAGGTCACCGGCCTCACCGCCGGAGTGCGAGCCGTCGCAGCGGGTCACGCGCACTCGTGCGCGGTCACTGCTGCCGGGGCCGCGGTGTGCTGGGGCGACAACGACTCGGGCGAGGTGGGCGACGGCAACCCCTCCATCGACGCCGCCGCGCCGACCCAGGTCGTCGGCCTGACGAGCGGGGTCGCCGACGTCACGGCCGGCGGTGAGCACACCTGCGCGTTGACCGTCGGCGGCGGCGTGCAGTGCTGGGGCGACAACGGCAGCGGGCAGCTGGGCTCCGGCGCCGCGACCCAGATGGAGCCCACCCCGGTCCAAGTCGTCGGGCTGGCCAGCGGCGCGACCGCCGTGGCCACCGGCCCGGGTCACACCTGCGCCGCCCTCGACGGCGGCGGCGTCGCCTGCTGGGGGTCCAACTGGGCCGGCCAGCTCGGCAACGGGGAGAGCGGCCAGGTCACGGCGCCGGTCCAGGTCGCCGGCCTCACCTCGGGGGTGACGGCGGTCTCGGCCGGACAGTCGGCCTGCGCCGTCGTCGACGGGGCGCTGACCTGCTGGGGACACGGCGGGCACGGCCAGCTCGGGGTCGGCACCCTCGCCGACGCCTCCACCCCGACCCAGGTGACCGGCCTGACCAGCGGGGTCACCACCGTGTCGACCGGCCAGCACACCTGCGCAGTCACTGCCGGTGGCGCGGTGAAGTGCTGGGGCGCCAACGCCAGCGGCGAGCTGGGTGACGGGACGACCGCTGACCGTCTCACGCCGGTCCAGGTCAGTGGCCTGACCAGCGGCGCCACCGCGGTCGCCACGGGCGGCGCGTTCTCGTGTGCCATCACCTCCACGGGTGCCGTCGAGTGCTGGGGTGACAACGGCGTCGGCCAGCTCGGTGACGGCTCGACGACTGCCTCGGGCACGCCGGTGCAGGTCAGCGGCCTGACCAGCGGCGTCCAGGCCATCGCGGCGGGGCTCGACTTCGCCTGCGCCCTCACCTCGGCCGGGGCGGTGACCTGCTGGGGTGACAACGACACCGGCCAGCTCGGCGACGGGTCCACGACGACCTCGCCGGCGCCCGTCCAGGTCACCGGGCTGACCTCGGGGGTCACCGCGATCGGCGCGGGCATCCGCCACGCCTGCGCGGTCACCTCCGCCGGGGCGGCGGTGTGCTGGGGCGCCAACTGGGAGGACCAGCTCGGCACCGGGGTCCTCGGCGGCAGCGCGACGACTCCGACCCAGGTGGTCGGGCTCACCAGCGGCGTCACGGCGGTCAGCGGGGGGCGGGCGCACACCTGCGCCGTCGTCTCGGGTGGCCTGATGTGCTGGGGATCCGGGACGTCCGGCCAGCTCGGGAACGGGCACAGCGACGGCCTACAACCGTTCCCCGATCAGGTCGTCGGCCTCACCGGCGGCGTCACGGCCGTGAGCGCCGGAGACGACAACACCTGTGCCATCGCATCCGGGGCGCTGACCTGCTGGGGCAGCCGTGCCTACGGTGCGGTCGGCAACGGGACGTCGACCATCGTCCCGACCCCGGTGGCCGTCGTCGGGTACTGATTGACTGACCCGATGACAACCGTCATCGCCTCGCCGCGCGGACCCTCACTCGATCACCCGGCGGCTCGCCCCGGACGCGGCTGACCCATGGTCGCCCTCCTCGAGCCCCTCGCGGCGCCCGTCGCCCCGGTCGACGCGCTGCGCCGGGTCGCCTTCCTGCTCGAACGCACCCTCGCCGGGTCCTACCGCGTCGAGGCCTTCCGCAAGGCGGTCGCCACCGTCCGCGGCATCGAACCCGACGAGCTCGCCGCCCGCGCCGACGCCGGCACCCTCCAGGAGATCCCCGGCATCGGGAAGTCGACCGCCGGCGTCATCGAGCAGGCGGTGCACGGTGAGCTGCCGGCATACCTGGAGTCGTTGCAGGACAAGGCGGGTGGTCCACTCGTCAGCGGCGGCGAGGAGCTGTATGCCGCACTGCGTGGCGACTGCCACCTCCACTCGGACTGGTCCGACGGCGGCTCCCCCATCGACGAGATGGTCCTCACCGGCGTCGAGACCGGGCACGAGTGGATGGTCCTCACCGACCACAGCCCCCGCCTCAAGGTCGCCAACGGGCTGAGCGTCGAGCGGCTGCGCAGACAGCTCGACGTCGTCGCCCAGGTCAACGCCTCCGTCGGCGACCACCTTCGGCTGCTCACGGGGATCGAGGTCGACATCCTCGACGACGGCGCCCTCGACCAGAGCGAGGAGATGCTCGACCGGCTCGACCTCGTCACCGCCTCGGTCCACTCCAAGCTCCGGATGAACGCCGCGCCGATGACGGCCCGGATGGTCACGGCCGCCTCGAACCCCCGGGTCAACGTCCTCGGCCACTGCACCGGGCGCCTCGTCATGGGGTCGCGGGGGAAGCGCCCGCCGTCGGACTTCGACGCGCGGGCCGTCTTCGAGGCCTGCGCCGAGCACGACACCGCCGTCGAGATCAACGGCCGCCCGGAGCGGGAGGACCCGCCGGACGAGCTCATCCGGCTCGCCCTGGAGATCGGCTGCCTCTTCGCCGTCGACTCCGACGCGCATGCCCCGGGCCAGCTCGACATGAAGGCCTACGCCTGCGAGCGCGCGACCCGGCTCGGTGTGCCCCCCGAGCGGATCGTCACGACCTGGCCGGTCGACCGGCTCCTCGCCTGGGCCTTGCGCTGACTCCTCCCCCGCCTCGCGCCCCACTCCCGCCCGCCTCGCGCCCCACTCCCGCCGCCTCTTCCGGTCGAGAGGCCACGAATCGCCGTATGCCGCCGGGCTCAGACGGCGATTCGTGGCCTCTCGTCGTAGCCGGGCGGCATCTCCCGGGAGAAGACACCGTCGCTCAGGCGGAGCGGCGCAGCCCGGACTCCAGGTCGGCCCGCAGTGCGCGGGTGTCGACGCTGAGCTGCCAGAGGACCTTGCGGACGAGGTGGTCCTCCCCGCGCAGCAGCCCGAGCGCGACGTGCTCGGTCCGGATCTCACCGGACCGGTCCCGGATGGCCTCGCGGACCGCGAGCTCGAGGGTCTTGCGAGCTCCGCCACCGAACCGGATGTGGCGACCCCCGAACCGCAGCCGGCCCCGCCGGGTCGTCGTCGGGACGAGGTCGTCGGCGTCGCCAGCTGCCTCGGTCGGGACCGGTCCCTCCTCGTCGAGTGCGCCCTCGCCGAACTGTCGCTCGACGGCCCTGCGGATGGCGGCGAGGTCGATCCCCAGGCTGCGCAACGCCTCGGCGTCGTCATCGTCGAGGGCCCGGCGCTGCCGGGGGTGCGGCGGCTCCTCGACGTTCAGTGCCTCGGTCAGCGACGACGCGGTGACCCCGTGGCCGGCGAGGACGTCGCGGACGGCGCTGTCCTCCTCGGTCATGGCGAGGAGGATGTGGACCGGGGCGACCTCGGAGGCGCCCAGGGCGCGGCATACGTCCTGGGTGCCGACGATGACCGAGCGGGCATCGGTCGTGAAGCGTTCGAACACGGCCCTACCTCCTGGCGTGCTTGCGGTGGACGGTCTGCTTGGTGACCCCGAGAGCCTCGGCGATCTCCTGCCACGACCACCCCTTGGCTCGGGCATTGCGGACGTGCAGGGTCTCGAGCTGCTCGAGCAGCCGGCCGAGGGCGGCGACAGCGCGCAGGCCGACGGCGGGGTCGGTGCTGTCCAGGTCCCCGGCGATCTCGGTGGCGGTGCGGGTCATGGTGTCAGCATATGCTGACGATACGGCGCCCGTCAACATATGCTGACAGCCTCTCCCGACTCCCGCTCCGGTCACGCCCGCCCACCACCCCGCGACCCCGAGCCCCTCGCCGGGGGACCCGTTTTGGCGAACGGAAGCGGGTCCCTCTATGCTTGCCCAGTCCTCGACGGACCCGAGCGCTGCTCGCAGGTGCCTGGTGTCGCAGCGCGGGGGGTCGTGGCCGAGGCCAGGTCCCCATCGTCTAGCGGCCTAGGACCCCGCCCTTTCACGGCGGTAGCACGGGTTCGAATCCCGTTGGGGATACGTGTCTTGCAGCATGCAAGGCCCCGTAGCGCAGTTGGTTAGCGCGCCGCCCTGTCACGGCGGAGGTCGCGGGTTCGAGTCCCGTCGGGGTCGCCAGACGACGGCCGGAGCTCTCCTCGGAGGGCTCCGGTTCTTCGTTCACCGGGCCAGGTGGAGGCGCCGGCCTCAGGGGTGGAAGCCGCGCAGCGAGCTCGCCAGCCAGGTCATCACCCGCGGGATGAGCGGCGGCACCAGGCCCACCCGATGGCCGCCGGAGCCGAGGACGACCGCCGTCACCGACAACGGGGCCCGCGCCGCCTTGAGGAAGGCCATCGTCGGCCGGTACCCCCGGTGGTCGCCCTTCGCCACCATCACCCACATCGCGAGGGGTGGCGGCGCAGACTGGGCCATCCGGACCAGGTCGTGGCTCACCGCCGCCGCGGACCCCGGGGGTGCCGGGTCGTAGGCGGGGAAGAACTCCGGGTGGAAGTACCCCATGAACACGACCGCCGCGCCGAAGATGTCGGGGTGCCGCATGCCGATCATGGCCGAGCACCACCCGCCGAGCGAGTAGCCCATGGTGGCCCACGACGTCCGTACCCGGGAGACCCGGAAGTGGTGCACGACCCAGACGGGGATGTCGTGGGACAGCCAGCTCTCGACCTGGGGCCCGCGCCCGTTGGGGTTGTTCATGCACTCGGTGTCGACCGTGTTGGGGTTGTCCGTCTGGGGCAGCACCACGATGGAGGGCGCGACCATGTGGCGGCGGACGGCGGCGTCGAACGTCCCGGGCAGCTGGAGGGCATGCTGGGCCGACAGGGGCACGCCCGGGTACCCGTGGAAGGCCTCGATGACGGGGTACTGGCGCGAGGACCGGGGGTCGTACCCGGGCGGGAGGACGACGATGACCGTCCCCTGCACCCCGCTCACGGCACCGGTGATCTGGTAGGTCTGGATCCGTGCCCCGGGCTGCGGCAGCGGCGGCAGGACCGCGGGGGTGCGCAGGTCCTTGAGCCCGACGCCGAGCGGGGTGGCCAGGACCGCCGCGTGGGGGCTCGCGCCGCCGCTCGCCGTGGTCGACGGCGCGGATGCCCCGAAGAGGTCCGACCACGAGACATAGAAGTCGTACTGGTCGTTGAGCACCACCCCGGCGACGAGGACGACGACGAGGTTGAGGGCGAGGACCTGCGCCCCGCGCACGAGCATGGCGAGCGGGCGTCGGGTCGGGCGAGGCCAGCCGACGACGACGAGCACGAAGAGGCCGACCGCGGCGATGACGAGCAGGACCGGCAGCAGCCGGCCGGTGAGCGAGGTCACCGGGCCGCCGACCCGGCGGGCGGCATCGGCCGGAACGGGTCTGGGCTCCCGGGTCCCCGGTAAGGGTCTCGGCTCCCCGACCCTCCGAACGGGTTGTGGACGTACACGCAGGTGGCTCCTTCTCGGTCGCGCAGGACCCCATTGCTCCACGGATCGGTGGGACTTGGCTGGCCACTGGCCGGGAGCCGGCTGGGCGTCACGCGGCGTCACGAGGCGTCGGTGGGCTGCTGGGGTATGCCGCGTGCCCGAGTGCGCCCTTCCTGCTCGCGCTGCCGCGCGCCGAGGGTAGATTCCCAGGTGAACATCAGATGAGCGCCACCGCGGTCCCGACCGGGCCCACGGGCGCGATATGCAGCGAGCGGGCCGTGGCCAAGAACCGCAAGGACGACCGCGACGCGACCGGCGACGACGCCGGCACGCCGCGCTCCGGGCTGGGCTGGGACCGGCACGGGCGGCCGAGCAGAGCGGAGCAGGCCGCCCGCCTGGCCCCCGAGGCCGCCCCGCCGGCCGAGCCCGGCTCGGCTCCGAGCCGGTATGCCGACGGGTCGACGGCGCCCGCCTACGCCCGGGCCGCCGCCCAGATCGCCGCCGAGCAGGCCGCCGAACGCGCCGCCCAACGGGCCGCACAGACCGCGGGCTCACCCGGCCGAACGTCGGCCGGGGCCCCGCCCCTGGCGCGGCATCGGGCCATCGACTACAGCCTCGACGACGAGCCGGAGCACTGGGCCGTCAAGGCGTTCCAGGCCGCGACCCCCGGGCTCACCTTCCTCAGCAAGCGCTACGACCGGGCGTGGCTGCGCCGGGACGTCATCGCCGGGGTGACGGTCGCGGCATACCTCGTCCCGCAGGTCATGGCCTACAGCGCCATCGTCGGCGTCCCACCGGTGACCGGCCTGTGGACCGCGCTCGCCGCGATGCTCGTGTATGCCGTCATGGGCAACTCGCGGGTGCTGTCCGTCGGGCCGGAGGCGACGATCTCACTGCTCGCCGGTCTCGCCATCGCTCCGCTGGCCCATGGAGACCCCCAGCGGCTCATCGAGCTGGGGGCGATGCTCAGCCTCGTCGTCGCCGGATGGGCCTTCGTCGCCAGGCTGTTCAGGCTCGGCGTCATCGCCGACCTGCTGTCCCAGCCGCTCCTCGTCGGCTACCTCGCCGGTGCCGCGGTCCTCATGGTCGTCGGCCAGCTCGGCAAGCTGACCGGCACGGACGTCTCCGGCGAGAGCATCGTCGAGCAGGTGCGGGCCTTCGCCACGGTCGCCTCAGGGACCCGGCCGGAGACCCTCGCCGTGGCGGGGGGCACGCTGGCGGTCATCCTCGCGATCCACTGGCTGCGACCGCGCTGGCCGGCCTCGCTCATCGGCGTCACCCTGGGGACGATCGGCTACGCCGTCTTCGACCTCGGGCGGTTCGGTGTCGCCGTCGTCGGGGACGTGCCGAGCGGCATACCCGTCCCGCACGTCCCGGCGGTCACCTGGCCGGAGCTCAAGGTCCTCCTCGTCGCGGGCCTCGGCGTGACGCTCATGGCATACAGCGACAACATGCTCTTCGCGCGGGCCTTCCCGGCACCGCCGCTGCCGGGCGAGCGGCCGTCGCAGCGCGAGGTCGACCCGCAGAGCGAGCTCGTGGCGCTCGGCGGTGCGCACGTCGTCGTCGGGCTCATCGGCGGCTTCCCCGTCTCGTCGTCGGGCTCGCGGACCGCGCTGGCCGTCTCGGCCCGGGCCCGCAGCCAGATGTACTCGCTCGCCGCGGCCCTCGTCGTCGTCCTCATGCTGTTCGTGGCCAGCCCGGTCATGCGCTACCTCCCGCAGGCCTCGCTCGGCGCCGTCGTCGTGTATGCCGCGTCGAAGCTGCTGTCGTTCAGGCAGTTCCGCCGGCTGTGGGGCTTCCGGCGGCGCGAGCTGCTGCTCGCGCTGATCACCCTGGCCGGGACCGTCGTCTACGGGATCCTCGCCGGGGTGGGCCTGGCCGTCGCCCTGTCGCTGCTCGAGATGGGGCAGCGGCTGGCCCGTCCGCACGACGCCGTTCTCGGCCGGGTGCCGGGGCTCGCCGGGATGCACGACGTCGCCGACTACCCCACCGCCGAGACGCTGCCCGGGCTGGTCATCTACCGCTTCGACGCGCCGCTGTTCTTCGCCAACGTGGGCGACCTGCGCCGCCGGGTGCAGCTCGTCGTCGACAAGGAGGTCGAGGCCTACCCCGACACCCCGCCCCGGTGGCTGCTGCTCAACGTCGAGGCGAACACCGAGGTCGACCTCACCTCGGCCGACGGGCTGCGCGAGCTCCAGGCGGACCTCTCGGCCCAGGGGATCCGGCTCGGCCTGGTCCGGATCAAGCGGGACCTGTACGAGCCGCTGCGCCGGGCGGGCGTCATCGCGGCGATCGGCGAGGACATGCTCTTCCCGACGCTCCCGGTGGCCGAGGAGGCGTACGTCCTCTGGGCCGGGGCCCATCCGGCGCCGTCGGCGGTCGGCGGCGACGACGCTTCCGCCGGAGGTGCGACGGACGGCGCGGACGCCGACGATGCCCAGGCTGGCGACGACGGCGGGTCCGGCGGCTGGTATGCCGCGCCCGGGCGCGGCATACCTCATGGTGAGACGGAGCCGGACCGCGCGGAATGAGCCGCACCGCGGCATTCGTTGCGTTGGGTGACCCATCCGGCGACACACCTCTGGAGACGACATGACGATCGACGCTGACGTGCACCGGCTCGCGACGGGCAAGAACCTCGCGACCGTGGTGACCCTGATGCCCGACGGGCAGCCGCAGGCGCTGCCGACGTGGGTCGACAGCGACGGCGAGCACGTCCTCATCAACACCGAGCCGCAGCGCCAGCGCGGTCGCAACCTCGAGCGCGACCCCCGGATCACCGTCCTCATCCAGGCCGGCGACGACCCGTGGGACTGGGCCGAGGTGCGCGGCACCGTCACCGAGATGGTCCGCGGCCAGGAGGCGCGCGACCACATCGACGCGCTGTCCCGCAAGTACGTGGGCAGCGACTACGCGAACCCGATCGGCGCCGAGGGGCGGGTCATCCTCAAGGTCACCCCGACGAAGGTCAACACCCCGCACCGGCTCGGCCGCCGCTGAGCATCGGTCCGCGGGCGGGCGGGCCTGTCGCCAGCCGGCCCGTCGGGGCGTAAGGTCGAGCCGAGGAGCCACGCTGGTTCCCAGCAGGGAGCGTCATGGCCGACAAGTCGCCGCGTCAACATCTGACCAAGAAGGCGGGCAAGTCCCTCAAGGAGAAGCGCGCCGACAAGCGCGCGAAGGCGGGCACTGAGGGCGGAAGCGAGATCTTCGCGCCCGGCAAGAAGCGCTGACCGCCGCTTCATCCGTCACCACTCCCAGGCCGCGCGCTCACCCGCGGGGCCTGGGTTCCGTGTGCCATGGCTCGGTCGGACCGTCGCCGGCATCCCGCAGCCTCGCCCCGACCGTCGCCCGGTATACCGCCGTCTGACGGCTCGGGCAGCCGCCCGGTATGCCGCTGTCGCACCCCGACCGTCGCCCGGTATGCCGTCCGCCTGCCGAGCGGTTGGGAGGGGCGCCTCGGGCTCCGGTATAGTTCGGCAGCGCCAGCCTCGGCTGGCGGTTTCATGTCGGGCCCGGCTTCCCTGAGCCCGCACGAGACACCCGGCCAGGTAGCTCAGTTGGTACGAGCGTCCGACTGAAAATCGGAAGGTCGGCGGTTCGACCCCGCCCCTGGCCACCCCCCAAAACCGCAGATCACAGGCCTGTGACCTGCGGTTTTGTCTGTTCCGATGCTGCTGGCCGCCGACCGTCGAGTGACCGCCAGATACCCCGAATCACCCCGAATCGCCGGGAGATGCTGCACGGCATCTCGACATCAAGATAGTTCGACAGTTGAGGCGACGTCCGGCCGGGGCGGAACCCCATTGCCCAGCGGGCCTGACGCCGTCCGGCGAAAGGGCGGTGTCACTTCCGTCTCTGCGTGGCGCCCGTCAACAACTCGGCGACAAGATCGAGGTCGTCGGCCGTGATGTCGTCACCACCGGCGCCACGAATCCACGCAAGCGCCTGCTGCCGCCTGCCTACGAACCACAGCTGAACGTGGAGTGCCATGTCGTGCGCGACCGCAGGGTCGACGTCAGCGATCTGGGCCAGGGCGGTCGGTCGGGTCGCGGGGTCGAAGGTCAGGCGCACGATGTCCAGCAGGTCGGTGCCCTGTTTCTCGGCGGAGCGGTTCATCACCGCCTGGAGCTTCATCGCGATCAGCGGTCCCGGCTCGGCCACCGGCGTCGTCACCTCCACGAGTGCCCGGCCGGCGCGCAGCACCTCGATGGTCAGGTCGGTCGCGGTGTCGTTGGCCCAGGCGTGGGCGGAGGCGTGCAGGCGATCGCCCGGGTCGTCGCTGGGGTCATCGATGTCGACCTGCCGGACCTCGAGAACGTCCACCCGCACGGGGCCGTGCGCGGTCGGCAACAGCACGGCCGACGGCTCGACCCGTTCGGCCCCCGCCGCCGCCCGGAGGACCTCCAGCTGCGGGACCTGGCCCAGCAGGCGGTCGACGATATCGAGGTCGACCGTGGCTCGGTACGGGTTCGACAGCCGAGAGAGCACGGCCAGCCCACCGACGATGACGGGCGGCTGACCGATGAGATCTCGGACCTGCGACACGCCCTGCACGACGGCGGCCATCGCGTCGCCGATGAAGGTGACTCGACTACCAGACACGGGCCCACGGCTCCTCCGGCGTCCAGGCGTCGAGGATCTCCCGGCCCCGGCCGGCGTCCTGGGCCAGGTCGAGGGCAACGAACAGGGGCTGCGCGAGTGGCCACTCGGTCGGGTTCGCCGGTACGTCGATGCGGTGCCGGACGATGGCTGGCACCGGCGCGGCCCGGACGGTCGCCGCCGCACCCGAGGCGGACTGCGCCGCACCCAGCAAGATGACCGCCCGCCGAACCGTGAGCTCGTCGGGGACGAAGAAGTCGAGCGACTGGCCCGTCCGCAGCGCCTGCGGTGCCCCGTATGCCGCCGCTGCAGCTGAGTCGGTCAGCGCCCAGCCGGGCTCGTGCTCGACATCGCCCAGGCCGAGGCGGAGAGCGTCGAGCAGTCCCGCGTCGCCGGGGTTCGGCCGCCGCACGAGGTAGGTGCGAGGCGCCGGCCAGCGCTCGGCGAGCTGCCAGAACAGGTCGTGGCCGACCACGATGTTCTTCTCGTCGATGAGGTCGTCGCGCCGCAGGGCTGACAAGATCTCGGAAACCGTGCTGGGCGACCGTCCCACCTCTCGGGCCAGCTCCCGTCCGGCGGCGGACCGCGCCGGCTGCAGCAGGAGAGCGGTCGCAACCTCGAGACCCACTCGTCCCGCGAGAGCCTCCGAGCGCCCTGGGCGCCCCATCAGGGGATCGACGTCGGAGTCCACCACGAGCCGAGGGATGCGCAACGCCAGGCGACCACGAAGGTCCAGATAGCCAGCGCTCCGAGAGACCAGCGCCGTGCGTGCGGAGTCGGTGACGCGATCGGCGACCACGAGCAAGGCTCCGCGAGCCGGGTCCGCCTCCGCCACGAGCCGCTCGGCGACGTCACCACTCACCAACGCCCGGCGCTTGAGCTGGAGGTTCACCCGCACACCGTCGGGGTCCAGCACGAGGTCCACCGCCCCATCGGGCGCGCCGACTGGCAGCTGGGCCTGCAGGCCCAGCTGCGAGAAGGCGTCGACCACGAGGGCCTCGGTATCCACATGTTCCAGTATCGAACGTGTTCGGTGTTCGGTCAATACCGATCACCGAACAATGACGCCGTCGGGGTGCGCCAAGGGGTTGAGCCACCGCCTTCCCGGCCGCCGTGTACGGCCTCCGAGAAGCAGAGTCAGGTTCGCGCCATCACCCCGCCGTAGGGGTCGCCTCAGGCCTCTCGGGATGCCCTCGGGACCGATTCACGGGCCGTCGG
This sequence comes from uncultured Actinomycetota bacterium, assembly GCA_963771015.1. Classification (GTDB taxonomy): domain Bacteria; phylum Actinomycetota; class Actinomycetes; order Actinomycetales; family Dermatophilaceae; genus CAVSJJ01. Next base: position 90,828 of record CAVYRN010000010.1, read on the forward strand.
AGTCCCCGGATCACCCCAGATCGCCAGACGTCGTCGCACGAGTGATCGCACGTGTGATCGCACGAGTGACCGCCCGGGCGGTCGCGCGTCCCGCCCCTGATCTGGACGACGTATCAGACGACGTATCACCGGACCGGGGCATTGCCTCCTCTATGGCATGGATGTCCCGAAGGGACGCCCCGCACTGGGAGGACTAGCCATGGCAGAGCAAGGTTCATCCAAGCGCCCCGCGGCCAAGAGGACCGCACGCGCCACCCGTAGCAACGACGCCGGTTCGGGAGAGGGCGAGTTCCGCTCGGGTCCCGCTCCGCGCACCGCGTTCATCGCCGGCAACACGTTCGCAGCGAAGGCCGTGCGCTACGTCGAGGTCGACGGCATGGCGATGTTCGAGGGCGACATCGTGCTCGGTCCCGTCGACGCGGTGGAGCAGACGTCGAGTGTCATCGCGGCACAGATCCGCGGCGAGGTCGCCGCGGGTGTCGCCATCACCGGCAACCAGTACCGCTGGACGAACTGCGTCGTGCCGTACGACATCGACGCCGGGCTGCCCAGCCAGGCCCGCGTCACCGACGCGATCGCCCACTGGGAGTCGCACACCGGCTTCAGCTTCGTGCTGCGCACCCCGGCCAACGCCGCGAGCTACCCGGACTGGGTGACCTTCCGCTCCTCGAGCGGGTGCTCGTCGTCGGTCGGCCGCCAGGGCGGCCAACAGTTCGTCAACCTGGGGTCGGGGTGCACGACCGGCAACGCGATCCACGAGATCGGCCACACCGTCGGTCTCTGGCACGAGCAGTCCCGCGAGGACCGCGACGCGTTCGTCACGATCCACTGGGACAAGATCCAGCCGGGGTACGAGCACAACTTCGACCAGCACATCACCGACGGCGATGACATCGGCGCCTACGACTACGGCTCGATCATGCACTACCCGCGCAACGCGTTCACCGTCGACGGATCCGACACGATCACGCCGGTCGTCGCCACCGCGACGATCGGGCAGCGCACCGCTCTGAGCGCCGGCGACATCGCGGCCGCGGGCACGCTGTGCACCCCGACGACGGGCGTCGAGACGATCAAGGAGACGAGCCCCGAGACGATCAAGGAGACGATCCCGGAGACCGTCAAGGAGCTGAGCCCCGAGACGGTCAAGGAGCGGATCCCGGAGACCATCAAGGAACGGATCCCCGAGACCATCAAGGAACGGATCCCGGAAACCATCAAGGAGCGGATCCCCGAGACCCGCAAGGAGTTCATCGAGACCGTGGTCGAGACGGCCGTCGAGCACCTCCCCGGCCTGCCCGGCCTCGGTCAGCCACCTGGCCCGCTCACGCCGGGCGTCGCCGCCGGTCAGCTGCCGTTCGCGATGCGAACGCCACAGACGGGTGCCGCGGACGCGGACCCGCAGGAGCAGCTGCTCGCCCAGCTGGCCGCCGTCAACCAGGCCGTCGACGAGACGAACGACCAGCTCCAGGCGCTCATCGAGCAGCAGCGTCAGGTCACGGCCACCCTCAACGGGCTGGGCTGGCAATGACGGTCCTGGTCCTCTCCCACGAGGCGGACCTCCACGCGACGCGGGTGCTCGCCGCGCTCGCGTCGCGTGGCCGTCCGGCATACCTCTTCGACCTGGCCTCGCTGCCCGACCGGGCACGTCTCAGCCTGGACTACGCGGACCCCGAGCGCCCCGTCGCGACGCTGCGACCCGACGGCGCGGCCCCGGTCGTCCTCACCGACGCGACCTCGGTGTGGTGGCGCCGCCCGCAGTACCCACGCATCGACATGATCAGCGACCCCGATGCCGTCGGCTTCGTCCACGGCGAGTGGCACGAGGCGCTGTACGGCCTCTACCAGCTGCTCGACTGCCCTTGGATGAACGACCCGGCACGGGACGAGCGGGCCTCACGCAAGGCGCTGCAGCTCCAGGTCGCGAGCCGGCTCGGCCTGCGGGTACCCGACACGCTCATGACCTCCGACCCGGACGACGCCCGACGGTTCGTCGAGCGGCACGGGCTCGGGAACGTCGTGTACAAGATCTTCACCGCGACGCACCAGGTGTGGCGGGAGACCCGCCTGGTCCGGTCCGCCGACCTGGCCGAGCTCGAGGCACTGCGGCTCGCGCCGGTGATCTTCCAGGAGTACGTGCCGGCGGTGGCCGACATCCGGGTCACCATCGTCGGGCGGCAGATGTTCCCGATGGCCATCCACAGCCGGGGCACCTCCTACGAGGTGGACTTCCGGGTCAGCATCGCCGAGGCCCGGACCGAGCCGTTCGACCTGCCCGCGGCGACGCAGGCGCGGTTGTGGCGGCTGATGGACCACTTCGGGCTCTCGTACGGCGCGGTCGACCTGCGGCTGACCGACGACGGCGACCTCGTCTTCCTCGAGATCAACCCCGCAGGGGAGTTCTTGTTCTGCGAGGCGGGGGCCGGCTTCCCGATCACCGAGGCGGTCGCCGACTGGTTGGCCGACCCGGCGGGCGCCGAGAGCTCTCCGGCCCGGCGAACCGGCGGTCAGCCCACTCGCCGGACGAGGACCTCGAGCTCGCGGTCGGCCTCCACCGGAGCGCTGAGGTCCACCGGGTAGGACTGGGTCGTCACCCAGTCCCCCGGTGCGACTCGGCCGTCCCCGGCCACGTCGCAGTGCACCCGGACGCTGAGCCGCGCCCCGGCGGGTATGCCGGCCGGCTCCAGGTCGAGGTCCGCGAGGGCGACCAGCTGCCCGTCCCCCGTCACCGCGGTGTCCGTGGTGGCGACCACACGGGACGGCGCATCCGCCAGCGCGGTGTCCCGGACCTCGATGTGGACGACGGAGTCGGCCGACGGCCGCTCCTGGCCCTGGTCGGCAACGCTCACGCGCACGCCTAGCCTCACCCGACGAGACTATCCCGACGAGACATCCCGGGGTGGGCCCGGGCCGGACATCCCGGGGTGGGCCCCGCCGGACATCCCGGGGCGGGTCCCTGCCGGAGCCCACCTGTTCGAGCACCCCGACTCACAGGGAGCACTCAAGCTACCCACAAGAGACGCCGGTTACGGTCGGCGTGCCGGACCACCGCCATCGTTCCGGCCGGAGTCGCCGGCCGGCCCCACACCGGGCCCCCCTTCACACCCCGGTGTGCCTCACCCCGGTGCAGGGTGGCGCGGTCCGCACCACACCGAGAACAAGGGGAGTCAATGAAACGAACAGCATTGACCGCGGCGGCATTCGGGATCTCGCTCGCCGCAGCCGTGCCGGTAACCATGCCGGCCGCGGCATCCACGATCATCAGCCTGGCGCCACAGACCCTGTCGGCGCCGGACTCGAACCTGGCGACATCGGCCACCGGCCTCGCCTGCCAGTTCCCCAACTCGACGTCCGGCTATGCCGACTTCCACTGCAACACGCCTGCGCAGATCCGCGCGGCATACGGGGTCGACCAGGTGGGCAACGCCACGACCGGGAAGGGGCTGCTGGGCAAGGGCCAGACGATCGTCCTCGTCGACTCCTACGGAAGTCCCACGGCCGCCCACGACCTGAACTACTTCCACGACACCTTCTTCAAGAACCTGCCCGGCCCTGACTTCAGCCAGGTCTACCCGCTGGGCAAGCCGAACTACGCCAACGCCAACACGAACTCCAGCGGCCTCTCCGGTCCCAGCGCGGCAGCGGGCTGGTCGGGTGAGGCGACGCTCGACATCGAGTGGGCGTACTCGATCGCGCCGCTCGCGCACATCGTCCTCATGGCGGTGCCGCCGGCCGAGACGCTCGGGGTGCAGGGCTTCCCGAACATGTTCAAGGCGATCAGCAACGCCATCGACACCTACCCGGCGGGCACGATCTTCTCGATGTCCTTCGCGGTGAGCGAGCCGACGTTCAACGGCGCCGCCGCCGTGCAGACCGCGAAGTTCGACCAGGTCCTCGCCAAGGGAACCGCCAAGGGCGACTCGTTCTTCTCCTCCGCCGGCGACAACGGCACGACCGGCTCCGCCAAGCAGCACAAGGAGTCGGTGACCTACCCCTACGCGACCGTGGAGTGGCCGACCACCTCGCCCTACGTCACCTCGGTCGGCGGCACCCAGCTGCAGGACGGCTGGACGTGGAACCCGACGAGCAGCACGCCGTTCACGAGCAGCGGGGCCAACCCGGACTACTTCGCGTCCACTCCCAACCCGAACGGGCTGACCGAGACGGTCTGGAACGAGTCGTGGCTGCCCGCGGCGACCGGCGGCGGCCCCAGCGACATCTACGCGCGCCCGACGTGGCAGGACGGCGTCGCGAGCAGGATCACCAACACCAACGGCCAGCAGGTCAACGCCCGCGCGGTTCCCGACCTCTCCTGGGATGCCGCGGTCAACGGCGGCGTGCTCGTCTACATCACCGCGTTCCCGAACTACCAGCGCCCCGGCTGGCACCTCTACGGCGGCACCTCGGCGAGCTCCCCGCAGGTGGCGGGGCTCACCGCACTGGCCAACGAGAACCGCGCCGGCGCGGGCAAGGGTCCGATCGGCGATGTGGCACCGCTGCTCTACACGGACTCCACGGCATTCGCCAACAACGGAGCCTTCCGTGACATCGTGCCCACCACCCAGGGCACCGCGAGCGCGGGCGTCCTCGACAACAACAGCATGTGGGGGTCGAGCGGCCCCGGGCCGGTCCCGGGTCACCCGACGACGCCCGGGTGGGACATGACCACCGGGTTCGGCTCACCGCTGGCACCGGGGTACATCTCCACCCTGACCAGCCTGAGCCCCTACCAGCGGTAGGAGCCCGGCACCGACGTGGGGGTGGGCGGCCGACCGGTCGCCCACCCCCACGTCGCTGTCCACCCGCGTATGCCGGGCGGCGCGGGCGCGTATGCCGGGCGGCGCCGGGTGCGCATGCCGGGCACCCCACCCGTCCGGTCAGGCGTTGCCCGCCCGGGTCTGCTCGTAGGCCTGGAACACCGCGCCCAGCCCGGGGAAGACCCGGTCGCCGGAGAAGGTGTCGAGCACCCCGTAGACGCGGAGCGTCTCGAGCAGTCGGGCGTCGGCCCGGACGATCCCGAAGTGCGCACCGGACTGGTGGACGAACTGGACGAGCTGGGTCAGGGCGATCCCCGCCGAGTAGTCGATGTCGTCGATGGCCGAGCAGTCGAGCACAAGCCAGTGGACCGGGTCCGGAGCCCCGTCGACGACCGCCTTGACGTCGTCGACGAACCGGTTCGCGTTGGCGTAGAACAGCTGGGCGTCGAACCGGAAGATGACCAGGCCGGGCAGGCTCTGCGAGCCGGGCTCGGCCGGTTCGTAGACTCGCTGGCCGTGCGACCCCTTGCCGATGACGAAGTCGCTGGGCCGGTACGCCCGGCGGATGATCTCGAGCAGCGACAGGACCACGGCCAGGACGATGCCCTGCTCCACCCCGACGGCGAACACGACGACGGCCGTGACGAGAGCGATGACGAACTCGCTGAACCGTCGCCCGCGGATCCGCTGCAGACCCCTGATGTCGACCAGGCCCACGCCGATGGCGAACACGATGGCCGCGAGGACCGCCGTCGGCATCGGCGCGAGCAGCCGGGCGGCGACGAGGACGAACACCAGGGCGATGAGCGACATCACCGCGTTGGCCATCTGGGTGTGGCCCTTCTGGTCGTCGAGGATCTCGGTCTTCGTCGGGCTGCCGTTGACGACGAAGGTGCCGGTGAGACCGGCGACGAGGTTCGCGCCACCGAGCCCCAGCAGGTCGCGGTCGACATCGACCTGCTGGCCGTGCCGGGCCGCGAAGCTGCGGGACGTGGCGGCGGACTGGGCGACGATGATGACGAAGCAGGCGAAGGCGATCGATGCCGCCCTGGGCACGTCGCCCCAGGCCAGACCGGCGGGTATGCCGAGTGGCGGGAAGCCGCCGGCGACCTCGCCGACGACGGCCACCCCGTGCCCGGACGCCACGGTGACGGCCGAGACCACGCCGGCGAGCACCACCGCGACGATGGCCCCAGGGATCGCCGGGAGGAACCTGCGGAAGCCATAGATGCACAGCAGCGTTCCCACGGCGAAGGCGACGGTGGGCAGGTTCGCCTGCGGGACGGCCCCGGCGGTGTGCCAGAGCTGCTCGAACCACGTACCCGGCGGCTTGGGCACCCCGAGCATGGCCGGGATCTGCCCGGTGAGCACCTGGATGCCGACGCCGGTGAGGAACCCGATGAGCACCGGCGCGCTGAGGAAGTCGCCGATGAACCCCAGCCGGAGCAACCGGGCGAGGAGCAGCATGACGGCACACATGAGCGCGACGAGGCTCGTCCAGGCCAGCCAGGTGGCGCTGTCCGGCCGCAGACCCACGACACCGAGACCGGCCAGGCCCGAGGCGAGGACCGCCGCGGTGGCGGAGTCGGCCCCCACGACGAGCAGCCGCGACGACCCGAGCAGCACGAACGCCAGCGTCGGGAAGATGATCGTGTAGATCCCGGTGATGATCGGCGTGCCCGCGATGGAGGTGTAGCCCATCACCTCGGGGATGGCGACCGCGGCCAGGGTGGTCCCGGCCACGACGTCCCGGGCCAGCCAGGCGCGCCGGTAGACCCGCATCCACTCCGGAAGCACACTCACGCCCGGCTCCTCGCCTCCACCATCGACGGTCCTCGTGATGATGGCACTGTCGAGTGGACCCTGGGTGGCGATCTCGACGCCGGCCCGGCGGCCGCTCGGACCTCGGGGCCGTGGGCCCCTCAGCCCAGGAGGTTCTGGGCGACCACCGCGGAATGGCGGCGACGATGAACGCCGCCAGACAACGCAGCCGCAGCCGTGGCCGGCCGATACCCGAACGGACGGCTCCGAGCACCGTCCCGGCGGCCGCCATCATGCTCGACTGGACCACGACCCCCGCGACCACGAACAACGTCGTCATCTCGATCGCCGTCCACAGCCAGACCACCCCGGCGGCACCGAGGAGCATTCCCGCGGCGGCCCCCAGCGCCGCGCCGGGCAGCGCGCCGACCACCTGCGCGCGATCCATCGCCCAGGCCAGGCCGGTCACCTCGAGCGCGACGACGAGATAGGCGACCGGGATCCTGGCGAACAGCTGCGGGTCGGTGAGCAGGCCCGGCTCGCGGGCCTGGTCGAACAGCGGCGAGAACACCCCCGCGTTGTAGAACAGGTCGACCCCCACGGCGACGAGCCAGGCCCAGAGCACCGGCCGCACGCCGAGCGCCCTCTCCCCTGCGGCTCCGCTTTCGGACGTGAGAGCCTGCGAACTCTCCACACAAGGAGTCCTATCACGCAGGACCGGTCGGATCCAGCGTTCCCCCGGGGTCGACCGGCTCCTCCATACGGCCGCGGGTCGTCAGGCCTGGGTCGTGCCGGATCGCCCGTAGTTGTCCTCGAGCCGCACGATGTCCTCGCCCCAGCCCGGAGCCGCGGTGGACGCCTCGACGAAGAGGACGTCGGTGAGGGCGGTGATGCGGTGCAGCACGGTGGGCGAGAGGTGGACGGTGTCCCCGCTGTGCATGATGCGGGTATGCAGGGCGTCGGCCGACGGGCCGTGTTCGAGGGAGGCGTCGCCGGTGACGATGCTGATCGTCTCGTCCTTCTCGAGGTGGTACTGGAGGCTGAGTGCCTGGCCCTCCACGACGGTGATGAGCTTGCCGACGTAGCCGTTCTCGCCGGTGGCGAAGATCGCCTCGTGCCCCCAGGGCTTGTCCTGGCGCCGGGCGTCGAGGAAGTGGGCGTCGGGGGTCGTGGCGGTGATCGGGATGCTCATGGCGTCCTTCTGTGGTGCGCTCTGGTGGGTTGGTGCCGGGCGGCATCGCTGGTGGGTCCGGCAACCTCGCCGGGCGCTTCGCTGATGGGTCTGGGTCTGGGTCTGGGTCTGGGTCCGGGTCCGGGTCCGGGTCCGGGTCTGGGTCTGGGCCGGACGGCATCGGGGGTCGGGGTGCGTCAGGCGAGCTCCGCCAGCAGGGCGTCGAGGTCGACGAGCGCGATCCTGGTGCCGACGTCGCCGTAGCCGTAGGGAACGACCAGCGTTCGACCGTGACGCAGGGCGCCGCAGGAGTAGACGACGTTGGGGACGTAGCCGGACTGCTCGGCGGCGCTCGGGGAGAGCAGCGGGCGTCGGAGCTGTCCGACGACGACGGTGGGGTCGTCGAGGTCGAGCAGGACGGCGCCGATGCTGTACTCACGCATGGCCCCCACCCCATGGGTGAGCACCAGCCACCCGGACGGGGTCTCGATCGGCGGGCCGCAGTTGCCGAGCTGGATGATCTCCCACGGCTCGTGAGGCGACTGGATCACCGCAGGTTTGCCCCAGTGGTACAGGTCCGTCGAGGTCGTGACGGCGTTGCTCTCGCGGTCGGCGCGGGACAGGGCGACGTATCGGCCGCCGATCCGGCGGGGGAACAGGGCCATCCCCTTGTTCCTGGAGCCGGGCCCGCTCAGCTGGGTGATCTCGAAGCTGCGGAAGTCCCGGGTGTGCAGCAGCTGGCAGGCCACCTCGTCCCCGTCGTATGCCGTGTAGGTGCCGTAGTAGTCCGCTCCCCCGTCCGCCTGCGGGAACCGCACCAGCCGGACGTCCTCCATGCCGCGACGCTCGGCGGGGCCGTGGGGCATGATCACCCGCTCCTGAAGCTCCGAGTCCGCCGCGAACTCGATGGCGTAGTTGCAGGCGGCGGTCCGCAGGAGATGGTCGATCGTGCGCAGGGCGGCCCCGCGGGTGAGCCGCTGGTCACGGAGGCTGTCCAGGGCGAGGTCCAGGTCCTGGCGGTTGAAGCTCTCCGGCATGGTGTCGAGGACGAACGTGGAGTTCGTTCGGTCGCCGTCGAGCTCGCGGAGCTGATGCGTGAACCGGGTCCGCGAGTATGCCGCGGGCCTCGGGACGGGCAGGACCGCCATCTCGGGTGCACGGTCGAGCACCACGTCGTCGGCCGCGTCGATGGTTCCGGTGCGCCATTCGATGCTCGAGAGGTGGCCCTCGCCGACGGCGCGGAGCGACATGAGGAAGCGGGTCGAGCCGTCCTCGAGGTCGCTCTGGTCGGGGTGCTCGACCATCGAGGGGTTGAACAGCGCCGCCCCCTCGACGGCATACTCCTTGGTGAAGTAGGCGCCGATGAGGCGACGCCTCTCGACCGAGAGCGGCCCGGTCCCCTCGAGCCGGTGGGCCACGAGCGAGAAGTGCGCATCCCACACCGCGCCGAGGTCACGGTGCCGGTCCGCGAAGGTCTCGATGGTGGCCGCGAGCGTCTCGTGGACCTCCTCGTCGGACAGGGCCAGGATCCGGTCGAGTACGGCCGCGGAGCGGGACTCCCCCGAGGTGGCCATCTCCTGGCCGGGAAGGAAGATCAGGCTCACGACCCGGGAGGGGTCCGGCCGCAGGACGTGGTCGGTGCGCCGCACCCAGCCCACGTCGGTGGCCGGGGTCACCGGGCCACCGCGTCCTGCGGCATGAGCGAGACCTGGTGGGTCGACAGCCAGGCCAGGGTGGACTCGGCGCCCTGGTTCTTGCTGACGCCCCGGCGCTCGAGACCGTCGTAGCCGCCGCCGGTGGCGTCGTCCCGCACCGGCAGGCCGAGATCGTTGGCGCCCTCGAACCACTCCCGGCAGGCGGCAACGACGCCGGCCCACCGATCGTCGTGGGTCAGCTGGTAGGCGCGCCGGGCCGCCTCGGCGAGGGACGCGACCTCGATCGGCTGCTGCGCGAACCCGGGACGCGGGTCTCCCGGCGACCGACCGGCGGCGGGGACGACCGAGAGGTGTCCCAGGTTCTCCTGCTCGTCCACCAGCCAGGCCAGCAGGGTGAGGCCCTCCTCGAGGGCCGCCTCGTCGGGCAGCAGGGCGCCGATGACCAGGAGGGCCTCCGGCAGCACGGCGTTGGCGTAGGCCAGCCGCCTCTCGGGCCACCGCCACGCCGTCGCCGGACGGGGCCGGCCCAGGACGGCGCGGGCGTCGCCCAGGAGGGCCCGTGCCTCGAGGCCGGCGTCGCCGGGCGACCCGGGTGCGGTGGCGGTGAGCAGCTCGCCCGCTCCAAGCGCTGCGTATGCCATGGCCCGCGGCCACAGCGAGCGCGCCCGCATGGCGCGTCGGGCGCCGTCGTGGGCGCGCGAGACGAAGGCCGGGTCCCGCCCGCTGGCGGCAGCGACGCCCAGCGCCCAGAGCGAGCGCCCCCAATGGTCGTTGGACGTCTCGGTGTCGGCCCAGGTGCCGTCGAGACGACGTCGGTTGTGCATGAGCCCGTCCTCGCACAGCGCGGCGAGCACGAAGTCGAGGTAGCCGTCCGCGAGGCGAAGGACCGCGGCCGAGGGGTCCGGCTCGCGGCTGGTGACCACGAGGGCGCGGGCCGCGTCGTCGACGCAGTAGGCGTGCTCGACCCGGGGCTCGCTGCCCAGGGCGTGCTCATAGAGCCCGAGCGGCGTGGTGAGCCGGATGAGGTGGTCGTAGGTGAGCTCGGGCCGCATCAGGCCACCGAGCGCGACGACGCCGCCCGCAGGGTGCGACCCAGGGCGAGGTACTCGCGGGCGACGGCCGGCCACAGCAGGGACGGGGCCAGCCCGCGTGCGGTCGCCGCCATCTGGTCGGCGAGGCCGTCCTCGGTCAGGACGCGACGCAGCGCCGCCGCGAGGGCGGCGGGGTCGCGCTGCGGCACGAGCAGCCCGGCACCACCGGAGAGGAGCTCGACGGCATGCGGGAACGAGGTGGACACGACGGGCTTGCCGGCGGCGACGGCCTCGGTGAGCACGCCGGAGGTCACCTGTTCGCTCGAGTCGTAGGGCAGGAGGACCACGTCGGCGGCGCGGACGATCGCCCGCAGGTCCGAGCTCGGCAGGTAGCGCGCGTCGAAGCGCACCGACGACAGCAGGTCGAGGTCGCTCGCCAGGGCGACCAGCCGCTCGCGGTACACCTCTCCGTCGCGCTCCAGCACCCGGGGGTGGGTCTGACCGACGACCTGGTAGGTCGGCGCGGGCACGACGTCGCGGAGCTCGGCCAGGGCGAGCAGCGCCCACTCGATGCCCTTCCCCTCACCGAGCAGTCCCCAGGTCAGGATGGTGGGCCGGTTGGCCGACGGGGCAGCTCCGGCCAGGAGAGGGGTGTGGTTGTCCTCGGCCCCGTGGGCGATGACGCTGACCCGCTCCGGTGACACGCCCCAGCCGGAGATCAGCCGCTCGCGGGCCGTCTCGGTCATGGTGACGAGGGCGGACGAGGCCTGACACAGGGCAGCCATCACCCGATGCTGGTTCGCCGTCGGCCGGGTGAGCACGGTGTGCAGCACCGACACCACCGGCACCGTGAGGCGTTCGACGACGTCGAGCACGTCCTCGCCGTCGGGTCCGCCGAAGATGCCGAACTCGTGCTGGACGATGGCCACGTCGTAGCCGTCGAGCACCACGGCCGTGTCCCTGGCCCCGTGCGCACGCCCGGTCACCCACTGGTGGACGACCGGCAGCTGCGGCGGCTCGAGCTCGTCGACGATGCGCACGACCCCGACGTGCGCACCGACCCGCTGGAGGTGCGTCACCAGGGCCTTGGCGAAGGTCGCGATCCCGCACTGGGTGGAGGGGTAGGTCGAAAGGACGGCGAATCGAACGCCCATCAGGGCCTGCTTTCCCAACGTGTTGGCGCAGCTGACTGCTGCCGTGCACGAAGGGGAAAGGTGGCCGTCCCGAGGCGCTCAACCACGAGGGTGGCGCCGATGAACCGGAGGAAGCTCCGAGCTGATCTCGCACCCTCAGCCTACCATCGGGCGGATGTCACGCCCTCCCGTGTACGTTGAGGGCGTCAGCCTCGGGAGGCCCCCATCAGAGTCGCCGTGCTCGCCTCGATCGCCCACAGCGTCCCGCCGCGGTCGTACGGGCCGTGGGAGCAGGTGGCCTCGACGCTCGCCGAGGGACTCGTCGGCCGCGGCCACGACGTCACCCTGTTCGCCACCGCGGACTCGACGACCTCCGCCCGCCTCCACGCCGAGTCCCCGGCCGGGTACGAGGAGGACCCGTCGGTCGACGCCAAGGTGTACGAGGCGCTGCACATCGCGGCCGCCTTCGAACGCGCCGACCGGTTCGACGTCATCAGCAACCAGTTCGACTTCCTCCCCCTCGCCTTCAGCCGGCTCGTGGCCACGCCCGTCGTGACGACGATCCACGGCTTCTCCTCCGAGCGCATCGTCCCGGCCTACCGCGCCTATGACGACATCGGGCACTACGTCTCGATCAGCGACGCGGACCGCCACCCCGACCTGACGTATGCCGCGACGATCCACCACGGGATCGACGTCGACGCGTTCACCCTCGGCGCGGGACGGGGCGGCTACCTGCTCTTCCTCGGCCGCATCCACCCCGACAAGGGCACCCACACGGCGATCGAGGTCGCCCGACGCGCCGGCCTCCCGCTGGTCATCGCCGGCGTCGTCCAGGACGCCGCGTACCACCGCGAGCACGTCGAACCCTTCGTCGACGGCGTCCACGTGTCGTACCTCGGCCCGGTCGGCCCGGCGGAGCGCGACCGGCTGCTCGGCGGCGCCCTCGCGCTGCTCCATCTCATCGACTTCGACGAGCCGTTCGGGCTCGCCGTCGTCGAGGCCCTGGCCACCGGCACCCCGGTGATCACGCATCCCCGCGGGTCGATGCCCGAGATCGTCCGTCCGGGCGTCACCGGGTTCCTCGTCACCGGCGTGGACGAGGCCGTCCGGGCCGTGCCCGCCGCCGGCCGCCTGGACCGGCGTGCCTGCCGCGCCGACGCGGTGGCCCGGTTCTCCGCGGATCGGATGGTCGAGGACTACGAGGCGCTCTTCACCGCCGTGGTCCAGGCTCGCCCGCAGAGGCAGTCCTGAACGGTCGACGGCCCTCCGGCGAGGGCTCCCCGAACGAGGCAAACCTCACGTCGCGAGGCCGTCCGCGCGGTCCTACGCTGCGAGATACCGGTCGCCCTGCTCAGCGGCCGGAGCCCATCCGAAAGGAAGTTCGAGAAACATGCGAACCCGCAAGGTCCTCGTCGGCGTCGCTGCCGTCGCGGCCATGACCCTCGCGGCGGCCCCGGCCGCATCCGCGCACAAGGGCCGGCATACCACGCCGAAGACGGCCAACATCACCCTGCTGGCCACCACCGACGTCCACGGCAACATCAACAACTGGGACTACTTCAAGAACGCCCCCTACGCCGACCGGAGCGGCGACACCAAGGGCCTGGCCAGCACGGCCTCCATCGTCAAGGCGGTCCGGGCCGAGAAGGGCAAGAAGAACGTCGTCGTCGTCGACAACGGCGACGCGCTCCAGGGCACCCCGCTGGACTACTACTTCGCCGTGCAGGAGCCGGTCACCAAGACCAGGCTCGACCACCCGATGGCGGTGGCCTACAACACGATCGGGTATGACGCCCAGGTCGTCGGCAACCACGAGTTCAACTACGGTCTGCCGCTGCTCAACGCCTACGTCAAGGACGCCGACTTCCCGGTGCTCGGCGCCAACGTCATCAACGTCAAGACGGGCAAGCCCTACTACAAGCCCTACACGATGATCACCAAGGCCGTTCCCGACGGGCGCCCGATCAAGATCGGCATCGTCGGGGTGACCACCCCCGGGTCGACCATCTGGGACAAGGCCAACGTCGAGGGCAAGCTCCGCTTCGACGACATGGTGGCGACCGCCGCCAAGTGGGTGCCCGTCGTGCGCGCCCGCGGTGCGGACATCGTCATCGTCCTGGCGCACGGAGGCATCGGCGGCACCTCGTCGTACGGCGGCGACCTGCCGGCGGAGAACCCGGACGACATCATCGCCCAGAAGGTGCCCGGCATCGACGTCGTCGTCGTCGGCCACACCCACCGGGACGTCCCCGAGCAGTGGGTCACCAACGAGGTGACCGGCAAGCAGGTGCTGCTCACCCAGCCGAAGTACTGGGCGCAGACGGTCTCGCAGGTGGACTTCACCCTGACCCGGGCGACCGAGCACTCGCGGTGGTCGGTGGACTCGATGGTCACCACCTCGCTGCGGGCCAAGGACTACCCCGAGGACCCGGCCTTCACCAAGGCGCTGAAGTACTACGACGACAAGACCCTCGCGTACGTCAACCAGGTCGTCGCGCAGTCGGCGCAGGAGCTCCCGGCCACCGAGTCCCGGTACAAGGACACGGCGATCATGGACTTCATCCAGAAGGTCCAGACCGACACCGTGCAGCAGGCCATGGTCGGGACGTCGTATGCCGACACCCCGGTGCTGTCGATCGCGGCCCCGTTCTCGCGGACCGCCGTCTTCCCCCAGGGGGACGTGACGATCCGTGACATCGCCGGCCTCTACATCTACGACAACACCCTGCAGGCCAAGCTGCTGACCGGCGCCGAGGTCAAGGACTACCTCGAGTACTCCGCGAAGTACTTCGAGCAGGTCGCGGCGGGCGGCACGTTCGACCCGGCGACGATGACCAACGCCCCGAGCGGTGCCACGCCCGACTACAACTACGACATCATCTCGGGCATCAACTACGACATCGACATCAGCCAGCCGGTCGGGTCGCGCATCGTCAACATGACGATGCCCGACGGCACGCCGGTCTCGCCGACCGACACCTTCGTCGTGGCGGTCAACAACTACCGGGCCAGCGGCGGCGGCAACTTCCCGCACATCGCCACGGCTCCGGTGGTCTACAACCAGCTCATGGAGATCCGCCAGCTCCTCATCGACTCGGCGTCCGCAGCGGGCGTCATCGACCCGGCGGACTTCTTCGTCCAGAACTGGCAGCTGACGATCGCCGGCGTCCCGGTGTTCTGACGGCAACCGACAGCGAGGGGGTCCGCGGCAGCCGCCGCGGACCCCCTCCGCGGTTCACCGCCGGCGTGAGTGGGTGGTGGATGTATCAACGACCGCGGTTCGGGGCTCCCTTCATCGGTAGGCACGTGCCTGCCTTTCATCGGTAGGCGCACGCCTGCCGGGGACAAGGGAGAGCAACCATGGTCACGAAAGACCCGATCGGACGCGGACGATCCACGAGGACGCGCGCGGAGAGGGCCGTCGTCCCGGAGTCACTGACCCGCAAGGGTTTCCAGATCCGCGGCCTCGGCCCGCTGCCGGACGGCTTCGACCCGATGAAGGCGACGGCCCGCCAGCTCGCGGCATACCGGCTCCCGCGCCGGCCCGACCCCCGCAAGGAGCCGCAGCTGCGCCGGCTGTGGGACCGCACGATGTCCCGCACCCAGCTGTGGATCACCCCCGAGTTCGAGCACCGCGAGCACATCACCCACGGCCCGGCACGCGGGGCCGGCGGTCGGGCCGTCAGCGCGCGCCTCGCCACGCCAGCCGTCTCCAACGCGACGTCGAGCAACTGGTCGGGCGCCGCGAACTTCTCGCCCGCGGGGAAGCCCTACGGCTTCGTCGGCGGCCAGTGGACCGTGCCGAGCCCGAACACCAAGGCCGACGGCGCGTACTACGCCTCGGAGTGGGTCGGCATCGACGGGTGGAACTCCAGCGACGTCCTCCAGGCCGGGACCGAGACCCAGGTGACGAAGGTCCTGTTCTTCCGGTCCACCCAGGTCTACACGTGGTGGGAGTGGTTCCCCGCGGGCGAGGTCCGGATCAACAACCTGCCGGTCTCGCCGGGCGACGTCATGTACTGCCTCATCTGCGCCGACTCGGCGACCCACGCGACGGTCTACTTCAGCAACCAGTCCCAGGGCGTCGGCACGCGCTTCGACATCACTCCGCCCGCCGGCACGACGTTGACGGGCAACGTCGCCGAGTGGGTCGTCGAGCGGCCCAGCGTCAGCGGGTCGGTCGCGAACCTCACCGACTATGCCGCGTGCTACTTCGACGAGTGCATCGCCGGAGGCAACGGAAACGTCGACAACCTCAGCGGCGCCTCGCTCATCACCATGACCGGGACCGGCGGCGCGACGCTGTCGGAGCCGACCCAGGAGAACGACCACGTCGTCAAGGTCACCTGGCGCAGGTCGAGCTGACCGCGGCCGTCCGCGACCGGTTCAACGCCGACTCGCCTACCGCACGCCCCTCAGCACCGCTGACAGCTGAGCGTCGGAGGGTCGCGGGCCCGGCTCCGCGCCTGGCGACCTGCCGGACGACCCGTCCCGCGACCCCGACGACGTGAGGTCGTCGTCGGGGTCGGGCGTCGCCAGCAGCTGCGGTCGCGCGCTGCGCACGAGGAGCAGCCCCCACCCGAGCACGAGGACGTCGTGGCCGACGAGCACGAGGGCGAGGAGCCCGCCGTGCAGGCCCGTCGTGTGGAACAACAGGTCGCCGACCGCGTGGACAGCGACGAGGAGCCAGATGGCGTTGGTCCGCCAACGAAGGATGGCGTAGCCGAAGCCGAATGCCGTGGCGCCGACGGCCTGGGACGCCGTGACCCAGATGTTCTGGCCGAAGACGATGTTGGTCAGGTGGCTCATGCCGAACAGGACCGCCGTGGCGGTGGCGGCTCGAACGGGGCCGAGGGTGCTCGCGACACGGAGCATGATGCCGCGGAACCACAGCTCCTCGTAGACGCCGGTTGCGGCGTAGCCGACGACGAGGACGGCGAGGGCCCCGGCCGTCGGTGGCGTCCAGCCCCACAGCAGCGGCACCAGCGCCACCGCGACCGGCACCGAGAGCAGACGCAGGTTGCGCCAGCCGGACGGCCCGCCCGCCGCAACGCGGGACCAACCGATCCGAGAGGTCCAGAACAGGGCGGCGGCTGCCAGGGCCACGACGACGACGAGGCGACGCGTCGTCGGGTCGGTCTGGGGAGCGAGGATGCCGCTCAGCCATTGCCCGGCCACGGCGGCGGCCACCGCGAGGCCCGCCATGGCGAGCATGGTGCGAGCGGGACGTTGGGAGAGGTCGGTCGAGCCGGTCTCCTTGATGGCGCGGATCCTGGGGTCGAGGGAGGTGCTCATCGTCGGCTCCGTGTCTCAGGCGGTGGCGAGGGAGTGGCGGGAGGCGACGGTGACTCGCGTCGCCAGGTAGACGGTCCGGACGAGCACCATGCCCAGGGCCATGACGACGAAGGCAGCGGTCCAGGCGTCTGCACCGGTGATCGCGTGCTGCATCGAGAACTGACCGACGGTGCGCGCGCCGGCGCCGTTCGCCCACTCGGCGAAGGCGATCCGGCCGACGATCATCACGACCCACAAGGCGGCGAACATGGCGCCCGCGGTCGCGACGACCTTGCCGTCGCGGTGGTGCAGCCGGGTGACGGCACCGGCGGCGAGGCCGAACGCCACCCCGATCGACCCGCCGATGAGGATGAGGGCGACGTCGTTGCCCTGGGTGGGGACGGCCCGGAGGAAGTAGCCGCCCACAACGACCACGATCACCATCGGCAGGACGAAGGTCGACCGGGTGATCTCACGCGTCCCCAGGTTGCGGGTGAGTGCCCACCCGAGGAGGACGATGGAGAGGATCCACTGCACGGTGCTCATGTCGAGCTCCTTTTCTTGTCGGTACGACGAGTTCTTGTCGGTGCGACGAGCATCCGTCCCGAGCGGGCGCCGCCGCGTCGGCGCTGAGGACGGGACCTCATGTGACGAAGAGCCGCTGCGCGTCTCGGCCACATGACGTAGGGGTGCGCCGTGCCCCCGCACTCCGCCGTCCCGTTGGCGCCAGGAACGGTCGCCCTGCATCAGCCGCCGCGTGGCGTTGACGGGTCTTCTCGCGCCGTGGAATGCTCCGTCGAAAGCCGGGGATCGGGTGCCTCGCCAGGAAGACTCGGAGCACCGATGGTGGATGACAACAGCCCGACGAGAGTGTTCCTCGTTGACGATCATGAGGTGGTCAGGACCGGCTTGGCCGCGTACCTCGCCACGGAACCGGGCATGTCCGTGATCGGCGAGGCGTCGAACGGACGTCGAGCCCTCGACGAGCTCGCGGTCCTGGCCAACACCGGCGCGCTCCCGGACGTGGTGCTGATGGACGTGCTGATGCCGCAGATGGACGGGATCACCGCGACGGCCGAGATCAAGGCGAGATGGCCCGAGGTCGAGGTCGTGGCCGTGACGAGCTTCCTCGAGGAGGAGAAGATCCGGGGGGCGCTGATCGCGGGGGCGGTCGGGTACCTCCTCAAGGACGCCGACGCACCGGAGGTCGCCGCCGCCATCCGCTCCGCGAGGGCGGGCGAGGTGCATCTGGACCCGGCCGCCGCCAAGGCCCTGACGGACGCCCTGCGTGCGCCGAAGAAGGAGTCGGCGGCACTGACGCCGAGGGAGCGCGACGTCGTCGTTGCCATCGCCGAGGGCGGGACGAACCGGGAGATCGCGAAGAGCCTCGGTGTCACCGAGCGCACCGCACGCACGCACGTGTCGAACATCCTGGCCAAGCTCGGGCTGGCCAGCCGCACCCAGGCCGCGATGTGGGCCGTGCGCGAGGGTCTGGTCCGGACGTCGCCGACGGGCGAACGGTGACCTGGCCCAACCCGGCGCAACGGGAGACCGACCCGCACACCACCCGCATGGACGGTGACCTGGACTCCCAGCTGCTGGAGATCTTCTTCGACCGGGTGCCGATGGGCATCGCGGTCTTCGACAGCGACCTTCGGCTCCAGCGGTGCAACAAGACCTGGGCGGGGTTCTTCACCCACTACCTGGGCGCTCCGGCCGGCTGGGTGGCGCCCGGCAAGGGCCTCTTCGAGCTGCTCCCCGGCCAGGAGGACTCCGTTGCTCCCCTGCTCGAGGGGGTGTTGGCCGGCCACGTGATGCGCCAGGCGGCCCATCGGGTCGCCGTCGACGACGTGGTCACCTACTGGGACGTCGTGTTCGCTCCCACCTTCGTCGACGGACGGGTCGCCGGGTTCGTCGACATCGTCACCGACGCCACCGACCGGGTGCACGCCTACGAGACGCTGCAGCGGCGCGTCGCGGCGTTCACCGCGATCGCCGACGCCATGACCGTCGAGCACCCGCTGGGGGACACGCTCCGCCAGGTCTCGCAAAGCGTCCGCTCGGCCACCGGCTCGGAGGCAGCCGCCGTCGTCGTCTGGGAGGACGACGACCTGCGCAACCTCTCGGCATACGGCGACGACGGTCTCCCCGAGGGGTATCGGGAAGCGGTCGAGGCGGCATACGCGCTCGGCGTGAGCTCACCGATCCGCGCCGTCACCACGCAGACCGACGTGACGGTGCTCCGCAACTTCCGCGCCACGGCCGAGATGGACCCCGACTACGCGCCGCTGTGCCGGATGTGGGTGGGGATGGAGTTCCAGGACACGGTCGTGGTCCCCCTCGGGGCCCGCGGCCGCTGCGTCGGGTGCCTCCTGCTGTACGTCGACGCCGGCCGTGAGCTGGATGACGACGAGCGGACGTTCGTCCAGGCCATCGCGGACCAGGCCGCCGTCGCCGTCGAGAACTCCCGCCTCTTCGGCGACGCCGAGCACAACGCGACCCTGGTCGAGCGCCAACGGCTCGCCCGCGAGCTGCACGACTCCGTCAGCCAGGCCCTGTTCTCGATGACCCTCCACGCCCGGACCGCCGAGCGGCACCTCGCCACCCGGGCGATCCCGGACCAGGACCCGCTGGCCCTCAGCATCGCCACCCTGGCCGAGCTGACCCGGGGCGCGCTCGCCGAGATGCGCGCCCTGATCTTCGAGCTGCGCCCCGGCGCCCTCGAGCAGGAGGGCCTCATCGCCGCCCTCACCCGGCAGGCGGAGGCCATCCGCGTGCGCGAGTCGCTGGCGGTCACCGTGCGCGGTCCCGTCGAACGACTCCCGCTGGATCCGCGCGTGGAGGAGCACGTGTACCGCCTGGTGCTCGAGGCGCTGAACAACACCCTGAAGCACGCCAACGCACAGGCCGCGTCGGTGGACGTCACCGTGGATGACGCCGCGCACCGGCTGACGGTGCGCGTCCAGGACGATGGTCGCGGGTTCGACCCCGACGCCGTCCCCGGCGGGCACCTGGGCCAGACGACGATGCGCGACCGGGCCGCTGCCGTCGGCGGCTCGCTCGAGGTCCGCAGCAGCCCGGGCGCCGGATGTGCCGTCACCCTGCAGGTGCCGATCGCCCCTCGATGACGGCACGGACGGCCGCGACGAGTGCCGACGCGTCGCCATCCTTGTCGACGAACAAGGACGCTCCCGCGGCCAGCGCGGCGACGCGGGCGGACCCCGACATGCTGACGGCCACCACCGGCATGACGTCCGCGAGCCGTTCGACGAGCGTGAGGTCCTGGCTCGATGCCGTGGAGATGTCGACGACGGCCACCTCGATGCCCGCCAAAGCCTGCGGCTGCCAGCGCATCGCCTCGTCCCGGTCGACCGCCTGAACCTCGGTCCCGGCGCCGTCGTCGAGCAGGGCGCGCACGGCGGCGCGTACGCGCTGGTCACCGTCGACGACGAGGACGCGAGCGCGGTGGGGCCGAGTCACCTGGCGGCCCTCCTCTCGGGTCGTCCCTGATAGCTCGAGAATCGCCGACGAGCAGGGCGTCCGCATGGGCCGCACGGACAACCCAGCGGCAGGCATTGCGCCGAGACCCTGCTCGGCGCAATGACGTAGGTCCGGTCACCGCAGCCCCAGGATGATGCGGGCTCGGAGCCGAGGCCCCGAGCCCGCATCCGGCGGACGACCCCCGTCAGGCCGGTGGGCCCGCCTTGAGGGTGACCGTGGCGACGTGCGAGCGGCCGGTCGTGTCGACCCAGCGGATCTTCACCTTCTCGCCCGGGTGGTAGGTCGCCATGAGCTCGCTCAGCCGGGCACCCGAGGTGACCTGGTGGCCGCCGAGCCAGGTGACGATGTCGCCCGAGCCGATACCGGCCCGCGCGGCGGTGCCACCGGAGACGACGCCGGCCACCGGTGCGCCGGTGCTCGTCCGGACGTTCGTCGCGACCAGCACGCCGAGGAACGCCGTGCTGCCGACGTGCACGGTCGACGAGCCCTGGCCGGACTGGATCTGGTCGGCGATCGCGAGCGCGGCGGTGACCGGGATCGCGTAGCCCTCGGCCGTCAACGACCGGCCGTTGGTGGCCGACGCCGCCGTGTTCATGCCGACGACCTCGCCCGAGGCGTTGACGAGCGGGCCGCCGGAGTCTCCGGGCCGGATGTTCGCGTTGACCTGGATCAGCCCGGTCAGCTGCTCGCTCGTGCCGCCGAGCGCGTCGCCGGCGGTGATGCTCCGGTTCAGCGCGGTGACCGAGCCGCCCGCGACCGAGGGCGTGCCGCCCTTGCCACCGGCGTTGCCGAGCGCGACGACGCCGTCGCCGACCGTCAGCGTCGATGAGTCACCGATCTTCGCGGTCGTCAGGTTCGACGCGTTCTTCAGCTGGAGGAGCGCGACGTCGTTCGTGGCGCTGTAGCCGAGCACCGACGCGGTGTAGGTCCGGCCGTTGCCGACATCGGTCACCTTGAGGGACGTCGCGCCGTCGATGACGTGGTTGTTCGTCAGGACGAGACCGTTCGACGTGAGCACGATGCCCGTCCCCGCGCCCTCCGCCCGCTGGTAGCCGAAGGTCGTCACGACGTCGACGATCGCCGGGTTGACCGCCTTGGCGATGGCGCCGATGTTGCTCGGCGCTCCGGCGCCGGTGGTGTTCGCACCGCCGGACCCGTTCGTGTCACCGCTGGACGAGCCGCCACCGAGCGGCGACTGACCGAAGCCGAACGGCCCGAGCTGCCCCTGCCCCTGGCCCTGGCCGGAGCTCTCGTCGAACCGGCTCGTGCCGACGCCGCTCGCGTGGCTCCCCGTCGCCTCGCCGATCGCCCAGCCGGCTCCGAGTCCGCTCAGTGCGATGACGAGCGCGGCGGCGCTGGCGAGGGCCACCCACCGCCCGGTATGCCGCGGGCGGGCGGCCGTGGCCACGCCCGCGCCGGCGTAGCCCGGGCCGGCGTAGCCCGGGCCGGCGGGGGGCCCCTGATACGGGCCGCCGGGGTAGCCAGCACCGCCGGGGTAGCCCGCACCACCCGGGTAGCCGGGCCAGGCCGGGCCGCCGGACGCGGCATACCAGTGCTCCGGCGGAACCGGTGGGGTGACCGGGCTCGGTGGCGGAGGCGTCGGCGGCGCGGCGGGCCCGGAGACGCGCGGGTTCTCGGGGACCGGCGGGTTCTCGGGGAAGGGTTCGGAGCGGCCTTCGCGCCCCTGCATGTCGTCTGTCATAGGTAGACCTCCTGTCGTCACCACCCATCTAGGCCCCCGCTCCTTTGCGCCACCTATGAGAAGTGGATGCCCTGGCCGTGACGTCCCTGACAGGACCCTGAACGCCTCCTGGTCACCTCCTGCACGAACGGCGACGCGCACCCAGGAGACGCCCGCCGACCCGTCGACAAGAAGGTCGCTCGCTCGACGAGCGCGGCCCCTCGCGGAGGGCTAGCGTGGCGAGGTCCCCCCAACCCCTCTCCGAGGAGATCCCTGAGATGAGACTGCGCTCACGACGCCTGTCACAGCGTTCGACCCTCGTTGCCGCGACCCTGGCCGCGGCCCTCGTCGGCGGTGGCG
Organism: uncultured Actinomycetota bacterium; assembly: GCA_963771015.1. Classification (GTDB taxonomy): domain Bacteria; phylum Actinomycetota; class Actinomycetes; order Actinomycetales; family Dermatophilaceae; genus CAVSJJ01. Next base: position 113,155 of record CAVYRN010000010.1, read on the forward strand.
CCGCCTACGCCGCCACGGCCCAGCCGGCCATCCAGACCTTCACGCCGAAGTCGGCCAACCAGATCACGAACATCGACGTGCTGCGCCAGCAGATCCGCAACTACTACGGCGACCCGCTCGGCACCGGCGTCTTCGCGCCGAACGGCAACTACGCCAAGGAGGCGACCTCGGTGGCCCGCGCCGGGTCGCGGTGGCTCGCCGCGCGCCATCACACGCGGAGCAAGGACGGCCACACGACCAAGGCGATCGTCCTCGACGTCGACGACACGACCCTGACGACGTGGAACTACGAGATCCACAGCAACTGGGCCTACAACCCCTCGGACAACGCCACCTACGTCCTCGGCCAGCAGTTCCCGGCCACCCCGGGCATGGTCGCCATGGTCAACAAGGCCAAGCGCGAGGGCTACGCGATCTTCTTCATCACCGGTCGCCCCACCTCCCAGGAGGCCGCCACCCTCGGCAACCTCACCGCTGACGGCATCGGCGTCGACGCGGGCTACCCGGCCCCGACGACGCTGCCCGACGGGGAGGACGGGCTGTTCACCAAGCCGGACCTCGCCGACTACCCGGACTACCTCAACGCGGCGTGCAACTACCAGAAGTGCACGACGATCCAGTACAAGTCGGCCACCCGCGCCCACATCGAGTCGATGGGCTACGACATCGTCGCCAGCTTCGGCGACCAGTACAGCGACCTCAAGGGCGGCTACGCCGACCGGGGCTTCAAGATGCCCAACCCGAACTACTACCTCCCGTGAGGCGTCGCTAGCCTCCACCACCCGGGCGTCCGGCACGGCTCTCCGCTCGTGCCGGGCGCCCGTCCGTGCCCGGCGCCCGCTCGTGCCCGGCGCCCGTCCGTGCCGGGCGCCTCAGCGAACGCCGAGGGTGAGCCGGGCCATCTGGTCGAAGCCGAGCCGGCCCTGCTCGTCGCGGCACGCATCGAGCCGCTCGTGGGCCAGGGCCCGCACCTCGGGCCGCTTCTCCTCGGGGACCGCCTCCCACATGGCTCGTTGCCCGACCGACCAGGTCCACCGGTACCAGTGGTCGTAGTCGACGAACCGGGCGCCGACGAGCATGCCGACCGTGCGGACCTCGACGAAGCCCGCCTCTCGGAGCAGCTGCTCGACCCCGGCGTCGGTCGCGAACGGTCCGCTGGCGCCGGAGGTGCGGGCGTCGAGCATCGCCGGCGGCAGGTAGGGCGTGAAGACGTCGTCCACGGTGCTCCATGGGGTGGTGAAGTCGCCGAACGTCGACACGCCCAGCCGCCCCCCGTCGACGAGGAGCTGCCGCCACGACCGCAGCGCCGCCGCCGGGTCGGACAGGAAGAACAGGACGAGCGAGGAGCAGACCACGTCGTATGCCGCGTGCGGCAGGTGGGGTTCCTGCGCGTCACCGACCTGCACCTCGGCCACGAGGCCCGCGTCCACGGCCGCCTGCGCCGCGGCGTCGACCATCCTGGGCGACAGGTCGATGCCGGTGACCGAACCCGATGCGCCGACCGCCCGCCCCAGCGGGACCAGGGCCGCGCCGCGCCCGCAGCCGACGTCCAGCGCGTGCTCGCCGGGGCGCGGGGCGAGCTCGTCCACCAGCCGGGAGGCGATCGGCTGGATCATGTCGACGCCGACCTGGTCGTAGGTGTCCGCCAGCTTGTCGAACAGGCCGGCGACACGGGAATGCTGGTCCATGCTCAACCTCCCTGGGCGCACGGACCGCGGGGCGGCGGGCCGGAATGGTCGACGCTAACAGTCCGCGGCCCTCAGCGGGGCTGCGGCGGCGGACCGAGAATCTCGATGCCGTGCAGCGCCGCGGCATGCCCGAGTGCCGCGGGGTCGAGCGGCCCCGGATCGGGGAGCCGCCGCTCGCGGGCCGGCTCCCCCACCGCGGCGGCGAAGTCCTCGAAACCCGCGGGCGTCGTGAGCTGGAGGGCGTGCAGGGGCTCGTCCGCCCCGACGACGAAGGTGTGCGCCTCCCCTCGAGGCAGCAGGACGAAGTCGCCGGCCCCGGCCAGCCAGCTCCTCGCCCCGGCACCGGAAGCTCGCCGACCCCGAGATGACGTAGAACATCTCGTCCTCGTCCAGATGACGGTGGAGCGGGGGCGCGAAGCCCGGTGGGTTGACGAAGTGGGCCACCGTCAGCCCACCGTGCGTCTCGGCTCCGGTCGCCTTGAGGGTGACGAGGTTGCCGAGGAACCACAGCGCGTCGCCCTCGTCGCGGCCCCTCAGGAGGGGGCGGGCAACGGCGGCCGCCGGGTCGATGGTGTGGGTCATGGCGTCTCCTTGGTCATATTCGCTTGTCCCAAAGTATGATGAATATGTCGCTAGTATGACGACATGGGCGAGGGTGTCAAGAGCGGCCGGTCGAGGCCACCGGGCGCGGCACCGGCCCGACGCCCGTACTCCTCGACGGTCCGGGCCGAGGGCGCCCGACGGACGCGCGCGGCGATCGTCGAGGCGGCGACCGAGCTGTTCCTCGGCCGGGGCTACGACGGCACCTCGCTCGCCGATGTGGCCGAGGCCGCCGGGGTGTCCCGCCCCACGGTCACCTCGGCGTTCGGCGCGAAGGCGGCCCTGCTGTCCCGGGTGCTCGACCAGGCCCTGGCCGGGGACGACGACCCGGTGCCGGTCCGCGACCGGCCGTGGTTCCGCCCGGTGTGGGAGGCCACGACGCCGGGCGGCGTCCTCGATGCGTATGCCGACGTCTGCCTCGTCATCGGCGGCCGGGCCGGTCACGTCATCGAGGCGGTCCGCCGGGCGAGCGACTCGGCGCCGGAGGCCGCCGAGCTCTGGGAGTCCTTCCTGCGCACCCGCCGGGCCGGGGCCGCCATGGTGGTCGAGCACGAGCTCGTCGCCGCGGCGCTCAGACCCGGCCTCACCGTGCGGACGGCGGGCGACGTCCTGTGGACCCTCAACGACCCGGACCTGTACGTGTCCCTCGTCGAGCGGCAGGGGTGGTCCCCCGAGGCCTTCCGCTCCTGGTTGGCCGACTCGATGCGAACCCTGCTCCTCGACGACGACGCGGGCTGACCACGGGCGGCGGCATACGGGGGCCGGCCACGGCGTTGGCCTTCGTCATGAGCAACGCCGACGACCATCCCGACGAGGTCACCTGCGCGAGCGGGACCGCGGAGCCCGGCGCCGTGCAGGTCCTCTCCGCCCGCGAGGTGCCGCTCGGCGGGCCGCGGGCGATGCCGGTGCGCCGCAGCCTCCCCCAGCGGGACCGCTCCCTCATCGGCGCGTGGTGCTTCGTCGACCACTACGGTCCCGACGAGGTCGGGGCCACCGGCGGGATGCGGGTACCGGGCCACCCGCACACCGGCCTGCAGACCGTGTCGTGGCTGTTCTCCGGCGAGGTCGAGCACCGGGACACGACCGGGGCGCACGCCCTCGTCCGGCCGGGCGAGCTCAACATCATGACCGCGGGGTCGGGGATCGCCCACTCGGAGTTCTCCACGCCCGCCACGACGGTCCTGCACGGGGTCCAGCTGTGGGTGGCGCTGCCCGAGGCGTCGCGGTCCGCCGCGCCGGGGTTCGAGCACTACGCACCGCAGGAGGTCGGCGTCGACGGCGCCCGGGTGCGGGTCTTCCTGGGGAGCCTGTTCGGCCGCCGGTCGCCGGTGAGGACGCACACCGCCCTCGTCGGGGCCGAGATCGTGCTGGCCGCCGGTGCCGCGCTGACCGTCGACGTCGACCCCGCCCACGAGCACGGGTTCCTCTGCGACACCGGCCTGGCGACGGTGGGCGAGGCCACCGCCAAGCCCGGCGAGATCGCGTATGCCGCCCCCGGCACGTCCCGGCTCACCGTGGCGGCGAGCCCGGACGAGGAGAGCCGGATGCTGCTCATCGGCGGCGCACCCCTCGGCGAGCAGATCGTCATGTGGTGGAACTTCGTCGGCCGCAGCCACGAGGAGATCGTCGCCTTCCGCGAGGACTGGCAGCGCGAGCGCGAGGCGCAGTCCGGCACCTCCCGGTTCGGCACCTTCCCGACGCAGTGGGACCACACCCTCCCCGCGCCGGAGCTGCCACACCTGCGGCTGCGTTCCCGCGGCTGACGCCGCACCCAAGGTTCGACAGTCCCGCCCGCCGGCCCTCGTTCGCTGAGACAATGCGGGTGGCACCGACCGGAGGGAACCCCATGAACGGCAACACAGGTGTGCCGGTGGCCTCCGGGGTCACCGCGGAGCGCTTGGCTGGTCTGCGCTCGTGGAACCTCGCGCTCACGGTGCTGCACCTGGCGCAGGCCGTGGCGGTCGCCGTGCTCGCGGGCGGCTTCGCCATCACCGTCACCTCGTCGTTCCCGGCCGGGCCGCCCGGGTCCGCCGTCCCCGCTCCCGACCCGCTGTTCGACGTGCGGATCGGCTGGGCGGTCGCCCTGTTCCTCGGGCTCGCCGCGCTGGACCACCTGCTGACCGCGACCCTGGCTCGGGCCACCTACGAGAGCGACCTGCGGCGCGGCATCAACCGCTTCCGGTGGGTCGAGTACTCGGTGAGCGCCACGCTCATGGTCGTCCTCATCGGCTTCTACTCCGGCATCAGCGGGATCAACGCCGTCATCGCGGTCGCCGGGGCGAACGTCGGGATGATCCTCTTCGGCTGGGTCCAGGAGCTGATGAACCCGCCGGGGCGCACCCGCACGACGATGCTGCCCTTCTGGTTCGGCACGCTCGTCGGGCTGGCGCCCTGGGTCGCGATCACCGTCAACGTCCTCGGCTCGGCGACGGTGCCCGGCTTCGTCTACGGGATCGTCGTCGCCCAGGCGCTCCTGTTCTTCAGCTTCGGGCTCAACCAGTGGCTGCAGTACCGCGGGGTCGGCCGGTGGACCGACTACGCGTACGGCGAGAAGGTCTACCTCGTCCTCAGCCTCGTGGCGAAGTCCCTGCTCGCCTGGCAGATCTTCGGCGGGTCGCTGGCCGGCTGACCCTCGGGCCGGGCCGGCCGACGACCCCGTCCAGCAACGACCCAGCATTCTCCCAGCCTTCGGGGAGATACTTGTGCCGACGCAGACGTCGCTGCCTCCTGGCGACATGTATGCGGTGCCGAGGGCCGGGGCCTGCGCCCTTCCCGGTGCACCACCAAGGAGGCCCTGAGCCACGATGACGTCCCACGCTGCCCACACCCGGCGCAACACACCACCCCCCACGACGAGCACCGACGGCGACCTGAAGACGCTGCCCCTCCCCGAGGTCGAGCAGAGGCTGGCCACCTCACCGGAGGGCATCAGCCAGGCGGAGGCGGCGACCCGGCTGGCTCGCTACGGGCCCAACGAGCTCGCGGAGACCAAGGCCAACCCCCTGCTGGCGCTGCTCGGCTACTTCTGGGGCCCGATCCCCTGGATGATCGAGGTCGCGGTCGTCCTGTCGGGCGTGCTCCGGCACTGGGCGGACTTCGCCATCATCCTCGTGCTGCTGCTGGCCAACGCCGGCGTCGGGTTCTGGGAGGAGCACCAGGCCGGCAAGGCCATCGACGCCCTCAAGGCCCAGCTCGCGGTCAAGGCGCTCGTGCGCCGCGGCGGGACCTGGGTCACCGTGCCGTCGCGGGAGGTGGTGCCCGGCGACGTCGTGCGGCTGCGGATGGGCAACATCGTGCCGGCCGACGCCCGGCTCCTGGACGGCGACCCGGTGGAGGTGGACCAGTCGGCCCTGACCGGCGAGTCGCTGCCCGTCGATGCCGGACCCGGCGACGCGGTGTTCTCGGGCTCCATCGTGCGGCAGGGCGAGACCGACGCCATCGTGTATGCCACCGGCGCCGACACCTACTTCGGCAGGACCGCCGAGCTGGTCCAGGAGGCCGCCACCGTCAGTCACTTCCAGCAGGCCGTCCTGCAGATCGGGAAGTTCCTCATCCTGCTCGCCGTCGCCCTGGTGACGGTGATCGTCATCGTCTCGATCCTGCGCGGTGAGCCGGTCGCCGACACCCTCCAGTTCGCGCTCGTCCTGACGGTGGCCGCCATCCCGGTCGCCATGCCCACCGTCCTGTCGGTGACGATGGCCGTCGGCGCCTGGCTGCTGGCCGACAAGCAGGCGATCGTCACCCGGCTGGTGGCCATCGAGGAGCTGGCCGGGGTCGACGTCCTGTGCTCGGACAAGACCGGCACCCTGACCCAGAACACGCTGACCATGGGTGACCCGTTCACCCTCGCCGACGTCTCCCCCGCGGAGGTGATCCGCAACGGGGCGCTGGCGTCCCGGGCCGAGGACGACGACACCATCGACCTGGCGGTGATCGCCGGCCTGGACGACCCCGGCGCGCTGAGCGACTACCGGGTCGGGCACTTCCAGCCGTTCGACCCGGTGAGCAAGCGGACCGAGGCCGAGGTCACCGCCCCGGACGGCACCGCGTTCAAGGTGACCAAGGGCGCCCCCCAGGTGATCATGGCGCTGGTGCCCGACGCCGAGCAGATCGGCGCCGTGGTCGACGCGGCCGTGGGCGACTTCGCCAGGCGTGGCTTCCGCTCCCTGTCGGTGGCGCGCGCCGACGGGGACGGACCCTGGCGGCTGCTGGGCGTGCTGCCCCTGTTCGACCCGCCCCGCGAGGACGCCAAGGACACCATCGCCACGGCCCGAGGGCTCGGGGTCTCGGTCAAGATGGTGACCGGCGACCAGGTGGCCATCGCCGCGGAGACCGCGAAGTCGCTGGGCATGGGCGCCGACATCCTGGACGTCGCGCACCTGGGCGACCCGGACAACGACGGCACGACGTCGGCGGAGGCCGGCCGCTACATCGAGGAGGCCGACGGCTTCGCGCAGGTCTTCCCCGAGCACAAGTTCCGGATCGTCAAGGAGCTGAAGGCCCGCGGTCACATCGTCGGCATGACCGGCGACGGCGTCAACGACGCACCCGCCCTGAAGGAGGCCGACTGCGGCGTCGCCGTGTCCGGGGCCACCGACGCGGCGCGGGCAGCCGCCGACATCGTGCTGCTCACCCCCGGCCTGGCGGTGATCATCGACGCGATCAAGGAGAGCCGCCGGATCTTCCAGCGGATGAACAGCTACGCCATCTACCGCATCGCCGAGACCCTGCGGGTGCTGCTGTTCATCACCCTGGCGATCCTCGTGTTCAACTTCTACCCGCTCACCGCGATCATGATCGTGATGCTCGCCCTGCTCAACGACGGTGCGATCCTCTCCATCGCCTACGACAAGGTCTGGTACCGCGACGAGCCCGAGGCCTGGGACATGCGCACGGTCCTCGGCATCGCCACCGTGCTCGGCGTCGTCGGCCCGATCGCCGCCTTCGGCCTGTTCTACCTCGGCGACCGCGTGTTCGGCCTCGACCACCCCCAGCTGCAGACGCTGATGTACCTCATGCTGTCCGTCGCCGGACACCTCACGATCTTCCTCACCCGCACCCGCGGCCCGTTCTGGTCCATCCGCCCGGCCCGCATCCTCCTGTTCGCCGTGCTCGGGACCCAGACCATCGCGACGTTGATCGCCGTCTACGGACTGTTCATGACGCCCATCGGCTGGGGCTGGGCCGCGTTCGTCTGGGGGTATGCCGTCCTCTGGTTCCTGGTCAGCGACCGGGTCAAGCTGCTCGCCTACCGGATCCTCCCCGTCACCTCGGCGTGACCGCGCGGGCCGCCGTGGCCCCGTGCCCGGCCGGCCCGGTGCTCGGTCGGCCCCGTGCCCGGCGGCCCGCCCTCAGGGGCCGGCCGCCGGGCGCAGGTACGGCCGGGCGAGCCGGACGGTGAGCAGGGCGAGCAGGCCGGCGACGACCGACGCGGCGAACGGGATCGCCATCGCGACCCGGGCTCCGTGGGCGTCGGCGACGGCCCCCACGAGGGGAGCGGCGGCCCCGGCGCCGAGGTTGAGCCCGGTGGCGAGCCAGGCCAGGCCCTCGGTGAGCCGCTCGGCGGGCGCGTAGCGCTCGATGAGCCCGAAGACGGTGATGAGCAGCGGCGCGGTGCCGATGCCGACGACGAACATCTGGACCGCCAGCGTCCGCACGCCGGCGGCCCCGAGCAGGATCGCCGGCAGGAGGGCGAAGACCACCGCGACGACCCGCAGCCGGGAGTCGACGCCCGACCGCCAGCCGCGGGCACCGTAGGCGAAGCCGGCGACGCCGCTGCCGAGGGCGAAGCACCCGAGCACCGCCCCGGTCCAGCGGGCCTGGCCGGCCTGGCCGACGAACGCCACCGCGGCCAGGTCGACCGAGACCAGGACCGCACCCACCGCGATCATGACGAGCACGATCGCCGCCGTCGGGGCGCGGGGCAGCCGACGGGCCGGGACCGCCGAGTGGCGCCCGGGCGGCGGCGTCGTGCCGCGCAGGGCATGCAGCGCCAGCGCGCCGGCCAGCACCAGCGCGCCCGCCGCGACGAACGGCGCCGTGGGGCCGATGCCGGTGGCCAGCCCGGTCGCCAGCACCGGGCCCACGATGAAGGTGACCTCGTCGAACGTCGACTCGACCGCCATGCCGGTCCCCAGCTGCTGGGATGAGGACCCGGGCAGCGCCGCCCACCGGGCGCGCACCAGCGCCCCGACCGGTGGGAAGGTCAGCCCGGCCACCGCGGCGGCGACGACGAGGATCGCCCGGGCCGCGCCGCCGGCGGACGCCGCCACGAGCGCGGCGAGGGCGACGAGGTGGGCGACGCCGGCCGGCAGGATGACGGCCCGCTGGCCGGCCCGGTCCGCGAGCCGGCTCAGCAGCGGGTTCCCGAGCGCCCCGCCGAGGATGTATGCCGCCGTCAGGACACCGCCGAACCCGTAGTTCCCGGTGCGCAGCGACACCAGGAGCACCAGGGCGACCGGGTACATCGCCAGGGGGAGGCGCAGGACCAGCCCCGCACCGCTGAACGCCGCGGCTCCCGGCGCCCGCAGCGCACGTCGATAGGAACCGAGCACCGCCACAGGATGACACAGCGCCGGCGGGCCACCCGGAGGTCGCTGGTCAGTTCATCGGTGCCCGGAACTCATCGGTGCCCCGAACTCGTCAGTGCGCGGGAGCCGGGGGGTAGCTCGTGCAGTACTGCTGGCCGTCGGCGAGGGGGTTGAGGCTGGTCAGGTAGGGCCGGCCGTCGCAGACGTCGACCACGAGTCCGTTCTGCAGGAAGCGGGCCTTCTGATAGGCGCCGGCAGGGTCGCGGCGTGGGTTCTCGTGCGGGTCCGCCCCGTTGTTGGCGGGGACGTTGCCGTTGGGCGGCGTGGCGTTGCCGGAGTCCCAGTAGACCATCGCCGAGCCGCGGTACGGATACGTCGCGGTGGGCGTGAAGTAGGGGTTCTCCTCCCAGTGCTTGCCCGGCATCAAAGCCGGCACCATCAGCCTCGCGCCGATGGTGCGGGCCTCGACCTCAGCGGAGACGTTGGCGACCTGGTGGTCGCCGATCGCCACGTGCATGAGGATCTGGTGCTGCGGGGTGTTCGGCAGCGGGTCGCTGGTCATGTGGGCGGCATACCCGTCGGCCTCGGCACGGTCCCACAGCATCTGCAGCAGCACGAACACCAGCTGCTGCTCCTTGGGGTCGGGGTAGGCCGTGTAGAGGGTCCCGGCCAGGTACGGGTTCTCCTCGAAGTCCACGCTCCGGTTGAGCAGGGTGGAGTAGTTCATGCCGGCCACCCCGAGCACCCCGCGCTGCGCGTCCGGGGTGAGCGCCATGTAGGCGCCTCCCATGATCGCGCCCTGGCTGTTGCCGTCGTAGGCCAGCGGCGAGACGCCGCCGGGCGGGGCGGTGCGGATCGCCGGTGTGCGGCGCCCCTTGCCCCGCTGGACCTGGAAGGCGGCAGAGGTGGCGAACCCGTCGTGGTGCACGAGGGCACGCCCGACGTACATGAAGTTGAGGAAGCCCTGCTGGGAGCGATCGGCGACGGTCTCGAAGCCGGAGATGTCGGTCATCAGTCCCACCACGGTGCCCTGGTCGTCCGCCGCCATCCCGATCCACGGGGTGGCGCAGGTGACGTAGCCGCGAAGTCGCATCTGCAGGCCGGAGCCGCCGTTGACCTCGGAGGGGCTGCCGAGCAGGCCGTGCCCGTAGAGCAGCGGCCGGGCCCGCGGGCCGCCGTCGACGGCGGACTTGGGCAGGTCGCAGACGAAGGGGGCCTGCAGGGTCCCGTTCTGGTCGGGCACCCCGTCGTGGTTGGGGTCGTTGAACAGCGACCCGGTCCTCCCGTCGGCGGTGTTGAGGTAGTTGGGCACGGTGACGCTGCCGGTGACGCGGCGGGCCGTGTCGTTGTTGGTCGCCGGGTCGAGGTTCTCGACGCTGGAGATGGTGAACGCCGGCGCCCTGCCCTGGACCCGGAGGTCGGCGAGGTTGGTGTCGCCGAGCTGGGCGAACGCGTCGTTGCGGATGTCCAGCATCTGGGAGGTCAGCGACTGCCGTGAGGCGACGGTGAAGTCCCAGGTGAGGTAGAGGTCGTCGCGGGCGATGCCGGCCGCGCCGAGGGTGGCGAACAGGGAGTTCATGTGCGCCGTGCGAGCGTCGTCGGTGCGGCCGTCGCGGTATGCCGCGAAGGCGTCGCTGGCCTGGATGTCCTCGCCGGCGGAGTTCTTCAGGTCGCGCAGGGCGACGATGTAGCGGTGCCCCTCGACGAAGTTGACGGCGGGTCGCAGGATGAGCAGCTGGTTGCCGAGGTTGGTGTAGCCGCCCGGGCCGGTGCGCTCGGCGGCGGTGAGCGGGTGCTGGTCGATCTCGGACCAGAACGGCACCCGCTGACCGGTGGCGGCGTCGAGGATGACGATCGGCGCGTCCGGTCGGCGGTAGCGGCCGATGTCGGCGAGCTGGTCGCGGTAGTCGAAGTACCCCAGCTCGTTGGGGGCCGCGGTGGAGTGCGGTTCGTTGCTGGTGCCCCAGGTCTGGTGCAGGTCGATGCCCGGCACATAGGTCAGGACCGGGCTCCCGGGGGAGAAACCGTCGTTGCGGTTCCACGCCGTCGGGTCGATGTGCCCGCCGGTGATCTGGCTGACCGGCGTCGAGGCCTCGGCGAGGTCCACCCGGCGCCCCGTGGCGGTGGTCGGGTCGGCGACGGTGAACGCGTCGTTGGGGAACGGCAGCAGGCACAGCGCGGTGTCCAGGTTGTCGCAGGCGAGCGTCGGTGAGCCGGCAACGTCGTGCCCGGTCGGCGACGCCGCCGTCACCGACGCCGTCGCCGCCGTCATGGCGCTCACCACTCCCGCCACGAGTGCTGTCCGGATCCGCCACGACCACGACATCGACATCACGTTCCCTTCCTCGAGAAACCAGCCCTGAACACACAAGCGGGACGATGCCCGATATGTCAAGGACGAGCCGCGAGGCGGGGAGGGTCAGGCGTGACCGAGGCGGGGAGGGTCAGGCGTGACCGAGGCGGACGTCGGGGGCACCGAGCCGGGCGGCGTCGGCGGTCTGGTCGTCGGGCTGCTGCTGGGACTCGATCTCGGCCTTGACCCGGGCCCGGTAGTGCTCGACCTCGCCGTTGATGGTGGCCTCGTCCCAGCCCAGGACGGGCGCGACGATCCGGGCGATCTCCTCGGCCGAGCCGTCCCCCCGGTCCCAGGTGTCGATCGAGACCCGGGTGCGCCGGGTGAGGATGTCGTCGAGGTGGAGGGCGCCCTCGGCGGACGCGGCGTAGTAGGCCTCGACCTTGAGGTAGGTCGGGGCGCCGCCGATCGGCTCGCCGAGCTCGGGCTGCTCGGTGACGAGGTCGAGCAGCTCGTGGACGAGCGTGCCGTAGCGATGCAGCAGGTGCTCGATGCGGGAGACGTGCAGGCCGCTGCTCGCGGCCAGCTGCTCGCGCTGGTTCCAGGCCACGGCATACCCGTCGGCCCCGACCAGCGGGACGTCCTGGGTGCACGACGGCGGGACCTTCTCGGGCAGGCCGTGGACCGCCGCGTCGACGGCGTCCTTGGCCATCACCCGGTAGGTCGTGTACTTGCCGCCGGCGATCATCACCAGGCCGGCGACCGGGCTGGCGACGGCGTGCTCGCGGGACAGCTTGCTCGTCGCCTCGGACTCACCCGCGAGGAGCGGGCGCAGCCCGGCGAAGACGCCGACGACGTCCTCGTGGGTCAACGGGGTCTCCAGGAGCCGGTTGGCGTGCTCGAGCAGGTAGTCGATGTCGGACCGGCTGGCCGCGGGGTGCGCCAGGTCGAGGTTCCAGTCGGTGTCGGTCGTCCCGATGATCCAGTGGCCCTCCCACGGGATGATGAACAGGACGCTCTTCTCGGTCCGGGAGATGATCCCGGTGCTCGCCTGGATCCGGTCGCGGGGGACGACGATGTGCACGCCCTTGGAGGCCCGGACGTGGAACTGGCCGCGGCCGCCGACCATCTCCTGGATCTCGTCGGTCCACACGCCTGCGGCGTTGATGGTCGCCTTGGCCCGGACGGCATACTCGGTGCCGGTCTCCAGGTCGCGGACCCGCGCCCCGGCGACCCGGTCGCCCTCGCGCAGGAAGCCGACGACGCGGGCGCTGCTGGCACACAGCGCGCCGTAGTGCGCGGCGGTCCGGGCGATCATCATCGTGTGCCGGGCGTCGTCCACCTGGGCGTCGTAGTACTGGATCGCACCGACCAGCGCGTCCTTGCGCAGCGACGGGAACTCCCGCCGCGCCTGCCGGCGGGTCAGGTGGCGGCGGTGCGGCACGCCGTGCCGGCCGCCGATCGTGTCGTACATGAGGACGCCGGCGCCGACGTAGAACCGCTCCCACACCCGGTGCTGCAGCGGGTAGAGGAAGGGCACGGGGGTCGCCAGGTGCGGCGCCAGCCGGTGCAGGATGAGCGCCCGCTCCTTCAGCGCCTCCCGGACCAGCGTGAAGTTCAGCTGCTCCAGGTAGCGCAGGCCGCCGTGGATGAGCTTGCTCGACCGGCTCGAGGTGCCCGACGCGTAGTCGCGGGCCTCGACCATGCCGACCCGCAGGCCGCGGGTCACCGCGTCGAGGGCCACCCCGGCTCCGGTCACCCCGGCGCCGATGACGAGGATGTCGAGCTCGCCCTCCGTCATGGCCTGCAACGCGGCCTTGCGGGACTCCGGACCCAGCGTGGCGATGCTCTCTGTCATGGTGATCACCCTTCCGAACCGACCCTATCGGAGGCGGCGGGTGCGGGGAGGCTCCCCGTACCGAACGCGGCGCGGGCTCAGCTGGCGGCGAGGATGTCGACGACGAACACCATCGTGTCCTTCGGCCCGATCGGCGGGGACCCCTTGGGGCCGTACCCGTCGGCGGGCGGCACGATGAGCAGGATCCGGCTGCCGACGGTCTGGCCGACCAGGCCCTTGTCCCACCCCTTGATGACCTTGCCGGTGCCGATCTGGAAGTCCACCGGGGCGCCGTGGTCGGCGGAGGCGTCGAACTTCTTGCCGTCCTTCCACAGGACTCCGGTGTAGTTCACCTTGATCGTCTGGCCGGTCTGGACGACCGCGCCCTCACCCTTGATCAACGGCTGCACGACGAGGGTGGTCGGCGGCGCGGTCGCGGGGATGTGCACCGTGGCGATCTTGTCGCTGCCGACCGAGACGGTCGGCAGCCCCGGTTTGGGCGCGACCTGGGTGCCGGTGGCCGTCGCCAGCGGCGTGCTGGCGGAGACCACGTCGATGAGGAAGACGATGGTGTCGGTCGGTCCGACGCTCGCCTGGGTGCTGCCCTGCGCGCCGAAGCCGTCCGCCGGGGGTATCGCGATGAGCAGCCGGGAGCCGACGTGCTGGCCGAGCAGGCCCTTGCTCAGGCCCTTCATCAGCCCGACGGACGACAGGTCGAGCGGGACGGTCCCCTTGCCGTAGCTGGTGTCGATCTCCTTGCCGTCGTTGGCGTTGAACAGGGCGTAGTTGAAGACGACCGAGTTGGCGGTCGTCAGGGCGGCGCCCGACCCGGGCTTGAGGACCTTGGTGGTCGTGGCCGGCACGGTCAGCGGCGTCGTCTTGAAGACCAGTGAGGGCGCCGCGTCCGTGCCCGCCACCGTGACGCCGTCCAGCACGCCGGAGGCACCGGTGGATGAGCGTGCTGGACGAGCCGCAGCCGCCGAGCACCGTGAGGGCGAGGGCCGCGACGAGCACCGCGCGGAGACGAGACAAGGGCACGTGAGGACCTTTGGTAGGGGTATCGGGTCGGCGGAGCGCGACCATCGGGAAGTCCGGCCTCCACGGTACCTGGGCACGCCGCTCGCCGGGACGCGCGTCGGGTCGGCGGGTACGATCGCCGACGGACCCTTCCCAAGGACACAGCCCGGACACCGGCATGTGAAAGGACCCCGATCGTGGGCGACGCGGCACGGATCCTCGTCGTCTGCACCGGGAACATCTGCCGATCGCCGTTCATCGAGCGGCTGCTCCGGCACCGGCTCGCCGAGCGCCGCTCCCCCGAGGCGTGGCCGGTCGAGGTCAGCAGCGCCGGCACCGGGGCCCTGGCCGGACACGGGATCGAGGACCGGGTCGCCGCCGCCCTCGTCGAGCTGGGCGGCGACCCGAGCGGTTTCCGGGCGCGGCAGCTCACCGCCGACCTGGTCGACGGGGCCGACCTCGTCCTCACGGCGACCCGCGCGCACCGCAGCGAGGTCGGCCGGCTCTCGCCGGGCGCCCGGCGTCGGGTGTTCACCCTGCTCGACTTCGCCGACCTCCTCGGCCGGGCGGAGACCCTCGAGGCCGGTCCGCCGCCCACCGACGCCCGGGCGTGGGTCGAGCGGGTGGCCGAGGCGGCCGCCGCCGGCCGCGGGCTCACGCCTCCCCTCAGCCGGGCCCAGGCCGATATCGTCGACCCGTTCGGGCGGGCGGACGCCGTGGTCGCCAGGATGGCGGAGCAGGTGCTGGGCGCCATGCCGGCCGTCGTGCGGGCCGTGGCCGGGGAGGGGTGAGTCGGTTGAGGATCCCGCCGAGGGCCACGGCCGCCGCCCTGGGGGCGCTGGCCGTCCTCGACGTCGTCCTCGTCGTGGGTGCGCTGAGGTCGACGGGCACCACCGCGGCCGCCGGAGCAGACACAACAGGCGTCGTCGCGACCTCGTCGCCGTCGGCCTCCCCCACCTCGTCGAGCCCGAGCCCGACGGGGTCGCCCAGCAGCCCCGTCCGCCCGGCCGGGGCGCCGCTGCAGACGATGCTCGTCGGCGTGAGCCGGACGGTGGCCTGGCGGATCGGGGTCGGCTCCTGCGACCAGGGTGGGGCCAGCGTGGCGGTCACCACCGACGGCGGTGCGACCTGGACGGACGGCACGACCCCGTTCTCGACGATCGTCCGCGGCAAGGCGACGAGCGGCCGGTCGGCGTTCGTCATCGGCGCCGGGTCCGGCTCCGGGTCCGGCTGCGCGCCGGCCTATGCGAGCACGGGGAACGGCGGCGGCACCTGGTCCGCCGCGGGCCTGCTGGACCGGGCGTGGTACCGCGACCCGGCCCGGCCGACGGTCGTCCACGCGCCGGGGCCGGCGACGTCCTCGCCCTGCGGCCGGGGGGACGTCCTCGACCTCGCGGTCATCTCCTACTCCCGGGCGGACGTGCTCTGCGCGGGCGGGGCGGTCCGCACGACGAGCACCACCGGGGCGTCCTGGTCGCAGGTCGGCCGGGTCCGCGGGGCGGTGGCGCTCGCGGTACCCGTGGCCAGCCCGTCGCTCAGCTACGTCGCCGTGCTCGGCGAGGCGGGCTGCTCCGGGGTCTCGATCCAGCGGCTGGGCCAGCGCAAGCCCCTGTCGTGCGTCACCGTCGCGTCGACCGGCCCGCCGGGGGCGGTGGCGCTGGCCGTCGTCGACGGTGGGGGCTGGCTGGCCGTCGACACGAGGACCTGGCGGTCCACCGACGCCCTGGCCACGTGGAGCGCCGCCTAGCTCGTCGGTGCGCGTGGACCCGTCTTGATCGGTATGCCCGCACCGGCCGGATCCGCCGGGCCGAGCGCGGCCGGGCTCAGCGGCCGCGCGCGCTCTCGGCCGCCCGGGAGGACCGGGTCGCGGAGCGGTCCGCCTTCTTGTCGGCCTTGCCGCCCGCCTTGCTCCGCTCCTTGGCCCGCGCCCGAGGGGTCTGCGAGGCGTACCCGCCGTAGTAGCTGTAGGCGTCGGCGCCCTTGGTGGCGATCCGGTTGACGACGAGCCCGAGAACGGTGGCCTGGACCGCCTCCAGGGCCTGCAGCGCCCGGCCGAGATGGTCGCGGGTGGCCAGCCCCGCCCCGACGACGACGACGGTGCCGCCGGCGACGGTGCTCAGCACGGCGGCGTCGGTGACGGGCAGCAGCGGCGGGGCGTCGATGATGACGATGTCGAAGCGGTTCTCCAGCTCGCGCAGGGTCCGCTCCATCTGCGATGAGCCGAGCAGCTCGCTCGGGTTCGGGGGGATGGGTCCGGACCCGAGGACCCAGACGTCTGCCTTGGCGAACTGCTGGAGCGCGTCGCGGACGTCGACCCGCCCGATGATGACGTCGGTGAGACCGACCGACCCGTCCAGGCCCATGTAGTCCAGGAGCTTGGGCCGACGCAGGTCGGCCTCGACGACGCAGACCCGGGAGCCACCGGCCGCCATCGTGATGGCGAGGTTCGCGGCGGTGGTCGTCTTGCCCTCGCCGGCGACCGACGAGGTGAAGACGATCGAGCGCGGGTGCTCGGCGACGTTGACGAACTGGAGGTTGGTCCGCAGGGCCCGGAAGCCCTCGGCCCGCAGGCCGTGCGGCGCGGCCTGGACGATGAGGGGGTGCTTCGCGCCCTCGGGGTCGAACGGGATGGCGCCCACCACCGCGGCGTCGGTGACCTCGGCGCAGTCGTCCTGGCCCTTGATGGTCGTGTCGAGGAGGTCGCGAAGGAGGGCCAGGCCGAAGCCGGCCAGCAGGCCGAGGACCAGTCCCAGGGCGAGGTTGCGGACCGGGCGCGGGCTGACCGGCGCCGTCGGGACGCTGGGCGCGCTGACGATGCTGACCTTGACGGGGCTGGGTGAGCTCTCCGACACCGACTCGAGATCGGCCACGGTCGTGGTGAACTGCTTCCCCACCGCGTCCGCGATGTCGGCTGCCTGCTGGGGGGAGGGGTCGTCCACGGCGACGTGGATGATCACGGTGTTGAGCGGGACGGTGGCGGTGATGCGCTGGGCGAGCTTGTCCGCCGTCGTGCTCAGGTGGAGCTGGTCGATGACCGGCCCGAGCACGGCCGGCGTCGAGATGATGTCGGCGTAGGACTGGACCCGCTGCTGGGTGAAGCTGCTCCCCTGAAGGAGCGCGGTGGGGTCGCCGCCGCCGGAGGTGGAGACGAAGAGCTGGGTCTGGGCCTGGTAGACCTTGGGGCTCAGCGAGGTCCCCAGCGCGGCCGCCGCCACGGCGACCAGCACGGCCGCGACGATGACGCGCCATCTCTTCCGGATGACCCGGAAGTAGTCCCGAAGCTCCACGACCTGCCCAACTCGCCGAGGCCGGCCATGCGCCGACCGTTCCCCGCAAGGCTACTTGCCCCTGAGCGAGTCCGCCCGAGGGAGGTCAGGACTCGTGTGTCGCTGAGCGCCCGGCCGGTCGTGGGGAACGAGCGCGCGACGCCAATTCTGGCCCCCTCTCGGGGCCAGGCACTTCTGGCCTCGCGGACTTTGCGGTGCCACGTTACGGAAGAGGACATTATGAAAGGCTTGCCTAATCTCACTTGCCGCACGACGTTACGGCGCCATGACAGATGAAACATTTCATGACGCAAGAAATGGGGACAAGCAACCATCCTCCGGCCATTTCTCACAACCCTTGCCACGAGTCGATAGAGTGTCGCGGTCATCGATGCTCCCAGCGCCGGAGGGAAGGGAGTCCCATGCCGACACACACCAGCCTGCTCATCCATCGCTGGGCCTGGGCGCTGGCCTCCTGGTTGGCAACGTGACGTCACCCTTCATCCTCAGCCTCCTGGTCACCCTGGCGGCAGCGCCGGCGGTACGGTGGCTGATGCTGCGCCGAGACGTGATCGACATTCCGACCGCCCGGTCGTCACACACGAACCCGACACCCCGCGGCGGCGGCCTCGCCTGCATCGTCGGCGTGGTGGCCGCCATGGTCGTTGCGGGTGCATCGGGTCTCGAGGTCCGGTGGCCGCTGATCGGCGCGGCTGTCGCGCTCTCCCTCGTCGGCCTCCTCGACGACAGCCGGGGCTTGGGCGCCATCAGTCGACTGACCGCCCAGGCCGTCGCCGGCGGTGCCATGGGCTGGGCTGCCGGTGGAGGCTGGCTGATCGGCGCCGGTGCCGCCATCGCGCTCGTGGTCGTGAACAGTGTCAACTTCATGGACGGCATCAACGGCATCACCAGCCTGAGCGTCGCCGTCTGGGGTGCGACGGCCTGGCTGGTTGGCCTGGCGGCTGGCGCGAACGGCCTGTGGGTCATCGGGGCGGCAACAGCCGGCGCAGCCCTCGGTTTCCTCCCCTGGAACGCCCCCCACGCCAGACTGTTCCTGGGCGATACGGGGAGCTACCTCTTCGGAGCCCTGATCGTCGGGGGGATCATCGTCGGACTCTCTCGCAACGCCTCGCCCCTGGTGCTCGCCGCCCCCCTGGTCATCTACCTGGCCGACACCGGGTCGGTGCTGGTCCTCCGCGCCAGCCGAGGCGAGCCCCTGATGACAGCCCACCGGGGCCACGTCTACCAGCTGCTCACCCGCGACCCGCGGGTCCCTCACATCTTGGTGTCGACGCTCGTCGCTCTGCTGGCGGCCATCGTGACGGTGGCGGTGGCCCGCGCCCCGCTATGGGCTGCCCTGTCGCTTTCGGCGGTCATCTGTGCTGCGTATGTCACCATCCCGAGGGTCGCCGTGCGGCGAGCGGAGGGTTCGCTGCGCCCGGCCGGAGACGGAAGATGATCGTCGGCCTCGTCTCGCACTGGTACGACCCCGAGGGCGGGGCTGCCGCTGGGCCTGGCACCGTGGCGCGCCTCCTTCGCGACCGGGGCCATGACGTGCACGTCCTGACGGGCTATCCGCACTACCCCGAAGGCAAGATCTTCGACGGCTACCGCATCCGCCCGTACCTGCGCGAGGAGATGGACGGCGTGACAGTTCACCGGGCGCCGGTCTACCCGAGCCACGACACCCGGGCGGCAAGGCGTGCGGCGAGCTACCTCAGTTTTGCGTTCTCCGGTGCCGCGCTCGCGGCCCACGCACTGCGCACGGTGGACGTCGCTCTCGTCTACTCCACGCCGGCCACGGCCGCCATTCCCGCCATGGCGTTGAAGCGACTGTCGGGGGTGCCCTATGCCTTGTGGGTCCAGGACCTGTGGCCGGATTCGGTGACGTCCAGCGGCTTTCTCGACGACGCCGGTGAAGGGACGTGTCGACCGGGCTCTTCATCGGTTCTGCGACCTGACCTATCGGGACGCGAGCCGGGTTGCCGCCATCGCGCCGGGAATGCTCGACCGCATAGCGCAGCGCGGGATCCCGCTGTCGAAGCTGCGACTGGTTCCCAACTGGGCCGACGAGGACTCCTTCCACCCCGCGACTGCGGGCCAGGTGGTGCGCCAGACGGTCGGGCCGCTGCGCCCCTTCTCGGTGATGTATGCCGGCAACTTCGGCGAGATGCAGAGCCTGGACACGGTGATCGAGGCGGCCGAGATCCTTCGGGGTCGCCCGGACATCGGGTTCGTGCTGGTCGGG
>CAVYRN010000011.1:0-9313 GCA_963771015.1 uncultured Actinomycetota bacterium
GGCACTCCTCATCCTGCCGGTCGTCTTTGCCCTGACGCTGTTCTACTTCACGGCCGGGCCGCCCGCGGCACGGCTGCGCAGGGCGCTGGTCGACCACCGTCGGGTCTGGCTCGCCTACGCGCTGGTCGCCGTCGCGTACCTCGTTCTCTACCTTGCCCTCGTGCCGAGCCAGGTCGGCGCCGCGGCGTCCATCGACACAGCCCTGAACGCCGTCACCGTCGACGTCGCCAGGGCCGTCGTTCCCGCCGTCTTCGGCGGGCCGTACCGGTGGCAGCAGCTGGGCACACCTGCGATCGCGGATCCCTCCACTGCGGTGGTCGTCCTGTCCCTCATGGCGACGGTGCTGATCGTCGTGTGGTCGGTGGTCCGGCGGTATCGAGCGATCTTCGCTTGGGTCGTTATCGGGAGCTACCTGGTGGCCAATGCCACGATCGTTGCCGTGACCCGCGGCGCCGTCTTCGGCCCCAACGTGGTCCTCGAGTACCGCTACAGCACGGACGTGGCACTTGTGATCGCCGTGTTCGCTCCCCTGGCCATCCTGCGGATCGCGGGCCTCGACTGGCACTGGCCGCCCCAGCCCCTCATGCCCCGAGGGAGCACCGCCGGGTTCCTCGACTCGGTTCGGCCCCATGAGCCCGCCCTCACGGTCACGCTGACGGCACTCCTCATCGTTGGCAGCGCGGTGTCGACGATCCAGTTCTCCACACACTGGCACAACGACATCACGCCTCGGTTTGTCGCCACGGTCCGGTCCGACCTCACGGAGGCGGGCTATTCCGTGCCCCTCGCGGACCTCATCACGCCGGCCGCAGCGGCGCCGCCCGGACTTCAGATGACCTGGCCCCTCTCGACGCTCCTCGCTCCGCTGGACCCCGCTCCGACATTCCTCGAGGCGCACCACTGGACCGAGTCCCTCTACACCGTCGACGACACCGGCCACGTGCGGGGGGCCATCATCAACGGGCCCACGAACCGACCTGGACCCGACCAAACCTGCGGATGGAAGGTGGAGCAGACGCCGAGGACCATCCCGTTGGCCGGCACCACCGCCGACTTCCAGTGGGTGGCACGGGTGGGATACCTCGCGTCGATGGACGCCGAGACCGACGTGACCGTCGGGGACACGGTGACGCACGTTCGGATCAGGGCGGGCGTCAACCAGTTCTACGTCATCGGCGCGGGCGCGATCGACGAGGTGCGCTTCAGCGGGCTGTCCTACGGCACGCTCTGCACGGACGATGTCGTCGTCGGTGCCGTCGAGCCACTGCCAGAGACCCACCCGTAGGGCCATGACCGTCTCTTCCGATCTGCAGACGCCGGCACTCGTCCGCCCGCCCCTGTCCGCGCGGTCCGTCCAGCTGCTGGCGGCTGCGCTCATCGTCGCCCAGGCGACCCTGCGAGGGTGGACCTGCCTGCGCGGCTACTTCTACATCGACGACTTCTCGTTCACGGGCCGCGCCATGGAGTACCCGCTGTGGAGCCCGGGGTACCTGACCTATCCGTACAACAGCCACGTCATGCCCGGCTCGTACGTGTGGGTGTGGCTGACGACGCATGCCTTTCCCCTCAGCTGGCCGCCGGTGGCCGTGGCCATGCTGACGCTGCAGGCCCTGCTCTCCTTCCTCTTCTACCGGCTTCTGGCCGAGGTCTTCGGGCGACGGGCGGCCATTCTGGCTCCTCTCGCGATTGTGACCCTGTCGCCCATCTCCCTGCCGGCCTCGCTCTGGTGGGCCGCCGCGCTCAACCAGCTCCCCCAGCAGCTCACCCTCGTCGCCGTCCTGCTGCTTCACCTGAGATATCTCCGCACCGGACGCCGGCGCCTCGCGGTGGGGGCCGCGCTGACGCTGGTCGCGGGGCTCCTGTTCTCCGAGAAGAGCCTGTTCGCGCTGCCGCTCACCCTTGCGCTGACCCTGGCGTTCTTCACCGAGGGCAGCCTCCTCACGCGGATGGGGCATACGATCCGACGTCACTGGCTGGCGTGGGCGCTCTACGCCCTCGTGTCCGCGCCCTACCTCTGGCTCTACATCACTCGTGTCCCCACCCCGCTCCGCCCGTCCGCGCCGGGCCACGACACCCTCGAGCTGGGTGTCCAGTCCCTCTTCAGGGCCACCATCCCGGGTCTGCTCGGCGGGCCGTGGCATTGGGCCACCATCGGGTATGCCGGCGGCCTGGCCGACCCCGACGCCTTCCTCGTCGTCGCGGCGGCGATGGTGATCGGCCTTGTCGTCGGCGCCACCGTCGCGGCCCACCGTGGCGCCGCCACCGCGTGGAGCCTCCTGGCCGGGTACGCCCTCGTCAACATCGTGCTCCTGGCCCGCAGCCGGGCAACCCTTGTCGGGCCCATCGTCGGCACCGAGTACCGCTACCAGACGGACGTCGCCATCGTGGCCGCCCTCGCCCTGGCCTTCGCGACGATGCCCATCGTCGGCCGGTACCGGCTCGCAGCCGTCGCCCGGCTCCGTCCGCGTCCCGAGACGCACCGCTGGTTCGCCGAGCGGGTCCTGACGCCGCTGCGCACGGTCGGCCTCATCGGACCGGGCGGCGAGGCGGCCCTGCCGCTCGTCGTGGTGGGGGTCCTCGTGGCGAGCTCCGCCTGGTCCACCCTCGCCTACGACCCTCTGTGGGTGAGGAACCCCGCGCGCGCCTACTTGACGACCCTCCGAGCGGAGACGGCGTCCATGCCGGTCGGAACGCTCCTCGCCGATGCTCCCGTTCCAGCCGATGTGGCATGGGGCCTCATCGGCCCGTACAACCGTCTCTCTCGGATCACGGCGCCGTTCCTTCCGTCCGAACGGCGGCTCGCGCCGGGTCACCCCGCCGCATCCATTGCCCTGCCCGACGACAGCGGCCGGCTGCGGCTGGCATCCGTGTCCGGCGTCCACGCGGCACCGGGACCGAGTCCTGGCTGCGGCTGGCAGCTGGGAGCCGTCCCGTTGGTCGTCCCCCTCGAGGGCACGGCACCCGATGCGGTCGCCGTGATCCGCATCGGCTACATCGCCAGCCATGCGACGGCACTGACCGTGTCCGCCGGGACGACCATCACGACGGTGCCCATCGAGGCCGGGCTACACACGGCCTTCCTCGCCGTCGACGGCCCGGTCCACTCGCTCTCGGTGACGGCGGCAGACGAGACGGCCCGGGTATGCTCCGACGACGTCACCGTCGGCGCACCGGTCGTCATCCCCGGGACCACCCCGTGAGAAGCGAGGAGGAGTCGGTGTCGCACTATCGTCCAGGGCACACGGCCTACCCCGGGCTGGACGGCCTGAGAGCGCTCGCCGTCCTCGCTGTCGTGACGACCCATGCCGCCTTCTGGACCGGCCGATACGAGCGAGGCTGGGGCACCAACGCCCTCGCCCGGCTCGACTCGGGCGTCGCCGTCTTCTTCGTGCTGTCGGGCTTCCTGCTCGTGCGCCCATGGCTGACCGCCGCGTTGACGCGTGCGGCCCGCCCCTCCATCCGGGTCTATGCCGTCCGCCGTATCGCCAGGATCATGCCGGCATACATCGTCGCCGTCGCCCTGGCGCTCCTCCTCCTCCCACAGAACACCACGGCGACCGCGCCCGACTGGCTGCGCCAGCTCACCCTGGTTCAGATCTACCGATTCGGGTGGATGCGTGAAGGACTCACCCAGACGTGGAGCCTGTCCACGGAGGTGGCCTTCTACATGCTGCTGCCCATCGTCGGCATCCTCGTCGTCCGGGCGATGCGCCGGCGCTGGCATCCGGCGGCCCTCATCACTGCTCTGTCGCTGGGATTCTTGGTGCCCCTGCCGTGGTACGCCTTCCTCCACCAGGCGAAGGGTTCGGCCTGGGTGAGCGCGGGGTACTGGTTGCCGGGCTTCACCGGCTGGTTCGCCGGCGGGATGGTCCTCGCGGTCATCCGGACCCACCTCGACTCGGGCCGCGTCGAACCGGGGTCTCGATGGCACCTCGCCGAGGAGCTAGGACGCCACCCGCTCACCTGCTGGGCCCTTGCGGCAGCCACCTTCTTCATCGCCCTCACCCCCATCGCCGGCCCGCGCTCCCTCGTCGCGACCACCGTTGCGCAGGCCGTGACCAAACAGACGCTCTACCTCATCATGGCGCTGGCCCTCGTCTGGCCGGCGGTGTTCGGCCGTGCCCCACTGACGCATGCTGTTCTCGGCAACCCGGTGATGCGCTATGCCGGTGACATCTCCTACGGCGCCTTCCTCTACCACCTGGTGGTGCTGGACGGCGTCATGATCCTGCTCGACAACCCGGTGTTCAACGGACGCGTCATCCACGTCCTCCCGCTGACGTTGGCAGGTTCGGCTGTGCTCGCATCCCTCAGCTTCCGGTTCCTGGAGCGCCCCATCGTCAGGTGGGCTCACCGGCACCCCCCGTCGGGTTCGGATCGGCAGCAGACATCCCGCCAGGTGCCGGTGTCCACAGGCTGAGCGCGACCGCCCCCACCGCGGTCACGCAGAGGATCTGGGCCAGTGGCTGATCAGCGACGTAGCTGCCCGAGCCATAGGGCGACGTCAGCAGCACCGCGCCCGCCGCCCCGTATCCCGCGGCGGCGACGAGCGGCCAGAGCTGCCTGGCGCCATGTGGGAACCGACGCCCCACGAGGGCGACGGCCAGCCCCGCGATGGCGACGGCCACACCCCACCAACCGGCCACGACGACAAGAGCCACCAGACCGACCAGGACCACCACGCGGGATGCGCCCACACCGGCCGAGCCAACCGGACGGTTGCGGCGCGTCCGGTCCGGCAGAGCTGCGGCGAGGATGAGCAGGACCGCGAGACCCCCGCCGGCCAGGATCCCCCAGCGGAACTGGGCATCGGGGACGAAGGTGATCTGGACGCTGCCGGCGGCACCCGCCGGGACGAGGTAGCCCTGTTGCCACCCGTTGACCGTCACCGGTGTGAGGTCGTGTCCCGCGAAACTGGCCCGCCATCCCGGATTGACGTTCTCATGGATCACCAGCAACGCCGGGGCCGTGCGCTCTCCGACCGAGAGGGTGCGATCCCTGTCACCCCAGGCCGTCACGGCCGGCGCGTACGCCTCTCCCGTCATGGGCGGCACACCGGACCCCGCCGCCGTGACCACGACGGAGGAGGTCAGCCACTGCGGGCCCCGGGGCGCCACGATGTGGACGTCTCCGGCGGGGAGAGCCACCCGCACGGGACCGCTCCACTCCGCTCCCGGCTCGCAGACCCGCGCGGGCACGCTGGCCTGCGCCAAGACCGCGCCCACGGTTGTCGACACCGACGTTGCGAACGACTCTCCGTCGACCCGCACCGTCGGGCCGGCCCCGCATGGGAAGGTGACGGGCTCCTCGGACGGTCGCTCCGGGACCGCCAGGTCCGGGGTCAGTCCCGGGATACGAAGGTCCGTGACGCCGAGGCCGACGAAGGTGCGCCGGAACGTGTAGGCGTCCAACGACGTGGCGAGCGCCGGGGCGGTGAAGTGAACGGTCATGGTGGTGGTCGCGAGCGGAGTGAAGGTGGCCCGACCTGACGCGTCCAGGTCGACGTCACGAGTCCCGGCCGGGGACGTGATCCGTACATGGGTGGGCCGGGTCGCCGCCACGTAGTTGTCCAGCAGCACCTGGATGCCGGCCACCGAGGCCGTTCTCGACCAGGCCAGCGTCAGGGAGGGATCCGGATCGCCGGCCGAGGCCACCCAGGCCGTGCCGAGGTTGCCGTCGACCGCTGCCATCGGACCGGCCACGAGGTCCGGAACGGCGGTCGAGCTGCTCGTGGCATGGACGGCCAGCCCGAGCGCCCTCTCGACCGCACCCTGGAGTGCTGCGCTCGGCCGGGCTCTGGCGGAGACGGCCACGATGGCGTCGGTCCCATGAGACAAGGTGAACGTCCGGTCCAGACCCGCGGCGTCCTCACCAACACGTCCCGTCCCGGGGTCGCACAGGGGACGTGGCCCCAGGAACGTGCAGGCACCATGCCCGATGTCCGCGGAGAGGACCACTCGGTCCGGCTCCTCTCCCCCGGGGACCTGGGGCAGACGCACCGTCCTCGTCACCGTGACCCCGGGTACGTCCACGTCACGGATCGCAGCGTCGACCCGGCGAGCAGGGTCGTCCGTCAGGTCACGCAGGCTGAGCGTCAGCGACGTCGTGGTGACGTCGGGTAGCACCGCGACGTCGTCCACGACCGGGACAGAGGTGGGGCCCCGGTCCGTGACGACACCCAGCCGAGTCACGGAGGTGCCGAGGTCGAGGGTCACCCGACCGCCCCCGAGCGACACCGGGCGCCCGAAGTCCACCGAGATCCACGAGCCCGATACGGGCTTGATGGGGTTGGGACGCCACTGCGTCCCGAGGTCGCCGTCGAAGGCGGCGAACGGCATACTCCCCGGGTCGCTGCGCGGGTACGCATCGGCGTCCGCCGCCGACGACGATGCGGAGATGGCGCGGACACCACCGATGACCGCGACGGACTCGCCGGGCTCGTCCCCGGAGTACCCGTAGTCCCGTGTTGGCTTCACGATGCGCAGGGGGTCGCTGGCGGTCAGGGTCTGCGACGACCCGAACGTGCCGACCCCGAAGTTGGCCTCCCGACGTCGTGGAGTGTCGGTGAGGACCACGGGCCCACCGACGTCGGCCACCAGGCCCGGCGTGGCGTCGCGAATGAACGGGTCCGCCCCATCCATCCCGGCCAACGCCATCGCCTCGGAGCCGCCGACGACCCGGCTGACGTCCTTGGCGGGAACCATCGTCACCCGGGGGTCGCTCCCGTCTGCGACGGCGTAGACCTCAATGGAGGGTAGGGCCAGGTTGAGGCCGCCGTCGCTGAACGAGTCTGGAGTGCTGCCGCCCCCGGACAGAGGACCGAACGAGGCGGCGAGTGACACACCTGGGGTGCTCGACAAGGTGGCGCGCACCGTTGCGAGCCGCGTGGCACCGGCAGCCCCATAGCTGAGGTCGTTGCGGACCAGGAGATAGCTGACCCCACCACTCGTCAGCGCGCGCTCCAGGTCCGGCCCGCCTCGTCCGCTCGCCACGGACTGCTCGATGCTGTCCAGCCAGCGGATGTGTCCCGCCGAGGTCAGCGGGACCGC
Source organism: uncultured Actinomycetota bacterium (assembly GCA_963771015.1). Lineage (GTDB taxonomy): Bacteria > Actinomycetota > Actinomycetes > Actinomycetales > Dermatophilaceae > CAVSJJ01. The sequence continues at coordinate 7,050 of CAVYRN010000011.1, forward strand.
ATTGCGGATGTCCCACGGTGTGGTCGCCAGCGCCTGGATGGGTTCGTCGCCGGTGGCACCCCAGTTGTACTGCGCGAAGCGCGAGCCCGGCAGCAGCAGGGTGCGCCCGGTCCCGCCGTGCTCATCGAGCCACGTGGCGGCCTGTGACCAGTAGTCGGGCACCCCGTCGTAAGCCCCGGTCGGGGAGACACCGAGGCCGAAGAACGGCGTCGAGGCCCCGACGACGACGAAGGCGCCGGCGGCGGCAACGACGGGTCGGAGGAACCTCGTCTCGACCGCGTTTCGTCCCTCCGAGAGCAGGGCAAGGGTCGACGCCATCCCGAGGAAGATCGGCGTCCGGACGAGGACGTCGAACTTGTGGACATTTCGCAACGGTGCCAAGGCGCCATCGAGCGCGGAACGGATCTCCTCGGCAAATGGGCCGTCGACCGGCCCGACGTGACCCGCGGTCACCAGTGCCACCCCGGCGACGAGCATGAGGGCGAGCCACGCGCGTTCGTGGGTGCGCCGTGACGCCACCCCGACGAGTCCCAGGGCCACCAGGAGGACCGTCATGAGGATGAGAAGCGGCTGGGTCAACAGGGCGTACCCCGCCCGGGAACCGGCGTCGCCGAGATAGGCGACCCAGTCGGCCGTTCCTCGAAGAGTCTCGACGAGCGTCGTCGTGCTGGTCGTGTAGGAGGCGGACTCGATGAAGTCGAGGAACGGCGGGCTGAACCTCCCCAAGGTGAGCAGCGGGACGACCCACCACAGCGTGGCCGCGAAGGCCGCCGCGACCCACCACAGCACAAGGCGTAACCACGCCAGCGACCACCGCCTGGTCAACAGCCACAGCACCGCCGGCAGCACCGCGGCGAGGTCGACGGCCGCATTGACCCCGCCCATCGCGAGGACGGCCAGACCGGAGAGCGCGGCGGCCCGACGCGGTCGACCGCCCGCGCCCACGCCCACGAGCGGGACCAGGACCCACGGGGCGAGCGCCGGTGGCCAGGCCTCGACCGAGGAACGCCCGAGGACGGTGAGAACGTGGGGTGCGAGGGCGAACCCCACGCCGGCGACGAGGCGCGTCCACTCAGTGCCGATCCGCAGCCGGCGGGCAAGGAGGACGAACCCGGCATAGGACACCGTGAGCAAGAGCCCCCACCACATCCGCTGAGTGACCCAGCCGGGCACGTGGATAGCGTGGGCGACCGCGAAGAACGGCCCCATCGGGAACAGGTAGCCGTACGCCTGGTTCTGCAGCTGGCCGGCACTGCCGAGCGGGTCCCACAGGTGCAGGGCGCGCTGCAGCAACGCCATGGGGCGGACGACGAGGTCAAGTTTGGTGTCGTTGACGAGCTTGCCGGGGTCCGTGTTGAGCGCGAAGGCGAGGAAGACGAGGGCGACCACCCCATGACGCACCCGCCAGACCCAAGCCGTGGCGTCGGCACGGGCGGGGGCGGTCGTGGTGGGCGCGGCGTTGTCGACGGTCGACGCGCTCACTCAGGGCACCTGAGCACGAGGACAAGGTTCCAGACGGCCACCTCGCGTAGCACGGGCACCCGCGACACCCAGGACAGCCATCGGGGGTGGTAGCGCGGGTATGCCGCGACGAGCTCGGCGGCCGGGTGGGTCCGGGCCCAAGCGAGCATCGGCCCCGCGTGCGCCGCAAAGAGCGACTGCCCGAAGTCGTTCTTCGGGCGCTTCCCCATTCGGCGAGCGTAGTGGTCGGCCGCGAAGCGCCCCCCGACGTAGTGCCACGGCGAGGTCTCATGGCCACCCCACGGGGAGTACCACGTCGTCCACGACAGGACGACGGTGCCGCCCGGGCGCGTGACCCGGATCATCTCGTCGCCCATCACCGTCGGCTCGGGCACGTGCTCGAGGACGTTGCTCGAGTAGCAGACATCGACGCTGTCGTCGGCGACGGGAAGCGACAGCCCGGACCCGAGAACCGTGTTCGTCCCGGGAAGGCCTGCTGCCGCCAGCTCGCCGATGTCGGCCTCGACCGCGGCATACCGCGCGCCCGCGGCGGCGAAGGCGTCGGCGAAGTAGCCCGGGCCGCCACCGACATCGAGGACGAGGGCCCCGTCGAGGTCGACGAATCGAGACACCTCACGGGCCGAGTCGGCGGCGAGAAGGCCGTAGAAGTAGGCCGGGTCGGTCTGCTCGACGCGGAAGGCACGGAACAGCGCGACCGACCGGGCCAGGGAGCCCTCGGGCGGGAGATCGAGCCCCGACGCGCCGACGGCGCGAACCCGGGGCGACCTGGTCACCACGATCGT
>CAVYRN010000012.1:0-224721 GCA_963771015.1 uncultured Actinomycetota bacterium
TCTGGATATCTAACCTCGGTCCGTGATCCGGATCAGGGACAGTGCCTGGTGGGTAGTTTAACTGGGGCGGTTGCCTCCTAAAAAGTAACGGAGGCGCTCAAAGGTTCCCTCAGCCTGGTTGGCAATCAGGTTTTGAGTGTAAGTGCACAAGGGAGCTTGACTGCGAGATAGACATATCGAGCAGGGACGAAAGTCGGAACTAGTGACCCGGCGGTGGCTTGTGGAAGCGCCGTCGCTCAACGGATAAAAGGTACCCCGGGGATAACAGGCTGATCTTGCCCAAGAGTCCATATCGACGGCATGGTTTGGCACCTCGATGTCGGCTCGTCGCATCCTGGGGGTGGAGTTGCTCCCAAGGGTTGGGCTGTTCGCCCATTAAAGCGGTACGCGAGCTGGGTTTAGAACGTCGTGAGACAGTTCGGTCCCTATCCGCTGTGCGCGTTGGAAACTTGAGAAGGGCTGTCCCTAGTACGAGAGGACCGGGATGGACGAACCTCTGGTGTGTCAGTTGTTCTGCCAAGAGCACGGCTGATTGGCTACGTTCGGAAGTGATAACCGCTGAAAGCATCTAAGCGGGAAGCACGCTTCAAGATGAGGTTTCCATGGGGTTCGCCCCGAGAGGCTCCCAGTAGACTACTGGGTTGATAGGCCAGACGTGGAAGTGCAGCAATGCATGGAGCTGACTGGTACTAATAAGCCGATGACTTGATACACATATATGCTGCTTGCGTCCACTGTGGAGTTCCCGAGATACGGTCGGGGACGACTGACATCTCCATAGAGTTTCGGCTGCCATAGCGAAGGGGAAACGCCCGGCTCCATTCCGAACCCGGAAGCTAAGCCCTTCAGCGCCGATGGTACTGCACTGGGGACGGTGTGGGAGAGTAGGACGCAGCCGGACATACTTTCGCAATGGCCCGCCGTTTACGGCGGGCCATTGTCGTGTCCGGGCCCTGCTCGACGGGGCCCATTGTCGTGGTCGGAGACTCGTAGGATCGAGTGTGGTCCCGCATGCCCTCGGCAGGCGGGGTGCGATGACATTGACGACAGTTCAGCACCGACGTGGGCGAGGAGAGCTCGTGAGCAACGCAGGGCAGTCCGGGGGTTCCTCCGGTGAGCGAGGCGGCTCCGGTGGCCGCTCCGGTGGTTCGGCCCGTGGTGGCGGGTCCGGCGGGCCGCGGGGTGGCGGGTCCGGTGGTTCGGGCCGTGGTGGCGGGTCCGGCGGTCCACGCGGTGGACAGCGCGGCCCGCAGAGTCGCGATGGTCGGGGCGGTCCACGCGGCGCCGGCGCTCGGGGCGGCCGGCCGGATGGCGGCGGCCGGCCGGGGGACGGAGCGGACGGGACGAACCGTGGCGGCCCCAGGCTGGCGCCGACGGGACCCCGGCTCCCGGAGCCGGCGATCGCCGAGGGGGTGACCGGGCGAGAGCTCGACCGCTCGGTTCACCTGCAGCTGCGCACCCTGAGCAAGGAGAACGCCGAGGGGGTCGCGCAGCATCTGGTGATGGTGGCCCTACTCATGGACGCAGGCGACCTGGATGCTGCGCAGGCCCACGCCGAGACCGCGGTCCGCCGGGCGGGACGGGTGCCGGCGGCGCGGGAGGCCCTCGGCATGGTCGCGTACCGTCGCGGGGACTTCGGCCGTGCCCTGACCGAGTTCCGGACCGTCCGTCGGATCGGTGGCTCACCACATCTGCTGCCGCTCATGGTCGACTGCGAGCGGGGCCTCGGCCGGCATGCCCGGGCCCTCGACCTGGCTGCGAGCGCCGATGCCTCGCGGCTGAGCGAGGAGGAGAAGGTCGAGCTCGCCATCGTCGTCTCGGGTGTGCGCCGTGACCTTGGTGAGGGCGAGATGGCGCTGGTGTCTCTGCAGGTACCTCAGCTGCGTCGCCGCACGCCCGCGTTCCACCGGCTCCACTACGCCTATGCGGACGCGCTGCTGGCGCTCGGGCGGGCCGACGAGGCACGGGAGTGGTTCGCCCTCGCGGCGGCCGGCGACGAGGGCCAGGACACCGACGCGGTCGAGCGTCTCGAGGAGCTGGACGGCATCGTTGTCACCGACCTGGGTGACGACGAGGACGACGACCCGGCAACCGAGGAGCCTCGAACCACCCCGGACGTGGTGACCCCCGAATGACCTTGGCCGGTCGGTACGCGGCGATCGTCTGCGACCTCGACGGCGTGGTCTACCGCGGCCCGGTCGCGGTGCCTCACGCGGTCGAGTCATTGACCGCCGTCGGCCTGAGCGTGCAGTACGCGACGAACAACGCGTCGCGCCCGCCGGCGACGGTGGCGGCTCATCTCACCAGCCTCGGCCTGGACGTCGCCGAGGAGGCCGTCACCACGGCGTCCCAGGCCGGCGCCTGGGTGCTGTCCGGCCGGATCGACTCCGGCGCTCGGGTTCTGGCGGTGGGTGGCGCGGGGGTGGCCAGCGCCCTCCGGGAGCACGGCTTCGACGTCCTAGCGCCAGGAACGCCGGGCCCGAGTGACCCCGTCCCAGCGGCTGTCCTGCAGGGGTACGGGCCAATGGTGAGCGCGGCGGACCTGGGGGAGGCGGCATACGCCATCGAGGGCGGGGCGTTCTGGGTGGCGACGAACACCGATGCCACGCTGCCGACGGATCGTGGCGTCGCGCCGGGCAACGGGGCCCTGGTCAGTGCCGTCGAGCTCGCCGTCGGAAGGTCACCCGATGCGGTCGCCGGCAAGCCGCACCCGCCGCTGTACCGGCTCTGCGCCGACCGGCTCGGCGTCCCCGTCGAGAGGATCCTCGCTGTGGGGGATCGGCTCGAGACGGACATCGAGGGTGCGGTCCGCACCGGGATGGACTCGGTCCACGTCCTCACCGGGGTCCACACCCTCCGTGATGTCGTGCTGGCCGATCGCAGCCGACGCCCGACCTTCGTCGTGCCCGACCTGCGGGCGCTCTGCGTCGAGCTCGCGGTCCCCACCGTCGAGGACGGCTGGGGTACCTGCGGTGGCCGCCGCCGGCGGGTCGGCGCGTCCGGGTGGTCCGCTGAGGGGGAGGGCGGCGCGCTCGCCGACCTCAATGCCGTGGTCCGGGCGCTCCATGCCGCGCTCGACGCCGGAACCTTGCGGGCGGAGGACCTCGACGCGGTGTGGCCCGACGCGCTGACCGTGCTTCGGGCCGCTACGGACGAGTAGCGTGGTGACCGCCGGCCACGACGGTCGGTGTGGAGGAGGAGGGAACGATGGCCAAGCAGTCGATCCAAGGGTTTGTCGAGCTTGCGTCCGGGCTGGGTGAGCTGACCAAGAGCCGTGCGCTCGACGCCGCCAACGAGCTCGTCGCGCTGATCGGGCCCGAGGGCCCCCGAGCCAAGCTCAACAAGCAGGCCGCGGCCCTCGCCGACGACCTCATGAGCGCAGCCGAGGCGAACCGCCGCCAGCTTGTGGCCATCGTGCACAAGGAGGTCGAGGCGGCGCTGGGCCGGGTCGACGTCGATCGGCTCGTCGCCGACGTCAACGGGATGTCCGCCGCCGTGTCGGCCCTGGCCGGGCAGCTCGAGGAGATCGCCACCATGGTCGCGTCCCGCGCCCGGGGTGGCGGGAGCGACATCGCCTTGCCGCACGTCGACAGGCCGGCCGTACCGTCGCTGGTCATGGCGGCGAAGAAGGCCCCGGCGAAGAAGGCGACCGCGAAGAAGGCCCCGGCGAAGAAGGCGACCCGGCGAAGAAGGCGCCCGCGAAGAAGGCGCCCGCGAAGAAGGCGACCGCGAAGAAGGCGCCCGGCGAAGAAGGCGCCTGCGAAGAAGGCGCCTGCGAAGAAGGCGCCTGCGAAGAAGGCGCCTGCGAAGAAGGCCCCGGCGAAGAAGGCCCCGGCGAAGAAGGCGCCTGCGAAGAGGGCCCCGGCGAAGAAGAGCGCCGGTGGCTGACGACACCCCGACGGCGGATGCGGTCCCCGGCGGGCCGCTGAGCGGACCGACCGCCCCGGAGACCGGCGACCTCGTCATCGACGCGGCGCTGCGAGACCTGGCGGTGACAGCACCTGAGGACCTCGACGCGCAGATCGAGGCGGGCGAGCGGGTCCAGCGCACCCTCCAGTCGCGTCTTGGCGACCTCGGCGGCTGACCTGCCGGGGGTGTCTCGACCCGGAGAAGACCCGCCGCGCGGCGAGCCCGCGCGCCTGGACGCCGAGCTGGTTCGTCGTGGCCTGGCCCGATCCCGCGGGGACGCCCGCGACCTCGTCGCCGGTGGGCTGGTGACGGTCGGGACGGCAGTGGCGGCCAAGCCCTCCCAGCGGGTGTCGCCGGACGCGGAGCTGGCGGTGGCCCGGACGGGGCCGGTATGGGTGAGCCGGGCCGCCGAGAAGCTGCTCGCGGCCTTCGGCCTGTGGTCCGGGCGTGGCCTCACCGCTGAGGGGCGTCGGTGCATCGACATCGGCGCGTCGACCGGCGGCTTCACCCAGGTCCTGCTGAAGCACGGGGCCGCCTGCGTCGTCGCCATCGATGTCGGGCACGGGCAGCTCGCTCCCGAGATCGCCACCGACCCCCGCGTCGAGGACCGGAGCGGGACGACGGTGCGCGGCCTCGCACCGGCCGACGTGGGTGGGGCCGGCGACCTCGTCGTCGCGGACCTGTCCTTCATCTCGCTCACGCTCGTGCTCGCCGAGCTCGCCGGGCTCGTCACCGACGACGGCGACGTCGTGACCCTCGTCAAGCCCCAGTTCGAGGCGGGGCGGGCGCGGCTGACCAAGCACGGGGTCGTCGCCGACCCGGCGGCGCGGCGCGAGGTGCTCCTCGCCGTGGCGACGGCGGCCGAGCGGGCCGGCCTGTTCCCGTATGCCGTGGCCGCCAGCCCGGTGCGCGGCACGGAGGGCAACACGGAGTACCTGCTGTGGTTGCGGCGGGACCCGTCGGGAAGGATGGGGGCAGAGGCGGTCGCCGAGGCGGCCCGGACCCTGACGACGGAAGGACCCGCGTGACGACACCGACCAGGCGGATCCTCCTCGTCGCCCACCCCAGCCGCCCCGATGCGCACGAGCTGGCGGCCGGGGTGGCCAAGCGCCTCGACGAGGCCGGGGTCGAGGTCGTCGCCGACCCCATCCTCGCGGCCGAGCTCGACGGCGACGTCGGGATCGTCGGAGAGGTCGACCCGGCGGCGGGCTGCGAGCTGGTGTGCGCCCTCGGGGGGGACGGGACGATCCTGCGGGCCGCCGACATCAGCCGCGGCTGCGGGGCACCCCTGCTCGGGGTCAACCTCGGCCACGTGGGCTTCCTCGCCGAGGCCGAGCTCGAGACGCTCGGCGAGACCGTGGACAGGATCGTCGCCCGTGACTACACGGTCGAGGAGCGGATGACCCTCGACGTCACCGCCTTCGACGAGGGGCGCCAGGTCTTCTCGAGCTGGGCGCTCAACGAGGTCACCGTCGAGAAGGCATCCCGCGCCCGCATGGTCGAGCTGGCCGTCGAGGTCGACGGTCGGCCGCTGTCGACCTGGGGCTGCGACGGCATCGTCGTCGCCACCCCGACGGGGTCGACGGCATACGCCCTCTCCGCAGGCGGCCCCGTCATCTGGCCGAACGTCGAGGCCATGCTCCTCGTCCCCATCAGCGCCCACGCCCTCTTCGCCAAGCCGGTCGTCGTCGGTCCCCGAAGCCGGCTGGCCGTCGAGATCCTCGCCGGCGCCGAGATCGGCGGGGTTCTCGCGTGCGACGGCCGGCGCACCATCGACCTGGGTCCGGGCTCCCGTGTCCAGGTCACCCGGTCCAGCGAGCCGGTCCGGCTCGCTCGGCTCGACGCGCAACCGTTCACCGACCGTCTCGTCGCCAAGTTCGACCTGTCGATCGAGGGGTGGCGGGGCCGCGCCGACATCGAACGCGCGCGGCGGGGCGACGTCACCGGCACCTGAGAGGCTGGCCACGTGCTCCAGGAGATCCGCATCCGCGACCTCGGCGTCATCGACGACGCCGTCGTCGAGCTGCATCCCGGGCTCACCGTCCTGACCGGGGAGACCGGGGCGGGCAAGACGATGGTCGTCACCGCTCTGCTTCTCCTGCTCGGGTCTCGCGCCGACCCGGCCCTCGTCCGCGCCGGCGCGGACCGCGCGGTCGTCGAGGGGGTCCTCGACCTCGCGGCGGGCCACCCGGCGCTCGTGCGGGCCGCCGAGGCCGGCGCCGACACCGATGACGGGCTCGTTCTGGTCCGGACCGTCTCCGGCGAAGGGCGGTCGCGTGCCCACGTCGGCGGTCGTGCCGCACCCGCCGGGCTGCTGTCCGAGCTGGGGGAGTCCCTCGTCGCCGTCCACGGCCAGGCCGACCAGTGGCGGCTGCGGCACGGTGACCAACATCGCCGGCTGCTCGACGACTTCGGCGGGCCGAGCCTCGCCGACACGCTGGCGACCTACCGGGCCGTTCATGCCGAGCATGCGCGGGTCGGCGCGGAGATGACGCGGCTGCGCGCCCTCGGCCGCGACCGAGCCCAGGAGTGCGAGATGCTCCAGATCGGCCTGGAGCGGGTCGAGAAGGTCGACCCCCAGCCCGGTGAGGACGCCGCGCTTCGCATCGAGGACGAACGCATCTCGCACGCCGAGGAGCTGCGTCTGGCCGCGCAGTCCGCTGCCCTGCTCATCGCCGGCGACGACGAGACCAGCGCGGGGGGCTCCGACGGTGTCGTCGGGGCGCTCGGCCGGGCGCGCGGCGGCCTGGCCGGCGTAGCGGCCAACGACCCTGAGCTGGCCGAGCTGGAACGGCGCGTCGCCGAGCTCGCCTACCTGGCGACCGACCTGGGCTCCGACCTGGGCCGGTATGCCGCGACCATCGACCTCGACCCCGGCCGGCTGGCCTGGGTGCAGCAGCGCCGCGCCGACCTCGCGACGCTCACCGCCCAGTACGGCGCGGACGCGGATGAGGTCCTTGCCTGGTCGGCGCGGGCCGCCGCCCGGCTCACCGAGCTGCTCGGCGCGGATGACCGGCTCGGCGAGCTCGAGGGCATCCTCGAGCGACTGACGACCGAGCGTGCCGAGGTGGCCGCTCGGCTCACGGCGGAGCGCGAACGGGCGGCCGCCGTGCTGACCGAGCGGATCACCCGCGAGCTCGCCGGTCTCGGCATGCCGCGGGCCAGCGTGCCCGTCGTCGTGACCCCGACGGGGGAGCTGGGACCGGTGGGCGCCGACGACGTGGAGATCCGGCTCACCGCCAACCCCGGTATGCCCGCCCGGTCCGTCACCAAGGCGGCGTCCGGCGGCGAGCTGTCCCGGGTCATGCTCGCCATCGAGGTCGCCACGGCGGCCGAGGTGTGCGAGGTCCCGACCTTCGTCTTCGACGAGGTCGACGCCGGGGTGGGCGGACGCGCTGCACTCGATGTCGGCGCCCGGCTCGCCGAGCTCGCGCGGCACGCCCAGGTCATCGTCGTCACCCACCTGGCCCAGGTAGCGGCATACGCCGACCGGCACCTCGTCGTCAGCAAGGCGGAGGACGGCCACATCACGACCAGCGGCGTCGTCGCTGTCGACGGGCAGGAGCGGGTCGCCGAGCTGGCCCGGATGATGGCCGGGGCGGGCACCGACGCCGCGCTGGAGAACGCCCGCGAGCTGCTCGACCGGGTCTCTCGGCGGTCGTGACGCGCCCGGCGCTCCGGCTGGTCGTCACCGAGGCGGGAGCGGCAGTTCGTGGCACCATGGAGCCGTCATGGCGATCCGTGTCCCGAACCCCCGGCCACGCTCCCCCGAGACCGGGGTGAGTGGGCCCGCGCGCGTCGACCGACGGACCAAGGACCTCACGAAACGCCTGCAGCAAGGAGACATCGCGGTCATCGACCACGAGGACATCGACAGGGTGAGCGCCGAGGCGCTCGTCGCGTGCCGTCCGGTCGCCGTCGTCAACGCCTCGTCGTCGATCTCCGGGCGCTACCCCAACCTCGGCCCAGAGATCCTCCTGGAGGCGGGCATCCTGCTGCTCGACAGCGTCGGCTCGCCGGTCATGACCGCGGTCAAGGACGGGATGGCGGTGACGATCGAGGGTGACGTGCTCCTCTTCGACGGCCGGCCGGTCGCGAGCGGGACCGTCTTCGACGCCGAGGTGGTGGAGACGGCCATGGCCGAGGCCCGCGCCGGGCTGTCGGTCCAGCTCGAGGCCTTCGCGGCGAACACCATGGAGTACCTCAAGAAGGAGCGGGCGCTCCTCCTCGACGGGGTGGGTGTCCCCGACATCACGACCTCCATCGACGGTCGGCACGTCCTCATCGTCGTGCGGGGGTACGCGTACAAGGAGGATCTCCAGATGCTCCGCCCCTACATCCGTGAGTACCACCCGGTGCTCATCGGGGTGGACGGCGGCGCGGATGCCCTCGTCGAGGCGGGCCTGCACCCCGACCTCATCGTCGGCGACATGGACTCGGTCTCGGACGCGACCCTGCAGTGCGGTGCGGAGGTCGTCGTCCACGCCTACCGCGACGGCCGTGCCCCCGGGCTCCAGCGGGTCGAGGACCTCGGCATCGACCCGGTCGTCTTCCCCGCGACGGGGACGAGCGAGGACGTCGCCATGCTGCTCGCCGACGACAAGGGGGCCACGCTCATCGTCGCCGTCGGCACGCACGCGACACTCATCGAGTTCCTCGACAAGGGGCGGGCCGGCATGGCCAGCACGTTCCTCACCCGGCTCCGGGTGGGTGGCAAGCTCGTCGACGCCAAGGGCGTGAGTCGTCTCTACCGGTCCCGGATGTCCGGCTGGTGGCTGTTCCTCGTCGTCGCGGTCGGTGCCCTCGCCCTCACGACGGCCCTGTGGGCCACCCCTGCCTTCCACCAAGTCATCGGCGCGCAACTGGACGACCTGTGGTCGTTCCTCCAAGGGGTCTTCACGTGATCGACTTCCGTTACCACCTCGTCTCGATCGTCTCGATCTTCCTCGCCCTCGCCGTCGGCATCGTGCTGGGGGCCGGGCCGCTCCAGCAGGGGATCAGCACGACGGTGTCCACCGAGCTCGGGCAGCTGCGGCAGGACAAGAGCGACCTGCGGGCGCAGCTCGACGCCGAGACCAGGGCCGCGCAGGCCCGGGACGCCTTCGTGGCCGCGGCCAACCCGACCCTCGTCGCCGACGCGCTGGCCGGCCGGACGGTCAGCCTCGTCGTCCTGCCGGGTGCGGACTCGGCCGTGACGAAGGCGACGGCAACGATCCTCGAGGTCGCTGGGGCCACGGTGACGTCGACGACGACGATCCACCAGGCCTGGGTGGCGACCGACGCCCAGACGGCGGAGGCTCGGCGGCAGGTGGCCGACGATATCGCGACGCAGCTGGGAACCGACTCGGCGACAGCCGACGGCTCGATGGTCGACGCGGCCCTGGCCCAGCTCCTCGTCCATCCGCCGACGACCGTGCCCGGCGGCCTCGCTGCCGGAGCCGACCCGGCGGTCGTCACCAAGGCCGTTGCCGACCTGACCAAGGCGGACCTGCTCGCGGTCGACGTAGCCGCGCCGGTACCGGCCGATCTCGCAGTCGTCATCGCCCCCGATGCCCAGCAGGGCGCCAGCGACGCCGACAAGGCCGCTGCGGATGCGTACGTCACCCTCGTCAAGGCTCTTGACGTGGGCGGCTCGGGCGCCGTCCTCGCCTCCAACGTGGGGGTCTCGGGCGCCCAGGACGCCGTCTCGATCGTCACCGAGCTGCGCCGGGATGCCGAGGCGGTCAAGGTCGTCTCGACGGTCGACGATATCGGCCTGCCGATGGGCCGGGCCAGCGTGGTCTTCGCCCTCACCCAGCAGCTCGACGGTCAGGCCGGGCAGTACGGCCTGCGCAGCGGGGTGACTGCCGCGTTCCCGCCGCTGCCCTCGCAGACGGCGCCGTGAGCCGGCTCCGTCCGGTGCTGGCGGCCGGTCTGGCGGCCGCGGGCGCCGGGGCGGCATACCGGCTGCGCGCCGCCTTGCCCGAGGGGTGGCGGATGCCGTTCGTGCGCACCAACCACGCGGGCGAGGAGGTCACCCTCCTCGAGGGGCCGGCCTACGTCCTGGGGGCGGGCGCCGGCGCGGTCCTCGCCGGTCCCGGACCAGCCCTCGCCACGGCAGCGGCGGGCCTGCTCGGCGGCATCGACGACCTCGCGGGCGACTCGTCGAGCAAGGGGCTGCGCGGCCACCTGGGCGCGCTGGCTCACGGACGGCTGACCACCGGCGGCGCCAAGGTCCTCGGCCTCGCCGTCGGCGGCCTGGCCACGGCAGTGCTCGTCGACCGGCGGGCTCGTCGGGAGGGCGAGGCGGATGGCGCGGGCACGCCCGGTGCGCTCGGGACCCTGGTCGGTGGGGCGGTGGTCGCCGGCGCCGCCAACCTCGTCAACCTCCTCGACCTGCGGCCCGGCCGGGCCCTCAAGGCCACCCAGCTGGCCTCGGCGGTGCTGCTCGCCGCGCCGTCGCGGGCCGGCGCGACGTCGGCCGGCGCGGCGCTGGGAGCGTGCCTTCCGCTGCTCGCCCCCGACCTCCGCGAGGAGGCGATGCTCGGCGACACCGGCGCCAACGCGGCGGGCGCGCTGCTGGGGTCGGCTCTCGTCGAGCGCCTCGGCACCCGGGGACGGCTGGTCACCCTCGCCATCCTCACCGGCCTCACCCTCGCCAGCGAGAAGGTGAGCTTCACCCGGGTCATCGAGTCCACGCCCGGGCTCCGTGAGCTGGACGCGCTCGGCCGGAGACCTCGGTGACCCGGACGCGCACGGCGGCGACCGGGATCGCCGGCGCGGCGGGGCTCATCGCCGTGACGACCCTGGTCGCGCGCGCAGCCGGCTTCGCCCGCACCCTCGTCTTCGCGGACTCCGTCCGCACCGGTGGCGTCGGTGCGGTGTACAACAGCGTCAACGCCCTCCCCAACGTCCTCTACGAGATCGCGGCCGGCGGCATCCTCGCCGCCGTGGCGATCCCCGTCATCGCCGGCCACCTCGGCCGCGGCGACGAGCCCCGAGCACACCACAGCGCCTCGGCCCTGCTCACCTGGTGCCTGGCCGTCCTCGTGCCGCTCGCGGCGCTCCTCGCACTCCTCGCCCCCGTTCTCAGTGGCTGGATCGTCGACCCGCGGATCCCGGGTGGCGGCGATGCCGGAACGCTCATGCTCCGGGTCTTCGCCGTCCAGATCCCGCTCTACGGCATCGGGATCGTTCTCGTCGGGCTGCTCCAGGCACATCGGCGGTTCTTCGCCCCGGCGCTGGCGCCGCTGCTGTCCAGCCTCGTCGTCATCACGACCTACCTCACCTACGGCGCGCTCGTCGACGGAGCGACCGACCCCACCGCCGTCGACCGCTCGGCACTCCAGCTGCTCGCCTGGGGCACGACCGTGGGCGTCGCGGCGCTCAGCCTGCCGTTGCTGGTCCCCGCGTGGCGGGTCGGCTGGCGATGGACCCCGACGTTCCGCTTCGCCGAGGGAGACGCCAGGCGGTCGGCCTCGCTGGCCGTCGCCGGGCTCGTCGCCCTGGTCGCCCAGCAGCTCGCCGTCGTCGTCACGCTGTGGGTGTCCAACCACGACGGCGGCGCCGGGGCGGTCTCCGTCTACGGCTACATCCAGGCCGTCTACCTGCTGCCGTATGCCGTCCTCGCGGTGCCCGTCGCGACCGCCGCATTCCCGACGCTCGCCCGGGGCGGCGACGCGGGCAGCGTGGCGACCCTCGCCCGGTCGCTCCGGGCGGTCCTCGTCCTCTCCGGCCTCGGTGTCGCCGTTCTTGCCGCTGCCGCCCCCTCGGTGCAGGCGTTCTTCGTGGCCCTCGACGCCCGGCGTGGCGACGGTCGCACCAGCGCCGCGGCGCTGGCCGCCCTCGGCGATGCGCTGACGGCATACGCCCCCGGGATCCTCGGCTTCGGGGCCGCGGCCCTGCTGACCCGGGCCGTCTACGTCCGCGGCCGTCCCCGGGTCGCCGGGGTGGCCGTCGCGGGTGGCTGGGTCGTGGCCGCGCTCGTGCCGTTGGCGCTGCTGCGGGCCGACGCCGGGCCCACGAGGACCCTCGTCACGCTCGGGGTGTCGTCATCGGCCGGGATGACCGTGGCGGCCGTGGCGCTCGGGGTCCTCGTCCACCGCGCGTGGGGGAGCGGCGCACTCGGCGGGGCGGTCCGGACGGTGGTCGTCGTCCTCGGCGGGGTCCTCGTCGGCTCGGGCGCGGCCGCGCTGCTCGCTCCGCCGGCCGGCAGCGGCCTCGGTCCGTCCCTGGTCAGCGGGCTCGTCACGGGGGCGATCGCTGCGCTCGGCTACGCCGCGGTCGTGGCGCTCGTCGACCGTGACACCGCCGGCCAGGTGCGCGCCCGGCTGACGCGGCGACGGGAGTCGGTGACATGAGGGTCGCTCTGGTCCTCGGCACGAGCGCCGGCGGCGTCGGACGCCACGTCCATGACCTCGTCACGGGTCTCGTCGACGGCGGCCACGACGTTCTGGTCGCCTGCCCCGACGCCGTGGAGGAACACTTCGGCTTCTCGGCGGCGGGGGCCCGGCACGTCGCCCTCGCGGTGTCCGACCGGCCCCACCCCGTCCGCGACGCTGCGGCCGTGGCCACCCTGCGCCGGATCCTGCGCGGCGCCGATGTCGTCCACGCCCATGGCCTGCGGGCCGGGGCGCTGCTCGTCCTCGCCGCGACCGGTGTGCCGACGCCGGTCGTCGTCACCCTCCACAACGCCACGCCAGGGGGGCGGCTGGGGGCGGTCTATGCGGTCCTCGAGCGGGTCGTCGCCCGAGGCGCCGACCTCGTCCTCGGCGTCTCGGCCGACCTCGTCGAGCGCCAGGAACAGCTCGGTGCAGCCGCCACCGCTCTCGCCGTCGTCGCGGCGCCCCGGCCGGGCAGGACCCGCCAGGACCGCACCGCCGTCCGTGCCGAGCTGGGGCTGGACGACGACACACCGCTGGCCGTGGTCGTGGCTCGGCTCGCCCCTCAGAAGGGGCTGGACCTGCTGCTCGACGCCCTCGTCCTGCTCGTCGACCGGGTCGAGGTGCTCGTCGTCGTCGCCGGCGACGGTCCGCTGCGTGAGCACCTGGCCGCCCGTGCCGCCGAGGACGACGTCGCGCTGCTCCTGCTCGGGCAGCGGGACGACGTCCCCGACCTGCTCGCGGCCGCCGACCTCGTCGTCTCCTCGGCGCTCTGGGAGGGGCAGCCGGTCGGGCTCCAGGAGGCGCTGCACGCCGGCGCGCCGATCGTTGCGACCGACGCCGGGGGCACCGCCGCGGTCCTCGGGGGCGCCGGCATCATCGTGGCCAACCACGACCCGCAGGCGCTGGCCGATGCCGTCGCCGACGTTCTCGGCTCGCCGGACCTCACCGTCGACCTGCGCGAGCGGGCCCGGGCCCGGGCGGCCGAGCTGCCGACCCGGGCCGACGCCGTCGCCGACGCGGTGGCGGCATACCGGAGGGTCCGGAAGGGCCCCGGGGCATCCGAGACGTGAGACGCCCCCGAGCCACGGTGAGTCGCGGCCCGGACCAGCTCCGGGAATGACGTAGAGTTGAAGCCCGTGGTGCAGACGAAACAGATCTTCGTGACCGGGGGCGTCGCCTCTTCGCTCGGCAAGGGCCTCACGGCCTCCAGCCTCGGACACCTGCTCCGTGCGCGCGGCTTGCGGGTCACCATGCAGAAGCTCGATCCGTACCTCAACGTGGACCCCGGGACGATGAACCCGTTCCAGCACGGTGAGGTGTTCGTCACCGACGACGGAGCCGAGACCGACCTCGACATCGGGCACTACGAACGGTTCCTCGACGTCAACCTCCACGGCAACGCCAACGTGACGACCGGCCAGGTCTACAGCCGGGTCATCGCCAAGGAGCGCCGCGGCGAGTACCTCGGCGACACCGTCCAGGTCATCCCACACATCACGAACGAGCTCAAGGCGCGGATGCGGGCCCAGGCAGCCGGCTCGCCGGGCGTCTCGGACCGGGACGCGCCGCACATCATCATCACCGAGATCGGCGGCACCGTCGGTGACATCGAGTCGCTGCCGTTCCTCGAGGCGGCGCGCCAGGTCCGCCACGACCTCGGCCGCGACAGCGTCTTCTTCCTCCACGTCTCGCTCGTGCCCTACCTCGCCCCCAGCGGGGAGCTGAAGACCAAGCCCACCCAGCACTCGGTCGCCGCCATGCGTCAGCTCGGCCTGCAGCCGGACGGGCTGGTCCTGCGGGCCGACCGGGAGATCCCCGAGGCGATCAAGCGCAAGATCTCGCTCATGTGCGATGTCGATGTCGAGGCGGTCACCGCCGCGGTCGACGCGCCGAGCATCTATGACATCCCCAAGGTGCTGCACCGCGAGGGCCTCGACGCCTACGTCATCCGCCGGCTCGGACTGGGTTTCCGCGATGTCGACTGGACGGCCTGGGACCGGCTCCTCGACCGGGTCCACGAACCCGCCGAGGAGGTCGAGGTCGCGCTCGTCGGCAAGTACATCGACCTTCCCGACGCCTACCTGTCGGTGACCGAGGCCCTGCGGGCAGGCGGCTTCCACCACGACGCCAAGGTTCGGATCCGCTGGGTCGTCTCCGACGACTGCGTGACCGACGCCGGGGCGAACAAGGCGCTCGGCGGGGTCGACGCGATCGTCGTGCCCGGCGGGTTCGGGGTGCGCGGCATCGAGGGCAAGGTCGGCGCGCTGCGCTGGGCGCGCGAGCGTCAGGTTCCCGCCCTGGGGCTGTGTCTGGGCCTGCAGTGCATGGTCATCGAGTTCGCCCGCAACGTCGCCGGCATCGAGGGGGCGAGCTCGACCGAGTTCGACCCGCAGACCCCCGCGCCGGTCATCGCGACGATGGAGGAGCAGAAGGCCTTCGTCGAGGGCGCCGGCGACCTCGGCGGGACGATGCGGCTCGGCGCGTACCCGGCGGCCCTCGTCGCGGGGACGATCGTCGCGGAGGCATACGGGGAGGCCGACGTGTCCGAGCGGCATCGCCACCGCTACGAGGTCAACAACCGCTACCGGGACGAGCTTGGGGCGGCCGGCCTCGTCTTCAGCGGGACGTCGCCGGACGGGCACCTCGTCGAGTTCGTCGAGCTCCCCCGTGAGGTCCACCCCTACTACGTCTCGACCCAGGCGCACCCCGAGTTCAAGTCACGGCCGACCCGGGCCCACCCCCTCTTCGCCGGCCTCGTGGGCGCCGCCATCGAGGCGCAGCGGGCCTCGCGGCTCGTCGAGGTCGAGCGGCCCAAGCACCCGTCCGAGCACATGGACCCGGTGGCCGGCGCCTCCACGACCGGGCCGAGCCCGGACACCGTTCCGGCATCGGCCTGACGTCGTGTCCGAGCCGCTGGCCGACCGGGTCGAGCCCAGCCACCCCACGTCCTCCGGGCTGCTGTTCACCGGTCGGGTCTGGGACATCGTCGAGGAGACCTTCGACCTGGGTGCCGCGGGAAGCCTGACCCGCGAGATCGTCGACCATCCCGGCGCGGTCGCCGTCCTGGCCCTCGACGACGAGGACCGGGTGCTGCTCATCCAGCAGTACCGCCATCCGGTCGGCGCCTTCGAGTGGGAGCTTCCGGCCGGCCTGCTCGACGTCGACGGAGAGCCGCCCCACGTGACGGCCGCCCGCGAGCTCCACGAGGAGGTCGACCGCACCGCGACCTCGTGGCACACCCTCGTCGACTATGTGTCCTCGCCCGGCGGCTCGACCGAGGCGCTGCGCATCTTCCTGGCACGTGGCATCGCCGAGGTCCCCGTCGGGGAGCGGTACGTGCGGCACGGCGAGGAGATGGGTATGCCGGTGCGCTGGGCGAGTCTGGAGGAGGTCCGCGACGCGGTCCTCGCCGATGCGGTGCACAACCCGAGCCTGCTCCTCGGGGTGCTCGTCGCCCTCGCTGCCCGGGACCGTGGCTGGCGCGACCTGCGCCCGGTGGACGCGCCGTGGCCGAGCAACCCGCGGCTGCGCGGCATACCCGGCTGACCATCTCGGTTCGAGGTATTCCGGTGCCGTCTGGGGGCACCCGAATACCTCGAACCACGCGCCCGCCGCCGGGTGGAGGTATTCCGGTGCCGTCTGGGGGCACCCGAATACCTCGAATGCGACGTGGGACACCGCGGCCGCGACCTTGCTGACCCGCGGTGGGAGCGGAAGGATGCCAGGCAGGACCCACGAAGGACGGCACCGATGAACAAGACCGCGCCACTGCCCGAGGGAGCCAACGACGTCGGCTTCGTCCCCGGACACGCCGACCCGGACAACTACACCAAGTCCGGTCGGCTCAAGAAGGGGGTCTATGAGGCCGAGATGGAGCGCCTGCAGGAGCAGCTCGTCCTGCTCCAGTACTGGATCCAGACCCAGGGCCTGAAGGTCCTCGTCATCTTCGAGGGGCGTGGGTCGGCGGGCAAGGGCGGCGTCATCAAGAGGATCACCGAGCGGACGAGCCCGCGCACCGTGCGGGTCATCGCGCTGCCGAAGCCGACCGAGCGTCAGCAGACCCAGTGGTACTTCCAGCGGTATGCCGAGTACCTGCCGGCCGCGGGGGAGATGGTCCTGTTCGACCGAAGCTGGTACAACCGCAGCAACGTCGAGTGGGTCATGGGCTACTGCAGCGACGAGGAGCATCAGGAGTTCCTGCGGTCCTGTCCCGAGTTCGAGCGGATGCTCGTCCGGTCCGGGATCGTCGTCCTCAAGTACTGGTTCTCGGTGTCCTTCGAGGAGCAGCGTCGCCGGTTCGAGGCGCGCAACGCCGAGCCGCTCAAGCGGTGGAAGCTCTCCGACATGGACCTGGCCGAGCACGAGCTCTACGTCAGGTACTCGATGGCCAAGGACACGACCTTCCAGTACACCGACATCAAGCAGGCTCCCTGGTACGTCGTCCCCTCCGACGACAAGCGGGCGGCTCGGCTGAACTGCACCAGCCACCTGCTCTCGCAGTTCGACTACGTGGATGTCGCCCCGGACGTCGTCGAGCTGCCCGTCATGCGGCAGATCCCCTATGTCCGACCGCCGATCCACGAGCAGACGTTCGTGCCGCGGCTGTTCTGACGCACCACGGGGGCGACCGGAGCCGACTCGGCCCCACCCGAACGCCCGGCTCGGTCAGCCGGCCCCACCGGTCCTCACTGGTAGGAGATGAACCACGGGGTCGGGTGGACCTTCGTCATCGTCTCCTGCGGGCTCAGCGGGTCGCTGTCCGTGTGGTAGAAGTTCTTCCACCCCATATAGACCCCCCGCGGCAGGTTCGCGCGCAGGGCGTGCCACGTCGCCCACTTCGCCGCCCGCGAGCCCTGGCCGTCGGCGTGGATGACGACCTGTACCTCGTCGTGGCTCGTGTCGAGCAGCTGTCGACGGCGGATCATGCTCGTCGAGAACTGGTGCAGGGTCAGCACCTTCGGTGGCAGGTTGTTGACGTCGACGAGGGCGGCCAGCCAGCGGATGACGTCGTTGACCTCGGCGACGTCGACCGAGCCGAGCTGCTTGAGCGGGCGCTGCTTCTTGGCGAGCCGCCACTCCGGGTCGAGGGCGAGCCCGACATAGGGGTTCAGCAACAGCGGAGTGTAGAGCTTGGCCTGCTTGAGGAACTCGGAGCGCCCGGACTGCAGGTCGAGGACGACGTACAGGCCGGCCTGTCCCGCGGCCTCGACCCACGGGCGCAGCGTCGACACGGGGGTCTCGTTGGAGAAGTTGTGGTCCGAGCCCGGCGAGCCCGAGGCCACCGTTGCGATCATCTCGAAGGCCGGCACGACCGGCGTGCTGGTGTAGCGGGCATGAGCGGCGGCGAGGGACTTCGCCCGTGCGATGGCGGCGGGGAGGCTCTGCTGTCCGAGCGCCCCCAACGACGGCGTGCCGGGGTGACCGTACAGCGCCACGATCCGGCGGCCAGGGAAGGGCGTCCAGCCACCGCCGGGAAGCTGAGGGGCGGTGCGGACGGTCGAGATCCGGCTGGCGAACCGGGCTGTGGTGCCGAAGGCCGGGCCGACCGCCACGACGGGGACCTCGGGACCGGCGATGAGCTGCTTGGCGGCCACCGGGGCCTGACGGGGATCGGAGCTGCGGACGAGGAGGACCGTGGCACCGGCTGCGGCGACGGCCGCCCTGACCGCCTCGCTCGCGGGCGCGCCTCGCGTCCACATCGCGAAGGCCGGCGGCTCCGTCGACCCGGGGCTCGGCAGTGGCACGGGGAGGCCGAGGCCGGGCAGGTCCGCGGCGCTGGCCGGTCCGTCGACGGCGGTACGGTCGCCGACGGCCAGTCCCGTCGCGGTGGGGTAGCACAGGACCATCCGGGCCTTGAGCCGGTCGAGCTCGCCGACGAGCTGGTCCGAGGCGACGAGGAGCGGCGCCCCCAGGGCCGTGGCCGCGGCCGCGGCCGGGCCGATGGTGCCCGTGCCGCCGTCGGCGGCGACGACGACGACGGTCGCCCCGGTGAACAACGCCCCGCTCAACGCCACGGTCGCAGGCCCGTCGGCCCCGGTGACGACCTGGACGCTGGCCACGCGGCGCTGGGTGCCGTGGCCGCCCGCGGCCGGGGAGGCGCTGCTCGTCGGACTGCCCGACGGCGACGTGGTCGCCGTCGGAGGGTCCTGCTGCGTAGCCGTGCAGGCGGATACACCGGCGACCACCGGGACCGCGATGAGCGCCTGCCGTCGTGTCAGTTCTCGCCCCACTGGACCCCTGCCTCTGTGAGCCGTCGCGGATGCGACACCCGTACGATGCCACCCCGACCTGGGGGTCCGCAGACGGTTCCGAGAACCGATGGCTCCGGCGCCGCCACACCGATCGCCGGCAGCGGCGCGGTGGGGAGCTCGCCGAGGGGTCCGTCGGCCCTTCCCGGTCGGACCAGCGGTTCGTATGCCGCGTGCTCCGGTCCGTAGGATGGGTCCGGTCGTGCGCCCGCCGCAGGGGGCCGTCGACCAGGCGTCACGGCATACGGCCGTGGCCTCTCTCGTACCACCGCAAAGGACCGAACACCCGTGCTTCGCACCCATGAGGCCGGCACGCTGCGTGCCGAGCACATCACCGAGCCGCCGCTGACCGTCACCCTGACCGGGTGGGTGGCCAAGCGGCGCGATCACGGCGGGGTGGCCTTCATCGACCTGCGGGACGCCTCGGGCGTCGTCCAGGTCGTGGCACGGGACGAGGTGCTCGCCGAAGGGGGCGCCCACGAGCTGCGCAGCGAGTTCGTCGTCAGGGTGGTCGGCCGGGTCCGGCACCGCCCCGAGGGAAACGCCAACCCCGACCTGCCGACCGGCGAGGTCGAGGTCGTCGCCTCGAGCCTGGAGGTCCTCAACCCGAGCGCCCCGCTGCCGTTCCAGATCGACAGTCACGTCAGTGTCGGCGAGGAGGCCCGGCTCCGGTACCGCTACCTCGACCTGCGTCGCCCGGGCGCGCAGTCCTCGGGCCACGCGATCAGGCTGCGTTCCCGGGTCAACGCCGCGGCCCGGCAGGTGCTCGGTGCCCGCGACTTCGTCGAGATCGAGACCCCGACGCTGACCCGGTCCACGCCCGAGGGCGCCCGCGACTTCGTCGTGCCCGCCCGCCTCTCGCCGGGCAGCTGGTACGCCCTGCCGCAGAGCCCGCAGCTGTTCAAGCAGCTGCTCATGGTCGCCGGGATGGAGCGGTACTACCAGATCGCCCGCTGCTACCGCGACGAGGACTTCCGGGCCGACCGGCAGCCGGAGTTCACCCAGCTCGACATCGAGATGAGCTTCGTCGAGGAGGACGACGTCATCGAGGTCGGCGAGGCCGTCGTGAGCGAGATCTGGAAGCTCATCGGCGTCGACCTCGAGGCGCCGTTCCCGCGGATCACGTATGCCGAGGCGATGGCGCGGTACGGCACCGACAAGCCTGACCTGCGCTTCGGGCTCGAGCTCGTCGACTGCACGGCGTTCTTCGCCGACACCACGTTCCGCGTGTTCCAGGCCGACCACGTCGGCGCCGTCGTCATGCCGGGTGGGGCGAGCCAGTCGCGCCGCCAGTTCGACGCGTGGCAGGACTGGGCCAAGCAGCGCGGTGCACGCGGTCTGGCCTACGTCGTCGTCAACGAGGACGCCGGTGACGGCTCCTTCGGCCTGTCCGGCCCCGTGGCCAAGAACCTCTCCGAGGCCGAGCTGGCCGGGCTGGCCGACCACGTGGGCGCGGTCCCCGGTGACGCCGTCTTCTTCGCCGCTGGGCCGGTCAAGCCCAGCCGCGCCCTGCTCGGGGCCGCGCGCCTCGAGATCGGCCGCCGCGCCGGCCTCGTCGACGAGAGCGCCTGGTCCTTCCTCTGGGTGGTCGACGCGCCGCTGTTCGAGCCGTCGTCCGAGGCGGTGGCGGCCGGCGACGTCGCCGTCGGTGCCGGCGCGTGGACGGCGGTCCATCACGCGTTCACCTCGCCCAAGCCGGAGTTCCTCGACACCTTCGACGAACGGCCCGGCGAGGCGCTCGCCTACGCCTACGACATGGTGTGCAACGGCAACGAGATCGGTGGTGGGTCGATCCGTATCCACCGCCGCGACGTGCAGGAACGGGTCTTCCGGGTGATGGGCCTGACCCAGGAGCAGGCCCAGGAGAAGTTCGGCTTCCTCCTCGACGCGTTCCAGTTCGGTGCGCCCCCGCACGGCGGTATCGCCTTCGGGTGGGACCGGATCGTCATGCTTCTCGGCGGGTTCGACAGCATCCGGGACGTCATCGCCTTCCCCAAGTCCGGCGGCGGCTACGACCCGCTGACCGACGCCCCGGCGCCCATCACGCCCGAGCAGCGCAAGGAGGCCGGAGTCGACGCCGTGCCGGAGCCCCGGACCGTCGAGGTGGCCGTGGAGCCGTCCCGGCCGGCCTGACCTCGGCACGCCGTTCTCCGGGCGGTCGCGGATACGGGTGACCGGCCGGTACGGGGTAGGGTCGCCCGCAGTTCCGTCGACCACCTCGATCCGAGGACGCCATGACCACCTCGCCCTCCTCGCGCCGCTCCCTCGGCGCCCGTGACCTCGCCCTCGTGGCCTCGTTCGCCGCGCTCATCGCGGCGCTGACCATCCCCGGAGCGATCCCGGTCGGCGGCTTCCCGGCGCCGATCACCCTGCAGACCCTCGGCGTCATGCTGGCCGGGTCGATCCTCGGCTGGAAGCGCGGGACCCTCTCGGTCCTGCTCTACCTCGCCCTGGGTGCCGTCGGTCTGCCGGTGTTCGCCGGCGGCAAGGGCGGGCTGGGGGCCTTCGTCGGCCCCACCTCCGGCTACCTGTTCGGGTTCGCCCTCGGTGCCGCCGTCATCGGCTGGCTCGTCGAGCGGCGGCTGCCCGCCTACCCGACGTGGTGGGGCGCGTTCGCCAACATCGTCGGCGGCATCCTCGCCGTGTATGCCGTCGGCATCCCGGTCCTCGCCGCCGCCGCCGGACTGCCGCTCGCGACGGCCCTCAAGGTCGGCGGCCTGGTCTTCCTGCCCGGTGACCTCGTCAAGGTCGTCATCGCGACCGTCGTCGCCGCTGCCGTCCACCGGGCCGTGCCGGACGTCGCCGGCGTGGCCTCCGCTCGGCAGCGGCACCGCGTCGGAGCCTCCTGACCTGCAGTGATCCAGATCGAGGGGGTAAGCCACCGCTACGGCGAGCGAGCGGTCCTGGCCGACCTCACCGTCGACCTCGACGAGCCGCGGGTCGGCATCATCGGCGCCAACGGCTCGGGGAAGTCCACCTTCGCCCGGCTGCTCAACGGCCTCGTCGTCCCCACCGAGGGGCGGGTGCACGTCGACGGTCTCGACACCCGGTCCGACGGGGGAGCGGTGCGTCGCAAGGTCGGCTTCGTCTTCTCCGACCCCGATGCCCAGATCGTCATGCCGACGGTCCGCGAGGACGTCGAGTTCTCGCTGCGCGGCAAGGGCCTGGAGCGCGCCGACCTCGACCGGCGGGTCGACGCAGCCCTGGCCGGCCATGGCCTGGCCGCCCACGCCGACCATCCGGCCCATCTGCTGTCCAGCGGCCAGAAGCAGGCGCTGGCCCTCGCCTCGGTCCTCGTCCTCGAACCCGAGGTCCTCGTCTGCGACGAGCCGACGACGCTCCTGGACCGGCGGCATACCCGGCGGGTCGCCGACCTCATCGACGCCCTGCCGCAACGGGTCGTGCTCGTGACCCACGACCTCGACCTGGTCCGGGGGTGGGAGCGGGTGCTCGTCATCGACGAGGGCCGCATCGTCGGCGACGGACCGGCGTCGGAGACGGTGCCCTTCTACGAGCGGCTCATGGACGCCGCGCCGGCCGGGCGGAGCGAGCCGTGAGCGTCATCCACCGCCTGCCCGCCGGCGCCAAGCTCCTCGCGCTCGTCGTCCTCACCACCGTCCTCGTCGTCGTCCGGTCGCCGTGGGTGGTGCTCGGTGGGGCGGTGCTGGTCCTCAGTGGGTATGCCGTCGCCCGGCTCGGGCCGCGCCGGCTGGGCTCGGTCCTGCGGCCGCTGCGCTGGTTCGTCGTCCTGCTCGTCGCGTTCCAGTGGTTCTCCGCGGGGTGGGAGGTCATGGTCGTCGTCGTCGGGACCCTCGTCGTCGCCGTGGCCGCGGCCGGGCTCGTCACCGCGACGACGACGACCACGGCGCTCCTGGACGCGGTCATCGCGGCCCTGCGCCCGTTGCGGCCGCTCGGCGTCGACGCGGAGCGGGTCGGGCTGACCTTCTCGCTCGCGATCCGGGCGCTGCCGGTCATCCAGCACGCCTTCGACGAGGCCCAGGACGCGCGCAAGGCCCGTGGCCTCGGCCGCAGCGCCCGGGCCCTGGTCACCCCGGTCGTCGTGCGCACGATCCGGCATGCCGAGCGGACCGGCGAGGCGCTGGCGGCCCGCGGCGTCGACGACTGAGGACCCACCCCGCTCAGCCGGCGTCGAGGCGGCCGGTCGCCCAGGTGATGGCCGTGAAGAAGCCCAGCCGTCGGTAGACCCGCCGGGCCACGGTGTTGTCGGCGTACATCCCGAGCGTGCACACCCCGCCACGGACCAGGGCCTCTCGGGTCAGGCTGGCCGACACGGCCGTGCCGAGCCCCTGACCCCGCTGGCCGGGGGCCACGGTGATGCCGGCGAGGTGGAGGACACCCGCGGTGTTGGGCTCGCTGCACCCGACGGCGATGAGCGCGCCGGCGGCGTCGCGGATCCCGACCCAGAGCTGTCCCGGGCGCACGAACGGCTGCCCGAAGGTCCGCGGGTTGTGCTCGTCGAGGAATGCCGTCAGCTCGGCCTTGTGGTGCGGCCCGACCCGGACGAGGCGCTCCTCGCCCGGCTGGGTCGGGGGGGCGGCCCGGGTCCACATCCACTCCCAGGTCGTCGGGGAGCCGACCGGCAGCCGGGCCGCGACCGCGGCGTAGGCCTCTCGGGGGGCGCTGACCCGGGTGACGTCGGGCTCGGTGACGAGGGCGCGCACGTCGGCGTCGTCGAGGAGCGTCTCGATGGCGTCCAGCGCCCCCAGGAACGTCGCCCCACGGGCGCCGCTCTGCCCCTGCCGGACGTAGGCGACGGCGCCCTCGTCGGGCTCGCCCACGGCATACGAGGGGTTGACCAGGGTCCGGCCGACGTCCCACCGCAGCACGGGGTGCAGGCCACCCGCCTCGCGCAGCTCCTTGAGCGTCGTGAGCCGACGGATCTCGCTCACTCGGTGACTCCCCACCTCTCGTGCAGGCGGCGCAGCGACCGCGGCGCCCACCAGTTGGCGTTGCCGAGCACCGACATCGTCGCCGGGACGAGGAGCATCCGGACGAGCGAGGCGTCGATGAGCACGGCGAGGAGGAGGGCCACGCCCATCTCCTTGATGACGAGAAGCTTCCCGGCGGCGAAGCCGGCGAAGACGATCACGACGAGCAGCGCCGCCGACGTGATGATCCGCCCCGAGCGCTGCAGGCCGAGGGTCACCGAGCGGTCGCTGTCGTGACCCTGCTCGTGCAGCTCGACGATGCGCGAGAGGAGGAACACCTCGTAGTCCATCGACAGCCCGAACCCGAAGGCGAGGACGAGCAGCGGGATCGTCGACTCGATCGCCCCCACCGAGTCGAAGCCGAGAAGGGCGCCGAGATGACCCTCCTGGAAGATCCACACGACGAGCCCCATCGCGGCCCCGAGCGAGATGACGTTCATGACGAGTGCCTTGACGGGGATGACGACCGAGCCGGTCATGAGGAAGAGCAGGACGAGCGTCGCCAGGGCGACCAGCCCGAGGGCGAGCGGGGCCCTGGAGAGCATGGCCGCGGAGAGGTCGCGCAGCTGCGATGCCTGCCCGACGACGTACGCCGTGAAGGGCGGCCGGTGGTCGTGGAGGGACGCGACGGCGTCCCGGGAGCCCTGGCCCAGCCCGTTGTCTCCGGTCCGCAGGCCGAGCGTCACGAGGTCGGCCGACACCTGCTCGGGTGGGTCGACGGATGCCACGCCCGGGATGTCTGCGGCGGTGCTCGCCCAGGCCTGGACCTCGGCGAGCGGGGCCCGGGTGACGATGGTGACCTGCGGTCCGCCGAGGCCGGGGTAGCGGGCGTCGATCGTCTCGAAGAAGGTCCGCTCCGGGGCGCCCTTCGGCAGCAGGTTCGCGCCGGAGGAGGTGATCCGCAGGGACAGGGCCGGGGCGGCCGCTACCCCGAGCAGGGCGGTGACGACGACGATGACGGTCCATGGATGGCGGTGGACCCGCTCGGCGAGGCGCGAGAACACGCCCTCGTCGGGCGAGTACTCGGTACCGCGCCGGAGCAGCCGACGTGCCGCGAGGGTGGCCAGGGCCGGAATGAGCGACAGCGCGACGGCGAGCGCGACGACGACGACGGAGACCGCCGCGGCGCTGATGGCCCGCATGAAGGCGACATCGAAGAGCATGAGCCCGGCGAGCGAGATGGCGACCGTGATGGCCGAGAAGACCACGGTGCGGCCGGCGCGGTCGACGGTGAGCTCGGTGGCGAGAAGGACGTGGTCGCGGGTGAGCCGGCGAAGCCCCGCGCCGGCGCGGATCCGGCGCAGCTCCTCGCGGAACCGGCTCACCGTGAGCAGTCCGTAGTCGATGGACAGGCCGAGCCCGAGGACGGTCACGACGTTGACCGCCGTGGCGTCGAGGTCGATGGCGTAGGAGAAGCCGAGCAGCGACGCCAGCGCCCCGGCGATCGAGGCGATGGCGCCGACGATGGGCAGCCCCGCGGCGAAGAACCCGCCGAAGACGAGGATCATGACGAGGAAGCTGACGGGCAGCGCGATTCCCTCGCCGGTGCGCAGGTCCTTGGGGATCTGGTTGACGATGGCGTCGACGAGGCTGCGGACGCCGCCGCGCTGGGACCGGGTCGCTCCGGTCTGCTGGACGAGCCGGTCGAAGACCGTGTCGACCTGCGTCGTCGCCGTGGCCTCCTGCTCGGCGGTGTTCTCCTGGTCGAACCGGACGACCGTCGCGAAGCCGCCGTCGGCACGCGAGGCGTCCGGTCCGTTCTCGGTCAGGGCCAGCGCCGTGGGCGAGGTGGGTCCGTCCGGCACGACGAACGGGTTGACCGCGGAGGTGACCCGGTCGATGGCGGTGAGGTCCTTGGCGGCCTGCACCGCCGCCTGAGCCACCTGAGGGGAGGTGAGATCGACTCCCTCGACGAGGAGCGTGTAGGTGCTGAACCCCGTGACGCCCGCGTCGGTGAGCATCTGGCGACCGGTCATCGCCTCGCCGTTGACGGTGATCTCGCCGCTGTGCAGCCGGCTGAAGAGCGAGTCGGTGCCGAGCGCCCCCTCGGCCACGGCGAACCCGGCGACGACGAAGAGCACCCAGGCCAGGACGATGCTCCTGGCGTGGCGGCCGACGAACCGCCCCCAACGCCGCAGCAGCGCTGCGTGTCTCGGGTCGGCGTCCCCCATGGCGACTAGCGTCCCACCCGGAGCCGCGCGCCGGACGGCAGGGTCCTCATCCCGCGCAGCCCGTCGGGCGTGGGGTGGACGACGCGGGGACGGTCGACCCCCACAAGGTCAGCACTGCCAGTGCGCGCCGACCCAGGCCACCTCGTCGTTGTTGGACCGCTGGAGGTACTGCCTGCCGTCCTTGATGCGACCGCACCGGCGGCACTCTTCGTGGACCATGCGCTGGTCCTCGGCGTTCCCGTGCACCGTGACGTCGTCGTGCCGGCCGAGGGCACAGAGCGCCGGCCGGTGGTAGGCGAGCGAGGGGTCGGCCGCCAGGAGGGCCCGGCGCAGTCCCGGGGCACCGAGCAGGACGGAGCCGGCGTACCGAAGGGCGCGCCAGCCGGACAGGGCGGACAGGTCGGCCCGGTACTCCTCGTCGTAGCGCGCTCTGGCGCCGGCGGGAAGGAGGTCGACCGCCCAGTAGCGCAGCCGGCGGACCGGATGCAGCGTCATGTGAGCCCCTTGGCGGTGCGTGCCCTGGTCGGCCTCGGCCGAGTCGCGAGGGCACGCTCGGCGGACCGGGCGCCTTCCGGGGTCAGCCGGTAGTAGCGACGCCGGGGCCGTCCGACGTCGCGGGGCTCGACCTCCTCCCAGCCGCTCTCGACCCAGCCAAGGCCCTCCAGCCGGGCGAGGATCGGATGGACGGTGCCGCTCGGCAGGCCGGTCGTCGTCCCGAGGTCGAGTCCGTAGCGGTGAGCCTCCGGGTCGGCGGCGAGCTCAGCGAGAATCGCCCGGGTCGCGAGGGTGATCCTGGGGCGTCGGGTCGGTGCCTCGACCATGGTCGTATTCTACCTAGCATCGCCAGATCCGGCCACCCCAACCAGCCGCGCCCGTACGGCGTCCCCGGGCGGGTGGGTAGCCTGCCGGGTGTGAGCAACGGCGGGAGTGACCTGTTCGCGGCTGCCGCGTCCGAGGGGGCCGGTCCGGGTGCCGCGGCCCTGCCGCCGCTCGCGGTGCGGATGCGACCGCGCACGGTGGAGGAGGTCCGCGGCCAGGCCGACGTGCTGCGCCCGGGCAGCCCGCTGCGTCGCCTCATCGCGGGCTCCGCCGGCACGGCCGGGGCGCTGTCGGCGATCATCTGGGGACCGCCGGGGACGGGGAAGACCACCCTGGCGCACCTCGTCGCCACGGCCGCCGACCGCGAGTTCGTCGAGCTGTCGGCCGTCACCGCCGGGGTCAAGGACGTCCGGGCCGTCATGGACGCCGCGGCCCGGTCCCGCGACCTCTACGGCCGGCAGACGGTCCTCTTCCTCGACGAGATCCACCGGTTCACCAAGGCCCAGCAGGATGCCCTGCTGCCCGGCGTCGAGAACCGCCAGGTCATCCTCGTCGCCGCCACCACCGAGAACCCCTCCTTCTCGGTCATCGCGCCGCTGCTGTCCCGCTCGATGCTCATCGCCCTCGTCCCGCTCACCGACGAGGAGGTCGCCGACGTGGTGCGGGCGGCCGTCGCCGACCCGCGTGGGCTGGACGGGGCGTATGCCGTGGCCGACGACGCCGTCGAGCACCTGGTCCGGATCGCCGGGGGCGACGCCCGCCGGGCGATCACCGCGCTGGAGGCGGCCGCCGGGGTGGCCCAGGACGGCATACCGTTCGGTGCCGAGCCGGATGGGCCGGTGCCGATCACCCTCGCCGACACCGAGCAGGCGGTGGCACACGCCTCGGTGCGCTACGACCGGACGGGCGACCAGCACTACGACGTCGCGTCGGCCCTCATCAAGTCGATGCGCGGGTCCGATGTGGACGCGGCGCTGCACTACCTCGCCCGGATGCTCGAGGCGGGGGAGGACCCCCGGTTCATCGCGCGGCGGATCGTCATTGCCGCCAGCGAGGACGTCGGGATGGCCGACCCGACCGCGCTGCAGACCGCGGTCGCCGCGATGCATGCCGTCGCGCAGATCGGGATGCCCGAGGCGCGGATCATCCTCGGCCAGGCGGTGGTTCACAACGCGTTGGCGCCGAAGTCCAACGCCGCCTACCTCGGTATCAACGAGGCGATCGCCGACGTCCGGGCCGGCAAGGGCGGGCTGGTCCCGCCGCACCTGCGGGGGAGCGGGTACGCCGGGGCCGCCCGGCTCGGGCACGGGGAGGGCTACGTCTACGCCCACGACGAGCCTGACGGGGTGGCGGAGCAGCAGTACCTGCCCGACGACCTGCACGGGATGACCGACTACTACCGGCCGACCGACCGCGGGTTCGAGGCCCGGCTCCAGGAGCGGTGGACCTGGCTCAAGGACCGCCTCGGCCGGCGCTGAGGGCGCGGGCCGTCAGATGCCGCGGCGGCCTCGCCGGGCGGCTCAGCCCTCGGCGCCCTCCCAGGCGGCCTGGAGGAGGGTCTGCCAGTCGCTGATCTTCACCTCGCCCCGCCCGTGGGGCTGCCCGAAGACCGCCTCGGCCAGGACGACCCGCTGCCACCCGTCGACGTCGACGTGGCGGATGACCCGCGCCGCCAGAAGGTCCTCCACCCCGCCGGGGTCGGCTGCACGGGCGGCGAGGAGCGCGGGCGCGTCGGCGACGAGGGCGGCGACGGTCTCCCGCGCATCCGACCGGTTGGTCCCGATGACGCCGATCGGTCCGCGCTTGATCCAGCCCGCGGCATACACGCCGGCCACCGTGGCCCCGTCGCGGACCAGCCGGTGGTTCTCGGTGGGGATGACCGTGCGGGCGTCGTCGAACGGAATGCCGTCCGGCACCGTGCCGCGGTAGCCGACCGCGCGCAGCACCGTGTCGACCGGGAGGTCCCACGTCTCGCCCGTGCCGGCGCCCTCGGTGCTCGCCCGCTCCAGCCGCAGGGCGCTGACGTGGTCGTCGCCGACGATCTCGACGGGACGGGCGCCGAAGTGCAGGTGGAGGCGTCTCGGGGCCTCGGTGGCCTCGCGCTGGGCCCACTCGCGCAGGACGGCGAGGTTCCGCGTCGTGACCGGCGTGGCCCCCTCGGGTGGCTCGTCGGGGAGCTGGCCGTCGTCGAGGACGACCGCCACCCCGGAGAGGTCGCCGAGCTCGCGCAGCTCCTTGGTGGTGAACTTCGCGTGCTGGGGACCGCGCCGACCGAGCAGGTGGACGTCGCGGACCCGGCTGCTCCGCAGCGCCTCGAGAACGTCCTGAGGGACGTCGGTGGGCGCGAGCTCCTCCGGGTCGCGAAGCAGGATGCGGGCCACGTCGACGGCGACGTTGCCGACGCCGACGACCGCGACCGACTCCGCGAGCTCCAGCTCGGGGTGCTCGCTCTCGGGATGGCCGTTGTACCAGTTGACGAACGTCGTCGCCGAGGTGCTCCCCGGCAGGGACTCCCCGGGGATGCCCAGGGCCCGGTCCTCGCTGGCGCCCAGGGCGTAGACGACGGCGTCGTAGCGCTCCTCGAGCTCGGCAGCCGTGATGTCGCGGCCCACCTCGACGTTGCCGAACAGCCGCACCGCGGGCCGGGCCAGCACCGCCCCGAGCGAGCGGCCGGTCGACTTGATGTTGGCGTGGTCCGGCGCCACGCCGTAGCGCAGCAGCCCGAACGGCACGGGGAGGCGCTCGAAGATGTCGACGACCGCCCCATGGGGCAGCAGGGGATCCTCGCCCGGCCGGGGCTCGGCGGTGAGGTGGTCGGCCGTGTAGATGCCGGCCGGACCGGCTCCGACGACGGCCACCCGCAGCGCCCGCTCCGGCTCCGTCGGCGGCCCGGTGTCGTGGTCTGGATGGCTCGGCATACGAGGACCTCCGACGTTCCCGGCATCTCCGTGGTCTGCGCCGGGGGGCGTGGAGGGACACCGTCTGAGCCCAGGATACCCGGGGCGGTATCCCCGCCGAAGGGCCGGACGACGTGTGACGGGACACCTTCGAGTGACCGACCGAAAACGCCAGGGACCGGCGACCGGGGCTCCCGGTAGGGTCGATCCATGACGTGGACGCTCGGTGGGATCGCGGGGATGCTGGCCGCCCTCGCCTTCGCCTACCTCGTCCTCCGCCTGGCCCTGCTCATCGGCAAGGCGGGGGCCATCCTCGACGAGACGGCCGACTCGCTGCGGACGACGAGCGCCAACGTCCAGCCCACGCTGCAGGGGCTCACCGACACCGTCTCCCTGACGAACGACCAGCTCGCCCGGGTCGACACGATCACGAGCTCGGTGTCGACGATGACGACGAACGCCTCCGCGCTCACCTCGCTCTTCGCGGCGACCCTCGGCAGCCCGCTCGTCAAGGTGGCGGCCTTCTCCTACGGCGTGCGCCGCGCCGTCGTCGACCTGCGTGGGGCACGGCGATGACCGTCAAGCGCCTCCTGCTCGCCGCCGCGGTCCTCGGGACCGGGTATGCCGTCGTGCGCGTGGCCTCGTGGTACGCCCCCGAGGGGGTCCGGCGGGCCGCCGGTGACTTCGCGACGACCGTCCGCAACGTGTCCGCCGAGCGAGAGGCCCAGCTGCGTGAGGCCCTCGGGCTGGCCATCGAGACCGACGCCCTGGGTGCCGACGACGACGGGCTGACGCCCGAGGTTCGCGCGGCCCTGCTCGACGACCCGACCGGGCGAGCTCTCTAGGGCGCTCGCGCCCGGCCCGCCCCCACGGCAGACGCCCTCGCCTCCCGTACGATCGTCCGTGCACCGACCACGGCAGCACGGCATACCCAAGGAAAGCACCACACATGGAAACCGCAGAGATCCGGCGTCGCTGGCTGGCGTTCTTCGAGAAGTACGGCCACACGGTGGTGCCGTCGGCGCCGCTGGTCTACGACGATCCCAACCTGCTGTTCGTCAACGCCGGGATGGTGCAGTTCAAGCCCTACTTCCTCGGTCAGGAGACCCCGCCGTACCCGCGCGCGACGAGCGTGCAGAAGTGCGTGCGCACCGGCGACATCGACGAGGTCGGCAAGACGAGCCGGCACGGCACGTTCTTCCAGATGAACGGCAACTTCTCCTTCGGCGACTACTTCAAGGAGGGCGCCATCCGGCTCGCCTGGGAGCTGCTGACGACCCCGCAGGAGCAGGGCGGCTACGGACTGGAGGGTGACCGCCTCTGGGCGACCGTCTACGAGAACGACGAGGAGGCCGCCCGGCTGTGGGCCGCCAACACCGGCATCCCCGCCGAACGCATCGTCCGCCGCGGTGTCGCGGACAACTACTGGCACATGGGCGTCACCGGCCCGGGGGGCCCGTGCTCGGAGATCTACTACGACCGCGGCCCGGAGTACGGCCCCGAGGGCGGGCCGGCCGTCGACGAGGACCGGTTCCTCGAGGTGTGGAACCTCGTCTTCATGGAGGCCGAGCTCGGCGAGGTCCGGAGCAAGACCGACTTCGACATCATCGGCGACCTGCCCAAGAAGAACATCGACACCGGGATGGGCCTGGAGCGGCTGGCCGCGATCCTCCAGGGCGTCGACAACATGTACGAGATCGACGAGGTCTACCCGGTTCTCGCCAAGGCGGCGGAGATGACCGGCAAGCGCTACGGCGAGCACTCCGGCCACTCCGCCGGGTCGAGCCACCCCGACGACGTCCGGCTGCGGGTCGTCGCCGACCATGTCCGGTCCGCCCTCATGCTCATCGGTGACGGCGTCACCCCGGGGAACGAGGGCCGCGGCTACGTCCTGCGCCGCATGCTGCGCCGGGTCATCCGCTCGATGCGGCTGCTCGGCTTCGACGAGCCGGCGCTGCCGCACCTGCTGCCGATCTCGATGGAGCGGATGAGCCTGTCCTACCCCGAGCTGCGGACGGGGTTCGAGCGGATCAGCCAGATCGCGTATGCCGAGGAGGACGCCTTCCGGCGCACCCTCGCCGCGGGGACGACCATCCTCGACTCGGCCGTGGCGACGACCAAGGCGTCCGGCCGTGCGGTCCTGTCCGGGGACGAGGCGTTCGCCCTGCACGACACCTACGGGTTCCCCATCGACCTCACCCTCGAGATGGCGGCCGAGCAGGGCGTCTCCGTCGACGAGGAGGGCTTCCGTCGGCTCATGGCGGAGCAGCGCCGGCGGGCGAAGGCCGACGCCATGTCGAAGAAGGTGGCCCACGGCGACACGACGGTCTACCGCCGGGTCGCCGACGCCGTCGGCAGCGCCGTCGAGTTCACCGGCTACGACGAGATCGCCAGCGAGGCCCGGGTCGCCGGCATCATCTCCGAGGGCGAGGCGGTGTCCTCGGCGGTGACCGGCGACGACATCGAGCTCGTCCTCGACCGCACGCCGTTCTACGCCGAGGGCGGTGGCCAGCTGGCCGACGGCGGGCGCATCCAGCTCGCCGGCGGCGCGATCATCCAGGTCCGTGACGTGCAGAAGCCGATCGCCGGTCTCGTCGTGCACCGGGCAACCGTCGTCGTCGGCGAGGTCGCGGTGGGCGAGCAGGCCCACGCGGAGGTCGACATCGAGCGGCGCCGGGCGATCTCTCGCGCCCACACGGCGACGCACATGGTCCACAAGGCGATCCGCGAGGCACTCGGCGAGACGGCGACCCAGGCGGGTTCCGAGAACGCACCGGGGCGGTTCCGGTTCGACTTCAACGCCGGGTCCGCCGTGCCACCCTCGGTGCTGCGCGACGTCGAGGCGCGGGTCAACGCGATCCTTCTCGACGACCTGCCGGTCCGGGCCGACGTCATGACGCAGGACGAGGCCCGCGAGGCCGGGGCGATGGCACTGTTCGGTGAGAAGTACGGCGACGCCGTCCGGGTCATCTCGGTCGGCGACTGGGCCCGGGAGCTGTGCGGCGGCACCCATGCCGAGCGGACGACCCAGCTGGGCACGGTCACCCTCCTCGGGGAGGCGTCCATCGGCTCCGGAGTGCGCCGGGTCGAGGCCCTCGTCGGCACCGACGCCCACTCCTTCCTCGCCCGCGAGCACGCGATCGTCGGGCAGCTCACCGAGCTCGTCAAGGCACGCCCCGAGGAGCTCCCCGAGCGGATCTCCGGCATGCTCGGCAGGCTTCGCGACGCCGAGCGCGAGATCGAGCGGATGCGCGCGGAGAAGGTCCTCTCGGCCGCGGCCTCGCTCACCGACGGCGCGCGCGACCTCGGCGGCGTCACCTTCCTCGCCCACGACGCCGGGGCAGAGGCGGCCGCCGACGACGTCCGGAAGATGGCCCTCGACCTGCGTGGGCGGCTCGGCAACGAGCGGCCCACCGTCGTGGCGGTGGCCGGCAGCGCCGGTGGCCGGCCGGTCGTCGTCATCGCCACGAACGAGCCGGCCCGGGGCCGTGGCCTCAGGGCCGGCGACCTGGTCCGGGCCGCGGCCCAGACCCTCGGTGGCGGGGGCGGCGGCAAGGACGACCTCGCGCAGGGCGGTGGGACCGACCCGACGAAGGTCGCCGAGGCACTCTCGGTCGTCGAGTGGCGGGTCGGGGAGAGCACGGGCTGACATGCGTCGGGGGGTCCGCGTCGGGGTCGACGTCGGTTCGGTGCGGGTCGGGGTCGCGGTAAGCGACCCGGACGGCCTGCTGGCGACCCCGGTCGCCACGGTACCGGTCGGCGACGACGTCGCGCGGGCCCTCGACGAGGTTGCCGCCATCGTGACCGACCTGGGGGCCGTCGAGGTCGTCGTGGGGCTGCCCAAGTCGCTGTCCGGTGGGGAGGGCGCCGCCGCCGAGACGGCGCGACAGTATGCTCGATCGATGGCAGAGCGCGTTGCTCCGGTGTCGGTCCGGCTCGTTGACGAACGGCTGACCACGGTCGACGCGCACCGCGCCCTGCGCGAGAGCGGTGTCGCCGGTCGACGACGGCGTGCCGTCGTCGACCAGGCGGCGGCGGTGCTCATCCTGCAGGCCGCGCTCGACGCCGAGCGCAGCACGGGTCATCCGCCGGGTGAGCCGGTCAGTCACGGGCGGCGCAAGCCGCGGACCAAGGACGGGATGCGGTGACCGACAGCCATCTCGGACATGCGATCTTCGGCGGGGGCGGGCACGACCCCGCCGAACCGGCCCCGCCGACCCGGCGGCGGGATGTCCACAAGCGTCCCCCGCGGCGTGGCAGCCGCAAGTGGCTCGTCCTGCTCCTCACCATCCTGATCGTCGGGGCCGTCGGGACGGCCGCCTGGTCGAGCGTCTCGCCCCTGCTGTCGAAGATCAGCGGCTTCGGGAGCTCCAGCCCGACCGACTACCCGGGCCCGGGCACCGGCGCGGCCACGATCGTCGTCAAGCAGGGCGACACCGGCGAGGACATCGCCACGACGCTCAAGGACGCCGGCGTGGTGCTCACCCGGACGGCATACCTCGAGGTGGCCCGGATGCACCCGGAGGAGTCGGCGGCGATCCAACCCGGCACGTACCGGGTCAAGCTCAAGATGTCCGGCGCGGATGCGTTCGCGGCGCTCACCGACCCCGCCAACCGGTCCGGTGCCGGGATCACCGTCCGGGAGGGGTTGTGGGCCACCGAGGTCTTCGACCTGCTCGCCAAGCAGACCGGCACCCCACGCAAGGACTACGACGCGGCCGTCAAGGACCCCGCCGCCATCGGGCTGCCCGCGGTCGCCAAGGGCAACATCGAGGGCTGGCTCTTCCCGGCGACCTACGACTTCCCCGAGGGGATGTCGGCGACCGAGCAGATCAAGCGGATGGTCGCCAAGACGGTCGAGGAGCTCAAGGGCGCCGGCGCCACGCAGGCCGGCATGGAACGCACCCTCATCATCGCCTCCATCGTCGAGGCCGAGGCGGGCAGCGCCGCGGACCGGGGCAAGGTGGCCCGGGTCATCCTCAACCGGGTCAAGAACACCGGGGCGCCCAACTTCGGCCTGCTCCAGATGGACTCGACGGTCAGCTACGGCGTCAAGCATCGGGCCGTGACGACGACCGACGCCGAGCGGGCCGACCCCAACCCCTGGAACACCTATGTCCACCCTGGCCTGCCGGTGGGTCCCATCGGCAACCCCGGGCGCAGCGCCATGGACGCGGCACTCAACCCGACGCCGGGCCCGTGGCTCTTCTTCGTCACCGTCAACCCCCTCACCGGCGAGACGAAGTTCGCGACGACCCAGGCGCAGCACGAGCAGTACGTCGCGCAGTTCCGCCAGTTCTGCCAGCAGAACCCCGGGACGTGCTGACCGCCCCACCCGCCGCGGTGACCTCGTGCTGAGGGCGGCGGTCCTCGGCTCCCCGGTCAGGCACTCCCTCTCGCCGTTGCTCCATGCCGCCGGGTATGCCGCCCTGGGCCTGACCGACTGGTCGTACGGGAGCCATGAGGTCGACGCCGCCGGGCTGGCCGGCTTCGTCGGTGGCCTGGGCCCGGAGTGGCGCGGTCTGAGCCTGACGATGCCGCTCAAGGAGGCGGCGCTGGAGGTGGCCGCCGAGGTCAGCGACATCGTCGCGGCGGCGGGTGCGGCGAATACGCTGGTCCGCGCGTCAGACGGGTCGTGGCGCGCCGACAACACCGACGTGGCGGGCATCGTCGAGGCGCTCCGGCCCCACCTCCTCGGCCCGGTCAAGACCGGCCTCGTCCTCGGCTCCGGCGCCACCGCCCGGTCGGCGCTGCTCGCTCTCGCCCGGCTCGGTGCGACCCGGCTCACCGTCGCGGCCCGCGACGCGGCCAAGGCCGAGGTGCTCGCCGCCTGGGCGGCCCGTCCGGAGGTCGGCGTGGGACTGGTCGCCACCGCACCGCTCACCGCGTGGGGCGCGCTGCCGGCCGACGTCGTCGTGTCCGCGGTCGCACCGGCGGGTGGAGCGGCCGCCGCCGCCGCGCTCGGCCGGCGCGGCTCGGGGGTGCTTCTCGACGTCGTGTATGCCGGCTGGCCGACCCCGCTGGCAACCGCCGCGCTGGAGTCCGGGCTCATCGTCGTGCCGGGGGTCGAGATGCTCGTCCACCAGGCGGCCGTGCAGTTCGAGATGTTCACCGGACACACCGCGCCGGTCGCCCAGATGCTCCGGATCGGGCGCGCCGCCCTGGAAGGATGACCCCGTGTCCACCTCCTCGGTCGCCCATCTCCCGTGGTGGGCCCTCGCCGTGCTCGCCGTGGTCGGTGCCGGCCTCGGCCAGCTGACCGCTCGTGAGCTCGCCACCGGCGGGTACCGCATCGAGGACGACGAGGTGCGGGGCCCGGCCGGCCGGATGTGGTGGCCGGCCCCGACCCTGGCCCTGCTGTGGTTCGTCGTCGGCTGGTACGTCGGGGACCGCGCCGAGTGGGCCGCCGTGCCGGCATACCTCTTGTTCGGCTGGCTGTCGGTGGCCCTCATCTGGATCGACTTCGACGTCCACCGCCTTCCCGTTGGTCTGGTCCGGCCGGGGAGCGGCGGCGTCGTCCTGCTGCTTGCCGTCGCGTCCGTCGCGGACGGCGGCAGCCGCTGGCGCGGGGCGCTCATCGGGATGGTCGTCGTCTGGCTCGTGTTCTATGCGCTGTCCTGGCTGCCGGGCGGGGGGATGGGATGGGGCGATGTCCGCCTCTCCCCGGTCGTCGGGCTGCTCCTCGGCTGGCTGGGGTGGCGCTATCTGCAGGCCGGCCTCATCGCCACCTTCGCCGTCGGGGGCCTGATCGCCCTCGTCGCGCTGCTGCGCGGGAGGAACCGCAAGGCGTTCATCGCGTACGGCCCGGCCATGTGCCTCGGGGTCTTCGTCGGCGTCGGGTGGGCGTCCCAGATCATGGTGCCCGCGACGAGCCGCTGAGACGGGAAGACGACAATGGGCACCATGATGCGCTGGCTGACCGCGGGGGAGTCGCACGGACCTGCGCTCGTGGCGACGGTCGAGGGGGTCCCCGCGGGGGTCGCGGTGACGAGCGACGACCTCGCCACCGCGCTCGCCCGACGTCGGCTCGGTTTCGGCCGCGGTGCCCGGATGTCCTTCGAGCGCGACGACGTCGAGTTCCTCGGCGGCGTTCGACACGGGCTCACCCTCGGCTCGCCGGTTGCCATCAGGATCGGCAACAGCGAGTGGGCCAAGTGGCAGACCGTCATGAGCCCCGATCCGGTCGACCCCCGGTCGTACGCCGCCGCCGACGACATCGGTGCCGAGAAGGAGCTGGCCCGCAACAAGCCGCTCACCAGGCCACGGCCCGGTCACGCCGACCTCGTCGGGATGCAGAAGTACGGGTTCGAGGATGCCCGCCCGGTGCTCGAACGAGCCTCGGCCCGGGAGACCGCGGCCCGGGTGGCCCTCGGCGAGGTCGCGGCGCGCCTCCTCGACCAGGCGTACGGGATCCGGCTCGTCTCCCATACCGTTGCCATCGGGGCCGCAGTCGTGGCGGACGACGCTCCGCTGCCCTCCCCGGGCGACGTGACCGCGCTCGACGCCGACCCGGTGCGGGCCTTCGAGGCGGCCGGGTCCGCGGCGATGGTCGCCGAGATCGAGGCGGCCAGGGCCGACGGCGACACCCTCGGCGGGGTCGTCGAGGTCCTCGCGTACGGGCTGCCACCGGGGCTGGGGTCGCACGTCCACTGGGACCGGCGGCTCGACTCGCGGCTCGCCGCGGCCCTCATGGGTATCCAGGCCATCAAGGGTGTCGAGGTCGGGGACGGCTTCCGCACCGCCGCCCGGCGCGGCTCGCAGGCCCATGACGAGATGGACCGCCACACCGACGGCGTCATCCGTCGTCGGACCGGTCGGGCCGGTGGCACCGAGGGCGGGATGTCGGTCGGCGGCCTGCTCCGGGTCCGGGCGGCCATGAAGCCGATCAGCACCGTCCCGCGGGCACTCGCGACCGTCGATATCGCCTCGGAGGGCCCCGCGACGGCGATCCACCAACGCTCCGATGTGTGCGCGGTGCCGGCCGCCGGCGTCGTCGCCGAGGCGATGGTCGCCCTCGTCCTCGCCGAGGCCGCACTGGAGAAGTTCGGCGGCGACTCCGTCGCCGAGACCGCCCGCAACCACGCGGCATACCTCGCGGCCATCCCGGCCGCCATGCGAACCTGGTGACCGTCATGCCACGCCTTGTCATCATCGGCCCGCCCGGCGCGGGCAAGTCCACCGTCGGCGAGCTCGTCGCGGAGCGGCTCGGTGTGCCGTTCTTCGACACCGACGCGGCGATCGAGGTGGGGGAGGGCCGCTCCATCGCCGAGATCTTCATCGCCGACGGCGAGAGTGCCTTCCGAGCCCTCGAACGCGACGAGGTCGTCCAGGCACTCGCCGTGGAGAACGGCGTCGTCGCCCTGGGCGGCGGGGCCCCGATGGACCCCGACATCCAGCGGGCGCTCGAGGGGCTGACCGTCGTCTTCCTCGATGTCGGGATCGCCGACGCCGCCAAGCGGGTCGGGCTGGACCAGTCCCGGCCGCTGCTCGCCGTGAACCCTCGGGCCACCTGGACGGCGCTGATGAACGGGCGCCGGCCGATCTACGAGCGGCTGTCCACCCATCGGGTCGACACGGCCGGCCGGGCGCCGCAGGACATCGCCGACGAGGTCGTCCGGGTGGTGGAC
This sequence comes from uncultured Actinomycetota bacterium, assembly GCA_963771015.1. Lineage (GTDB taxonomy): Bacteria > Actinomycetota > Actinomycetes > Actinomycetales > Dermatophilaceae > CAVSJJ01. The sequence goes on from CAVYRN010000012.1 coordinate 37,984, forward strand.
CAGGCGTGACCCCCCCGTCGACGACCATCTCCGTCGGTGGGGACTACGACGTCGTCATCGGTCGGAACCTGCTCGGCACGGTCGGAGGAATGCTTCGGCCGAGCGTCCAGCGGGTCCTCGTCGTCCACCCCGACACCCTCCCCGGCCCGGCCGCTTCCGTCGCCGCCGCCCTCGGGGTCGACCACGAGGTGCACGTCGCCGCCGTACCCGACGCCGAGGCCGCCAAGACGGCGCAGGCGGCCGCCGACCTGTGGGGGGTCCTCGGGCGCGCCGGGTTCACCCGCAGTGATGCCGTCGTGGCCGTCGGCGGCGGCACGGTGACCGACCTCGCAGGCTTCGCGGCCGCGACCTGGTTGCGTGGGGTGGCCGTCGTCCAGGTGCCGACGACGCTGCTCGCCATGGTCGACGCGGCCGTCGGCGGCAAGACCGGCATCAACACGGCCGAGGGCAAGAACCTCGTCGGCTCCTTCCACCCGCCCGCCGGGGTGGTCTGCGACCTCGACGTGCTCGGGACGCTTCCGGTCGCCGACTACGTCTCGGGGCTGGCCGAGATCGTCAAGGCCGGGTTCATCGCCGACCCGGTCATCCTCGAGCTCGTCGAGTCCGACCCCGACGGCGCCCGTCGCTGGGACGGGCCGCACACGAGCGCGCTGATCGAGCGGGCCATCGCCGTCAAGGGCGAGGTCGTCAGCAAGGACCTCACCGAGTCCTGGCTGCGCGAGATCCTCAACTACGGGCACACCTTCGGCCACGCGATCGAGCAGGTCGAGGGCTACACCCGACGGCACGGCGAGGCCGTCGCGATCGGGATGGTGTATGCGGCCGAGCTCGCCGCCCGCGCGAGCTCCCTGCCACGGGACGTCGTCGCGCGGCACCGGAGCATCCTGACGGCCGTCGGGCTGCCGACGTCCTACGTCCCGGGCCGGTTCGAGGACCTGCTCACGGCGATGCGGCGGGACAAGAAGACCCGCGGGTCGCTGTTGCGCTTCGTCGTACTCGAGGACCTTGCCCGTCCGGCGCGTCTCGAGGGCCCCGACGAGGAGCTGCTGCGCGCGGCGTACGACGCGGTCAGCGGCTGACCCCGGGGGCTTCTCGGAGCCGGCCGGGTCGTGCGGCGGCGTGCCGGCCGGGGGCGGCGAGCAGGGTACGATGGCGCCCGATCCCCGCCTCATCCGGAGCCGGTGACGCGTGCCCGGGCACGCCGTCCGGTAGGCCGGACGCACCGACCGCAACGAGAGAGATGTTCCGCGTGGCAACGACCAACGACCTCAAGAACGGCCTCGTCCTCAACATCGAGGGCCAGCTGTGGACCGTCGTCGAGTTCCAGCACGTCAAGCCCGGCAAGGGCCCGGCCTTCGTGCGCACCAAGCTCAAGAACGTCATGTCCGGCAAGGTCGTCGACCGAACGTTCAACGCCGGCGTCAAGGTCGAGACGGCGAACGTCGACAAGCGGACGATGCAGTACCTCTACAACGACGGCACCGACTTCATCTTCATGGAGCCCGACACCTACGACCAGATCTCGATCTCGCCCGAGGTCGTCGGGGACGCCGCGAAGTTCATGCTCGAGAACCAGGACGCCGTCGTCGCCAGGCATGACGGCAGCGTTCTGTTCATCGAGCTCCCGGCCTCCGTCGTCCTCGAGATCACCTACACCGAGCCCGGCCTCCAGGGGGACCGCTCCACCGGGGGCACCAAGCCCGCGACGCTGGAGACCGGCGCCGAGATCGCGGTGCCGCTGTTCCTCGAGACCGGTGAGAAGGTCAAGGTGGACACCCGCGACGGCTCCTACCTCGGCCGGGTCAGCTGACCCACCGTGGGTGCCCGGTCCAAGGCCCGCAAGCGGGCGCTCGACCTGCTGTTCGAGGCCGAGCAGCGAGGCGTCGACCCGAGCCGACTGCTCGCCGAGCGGCTCGCCCGTCCGACGACGAAGGCGCCCCTCGCCGAGTACACCGTCACCCTGGTGACGGGCGTCGTCGAGCACGGGGCCGACATCGACGAGCTGCTCGCGACGTACTCCCAGGGCTGGGGCCTGGAGCGGATGCCGGCCGTCGACCGGGCGATCCTGCGTCTCGGGGCCTACGAGGTCCTGTACGCCGAGGGGGTGCCCGGGCCGGTGGCCATCGCCGAGGCGGTGGCGCTGGCGACCGAGCTGTCGACCGATGAGTCCCCGCGGTTCGTCAACGGGCTTTTGGCCCGTTTGGCTGAGGTGAAGTCGACGCTGGGCTGAGACCCTGGTGGGGAGCGACGTCCCACGACCCCCTCGGGTCACAGTCGTTACGTCAACTGAATCCCCTCCCGTCTCTGTGTGTCATCCTGTGCAAGACACATCCGTCACATCTGCCCCTGGAGTCCCTCGTGTCACGCCCCCAGTCTGCGCTCCGCCGCTGGGCCATCCCGCTCCTCGCCATCGGCGCCCTCCTCCTCGCCCCGCAGGCGGCGAGCGCCGCGTCGCCCACGGAAGCGCCCGTCGCCGCACCAACCCCCGGGGCGTCGCGCCCGGTCACAGCGGGCGCTGCGGCGTTCACCGGGCCGCTGCAGACCGTCCGCTACCGCTCAGTCACCGTCCGGGTACCCGCGGACTGGCCGGTCATCAGCTTCGACGCCGACCCCACGGCCTGCCTGCGACTGGACCGAGCGGCCCTCTACCTCGGTACCCCGGGCACCGAGCAAGACTGCCCGGCACACGCCGTGGGCCGCGCCGGAACCGTGTGGCTCGCTCCCGCCGGTGCCCGTGAGCGCTCGCTCGCCGCCACCGGTCGAGCCGAGAGCGTCGATGGGCTGCGGGCCCGGGTCCTCGACAGCGGGGCCTCCCAGGAGCGTGAGGTCGTCCTGCCCGACGCGGGCGTGGTCGTCCGGACCGCCTGGGGAGCGGACGCGACGGTGACGGAGAATGCCGTCGCCTCGCTGGCCCCGGTTGCGGGGCCGATCGCTGCTCCGGTCGCCGCCACCGCGAGCACCGGGACGACCGTGAGCACCGGGACGACCGCGGCGGGGTCCGGCGCGGCGCTGGCGGCGAGCACCGCGTCCGCGACGGCCGCCGCCACGGGCACGGTTCTCACCGGCATGGCCTTCGACGCCTGCTCGGCGCCGTCGACGACGACGATGAGCGCCTGGCGGCACTCGCCGTACGCCGCCGTCGGCATCTACATCGGTGGTTCGATGCGGGCCTGCGGCGACGGCAACCTCAGCGCCTCGTGGGTCAGCACCGTCACCGGCGCCGGGTGGGGTCTCATCCCCATCTACGTCGGACCGCAGGCGCCGTGCGTCTACCAGGGCGGCCTGGCCGCGATCTCGGCGAGCAAGGCCACCACCCAGGGCAGGAACAACGCGGCCGACGCGATCGTCCAGGCCACCCGGTTCGGCCTGGGCCCGGGCACGGTCATCTACTACGACATGGAGGCCTACGCGACCGGGAACACGTCGTGCACGAATGCCGTCCTCGACTTCGTCACCGCCTGGACCGCCGAGCTGCGCCGCCAGGGGTACCTCTCCGGCGTCTACGGCAGCCCCGCATCCCTCATGAGCGACATGTCCCGCGCGTTCGCCGCCCACGACCCGACGTTCACCCCACCCGACCACGTCTGGTACGCCCACTGGAACCAGCGCCAGGACGTCACCGACTCCGCGTCGTACCCGGCGTTCAAGGACGCCTACTGGCGCAACCACCAGCGACTCCACCAGTACGCCGGGGGCCACAACGAGACGTGGGGCGGCAGGACCATCAACATCGACTCCAACTGGGTCGACGCCAAGCTGCCCGGTCACGCCGTCCAGGTCAGCTACGGGACGAACACCCTCGGCCCGGGCTCGGCGGGCTTCGTCTTCACCGGGTCGATGAGTGGCTGGCACCCCCAGCCCGGGCAGGGCGTCATGGGGATGTCGTACTACACGAACTCCACCGCGACGGCGACCGAGGACCAGGGCGCGACATGGTCCCCGACGCTGCGCCGGGCGCTGTATGCCGTGGACGCCTTCGTCCCCGATACCCGGACGAGCGGCACCGCCGCCTACACCGTCACCGACGCGCGGGGGAGGAGCACGGCGAGCATCGCCCAGTGGCAGGCCAAGGGCTACCAGCGGGTGGGGACCTACCTCGCCCTCCCGGACCAGCCGATCACCATCCACATGGCAGACAGCGGGTCGGCGACGACGTCTCGCCAGGTGTCCGCGGACGCCATGCGTTTCACCGTCCTCGCCACGGAGCCGGCCGCCCCCGCGACGGTGACCGGTGCACCGAGCGACGGGCGGGTCGTCGTCTCGTGGAGCGCGGCCAACGCGAACGGCTCGCCCGTGACCGGCTACACCGTCACCGCCTCACCCGGTGGCGCGACCGTCGCCGTCGGGGGGAGCACCCGGTCGGCAACGGTCACCGGGCTGACGAACGGGACGGCATACACCTTCACCGTTCACGCGACGAACATCGTCGGTGACGGCGTGGAGTCGGCGGCCTCCGACCCCGTCGTCCCGACCGCAGCCGGCCGCGTCGTCGCCGTCACCCCGACGCGGGTTCTCGACACCCGCAGGGGGACCACGGCGAACCCCGGTCTGTCGAAGGTGCTGGCCCCGCACCAGTCGGTGACGGTGCACCTGACGGGGACCGGGACTCCGGTGCCCACCGGCGCGACCTCCGTGGCGGTCAACCTCACCGTGACGGCCCCGACCCGGAACGGCCACCTCGACGACGCCTCCGGCGGCACGTCGCTGCTCAACTTCACCGCCGGCGCGACCGTCGCGAACCTCGCGACGCTGCGGGTGGGGTCGAGCGGGACCGTCACGCTCGCCAACGGCTCGGGTGGCAGCATCCAGCTCATCGCCGACGTCCAGGGCTACGTCTCCCCGACGACGTCCGTTGGCGGCCAGTGGCTTCCGACGGCGCCCGCCCGGCTGCTCGACACCCGGCACGGGACGACGGCGAACATCCGGTCCCGTGCGCTCGGCGCGGGCGAGTGGGTCGACGTCCAGGTCGGCGGGGTCCTGGGGTCCCCGGTCAGCGGGGCGGCCACCGCCGCGGCCCTGCGCCTCACGGCCGTCAACGCGACGAAGAACGGCTACCTCACGGTGAGCGACGGGTCGGCCGGTGCCACGTCGGCGGTGAACTACCGGGCCGGGGTGGTGGCGGGCAACCTGGCCCTCGCGGTGCTCAGCGATACCGGCTCGGTCCGGGTCACCAACCACTCGGCCGGGCGCGTCGACGTGCTCGTCGACGTCCAGGGCCAGGTCGCCTCCAGCGGTTCGTTGTGGACCCCGGTGACGACGGGCCGGGTGCTGGATACCCGCCGAGGCACGACTGCCAACCCGGGCGCCGCGGCGATCCCGGCCGGGGGCGACCGGGTCGTGAAGATCGCCGGGGTGGCGGGTTCGCCGGTCCCGGCCGGCGCCTCGGCTGTCTCGGTCAACCTCACCGTCGTGCCGTCGACCTGGGGCGGCTGGCTCTCCGCGGCGCCGACCCCGACGACATCGACGTCCGCGGTCAACTTCCCGGCGGGCACGGTGGTCGCCAGCCTGGCCGTGGTGTCGCTCGGCAGCGATGGGACGATCGTCGTCCACAACGGCTCGGGAGGCTCGGTCGACCTCGTCGTCGACGTGCAGGGGTACGCGACGTAGCCGCTGCGACGCGGATCACCTGCGAGATTCCGTCCCACCCCGCGAGCCCCGGTGCTGAGGGCCGGACCGGACGGCATAGAGTGACCTCGCCAGACATCCTTTAACGACCTGTCCTGTGAGGCAGGGAAGGAGGTCGCGCGCGTATGCCGCGTCCCGACACCAGTCCGCCCGACGGCTCCGAGCCCGGCTCAGGACCCGCCGCACCGAGCTCCCCTCCGGTCAGCCGGACGGTGATGAGCGACTCCGACGTCTCCCGGGCCCTGCGCCGCATCGCCCACGAGATCCTCGAACACAACAAGGGCGCCGACGACCTCGTCCTGCTGGGCATCCCCACCCGGGGGGTGGCCCTGGCCCATCGCCTCGCCGCCCTCATCGCCGAGGTCGAGGGCGCGGCCGTCCCGGTCGGGGCGCTCGACGTGACGATGCACCGAGACGACCTGCGCCGCCAGCCGACCCGCAGCCCGATGCGGACCGAGATCCCGCCCGAGGGCATCGACGACCGGGTCGTCGTCCTCGTCGACGACGTCCTGTACTCGGGCCGAACGGTCAGGGCCGCCCTCGACGCACTCTCCGACCTCGGCCGCCCCCGCGCCGTCCGTCTCGCCGTCCTGGTGGACCGGGGCCATCGGGAGCTGCCGATCCGGGCCGACCACGTCGGCAAGAACCTCCCCACCGCGCACAGCGAGAAGGTCCGCGTGCGGTTGACCGAGCACGACGACGAACCCGAAGGCGTGACGATCTCCGCCGGTGAGGCGGGCTCATGAGACGCCATCTCCTGTCCATCGCCGATCTCACCCGCGAGGACATCCGGATGATCCTCGACACCGCGGCCGAGATGCACGACGTCCAGCGCCGCGAGGTGAAGAAGCTCCCGACGCTGCGCGGCCGGACCGTCATCAACCTCTTCTTCGAGGACTCGACCCGCACCCGGTCCTCGTTCGAGATCGCCGGCAAGTGGCTCTCGGCCGATGTCATCAACATCTCCGCCAAGGGCTCCTCGACCTCCAAGGGCGAGTCGCTGCGGGACACCGTCAAGACGGTGGCCGCCATGGGTGTCGACGCCCTCGTCATCCGGCACAGCGCCAGCGGTGCGCCGAGCCAGGTGACCGGCTGGGTGGACGCCCAGGTCATCAACGCCGGCGACGGCACCCACGAGCACCCGACCCAGGCCCTGCTCGACGCCTACACGATGGAGCAGCGGCTGGGTCGGCTCGAGGGGCGCCGGGTGGCCATCGTCGGGGACGTCACCCACTCCCGGGTGGCTCGGTCCAACCTGCTCTCGTTGCGCCTGCTGGGCGCCCAGGTGACCCTGGTGGCTCCGCCGACGCTCATGCCGGCCGGAGCCGCCCCCTGGGCCGCCGCCGACGGGTTCGACCTCTCCGGCGACCTCGACGAGGTCATCGCGGGCGGCCCGGACGCGGTGATGATGCTCCGGGTCCAGCGGGAGCGGATGAGCGGCGGGTTCTTCCCGACGCCACGTGAGTACACCGTCGGGTACGGCCTGACCAGAGACCGCCTCGGCGCTCTGCTCGACGCCAACCCCGAGGCTGTCATCTGCCACCCGGGCCCGATGAACCGCGGCCTCGAGATCTCCGCCGACGCCGCCGATGCAGCGGCCAGCCTCGTGCTCGACCAGGTCTCGGCGGGGGTCGCCGTGCGGATGAGCGTCCTCTACCACCTGCTCGCGGGGGCAGACGAGCCGGTCGTGACCGGCGACGGGACGGAGGTGGCAGCATGAGCGGCGCGAGGTCGGGCGGCGCCCTGCTCATCACCGGCGCCAGGCTCCTCGGTGGGGACGGCGCGGACGTCCTCGTCCGCGACGGCCTCATCGCCGAGGTCGGCACCCTCGAGCGGCCGTCGGACGCCGAGGTCGTCGACGCGGACGGCCTCGTCCTCCTTCCCGGGCTCGTCGACATCCACACCCATCTGCGCGAGCCGGGCCGCGAGGACGCCGAGACGGTGGCCAGCGGCTCCGCCGCCGCCGCCGTCGGGGGCTTCACGGCCATCCTCGCCATGGCCAACACCAGCCCGGTCGCCGACACGGCCGAGGTCGTCGAGCACGTCCTCGACCTGGGCCGGGCCTGCGGGCTGGTCGAGGTCCAGCCGATCGGTGCGGTGACCAAGGGCCTGGCGGGCGCGGAGCTCGCCGAGCTGGGGCTCATGCACCGATCCAGGGCGAAGGTCACCGTGTTCTCCGACGACGGGCACTGCGTGAGCGACGCCCGGGTCATGCGCCGCGCCCTGGAGTACATCCGCACCTTCGGCGGGGTCATCTCCCAGCACAGCCAGGACCCGAACCTCGCCGGACCCACCGCCTGCGCGCACGAGGGAGAGCTCTCGGGTCGGCTCGGCCTGCCCGGCTGGCCCGCCGTCGCCGAGGCCTCGATCATCGCCCGCGACGTCATGCTCGCCGAGCACACCGGCAGCCGGGTCCACGTCGCCCACGTGACGACGGCCGAGGGGGTCGACGTCGTTCGCTGGGCCAAGGCGCGCGGCATCGCCGTCACGGCCGAGGCGACCCCACACCATCTCGCGCTCACCGAGGAGCGGCTCACGGACTACGACCCCGTCTTCAAGGTCAACCCGCCGCTGCGGCCCACCGAGGACGCCGAGGCGCTGCGCAGCGCCCTGGCCGACGGGACGATCGACGTCGTGGCCACCGACCATGCACCGCACGCCCGGCACGACAAGGAACATGCCTTCGTGGAGGCCGCGAACGGGATGATCGGGCTGGAGACATCGCTTGCGGTGGTCGCCGACCTCATGGTCCGCTCCGGACGGATGACGTGGGCCGACCTGGCCCGGGTCATGTCCGTGGCCCCGTCCCGGCTCGCGGGGCTCGCTGGGCACGGTCGGCCGATCGCGCCGGGTGAGCCGGCCAACCTCGTCCTCGTCGACCCGTCGCGGACGTGGACCGTCGACCGGGACGCGTCGAAGTCCTTCGCCCGCAACAACCCCTGGCACGGCATGACCTTCAGCGGCGCCGTCCACACGACGATCCTGCGCGGAGACGTGACCGCGAGAGAGGGAGAGACCCGCCCATGCTGATCACCCGCGAGGCCGCGGTGCTCATCCTCGAGGACGGCCGCACCTTCGCCGGGAGGGCCTACGGCCACCGCGGCGAGACCGTCGGCGAGGCGGTCTTCTCGACCGGGATGACCGGCTACCAGGAGACGCTCACCGACCCGAGCTACCACCGGCAGGTCGTCGTCATGACCGCGCCGCACGTCGGCAACACGGGGTGGAACGACGAGGACGACGAGTCCGGCCGCATCTGGGTGGCCGGCTACGTCGTCCGTGACCCCGCGCTTCGGCCCTCGAGCTGGCGCTCGCGCCGCGGCCTCGAGGACGAGCTCGACCACCAGGGCGTCGTCGGGATCTGCGACATCGACACCCGGGCGCTGACCCGGCACCTGCGCGAGCGTGGGGCCATGCGGGTCGGCATCTTCTCCGGGCCGCATGCCGCCCTGCCCCGCGAGCAGCTGCTCACCGCCGTCATCGACGCCCCGCCGATGGCGGGCGCCGACCTGGCCTGCGAGGTCGCGACGAAGGAGCCCTATGTCGTGCCCGCGCGGGGGGAGCGGCGGTTCACCGTCGTCGCCGTCGACCTGGGCATCAAGTCGATGACGCCCGAGATGATGTCGCAGCGGGGCATCGAGGTCCATGTGCTGCCGGCCGACGCGACCTTCGACCAGATCGAGGCCCTGGCGCCCGACGGGGTGTTCTTCTCCAACGGTCCCGGCGACCCGGCGACCGCGGACCAGCAGGTCGACGTGGCCCGATCGGTCCTCGCCGCGAAGATCCCGTTCTTCGGGATCTGCTTCGGCAACCAGATCCTGGGCCGGGCGCTCGGCTTCGGGACCTACAAGCTCAAGTACGGGCACCGGGGTATCAACCAGCCGGTCATGGACCGCACGACCGGCAAGGTCGAGGTCACGGCACACAACCACGGCTTCGCGGTCGACGCGCCGGCCGACCGCGACTCGGCCACCGACTTCGGCCGGGTCCGGGTCTCCCACGTCTGCCTCAACGACGACGTCGTCGAGGGCCTGGAGTGCCTCGACATCCCGGCGTTCTCGGTCCAGTACCACCCGGAGGCGGCGGCCGGGCCGCACGACGCGGCATACCTCTTCGACCGGTTCGTCTCACTCATGGGCGCCCACCGAGGGGAGGTCGCCTGATGCCCAAGCGCGACGACATCGGCAGCGTCCTGGTCATCGGCTCCGGCCCCATCGTCATCGGCCAGGCCTGCGAGTTCGACTACTCCGGCACCCAGGCGTGCCGCGTCCTGCGCGAGGAGGGCGTGCGGGTCGTGCTCGTCAACTCCAACCCGGCGACGATCATGACCGACCCCGAGTTCGCCGACGCGACCTACGTCGAGCCGATCACGCCCGAGGTCATTGAGATGATCATCGCCAAGGAGCGACCCGACGCGGTCCTGGCGACCCTCGGCGGCCAGACCGCCCTCAACGCGGCAATGGCCCTGCACGAGAGCGGCGTCCTCGAGCGTTACGACTGCCCGCTCATCGGCGCCAACGTCGAGGCGATCCGGCTCGGTGAGGACCGGCAGGCGTTCAAGGGCGTCGTCGAGCGCTGTGGCGCCGAGGTGGCCCGCTCGATCATCGCCCACACGATGGACGAGGTCGTGGCCGCTGCCGACGACCTCGGCTACCCCCTCGTCGTCCGGCCGTCGTTCACCATGGGTGGGCTCGGGTCGGGCTTCGCCCACGACGAGGCCGAGCTGCGCCGCATCGCCGGCGCCGGACTCCATGCGAGCCCGACGACGGAGGTGCTCCTCGAGGAGTCGATCCTCGGCTGGAAGGAGTACGAGCTCGAGGTGATGCGCGACCACGCCGACAACGTCGTGGTCGTGTGCTCGATCGAGAACCTCGACCCGATGGGCGTCCACACCGGTGACTCGATCACCGTGGCCCCGGCGCTCACCCTGACCGACCGCGAGTACCAGCGGCTGCGCGACATCGGCATCGCCGTCATCCGCGAGGTCGGGGTCGACACCGGCGGCTGCAACATCCAGTTCGCCGTCAACCCCGACGACGGCCGGGTCATCGTCATCGAGATGAACCCGCGGGTGTCCCGCTCCTCGGCGCTGGCCAGCAAGGCGACCGGGTTCCCCATCGCCAAGATCGCCGCCAAGATGGCGATCGGCTACACCCTTGACGAGGTTCCCAACGACATCACCCGGGAGACGCCGGCGAGCTTCGAGCCGTCACTGGACTACGTCGTCGTCAAGGTGCCGCGCTTCGCCTTCGAGAAGTTCCCGTCGGCCGACGACACCCTGACGACGACGATGAAGAGCGTCGGCGAGGCGATGTCGATCGGCCGGTCGTTCACCGAGGCGCTCCAGAAGGCGCTGCGCTCCCTGGAGAAGTCGGGGTCGAGCTTCCACTGGGCCGGTGAGCCCATGTCGCCCGACCAGGCGAGGGCGGCTCTCGCTGCGGCCCGCCGGCCCACCGACGGGCGGATCGTCGCCATCCAGCAGGTGCTGCGCGCCGGGGTCCCCGTCGAGGACGTCCATGACGTCACGGCCATCGACCCGTGGTTCCTCGACCAGATCCAGCTCGTCAACGAGGTCGCCGAGGCGGTGGCCGAGGCGGCCCAGCTCACCCCGGACCTGCTGCGGCTCGCCAAGCGGCACGGCTTCTCCGACGCTCAGCTCGCCCAGGTACGGCACATGCCGGAGGCCGTCGTCCGCGGTGTGCGTCACGCTCTCGGGGTGCGCCCGGTCTACAAGACGGTCGACACGTGTGCGGCCGAGTTCGCGGCGCAGACGCCGTACCACTACTCGGCCTACGACGAGGAGAGCGAGGTCGAGCCACGCGAGACACCGGCCGTCATCATCCTCGGTTCCGGCCCGAACCGGATCGGCCAGGGCGTCGAGTTCGACTACTCGTGTGTCCACGCGAGCTTCGCGCTGCGTGACGCGGGCTACGAGACGGTGATGGTCAACTGCAACCCCGAGACCGTCTCGACCGACTACGACACGTCGAGCCGGCTCTACTTCGAGCCGCTCACCCTCGAGGACGTGCTCGAGGTCGTCCACGCCGAGCGCGAGGCCGGCCCGATCGCCGGGGTCATCGTCCAGCTCGGCGGGCAGACGCCGCTGGGGCTGGCGCAGGCGCTCAAGGACGAGGGTGTCCCCATCGTCGGCACCACCCCGGAGGCCATCGACCTCGCCGAGGATCGTGGGGCGTTCGGTCGGGTCCTCGCCGAGGCCAAGCTGCCCGCCCCCAAGCACGGGACCGCCTACAACGTCGACGAGGCGGTGGCGGTGGCCACCGAGATCGGCTACCCGGTCCTCGTCCGGCCGTCCTATGTCCTGGGCGGCCGCGGGATGGAGATCGTCTATGACGACGAGACCCTCGCGATCTACGTCGAGCGGGCCACGTTCGCCTCTCCGGAGCACCCGGTCCTCGTCGACCGGTTCCTCGACGACGCGATCGAGATCGACGTCGACGTGCTCTTCGACGGCGAGAGCATGTACCTGGGCGGGGTCATGGAGCACATCGAGGAGGCCGGCATCCACTCCGGGGACAGCGCGTGCACGCTCCCGCCCGCCACCCTGGGTGCGGCCGAGGTCGAGCGCGTCCGCGAGTCATGCCTGAGGCTGGCGCAGGGCATCGGCGTCCGGGGACTGATGAACGTCCAGTTCGCCCTGGCCCAGGACATCCTCTATGTCCTCGAGGCCAACCCCCGGGCCTCCCGCACCGTCCCGTTCGTCGCCAAGGCGACCGGAGTGCCGCTGGCCAAGGCCGCCGCACGGGTCATGATGGGGGCGACGATCAAGGAGCTGCGCGAGGAGGGCATGCTGCCGCCGAGCGGCGACGGCGGGACCCTGCCGGCGCACGCGCCGATGTCGGTCAAGGAGGCGGTGCTTCCCTTCTACCGCTTCCGCACCGCGGACGGGGAGAGCGTCGACAGCCTGCTCGGCCCGGAGATGCGCTCGACCGGGGAGGTCATGGGCATCGACGCCGACTTCGGCCTCGCCTTCGCCAAGAGCCAGCTCGCGGCATACGGCGGACTGCCGACCTCGGGAGCCGTCTTCGTCTCCGTGGCCAACCGCGACAAGCGGGCCATGCTCTTCCCCGTCAAGCATCTCGCCGACCTCGGCTTCACCATCGTCGCGACCACAGGGACCGCAGATGTGTTGCGCCGCAACGGGATCCATGCCGACGTGGTCCGCAAGATCAGCGAGCGCAAGGACGAGGGCGACGGCACCCCGACGATCGCCGAGCTGATCGCCGAGGGTGAGATCGCCATGGTCGTCAACACGCCGACCGGTCAGTCCGCCCGCGCCGACGGCTATGCGATCCGGGCCGCCGCCAACGTCGCCGACGTCACCCTCATCACGACGGTCCAGGAGCTCTCGGCGGCCGTCCAGGCCATCGAGGCGACCCGGGAGGGCCAGCTCACCGTGAAGTCGCTCCAGGACCACGCCCGGGACCTTGACCTGTATGCCGCGGGCGCGGCGGGGGAGCGCGCGTGACCGGGGTGGCCCAGGTGCAGGGGGAGCTCCTCGCGGTCCGCGTCGTCGGAGCCTACGTCCGGCTGACCATCGCCGCGCCCGAGGTCGCCGAGCAGGCCCGGCCGGGCCAGTTCGCCGCCCTCGCGGTCGGCGGCCCCACCTCGGCGACGTTGCTGCGCCGGGCGTTCTCGATCCATCGGGTCGACCCCGATGTGGGGACCATCGACCTTGTCGTCGCTGCCAAGGGGCAGGGAACGCTCTGGCTGACCGGCAGGGCGGTGGGCGACCGGGTCGACGTCGTCGGCCCGCTCGGCAGACCGTTCCCCATCCCGACCGAGGCGGTCGCCTGTGTTCTCGTCGGTGGCGGCTACGGGTCGGCGCCGATGTTCTGGCTCGGGGAGGTCCTGCGTGAGCGGGGCAACCACGTCGAGGTCGTCCTGGGGGCGGCGGGCGAGGACCGCCTCTTCGGGGTCGACCAGGCCGACGCGAGCGCCGACGGGGTGACCGTCATGACCGACGACGGGTCCGCCGGGCTTCGCGGGTGGGTGACCGAGCCGTTGGCCGACCTCATCGCGTCGACCGGCGCGGGGGTCGTCTACGCGTGTGGCCCGATGGGGATGCTTCAGGCGGTCACCGAGGTCGCCTCGGCGAACGGCGCCGTCGCCCAGGTCGCCGTCGAGGAGGCCATGGCCTGCGGGATCGGGGTGTGCATGACGTGCGTCATGCCGGTGGTCGGCGACGACGGCAGGACGGCGATGGTCCGCAGCTGCGTCGAGGGGCCGGTCTTCCGTGGGGACCGGGTGCGGTGGGACGCGTTCGAGGACGGCGTATGCCGGGTGCCCGCAGACACGGTCGGCACAGCGTCCTGGGGTGGTCACTGATGGCTCCGCTCGACCAGTCGGTGCGGCTCGGCTCGGTGTGGCTGCCCAACCCGGTCATGACCGCCTCCGGCTGTGCTGCCAACGGCCGTGAGCTGCACCGGTTCTTCGACATCACCGAGCTCGGCGCCTTCGTCACCAAGACCGTCATGGCGCAGCCCCGGTCCGGGCGGGGCACCCCCCGGATGGCGGAGACGCCGTCGGGGATGCTCAACTCGATCGGCCTCCAGGGCCCGGGCATCCGCGCGTTCGTCGAGCACGACCTCGCCTGGCTGAAGTCGGTCGGCGCCCGGGTCGTCGTGTCGATCGCCGGCAACACCGCCGAGGAGTTCGCCGAGGTGGCGACCACGCTGGCCGCGAGCCCGGCGGCCGACGCCGTCGTCGCCGTCGAGGTCAACATCTCCTGCCCCAACGTGGCCAACCGGGGTCTCGTCTTCGCCTGCGACCCGGTGTCCTCGGCCGAGGTCGTCGGACTGGTCCGCCACGCCCTGCCCGAGCAGCTGCCGATCTTCGCCAAGCTCACACCCGACGTGACCGACATCGTCGCGGTCGCCGCCGCCGCGCTGCGGGCCGGGGCCGACGGACTGACGATGATCAACACCCTGCTCGGCATGGTCATCGACACCGACCGGCTGCGGCCGCATCTGGCCGGCGTCACCGGGGGCCTGTCCGGCCCGGCGATCCGGCCGGTAGCCGTGCGGGCGATCTGGCAGGTGGCGGCCGTCATGCGGGCGGGCGGCATACCGACGGCCCCGATCATCGGCGTGGGGGGAGTGCGGACCGGGCGGGACGCCCTCGAGCTCGTCGCCGCGGGCGCCAGCGCGGTCCAGGTGGGCACCGCGACCTTCAACGACCCCCACGCGCCGCTGCGGGTGCGCGACGAGCTCGCCGCGCTGCTTGCCGAGAAGGGGTTCGCCCGGTTCGGCGAGGCGGTCGGCATCGCCCACGAGAGGATGGTCCGAGCATGACGGACGGCACGGCTGCGCGGGGCGACACGGCTCACCACGCGGTGTTCGGCGTGCGGCTCGCCGACGCCATGTCCGAGCACGGACCGCTGTGCGCCGGCATCGACCCGCACCGTGCGCTCGTGGAGTCGTGGGACCTGACCTACGACCTGGCCGGCGTGGAACGCTTCGCCCTCACCTGCGTCGAGGCCTTCGCCGGGACCGTGGCCGCGGTCAAGCCCCAGTCGGCCTTCTTCGAGGTGTTCGGCTCACGCGGGGTCGCGCTCCTCGAGCGCGTGCTCGACGAGCTGCGCGCCGCGGGGACCCTGACCATCCTCGACGCCAAGCGCGGCGACATCGGGACGACGATGGACGCCTACGCCGATGCCTTCCTGGGCAAGGACGCGCCGAGCCCGGCCGACGCGCTCACGGTGAGCCCGTTCCTCGGCTACGGGTCGCTCCGCCCGGCGATCGACCTCGCCCTCCAGACCGGTCGCGGCGTGTTCGTCCTGGCCCTCACCTCGAACCCCGAGGGCCCCTCGGTCCAGCACGCCGTGCGGGACGGACGCAGCGTCGCGGGGGGGATCGTCGACGGGGTGAGTGCCGACAACGCGGCCGCCCGGGAGCGGGGCGAGCTGGGCAGTGTGGGCCTCGTCGTGGGGGCGACGGTCGGCTCCGCCGTCCAGGACCTCGACCTCGACCTGCGGCGAAGTGCCGCGCCGCTGCTGGCTCCCGGCCTGGGAGCGCAGGGGGCGACGGCGACCGATGTGGCCCGGGTGTTCGGGGGCGCGATGGCGCAGGTGCTGCCCACCAGCTCGCGGGGCATCCTGGCTGCGGGCCCCGACGTGGGGGCACTGCGTAGGACGGTGCGGCGGGAGGCGGCTGACCTGCACGCTCTTCTGACGTGACGGTGCCGGCCTCGCCCGGACGGGCCGGACCCACCTGGCATCGCTATAGTCCTGGCAAACCGGTCGTCGACGAGCATGGCCGGGAGTCTCAACTGGAGGGTTCAGAGACGTGGCACTACCCCCGCTCACCGCGGAGCAGCGAGCCGCTGCTCTGCAGAAGGCTGCGGCCGCTCGCCGCGCCCGCGCTGCCGTGAAGAACAGGCTCAAGTACGCACAGGGCTCCCTGGCCGAGGTGATCGAGGCGGGACGCAAGGACGAGGTGATCGGGAAGATGAGGGTCTCGGCGCTCCTGGAGTCGATGCCGGGGGTGGGGCGGGTCCGGGCCCGGCAGATCATGGAGGACATCGGCATCGCCGAGAGCCGCCGGGTGCGGGGCCTCGGCCAGAACCAGGTATCCGCGCTTCTCGCGCGCTTCACCGAGGCGTGAGCACCCCGTCGCGGCTCGTCGTCCTCGCCGGCCCCACCGCGGTGGGCAAGGGCACCCTGTCGGCGTACATCCGCGACCACGTCCCCGAGGTGTGGCTCTCCGTCTCGGCCACGACGCGTCCGCCACGCCCCGGTGAGGTCGACGGCGTCCACTATCGCTTCGTCTCCGAGGAGGAGTTCGACGCGATGGTGGCCCGGGGGGAGATGCTCGAGTGGGCGGTCGTCCACGGCACGGCCAAGTACGGCACGCCGCGGCGCCCGGTCGAGGACCAGCTGCGGGCCGGGCGGCTCGCCCTGCTCGAGATCGACCTCCAAGGTGCCCGACAGGTCCGGGCCGCCATGCCCGAGGCGCTGTTCGTCTTCCTCGCCCCGCCGTCCTGGGACGAGCTCGTCCGTCGGCTCGTCGGGCGGGGCACCGAGACGGAGAAGGAACGCGAGGCCCGGCTGGCCAGCGCACGCCGCGAGATGGCGGCCGTGGACGAGTTCGATGTCGTCGTCGTCAACGACGAGGTTCGGCATGCGGCCGAGGAACTCGTATCATTGATGCGATCGGCGTAGGCCAGCAGCCTTCGCGCTCTCGACGTCACCCGCGCGTCAGCACCACCGTCACCGACGAAAGCGACCTCACGTGTCCGGAACCAAGGCCCACCCCATCGGCATCACGAACCCGCCGATCGACGACCTGCTCAAGAAGGCCGACTCCAAGTACGCCCTGGTTCTCTACTCCGCCAAGCGCGCACGGCAGATCAACGCCTACTACGCCCAGCTCCAGGAGGGCCTGCTCGAGTACGTCGGCCCGCTCGTCGACTCCGAGGTCCACGAGAAGCCCATGTCGATCGCGCTCCGCGAGATCAACGAGGGCCTGCTGACGGCCGAGCCGACCGAGGACTGACCCCGTGCGCGTCGTGCTCGGCGTCGGGGGCGGCATCGCGGCATACAAGGCGTGCTCGCTGCTGCGGCTGCTGTCCGAGGCGGGGCACGACGTCACCGTCGTCCCGACCCGTGCGGCGCTGAGCTTCGTCGGCGAGGCGACCTGGGCGGCCCTGTCCGGCAAGCCCGTCCACACCGACGTGTGGGCGGACGTCCACGAGGTGCCGCACGTCCGCCTCGGACAGGAGGCCGACCTCGTCGTCGTCGCCCCCGCGACCGCCGACCTGTTGGCCCGAGCCGCCACCGGCCAGGCGGATGACCTGCTCACCACCATCCTGCTCACCGCCCGCTGCCCGGTCGTGATGGCTCCGGCGATGCACACCGAGATGTGGGAGCACCCGGCGACCCAGGCGAACGTCGAGACTCTGGCCGCCCGCGGCGTTCACATCGTCGCGCCGGCCTCGGGTCGGCTCACCGGTGCCGACACCGGGCCGGGCCGGCTGCCCGAGCCGGAGGAGCTGTATGCCGTGTGCCAGCGCGAGCTGGCCCGGGGCGGCCCCGCGGCCGCCGGTCCTCGGGCGCCCACCGGGACGTCGGCCCCACAGGACCTCGCCGGGCGCCGCGTCGTCGTGTCCGCGGGCGGGACCCGGGAGCCCCTCGACCCGGTCCGCTACCTCGGCAACCGGTCGTCGGGCAAGCAGGGCCACGCCCTCGCGGCGGTCGCGGCCGCCCGCGGGGCGCGCGTCACCCTCGTCACCGCCGCCGAGCTCCCACCGCCACACGGCGTGACCGTCGTCCCCGTCGAGACGGCCCAGCAGATGCGCGACGCCGTCACCGCGGCGGCGGTCACGGCCGACGCTGTCGTCATGGCGGCCGCCGTCGCCGACTTCCGGCCTGCCTCGTACGCCACCGCCAAGATCAAGAAGACCCACGCGACCGGGTCGGACGGCACGCCGGACGAGTCCGCTCCCGCCGTGGCGCTGGTCCGCAACCCCGACATCCTCGCCGAGCTCGTCGCCACCCGCGGGGGCGCGACATCACCGGTCATCGTCGGCTTCGCCGCCGAGACCGGAGACCAGGCCGGGACCGTGCTCGACCACGGTCGGTCCAAGCTGGCCCGAAAGGGCTGCGACCTCCTCGTCGTCAACGAGGTGGGGCCCGGGGTCACCTTCGGGCGGGACGAGAGCACCGTCCACGTGCTACGGCACGGGTCGGACGACGTGGTCGACGTCGGCCCCGCACCGAAGGCGGTCATCGCCGGCGCCGTCTGGGACGCCGTCGTGCGCCTGTTCTAGGTCCAGGCTCCACCATCGGGTGAGCCCCGGGCCGTCAACGCGGTCCCGGGGCTCACCCCATGGGTCTACTTCGTCGCGGGCTCGGCGACGGCCTCGTCGCTCTCCTCCTGCTCCTCGGCCGGGTCGCTCTCCTCGTCGGCGGGGTCGCCGGCCTCGTCGGACTCGTCAGCGTCGTCGGACTCGTCAGCGTCGTCGGACCCTGCCTCGGCCATCTCCTCGCCGGTCTCGTCGGGTACGTCTGTCTCCTCGGGCACGTCCTCGTCGGCGACCTCGGGCACGTCCTCGTCGGGAGCCTCGTCGACCAGGCCGTCGGCCAGGGCGATCGACCCGCCACCGAGGGTGGCGAGCATGTTGCGGACGTTGCCGAGCTGTGCGGTGATGCTGTCGCGGCGGGCCGTGACGGCGGCGAGCTCCCGGTCGCTGTCCCGGCGGATCCGTTCGGCCTGATCGCGGGCGCCGTCGACGAGGGAGGCCGCCTCCGTTCGCGCCTTCTCGAGGATCGACTCCGCCTCGGCGGTGCGGGTTGCGTGTCGGTCGTCCGCCTCCTTGGTCAGCATGGCGGCGCGCTCCTGGGCCTCGGCGAGAGCCGACTCGTGCACGGCCATCTGGGAGCTGAACTCCGCGGCCGCCTTGTCGCGCCGGGCGCCGAGGGTGGCCTCGAAGTCCGCGGCGGCGGCGGCGGCCCGGGCCCGCTGGTTCTCGTAGTAGGCCTCGGCCTCCTCACGCCGGGCGGCGGCCTCGCGGGCGGCGTCGTCGAGGAGCGAGTCGGCCTCCAACCGGGACTTCTCGAGGGTGCCCGAGGCGTCGACGTCGGCCTTGGACCGGACCTCGGAGGCGTAGAGGTCGGCGGCCTCACGCACGCTCCTCGCCTCGGTCTCGGCGGTGGCGATGAGCTGCTCCGCCTCGGCCGTCGCGGCCTGGCGGATCGTACCGGCCTCCTCGTCAGCGAGGCTCAGCATCCGACCGATCCGGTCACCGAGGTCGGCGTAGCTCGGCGCGGACACCCGGCGGGCCTCCTCCTCCAGGCTGGTGACGGTCCGCTTCTGCGCCTCGAGCTCCTGCTGGGTCGCCTCCTGGGCCTGGCTCAGCTTGGTCAGCTCGACGGAGAGGCGGGCGTTCTCCTCGTGGGCCGCAGCGACCGTCTGGTCCAACCCCTGGAGGTGCTGGTCGACCTGAAGCGGGTCATAGCCGCGGAAGACGGTGTGGAACTCGGGGGTCTGGCTCATTGTGGCTCCTGGTCCGGGGTGGGGTCGGGGGTGGGATCGGTCGTCTCGGGCCCCTCGGCGGGCGCGGCATACCGTTCCTCGAGGGGCGGTCGCTCGGGTACCGCCAGGGCCTCGATGACCCCGGACAGCTTGCCGAGCTGACGGTTGATGTCGTCGCGCCGGGCGGCGAGGGTGTTGACCTCCTCGCGGGCCCGCTCGACGGCGGCCCGGGCCTCGGCCCGCAGCCGTTCGGCGTGGCTTCGGGCGTCCTCCGACGCACGGACGATCTCCGCCCGTGCCGCTCGGTGTGCCTCGTGGGCCTCGAGCTGGAAGCGCTCGACGTCGGCGGCCGTACGCTCGCGGACGAGTCTGGCGCCCGACTCGGCCTCGGCGAGCCGGCGTGCCGCTCGCTCCTCGGCCTCGGCGGCGCGGCTCTGGGCGGCGGCGACGATCTGTTCGGCCTCGCGCTCGGCGCTCTCGCGGGTGCGTTGTGCGTCGGACTGTGCCGCCGTGAGGATCGCCGTGGCCTGCGACCGGAGTGCCGCCGCCTCGGACTCGGCCTCGGAGACCCTGTCCTTGGCCTTCGCGGTCGCCCCGGCGAGCAGGGTCTGGGCACGCTCGCGGTTCTGTTTGAGGCGGGTCAGGAGGTCCTGGTGGTGCTGGCGCTCCCGGGACCGGGTCTCGACCTCGGCGTTGTCGAGGATGGACCGGACCGTCCGTTGCGCCCACGCGAGGTGGGCGTTCGCGGACTCGAGGACGGCCTCGGCCTCGGCCTGCGACTGGGCGGCCAATGCCTCGGCCTTCGCCTGGGCCTGGGCGTGCATGGACTCGCGGGTCGCCGAGGCGTTCTCCTCGTCCCGGGCCAGGGAGGACAGCCGTTCGGCGATGTCCTGCTCGACCTCGGCCAACAGTGCCGCGGCGGCCTCCTCGGCCTCCGCGCGCTGCCGGCTCGTCTGGGAGCTCGTCTCCTGGCGCAGCTGCTCGAGCTCGGTGTGGACGCGCTCACGGGTCTGGTCGAGCTCGAGGATCCGCGCGGTCTCCTGCTCGGTGATGCGCGCGAGGACGACGTCGTGTTCGGCCTGGGCGTCGGCGATGATCTCGGTGGCCCGGTTCCGCGCCGCCTCGAGGCGGGCCTCGGCCTCCTCGCCCGCCGCGGCGAGGGCCTCGTCGGTCGCCTTGCTCGCGCGGGCCCGCAGCAGTGACGCCTGGTCGGCGGCGTCGGCAAGAACCGTCTCGGCCTCTTCGCGGGCCTCGGCGAGGCGCCGGTCCGCTTCGGCCCGCAGGGTGGCCAGCTGGCCCTCGATCTCGCGGAGCTCCATGGCCGCCCGGGCCGTCTCCTCGCGCACGCGAGCGGAGTCGACCCGGACCGTCTCGGCCTCGGCGTGCGCGTCGGCGCGCAGCTGGTCGGCCAGCGCCTGGGCGCGGGCCAGCAGGGTGAGCGCCTCGGTGCCCGGCTCGGGGATGGTGCCGGGGTGCCGGTCGGCACCCTCAGACGGCCTCGAGACCGGCTGGCTGCCCCCGTCCGCGGTCGTCGGCATGGTGGCGGTCGCCTCCTCCGCCGACGTCATCTGCCCGAGATCGAGATCCACCGGCCCATAATCGCAGACTCCGTGGGCTGCTGCCGACCCCCCAGCGTGGACAAGACAGGTCAGCCGCCCCATGGTCGCGGGCCGTGGTGGCGGCCGGAGGCGGTAGATTGTCCGCCGATCCCGCACGATGAAGGAGTGCCACTTGTCCGCGCGCCTGTTCACGTCCGAGTCCGTCACCGAAGGACACCCGGACAAGATCTGCGACCAGATCTCCGACGCCATCCTCGACGCCATGATCGAACAGGATCCGCGGAGCCGTGTCGCCGTGGAGACGCTCGTGACGACCGGTCTGGTCCACGTCGCGGGGGAGGTGACGACGGAGGCCTACGTCGAGATCCCTCGGATCGTCCGGGACACCGTCCTGCGGATCGGCTATGACTCCTCGACCAAGGGCTTCGACGGGGCGTCGTGCGGCGTCGAGGTCTCGATCGGCCAGCAGAGCCCGGACATCGCCCAGGGCGTCGACACGGCATACGAGTCCCGGACCGGCGGCGTGGACCCGCTCGACAAGCAGGGGGCGGGCGACCAGGGGCTGATGTTCGGCTACGCCTGCGACGACACCGCCGAGCTGATGCCGCTCCCCATCCAGCTCGCGCATCGGCTCGCGGAGCGGCTGTCGGCGGTCCGCAAGTCCCACGAGCTGCCCTACCTCCGCCCGGACGGCAAGACCCAGGTCACCATCGCCTACGACGGGGTCACGGCGATCGGCCTCGACACCGTCGTCGTCTCGACCCAGCACGCCGAGGACATCTCCATCGACGGGATGCTGGCACCGGACATCCGGGAGCACGTCATCGCCCCGGTGCTCGCCGACCTCGAGGCGAGCGGCATCCACCTCGACACCTCTGACCACCGCATCCTGGTCAACCCCACCGGCAAGTTCGTCGTGGGCGGCCCGATGGGGGATGCCGGGCTCACCGGCCGGAAGATCATCGTCGACACCTACGGCGGCATGGCCCGCCATGGGGGCGGCGCGTTCTCCGGCAAGGACCCGAGCAAGGTCGACCGGTCCGCCGCCTACGCGACGCGCTGGGTCGCCAAGAACGTGGTCGCGGCCGGTCTGGCCAGGCGCTGCGAGGTCCAGGTCGCCTACGCCATCGGCAAGGCGCAGCCGGTCGGTCTCTACGTCGAGACGTTCGGCACCGAGAGCGTGCCCGCGGAGAAGATCCAGGCGGCCATCACGTCGGTGTTCGACCTGCGCCCCGCCGCCATCCTCGACGAGCTGGACCTGCTGCGCCCGATCTACGCCCGGACCGCGGCGTACGGCCACTTCGGCCGGGTCGCCGAGGGTGGGGCGTTCACCTGGGAGCAGACCAACCGTGTCGAGGAGCTGCAGCGCGCCGCCGGCTGACCGCCTCTCCATAGTCCGAGCCCGCCCCGGCGACGCCGGTCGGCGGGCTCGGCTAGGTTCGCGCCATGGGTCAGACAGTCGGGTCGGCGGGGCACGGCGACCGCCCGGGCTCCGAAGGGTCCGAGCCGGAGGCCGAACAGCTCGCCCTCCTCCGCACCCCGGCCCCCCGCCGGCATCGGGCCGCCCGGGCCGCCGAGCCGCCCGCCGAGAAGGACCCGGTCGCGGTCGTCCAGGTCGACACGGGCCTGGCCCACCTCGACCGCCCGTTCGAGTACACCGTCCCCGTCGCGCTGGCCGACGCGGCCCAGCCGGGCGTTCGGGTCAAGGTGCGCTTCGCCGGGAAGGACCGCGACGGGTTCGTTCTCGCCCGTCGAGCCGACGCCGAGCACGAGGGGCGGCTGGCGCCGTTGCGCCGGGTCGTGTCGCCGGAACCGGTGCTGACGCCATCCGTGCTCGCCGCGGCGCGGTCCGTGGCCGACCGGTATGCCGGCACCCTCGGCGACGTCCTTCGGCTCGCCGTGCCGCCCCGGCATGCGACCGCCGAACGGAACCTTCCACCCGAGCCGCTCGGCCCCGCGCCGGCGAGGGAGGGGGGACGCGAGGCGGCCGCGTGGGCGGCATACCCCGCCGGTGCCTCGTTCCTGACCCGGGTGACGGGGGGACAGAGCCCGGCCGCCGCGCTGCTCGCCCTCCCGGCCACCGACCGGGCCCACGACTGGCCCCGGCTGCTTGCCGAGGCGGCCGCGGCGGCCCACTCCGGCGGGCGAGGGGCACTCCTCGTCGTCCCCGACCATCGGGACGTCACCCGCGTCGACGCGGCGCTCACCGAGGTGCTCGGGGACGGGCGCCATGTCCGGCTCACGGCGGACCAGGGGCCGCAGGCGCGCTACACGGCCTTCCTGTCCCTGCTGCGCGGTCACGTCCGGGTCGTCGTCGGCACCCGGGCCGCGGCCTTCGCGCCGGTTCGCGAGCTCGGGCTGGTGGTGTGGTGGGACGACGGCGACGATCTGCACGAGGAGCCCCGAGCCCCGTACCCCCACATCCGGGAGATCCTGCTGGCCCGGGCGCGCGTCGAGGCTGCGGCGGTCCTCGTGGCCGGGTACGCCCGGTCGGCCGCCCTCGAGCAGCTGCTCGAGACGGGACTGCTCAAGCCCATCGACCCGCCCCGGTCGGCCCTGCGTTCGGCGGCGCCCAGGGTGCGTGTGGCGGGCGAGGGCGGCGAGGCCGAGCGCGACCCCGCGGCGGCCCTTGCCCACCTGCCGTCGACCGGGTGGCGGGTCGCCAAGGAGGCGCTGGCGTCCGGCCCCGTCCTGGTCCAGGTGCCCCGCCGCGGCTACCTCCCGGCCCTGTCCTGCCAGGACTGCCGTCGCCCGGCTCGCTGCCCGCACTGCGGTGGCCCGCTCGGCCTGGCCCGGGCGGACGTGGCGCCGGCCTGCCGGTGGTGCGGGCGTGAGCCCGCTGGGTTCAGCTGCCCGGCCTGCGGTAGCCACCGGTTCCGCTCCTCCGTCGTCGGCGCGCGGCGCACGGCGGAGGAGCTCGGCCGTGCGTTTCCCGGAGTCCCTGTGCAGACGTCGGGGTCCGGGGCGGTCCTCGACGCCGTCCCGGCGTCGCCTCGGCTCGTCATCGCCACGCCGGGCGCGGAGCCGGTCGCCGAGGGCGGGTATGCCGCGGCCCTCCTGCTCGACGCCTGGGCCCTGCTCGACCGCCCGGTGCTCACCGCCGGCGAGGAGGCGCTGCGCCGGTGGCTGGGTGCGGCGGCCCTCGTCCGCGGCGCCGCCGACGGGGGCGTCGTCGTGCTCGCCGGCGCGCCGGTCCACGCGACGATCCCGGCGGTCGAGGCCCTCGTCCGGTGGGACCCGGGGTGGTTCGCCGCCCGAGAGCTGGAGGAGCGGCGCGGGTTGCGGCTGCCGCCGACGGTGGCCATGGCCTCGGTCACCGGGCCACGACGTGCGGTGGAGGCCACCGTGTCCGGCGCCGGACTCGACGACGCCGTCGAGGTGCTCGGGCCGCTGCCGCTCGCCGAGGAGGGGGCTCGGTTGCTGCTGAGGGTGGACCTCGCGCACGGCCCGGCACTGGCCGAGGCGCTGGCCGAGGCCAAGGCGGTGCGCAGCGCCCGCAAGGAGCCCGAGGGCATCACCGTCCGGCTCGACCCGCCGGATCCGAGCTTGTGATGATCGACCGCTGATCCGACTCCGGTGGGACGAGAGTCGGTCGGCGGTCGTGGTGCACCACGACCGCCGACCTCCACTGCAGCCAACGCAGGCCTGCTGGTGTGCGGTCCTGGTCCGAAGCTCGTCTCCCCGCTCCGCGGCCACCGAGCGGTCCGGCCTCCCCAGGGGCGCCTCGTACACTCACGCGCGTGTCCGTCCAGCGCATCCGCCTCTTCGGTGACCCGATCCTGCGTACCCCGGCCGAGCCCGTCGTCGACTTCGACAAGGAGCTTCGCCGTCTCGTCTCCGACCTCACCGACACGATGCTCGACGCCGCCGGCGCCGGGCTGGCCGCCCCACAGCTGGGAGTCGGCCTGCGGGTGTTCACCTACCGGGTGGACGACCTCGTCGGCCACCTCGTCAACCCGGTGCTCAGCCTCGGCGAGGAAGAGGAGACCGACGGCGAGGGCTGCCTGTCCTTCCCCGGGCTGCGTTTCGACACGCCACGCCGGGTCACCGCCGTCGCCCGCGGCCTCAACGAGTTCGGCGAGCCGGTGACCGTCGAGGGCACCCACCTGCTGGCCCGGGCGATCCAGCACGAGACGGACCACCTCGACGGTGTCCTCTTCATCGACCGGCTCGACCCCGAGCAGCGCCGGGAGGCGATGCGAGTGATCCGCGAGGCGGAGTGGTCCGGTGCGGCCGTTCCCGCCGTGCGGGCCAGCCCGCACCCCACCTTCGGCACCGGTCGCTGACCCACATCCCCGCGGAAGGACACCGTGCGCATCGTCTTCGCCGGAACCCCAGAGACGGCCGTCCCGTCCCTCGAGGCGCTGCTCGACTCCGACCACGAGGTCGGCGCGGTGCTGACCCGCCCCGACGCCCGGTCCGGACGCGGCCGGGCCCTGGCCCCCTCGCCGGTCAAGGAGGCTGCGCTGCGGCACGGCATACCCGTCCTCACCCCGGCGAGCGCACGGGACGGCGAGTTCCAGGAGGCAGTGCGGGTGCTCGCCCCGGACGCGTGCGCGGTCGTCGCCTATGGCGCGCTGTTGCCCCAGGAGGTGCTCGACATCCCGGCTCACGGCTGGGTCAACCTCCACTTCTCGCTGCTGCCCGCCTGGCGCGGGGCGGCCCCGGTGCAGCGGGCCATCATGGCCGGTGACGAGGTGACCGGGGCGACGACCTTCCTCCTCGAGGCGGGCATGGACACCGGACCCATCCTCGGGGTCATGACCGAGGTCATCCGACCCGACGACACGGCGGGGACGCTGTTGGGTCGGCTCGCCACCGCCGGCGCGGGTCTTCTCGTCGCCACGATGGACGGCATCGGCGACGGGACGCTCAGCCCGGTCGCTCAGTCGCCCGAGGACGTGAGCTACGCCCCCAAGCTGAGCACCGAGGAGGCCGAGGTGGCCTGGGACCGGCCGGCCTTCGCCGTCGACCGGCAGGTCCGTGGCTGCACCCCCGCTCCGGGTGCGTGGACGACGTTCCGGGGAGAGCGACTCAAGGTCGGCGCCGTCGGTATGCCGTCCGCCCCCGTCGAGCACCTGGCCGCGGGCACCCTGCTGGCCACGAAGCAGGCGGTCTACGTCGGCACGGCGACCCACCCGGTCGAGCTGCGGGAGGTCGGGCCGCCCGGGAAGAAGCCGATGCCGGCTCCCGACTGGGCGCGCGGTGCCCGGGTCGAGCGGGGCGAACGGGTCGGCCGATGAGCGGCGGCGGCGAGCCGCACGGCCCGCGGCGTGGCCCGGGGGGCCAGGGCGGGTCCGCGCGACCCAGCCGGGGGAGCGGGCCACCGGACCGTCGTGCCGCCCCGCCCCGGTCCGCAACCCGGCCGAGCGAGCGGAGCCGGTCGGCCGAGCCGGCCCGTCTGGCGGCGTTCACCCTGCTCCGGGCGGTGGCCGAGGGCGCGTACGCGAACCTCGAGATGCCGAAGGTCCTCCGCCGTCGCCGCCTCACCGGCCGCGACGCGGCCTTCGCCACCGAGCTCGCGTTCGGGACGATCCGGCTCCAGGGACGGTACGACGCCATCATCGCCTCGGCCGCTGCCCGCGCGACCTCCGCCATCGACCCCCAGGTCCTCGACGTCCTGCGGCTGGGGGCGCACCAGCTGCTCGGCATGCGGGTCCCCGACCACGCCGCGGCCGACCAGACGGTCGCGCTGGCCCGTACCGTGGCGGGCCAGGGCAGCGCCGGCTTCGTCAACGCGGTCATGCGGCGGGTGAGCGAACGCACCCCGGCGGAGTGGCTCGAGGTGGTCGTTCCGGCGGGCTCGGGTGCCGACGCTCTGGCCATCCGGCACTCCCACCCGGAGTGGGTCGTCAAGGCGCTGCGCGCCGCGCTGCTCGGACACGCCCGGGCCACCCCCGAGACGGTCGACGCCGAGCTCGACGCGCTGCTGGCCGTCGACAACGACCCGCCCCGGGTGAGCCTCGTCGCCCGCCCCGGGCTCGCCACGGTGGCCGAGCTCGTCGACGCGGCCGACGCGGAGCCGAGTGCCACCTCACCCATCGGCGCGGTGCTCCGCGCCGGTGACCCGGGCCAGATCGCGGCGGTGCGGGACGGGCGCGCCGGGGTCCAGGACGAGGGGTCCCAGCTCCTGCCGTTGGCGCTCGCCGCGGTCGACGCCGACCCCGCGCTGCCGCCCCGCTGGCTCGACCTGTGCGCCGGTCCGGGGGGCAAGGCGGGAGTCCTCGGCGGTATGGCGCTGGCCGCCGGCGTCGATCTCGTGGCGGTCGAGGTGAGCCCACACCGCGCCGACCTCGTGCGCAGCACCCTGGCAACGCTCACGGATCGGGCCACGGCCGCCGGGCACACGGTCGAGGTGCGGACCGCGGACGGTCGCGAGGTCGGCGAGAACGAGCCGGCGGCATACGCGCGGGTCCTCGTCGACGCGCCGTGTACCGGCCTGGGCGCACTCCGGCGCCGTCCGGAGGCGCGCTGGCGACGCAGCCCCGCCGACCTGGCGCGGCTCGGGCCGCTCCAGCGCGACCTGCTGGG
The DNA here is from genome assembly GCA_963771015.1 of uncultured Actinomycetota bacterium. GTDB lineage: Bacteria > Actinomycetota > Actinomycetes > Actinomycetales > Dermatophilaceae > CAVSJJ01. Next base: position 65,690 of record CAVYRN010000012.1, read on the forward strand.
GTCGGCCCTCGAGGCGGTCGCTCCGGGCGGGGTCGTCGCCTATGCCACCTGCAGCCCGCACCTGGCCGAGACCCGGTTCGTCATCGAGGACGTGGTCAAGAGGCGGGCGGATATCGAGCTCGTCGACGCCCGTCCGTTCGTCCGCGGGCCCGACGGTATGCCGCTGCCCGAGCTGGGTGAGGGCCCGACGGTGCAGCTGTGGCCGCACGTCCACGGGACGGACGCCATGTTCCTGGCCATTCTGCGAAAGGGGTGAGCGGTGAAGATCGAGGTCGGTCCGATGCGGCCAACGGATGCCCGGCAGGCGGGTGAGCTGCACCACCGGTCGTGCGTGGACGCGTTCGGTGACGCACTGCCGCCGGAGTTCTGGGAGGGCCACGGCGTCACCGCCTCGGTGCGCCGGTGGCGCACGACGTTGGCCGAACCGGCCCCGCGTCGGACTCTTCGTCTCGTCGCCCGAGACGGCCGGCGGGTGGTGGGGCTGGCGGTCCGCGGTCCGTCCCGGGCCAGGCTCGGGCTGGAGGTGGCTCGCCCCGTCGAGCTTCTGCAGGTCCACGTCGACCCCGCGCTCCACGGGTCGGGGGTCGGCCAGGGCCTGCTCGACCTCTGTCTCGCCCCCGGTGAGCCGGCGCAGCTGTGGGTGTGGTCGGGCAACGAGCGGGCCATCGCGTTCTTCCGGCGCAACGGCTTCGCCGCCGACGGCGCCAGCGGCGTCGACGAGGCCCGCTCCGGGCTCGTCGAGATCCGGATGGTGCGCTGAGCCTGCCCTGCCCTGCGCTGCGGGCGGACGGGCCGGCCACGGTGCGGGGAGGTCCGCGCCCGGGCCGGAACGGCTGACTAGGGTGGAAGCGTGCCCCAGATCTCCCCCAGCATCCTCTCGGCCGACTTCGCCAACCTCCAGGCCGAGCTCGAGACCGTCCGCAACGCCGACTGGGCGCACGTCGACGTCATGGACGCCCACTTCGTCCCCAACCTCACCCTCGGGCTACCGGTCGTCGAGAGCCTGCTCAAGGTCAGCCCGCTGCCCATCGACTGCCACCTCATGATCGAGGACCCGGACCGATGGGCTCCCCCGTATGCCGAGGCCGGAGCGAGGTCGGTGACCTTCCACATCGAGGCCGCCAGGGATCCGGTGCGGATCGCCAGGGACCTCCGGGCCCAGGGTGCCCGGGCCGCCTTCGCGCTCAAGCCGAGGACGCCCTTCGCCCCCTACGTCGAGCTCCTCGACGAGGTGGACATGGTGCTGGTCATGACGGTCGAGCCGGGCTTCGGCGGACAGTCCTTCATGACCGACCAGATGCCCAAGGTCCGGGAGGTGCGGGACGCGGTGCGACGGCACGGTGGGGAGATCTGGGTCCAGGTCGACGGTGGCGTCTCGGCCGACACGATCGAGCAGTGTGCGGAGGCCGGCGCCGACGTCTTCGTCGCCGGCTCCGCGGTGTTCGGCGCCGAGGACGCCGCCGCGGCTGTCGACCAGCTGCGCGCGCTGGCCGCCCGCCACGACCACCGGACCCGATAGGCCCCCAGGGCCTGCGGTCGGGTCCACGACCCCCGCGGCGTCGGGCGGGCCCGGCGGGGCCGTGGTTCGTGACCCGAGCCACCACGGCGGGGATCGGCACGGTGGCGCCGGTGCGGCATACTTGAGGCACGTGCTCCGGGGTCGGTGCAACTCCGAACCGGCGGTGACAGTCCGCGACCCGGCCGCAGCCAGCGGCCGGTTGACCTGGTGGAACTCCAGGACCGACGGTGAAAGTCCGGATGGTAGGCAGCACGTGACAGCGGGACCATGGCGGCCCCGGTGGTCGGCGTCGTCGTCGACCCCATCGCCCGATCCTGCTCGTGTCCCGGAGCTCGGCGTCACCGTCTCGAGCACGAGGGCAGGACATGTCAGCGCCGGATCTGAGCAGCGACACCGCGATGATGCGTCGCGCCCTCACCCTGGCCGAGCGCAGCCCCCGGGCCAACGCCAACCCCCGGGTCGGCTGCGTCATCGTCGCCCCGGACGGCTCGGTCGTGGGCGAGGGCTTCCACCGAGGGGCGGGGACCCCGCACGCCGAGGCGGACGCCCTCGCGCAGGCCGAGATCCGGGCGCAGGGGGCGACCGCGTACGTCACCCTGGAGCCGTGTAGCCACACCGGGCGGACGCAGCCGTGCGCCGCCGCCCTGTATGCCGCGGGCGTGACACGCGTCGTCCACGCCCAGACCGATCCCAACCCCCGCGCGGCGGGCGGCGGCGACTGGCTGCGCGCGCGCGGAGTGCGTGTCGAGGCGGGCCTGCTGGCCGGGGAGGCGACCGCCCTCAACCGGACCTGGACCCACCTCGTCACCACCGGCCGCCCCTGGGTGACCTGGAAGTTCGCGGCAACCCTGGACGGGCGCAGCTCCGCCGCCGACGGCACGAGCCGCTGGATCACCGGCGAAGCCTCTCGCCGCGACGTCCACGAGCAGCGCTCCCGCTGCGGGGCGATCGTCATCGGTACCGGCACCGCGCTCGTCGACGATCCCCAGCTGACCGCGCGCCGGCCCGACGGGTCGCTCCACGACACCCAGCCGATCCGGGTCGTCGTGGGCCGGCGGGACCTCCCGGCCGATGCCAGCGTCCTCGACGCTGCCGCCCCCACGTGGCACCTGCGCACGCGGGACCCTCGGGCCGTCCTCGCCGACCTGGCCCGCGCCGAGGTCCATCACGTGTGGCTCGAGGGCGGCTCGACGCTGGCCGCCGCCTTCGTGGCGGCAGGCCTGGTCGACGAGGTCGTGGCCTACCTCGCGCCAGTCCTGCTCGGTGCGGGCCGGTCCGCGGTGGGCGACCTCGGCATCGCGACCATCGGGCACGCCATGCGGCTGGATCCCACCGACGTCACCGTGATCGGCACAGATGTGCGGATCACCGCATCCATGAAGGAGACCGTCTGATGTTCACCGGAATCGTCGAGGAGCTCGGCCATGTCGTCGCGCTCGAGGCCGGCCAGGACTCGGCCCGGCTCAGCGTCGAAGGGCCACTGGTCACCTCCGATGCCGTCCGCGGCGCGTCGATCGCCGTCAACGGGGTCTGTCTCACCGTCGTCGAGCACGGCGGGAGCAGGTTCACCGTCGACGTCATGGCCGAGACCCTGCGCCGGTCCAGCCTCGGCGCGCTCGCCGCCGGCGACCCCGTCAACCTCGAGCGGGCGATGGCGGCGTCGGGCAGGTTCGGCGGCCACATCGTGCAGGGGCACGTCGACGGGACCGCGACCATCATCGAACGGACACCCGGTGACCACTGGGAGGTCGTCCGCCTCAGCCTGCCGCACCAGCTCTCCCGCTATGTCGTCGAGAAGGGCTCGATCACCGTCGACGGCGTCAGCCTGACCGTCGCCTCGGTCGAGGCGGATGCCTTCACCGTCTCCCTGATCCCCACGACGCTGGAGCTGACGACGCTGGGACACAAGGGGGTCGGCGACCCGGTCAACCTCGAGGTGGACGTGCTCGCGAAGTATGTCGAGCGGCTCCTTGCCGCGACCACCGAGGACCCCGCATGAACGCCCTCACCACGCGACCGGAGCGACCCGGCACGGCATCACGCCAGGAGCGACGGATGCGGGAGGTGGGGGTATGAGCGCGCTGGCCACGATCGAGGAGGCCCTGGCGGCGCTCCGTGCCGGTCGGCCTGTTCTCGTGGCCGACAACGAGGACCGAGAGAACGAGGGCGATGTCATCCTGGCCGCCGAGACCCTCAGCACCGAGTGGATGGCCTGGACGATCCGCCACAGCTCCGGCTACATCTGCGCCCCCATGCCGCAGGAGGTGGCCGACCGGCTCAGCCTGCCGCTCATGGTCGCCGACAACCACGACCCCCTCCGGACGGCGTACACGGTGACCGTCGACGCGGCCGCGGGAGTCACGACCGGCATCTCCGCGGCGGACCGGGCCCACACGGTGAGGACGCTCGCCGACCCCGCGGCGACGCCGGAGCGGCTCATCCGGCCGGGCCATGTCCTCCCGCTGCGGGCCAGGGCCGGCGGCGTGCTCGAACGTCCCGGACACACCGAGGCGGCCGTCGACCTGTGCCGCCTGGCCGGGTTGTCCCCGGTCGGTGCCATCGGGGAGCTCGTCAACGACGACGGCACGATGATGCGACTCCCGGACGTGCTCGCCATCGGGGCGGAGCACGACCTGCCGGTCATCACGGTTGCCCAGCTCGTGGCCTGGCGCCAGCGTCACGACCGCGTGGAGCGGGTGGCCGAGTCCGTCCTCCCGACCGAGCACGGCACCTTCACGGTCGTCGGCTTCCGCGACGTCCTCACCGGCGACGCGCACCTCGCGCTGGTCAGTCCCCGGGGGATGACCCGGCTCCGCGGCGGCGCCCCCCTGGTCCGGCTGCACTCGGAGTGCCTGACCGGGGACGTCCTGGGGTCGCAGCGGTGCGACTGCGGGCCGCAGCTCCATCGGTCACTCGCCCGGGTCGCCGCAGAGGGCGGGGTCGTGGTGTACCTGCGCGGGCACGAGGGCCGTGGGGTGGGCCTGTTGTCGAAGCTGCAGGCGTATGCCCTCCAGGACGACGGCTTCGACACCGTCGACGCGCAGGTCGAGCTCGGCCTGCCGGTCGACGCCCGGGAGTATGCCGCTGGGGCGGCCATCCTCGCCGACCTGGGTGTCACCGCCGTCCGGCTGCTGACCAACAACCCGATGAAGGTCAACGCCATGCGCGAGCACGGGATCGAGGTCGCCGCCGTGGAGCGCCTCAACATCGCGCCCACGGTCAGCAACGAGGCGTACCTGCGCACCAAGCGTGACCGGCTGGGGCACGATCTCGTGCTCGGGCCCGAGGACTCCGGGGCCACGGCGTGAGCGGCAACGGGGCACCCGACCTGAGCGTGGACGGCTCCGGCCTGCGGGTGGCGGTCGTCGCGTCGTCGTGGCACGCGAGGGTCATGGACGGGCTCATCGCCGGCGCGCAGCGTGCCCTCGCGGAGTCCGGCATCGGCGACGCGCCGCTGGTGAGGGTGCCCGGCACCGTCGAGCTCAGCGTCGCCTGTGCGAGGCTGGCACCGAGGTTCGACGCCCTGGTGGCCCTCGGGGTCGTCATCCGGGGCGGCACGCCGCACTTCGAGTACGTCTGTTCGGCGGTGACCCAGGGGCTGACGGAGGTCAGCGTACGGACCGGGGTGCCCATCGGTTTCGGGGTCCTCACCTGCGACGACGAGCCCCAGGCCCTGGATCGGGCCGGTCTTCCGGGGTCGCGCGAGGACAAGGGGCACGATGCCGCGGTCGCCGCGGTCGCGACCGCGGCAACGCTCGGCACCTGGGACGGGCGGGGGGGCCGACGACGGTGACCGGACTCACCTGGACGGTGCGAAGGTCGCCCTAACCGGTGCGGCATACTTGAGGCACGTGCTCCGGGGTCGGTGCAACTCCGAACCGGCGGTGACAGTCCGCGACCCGGCCGCAGCCAGCGGCCGGTTGACCTGGTGGAACTCCAGGACCGACGGTGAAAGTCCGGATGGTAGGCAGCACGTGCGACGGTATGCCGTATGCCGCGCCGCCCGTTGGCGGTGGGGGCGACGTGCCGTGGCGCAGGTTCCCCGGAGTTCGCCTTCACTGGACACGAACAAAGGGCGAACACCACTCATGAACGTCATCAAGGGCCTCTACGAGGCCTACATCCAGATCGGCGCGTACCAGCTGCACTGGATGGAGGTCATCGGCGTCACCTTCGGGCTCGCGTCCGCCGTCCTCGGGATGCGGCGCAAGGTCTGGGCCTGGCCGATCGGCATCGTCGGCAACGCCATCCTCTTCCTCGTCTACATCACGGTGACCTTCGACGCCGCGGACGGGCGCGCGCCGCTCTTCGGCCAGTCCGGGCGGCAGATCTTCTTCATCGCGACGAGTGCCTACGGCTGGTGGCGATGGAGCCAGGTCCGCAGGCTCAACCACCACGACGCCTCGGCGCCGGCCATCGTCCCCCGGTGGGCCACGGCCCGCGAGCGGGCCTTCGTCGTCGTCGGCTGGTTCCTCGGGATGGTCGTCGTCCAGCAGGTCTTCGCCATGCTCGGCGCCGGGTGGCCGGCGCCGCGCTGGTACTTCTGGGCCGACGCGTGGATCTTCGTCGGCTCCTTCCTGGCGACCTTCGCGATGGCCCGCGGGTGGAACGAGTTCTGGCTGGTCTGGATCGGCGTCGACCTCGTCGGTGTGCCGCTCCTGCTGCACAACAACTTCATCCCGACGGCGGTCCTCTACGCCTTCTACTCCATCTTCGTCATCTGGGGCTTCGTGGTGTGGATGCGAGCGAGCCGTACCGAGCGCCCGGACATCGAGCCCGAGGAGGCTCGGGAGCCGGCGACCGCCTGAGCACCCGTGGCCGCGTGGGGCCGGCCACGGCTCGACCCCCACGCGTCGGCGCCGGGTGCCGTACCGGCATGCCCGGTACCCCACCAGCACGTGGGCGGCGGTCAGGACGGGGCCGCCGCCGACGTACCCTTGTGCCTCGTGAAGACGTTCGACGGGCTCTACGCCGAGCTGCGTGACAAGGCCGCCACCCGCCCCGCCGGCTCGGGCACGGTCGCCGCCCTCGACGCGGGTGTGCACGCCATCGGGAAGAAGATCGTCGAGGAGGCCGCCGAGGTCTGGATGGCGGCCGAGCACGAGGGCAAGGAGCGGACGGCCGAGGAGATCAGCCAGCTCCTTTACCACCTCCAGGTGCTGATGCTGGCCGCCGACCTCTCCCTCGACGACGTCTACGCCCACCTCTAGACCCTCAGGAGGACACCGCCGATGCTGCGAATCGCCGTCCCCAACAAGGGGTCGCTCGCCGAACCCGCCGCCGACATGCTGCGCGAGGCGGGCTACCGGACGCGCCGCGACGCCAAGGAGCTCGTCGTCATCGACGCCGAGAACTCCGTCGAGCTGTTCTACCTCCGGCCCCGAGACATCGCCGTCTATGTCGGGTCGGGCACGGTCGACTGCGGGATCACCGGCCGTGACCTGCTGCTGGACTCCGGCAGCGCCGCGGTCGAGGTCATGGCCCTGGGCTTCGGCGCGTCGACGTTCCGGTATGCCGCGCGCCCCGGTTCCGTCGAGGCGGTGGAGCAGATCGACGGTCATCGGGTGGCGACGAGCTATCCCGGTCTCGTCGAGAAGCATCTGGCCGATGCCGGCGTCACCGCCGCGGTCGTCCGCCTCGACGGGGCGGTCGAGACCGCCATCACCCTGGGCGTCGCCGACATCATCGCCGATGTCGTCGAGACCGGCGCGACCCTGCGCAGCCAGGGGCTGGCGGTCTTCGGCGAGCCGATCCTGCGCAGCGAGGCGGTCCTGGTCCGCCGCGAGGGCAGCGAGGAGCAGCTGGGCATCGAGGTACTCCGGCGACGCCTGCTCGGCGTCATCACGGCGCGCCACTACGTCCTGCTCGACTACGACATTCCCAGCGACCTCGTCGAGGCGGCCTGCGCCATCACGCCCGGCCTGGAGTCACCGACCGTCTCATCGCTGCAGAACCACACCTGGTCCGCCGTGCGGGCGATGGTGCCCCGCGCCGTCACCAACGCCGTCATGGACGAGCTGTACGAGCTCGGCGCCCGGGGCATCCTCGTCACGGGCATCACGGCGTGCCGGCTCTGACCCGATGACCGCGGATCCTCTCGGGACCCCGTGGGCGGAGGGCGTCCCGATCGATGCGCCGTTCCGGCCCCGCCGCGGCCGAGCGATGGCGACCGGCATGGCCGTGGCCGTGCTCGTCGTCTTCTTCGGGGTGGCCGTGCTCATTCCCGGTCCGGCGGCGGGCGGCGACTGGGCGCTCATGGACCGGATGCTCCTCGTGGCGTTCGGCCTGGCCATCGCGACCCTGCTCTGGCGGTACGCGAGCATCGGGGCCGTTCCGAGTGACGCGGGTCTGCGGATCCGCAACCTCATCGTCACCCGGACGGTCGGCTGGCCCGAGATCGTCGCGGTGCGCTTTCCCGAGGGAGACCCGTGGGTGAGCCTGGACCTGGCGGACACCGATGTCGTCGCCGTCATGGCCGTGCAGCGCGCCGACGGCGAGTTCGGCCAGCAGGAGGCCCAGCGGCTGGCCACGCTCGTCGTGACCCGGCGGGACCGGCTGTCGCCGCCGCGCGAACCCGACCCGCCGGCCTAGGCGTCGAACACCTCGGGCACGAGGTCGCTCGCCTCATCGTAGGTCAGGCCGGTCACCATGAGCAGGTCGACGACCATCGAGCGCATCTGGGCCCGAAGGACCTCGCCGGACAGGCTTGTCGACGGTCCGATGCTGGCGCTGAGCTCCCCGACCCGCAGCACGGCGGCACGGGCGTTTCGGGCCGCGTCCTCGGTCTCCAGCCCGGCGGCGACGTCCTCCGCGGCCTCGGCGAGGGAGGTGAGCAGCGCGAGGTAGGCCGTCGGCACCGGTTCGTCCCGCCAGGTCGCGACGTGTGCGCGGCGGGCGAGGACGCGCAGGTTGCGGACGCAGTGGTCGAGGGGGGCGAGGAGGTCGGACACGGCTCTCAGGTCGCCGGCATGCCGCCGGACGAGCGGCGAGAACCGGACGACGGCAAGTCCCTCGGCCGCGGCGGCGCGCAGCTCGTCGAGGAGGTGCTCGCTGGCCCGAGCCCGCACCAGGGCCTGCCAGGCCGCCTCTTCGCTGCCGGCCGCCAGCGCCGTGGAGATGGTCCGGACGATGGCGGCCACCTCGCGCAGCGCCCTGGCCGCCTGGGTCCGAGGACGGCGCAGCGGCGCCAGGGGAGCGATGAGCCCGAGTGCGAGCGCGACGACGCCGCCGATCACGGCGTCGGTCCATCGCGAGAACCCCTGTCCAGGGGCGGGGACGAGTGTGGTGACGAAGACCGCCTGGACGCCGGCCTGGCTGGCGAGCAGCGTGCCGGAGCTGAGGAAGGCCGCACCCGCCATCGCGATGACGACGACGACCGCGATCTGCCACCACCCCCGTCCGGCCAGGTGGCTGAAGGCGTCGCCGACGAGGATCCCGAGGGCGACGCCGACCATGAGCTCGAGCCCACGGCGCAGCCGATGCCCGTAGGACAGGCCGAGGACGATGATGGCGGTGACCGGGGCGAAGAACGGCACCGGGTGTCCGAACAGGTGATGGGCGACGAACCAGGCGGCGGCCGCCGCGATGCCGGACTGGAGGATGAAGAAGGCCCGCTCCCGGACGCGGGTCAGCCGCCGGTCGAGCTCGAATCGAGACCGGCGCGCCACCCGTGCGGCCGAGTCACTCACCCGCCACCCCCGGCCGACCGAGGCTGCGTCGTCTCGATGACGATGTCGGCGCGCTCGCGTGTCCGGTCGGCCTCGAACAGGGCACGCTCCTGGGCCGCCCAGCGCTCCCAGTGCGGGCGGAACACCTCGCCGTCGCGCTCGACGCCACGCCGCATCCGCTCCAGGGGCGGAGCCTCCACCCACACCCGCACGGCGGCATACGCACCGGCGGGCAGCACGCTGGACGCGCAGCCCTCGACCACGAGGAACCGATGACGCGGCACCGTGATGGTCGCCCCCCACCGGTCGTGGTCCCAGTCCCACTCCCGGTATGCCGCCGGCTCGCCGCGAGCAAGCGGCTCGAGGACCTGCCTGGTGAGCAGCGGGACGGCGTCGGCGAGGCCGTCCCAGCCGGGGAAGACCTGGTCCATGTGGACGGCGGGGCAGCCGAGCGCGTCGACGACCCCCGCGGCCAGGGTGGTCTTGCCCGACCCGCTTGGCCCGTCGATGGCCACGACGACGGTATCGCCACACCGCGCGGGCGCGGCCTCGGCGGCGTCGACGACGGCCGCGACGTCCGCGGGGTCTGCCGGGTCCGTGATCTGGAACCACACAGCGGCTCACCCTAGCCGCGTGGCTACATTGGGCGCGTGCCCGTCGCCATCCGCGTCATCCCGTGCCTCGATGTCGATGCCGGCCGCGTCGTCAAGGGCGTCAACTTCGAGAACCTCCGTGACGCGGGCGACCCGGTCGCGCTGGCCCGGCGCTATGGCGAGCAGGGGGCGGACGAGCTGACCTTCCTCGACGTCACCGCGAGCAGCGGCGACCGGGAGACGATGTACGACGTCGTTCGGCGCACGGCCGAGGAGGTCTTCATCCCGCTCACCGTCGGCGGGGGCGTCCGCACCGTCGACGACGTCGACCGACTGCTCCGGGAGGGCGCGGACAAGGTCGGCGTCAACACGGCGGCGATCGCCCGACCCGAGCTCATCGCCGAGACGGCCGAACGGTTCGGTGCCCAGGTGCTCGTGCTCAGCGCCGACGTGCGTCGTCGCCGCGACGAGGCGGGTCGACCGAGCGGGGCGGGGTTCGAGGTGACGACGCACGGCGGCCGGCGGGGGACCGGGATCGACGCGGTCGAGTGGTGTGCCAGAGCGGCCGAGCTCGGCGCCGGGGAGATCCTCCTCAACTCGATGGATGCCGACGGAACCAAGGACGGCTTCGACCTCGACCTCATCTCCCTGGTCCGGCAGGTCGTGACGATTCCCATCATCGCGAGCGGGGGAGCCGGGGCCGCGGACCACTTCGCCCCGGCCGTGCGGGCCGGGGCCGACGCGGTCCTGGCCGCCAGCGTCTTCCACTTCGGGGAGCTGACGATCGCCGAGGTCAAGGCGTCGATGAGGGCCGCCGGGGTCACCGTGCGCTGAGCCGGTCCGGCTCGCCCAACGCCTCCCTGCGCCCGGGCGCAGGGAGAGCGTCCCTCAGATGCCGAGCGGGGTGGCCAGCAGCGCGTCGACGGCGGCCGCGGCCCCGTCGTACTCCACCGCGGCGACCCGTTCGCGCCCGTAGGCGACCAGGAGGAGCTCGACCGGCTCGCCGGTCACCGTGACGACCGGGGTGCCCTGGCGGGCGGTGATCGCGCGGAAACCGGGGGCGACCAGCTCGACGCCGACGGGCGTGCGGCGGAACATGAGCGACGCCATGCGCCGCAGGGCCGACCAGGCCGCCTTCGCCAGCTCGGGAGAGACATCCCGGCGGGGTCCCGGCCGACCGTCCCCGCGCAGCAGGTCCTCGTGGTGGATGATCATCTCGACCGTGTTCACCACGTCGTCCACCGACGGGACCCGGGTGGGCGACCAGGCGGGCGGGCCGGTCCGCACGCGGTGGACGAGGTCGGTCCACGGCGTCTGCCGGGCCATCGAAGCCTGGGCCCGGTCGAGGCGCCCGGCCAGCAGCGGTAGGACGATGCCGGGGGCCAGGTCGGGCCGGCGCTCGCGCAGGACGATATGCGCCGCCAGCATCCGGGCGTCCCACGGGTCGCACAGCGTCGGAGCGTCCGGTCCGACGCGGTCCAGGGTGTCGCAGAGGGCCAGGCGCTCGGCGCGGGCCAGGTGATCCGGGGTGCTCGTCATGGACACCATCATGGGCAACCAGGCTGAGAACGGCACAATATGGCCGTGCCCCGCCTCGACCCCGCCATCGCCGCGCGCCTCAAACGCGACGCCGGACTCGTCGCCGCGGTCGTCCAACAGCACGACAGCGGCGAGGTGCTCATGGTCGGCTGGATGGACGACGAGGCGCTCCGTCGGACGCTCACCGAGGGGCGGGTGACCTTCTGGTCGCGGAGCCGTCAGGAGTACTGGCGCAAGGGCGACACCTCCGGACACGCCCAGTACGTCCGCAGCGTCGCTCTCGACTGCGACGGCGACGCGCTTCTCGTCCGGGTCGACCAGGTCGGCTCGGCATGCCACACCGGCGACCGGACCTGCTTCGACGCCGGCGACCTCGGCGCTGCCGAGGGACGGCCGTGACGACGCCGGCTCCCGAGCTCGGCTACGGCACGACCTGGCCGTCGCTCGACGTCTTCTCGGTCCTGGCCCAGGATCGCCGGGTCATCCCCGTCGTCCGGCGGCTCATGGCCGACGCCGAGACGCCGGTCGGGGTCTACCGCAAGCTGGCCGCCGGCCGCCCGGGGACGTTCCTGCTCGAGTCGGCCGAGCACGGCGGGGTGTGGTCGCGCTACTCCATCGTGGGAGCGGCGAGCCACTCGACGCTGACCGAGGTCGACGGGCAGGCCCACTGGATCGGGGACCCACCGGTCGGTGCTCCGACGACGGGCCTGGCCACGGATGCCCTGCGGGACACCGTGGCAGCCCTGGCGACCGCGCCCATCCCGGGGTTGCCGCCGCTGACCGGCGGGATGGTCGGAGCGATCTCCTACGACGCGGTGCGGCGCTGGGAGAGGGTGCCCTCGACCGCGCCGGACGTGCTCGGCATCCCCGAGCTGACGATGATGCTCGCCACCGACCTGGCCATCCTCGACCACGGCGACGGCTCGATCCTGCTCGTCGCCAACGCGGTGAACTACGACGCGACCGACGAGCGGGTCGAGTGGGCCTGGGCCGACGCCGTCGAGCGGCTCGACCGGATGACCCGCGAGCTCGCCGCGCCCGCCGACAGCACCGTCGCGCATGTGGAGGCCGCCGTCGTCGAGGAGGCCATGCGGGCCGTCCGCGGGAACCTGACCGCTGAGCGCTACGAGGAGATCGTCGAGGCGGCCAAGGAGGACATCCGCGCCGGGGAGGTCTTCCAGGTCGTCCTGTCCCAGCGCTTCTCGATGGACTGTGCCGCCGATGCCCTCGAGGTGTACCGGGCCCTGCGGGCGAGCAACCCGAGCCCGTACATGTACCTCTTCCGGCTGCCGGCCCCGGACGGCTCGGCATACGACGTCGTCGGCTCCTCTCCCGAGGCGCTCGTCCGGGTCACCGGCAGCCAGGCCATCACCCACCCGATCGCGGGGTCCCGTCCGCGCGGCAAGTCCCCCGAGGACGACGTCCGCCTCGCCGAGGAGCTGCTCGCCGACCCCAAGGAGCGCGCCGAGCACGTCATGCTCGTCGACCTCGGCCGCAACGACCTGCAGCGGGTATGCCGTCCCGGGACCGTCGACGTCGTCGAGTTCATGGCGGTCCACCGCTACAGCCACGTCATGCACATCGAGTCGACCGTCGTCGGCGAGCTGCGTGCGGGCAGGTCGGCCTACGACGTCCTGGTGTCGACGTTCCCGGCCGGGACCCTCTCCGGGGCACCGAAGCCGCGCGCGCTGGCGCTCATCGAGCAGTACGAGCCGAGCCGGCGGGGTGTCTACGGCGGGGTCGTCGGCTATCTCGACTTCCACGGGGACCTTGACATGGCCATCGCCATCCGGACGGCCGTCATCACCGACGGGGTCGCCCACGTCCAGGCCGGCGCGGGCATCGTCGCCGACTCCGTCCCCGCCCGGGAGCAGGAGGAGTGCGTCGCCAAGGCGACGGCTGCCCTGCGGGCCGTCGCGACGGCTCAGGGGATGCGGACCGTCCGATGACACGGCGCCTCGGGTGGTTGCGACGCAGGCCGGCGGGTGTCCTCCTGGCGGCCATCGGCGCCGGTGGCGTCCTGCTCACCGGGTCCCGACCCTGGGTCGCCGGAACGGTCAGCGACGCCGTGCTGGGGACCAGCAGTATCTCCGCGGCGGGGTCGGACGTGGCCCCCGGGCTCTCCGCCCTCGCCCTCGTCGTCATCGCCGCCTCCGTCGCGCTGGTGAGTGGCGGCCGCGTCGTCCGCGTCGTGTCGCTGGCCGTCGAGGGGGCTGCCCTGCTCGGGCTCGCCGCTCTCGTCGTCCGGGTGGCGGCCGAGCCCGCCGGCCTGCTCGGCCCGGTCGCCGCCGCCAGCGTGGGCCGGACCGGGTCGATCCCGTCCGTCGCGTCGGCGACGGCATGGCCCTGGGTCGCCTGCGCCGGCACCCTCCTCGCGGCCGTGGGCTGGGTCGGCGCCGTGGCGGGGTTCCGGACCTGGGCAGGCCCGTCCCAGCGCTACGAACGCCGCCCCCGGGTCCCCGAGGACCCGGACGCCGGGGCGTCGGCCGGTCCGCGCGGCCAGCGGGTGACGAGCGCGTGGGACCAGCTCGACGCGGGACTCGACCCGACCGATGTGGGCGGGGACGCCCAAACCTGACAGAATCAGCCAGACCCGGCCCATCGCGAGAGAGACGAGGCTCATGCAGGAGCAGCACGACCACCACGGCAACAGCGTCGCCGCCTGGACCGGCGTCATCGTCATCCTCGTGGGCTTCACCATCATGGCGGCCGGGGTGGGGTTCACCAGCGTGGCGCTGTTCATCGTGGGCACTGTCGTGGCCGTTCTCGGCGTCGTCGCCGGCAAGGTCATGGCCATGGCCGGGTACGGCGTCGACGGCAAGCACGTCCCGGCCGACCAGAGCGACGCCTGAGCGGCGGTCGGCGCGCCGGCGGCCGAGCCGTCGCCGACCTGACCGCTTCACCACCGACCCGATGAGACAGCCATGACCACCGTCCTCGACAGCATCGTCGCCGGCGTCCGCGCGGATCTCGATGACCGACGGCGTCGGGTCCCCCTGGCGGACCTGCAGGGCCGCGTCGCTGCCCGCGCCGCCGCGCTGGACGCCGAGGCGGCCCTGCGCCGCCCCGGGCTGGCCCTCATCGCCGAGGTCAAGCGGGCCAGCCCCAGCAAGGGCCCGCTCGCCAAGATCCCGGACCCGGCCGCCCTCGCCACGGCATACGCGGACGGCGGGGCTGCGGCCGTCTCCGTCCTCACCGAGGAGCGGCGGTTCGGCGGCAGCCTTGCCGACCTCGACGCTGTCCGCGCCGCCGTCACAGTGCCGGTCCTGCGCAAGGACTTCATGGTGAGCGACTACCAGATCTGGGAGGCCCGGGCGCACGGCGCCGACCTCATCCTCCTCATCGTCGCCTCCCTCACCGACCTGGAGCTCGTCGCCATGCGCGAGCTGGCAGAGCGGCTCGGGATGACGGCCCTCGTCGAGGTCCACGACGAGGGGGAGGTGGCGCGCGCGGTGGGGGCGGGGGCCCGCGTCATCGGCGTCAACGCTCGCAACCTCAAGACCCTTCAGGTCCACCCCGAGACCTTCGCCCGGCTGGCGCCGCTCGTCCCCGTCGGGTGCGTCAGGGTCGCCGAGTCCGGGGTCGCCGGTCCCGCGGACGCGGCCCGGTATGCCGCCGAGGGCGCCGACGCCGTCCTCGTCGGGGAGGCGTTGGTCAGAGACGGTGACCCGACGGGGGCCGCGCGCGGGATCGTCTCGGCCGGTGCCGCAGGAGTGTCCCGATGAGTGAGCAGGAGCCCCCCGTGACACCACAGCAACCCGAGCTCGTGCCCGAGGAGATCGACCGACCGGGGCGGTTCGGCCCGTTCGGGGGTCGCTACGTCCCCGAGGCGCTCATCCCCGCGCTCGACCAGCTCGACGAGGCCCGTCAGAAGGCGATGGTCGACCCCGAGTTCCTCGGCGAGCTCGACCGGCTGCACCGGACCTACACCGGGCGGCCCAGCATCATCACCGAGGTGCCGAGGTTCGCCCGGCACTGCGGCGGTGCCCGGGTCATCCTCAAGCGTGAGGATCTCAACCACACCGGCTCGCACAAGATCAACAACGTCCTGGCCCAGGCACTGCTGACCAAGCGGATGGGCAAGACCCGGGTCATCGCCGAGACCGGGGCCGGCCAGCACGGCGTGGCCACGGCGACGGCCGCCGCCCTGATGGGGCTGGAGTGCACGATCTACATGGGCAAGGTCGACACCGAGCGGCAGGCCCTCAACGTCGCCCGGATGAAGATCCTCGGCGCCGAGGTCATCGCCGTCGAGCACGGCAGCGCCACCCTCAAGGACGCCATCAACGAGGCGCTGCGTGACTGGGTGACCAACGTCGCGACGACCCACTACCTCCTCGGGACGGTGACCGGGCCGCATCCGTTCCCCGAGATGGTCCGTGACTTCCACCGGATCATCGGCGTCGAGGCCCGGGCCCAGGTCCTCGACCTCGTCGGGCGGCTGCCCGACGCCGTCATCGCCTGCGTCGGCGGCGGGTCGAACGCCATGGGCATCTTCCACCGGTTCATCGACGACGCCGGAGTGCGGCTCATCGGGATCGAGGCCGGGGGAGAGGGCCTGGCATCGGGGCGCCACGCGGCCCGGTTCGCCTCCGCCAGTCCCGGGGTCCTGCACGGAGCGATGAGCTACCTCATGCAGGACGAGGACGGCCAGACCATCGAGTCCCACTCCATCTCCGCCGGCCTGGACTATCCGAGCGTCGGACCGGAGCACTCCTTCCTGCGGGACAGCGGGCGGGCCGAGTACCGGTACGCGACCGACGACGAGGTCATGTGGGCCTTCGACCTGCTGTGCAAGACCGAGGGGATCATCCCGGCCCTGGAGTCCGCTCACGCGCTCGTCGGCGCGATGGAGGTGGGGCGCGAGCTCGGTCCGGAGGCGGTGCTCCTGGTCAACCTGTCCGGGCGAGGGGACAAGGACATGCACACGGCGGCCGGCTATTTCGGGCTGCTGGCCGAGGGGGACCCACAACCGTGACGACGACCACCCCGCTCGGGGTCGCTGAGGTCCTGCGGCGTTGTCGGGACGAGGGGCGGGCGGCCCTCATCGGCTACCTGCCCGTCGGCTTTCCGTCCGTGCCCGCCTCGCTCGAGGCGATGCGGACGATGGTGGCGGCCGGGGCCGACATCGTCGAGGTCGGCATCCCCTACACCGACCCCCTCATGGACGGTCCGGTCATCCAGCACGCCGCCGACGCCGCCCTGAGCGCCGGGGTGCGCGTCGACGACGCGTTCACCGCCGTGGCGGCCGTGCGCGAGAGCGGCGCCCCCCCGCTCGTCATGTCCTACTGGAACCTCGTCCTGCACCGCGGCGTCGACCGGTTCGCCGCCGACCTCGCCGCGGCCGGGGGCGCCGGGCTCATCACCCCGGACCTCATTCCGGAGGAGGCCGCCGAGTGGGTCGCAGCGAGCGACCGGCACGGCCTGGACCGGGTGTTCCTCGTGGCCCCCAGCTCCCCGCGGCAGCGGCTCGAGACGGTGTCGAGCGCCTGCCGGGGCTTCGTGTACGCCGCCTCGACGATGGGCGTGACCGGCGCTCGCTCCGCTGTGGGCGGCTCGGCCCGGGACCTCGTCGAGCGGACCCGCGAGGTGACCGACCTGCCGGTATGCGTCGGCCTCGGGGTCTCGACCCGCGAGCAGGCCGCGGAGGTGGCCTCGTTCGCCGACGGAGTCATCGTCGGGTCCGCGCTCGTGGGCACGTTGACCGGCGACGGGGAACTCGACGACCACCTCGCATCGTTGCGGGCGTTGACGGAACAGCTCGCCGAGGGCGTCAGGGAAGGACGGGCATGAGCGTGACCGGGACCGAGGCCGGGATGCAGGTGGGACGGCATACCAGGGCCCTCGACGGTGTGGGCCTGCTGGCCCGGCTCGTCCTCGGGGTCGTCATCCTCGTCGCCGGCCTGCTCAAGGTCACCACGCCGCAGGCCTCGGCCAATGCCGTCCACGCCTACCAGATCCTGCCGTACGACCTGGGGACCTACGTCGGCTACGCGCTGCCGATCGTCGAGATCATCGTCGGCCTGCTGCTCGTGGTGGGGCTGTTCGGCCGGGTCAGCGCCGCCCTCGGCACGCTGCTCATGGTGGTCTTCATCGCCGGCATCGCCCAGGCCTGGGCCAGGGGCCTGACCATCGACTGCGGGTGCTTCGGCGGCGGTGGGGAGATCGGGGCCAGCGAGACCAACTACCCGCTCGAGATCCTCCGGGACATCGGTCTTGCGCTGTGCGGAGCCTGGCTTCTGTGGCGCCCACGTTCCCTCGCGAGCGTCGACGCCCTGTGGTACGGCGGATGATCCCGATTCTCGCTGCGGCCCCGGCCACGAGAGCCGGACAGTCCTAGCAGGTACCCTCAGGGGCCACGACCCGCGTCGGGCCCGGAACCGAAGGAGCGCACCACCCATGGGGAAGTCCTCGTCGAAGGCCGCCGCGAGCTCGCGCAAGGCCAAGATCCAGGCCGCCCAGCAAGCCTCGTCGTCCGGCCCGAACCGGATCGTCGTCATCACGGTCGTCGCGATCATCGCGATCGTCGCCGTCGTGGGTGGCGTCATCGTGGCGGCCCAGAGCAACAAGGCCGACACGGCCAAGGGCGACGCCGTCCCGGCCGGCGCGGCCGGGATGGGCCAGGGTTTCGTCGCCAACACGGGCGTCACCCTGGTGGCCGGAGCGCCGACCGTCGACATCTACGAGGACTTCCAGTGCCCCGTGTGCGGTCAGCTCGAGGCCGCCATCGGCTCGACGGTGCGCTCGCTCGCTGACGCGGGCAAGGTCAAGCTCCTCTACAACTTCAAGACGATCATCGACGGCAACTTCAACACCGACTTCTCGCTCAAGGCGTCGAACGGCGCCCTGTGTGCGGCCGATGCGGGCAAGTTCGAGGCCTACCACTCCGAGGTCTATGCGGCACAGCCCCAGCAGGAGGGGTCCGGCTGGACGGACGCGCAGCTGACGACCTTCGCCGAGAACGCCGGCATCACCGGCGCCGCTCTCGACACCTGGAAGACGTGCTTCAGCTCCGGCACCTACGACAACTACGTCCGCTCCACCGAGGAGGCGTCGTCGAAGAAGGGCATCAACGCCACCCCGACGGTCTACATCAACGGCGCCGAGGTCAAGCTCGCCGACATCGCCACGCCGGAGCTGTTCACCGCGGCGATCACGGCCGCGACCAAGTAGCCGTCCTGAACGCCGTGAGCCCAGCCCTCG
Organism: uncultured Actinomycetota bacterium; assembly: GCA_963771015.1. Classification (GTDB taxonomy): domain Bacteria; phylum Actinomycetota; class Actinomycetes; order Actinomycetales; family Dermatophilaceae; genus CAVSJJ01. Next base: position 84,211 of record CAVYRN010000012.1, read on the forward strand.
TCAGCCTCGTGGTCCCCACGACCATCCCCAGCCCGACCGTCGGCGCAGTCCATCTCGGTCCACTGACCATCCGGGCCTACGCCCTGTGCATCCTGCTCGGCATCTTCGTCGCCGTCTGGCTCACCGGGCGACGGCTCGTGCCGCGAGGACACACGCCGGCGCAGGCGCTCGACGTGGCGGCATACGCCGTCCCGTTCGGCATCGTCGGCGGGCGGCTCTACCACATCATCACGACGTGGCAGCCGTACTTCGGCAAGGACGGCGACCCGATCGCCGCGCTCTACATCTGGCGCGGCGGCCTCGGCATCTGGGGTGCGGTGGCCGTCGGCGCGTTGGGGGCGTGGATCGGATGTCGCCGCGCGGGCGTCTCCTACGCTGCCTTCGCCGACGCCGCGGCACCCGGCATCATCTTCGCCCAGGCCATCGGTCGGTGGGGCAACTGGTTCAACAACGAGCTCTACGGGCGGCCCACGACCGCTCCCTGGGGTCTGCAGATCCACGAGTGGGACCAGGTCGCCGGCCGGGCGGTCGTCAATGCCCAGGGGCACCCGGTCGTCATCGGCTACTTCCAGCCGACGTTCCTCTTCGAGTCCGTCTTCCTCGTCGTGCTCGGGACGCTCCTGCTCGTCCTCGACCGTCGGCTGAGCCTGCGGCCGGGGCAGGTCTTCGCCCTCTACATCGCGGGCTACCCCGTCGGGCGGATCTTCATCGAGCTCATGAGGAGCGACCAGGCGAACCACATCCTCGGCCTGCGGGTCAACGTGTGGACCTCGGTTCTCGTCTTCCTGCTCGGCGTCTACCTCTTCCGCCGGGCCGGCCGCGCGCCGGTGCCCGACGCGGGCCCGGTGGCCGACGGGGGGCCGGCGACCGACCAGACCTCGGCGGGCGACGCCGAGGTACCGGCGGACGCGACCCCGGACCCGGCGGGAGTCGGCCACCCGACTGAGCGCCCACCCAACGACCACGATGCGAGATGAGCCGGCTCAGATAGTAGGACGCTGAGGGCCTCCGATAGGCTGCTGCCCTCCGTGGCCAACGCCGTCCACCCTGACCGTGTGCCCCGGGCCTGGTGCCCCTGACCTTGGAGGACGGTGATCAGACGTGTCCGAGCGGCTCTTCTCCGTGCAGCCCGCAGATGCCGGGCTCTATCGTGCCGAGCACGAGCACGATGCCTGCGGTGTCGCCTTCGTCGCGACCATGCGCGGAACGCCGGGACACGACATCATCGTCCACGCCCTCGACGCGCTGCGTAATCTCGACCACCGCGGCGCGACGGGCGCCGACCCGCTCGTCGGTGACGGCGCCGGAATCATGACGCAGGTCCCGGACGGTTTCTTCCGCGAGGTCGTCGCGTTCGAGCTCCCGCTGTCGGGGTCATATGCCGTGGGTCTGGCCTACCTACCGGTCGACGCTGCCGAGCGCGCCGAGGCCGAGGCTGCGGTCGCCGCGATCGCCGAGGACGAGGGTCTGTCCATCCTCGGCTGGCGCGACCTGCCGGTCACCCCAGATCTCGTCGGCGATGCCGCTCGGGCGTGCATGCCGGCCTTCAGGCAGCTCTTCGTCGCCGCCGTGGACGGTGAGGTGTCGGGGATCGCCCTCGACCGGCTCACCTTCGCCCTGCGCAAGCGGGCCGAACGGGACCTCGGCGTCTACTTCCCGTCGCTGTCCTGCCGGACGATCGTCTACAAGGGCATGCTCACGACCGGGCAGCTCGAGCCGTTCTTCCCCGACCTGTCCGACGAACGGTTCGTCTCCGAGCTCGCGCTCATCCACTCGCGCTTCTCGACGAACACCTTCCCGAGCTGGCCGCTGGCCCACCCGTACCGGCTCATCGCCCACAACGGCGAGATCAACACCGTCAAGGGCAACCGGAACTGGATGAGCGCCCGCGAGGACCAGCTCGTCTCCGACCTCATCACCGGCGACCTCTCCCGGCTGTTCCCCGTCTGCACACCCAACGCGTCGGACTCCGCGTCCTTCGACGAGGCCCTCGAGCTGCTCCACCTCGGCGGCCGGTCGCTGCCGCACGCCGTCCTCATGATGATCCCGGAGGCCTGGGAGAACCACGCCGAGATGGACCCGGCCCGGCGGGCCTTCTACGAGTTCCACTCGATGTTCATGGAGCCCTGGGACGGCCCCGCCGCCGTCGCCTTCACCGACGGCACCGTCATCGGTGCCGTCCTGGACCGCAACGGCCTGCGGCCGGCCCGGTACTGGGTCACCGACGACGGGCTGGTCGTCCTCGCCTCTGAGGCGGGCGTGCTCGACCTTCCCCCCGAGCGGGTCGTGCGTCGGGGCCGGCTGCAGCCGGGCCGGATGTTCCTCGTCGACACCGAGGCGGGCCGGATCATCGGCGACGACGAGGTCAAGGGCGAGCTGGCCGCCGCCGAGCCGTACGCGGAGTGGCTGCACGCCGGCCTCATCCGGCTGGCGGACCTCCCGGAGCGCGAGCACATCGCCTACACCTCGGCCTCCGTGGCCCGACGCCAGCGCACCTTCGGGTATACCGAGGAGGAGCTGAGGATCATCCTCAACCCGATGGCTCGCACCGGCGCCGAGGCCATCGGCTCGATGGGCACCGACACGCCGATCGCGGTGCTCTCGGACAAGCCGCGGATGCTGTTCGACTACTTCACCCAGCTCTTCGCCCAGGTGACCAACCCGCCGCTCGACGCGATCCGCGAGGAGCTCGTCACCTCGCTCGGCACGTCGATCGGCCCGGAGGAGAACCTCCTCACGGCGACGCCGGCGCACTGCCGTCAGGTCGTCCTCGACTTCCCCGTCATCAACAACGACGAGCTGGCCAAGATCCTCCACATCAACGCCGACGGTGACCTGCCCGGGTATGCCGCGGTCACCGTCCGAGGCCTCTACGACGTGAGCGGCGGCGAGCCGGCGCTGCGGGCCCGCCTCGACGCCATCTGTACCGAGGTGTCGGAGGCCATCGACAACGGGGCGCGCTTCGTCGTCCTGTCCGACCGGGACGCCGACCGCGACTTCGCGCCCATCCCGTCGCTTCTGCTCACCTCGGCGGTCCACCACCACCTCATCCGCGAGAAGACCCGCAACATGGTCGGGCTGCTCGTCGAGGCCGGCGACGTCCGCGAGGTCCACCACGTCGCCCTCCTGATCGGCTTCGGCGCGGCCGCCATCAACCCCTACCTCGCGATGGAGACCGTCGAGGACATGGTGCGGACCGGCGCCATCACCGGGGTCACGGCCGCCCAGGCGGTGCGGAACCTCATCAAGGCGCTCGGCAAGGGCGTCCTCAAGGTGATGTCCAAGATGGGCATCTCGACGGTCGCCTCGTACCGCGGCGCCCAGGTCTTCGAGGCCATCGGCCTGTCCCAGGAGCTCGTCGACGACTACTTCACCGGCACCGTCTCCCAGCTCGGCGGCGTCGGTCTCGACGTCATCGCCGAGGAGGTCGCGGCGCGGCACGCGGCGGCATACCCACCGGACGGTGTCCGGGTGGCACACCGCAAGCTCCTCGTCGGCGGCGAGTACCAGTGGCGCCGGGAGGGCGAGCAGCACCTGTTCGACCCCGACACGGTGTTCCGGCTCCAGCACGCGACCCGGGCCCGGCGCTACGACGTCTTCAAGGAGTACACCCGCCGGATCGACGACCAGTCCGAGCGGCTGATGACCCTGCGTGGCCTGTTCGAGCTCGGCGGCGCGCAGCCCCGGCCGCCGGTGCCGATCGAGGAGGTCGAACCGGTCAGCGCGATCGTCACGAGGTTCAACACCGGTGCCATGAGCTATGGGTCGATCAGCATGGAGGCCCACCAGACCCTCGCGATCGCGATGAACCACCTCGGAGCCCGGTCCAACACCGGGGAGGGCGGTGAGGACCTCGAGCGTCTGATGGACCCCGAGCGACGCTCGGCGGTCAAGCAGGTGGCCTCCGGACGGTTCGGCGTGACCTCGGTCTACCTCACCAATGCCGACGACATCCAGATCAAGATGGCACAGGGCGCCAAGCCCGGCGAGGGCGGCCAGCTGCCCGGACCGAAGGTCTACCCGTGGGTGGCCAAGACGCGGCACTCGACGCCCGGCGTCGGGCTCATCTCGCCGCCGCCGCACCACGACATCTACTCGATCGAGGACCTCGCCCAGCTCATCCACGACCTCAAGAACGCCAACCCGCAGGCCAGGATCCACGTCAAGCTCGTCGCCGAGGTCGGCGTCGGCACGGTCGCCGCGGGTGTGAGCAAGGCCCACGCCGACGTCGTCCTCATCTCCGGCCACGACGGGGGCACCGGCGCCTCGCCGCTCACCAGCCTCAAGCACGCGGGCGGCCCCTGGGAGCTCGGGCTCGCCGAGACCCAGCAGACCCTGGTCCTCAACGGCCTGCGCGACCGGATCGTCGTCCAGGTCGACGGGCAGATCAAGACCGGCCGGGACGTCGTCATCGCCGCGCTGCTCGGCGCCGAGGAGTTCGGCTTCGCGACGGCCCCGCTCGTCGTCAGCGGATGCGTCCTCATGCGGGTCTGCCACCTCGACACCTGCCCGGTCGGCATCGCGACGCAGAACCCCGACCTGCGCGCGCGGTTCACCGGGAAGCCCGAGTTCGTCGAGACGTTCTTCGAGTACATCGCCGAGGAGGTGCGGGAGCACCTCGCCGCACTCGGGTTCCGCTCGATCGAGGAGGCCATCGGCCAGATCGAGCACCTCGACGTGACCAAGGCCGTCGCCCACTGGAAGGCGTCGGGACTGGACCTCTCCCCGATCCTCGCGCCGGTCCAGAGCCCGGACGGGTCGGGCACCCGGCATCTGGTCTCCCAGGACCACGGCCTCGAGAAGGCGCTCGACCACCAGCTCATCGCGCTGGCCGGCGACGCCATCACCCACGGGACCGCAGTGACCGGCGAGCTGGCGGTCCGCAACGTCAACCGCACGGTCGGCACGATGCTCGGCCACGAGGTCACCCGGCGGCATCCCCAGGGGCTGCCGGACGGGACGATCGACATCACCTTCACCGGGTCGGCGGGGCAGAGCTTCGGGGCGTTCGTCCCGGCCGGCATCACGCTGCGCCTCGTCGGCGACGCCAACGACTACGTGGGCAAGGGCCTGTCCGGCGGCCGGATCATCGTCCGGCCGCACGAGCGGGCCCCGCTCATCGCCGAGGACAACGTCATCGCCGGCAACGTCATCGCCTACGGTGCGACCTCGGGCGAGATCTTCCTGCGCGGCCGGGTCGGCGAACGGTTCTGCGTCCGCAACTCCGGCGTCACCGCCGTCGTCGAGGGCGTGGGGGACCACGGCCTGGAGTACATGACCGGCGGCGTCGCCCTGGTCCTCGGCGCGACCGGGCGCAACGTCGCGGCCGGCATGTCCGGCGGTGTCGGCTACGTCCTCGACCTCATGCCCGAGCGGGTCAACCGCGAGCTCGTCGACGTCTCGGTGCTGCGCGAGGCCGACGAGGTCATCGTCCGGGACCTGCTCGAGCGGCATCTGTCGTGGACCGGCTCGACGGTCGCAGAGCGCCTGCTGGCGGACTGGGACGCGGCGAGGGCCCGCTTCTCGCTCATCCTGCCGCGGGTGTACCAGAAGGTCCTCGACGTCCGGCAGGCCGCCGAGGCCGAAGGGCTCGACGTCGACGGCGCCGAGGTGTGGGACCGGATCATGGAGGCATCCCGTGGCTGACCCCCAAGGCTTTCTCAAGATCCGCGCGCGCGAGCTGCCGGGACGGCGGCCCGTTCCGGTGCGCATCCAGGACTGGCGCGAGGTCTACGAGCAGCAGGACCGCGGCGAGCTGCAGCGACAGGCCAGCCGGTGCATGGACTGCGGGATCCCGTTCTGTCACAACGGCTGCCCGCTCGGCAACCTCATCCCCGAGTGGAACGACCTGGTGTGGAAGGGCGACTGGAGAGGCGCCATCGAGCGACTCCACGCGACGAACAACTTCCCGGAGTTCACCGGTCGGCTGTGCCCCGCGCCGTGCGAGACCGCGTGCGTGCTGGGCATCAACCAGCCCGCCGTGACGATCAAGCAGGTCGAGGTGACGACGATCGAGGAGGCCTTCGCCCGCGGCGGGGTCCCCCCACACCCGCCGGAGCGCAACTCCGGCAAGTCCGTCGCCGTCGTCGGCTCGGGTCCCGCGGGCCTGGCGGCCGCGCAGCAGCTCACCCGCGCCGGGCACACGGTCGTCGTCTTCGAGCGGGCCGACCGGGCCGGTGGCCTGCTGCGCTACGGCATTCCCGAGTTCAAGATGGAGAAGTCGGTCCTCGACCGGCGGCTGGCCCAGATGCAGACGGAGGGGACGATCTTCCGCAGCGGCGTCAACATCGGGGAGGACATCACCGGCCACCAGCTGCGGCACCGGTACGACGCGGTCGTCCTCGCCATCGGCTCCACGGTTCCCCGCGACCTTCCGGTGCCGGGGCGTGAGCTCGACGGCGTGCTCCAGGCGATGGAGTACCTCCCGCCGTCGAACCGGGCGTCGCTCGGCGAGAGCGTCGAGGGCCAGGTCACGGCCGAGGGCAAGGACGTCGTCGTCATCGGCGGTGGCGACACCGGGGCCGACTGCATCGGGACCGCCCACCGCCAGGGTGCCCGCTCGGTGACGAGCCTGGAGATCATGCCGCAGCCGGGGGAGACCCGGCCGGACGGCCAGCCATGGCCGACCTACCCGTCCCTCTACCGCGTCGCCTCGGCCCACGAGGAGGGTGGTGAGCGGCTCTACGCCGTGAGCACGACCGAGATCCTCGGCGACGCCGAGGGCAAGGTCCGGGGGCTGCGGATCACCCAGGTGCGGATGGGCGAGAGCGGCTTCGAGCCGATCGCGGGAACGGAGCGCGAGCTCCCCGCCCAGCTCGTCCTGCTGGCCATGGGGTTCCTCGGCCCGCAGCGGACCGGGCTCGTCGAGCAGCTCGGCGTCGAGCTCGACGCCCGCGGCAACATCGCCCGCAGCAGCACGTTCATGACGTCGGTGCCGGGTGTCTTCGTCGCCGGCGACGCCGGCCGCGGTCAGTCGCTCATCGTCTGGGCGATCGCCGAGGGCCGGTCGGCGGCCCACGGTGTCGATGCGTGGCTCGGGCGGAAGGTCTCGCACCTCCCGCGGCCGATCAACCCGACCGACCGCCCGCTCATGGTCTGAGGTCGATATGCCGTGCCGCCGGGTCACCCGGCCGCACGGCATACGGCGCGGGTCGTGAGAGCGGTTGCACGGCTCGGACGCTACTCACGCGTAACCGCTTTCACCCTTAGGATGTCCCCCATGCGTCGCGCCAAGATCGTCGCCACCATCGGCCCCGCCACCAGCTCCATGGACGGGCTCCGCGAGCTCGTCCGATGCGGCATGGACGTGGCCCGGCTCAACCTCAGCCACGGCGACCACGCCGGCCACGAGCAGGTCTACCGCGACGTCCGTCGGGCGAGCGACGAGAGCGGCCGGGCGGTCGGGGTCCTCGTCGACCTCCAGGGCCCGAAGATCCGGACCGGGCGCTTCGCCGATGGTCCGGTCACCCTCGAGCAGGGTCAGCGGTTCACCATCACGACCCGGGACGTGCCGGGATCCCAGGCCGAGGTCGGGACGACGTTCGCCGGGCTGCCCGCGGACGTGAGCCCGGGCGACCGCATCCTCATCGACGACGGCAAGCTCTCGCTCATCGCCGTCGAGGTGAGTGACACCGACGTCGTCTGCACCGTCATCGAGGGCGGCCCGCTGTCGAACAACAAGGGCATCAACCTGCCCGGCGTCGCGGTGAGCGTCCCGGCCCTGTCCGAGAAGGACAAGGACGACCTGCGCTGGGCACTGCGGATGCGTGTCGACATGATCGCGCTGTCCTTCGTCCGCAGCGCCGACGACATCCGTGACGTCCACGCGATCATGGACGAGATGGGCCTGCGGCTGCCGGTCATCGCCAAGGTCGAGAAGCCGCAGGCCGTCGAGAACCTCGACGAGATCATCCGGGCGTTCGACGGCGTCATGGTCGCCCGTGGTGACCTCGGCGTCGAGATGCCGCTCGAGGAGGTGCCGCTGGTCCAGAAGCGGGCCTGCGAGATCGCCCGGCGCCGGGCCAAGCCGGTCATCGTCGCGACCCAGGTCCTCGAGTCGATGATCGACAACTCCCGGCCGACCCGTGCGGAGGCGTCCGACGCGGCGAACGCCGTCCTCGACGGCGCCGACGCCCTGATGCTCTCGGGGGAGAGCAGCGTCGGGAAGCACCCCTTCGAGGCGGTGAAGACGATGGCCCGGATCATCGAGAACACCGAGGACCACGGCCTCTACCGGATGCGGCCCCTCGACACCCGCCCGAGCAGTACCGGGGGAGCGGTGACCGCCGCTGCCGCCGAGATCGGCGAGCTGCTCGGCGCTCGCTTCCTCATCACCTTCACGCAGAGCGGCGACAGCGCCCGGCGGCTGTCCCGGGTCCGGCCGCGGATCCCCATGCTCGCCTTCACGCCGCTGCAGGCCACCCGGAGCCAGCTCGCCCTCACCTGGGGCGTCGAGACGTTCCTCGTGCCCACGGTGCGGCACACCGACGAGATGGCCGTCCAGGTCGACGAGGTGCTGCTGTCGCTCGGTCGCGTCGACGAGGGCGACCTCGTCCTCCTCGCGGCCGGGTCGCCCCCCGGCATCCCCGGCACGACGAACGCGTTGCGGGTGCATCGGGTCGGCGACGCGAAGAACCAGGTCGCCCCGGCCTACGCGAGCATCGCGGAGCGTTCGGCCACCTAGGCCCGGACGGGTCGCGCCGACGCGGGCGAGGCCGGCCCGCCCGGTATGCTGTCGAGCGCCGCCGGGGTGGTGGAATGGCAGACACGGAGCACTCAAAATGCTTTGCCCGCAAGGGCGTGCGGGTTCAAGTCCCGCCCTCGGCACCACCGGTCAGGCTCGCCCGAATGCTGCCGTGACCTCGCCCGGGCCTGCACCGCGGGGCCGGCGGTGAGGGCCCCGGCCCGGGCCGTACCGGGCTCAGGTGATGGTGAAGATGCGGCTCACCGCCGGGGTGAGGCCTGGAGCCTCCGCGGTGAGGGTGTAGGTGCCGGCCTCGTCGATCTTGCACTTCGAGAACGTGGCGACGCCGGACTTCGTCTTGGTCGGGTTGCGGTTACAGTCCAGCTCCGCCTTGCCCGCCGGGGGGGTGATGGTGAGGGTGACCCATTCCGAGCCGCTGGTTCGCGTGTTGCCGCCGGCGTCCTGGATCGCGACGCTCGGTTGCGTGTCGAAGGACCTGCCGCCCGGGCCCCCGGAGGGGTCGACGATGAAGCCGAGCTGGGTGGCCGGGCCGACGGTGATGACCAGGCTCGTGCTGCCGCCGCTGGTCAGTCCGGCGGCGCTCGCGGTGAGGTTGTAGATGCCTACCTTGTCGATGGCGCAGCCGGTGAAGGTGGCCACCCCCGCGACGGCGGTGACCGGGTTCGTGGCACAGGTCAGGGTGGCGCCGGCGGGGTTGGTGAGGCTCAGTGTGACGGCCGCGGCGCTGGTGGTGACGATGATCCCCTTGGCATCGCGGACGGTGACGACGGGCTGGGTGGGGAACGCGATACCGCCGGTGGAGCCGGAGGGGTTGGTGGTGAAGGCCAGACGCGCTGCCCAGGTGCCCGTTGACCAGGAGTTCCCGATCGACTCCGTTCGCGCGCTGAAGGCGGCCGCCGTCGAAGCGAGCGGAGACATCGTCAGGGTCACGGCGACGAGGAGTGGGCCCAGGAGCATGGCCGTCGGGCGGACCGCGGACCGGGCCCGAGCCAGCACCGACGCACCGGGCCGGGCGCGGCTCGTGGCCGCGGTGGCGTCGTCGGGCGCCCGGGGGAACAGCTCGGACAGGGATAGGTCGTCGGGGGGTGGTGGGGGCCTGCGCCGATCGCCCGACCCGACGACGAGCACGGTGAGGGCCAGCATGGTGAGGATGGTCCAGGCGGCCAGCTGAGGGTAGGCCCCCGTCCGTGCCCAGAAGGACGGCAGCCCCACCCAGGGGACCAGCAGCCGCCCCTGGCCGAGGATGTCGCCGCGGCTCAGCGAGCTGCTGTCCGGGTCCGCGTTCGCGTCCCCCGCCGTGACCAGGGACCCGTCCGGGTTGGCGGCCACCAGGCGGTGCAGCTCGGTGCCGGGGCGGGCCGAGCCGACCGGTGCGGGGAAGATGATGACCCGTCCCATCGGGGCCGGCGCGCTCGCGGGCAGGGCCTGGGTCAGGACGACGTCGCCGGCGTTGATGAGCGGGCTCATCGAGCCGCTCTGGACGACGGCTCCGGACAGGCCGAGGAGCAGGGGAAGCAGGGCACAGGCCGCCAACGTCCCCAGGAAGGTCAGGTACGACCGCGACGCGGCGGTGAGCAGCAGCCAGCCCCAGCCCGCACGGGGGGTGCGGCGCCGGGGTCCGGCTACAACGCTGTCAACAGTCACGGCTCAGCTCCGCGGTTGGGTGCTCCCAGAGTGCTGTCCGTCAGTTGTTCTGCATCTCCCACTCGATGTTGAAGCTGGCGCTCTTGCCCTGGAGCGCGTCGACCTGTGCTTGGGTGAGCCCCGACGTATCGAACTCCCAGCTGATCCTGTAGGTCTTGGACGAGGTTCCTGCGGCGACGGTCCACGGCAGGACACCGACGGCGTAGTCGTTGATGAGCGCCGCCTCGGTCAGGGTCATGAACCCCGTGGGATCTCCGACCGCGGCGAACCCGGTGCAGTCCGCGAAGGAGCCGCCGGTGCCCTCCTCCATCGAGACGAGCACGTTGTCCTCGAGGCCGTCCTGCTGCAGGCTGTGGGTATAGGTCTTCACCGTGCTGGCGACCGTCGGCGAGGCGGTGACGACGATGCAGCGACTGCCCGTCTGGCCCGGCACGAGGTTCTGGACGTTGAACATGGCGGTGCCGTTGTCGTCGTCCGTGATCGTGACCGACCCGGTCTCCCAGCTGTTGCCGAGGTTGCGGGTGTCCGCGCTGAACGCGGCGTTGGTGCCCTGCCAGACCATGAGGCCGGCGAGCAGGACGGCAACGGGTGTCGTCGAGAGCATGATGATGCGGCGAACGCGGGTGCTGGGTGTGCGCATGGGGATGGCCCTCCCGGGTCTGTGTTGACAGGGCGGTGGTTGCCGCCCACTGGCCACTGTCCGGCAACGCATCCTCGCGGGCATCACCTGCAAGGACCGACCGTGGGGGGCTGAACAGCTGTGTCGCCCATCACACCCGAATGCCCTGTGGCGCAGACTGATCGGGGTCGCCGCCCGCGGGCGCCGTGGGCCCACCAGCCCGAGGGTCACGCGCCGGACGGAGCCGGCCGGACTTCACGTATCCTGGGTCCGACCAGAGTCGTCTCACCGGCGGGTGCCGGCGGGGACCTTCGTCACGGCATACCCGGAGGACGTCATGACCGCCCGCCCACCCGCCGAGCAGGCACCGACCGCCCGGCGGATCGTCGTCGCTGAGGACGAGGCGATCATCCGGGTCGACCTGGCCGAGATGCTCGTCGAGGCCGGGTACGACGTCGTCGGCCAGGCCGCGGACGGCGAGCAGGCCGTCGAGCTGGCCACCTCGCTCAAGCCCGACCTCGTCATCATGGACGTCAAGATGCCGATCCTCGACGGCATCTCCGCGGCCGAGCGGATCGGCGCGGAACGGATCTGCCCGGTCGTCATGCTCACGGCCTTCAGCCAGACCGAGCTCGTCGAGCGGGCCCGTGACGCGGGCGTCATGGCCTACGTCGTCAAGCCGTTCACCAAGGCCGACCTCACCCCGGCCGTCGAGGTCGCCCTGTCCCGCTGGGCCGAGGTCACCGCGCTCGAGAGCGAGATCAAGGACCTGGGCGAGCGTCTGGAGACCCGGAAGGCCATCGACCGTGCCAAGGGCGTTCTCATGGCCAAGCTCAAGATCACCGAGGCGGAGGCGTTCCGGTGGATCCAGAAGACGGCCATGGACCGCCGGATGGGGATGCGTGAGGTCGCCGACGCCGTCGTGGCCGGCATGGAGAACGCCTGACCCCGTCGCTGGGGTCGGTGGCCGAGCCCGGGCCGTATGCCGCGTGCCGCGCACGTGGCAGCATTCCCGCATGACCGAACGCATCCTGGGTGCCGACCTGCTGTCCGTCCCGCTGGACCACGCGCCGCTGCCCGCCGATGAGGTGCTCTCGGGGGCGCCGACGACCGGGACCGCGCCGCTCGGCGAGCTCGGTGCGGTGCAGGTCGGCCTCTGGGAGATGAGCGAGGGCGTGGCACGCGACACCGAGGCCGACGAGATCTTCGTCGTCCTCGCCGGGGCGGGGAGAGTGGCCTTCGAGGACGGGCACACCATCGAGCTGGCACCCGGGACGGCGGTGCGGCTGCGGGCCGGCGAGCGCACGACGTGGACGGTGACCGAGACGCTTCGGAAGGTGTACGTCGCGGCCTAGCGGAATGCCGCGACCGGGTGGTCGACAGCGGCTCCACCGCGAGACCGCCGGGCGGCGCGCCGGGCACGGGAGGAGGGCCGCACCCTGGGGGGTGCGGCCCTCCTCGTGGTCGTGCCACCTCTCGAGGTGCCCGTGACGGGCTACCGGGTCACTTCTCGGCGATCCCGATGCCCTCGATGCGGACACTCTTGCCGCTGCTCGCCACGACCACGCGGACGGTGCCGCTGGTGGCCGTCGGGAAGGTCGCCACCGTGATGAGCTTCCCGCGGACGTACTTCGGCCCGGCCAGGCTGATCGGCGTGGCGTTCAGCTTGGTGTCGTCGAGGTACACGTCCACCTCGCCGCTGCGCGGCGCCTCGGTCACCACGAGCACGACGGCCTTGATGGTCGGTGCGTCGACCGAGAGCGACCGGTTCACCCTCTTCGTCACCGCGAAGGTGTCGAACAGCGCGGCCGGATGCTCGCGCATGCGCCAGCCCTTGGACTGGGTGAGGTCGGCCGCGCCGATGGGCACCATGACGGTGCGGACGACCGGCTCCGGGTCGGTGGACACGTCGGTGACGGCGGCGAACTCGATCGTGTTGAGGCCCGTCCGCAGCCCACCGACCACACACTCGTCGGTCGGGCACGCGGCGCGCGACTCTCCGTTGACCGCGACGTCGTAGGTCGCGCCCTCAGCGGTGCTGCTGAGCAGGAAGGTCGCCTCCGTGCCGAGCACGAAGTCCAGCTCACCTGGACCACCGAGCAGGGCGGTGTCCGGATCGATGACGAACGCCTTGACGTACGTCGCAGCGTTGTCGGCAGCGTCCGTCCCCGTGACCGCGAAGGTGTAGGCACCGGGCACGAGGTCCGGGTAGGTCACGGTTCCCGTGTCACAGTCCTCCCAGTCGCCCACGACCCCGTTGGAGGTCAGCCGGCAGTCGAAGGAGACGCCCTCCTCGTTGGCCGTGAAGCTGAACGTCGCCGAGTCGGCGAGCAGCGCGTCAACCGTGATGGTCACGACCGGTGCGGTGGTGTCCTCGCCGACGTCCGGCGGCTTCGAGCCCTGGTCCGCGTGGTCTGCGGGAGCGGCGAACGACACATACTGCGGTTCGGCGATGTCCGTCCCACTCTCGATGCCCGCATCGATGCCGTAGGAGCCCACCGGCGCGCCGTCGGCGACCAGCAGGTACCACACGACGTCGGTGTAGCCCTGGCTCAGGGTGACCGGCCAGGTCCCCGTCAGGAGATCCGTCCCGGTGAGGCTGAGCGGCATGGGCGCCATGTCGAGGCCGTTGCTGGCGAAGAGCTTGGCGTCACCCGCCGTCAGCTGCTCGAGGACGTCGGTGGTCGGGTCGTCCCCCGGACCGGTCAGCGCGAAGGTCAGGACGGCGTCCTGTCCGGTCGGGGCGTAGACCCGGACCGGGACGGTGACATAGCTGCCCTGGGTGCCCAGCGAGGGGATGTCGGCGCCCCAGAGCACGGTCGTCGCGTTGGCGTTCACCGTGATAGCCGCCTCGTCGGCGGCCAGCTCCGTGTTCACGTCGTCGATGTCGACGAGCTGAAGCCTCACGGCGTATGCCCCCGTCGGAGCGGAGCCACCCACGGTGACGTCGAAGTCCGTCGAGACGCGGTAGCCGCGGGCCATGGCGAAGCCGGCCTCGGGGCCCCACCACCCGACCAGGTCGCCACCCTGGGCGGTCAACGGCAGGTCGCCGTCGGCGGTGGTCACGGCCACGTCGGCCGCTTCGAGCGCCTCCGCGGCGTGGATCGTGACGCGCACCCGCGCCGTGTCGATGAGCTCCCCGCCCCACGGGTTGTACAGGGAGCCGCTCGCCCGGAACGGCAGGGTCTGGAAGACCTGCCCGGGTGCCGTCAGCTGCACGGCCGGCAGGGTGATCGCGTCGACCTGCGCCTGCGTGGTGTCGGTGAGCACCGGATCCATGTAGAAGCCGGGCAGGATGACCTCGTTCTCGTGCAGGTAGGCGATCACCGCTCGCGCGTCGTCAGCCATCTGGGCGAAGGCCGTGACACCCGTCAGGGTGCGGTGGTTCACGGCGTAGGCGTCGAGCCCTTCGGTGCTCGTGAGGTTGGTCCACGTGACCGCATCGAGGGTCGGGGTGACGTGCCAGGTCAGGGCGGCCACGTCGAGCCAGGTCACGCTGCCGATGAAGGTGCTGCCGCGGTTGTAGGTGAACCCGCCGTAGTCGACGAAGTTCTCCGCACCCGGGAGCACATCGGTCGGCATCGGGGTCGCCTCAATCGGGTCCGCCGACCTGATGAACGCCAGATCGCCCCACGAGGGCAGCGGATCCAGCATCGTGAAGCCGACCGCGCGGTTGTAGTACTGCACCGTGTCGACCGTCAGTGGCACGCCCTTGCTCGCGGCGGAACCGATGGCTACGGCGGCCAGCTGCCAGTTGGTGTAGGGAATGTCGCCGAAGTCGAGGGCCGGGATCGCACCGGTCGTCATCAGGGACTGGTAGATCGCGGCATACTCCGGGGACGCGTCGAGCGCCAGGCCGTCAACGGTGAGCCGTCCGGCCGGGTCGAGGCCGACGACGTTCCCCAACGTCAGCTTGGTCTGGACGTCGGCCAGCTTGCTCGCCAGGACCTCGTCGCTGGTTCGGGTCAGGTTCAGCCGCTCCAGGTCGGCCTCCGCGACGAACATGGCGTACTGCGGCTGGGGGTCGCACGCCTCGATCTCCGCAACCGGGAGCGGGTCGACAGGGGCGTCGATCCACTCGCCCTGCAGCGGCAGGACCCACACGGGCCGGTCGTCGAGTGGGTTCGTGATCGGCGTGACTCCCGGGACCGCTGTGTAGGCCACCGGTTGCACGCAGTACTCGACCGTGGTGCCCTCCTCGGCGACGACGGCGTACTCCTTGAGGATCGGCGTCCCGTTCTCCGCGCGCAGGGCGACGACGAGGTCGGAGTAGAGAGAGGCGACGTCCGGCGCGCCGCCGCCTCCGCCGCCTCCGCCGCCACCACCTCCGCCGCCACCCCGCCACCTCCGCCGCCACCCGGCCCGGCAGCCCAGGCTGCCGAGGGAAAGACGGCGACCGAGAACGCGAGTCCGATGGCTGCCAGTGTCCTGGCCCCCCCGATGTGCTTCATCCGAGCCCTCCCTTGATGCACCGGGCGCACGCCCGGTGAGCGGCTGTGGGCAACAGAGATCCCGAGGACGGTGATGATGCGATGCGCCAGCGGCGCGGTTCAAACCCCCAGATCTGCGTCGGCGCCTCCCCGAGCGCCCACGTCTCGATACTTCGCCTGGTCGCCTCACCGCCGCAAGCAAACAGGAGGTGATCTGCTGCACATGCTCAGGTGCCTCGGCGCGACCCCCTGCTCGACCTCGCCGGTCAGCGGAAGGCGGCGATGAGCTCGGTCAGCAGCGGGGCGATGACCAGGGCGGGGAGCATGTCGCCCACCGGCACCTCGCGGATCCGCAGCAGCCGCAACCCGATCCCGGCCAGCATGAGGCCGCCCGTGGCGGTGAGGGCCGCGACGTGAGCATCAGGCATGACCGACCCCAGGGTCACCCCCACGAGGGTGAGGCTGCCCTGGATGACGGCGACCGAGGCCGCCGACAGGAGAACGCCGACCCCGAAGGTCGACGCGAACGCCAGCGCCGCGAACCCGTCGAGCACGGACTTCAGGACGAGCTGGTCGATCCCTCGCCCGAGGCCGTCGGAGAGCGAGCCGAGAATGGTGAGCGGGCCGACGCAGAACAGCAGCGACGCGGTGAGCCAGCCCTCGATGAACCGCTCGCGGGCGTCGTGGCCGCTGCCGCCCTCCGTCCGTGACCGACGAGCCACCCAGCCCTGGATCTTCCCGGCGAGTCCCTCGAGGCGATCCTCGATCCGCAGCAGCGACCCGGTGATCGAGCCGATGAGCAGCGCGCCCAGGACGACGAGGACGGGCACCCCGCTCCCCACGGCGGCGGCCAGGGCGGGGTCGGTGACGCTGACGACGGAGAGCCCGGCCATGAGCAGCGTCGTCAGGCCGAGGACGTCGGTGACGACGGAGCGCACCCGGTCGGGGAACCGGTGACCGACCGCCATCCCGACGAGCGACCCGACGAGGACGGTGGCGACGTTGATGACCGTGCCGAGGCCGGGGAACGCGGAGTGCACGACCCGCACTCTACGGGTCCGGGTCGACACGCCCGGGCCCCGCACTGAGGGGACCCCCCCTTCCCACCGGCCGTCCCGCGGCAATATCGTCGAGGCCGACAGGGGACCCGAAAGGACTGCGGCCCGGCATACGGCGGGGTCGAGAAGGAGGTAGGCGTGGTCAGGCGCCCCGTCGACGTCGTCACCGTGACCGACGACCTGGTTCCCGAGCTTGTCGGGCTGTGGCTCGCCTCCAAGGTGGAGCTGGGGCTGGGTGCCGACCCCGCCCGGGCGGCGAGCGAGTCTCGCCTCGTCGCGGCCCTGGATCGCCCCGAGGTCCACGCCTGGACCGCCCTGCTCGGCGGGGTCTGCGTCGGCTACGTCGTCACCTCCGAGAATGCCTTCGGACTGGCGCCCGCACCCGAGCTCGCCGTCGAACAGCTCTTCGTCTATCCCGAGTACCGCCACTTCGGGGTCGCCAAGGCCCTGCTTGCTGCGGTCGTCGGGCACGCCGAGCGGATCGGCTGCGACATCATCGTCAGCAACGTGCCGGTGGCCAGCCGCGACGCCAACCGCTTCTTCGCCCGGCTGGGGTTCGGGTCGATCCTCGTCCGCCGGGTGGCCTCGACGGCCCAGCTGCACCGACGCCTCGCCGGCGACGTCGCGCATCCGGCGATGGAGCAGCTCATCCGTCGTCGGCGCTCCCTGCGGGCCGTCGCCGGCCGGACCCGCTCCGCCTAGTCCACGGCCCCGGGAGTGGGCTTCTCTCGGGCGGGCGGGGCGTCGCGCAGCAGGCAGGTCAGCCGGGCCGTGCAGATCCGGTGGTCGTGGTCGTCGGTGACGACGATCTCGTACGACGCGAGCGTGCTGCCCAGGCTGAGTGGGGTCGCGACCCCGGTGACGACGCCCGAACGGGCCGCCCGGTGGTGCGTGGCGTTGATCTCGAGGCCGACGGCGATCCGGTGCGGCCCGGCGTGCAGCGCCGACCCGATCGAGCCGAGGCTCTCGGCGAGCACGGCCGAGGCGCCGCCGTGGAGCAGCCCGTACGGCTGGGTGTTCCCGTCGACCGGCATCGTCCCCACGACCCGCTCGGGACTCGCCTCGACGATCTCGATGTGCATGCGCGCCATGAGCGAGTCCGGGTTCATGGCGGACAGGGCGAGCACGGTATCGGTGTGGTCGGTCATGGCGTCCCTTCGGTGATGTCGGTTCCGGGCAATAGGCTGCCACGTGTGAGTCGCCTGCTGTTGCTCGACGGTCATTCCCTCGCCTACCGGGCGTTCTTCGCGCTGCCGGCCGAGAACTTCTCGACGAGCACGGGCCAGCACACCAACGCCGTCTACGGGTTCACGGCGATGCTCATCAACGTCCTGCGCGACGAGGAGCCCACCCACCTCGCCGTCGCGTTCGACGTCTCCCGGCACACCTTCCGGACCGAGGAGTATGCCGAGTACAAGGCCGGCCGCTCGGCGACGCCGGCGGAGTTCGCCGGGCAGATCTCGCTGCTCCACGAGGTCCTCGACGCCCTGCGGGTCCCGACCGTGGAGGCCGACGGGTTCGAGGCCGACGACGTCCTTGCCACCCTGACGACCCAGGCCGAGGCGGCCGGGATGGAGGTGCTCATCTGCTCGGGTGACCGCGACTCCTTCCAGCTCGTCACCGACCAGGTCACGGTCCTCTACCCGGTCAAGGGCGTCTCCGAGCTGGCTCGGATGACACCGGACGCCGTCGAGGCCAAGTACGGCGTGCGACCCGAGCGCTACAGCGACCTGGCGGCGCTCGTCGGCGAGTCCAGCGACAACCTGCCCGGCGTTCCCGGCGTCGGCCCCAAGACGGCCGCGAAGTGGCTCGGCCTCTACGGCGACCTCGGCGGCGTCGTCGCCCGGGTCGACGAGATCACCGGCAAGGCGGGCGAGTCGCTGCGCGCCCACCTCGACGGGGTGCTGCGCAACCGCCGGCTCAACCAGCTCGTCCGTGACCTCTCCCTGCCGGTCGGCGTGGCCGACCTCGAGCGGCGCACCTGGGACCGCGAGGAGGTCCACCGGGTCTTCGACGGGCTGGAGTTCCGGGTGCTCCGTGACCGGCTGTTCGCGACGCTCGACACCGTCGAGGACGAGGCCGAGGGCGGCTTCGACGTCGACGGCTCCGTGCTCGGCACCGGGGCCCTGAGCGCCTGGCTCGAGGCGAACGCTGCGGGCGCGGACCCGGTGGGCCTGCACGTCGTCGGTGCCTGGGCCCAGGGGACCGGCGACGCGACGGCCGTCGCGATCGCCAGCGGCGCCGGGCCCGCGGCATACGCCGACCTCACCCGGCTCGACGAGGCGGACGAGGCCGCGCTCGGGACCTGGCTCGCCGATCCCGACCGACCGAAGGTGCTCCACGACGCGAAGGGCCCCCTGCAGGCCCTGTCCGCCCGTGGCTGGGCGCTGCGGGGGCTCTCCAGCGACACCGCGCTCGCGGCATACCTCGTCCGCCCCGACCAGCGCAGCTATGACCTCGCCGACCTCGTCGTGCGCAACCTCGGGCGCGAGCTGCGGGCCGACGCCGACGCCGGCGACCAGGGGATGCTCGACTTCGGGGTCAACCACGAGGCCGTGGCCGATGAGGCGATGGTGCGCGCGCGTGCGGTGCTCGACCTCTCCGAGGTGCTCGACGCCGAGCTGGAGCGGACCGGCGGGGCCGGGCTGCTGCGTGACCTCGAGCTGCCGCTGGTCGACATCCTCGCAACGATGGAGCGCACCGGCATCGCCGCCGACGTCGACGCCCTCACCGCACTGGAGAAGGACTTCGACGCGGCGATGCGCGAGGCGCAGGGGGACGCCTACGACGCCATCGGCGGGGACCAGATCAACCTGGGCAGCCCCAAGCAGCTCCAGGTCGTCCTCTTCGAGACCCTCGGCATGCCGAAGACGAAGCGCACCAAGACCGGCTGGACGACCGACGCCGAGGCGCTGGCGGACCTCTACGCCAAGACCGAGCACCCCTTCCTCGAGGCGCTGCTGCGCCACCGCGACGCCAGCCGGCTGCGGGTGACCGCCGAGGGCCTGCTGAAGTCGGTGGCCGACGACGGGCGGATCCACACGACGTACCTGCAGACCATCGCGGCCACCGGGCGGCTCTCCTCGACCGACCCGAACCTGCAGAACGTGCCGATTCGTACCGAGGAGGGGCGCCGGATCCGCGAGGCCTTCGTCGTCGGCGAGGGCTTCGAGTCGCTCATGTCGGCCGACTACAGCCAGATCGAGATGCGGATCATGGCGCACCTGTCCGGGGACGCCGGGCTCATCGCGGCGTTCCGGTCCGGGGAGGACCTGCACAGCTTCGTCGCCAGCCGGGTCTTCGGCGTCGAGCCCGACGAGGTGACCCCCGCGATGCGAAGCAAGGTCAAGGCGATGAGCTATGGGCTCGCGTACGGGCTGTCCGCGTTCGGGCTGTCCCGGCAGCTCACCGTCCCGGTCGAGGAGGCCAAGGGCCTCATGGACGAGTACTTCGCCCGGTTCGGCGGGGTGCGCGAGTACCTCGCCGACGTCGTCGCCCAGGCCCGGGGGACGGGCTACACCGAGACGATGCTCGGCCGGCGCCGGTACCTGCCCGATCTGACCTCCGACAACCGACAGCGCCGCGAGATGGCCGAGCGGATGGCGCTCAACGCCCCGATCCAGGGCTCCGCGGCAGACATCATCAAGCTCGCGATGAAGGGCGTCGACGCCGCGCTGCGCGACGCGGGGATGGCGTCACGGATGCTCCTCCAGGTCCACGACGAGCTCGTCCTCGAGGTGGCGCCGGGGGAGCGGGATGCGCTCGAGGCCCTGGTGCGCGCCGAGATGGGCCGGGCCGTCGAGGTCGACGTTCCCCTCGACGTCAACGTCGGCGTCGGCCGCAGCTGGCACGACGCCGCCCACTGAGACCTCGATGATGCGAGGTCACTGAGCACCGGCCCCGACGTCCCCTCCCGTGGTTCGAGGTATTCCGGTGGCGTCTGGTGGTCTCGGATTACCTCGAACGGCGGGGGGTGGGTGCAGGTGCCCCGGGAGTGTGTCGTGGTTCGAGGTATTCGAGTTGCGTCTGGTGGTCTCGGATTACCTCGAATGGCGGGGGGGGAGGGGGGCGTTCAGTCGAGGCGCTCGACGACGTCGCGGCGAGTGGCCAGGGTGAGGACGACGAGGAGCGTCGTGTCGACGGCGAGTACGAGGGCGAGCAGTCCGGTCGCCGTGGTGACGACGAGCAGGCCGGCCGCGATGACGGCCAGCGCACCCCACAGGTACCAGACTGCCCCGGGATGCCGCCGGGCCAGGGCGCTGTAGACGAGAAGCTGTATGCCGGCGAGCACCGTCCCGAGCCCGGCGAACGCCCACAGCCGGCCGGACAGGGCCGCATACTCGCCCCCACCGACGAACTCCACCGCGACGTTCGGTAGCAGCGCGACCCCCACGACGACGACGCCTCCCATGGCGAGGACCCCGGCGAGCCCCCACAGGTGCAGGTGCCGGTGCGCGCCGCGGCGGGCCATGGCAGGGAAGGCGACGACGGTGAGGAAGTAAGGCAGGAAGAGCACAGCCTTGGTGGCGATGATCCCGGCCGCATAGAGCCCGGCCTCGTGCTCGGGCAGCACGGCCCGGGCGAGGAGCACGTCGATGCTCGTCAGGGCGAAGAACGCGAGCAGCGCGTGCGAGCTGGTCACCGCCTCGCGGAGCACGCCAGGGTCGGCTGGGCCGTCGCCGGTCCCCGGCGAAACGGACCCGGGTACCTCCACCCCGGGCACCGTCCACCCCGGGCACCGTCACCTCGGGCACCGTCACCTCGGGCACCTCCACCCCGGGCACCTCGGACCCGGCACGCGACCGCCGCACCGCGAGGCGCGCGACCACCGTCGGGACGAGCGCGC
Organism: uncultured Actinomycetota bacterium; assembly: GCA_963771015.1. Classification (GTDB taxonomy): domain Bacteria; phylum Actinomycetota; class Actinomycetes; order Actinomycetales; family Dermatophilaceae; genus CAVSJJ01. The sequence goes on from CAVYRN010000012.1 coordinate 105,512, forward strand.
CGGCGGCCACGCCGGCCATGGCACCCAGGGGGTGCGGCCAGGCCAGGATCGCGGCGACGCCGAGGCCGAACCGGGCCAGGCCGAGGGAGAGGAAGACCGTCGCGAAGGCCCACCAGCGGCCCTCGCCCTGGAGCAGGCCGACGTCACCGCCCATGACGGCGTATGCGGCGGCCGGGACCGCGAGCGCGGCCGCGGTCAGCCACGAGTCGAGGTGCAGACCGAGGGCCATGCCGGGGGAGAGCACGAGGCAGGCGAGGGCGAGGAGCAGGGCCGCCCGACGGGCCGTCACGGTGATCTCGGCCTCGACGGCGGGGCGATGGCTCGGGTCGGCAGCCACCCGGCGGGCGGCCGTGGCCTGCAGCCCGAGCGAGACGACGTTGACGACGATGACCAGGCCCATCATCGCGGCGAACGCGCCGTACTCCGCCGGGCCGAGCACTCGGGCGGCGACGATCGTGTAGGCGTAGGCCGCGACGTTCATGACCCCCATCGCGGCGGCCACGACGAGCCCGCCGCGGACCGCCTGCGTCCGGCCGGTGTCGGCCACGTCAGATCGGCAGTCGGCGGAAGACCACGGCGGGCAGGTGGCGCAGGACCGACATGACCGGTCGCATCGCCCACGGCACCCACAACGTGCGGCTGGGACCGCGCAGGTTCGCCACGATGGCGGCGGCGACGTCGTCGGCGTCGACGGCGAGGGGTGCCTCCGGCATTCCCTCGGTCATCGAGGTCCGGACGAACCCCGGCCGGACGACGAGGACGACCACCCCCGCGTCCCGCAGGTCCTCGCCGAGGCCACTGGCGAAGGCGTCGAGCCCGGCCTTCGTCGCCCCGTAGAGGTAGTTCGACCGACGCACTCGCTCGCCGGCCACCGAGGACAGGACGGCGATCGTCCCGTGGCCCTGCGCACGGCACCGCTCGGCGACGACGGTGAGGGCCGAGACGGCGCCGGTGAAGTTGGTCGTCACCACGCCGGCGGCGGCGACCGGGTCGGGCAGTGTCGGGGAGTCCGGCAGCACGCCGACGGCCAGGACGACGACGTCCACGTCGCCGGAGTCGAAGACCGGCCCGAGGCTCGAGCGGTGGGAGGCGACGTCGGCGGCGTCGAAGTCGACGGCCTCGACGGTCGCCCCGGACCCGAGCAGCACCTCGGTGGCCGTCACGCTGGCGTCACGGGACGGGCCGGGACGCCCGGCGAGGACGACACGGCGCAGCCGGCCTCGCCCGGCGAGCCGGGCCACGGTGGCGGCGCCGATGTCCGAGGTCGCCCCGAGGACGAGGACGGACTGCGGGGAGCCGAGAGCGTCTAGCACAGCGACAGTCTCCTCGAGAGGTCTGAGACGAACACACCGTCGGGGTCGAGCCGCCCACGCAGGTCGCGCCAGCGGTCGATCCCGGGGTACATGACGGGGACGAGCTCGGGGCGGACCCGGGCGTCCTTGGCGAGGTAGCACCGGCCTCCCGCCGCGACGACGATCTCGTCGGCCCGGTCGAGCACCGACGCCACGTCGGGTGTCGCCGGGATGTCGACGGCGAGGGTCCATCCCGGCCGGGGGAAGGACATCGGGGCGTCGATGCCCGGCCCGAACCGCTTGAGCACGGGAAGGAAGGTGCTCACCCGCTCGCGTCGGAACAGCTCGAGCACCTGCTCGACGACCCGGCCGTCGGCGACGGCGAGCTGGTACTGGACGAAGCCCGTCCGCCCGTACATCCGGTTCCACTGCTCGAGGATGTCGAGCGGGTGGAAGAACGACGCGAGGGTCGCGGGACCGACCGTGGGGTGGGCCGGGGCCTTGCGGAACCACGCCTCGTTGAAGGCCCGTGCGGTGTGCCGGTTGACCAGCCCCGAGGGTGCCCACGGCGGAGCGGGCGCGGCTCCGGGACCGGCGAGCTGGGCGAGCGGTATGCCGCCCGGCTCCCCGGCCGTGGTGTGGTCGCCGCTGGTCAGGACGCCGCGACCGGCGTGCCTCCCGACGGCCTGGGTGTCGAGCCAGGCCACGGTGTAGCGGAACCTGGTGTCGTCCTCGGCGAGGGCCGCCATCGTCGCGTCGAGGTCCGCCGTCCGGCGGGTGTGGACGGTGATGCTCGCCGTCTCGACGGGGCGCATCCGGAGCCGCGCCGAGACGACCACCCCGGCGAGCCCCATCCCGCCGAGGACGGCGCCGAGCAGCTCGTCCCCGGCGTCGAGCTCGCGGACCTCGCCGAGGCCGTCGACGAGGGTGAGCCTCTCGACGTGCGCCCCGAGGCTGGCGTCCCGGTGGTGGTTCTTGCCGTGGACGTCGGCCGCCACCGCCCCGCCGATGGTCACGTGCCGGGTGCCGGGGGTGACCGGCACGAACCAGCCGCGGGGGACGGCATAGCCGATGAGGTCCCCGATGCTCACGCCCGCGTCCACGTCGACGATGCCGTCCGGTGAGACCTCGCCGATCCCCGTCGAACCGGTGAGGTCGAGGACGTGCCCGCCGCCGTTCATCGCCGCGTCGCCGTAGCTGCGCCCCAGACCACGGGCCAGCAGGCCCCGGCCCGACGGAGCCTGGGACCGGGCGGCGCGCACCGCCGAGGCGACCGCCGCGGCGCCGGACACCCGGCTGACCCGGGCCATGGAGTGGCTCGCCCGGCCCCAGCCGGTGAGCAGGGTGGCCTCGCCGGGCGGGACCGGAGCGGGGCTCACAGCAGCACCCCCGCGGCGAAGGTCGCGAGCCACAGGACCCCGAGGGAGAGCAGCGTCCGGTCCCGCAGGACGACCTCCTCGGGCTCCTCGACCCGGCCGCGGTCGGTGTCGAGGGCGTACCGGAGCAGGGCGAGGACGAACGGGACGATGCTGACCGTCGTCCAGGCGGACCCGTCGGTTCCCTCGCCGGTCTGGAACGCCCACAGGCAGTAGGCGGCGATGGTGACCGATGCGCTCACCCCGACGATCATCCGCAGGTAGGAGACCGGGTAGTGGGTGAGGCTGCGCCGGACGACGGATCCGGCGCTCTCGGCCCAGATGAGCTCGGACAGGCGCTTCCCGGCGACCATGAACAGCGACCCGAACCCGGCGACGATGAGGAACCACTGGGAGAGCGGCAGGCCGGTGGCCGCTCCGCCGGCGATGGCCCGGAGGATGAAGCCCCCGGAGACCAGACCCAGCTCGATGACCGGCTGGTGCTTGAAGAAGGAGCTGTAGCTGACAGTGAGGACGAGGTAGCCGAGGACGACCCACCGCAGGGTTCCCGGCCACGCGATGAGCAGCGAGGCGGCGGCGAGGACGACGGCGAGGACGGTCGCGGTGCGCCGGGACACCCGCCCCGACGGGATCGGCCGGTTCCGCTTCGTCGGGTGCCGGGCATCGTCGTCGGCGTCGAGGACGTCGTTGAGGCAGTACGTCGCGCTGCTGGCCAGCGCGAGGGAGACGAAGGCGACGAGGGTGTGCCAGGCGACGCTGGCCTCGAGGAGGGACCCCGCGGCGAGCGGTGCGGCGGCGACGAGGACGTTCTTGACCCATTGCTTGGGACGCACCAGGGCCAGCACGCCGGAGTTCACGCAGGTCACCTTAGCCGGAGCCGCTATCGTCCCTGCACATGAACGGTCGGACCGGCCGGGTCCGCCCGGAGTCACCCCTGCGGCGGCGCGCCGTCCCCCGGTCGACCCGCTGGCCGTGGCTGGTCTCGCTCGTCGCCGCCGGCCTCGTCCTCGGGCCCGGGCTGGCACCGGGGTACCTCCTCGTGCGGGACATGGTGTTCGTGCCGTCCCCGGCCCTCACCGGGCGACTGCTCGGGCTGGGTCACGAGACGCCGCGTGCCGTCCCCAGCGACCTCGTCGTCGCGCTGGCCTCCCATGTCCTGCCGGGCGACGTCGTCCAGAAGGTCGTCCTGCTCGCCATCCTCATCGGCGTCGGCGTGGGCGCCGCCCGGCTCGCTCCGCGCGGGGCGCTGCCGGAGTCCGCGGCGGCGCTGGCCGCCATCTGGAACCCTTACGTGGCCGAGCGCCTCGCCATGGGGCAGTGGGCGGTGCTCGTCGGGTATGCCGCCCTGCCGTGGGTCGTGCGCGCCGTGGCCCGGGCCGCATCCGGTGGTCGGGGCGGACCCTCGCTCGCCCTCGGGTTGGCGGTCGCCGCCCTCGGTGGGGCCTCGTCGTGGCTCATCGCCGGGGTCGGCGCCGTCGCCGCGGCGCTCGGGGTCGCGGTGGCCCGGCGAGAGCGCTGGCCGGTGCTTCGCCGCCTGCTCTGGTGGGCGGCATACGGGCTGGTCGTGGCGCTGCCCTGGGCCGTGCCGGCGCTGCTGCGACCGCAGGGCCTGACGAGCGACCCGGCCGGTTTCGAGGTCTTCGCGCCGAGCGCCGACACTCCCCTCGGCGTCCTTGCCAGCATCCTCACCGGCGGCGCGACGTGGAACGCCGACGTCGTGCCGACCGGTCGGGACACCGCGCTCGGCCTCGCCGGGGCACTGGGCCTGGTGGCCTGGTCGATGGCCGGCTACCTGCTCACCCGCCGCGGGCCGGTCCGGGAGCGGTATGCCGCGGCGGCGGCATACCGGCCCGCTCTGGTCGCCGTCGGCGTGGCCGGACTCCTCGTGCCCGTGGTGTCGACGTTGCGACTCGCCACGCATCCGATGGCGAGCCTTCCCGGCGGTGGGTTGTTCCGCGACGGGAGCCGCGAGCTCGGCCTGTGGGTCCTCGTCGTCGCCGTCGGCGCGGGGTGGGCCGTCGCCTGGCTGCGCCGGACGAGCCTTCCGGCCCTGGCCGGCGCGCTCCTCGCGCTGCTCCCGGCCGCCGTGCTCCCGTCGGCCGGCTGGGGTCTGGCCGGTGCCCTGCACCCCATCGGCTACCCCGACGACGTCCTCGCGGCGGCGGCGATGCTGGACGCCGAGCCCGGGGCGGGCTCCGTCGTCGTGCTGCCGTTCGAGACGGTCCGCCGCTACCCGTGGAACGGCGGCCGCCCGAGCCAGACACCCTGGTCGCGGCTCCTCGACCGGCGGGTCGTCGCTTCCTCCGACCTCGTCGTGTCGACGCCGACGGGACTGCGGACCGTGGCGGGGGAGGACGCGTACGCCGTGGCCGTGGACAAGGCTCTGGCCGCTCCGGATCCCATCCCGGAGCTGAACCGTCTCGGGGTCGGGTGGGTGGTGGCCGACGGGCCGGGTGTCGTCCCGCCGCAGGGGGCCGACCCCGTCCTGGAGGGGACGAGCACGACCCTCTACCGGGTGGGCGCCCTGGGGGCGGTGGACGCCGCGGCGGCGCGGGAGTACGACCCGCCAGCCGGGCCGGTGCTGGCCGGCGACGTTCTGGCGCTGGCGTGGGTCGTCGGGGGCCTCGTGCTCGTGGCACGCCGGACCCGGATGTCCTAGCATCTGGACGCGGACCCCCTACCATCGGGTAGCATCCGTTCGACATGTGAGCCAGGCCACTGCCTCAGGACCCACCAGGAGCACCATGCGCCCGCAGATCCTCATCACCGTGCTCGTCGCGGCACTGCTCGGCGCCCTGGCCAGCTTCGGGGTCTACCAGGCGGCCGCGCCCGCCGCCTTCAACTCGACGCAGCCGATCTACACGTACGGCTCCACGAACTGACCCGCTGACCCGAGGTCGGCCGGGGCCGCGTCACCGAATGCCGCGCGTCGCCGGGCGACCGCGTCCCGGATCGCGGTATCGAACCTCGCCACCGTCTGGTCCCAGGTGAAGTCGGCCGCGAAGGTCTCGGCGCCCTTGCCGAGCCGGGTTCGTTCGGACTCGTCGAGCAGCAGCCGCCGGGTGAGCCGGACGAAGTCGTCGATGTCGTCGGCCCGGGCGAGGTAGCCCGTCTCACCGTCGAGGATCGACTCGGTGATCCCCCCCGTCCCGTCGAAGGCGATGGTCGGCGTGGCATGCATGCCCGCCTCGACGACGACCAGCCCCCACCCCTCCTTGACCGACGGGAGGAGCGAGACCCAGCTGCTCGCGAGGAGCCGGTGTCGCTCGGTCTCCGAGACGAACCCGACGAGGTCGACCGCGTCGGCCAAGGCGAGGCCGGTCGATCTCGGCGCGGATCTTCTCCTCCCACCAGCCGCGACCGGCAACAACGAGCCGGGCCGTGGGGAACTCCACGCGCAGCCTGGCCATCGCCTCGAGCGCCATCTCGATCCGCTTGTGCGGCACGAGCCGGCCGAGGAGCAGCAGCTGTGGCTCGGGGGAGCGGCGCACGTCGTGGGGCGGCGGCGAGATGGCTCCGTTGTGGATGACGCGCACCCGCTCCGGGTCGACGCCGAGCTCGCCCAGCTCGCGGCGGGTCACCTCGGACACCGCCACGTAGGGGCGCCGCCGGTTGACGAGCGGGGCCAGCCGGGACTCGAGCAACCAGCCGGCTCGGGCCATGAGCGGGCCGAAGACGACCGGCCACTGCTCGCGGTGCACGTGGTGGACAAGGACGACGTGAGTGGTGCGCCGGGACCAGAGCGCGGCGAGGTAGGGCACGCCGTTCTGGGTCTCGATGATGACGTCGGGGCGGGCCACCCGCCCGGACCACACGGCCCAGGCGGCCTGGGGATAGACGCAGAGCCGGCCACCGGTGCGGACGACTCGGACCCCGCTCTGCCGGCGCTCCTCGGCGTGGACCCGCGATATCGCGCGGTGAGGAGGGTGACGTCGTGGCCGAGCCGTGCAAGGCCGTCCATGACGCGCTCGGCATAGACCTCCGACCCGCCACCCTCGGGGTGGCCGGTGTCGCGCCAGTTGAGGATAGAGCACCCGGAGCGGGCGCTCAGGAGGCGGGTGTGGCACGGCGTTGTGTCGAGCCTTTCGACGGGGCGAGGTCCGGTTATGCTACCTGCCGGTACGCCCAGCCACCGACCTTGTGGTACGCGGTCCCCTTCTCTGCCCGCAACGACGCGCCCCAACAAGGAGCCCCATGACCAAGAAGACGGACCAGGTGAGACGGGACTGGCAGACGCTGGGCGATCGCGACCCGCTCTGGGCGGTCCTCGTTCGGCCTGGCATGAAGAACGGTGGCTGGGTGGAGGGAGAGTTCCTCGCTACGGGCAGGAACGAGGTCGACGGCGCGCTGGCCCACCTGGCGTCGTTGGGCGTCACGCCCGGAACCGAGCAGGCGATCGACTTTGGTTGCGGAGCCGGGCGAACGACCCTGGCACTCTCGCACCACTTCAGCCACGTCGTCGGTGTGGACGTGTCCCCGGCGATGCTCGCCAAGGCGGAGCAGCTCGACACAAGCGACGGTCGATGCTCCTTCGTGCTGAACGAGAGCGACGACTTGTCTCTGTTGCCCGATGGCACGTTCGACCTCGCATACTCCAGCTTGGTTCTTCAGCATCTGCCGCCTGCCGACGCGCGTGCCGCACTCGCTGAGCTGGCGAGGGTGACCAAACCGGGTGGCGCGCTCATCGTCCAGGTCCCGACCAAGACGCTGCGCAACATCAAGGGGCTGCTCTTCAAGTACGCGCCCTGGCCGCTGCTGCGCTTCGGCCAACGCGTCGTGCTGCGGTACCCCGCCCCCATGCGGATGCATCCGTTCCCAGAGACGGACCTCGTGGCGACCTTGTCCGCACACGCGGTAGACGTCCTGGACAGGGTTGAGGACCACACCAACGGCGGTCATTGGACCTACCACCGCTACTTCGGCGTGAAGCGAGCTTGAGGGTGACAATGGCTTCGGGTGGTCGCCGCGTCTCGCCCACTGGGCTCGCTGCGGTCAGTTGGCGGTGGCCGTCCTTCGTCAACCCCCCCATCGTCTCCCGTGCCTCCTGACGTGGGCCTTTCGGACGCCGAGGCGACCTCCGTCCGCTCCACGAGCGTTCCCAACGTGGACGCCACCGCGTGGGTCTGGCGAGTTCGTCACCTGGTCGTCAGCGCGATGCTGTTCGCGTTCGCGCTGAACTCTGACCCCGGCAAGCTCGTCGCCGACACCAAGCTGGACCTCGTCGTGAACCCCGTAGATCTACTCCAGCGGGCGCTGCATCTCTGGGACCCACTCGGCGCAGCCGGGCAGCTGCAGGACCAGGCATACGGCTACCTCTTCCCCATGGGGCCGTTCTTCACGGTGGCACATGCTGTGAACGTCCCGGGCTGGGTGACCCAGCGCTTGTGGTGGGGGCTGCTGCTCACTGTCTCGTATGCCGGGTTCGTGGCACTCGCGCGGCGGCTGCGGATCGGTTCCGAGTGGACCCGTCTTGTGGCTGGGCTGGGGTTCGCATTGGCGCCGCACGCGCTCACCGTGATCGGCCGGGCCTCCGTCGAGGCCTGGCCACCGGCGCTGGCTCCGTGGGTGCTGGTGCCACTGGTCGGCGTGCGGAGCCTAGGGCGGCCCCGGCGCGCGGCGGCGCTGTCGGGGCTGGCTGTCCTCGCGATGGGGGGCGTCAACGCGGCGGTGGACCTCGCGGCGATCCTCCCGGCCGTGTTGTGGCTGCTGACCCGCCGCTGGTCGTGGGAGTTGCTCCGACTCATGGTGTGGTGGGGCCTGGCCGTGGTGGCTGCCACCCTGTGGTGGCTGGTGCCGTTGGTCGCCTTGGGCCACTACAGCCCGCCCTTCCTCGACTTCATCGAGTCGGCATCCATCACGACGAGCACGACGGCGCTCATCGAGACCCTACGCGGGACGGCGGACTGGGTGGCCTACCTGGGTGACTCGGGATCGCGGGCTGGTTACGCCCTGCTCACACATCCCCTCCTCATTCTCTACACGGTGCTGCTGACCGCACTCGGGCTGGCCGGCCTGGGCTGGCGTCGCACCGCCGAGCGGACCTGGCTTGTCCTGATGCTCCTCGTGGGCGTCGCTCTGGTCACCCTGGGGCACATCGCGCCGATCGACGGGTTCTTGGCGCCCAATCTGCGCCAGCTCCTCGATGGCCCCCTTGCCCCCCTGCGCAACGTCCACAAGTTCGACATCCTGATCCGCCTCGCGCTGAGCCTTGGGACGGCCTCGGCTCTGGCGGCCCTGTCTCGGGGTCGGACCGCAGCGGAGACGAGGTTTCTGCGGACGGTAGTGGCGGCGGCGGGGGCGTTCCTCGTCATCGGCGCCTCAACGCCCTTCTTCGGACTTCGCCTCGCCAACCCCGACTCCTTTACCGGCGTTCCCGACTACTGGGTCCAGGCCAGCGCCTGGCTGTCCTCCCACGGGGGCACCGGACGGACCCTGCTCGTGCCGGGGTCGAGGTTCCCCCAATACGGCTGGGGCAACTCCGGAGACGAGCCCATCCAGGCGCTGGGCCAGGCGCCCTGGGACATCCGCAACGCCATACCCCTCACCGAGTCGGGGCACATTCGCTGGCTCGACTCCATCGAGCGCCAGATCGCCGACGGCTACGGTGGTGCGGACCTGGCTCATGAGCTGGCGGCTGGTGGGGTGCGTTACGTCCTTGCTCGCAACGACCTCAACTACGGGGTGGCGTTCGCGACGCGACCGGTCACGGTTCGTGCCGCGATGTCCGCCACTCCCGGTGCCTCGGTGGTCGCCAGCTTCGGCCCACCGACCGGGGGCGGAAGTACCCCTGAACGCTTCAGCGATCAGGGGCTCAACCTCGGCGTGCCAGCGCTGGACATCTACGAGGTGGCTGGCGCCCCCGACCTGCGAGCACGGCTCGTCCCGACGTCGTCGATCGCCCAGGTCGTCGGCGGGGCCGAGGCCGCGGGCTTGCCGGGGGTCACGGACGTGCCTGATGCGGTGATGGCCAGCGGGGCGACACCGATGTCGCCGGCCGCGGGAGGCGCTCGGGTTCTGACCGATACGCCGAGGCGCCGAGAGGTGAACTTCGGGATCGGAACGTTCGGGGCGTCAGAGACTCTCACGCTCACCGACCCGTTGCGGATCTCGAAGCCAACCAGAGACTACGGCTCCTCCGACGCTCCAGGGACGGAGGCGTACGCCCGCTACGACGGGGCCGTGTCGATCAGCGCCTCCTCGTCGGCGTCAGACGCCGACTCCTACCCCCGGTCCGACCCCGGCGCCATGCCCTACTCGGCGTTTGACACGAGCATGGCGACCGAGTGGCGACCCAACCCCATCAAGGCGGCTGCGGGATCGTGGCTGAGCGTGGACTTGGGCCGGACCGTGTCGCTGGCCGGCGGGGGGGTAACGCTCGACGAGGACACCACAGTGACGCAGCTCGGCCTGACCACAGACCGCGGACGCACAGTTGTCAGTCCTCGACGGTGTGGCTGGCCCCCCGATGTGGCTACGGGCCACCTCACCCTTACCTTCGACACGGTGCAGGGCGACCCGGCACGGCAGCGGGCCGCCGGGATCAGGGCGGTCGCCATCCCTGGCGTGTCGGTCTCGCGCACCGTTGTGCTTCCCAAGGATCCCTGGCCCCAGGGCCCCGACCAGGTCGTCATGAGCGGTGACGTGGGACACGGGGACTGCACATTCCTGGGTCAGCGGCCTTTGTGCGCGGTCGGTTCCGACAGGGTCGGCGAGGATGCGGGGGGGCTGGATCGCACCTTCACGACGGCGCCGGCGTTCGTCGGCTAGGTGACGATGACGGCCCGGCCGCTGCCCAATGTGGGGCTCCAGGCTGCCGTCGAGAAGGCACTGGGGCTTCAGGTACACGCTGTTGCCAGCTCCACCGCAATGCCGGACGTCGCCGGGCAGGGCGGTCTCGGCGGTCGACGGGGACCTCGGCACCGCGTGGGTGGCCTCGCCGAGCGACCCGGACCCCTCGCTGACCCTCACATGGCAGGGAGCGCGGGGGGTGGACCACGTCCAGGTCCTCGTCGACCAGTATGCCGCCGCGACCCAGCCCACCCACATCGGATCACGTCCCGTGCGGGGACGCGCGAGGCCGACATCGAGCCCAGGGTTGGGCGCGGTTCCCGGACCTGCGCACCGAACGGATGACCGTCCACTTCACGGCGGGCGCGCTTGGCAACGGTCGATGCCTACACGGTGGCAGTGACCCGGGTCGGGATGGGGGTCTCCGACCTCCGCATCGAGGGCCTCACCCCGGACACTGTCGTTCACCGGCCCGCGCTGAACGCCGTCACGGTGCCGTGCGGCAGGGGACCCGACCTGCGATCGACGGGGTGGTCCTTCCCCACCCGCGTCGAGACCACGGTCGGCGCCATGCTGCGCGGGCAGCCGGTAGCGGCACCGTATGCCGCACGGCTGCGACGCGGTCCGGTCTCCGCGACACGCTCACCGCGGGCCAGGTTCGGGTGCAGGCGGGTACTCCGGAGTCTGGGACGTCGCCTCGGTCGTCCTGCAGCGAGCGGACTGACCGCCGCGACGGCGCGATGCCGCCGCCGGTCGTGCGCCAATGGGAGGCGACCGAGCGCCGGTCGTGCGCTGGGTGACCGCGGATCCCTCGGTCCTGGCGATGACCGAGAACGCCAACAGCGGGTGGACGGCCGAACTCGGTGGAACGGCCCTCGCGCCGCCACCGTCAACGGTTGGCAGCAGGGGTTCGTCGTGCCGGCGGGAGCGGCGGGGACCGTCAGGCTGTCCTTCGCCCCGGACCGGCCCGTGCGTGGGGCATGGCCATCGGTGGAGCCCTGCTGGCCCTCGTCCTCGGGGAGCCGCCCTGCCGGGGCGCCGTAGGCCAGCGGGTGTCGGCCTGCGGGCCCGTGGGCGCGGCTGTCGCTCGCGTCGCCCTGGTCTGCATCTCCCTTGTCGCGGGGTGGTGGGGAGCGGTGATGGCATGGTTGCTGCGGTCCTCGCTGGTGTTGTGGACAGCCGCGGGCGGACCTGGGCGCGTCCTGGCTGCTCCAGGCGGCTGCGGTGCTGCCGCTCAAGCGCCGGGGGGGTCCTCGCGCTGGGCACTGGGCAGCGCGACCTACCGAGCGGACCGGCCCCTCGCGCAGCTGCTGTGCGCGGCCGGGCTGTCGTTCGTCGCGCTCAGCCTGTGGCGGCCGGGCCTGTACGCCGGCTCCTCGTCGTGCGGCCGACCGCGGCGCGCGCAGGACTCACCCGATGCGCGCGTCGGGTCAGCGGACGCTCCAGGAAGCGGAAGCTGAGCGCGGCGAGCGCACGGAGCCGACCAGGGTCAGGGGGAGGACCTGGAGCACCTTGCCGGAGAACAGCCCGTTGTCGAGCAGGTTCATCACGCCGTCGAGGATGACCAGGTGGTAGAGGAAGACCCCGTAGGAGATGTCTCCGGCGAACCGCATCACCGGGTTGCCGAGCACCACCGCGGTGGTCGCGACCGTCCGAACACGGCGGGCCAGGTGAGCGCCACGGCCATGACGACGTACAGCATCTGCTTCGTGACGGACTGGGCGATGGTGCTCGCCACGAGCGAGCGCGGCCCGGCGATGGGGGACATCGCCGCGAAGAAGGCGGCGCCGGCCAGCGCCCAGCAGGTGAACGGATGCCGGCCCAGCTCCTCGGCGAACCACCAGGGTGAGCCGCGCGGCACGTCCCCGTGGTCGAGGTGGACCCGGATGACGGCCATGACCATCCCGCCGGAGAACCACCCGATGAACCCCGGCAGCCAGAGGCCGGCGCTCGCCCAGAACTCGCCGCGGACGCCGTAGAGGAAGACGTACCAGGGCAGGGGCACGACGACGAGGGCAAGGAGCGCGGCGAGCAACAGGCCGGGACGCCAACGCCGCCGCATCCATCCCACCAGCACCGCGCCGAGGATGGGCAGCACGGCGTAGAAGGCGACCTCGGTGCAGAGGCTCCACGTCTGGGTCAGCCCGCCGCGCATCCAGCCGAAGTGGTAGATCTGCAGCAGGAAGAGGTGGCGCACCCAGTCCCCCCAGGTCGCGTCATTGTTGTCGGAGAGCAGCAGCATGGCGAGCGCGACGGCCACCAGATAGGCGGGCATGATGCGGGCGACCCGGCGGACGCGCGTAGATCCGCACCAAGGGAGTAGGACGCCGGTGGTGGGCCGCGATGAGCCAGGGCCGGACCAGCAGGAACCCGGACAGCACGAAGAAGACCGCGACCCCGCTGTCGAGCCGGGTCAGGGCGTTGTTACCCCAGCCGCGCTCGTAGCGGCCGGTCCAGAAGGCGGAGTGGGTCGTCACCACCGCAAGCACGGCGAGGGCTCGGAGCCCGTCGAGTCCCGGGAATGGCGTGACCCGGGTGGTAGCGCCCGGTCGGGTGGCTGTCGAGGCCCCCCGTCACTCGTGACGGTCCCTGGGTATCGGTCAGGTCACGCCTGAGTGGCGGTGTCGTCATGGCGCCGCCCGGGATCGAATCGCCCGCGGGGTCGGCGGTGCAGACGTGCCGGGCTGTCGGGTCGCGTCGACGGATGCTGTCGAAGGGCCCGGCGGCGGCGAGGAACAGGTCGACGACCGACGCGGTGGCCGTCGACCCGCAGGGTGAGGTCGTCGGGCCCGGTCGGTGGCGTACGCGATCCGGATGACGGGACGGCGTCGGTCGCGGTCGGTTCGAGGGGGAGTGCACGGCCCCGGCCCCAGCAGCCAGCCGCAGCTGGGCCGTGGGGCCTTCTTGGGCAGGCGTGGGGGCCGACGACCGGTCCCCGCCCGGAACGTGGCCGTGGAATCGGGGACGACGAGGTCGGTTGTCGTCGGCTCCCACGGAACCAGGCGACGCTCGGAGGCCAGCAGAGGGCCGAACAGGCGGTAGGTCTGGTTGTAGGGGTAGAGCAGCGGCCAGGCGACATCGGTTGGGAACGGGGACGTTCCGCCACGACGGTCCCGGGCGGGAGGGTGGCGAGCTCGGCCCGTGCCGTCGTCACGAATGCGCGCGCGGGGTTGTCGACCCAGAGGGGGTCGTATGCGGCGGTTGACCATACCGCGCTCGCAAGGAGGAGGGCTGTTGCGGGGCGGAGGTCAGCCGCGCGACCTGCTCAGGCGATGCTGGGGCCGCGGCTGCGTCGCGAAGTGGCGACAGCATGTTCTCCGAAAGCCAGAGGCGCGCCTCCGGCCGGGGCGTGAGGATCTGGACGTCCGCGCGGCCGAAGCGACCCGCCACCGGGATCGTGGCGAGGGCGAGGGCTACTGCGGCGACGATTGCGACATCGGTCTGGTAGCGGTACTCGGTCCCGATGACGGGTCCGATGAAGGTGGCCCGGCTTCGAGCGAGGAGGCCGAGGTTGAGGACGGCATATCCCAGCAGGAGAAGCCATGCCCGTCCCGACCGACGCCAAAGGACGAGGGAGGCCGCGACCACGACGGCGGCGACGAGGAAGGAGAGGACGACGAGGAACGCGTCGGGGTCGGCGCGGGCGCCGACGGCCCCGATACTGGTCCATTGCCAGGGGCCGCCGAGCAACCCGGGGATGGTCGCCCGGAACAGCGACTGGGTGGTCAGGTCGGCGATGTCATGGCCAGCGGCAGCCGGGCGGAGCGGGCTCGGCACCTGGACCACGTAGTAGGCGAGGTAGGGGAAGGCGACCACCGCGTAGCCGACCCAGACTGGTGTATGCAGACGAAGGGTCTGCCGGACCCGTGCCCAGAGGCCGCCGTTGGTGAAGTACGCCAAGGTGAGGCCGACCAGCAGCGGGACGGCGAAGAGGGTCTTCTCGGAGAAGAGCAGCCCGGTGAGAACCACGAGGGGACCCGCTAGGGCCAGCCGGAGTCGTCCGGTGCGCAGATAACGGACGTGGAAAAGCAGCGCCGCGACGATGGCGAGCTGCTGGGGGAGCTGGTTGAGGGCAGCGGCCCACCAGAGGAAGGCCGGGAGCGAGATCGGGGAGAGGACAGCGACGGCGAGCGGGACAAGGATGGCGGGTCGACGGCCGAACAACTCGACCAAGAGTCGATAGATGAGGAGCGACAGGCCGAGCTGGAGGCCGATCATCACTGCGGCCACTGGCGAGCCACTGCAGAGGGAACGCATGGGTGGTCAGCCAGACCCAGACGAAGGCGCCCGGCATGACATGGTTGTTGTAGGGGAGGCTGAGATAGGTGAGGCTCCAGAGCGGGTAGTCCATGGAGCGTCCGGTGAACGCGAGGTCGTCCAGATAGAAGTAGCCACGCAGGCAGGTCCAGCCCCGTAGGACGGTCTGCACGGCGATGAGCGCCATGGCCACCCGACCTACGGTCACCGCCGATCGTGCCCGTGCTCGGATGTCCCTCGCCGACGGGACGAGCCTGTTCGCGCGAACCGACGGCAGATGCTGGGCCGGTGACGGGGGGCCGGTCGAGGCTGGAGGCTTGGCCGACGCGAAGGCGCGGTCAAGAGGACCGCTCGCAGTCACCACGTGCCGCGGGTCGGCGGCGCCGCCCCTGGGCTGAGGTGAGGGCACCGGTGGTCCTTCCTTGCAGGCGCTGACGAGTTCGTGAGCCTACCTGTCGGTCTCTGGCCGTCCAACCATCGTGAACTGCCGAGATCGGCGGGGTTGTGGCGCCGAATATTTGCGGCGACGAAGTTCGTCACAATCCTGGGTACCCGCTGGTAGGGTCTCGCCCGACACTCACCGCCGAGTAGCGAGGTTCAGCCGTCATGCGCCGCATTGCTGGGATGGCCCTGCTGGGCCTGTTCGGCTTCCTCCTCGTCGTGGGCCTGCTCGCGCAGTTCTACGCCCCCGGCCAGGTCAAGAAGACGCCACTCGACGTCAACACGCTGACCAACCTCACCGGTGAGGGCAGCTACCTCGGCGCCGCGACGACGCCGGTGTCCGTGTGGCAGCGCACCCAGGCCATCGGGGACAAGTCGAACTCGAGTGTCGTGGTCATGCGCAACTTCTCGTGCGTCATGAAGGACCCCGACGGGACGGCGCCGCACGACCCGGTCTGTGTGGCCGACACCGACCCCCGGCTCATCAGCGCCTCCGAGGACCTCTTCGCCACGGACCGCAAGACCGCGATGGCGGTCAACGGCACCCAGTACATCGGCGCGGACGGCGTCCCTCACCAGGGTCTGGTCAACAAGTTCCCCTTCGACGTCGAGAAGAAGACGTACCCGATGTGGGACGGCCTCATGAACGGCACCGTCGACGCGACCTTCGCCGGCGAGGAGGCCGTCAACGGGCTCAACACGTACAAGTTCGCCATCGACATCCAGGACGCGCAGGTCGACATCGCGGCCGACACCGCTGGGCAGCTACAGCGACCAGAAGACGATGTGGATCGACCCGGTGACCGGCTCGTTCATCAACCAGACCGAGCACCAGGTCCGGACCCTGCCGAGCGGTGACACCGTGCTCGACCTCAGCATCGCGTTCACCGACGCGACGGTGCAGGAGAACGTCGACGCGGCGAACACCAACATCGGGCT
Source organism: uncultured Actinomycetota bacterium (assembly GCA_963771015.1). Lineage (GTDB taxonomy): Bacteria > Actinomycetota > Actinomycetes > Actinomycetales > Dermatophilaceae > CAVSJJ01. Next base: position 121,605 of record CAVYRN010000012.1, read on the forward strand.
GCTCAACATCATCGGCATGCTGCCGCTCATCTCCTACCTCCTCGCCGCCCTGTCTCTCGTCGCCGGGGTGCTCCTCATCCGCGGGACGACCCCGCGGGGCAGGGACCGCGGCGACGAGGGTCTCGACGCGCTCATCGACGCCCGCTCCGGCCGGTCCTGACGCCGGGGGCGGGATGCCGCCGGCCCGGTGACCGGGCCGCTACGGCTTGGTCGCCACGAAGATCGCGGTGCCGGGGATGAGCCGGCCCCGCAGGGGTGACCAGCCGCCCCACGTCCGGCCGTTCCGGTCCGGCCACTCCGGCTCGACGAGGTCCTCGAGGACCAGGCCGGCGGCGCGGATCTCACGCACCCGCGCGCCCATCGTCCGATGGTGCTCGACATAGGTCGCGTCGCCCGCTCCGTCACTCTCGACATAGGGCGTGGTGTCGAAGTAGCTCTGGGTCACCGTCAGGCCGCCCTCGCCCGGGTCGTCGGGCAGGGCCCACCGCAGCGGATGGGACGTCGAGAAGACGAACCGCCCCCCGGGTCGGAGCACCCGGGCCGCCTCCGCCATGACGGTGGCGCTGTCGGCGACGAACGGCACGACGCCGTATGCCGTGAACACGACGTCGACGCAGCCGTCGGCAAGAGGAAGCGCGGCACCGTCGCACTGGAGCAGCGGGACGGACACCCCGCTGCGGGCGGACACGGCCCGGGCCGTGCGCAGCATTCCCGCGGACAGGTCACTCGCGACGACGACGGCCCCGCGGGCGGCGAGCCAGCGGGAGCACTGGGCGGCACCGGCGCCGATCTCGAGGACCACCCGCCCCTCGGTGGGCCCGAGCAGGCCGAGGTCCTCCTCGGTCCACCCCTCGGGGCCCCAGACGAAGGCGTCGTCGCCGAGGAAGGAGCCGTGCTCGGCGTAGTAGCCGGCAGCCTCGGCATCCCACCAGGTGCGGTTCGCGGAGGCCGTCTCGTCCGCGCCGGCGGGCCGCCGCCCGACCTGCGGGTTCACCGCGACCTCCGGCAGGACCGGACCGCGCGGGTGGGCGCGGGCGGCATACCACGGTCGGCTTTGACCCCCACGTGACGGCATCGGTAGGCTGTGCGGGCACCCGTGTGGCTTCGGTACCGGTTGTTCCGGTTCCGCGCTGCGCTCACGCACACGTCCACCCATCGATTCCATCTGTCCACATCGGAGTTCCTACTACATGACTGTTAGCTCGGTCGACACGACCGCTCCTGCCATTGCCGTGAACGACATCGGCACGGAGGAAGAACTTCTCGCCGCCATCGACGCGACCATCAAGCACTTCAACGACGGCGACATCGTCGAAGGCCGCATCGTCAAGGTTGACCGGGACGAGGTCCTGCTCGACATCGGCTACAAGACCGAGGGTGTCATCCCCTCGCGTGAGCTCTCCATCAAGCACGACGTCAACCCCTCCGAGGTCGTCTCGGTCGGGGACGAGGTCGAGGCCCTTGTCCTCCAGAAGGAGGACAAGGAAGGCCGGCTGATCCTCTCCAAGAAGCGCGCGCAGTACGAGCGCGCCTGGGGCACGATCGAGAAGATCAAGGAGGAGGACGGCGTCGTCACCGGCACCGTCATCGAGGTCGTCAAGGGCGGCCTGATCCTCGACATCGGTCTGCGTGGCTTCCTGCCCGCCTCCCTCGTCGAGATGCGTCGCGTCCGCGACCTCCAGCCGTACGTCGGCAAGGAGATCGAGGCCAAGATCATCGAGCTCGACAAGAACCGCAACAACGTCGTGCTCTCCCGCCGCGCCTGGCTCGAGCAGACCCAGTCCGAGGTGCGCACCTCCTTCCTCAAGGAACTCGCCAAGGGCCAGGTCCGCTCCGGTGTCGTCAGCAGCATCGTCAACTTCGGTGCGTTCGTCGACCTCGGCGGGGTGGACGGCCTCGTGCACGTCTCCGAGCTGTCCTGGAAGCACATCGACCACCCGTCCGAGGTGGTCGAGGTCGGCGACGAGGTCACCGTCGAGGTTCTCGACGTCGACATGGACCGCGAGCGGGTCTCCCTGTCGCTCAAGGCGACGCAGGAGGACCCGTGGCAGCACTTCGCCCGGACCCATGCGATCGGTCAGGTCGTCCCGGGCAAGGTCACCAAGCTCGTCCCGTTCGGTTCGTTCGTCCGGGTCGACGACGGCATCGAGGGCCTGGTCCACATCTCCGAGCTGGCCGAGCGTCACGTCGAGCTGCCCGAGCAGGTCGTCACCGTCGGTGCCGAGATCTTCGTCAAGGTCATCGACATCGACCTCGAGCGGCGCCGGATCTCGCTGTCGCTCAAGCAGGCCAACGAGGACGGTTCGGCGCTTGCCGAGTTCGACCCGACGCTCTACGGCATGGCTGCCGAGTACGACGAGCAGGGCAACTACAAGTACCCCGAGGGCTTCGACCCCGAGACCAACGAGTGGCTCGACGGCTACGAGACGCAGCGGGAGGTCTGGGAGAAGCAGTACGCCGAGGCCCACGTCCGCTGGGAGGCGCACCGCGCCCAGATCGAGGAGGCCGCCAAGGCCGACTCGGAGGCCGCCTCGACGGCCGGCGCCGCGACCTCGTACTCCTCGGACTCCACGGACGACACCGACCCGGTGCGTCCGAGCGCTCCGGTGTCCGAGGGAACGCTCGCGTCCGACGAGGCCCTCGCCGCACTGCGCGAGAAGCTCACCGGCAACTGACGCCGCACCGACCGGCATACCCCGGGTTCTCACCCGGTATGCCGTTCCGGCAGGAACCGACCGGCCCGGCCCCCACCCGATGGGGGCCGGGCCGGTCGGCGTCGTGGGCCGCCCGCCTTGAGGCCGGCGCCGGGCCGTCACATCGTCGAGTGGCCACGAATCGCCGTATGCACATCTGGCCAGACGGCGATTCGTGGCGACTCGACGGACGACTCGACCGACAGGGACGGGCGGCTCGACGGGTGATGGCCGGTCGGCGGGTGCGGACCGCAGTGCTCCGGGCGGCCGTGCTGGCGGTCCGCCCGGAGCGGGCCCGGCCGGACGCTGCGGAGGAAGTGCGTCCGGGGGCCTTGCGGCCGGGTCAGTGCAACCGCACCCGTGGGTCGAGGACCGCGTAGAGAAGGTCGACGACGATGTTCGCGACGACGACCGCGGTCGAGGCGAACAGAACGATCCCGATGATGACCGGAAGGTCCTGCTGGTTGATCGCGTCGATGGCGGTCTTGCCGAGACCGGGGAGGCTGAAGACCTGCTCGGTGACGACGGCGCCGCCGAGCAGTGCGGCCACGTCGATGCCGAACTGGGTGACCACCGGGGTGAGCGCGCTGCGCAGGGCGTGCCGGAGGATGACCCGCCTCTCGGGGATGCCCTTGGACCGGGCGGTGCGGACGTAGTCCTCACCGAGGACGTCGAGCATCGAGCCCCGGGTGAGCCGCGTGTATGTCGCGGCCGACACCAGGGCCAGGGTGAACCACGGCAGGATCATGTGGCTCAGCCAGGGTCCGATCCCGTCGGCGAGCGAGGAGTAGCCGCCGGCCGGGAGGATCGCCAGGCCGTGCAGGGTCAGCTGGTAGTAGAGGAGGTAGAGGAAGACCAGGCCGAGCAGGAAGGTCGGCATGGAGTAGAAGAAGAGCGCGAACACGGTGAGCGAGCGGTCGGTGAAGGACCGCGGCTTGATGGCCGACAGAACGCCGTTCGTCACGCCGAGGACGACCCAGATCAGGGCCGAACCGACGACGAGCGAGGCGGTGATCGGCAGCGCCGCCGCCATGATGGTCGTCACCGGAACCTGGTGGTAGTAGTCGTAGCCCAGGTCACCGTGCAGCGCCCGCCACATGAAGCTGCCGTACTGCTTCCAGATGGGCTGGTCCAGCCCGAGTCGATGCGAGACGAGGGCGATGGTGTGCGGCGTGGCCTGGCGCCCCGCGAGGGTGCGGGCCACGTTGTTCGGCGCCACGAAGAACAACGCGAACACGGCCATCGTGATGAGCCAGAGGACGACGATGCCCTGGCCGATGCGGCGGATGAGGAACTTGGCCACAGGTGCGCTCCTTACGGGCCGATGAGCCGGTCGCTGCGCGGGTCGAAGGCGTCGCGGACGCCGTCGCCGAACAGGTTGAAGGCCAAGGTGGTGACGAGCAGCGCGAGGCCGGGGAAGAAGACGAACCACCACGAGGTCGTGTAGTAGTTGGTGCCCTCGTTGATCATTCCGCCCCAGTCGGACGTGGGCGGGGGCAGGCCGAGCCCGAGGAAGGACAGCGCCGCCTCGGTGAGGATGACGATGGGGATGAGCAGCGAGGTGTAGACGATGACCGGTGCGAGGACGTTGGGGAGGATGTCGACGAACATGATCCGTCGGTCAGTCGCACCGAGCGACCGGGCCGCCTCGACGAACTCCCGTTCGCGCAGCGAGATGACCTGCCCCCGGACGATGCGGGCCACCGACGCCCAGCTGAAGAGCCCGATGACGATGATCGTCACGCCGAGGCCGGCACCGGTGATCGAGACCAGCGCGATGGCGACGAGGAGGAACGGCATCGACAGGACGATGTCGACGAGCCGGGCGAGCAGCGTGTCGACGATGCCGCCGAGGAAGCCGGCGACGAGGCCGATGACGACGCCGATGGTGACGGTCAGCGCGGTCGCCACGACGCCGACGAGGAGCGAGATCCGGGCGCCGTAGGCGATGCGGACGAGGATGTCGCGCCCGAGGTCGTCAGTGCCGAGCCAGAAGGTCGAGCTCGGTCCGATCGGCAGCCCGTCGGGTGACAGGCCGGACTGCCGGTACTGCTCGTTCGGCGGGTGTCCGGTGAGGCCGGCGATGAGCGGGGCGCAGAGGGCCATGAGGACGATGAGGATGATGACGGCGAGCGAGACCATCGCGACCCGGTCGCGCCGTAGCCGGTGCCAGGCGAGCTGCCATGGAGAGCGCCCCTCGATGGCGCGTCCGACGGGCGCCTCGTCGGCGGGTCCTGATGTCGGCTCGTCGGCGAGAGGATGGTCGGTGGTCGGGTCGATGGTCATGCGGTCGGCGCCTCCTCGTCGCGCGTCCCTGCGTATGCCGTGGGCCCGGCCGCCCCGGCCTCGTCCTGGCCCAGCGCGATCTCGGTGTCGGAGATCTGCGGGGTCGAAGCCGCGAGGTCCTCGCCCTGCTGCAGGGGGTACAGACAGGCGGTGAGGTGGGCGGGCTCGTCCCCGAGCACCGGAAGGAGTGGGGGAGTGGTGCGGGTGCAGTCCGGTCGCGCCTTCGGACACCGGGTATGGAACCGGCAGCCGGACGGCGGGTTCGTCGGCGTCGGGAGGTCGCCGGCGAGGACGATGCGTTCCCGGCTGTCGGAGATGTCGGGGTCGGCCACCGGCAGCGCCGAGAGCAGGGCCCGCGTGTATGGGTGCCGTGGGGTGTCGAAGAGCTCGGCCGAGGGCGCCACCTCGACGACCTTGCCGAGGTACATGACGGCGATGCGGTCGCTCACGTGCCGCACGACGGACAGGTCGTGGGAGATGAACACGTAGGTGAGGCCGAAGTCGTCCTGGAGATCGAGGAGGAGGTTGATGACCTGGGCCTGGATCGACACGTCGAGCGCCGATACCGGCTCGTCGCAGATCATCAGCTTGGGTCGCAGAGCCAACGCCCGGGCGACCCCGATGCGTTGCCGCTGCCCGCCCGAGAACTCGGCCGGGAACCGGTTGTAGTGCTCGGGGTTGAGGCCCACCCGCTCCATGAGCTCCTGGACCTTCTGCTTGCGCTCCGACCGGGCGCCGACGTTGTGGATCTCGAACGGGTCCCCGATGATCGAGCCGACCCTCCGGCGTGGGTTGAGAGAGCCGAAGGGGTCCTGGAAGACCATCTGGACGTCGCGTCGGACCGAGCGCATCCTGGACCGCGAGAGCGTCGAGATGTCGTTGCCGTCGAAGGTCACCGTCCCGTCGTCGAGGTCGTACAGCCGCGACATGCACCGGGCCAGCGTGGACTTGCCGCAGCCGGTCTCGCCGACCAGGCCGAGCGTCTCGCCGGGCTGGACGTCGACGGTCACATCGTCCACGGCATGCACGTACTCCGCGGTGCGTCGGAACAGGCTGCTCGAGCGCACGGGGAAGGACTTGGTCACGTGCGACATCGACAGCAGCGGGGCTGTCATCGGGCCTCCTGCAGTGAGCCGGGGCCGACGCTCGCGCGGCCGTCGACCGTGTCGGGCAGCCAGCACGCCGACAAGTGGTCGGGGTCGGCGAAGACGCTGCGCAGGGGTGGGTCCTGGCTGCAGGCCGAGAAGACGTGGGGGCACCGCGGGGCGAAGGGGCACCCGGGTGGCAGGTCGATGAGCGAGGGCGGTGTCCCAGGGATCGGGGTGAGCCGCCTCGTGGGGTCGCCATGCGAGGGGAGCGACCGCAGCAGGCCCTCGGCATACGGGTGGTGGGGGTGGTAGAAGAGGGTCCGCCGGGGGGCGGACTCCATGGCGCGGCCGGCATACATGACCACGACCTGGTCGGCCATCTCGGCGACCACACCCAGGTCGTGGGTGATGAGGATGATGGCCGTCCCGAACCGGTCCTGGAGCTGCTGCATCACCCCGAGGACCTGGGCCTGGACGGTGACGTCGAGCGCGGTCGTCGGCTCGTCGGCGATGAGCAGAGCCGGGTCGAGTGCCATCGCCATCGCGATCATGACGCGCTGGCGCATGCCTCCGGAGAACTGGTGCGGGTAGTCGTCGATCCGCTTCGCCGCGTTCGGTATGCCGACGAGCGACAGCAGCTCCGCCGCCCTGGCTCGTGCCGCCGTCTTGCGGATGCTCCTGTCGTGGGCACGGATCATCTCGACGATCTGCCACCCCACCGTGTAGTAGGGATGCAGGCTCGAGAGGGGATCCTGGAAGATCATTCCGATCTTGGCCCCGCGGATGCGTTGGAAGGTCTCGCGGTCGGCCCCGATGAGCTCGGTGCCGTCGAAGGTTGCAGACCCGGAGACCCGGGCCCCCCGGGTCAGGCCGGTGATGGTCTGGGTAGCCACACTCTTGCCTGACCCGGACTCGCCGACGATGGCGAGGGTGGAGCCCCGGTCGACGTCGAAGGACAGCCCCCGGACGGCGTGAACCACGCCGTCCGGGGTGTCGAACTCGACGCGCAGGTCCCGGACTTCGAGAAGTGTCATGACGTCCCTACTCCTCTGGTCGGGAGATGCGTGCCTCAGCCGCCCTGCTTGTCCGCACTGAGCCAGACGTTCGTCGGGTCGTAGTTCTGGATCGCCGGGACGTAGACCGTGTTGTGAACCTGCGTCGCGTGGTAGTTCGGCTGGTTCGGCTGGGTGATGGGGAAGAACGCGGCGTCCTTCATGACCTGCTGGTCGGCCTGTGCCCACAGCGTGGCGGCCTGGTCCTGGCTGGTGGCCTGGGACGCCTCGGAGATGAGCTTGTTCGTCGCCGCGTCCTCGTAGAGGCCGAAGTTGCTGCCGACCGGCGGGAACGACGGCTTGCCCGAGAACAGCGGGCCGAGGAAGGACAGGGCGGCGTTGCCGTACCAGTCCGAGCCCCAGCCGGCGAGGGAGAGGTCCCACACGCCGCGCTTGGCGACCGACGGCACCTCGAGGTACTTCGTGTAGAAGTCCGCGTTCGGCGACGCGACGCCGACGACCTTGATGCCGACCTTGGACAGATCCTGCTGGATCGTCTGGAACGTCTTGCTGCTGCCCTCGGATGCGTTGCGGTAGAGGAACTTCAGCGTCAGACCCTTGGGGAAGCCGGCCTCGGTCAGCAGCTGCTTGGCCTTGGCGATGTTGAAGGGGTAGTCATCGAAGTTGGTCTCACCGCCGACGATGTTGGACGGCAGAACGTGGGAGAGCGGCGTATTGAGCTTGGGCCCGCCGAGCACCTGGATGATGTCGCTGCGGTTGATGGCGTACGAGATGGCCTGGCGGACCTTGAGGTTCGCCATCGCCTTGTTGTTGTTCGGCGAGACCATGTTGTAGACGACGTACGGGTTGCTGGACGCCGTTGGCCCGATGGTGAGGTTGGGGTCGTTCTTGGCGAGCAGACTGGGGATCTGCGAGGCCGGCGGGAAGTCGTCGAACTCCATGTCGGCGCTGGGTGTCCCGGTCTCGAGCTGCTGCTGGGCCGAGTCCTGGCTCACCGTCTCGTTGATGACGATCTTGTCGACGTACGCCTTGCGGATCGGGTCGGTCGCGGCGTCCCATGCAGGGTTGCGGACGAAGGTGATGTTCTTCGTCGGCGTGTAGGAGTCGATCGCGTACGGGCCGTCCGACAGGGTGTGCTGGGCCAGCTCGGCGCTACCAGGGACATAGGCGTCCCACTCGACAGGTGCCGGGGAGAAGGCCGGCAGGGTCAGCATGTCGACGAAGTAGCTCGCGGGCTGGGTGAGCGTGAAGACGACCGTCGTCGCGTCCTTGGCCTGGACGCCGGAGATGTCGTGGCCGTCCATGTAGGCCTTCATGGCGGCGGCGGTCTGGCCGACCTTGGCGAAGCCGTCGCAGAAGCTCTGCATGCCCGCGATGAGGCTCTCGTAGTCGGGCAGCCCACCGAACGGCTGGGCCGGGTTGCAGGTCCGCTTGACGCCGCGGACCACGTCGGCCGCGGTGACGTCGCGGGCCGGAGAGGTGTTCCACTTCACGCCCGAGCGCAGGGTGATCGTGTAGGTCTTCCCGTCGGCGCTGATCCCGTTGCCCGCCGTGGGCATCGAGGCGGCCAGGTCGGGCACGGCCGTGGTCGTGCTGCCCTTCTCCGCGGGGTAGGTGAACAGCTGGCGCGTCCACATCCGCAGCCCGAGGTAGCCGATCGAGTAGTAGCTGACGTTGGGGTCCATGTAGTCGACGTCGCCTGATCCGAGCATGTTGAGGGTGCCGCCCTTGACGGGACTCTCACTCGAACCGGACGACGTCCCGCTGGCCGTCGAGCTTCCGCTACCGCAGGCCGTAACGACCAGGCCTGCAGCGCAGACACCGGCCACCGTGGCCAGGCGTCGTGTTCTCAGTGACATCAGTTTCTCCTCACGGTGCACTCCGTCGAGGCTTCCTGTGCGCGGTCGCGCACGATGCGCACCGTAGGCACGGCTCTGGGCTGCTCGAGCGGAGCGGGCCGGAACGTCACGGGACCGACATCGCTCCGTCACATCACCTCGGCCGAGTGTGACGAAGCGGTGTCGTCGTGGAGGTCGCGCCCAGGGCCGTCTCAGACTGCTCCCAGGTGCCGCACAGGGGTGTTGCAGCCGGCCCTGTCAGGGTGAAGGGGTGCCGCGACGTGTACTCCTCATCGAGGACGACTCTCGGGTTCGCCGGGTTCTCCGGATGGCCCTCGAGGATGAGGGATACGACGTGACCGAGGCGGGCGGTGGCGATCAGGGGCTCGAGGCACTGGAGCGTGCCGAACCCGACGTCGTCCTTCTCGACCTCATGCTGCCGGACGTCGACGGCTTCACCGTATGCCGCGAGATCCGGCGTGGCAGCAACGTGCCGGTCATCATGGTGACCGCGCGGACCGACAGCCACGACGTCGTCGCGGGTCTCGAGGCCGGGGCGGACGACTACGTGACCAAGCCGCTGGTGTCCAAGGAGCTGTCGGCCCGGATCCGCGCTCTCCTGCGCCGGGTCGAGCCCGCCGGCGACCAGCGCCCGCGCCGCGTCGAGGTCGGCGAGCTGTCGGTCGGCCTCGACGACGGGGTCGTCACCAGGGCGGGGGAGACCCTGGCTCTGACCCGGACCGAGTTCCGGCTCCTCGTCGAGCTCGTCCTCGCCGAGGGGCGGATCTGCAGCCGTGAGGACCTCCTCGAGCGGGTCTGGGGCTACGGCTACTTCGGTGACAGCCGCATCGTCGATGTCCACATCCGGAGGCTGCGCACCAAGGTCGAACGCGACCCGTCCAACCCCCGGCACGTCGTGACAGTGCGCGGGCTCGGCTACCGGTTGGCCACGTAGTGCCGGTCCGGGTCCCGCAAAGCCCCGTCCGTTGGCCGCCCATCAGGTGGGGACTGCGTCGTCGGGTCACCGTGGGCTTCGGTCTGCTCGCGCTGGGCCTCTCGCTCGTCCTGTCCGTCGTCGCGTGGGTCCTGGTCAGCCAGGCCCTGGTCCGGGAGGCCAGGGCCGCGGCGCTGACCGAGACGACCCTCGACGCGAACCAGCTCGGCGACGCCCTGGGCTCTCGCGGGACCGCACCGGCCAAGGCCCTGGACGACATGCCCCGCACCCAGGCGGATGCGGCGATCGTCTTCGTGGGACAACGCTGGTTCGCCTCGTCGCCGGCTCTCGGGCCGACCGTGCTTCCCCAGCCGCTGGAGTCGGCGGTGGCGACGGGACGCACGGCCACCCAGCGGGTGAGCGTGGACGGGCGGCTCTTCCTCGCGGTCGGCATGCCCATGAGGTCCGTGAAGGGCTCCTTCTTCGAGATGTACGCCCTGTCGAGCACCGTGTCGGCCACCCGCACCCTGTCGCTGGGGCTCGGCGCCGCCACCGCGCTCACCGTCCTGCTGGGCGTCGTCGTCGGTCGCTCCGCAACCCGGGTCGCCCTGCGACCCCTCGTCCGGCTCAACACGGCGGCCGCCGAGGTGGCCTCGGGCCGTTTCGACGTGCGGCTGGACGACGGCGGTGACCCCGACCTCGTGTCGATCACCGAGTCCTTCAACCAGACGGTCTCCGACCTCGACCGGCGGGTCGTCGCCGACGCCCGCTTCGCCGTCGACGTCAGCCACGAGCTGCGCACCCCCCTGATGACGATGCTCAACTCCATGCAGGTGATCCGGAACCGGGAGGACACCCTGCCCCAGCCGCTGCGCGAACCCGTGGAGCTGCTCGCCGACGACCTCGACCGGTTCCGGCTCCTCGTCACCGACCTGCTGGAGGTGTCCCGTCACGACGCGGGCGACCAGCTCGTCCTCGACTCGGTCGTCGTCGGCGATCTCGTCCGGCACGCTGCCGACGGTGCGGCCGGACGGCCGGTGACCAGGGTGGCCGACGACGCACGAAACCTGACAATGGTGGCCGACAAGCGGCGGCTCGAGCGGGTCATCGTCAACCTCGTCCGCAACGCCCAGGTCCACGGGGACGGATGCATCGACGTCACCGTGACCAGGCACAGCGACGTCGTGCGCATCACGGTCGACGACCAGGGCCCCGGCATACCGCCGGAGCTGCGCGAGCGGGTCTTCGAGCGCTTCGCGCGCGGCTCGACGACATCGAGTGTCGGCGTCGGCCTCGGCCTGGCCATCGTCCAGCGCCACGTGGAGCTGCATGGTGGCTCGGTCGCCGCCACGGACGGCCCGAACGGAGGTGCCCGCCTTGTCGTCACCATCCCGCTGGAGCGTCGGTAGCAGCCTCCTGCGCGTCGTCGTGGTCCTCGGGGCGAGCGTGCTCACCCTGCTCGCCGGGTGCGCCTTGGGTCCCGAGGACCAGCCCGACGTCGTCGGCGCCGCCGCCTCGACGGCCGCCTCGTCGACGGCCACCGATGCGACCCAGGTGCCCCTGACGGTCCAGGTGTACCTGCTGCGCGGGGACCGCCTGGTGCGGGTCTCCCGCAGCGTCCCGCCGGGCTCGGGCCTCGGGCCGAGCCTCGCCGGGCTCTTCCTCGACCTCACCCCGAGCGAGGTCGCCGACGGCCTTCGCACGTCCGTGCCACGGGCGGCCACGCCGCCGCACGGACGCCTCGTCGGCCCGATCGCCGAGATCACCATGCCGACCGGGTTCGACCGGCTGTCGGTCCGGGAGCAGATCGGCGCGATGAGCCAGATCGTCTTCACCGTGACGGCCAACACCGTCGCCACCGAGGTCCAGCTCGTGACGAACGGCCGCGACCTGCCGGTCCCGGACGGCAACGGACGACTGCTGACCCGAGCCGTGAACCCGGCCGACTACGCCACCTGGGCCCCGTCGGAGGGGTGATGATGGTCCGGTGAACGAACGCAACGTCCTCGGTGGCGAGCTCGAGCCCTGCGGCGTCGACCCGCTCACCGGGTTCTTCCGGGACGGGTCGTGCCAGACCGGACCGCACGACCTCGGCAGCCACACGATCTGCGCCGTCGTCACCGCGGAGTTCCTCGCCCACCAGCGGTCCATCGGGAACGACCTGTCGACCCCCCGGCCCGACCTCCGGTTCCCGGGGCTCCTGCCGGGCGACCGGTGGTGCGTCACGGCGCCGAACTGGGCCCGGGCCCACGAGGCGGGCGCGGCGGCCCCGGTCGTCCTGGCGAGCACGAACGAGGCGGTGCTCGCCATCGTGCCGCTCAACGTTCTCGAGCAGCACGCGGTCGACGTTCCGGCCGATCCCCGCTCCCTCGAGCAGTAGCCCACCCGGAGCATCCGCTCGGGACGGCGGCGGGCGGCTACCCTCGGGGCATGCTGCGTGTCGGCCTCACCGGGGGGATCGGGTCCGGGAAGTCCTCCGTCGCTGCCACCCTGGCCGACCTCGGGGCCGTCGTCGTCGACGCGGACCTCGTGGCCCGCGAGGTCGTCGAGCCCGGCACCCCGGCCCTGGCGGCCATCGTCGACCGGTTCGGGGTGGACCTGCTCGCGGCCGACGGCGCCCTGGACCGGCCGGCCCTGGGCCGCATCGTGTTCGGCGACCCGCAGGCCCTGCGCGACCTCGAGGCCATCACCCACCCGGCCATCTGGGCCCGGACGGGCCGGCTGATCGGCGCCGCCCCGGAGGATGCCGTCGTCGTCCACGACATGCCCCTCCTCGTCGAGAAGCAGATGGCGGGGGAGTACCACCTCGTCGTCGTCGTGGGGTCTGCCGAGCAGACCCGGGTGGACCGGCTCGTGGCCCACCGCGGGATGCCCGAGGCCGACGCCCGGGCCCGGATCGCCGCGCAGGCCGACGACGTCGCGCGGCGGGCCGCGGCCGACGTCTGGCTCGACAACGAGGGGAGCCAGGGCGAGCTCCGCGACGCCGTGACCACACTGTGGCGGGACCGGCTCGTGACCTTCGAGCGCAACGTCCGGCACGGCATACCGGCGCACCCGCAGCAAACCGCCGCGGGCCCGCCGGACCCGGGCTGGCCCGCCGACGCGTCCCGCCTGCTGGCCCGGATCCGGTATGCCGTCCGCGACGCGGCGGCCACCCTCGACCATGTCGGGCTGACCGCGGTCCCCGGCCTCCCCGCGCCCGACGTCATCGACCTCCAGGTGGGGGTGTCATCCCTGGCCGTCGCCGACGGGGACGCCTGGACGGGCGCGCTGGCCGCTGCGGGCTTCCCACCCATCGAGGAGTCCTCGCGCGGTGGGGCCGAGGACGGTTCGCGATGGGCCACCCGCACCCACGGCTCGGCCGACCCGGGTCGGGCCGCCCGTATCCATGTCCGCGCGGTGGGGAGCCCGGGGTGGCGGTGGTCGCTGCTCGTCCGGGACTGGCTGCGCGCCGAGCCGGCGGCGTGGCGGGCGGCGGAGGGTGGCCCGGGACCCGACCTCGGCGTCCCGCCCGAACCCGTCGAGGCCTGGGCGGCCGCCACCGGCTGGCTGCCGCCCTCCGGCTGAACCCCGGGGGTGAACCCGGGGCTGTACCGGGCTCAGTGGCCGGTCGAGGTGAGGGCTGCCCCCCACGCCCTACAGTGGGGCCGTGCCGAGCAACGCGCTGTTCTGGGTGGACGCCGAGAGCGGTCTGGCCCATCGCCGCCAGGAGTCCGAGCTTGACGAGCTGCTGCATCGCGCCGACGGATGGGTCTGGTATGACATCGCCGAGCCCGACGAGGCCGCCGCCACGACCCTGCGGACGTCCTTCGGGCTGCACCCGCGAGCCGTCGAGGACGCCCTGGAACGCAACCATGTCTCCCGGTTGCATGCCTACCCGGACTGCCTCTTCCTCGTCCTGCATCGGCCCGAGCAGGGGATGGCCGGGCACGTCCACTACCTCGAGATCGACCTCTTCGTCGGCTCACGCTTCCTCGTGACGACGCACGGACCGCGCAACCCCGTCGTCACGGTCGAGAGCCTGCTCACCGAGACCCGGGAGGTGGCCACCCGGCTGCAGGCCGGGCGCCTCACCGTGGGCTCGCCGATGGCCCTGGCGTACGCGATCGTCTCGGCGCTGATCGGCGTGGAGGAACGCACCGTCAACACCCTGGCGCGGGACGTCGGCCGGCTCGAGCAGCGGGTCATGGCGCAGCAGGACGACCGGCGGCCTCAGCAGTTCCTCGACGAGCTGTTCGTCGCGCGGCACGCCCTGCTCACCATCCGCACCATGGCGGCGCAGGCCAGGGAGGTCTTCGAGCGGGCTGCGAGGCTGCGCAGCGAGCGACCCGAGCCCGACCAGCGGATGCTCACCGATCTCGCGGACCAGTACCACCGCCTCGACCGGATCACCGGGAGCCAGCTGGAGTTCCTCCAGGGCGTGACCGACTTCTACCGGGCCCGGACCGACACCCGGATGACGATCGCGGCGGAGCGGCTCGCCGTCATCGCCGCGGTCACCCTCCCCGTCACCGCGATCTCGTCGGTCGTCGGCATGAACGTCATCGTCAACTCGCGGACCCACCTCGGCTGGCTCATCGTCCTCCTGGTCGCCATGGGCGGCCTGTCCGCCTGGCTGCTGCGGTGGGCGCGCAGGCAAGGCTGGTGGTAGGACCGTCCTCAAGTAGGATCACCGCACCGTCCTCGGGTCGGCCATCGCCGGCGCCGGGTCGACACCCACCGCAACAAGGGAGGAGCGACCCATGCAACCGGTCAGCCTCATCGGCGCCCCCACCGACATCGGCGCCAGCGTCATCGGTGCCCGACTCGGCCCGGGCGCCCTGCGCATCGCCGGCATCGACGACGCGCTCAACGCCTTCGGGTCCTCGGTCCACGACATGGGCGACCTCACCGGTCCCGACAACCCGATGCTGCCCCCGGTGGACGGGTACCGGCACCTGACCGAGGTCGTCGAGTGGAACCAGGCCGTCCACGATGCCTTCTACGACGAGCTGAAGCGCGGGCACCTCCCGGTCCTGCTCGGGGGCGACCATAGCCTCGCCGTCGGCTCGATCAGCGCCGTGGCACGGTACTGCCGGGAGCAGGGGCGCAACCTGCGGGTCCTGTGGTTCGACGCGCATGCCGACTTCAACACCTCGACGATCACCCCGAGCGGGAACCTGCACGGCATGCCCGTGGCCTGTCTGCTCGGGCGCGGCCCGCAGGGGCTCATCGACATGTCCGGCGCGGTTCCCGCCCTCGACCACACCCAGGTGCGCCAGATCGGTCTGCGCAGCGTCGACTCAGGCGAGAAGCAGCACCTCCACGAGATGGGTGTCGAGGTCTTCGACATGCGCTTCCTCGACGAGATCGGGATGCGAAAGACGATGCGCCGGGCGCTCGACGGCATCGACGAGAACACCCACGTCCACGTCAGCCTCGACCTCGACTTCATCGACCCGGGGATCGCCCCCGGCGTGGGGACGCCCGTGCGGGGCGGGCCCACCTACCGCGAGGCCCAGCTGTGCATGGAGATGATCGCCGACACGGGCCAGTTCGGGTCGATCGACATCGTCGAGCTCAACCCGGCCCTCGACCTGCGCAACGACACCGCCGAGCTCGCCGTCGACCTCCTCGAGAGCCTGTTCGGCAAGAGCACCCTGCTGCGGGTGCACGAGGACCAGTAGGCGACCGGCTGTCGGTGGCGCGGCATACCGTAGGTGCATGCGTCCCGTCACCGACCTGCAGCGCCGTCTGGCGCCCTTCGAGGTCATCGCGGATTTCGAGCCGAGCGGTGACCAGCCGCAGGCCATCGACGAGCTCGTCCAGCGGATCAACGCGGGCGAGCAGGACGTCGTCCTGCTCGGCGCGACGGGCACCGGCAAGTCCGCGACGGCGGCCTGGCTCATCGAGAAGGTGCAGCGCCCGACCCTCGTCATGGCGCCCAACAAGACCCTCGCCGCCCAGCTCGCCAACGAGTTCCGCGAGCTGCTGCCCCACAACGCCGTCGAGTACTTCGTCTCGTACTACGACTACTACCAGCCCGAGGCGTACGTCCCGCAGACCGACACCTACATCGAGAAGGACTCCTCGATCAACGACGAGGTCGAGCGACTGCGGCACAGCGCGACCAACTCGCTGCTCACCCGGCGTGACGTCGTCGTCGTCGCCTCGGTGTCGTGTATCTACGGCCTGGGCACCCCACAGGAGTATGTCGACCGGATGGTCCCGCTGCGGGTGGGTGCCTCGCTCGACCGGGACGACCTGCTGCGCCGCTTCGTCCAGATGCAGTACACGCGCAACGACCTCGCGTTCACCCGGGGCACCTTCCGGGTGCGTGGCGACACCGTCGAGATCATCCCCATGTACGAAGAGCTGGCCGTCCGCATCGAGCTGTTCGGCGACGAGATCGAGCGCCTCTACACCTTGCATCCGGTCACCGGGGAGGTCGTTCGTGAGGAGAGCGAGATGTACGTCTTCCCGGCCTCGCACTACGTCGCGGGGCCGGAGCGGATGGACCGGGCCATCTCCGGGATCGAGCGCGAGCTCGAGGAGCAGCTGGCGGCCTTCGAGCGGCAGGGCAAGCTGCTCGAGGCCCAGCGGCTGCGGATGCGCACCACCTACGACATCGAGATGATGCGTCAGGTCGGGTCGTGCTCGGGGATCGAGAACTACTCCCTGCACATCGACGGTCGCGAGCCGGGGTCGGCGCCGAACTGTCTGCTCGACTACTTCCCCGAGGACTTCCTTCTCGTCATCGACGAGTCGCACGTCACCGTGCCGCAGATCGGGGCCATGTACGAGGGCGACGCCTCGCGCAAGCGGACCCTGGTGGACCACGGCTTCAGGCTGCCGTCCGCGATGGACAACCGCCCCCTCATGTGGGAGGAGTTCCTCGACCGGATCGGGCAGACCGTCTACCTGTCCGCGACGCCCGGCCCCTACGAGCTGGCCAAGGGCGACGGCGTCGTCGAGCAGATCATCCGGCCGACCGGCCTCGTCGACCCGGAGATCGTCCTCAAGCCCACCAAGGGGCAGATCGACGACCTGCTCCACGAGATCAACCTCCGGGCCGCCCGCAACGAGCGGGTGCTGGTCACGACACTCACCAAGAAGATGGCCGAGGACCTCACCGACTACCTCCTCGACAAGGGCGTCCGGGTGCGCTATCTGCACTCCGACATCGACACCCTGCGCCGGGTCGAGCTGCTCCGCGAGCTGCGGCTCGGGGAGTTCGACGTCCTCGTCGGCATCAACCTCCTGCGCGAGGGACTCGACCTGCCGGAGGTGTCCCTTGTGAGCATCCTCGACGCCGACAAGGAGGGGTTCCTGCGCAGCGCGCGGTCGCTCATCCAGACGATCGGTCGGGCCGCACGGAACGTGTCCGGCCAGGTCCATATGTATGCCGACCGGCTGACTCCGTCGATGAACGAGGCCGTGGAGGAGACCCGCCGCCGCCGGGAGAAGCAGGTCGCCTACAACCTCGAGCGGGGGCTGGACCCTCAGCCGCTGCGCAAGAAGATCGCCGACATCACCGACCTGCTCTCCCGCGAGGACGCCGACACCGAGTCCCTGCTGGGCTCGGGGCGGGCCCGGTCGCGGGGCAAGGCCGACGGTGGCCGTGGGCAGCGTGGAGCCGTGGCGGCCGACGCACGGGTCGCCCTCGGCGACCGGGAGAGCCTGCCGGCCACCGAGCTCGCCTCCCTCATCCAGGAGCTGACGGCCCAGATGCACCAGGCGGCCGCTGAGCTGCACTTCGAGCTCGCGGCCCGGCTCCGCGACGAGGTCTCCGACCTGAAGAAGGAGCTTCGCCAGATGAGCGAGGCGACGAAGTGAGTCCGGCGCAGGGCGGCGGTCCTGCCGGCCCACCGGACAGCGAGGCGACCCGCGTCGCGGCATACGCGCTGGCCAAGGGGGGTGCGTGGGTCGACCACCCGTGGGGCGAGGGCCCCGGGGTCGTCAAGGTGGCCGAGAGGATCTTCGCCTTCCTCGGTGAGGAGAGCGTGGGGGTCAAGTGCGGCACGACGCGGGCCGAGGCTGACGAGTGGCTGCGTGAGTTTCCCGGTGACGCCGCGGTCATGCCGTACCTCGGTCGCAGCGGCTGGAACACCCTGAGGATCGGTGGCGCCATCCCCGACGAGGTCGTCCTCGAGGCCGTCGACGAGTCCTACGAGATGGTCGTGGCCAGGCTCCCCAGGTCCCGCCGACCCTAGTCGCCGTGGTTCGCGGCCCCCGCGATGCGCCCCGAGGGCGGGCCCCCTCGTTCGGCTGGACGGGTGTGGCGGAGGGCGAGGGCGGGCCCCCTCGTTCGGCTGGACGGGTGTGGCGGAGGGCGAGGGCGGGCCCCCTCGTTCGGCTGGACGGGTGTGGCGGAGGGCGAGGGCGGGCCCCCTCGTTCGGCTGGACGGGTGTGGCGGAGGGCGAGGGCGGGCCCCCTCGTTCGGCTGGACGGGTGTGGCGGAGGGCGAGGGCGGGCCCCCTCGTTCGGCTGGACGGGTGTGGCGGAGGGCGAGGGCGGGCCCCCTCGTTCGGCTAGACTCGTCTAGCCGAACGAGGGGAGTATCCCCCCGCGGTGTCCTCGTCATCACGGTCGGCCCGGTCCGGCCCGGGGCGCCGGTCCGCTCCGCGGACGGGAGAGACCTCCGGCCACTTCGACGTGACCGGAAGGGACCGCGTGACGATTCCCATTTGGGTCTGGAGTCTCACCCTCGCCCTCACCGCCGTTGTCCTCGTCATCGACGTCGCCGTCATCGCGCGGCGGCCGCACCGGCCCTCGACCCGCGAGCTGGCCACGGCGCTCGGCGTCTACGTCGGGGCGGCCGTGCTCTTCGGCCTGGGGATGTGGTGGGTGGCCGGTGGTCAGTATGCCGGCGAGTTCGTCGCCGGATGGCTGACCGAGTACTCGCTGTCGGTCGACAACCTCTTCATCTTCATCCTCATCATGGCCCGCTTCTCGGTGCCGCCCCCGCTCCAGCAGTACGCCCTCATGGTCGGCATCGTCATCGCCATCGTCCTGCGCGGCATCTTCATCGCCATCGGCGCCGCCGTCATCACGAGCTTCACGTGGGTCTTCTACCTGTTCGGTGCCTTCCTCATCTACACCGCCGTCAAGCTCGTCCGCGAGGGGCAGAGCGACGACGACGAGTACGAGGAGAACCGCCTGCTCCTTGCCCTGGAGCGGCGATTCCCGGCGACGAAGGGCTTCGACGGGACGCGCCTGACGACACGGATCCACGGCTCGCGGCTGGGCACCCCGATGCTCTTCGTCATCGTGGCGCTCGGGACGACGGACCTGCTCTTCGCGATGGACTCGATCCCCGCGATCTACGGCCTCACCAGCGAGGCCTACATCGTCCTGACGGCGAACATCTTCGCCCTGATGGGCCTGCGCCAGCTCTACTTCCTCCTCGGCGGGCTGCTGCAGCGGCTCGTCTACCTCGGCTACGGTCTGGCCATCCTGCTCACCTTCATCGGCGTCAAGCTGCTGCTCCACGCCCTGCACACCAACGAGCTGCCGTTCATCAACGGAGGTCGGTCGCTGCCCGTCCCGGAGATCCCGATCACCGTCTCGCTCGGGGCGATCGTCGTCATCCTCGGTGTGACGACGGCCGCCAGCCTGTGGCGGTCCGGCCGCGACCGCCGGGCGGCGGCTGGGCCGGGCCTGACCTGAGCGCCGGAGGCGGCCGGGCCGGTCAGGTCGCCGCGGTCTCGGCGGGGTCCTTGCGGGTGCCGAAGCCGAGCACGAGCGTCGAGGCGAGCACGACGAGGGCCATGCCGCCGAGCTGGAGCCGGTCGAGGCGCTGGCCGAGAACGAGGAGTCCGGCGAGCGCCGCCACGGCGGGTTCGAGGCTGAGCAGGATGCCGAAGACGTTCGCGCTCAGCCGGCGCAGCGCGAGCAGCTCGAGGGAGTAGGGCAGAACCGAGGAGAGCACGGCGATGCCGAGTCCCTTGGCCAGGATGGCGCCGTGCCACTCGCCGACCGCCCCGATCCCGAACGGGAGCGTGATGACGGTCGCGACGACCATGGCGAGGGCGAGCCCCTCCAGCCGGTCGAAGGCCCGTCCGGTCCGGCCGCTGAAGATGATGTATGCCGCCCAGAAGGCACCGGCGGTCGCCGCAAGAAGGAGCCCTGCCCAGTCCAGGTCGGCGAACGGCTGGGTGAGCGCCTCCGAGATGAGGACGACGCCCACGCCGGCCGCGAGGACCGCGCCGAGGTCGGCGGCCCGCCGCGACAGCACGGCGGCCAGGACGAGCGGCCCGATGAACTCGATCGTCACGGCCACGCCGATCGGCAGGTGGCCGAGGGCGCCGTAGAAGCTGTAGTTCATCAGGCCCATGGCCACCCCGAAGCCCAGGACGGTCAGCCAGGCCGACCTGCTGTGACCGTGGACGCGCGGCCGGACGACGACGAGCAGGATCGCCGTCGCAAAGAGCAGGCGCATGACGACGGACCCGCCGGCGCCGATCTGTGGCACCAGGCTGGCCGCGAGCGCACCGCCGAACTGGACCGACACGATCCCGGCCAGCACGAGCAGCGGCGCTGGGACGGAGTCGGCTCGGGACACGACCGCCAGGCTAAAGCAGCGTCGGCGACGGAGCGGGGCCGGCATACCAGCCGAGACGGCGAAGGCACCGTCCTCGGCCCCACCGCCGCCGGACCACATGGGACAGTGGAGGCATGTACGTGCCCGCCCACTTCGCGATGACCGACGAGCAGGTCCGCGACGCCCTGGTCCACATCGGTTCGGCAGACCTGGTCACCCTCCACGACGACGGCATGGTCGCCACCTACCTCCCGTTCTTCTATGAGCCCGACCTCGGCGAGCACGGTGCGCTGCTGGCCCACGTCGCCCGCAACAACACCCAGTGGTCGAAGCGGTCGGTCGGGGAGTCGCTCGTCATCGCCCACGTCGCCGACCACTACGTGAGCCCGACCTGGCTCCCGTCGACGGCCGGCCACGCGAACGCCACCCCGACCTGGGACTACGTCACGGTCCACATCTACGGGCAGCTCATCGCGCACGACGACCAGGAGTGGACCGAGGATGTCGTCCGGCGGCTCACCGAGCGCCAGGAGTCCGAGCTCGAGGTCCACTGGAGTGTCGACGACACCGACGAGGGGTTCATCCAGGCGATGCTCCGCGCGGTCGTCGGCCTCGAGCTGCGGATCACCCGCATCGAGGGCAAGGCGAAGATGTCCCAGAACAAGCAGGTCGAGGACGTCGAGGCCCTCGCGGACACGCTCGACCGGCGGGGTGACCACACGGGTGCCGCGTGGCTGCGCGAGGTCTCTCTCCCGGCGGCCCGGCGGCGCACCGAGACCCTCGCCGAGGTTCGTGCCTTCGACCGGGCGCGCCGAGCCGGTCGCTGAGGCGGCCGGCCGAACGGCAGCCTCACCAACCCCGTTCGCGCCACTCCGCGAGATGCGGCCGCTCGGACCCGAGGGTCGAGTCCGCTCCGTGACCGGGGTAGAACCAGGTGTCGTCGTCGTAGACGTCGAACACCCTGCTCGTCACGTCGGCGAGGAGCGAGTCGAAGTCCTGGCCTGGCCGGGTCGTGTTGCCGACCCCACCCGGGAAGAGCGAGTCCCCCGTGAACAGGTGCGTGCGACCACCCGGGTCCCGGTAGGCCAGCGCGACCGATCCCGGCGTATGGCCGCGCAGGTGGATGACGGACAGCGACGACTCTCCGACGGCGAGGGTGTCGCCGTGCTCCAGCCGGACGTCGGGCGCGATCGGCAGCGCATCGGCGTCGTCGGCACCGGCATACGTCCTGGCGCCGGTGGCGGCGGCCACGTCGGCGAGCGCACGGGTGTGGTCCCAGTGCTGGTGTGTCGTGACGATGTGGTCGAGCCGCCCGGTGCCCTCGGCGACGAGCGCCAGGCACCGTCGCGGGTCGTCGGCGGCATCGATCATGAGCTGGGCGCCGGTGGCCCGGCAGGTGAGCAGGTACACGTTGTTGTCCATCTCGGAGACCGAGGCCTTCCGGATGACGAGCGCGCTCAGCTCGCGGACATCGCTGGGGCCGGCGGGGGTCACCCGTCCGGTGTAGGGGTCAGGCGCCACGCGGCAGCTCCGGCACGGTCGGCTCGCCTCGCACCTCGGTCGGCAGCTGGCGGGCCAGCCACAGCACGAGGCCGGCCCGGGAGCCGGCCACGGTCGTCGGCGGCTCGTCCCCGACGTCATAGGACTCGCCCTCGTCGCTCACCAGCCGCACCGACGGGGCCTCGGGGTTGCGGGCCAGCTGGGTCACCTCGCGGTCGAGGAACATGGCGAGCAGCTCGGGCTCGACATCGTCGAAGGTGAACCCGGCCGCGAGGTCGATGTGGTGGTAGATGACCTCACGCAGCCGCAGGTACGGCAGCAGCGCGGCGCGGAAGGCCCGTCCGCCGGGGGTGCGCTCGGCGGTGATGTCGGCGTGTTCGGGCCCGAGGCGACCCAGGGCGTCGAGGGCGTCCTGGCTCGTCGTCTCGAGGTCGCGGAGCAGGGCGTCGCGGCTCCTCGTCGCGCCGACGACGATGTCGGTGTCCCGGGACTCCTGGCTCGCGTACATCGTCAGCGCGGCGCCGTCGACGACGGCGCGCACGAGGTTGACCATGCCGCGCCCGTTGCTGGCCAGGTGGGCCAGGACGTGCGCGCGGGTCCAGCCGTCGCAGTAGGAGTCGTGATCGAGGTCGCGCAGGCTCCCGGCGGTGGCGAGCATGGAGTTCGTGTGCTGCTCCAGAGCGGGCATGAGATCGGTCATGGGTCGAACCTAGCCGCGGGGGCCGTCAGTCGTCACGCCGCCGGGGCCGGCGTCCTCGAGCGCGTATGCCGCGCCGACGAGGGCCAGGTGGGACAGCGCCTGGGGGAAGTTCCCGGCCATCCGATGGGAGGCCATGTCGTACTCCTCGGAGATGAGCCCGACGTCGTTGAGCAGCCCGAGCAGGTGGCGCATCAGGGCGTGCGCGTCGTCCAGTCGACCGGCCGCGGCATACGCGCTGACGAGCCACCAGGCGCACGCGAGGAAGGGGTGCTCGTCGCCGTCGAGGCCGTCCACCCCGGAGGAGGTGCGGTAGCGCAGGACGAGCCCGTCGCGCAGCAGGTCCTCCTCGACGGCCCTGATCGTCCCGAGCACCCGGGGGTCGTCGCCGGGGAGGAACCCGACGAGGGGGATCATCAGCAGGGACGCGTCGACCTCGGTGGTCTCGTCGTGCTGGGTGAAGGTGCGTCGTCCCGGGTCGTAACCGCGGTCGAGAACCGTCGCGTGGATCGTGTCGCGGAGCTCGCGCCAGCGCTCCACCGGTCCGTCGAGCCCGTGGTCCTCCACCGCGCGCACGGCACGGTCGAAGGCGGCCCAGGCCATGACGCCGGACTGGGTGAAGTGGTGCGTCTGCCCCCGCATCTCCCACAACCCGCTGTCCGGCTCGTTCCACGAGGTCGCGAGGTGGTCCAGGAGGACCAGCTGGACGTTCCACGAGTCCGGGGACTCGTCCACGCCGTGATCGCGCGCGTCGGCCAGGGCGACCATCACCTCGCCGAGGACGTCGCCCTGCCGCTGGCTGACCGCGCCGTTGCCGATGCGCACCGGGTGCGATGCGGCATACCCCGGCAGGTGGTCGAGCTCGCGCTCCGGGAGCTCGCGTCCGCCGTCGACGGCATACATGATCTGGACGTCCTCGGGGTCACCGGCCACGGCGCGGACCAGCCAGTCGCGCCACAGCCGGGTGGAGTCGACGTGTCCGGAGCGGAGCAGCGCGCTGACGGTGAGGGCCGCGTCGCGCAGCCACGTGTAGCGGTAGTCCCAGTTGCGGGACCCCCCGAAGTCCTCGGGCAGGCTCGTCGTCGCCGCCGCGACGATGCCGCCCCGGTCGCTGTCGGTGAGCTGGCGCAGGACGAGGAGGGAGCGCAGGACCTCCTCGCGGTAGGGCCCGTGGTAGGTGCAGTCCTCGGCCCACCGGGTGAAGACCTCCTGGCTGTGCTCGATCTGGGCAGGGCCGTCGAGCGCGGGTGGAACCGGCTTCCACGACGGCGACCACGTCAGGGCGAAGCGGACCACCTCACCCTCGCCGATGGTGAAGGCATCGCGGTGGTGGTGGTCGGCCGGGGTGGGGAGACGGTCGCCGCGCAGGACGAGCATGTCGGGGCCGGCCACGGCCGTCAGCACGTCGTCGCCGTCGGGACCGCTTCGGTGCGACACCCAGGGGACCACCTTGCCGTAGCCCATCCTGACCACCCACTCGTGAACCATGTCAACCCGGCCGCGCAGCCCCTCGACGCGGCGGATGACGTCCGCCCGGCCATCTCCGACGGGCATGACGTCGGTCACCCGGACGGCGCCGGTGTCGGTCTCGTGGACGGTCTCGAGGATGTACGAGTGGCCCCGATAGGCCCGGGTGCTCCGTGCCTCGCCGGCGGGGCCCAGCAGCCAGCGCCCATGCTCGGGCCTGCCGAGCAGGGCCGCGAAGCAGGCGGCGGAGTCGAAACGGGGGAGACAGAGCCAGTCGATGGAACCGCGGCGCGAGACGAGGGCGGCGGTCTCGGTGTCTCCGATGACGGCATACTCGGCGATGGGTGTGGTCACCCGGCGGATGCTAGCCGGGGGTCCCGGACGTCGCCTGAACGCCGAGCGGCCCGGACGACGGACCCGACCTGTCGGTGCTGCCGCCTAGCATGGCTCTCGTGACCCGTGTGACCTCTGCCCCTGGCGACGCCGGACCGGTGCCGACCTTCGGACATGACCGCCTCGTCGTCCACGGGGCGCGCGAGCACAACCTCAGGGACATCTCGGTCGACCTGCCCCGGGACGCGCTCATCGTGTTCACCGGGCTGTCCGGGTCGGGGAAGTCCTCCCTCGCGTTCGACACGATCTTCGCCGAGGGTCAGCGCCGCTACGTCGAGTCGCTGTCGGCGTACGCCCGCCAGTTCCTCGGCCAGATGGACAAGCCGGACGTCGACTTCATCGAGGGCCTCTCGCCGGCCGTCTCCATCGACCAGAAGTCGACCAACCGCAACCCCCGCTCGACCGTCGGCACCATCACCGAGGTCTACGACTACCTGCGGCTCCTGTTCGCCCGGGCCGGGCGGCCGCACTGTCCGACGTGCGGTGAGGCGATCACCCGGCAGAGCCCCCAGCAGATCGTCGACCGTCTCCTCGCCCTGCCCGAGCGGACCCGGTTCCAGGTCCTCGCGCCGGTGGTCCGGGCCCGCAAGGGGGAGTACGTCGACCTGTTCACCGAGCTCCAGTCCAAGGGGTTCGCCCGGGCCAGGGTCGACGGCGAGGTCGTCACCCTGACCGAGCCGCCCACGCTGGAGAAGCAGGTCAAGCACACGATCGACGTCGTCGTCGACCGGCTCGTCGCGAAGGGCGACGACACCGGCGCCAAGCGTCGCCTCACCGACTCGGTCGAGACCGCTCTCGGCCTCGCCGGTGGCGTCCTCGTCGTCGAGTTCGTCGACAAGGACCCCGCCGACCCCGAGCGCGAGCGGCGGTTCTCCGAGCGGATGGCCTGCCCCAACGACCACCCCATCGCCATGGACGAGGTCGAGCCGCGCTCGTTCTCGTTCAACAGCCCGTTCGGTGCGTGTCCGGCGTGTACCGGGATCGGGACCGAGCTCGAGGTCGACCCCGAGCTCGTCGTGCCCGACGACGACCTCTCCCTCGCCGAGGGCGCCATCGCCCCGTGGGGGTCCGGCAGCGGCGCGGGGGAGTACTTCCAGCGGGTCATGACCGCCCTGGCCGAGGACCTGTCGTTCTCGATGGATGTGCCGTGGCGTCAGCTTCCCGAGCGGGCGACGGAGGCGCTGCTGCACGGCCGGGACCACAAGGTGCACGTCCGCTACCGCAACCGCTACGGCCGGGAACGGTCCTACTCCACCGGGTTCGAGGGGGTCGTCCCCTTCGTCAAGCGCCGGCACGCCGAGACCGACTCCGAGTGGAGCCGGGACCGCTACGAGGGCTACATGCGCGAGGTTCCGTGCCCGGTATGCCGAGGTGCCCGGCTCAAGCCGGAGTCGCTCGCCGTCCTCATCGGGGGCCGGAGCATCGCCGAGGTGTCCGCCCTGTCCATCTCCGAGTCGGCCCGCTTCCTCGACACCGTGGACTTCACCGTCCGCGAGCAGCAGATCGCCGAGCGGGTGGTCAAGGAGATCAACGCCCGGCTCGGCTTCCTCCTCGATGTCGGGCTCGACTACCTCAGCCTCGACCGGCCCGCGGCGACGCTCTCCGGGGGCGAGGCCCAGCGGATCCGGCTGGCCACCCAGATCGGGTCCGGCCTGGTGGGTGTCCTCTACGTCCTCGACGAGCCGAGCATCGGGCTGCATCAGCGCGACAACCACCGGCTCATCGAGACGCTGACCCGGCTTCGCGACCTCGGCAACACGCTCATCGTCGTCGAGCACGACGAGGACACGATCTCCACCGCGGACTGGGTGGTCGACATCGGGCCGGGCGCGGGCGAGCACGGCGGCCAGGTCGTCCACTCGGGCTCGGTGGCCGGGTTGCTCGGGCATCCCGACTCGCTGACCGGGCAGTACCTGTCGGGCCGCCGGGAGATCCCGACCCCGCAGGTGCGCCGTCCCCGGGAGAAGGGCCGCGAGGTCACCGTCGTCGGAGCGCGGGAGCACAACCTCGACAACGTCACGGTGTCCTTCCCGCTCGGCACCCTCGTCGCCGTCACCGGGGTGTCCGGATCGGGCAAGTCCACCCTCGTCAACGACATCCTCTACAACGTCCTCGCCAACAAGCTCAACGGTGCCCGCCAGGTCCCCGGGAGGCACAAGTCGGTGAGCGGCCTGGAGAACCTCGACAAGGTCGTCCACGTCGACCAGAGCCCCATCGGGCGGACACCTCGCTCGAACCCGGCCACCTATACCGGGGTGTTCGACCACGTCCGCAAGCTCTTCGCGCAGACCACCGAGGCGAAGATCCGCGGCTACCAGCCCGGCCGCTTCTCGTTCAACGTCAAGGGCGGTCGCTGCGACGCGTGCTCCGGCGACGGCACGATCAAGATCGAGATGAACTTCCTCCCGGATGTCTACGTCCCGTGTGAGGTGTGCCATGGCGCCCGCTACAACCGTGAGACCCTCGAGGTCCATTTCAAGGGCAGGACGATCGCCGACGTGCTCGACATGCCGATCGAGGAGGCCGCAGAGTTCTTCGCCGCGGTGCCCGCTATCGCCCGGCACATGACGACGCTCACCGACGTGGGCCTCGGGTACGTCCGCCTCGGTCAGCCCGCGCCGACGCTGTCCGGGGGAGAGGCACAGCGGGTCAAGCTCGCCAGCGAGCTGCAGAAGCGGTCGACGGGCCGGACGGTCTATGTCCTCGACGAGCCGACGACGGGCCTGCACTTCGAGGACATCCGCAAGCTGCTCGGCGTCCTCCAGGGGTTGGTCGACAAGGGGAACACCGTCATCGTCATCGAGCACAACCTCGACGTCATCAAGAACGCCGACTGGGTGGTCGACCTCGGGCCCGAGGGGGGCAGCGGGGGTGGTCGCGTCGTCGCCGAGGGCACCCCCGAGGACGTCGCGCGGCTGGAGGACAGCCACACCGGTCGGTTCCTCGCCCCGATCCTCGCCCGGACCGCCCGGACGACGACCCGGACAGCGGGACGCCCGGCGAAGTCTCGCGCACCCCGCAAGGCCCCGGCCAAGCGGTCCGCCTCGCGCAAGTCCGCCTGACGCAAGCGGCTCGGCCGCGGCATACCGAGTGGGTATGCCGCGGCCGAGCCGTCGCCGGGGGGCGGAGAGCGTGGCCCCCCGAGGTCAGTCCTCCCCGAGGTAGGCCTTGCGGACGTCGTCGCTCGTCAACAGCTCGGCGCCGGTGCCGGACAGGACGATGTTGCCGACCTCGAGGACGTAGCCCTTCGTCGCCCGTTTGAGCGCAGCCTGGGCGTTCTGCTCGACGAGCAGGATCGTCGTCCCGCGGTGCTGGAGGGTTGTCACGGTCGTCATGATCCGCTTCATCATGATCGGCGACAGCCCCATCGACGGCTCGTCGAGCATGAGCAGCTTCGGGCGGCTCATCATCGCTCGGCCCATGGCGAGCATCTGCTGCTCGCCGCCGGAGAACGTGCCGGCGGGCTGGCGGCTGCGCTCCGCGAGGATGGGGAAGAGCTCGTAGACCTCCTTGAGGTCGGTGTGCAGGTCGGCGTCCTTGCGGCTGAAGGCCCCGAGCATGAGGTTCTCCTCGACCGTCAGGCCGGGGAAGATGTGCCGGCCCTCGGGCGAGTGGGCCAGGCCCAGCGTGACGATCTGGTGGGCGGGGGTCTTGGAGATCTCCTTGCCCTCGAACCTGATGGAGCCAGCGCTGGGTCGCAACAGGCCCGAGATGGTCCGCAGGGTCGTCGTCTTGCCGGCACCGTTGGTGCCGATGAGGCTGACGACCTCACCCTCCTCGACGGTGAAGCTGATCCCCTTGACGGCCTTGATCTTGCCGTAGGAGACCTCGAGGTCGGTGACCTCCAGCATGGGGCTCATGCCTGCTCCTCCTCGTCGTCGTCGGTGTCCGCGCCGCCGATGTACGCCTCGATGACCCGCGGGTCGGACTGGACCTCCTGCGGCGTGCCCTCGACGAGCAGCGCGCCGCGGACGAGGCAGAGCACCCGGTCGCAGAGGCCGAAGATGAACCGCATGTCGTGTTCGATGACGACGACCGCGAGGCCGCTCGCCCTGATCTTGAAGATCAGGTTCATCGTGTCCTCGGTCTCCTTCGGGTTCATGCCCGCGGTGGGCTCGTCGAGAAGGAGCAGCTGCGGGTCGGTCGCGAGGGCTCGGGCGATCTCGAGCCGACGCTGGTCGCCGTACGGCAGGTTGCGGGCGAGCCGCTCGGTGGAGGACCCGAGGCCCACGTAGTCGAGGAGCTCCTGCGCCCGCGCCCGGGTCGCCTTCTCCTCCCGGTGGTACTTCGGGCCGCGCAGGATCGTCGTCAGTGCCTTTGCGCTCGTCCGGCAGTACCGGCCGACCATGACGTTCTCGAGCGCCGTCATGTTCCCGAACAGGCGGATGTTCTGGAACGTCCGGGCCATGCCCGCCACGACGACCGCCCGGGGCTTCGGGGGCAGCAGCTGGCCGCGCAGCGTCACCTTTCCCTCGGTCGGGATGTAGAGCCCGGTGAGGCAGTTGAAGAACGTCGTCTTGCCGGCGCCGTTCGGGCCGATGAGACCGACGATCTCGCCCTCGTGGACCCTCATGCTGACGTCGTCGACGGCGGTGAGGCCGCCGAAGCGCATCGTCACGTGGTCGGCCTCGAGGACGACCCCGGAGCCCACGACGTGGTCCGGTGCCGACTCCTGGGTGACGGTGGTCATGAGGCGCCTCCCTTCTCGACGTCGTGCTCTTCCTGGATGAAGTCGGCGAGGTGCTCGTCGGTCTTGTGGAACTCCAGCGCCCGGCGGCGGGAGGGCACGATGCCCTCCGGACGCCAGCGCATCATCAGCACGAGGAGGATGCCGAACATCAGCAGGCGGAAGTTGTTGAGGAAGCGCAGCTTCTCGGGCATGAGCTTGAGGATGGTCGCCCCGAGGAGGACGCCCGCGACAGTGCCCATGCCGCCCAGCACGACGGCCGCGAGGAGGAACGCCGACTCGAGGAAGATGAACTGGTCCGGGGTCGTCGACTGGGTGAGGTGGGCGTTGACGGTTCCCGCCATGCCGGCGAGGAAGGCCCCACCGGCGAAGGCGAAGATCTTGAGCCCGAAGACGTTGACGCCCATCGCCTCGGCCGCCCGCTCGTCCTCCCGGATGGCGACCCAGCCGCGCCCGATCCGGCTGTTGTTGAGCCGGACGAAGACGGTGATGACGAGCGTTGCGACGACGAGGAGCAGCAGGTAGTAGTTCGCGAAGCGAGTGATCGCGAACGACCCGAGGAAATGGGTGGTGCCGAAGTTGAACCCGAAGAGGTTGAGGTCGGGGATGCCGGCGATGCCGTTCGGGCCGTGGGTGAGGTCGGGGCCGTTGTTGCCGTCGAGGTTGTTGACGGTGATCCGGAAGATCTCCCCGAACGCCAGGGTGACGATGGCCAGGTAGTCCCCGGAGACCCGCAGGGTGGGGGAGCCGATGATGAGACCGAGCGTCGCGCTGACGCACGCGCCGATGGCCATGACGACGATGAACGGCGGATGCCAGCCGATCGTCGCACTCGTCGCGGCGGACATCATCGCGCCGACGTAGGACCCGGCGCCGAGGAAGGCGATGTAGCCGAGGTCGAGCAGCCCCGCGAGACCGACGACGATGTTGAGGCCGAGCGCGGTCGTCGCGAAGATGAGCACCTGCGCGGCGATCGACATGTTGGCGTCGGAGCCGTTCTGGGTCAGCGGGAAGGTGATCGCCACCGCGGCCGCGCCGAGCATGAGGACGGTCCGGTGCTGCTGCGCCGTCACCGTGAGCCACATGAAGAAGCCGCCGCCGGCGAGGCCGCCGATGATCGCGCCGAGGAAGGCGAGCAGGGTGACGAACTCGCCACCGTCGTTGAGGTTGAGCGCGTAGGCGACGGTGAGGAGCGTCCCGGCCAGGCCGAAGATGATGATGAGGATCTCGACCCATCCGGGGGCCCGGCTGTGCAGCGGGTCGCCGTGAGCATGCTCCGGCATGAGCCAGCCGCCGGCGAAGACCAGCGCGCCCGCGACGAGGGTGACCCAGCCGCCGGGGTCGACGTTGATCACGCCCGAGGTCTGGAAGGTGATGCTGAGGACGACGAGGATCCCGAAGGCGAGCGTGCCGATACCGAGGCCGCGCAGTGCCCGTGTCGTGTCGAACCAGCCGAACGCGCTGGCAAGCGGGCCCCGTCCGAGGAACATCAGGACGCCGGCCAGGCCCATGACGATCGCGAGGTACTGGGTGGGTGCGGGGTTGCCGTAGTACGTCACGTCGCTGAGGGGCTCGTGGTTGTAGCTCCACGACATGAACGCGCTGATGATGAGGAGGACCGAGCCGGCGAGGGAGATCGGGGCCGCGGCTCCGGCATACCGGGTGCGCAGGTCGGGAGCCTCCACGGTCCTGTCCGTGGTGTCGATGGTGCTCATGCGCGGTCCACCACCTTCTCGCCGAGCAGGCCCTGTGGTCGGAAGACGAGGACCACGATGAGGAGGACGAAGGCCCACACGTTGGCCCAGGCCGCGCCGCCGAGGTACTGGGTGGCCAGCGCCTCGACGATGCCGAGGATGACCCCGCCGGCGATGGCACCCTGGATGTTGCCGATCCCCCCGAGGACGGCGGCCGTGAAGGCCTTGAGGCCGGCCATGAAGCCCATGTTGAACGTGATGGTGCGGGTCTGCAGGCCCTGGGCCACGCCCGCGATGGCGGCGAGCAGGGCGCCGAGGGCGAAGGCGACGGCGATGGTCCGGTCGACGTTGATGCCCATCAGCCGAGCCGTGTCGGGGTCCTGGGACACCGCCTGCATCGCGCGGCCCTGCTTGGTCTTGTTGATGAAGATGTAGAGCCCGACTCCGCAGATGACGAGCGCCGAGAGGATGAAGATGGTCGGGCGGCCGATGGCGACGCCCCCGACCTGGAACGGGCTGCCGGTGACGTAGTCGATTCCCGGGAAGGACACCGAGCTCTTGGCGTCCGGCAGGCCGAGCGGGTTCCAGTTGAAGAAGAGGAGCGGCTTGTTGTAGCCGAGCCGGACGAGCTCCTGCAGGCCGACCGAGATGCCGATCGCCGTGATGAGCGGAGCCAGCCGGGGTGCGTTGCGCAACGGGCGGTAGGCCAACCGCTCCATGACGACCGCCACGGTCACCGAGACCGCCATGGCGCCGAGGATCATGATCGGCAGGATCCAGATCGACGTCTGTCCCTTGAAGAGGACCGTCCAGACCGCGAGGGCCCCGAAGGCGCCGGTCATGAAGATCTCGCCGTGGGCGAAGTTGATGAGCTGGACGATGCCGTAGACCACGGTGTAACCGACGGCGATCAGGGCGTACAGAGAGCCGAGGGTGAGCCCGATGATCAGCTGCTGCAGGAGTTGCATGGCGCCTCCGGGTGTGATGGTGGGCACACCTTAGCGAACCCTAAGTGGACGTGGTGGGGGTCCCGGACATGGCTGTGGGGGCGGGCCAGGCGAGGCCCGCCCCCACAGCCGGTCGGATCAGTTCAGCCTCTGGCGAGGCGTCGGATCACTTGAAGGTGTCGGTCTTGGCCGCGACCCACTTGCCGCCGGTGACCTTGTAGACGGTGATGACCTTGGAGGTCGCGTCACCGAACTGGTCGAAGGCGACCTGGCCGGTCACGCCCTGGAAGGAGACGCTGGCCATCGCGTCGACGGTCGCCTGCCGGGCCGACTTGGCGTCGGTCGCGGAGGCGAGCGAGGTCTTGAGGGCCTGGATGATCGCGTTCGCGGCGTCGTAGGAGTAGCCGCCGTATGCCGCGGCCGGGTCGGCGTAGCCGGCGGCCGCGTAGTCGGCGAGGAAGGCCTTGCCGGCAGCGCTGCTGTCGGTGGGCGCGCCGACCGAGGTCGCCATGTCGCCGTCGGACTTCGCACCCGCGAGGCCGATGTACTTCGGGTCGAAGATGCCGTCACCACCCATGAGCGGGACGTTGAGGCCGTTGGACTTCATCTGCTGGGACAGCGGGCCGGCCTGCGGGTACTCGCCGCCGTAGTAGACGGCCTCGGGAGCGGTCGGCTTGATCGCGGCGATGACCGACGTGTAGTCCTTCGTCGTGTCGTCGGCGTTGATCTCCTGGTGGGTGACGATCGTGCCGCCGTCCTTCTTGAACTCCGCCTCGAAGGCGGTGACGAGGCCCTGGCCGTAGGTCTTCTTGTCGTTGACCGTGGCGACCTTCTTGATGCCCAGACCGATGAGGTACTGCGCCGCGAACGGGCCCTGGACCGCGTCCGTGGTGCAGGTGCGGAAGTACGTCGGGTACACCCGCTTGCCCGAGGGGTCGACGGTCAGGGACGGGGCGGTGTTCGCCGGGGAGACCTGCACGATGCCCGCCTTGGCGAAGATCGGCTGGGTCACCTGCGAGACGTTCGAGTTGAGATCGCCGACAACGCCGACGACCGTGTCGTCGCCCACGAGCTTGGTGGCGGCGTTCTGGCCGGGGCCGCTCTGTGCCTGGTCGTCGACGGCCTCGACCTTGAGGGTCCAGCCCGGGATGGTCTTGTTGTCGTTCGCCTGCTTGACGGCGAGCTCGACCGAGTGCTGGATGCCGAGGCCGAGAGCGGACAGGTCGGCGGTGAGCGGCGCGATGACGCCGATCGTCGCGACCTTGTCGCCGCCGCCCGAGGCGCCCGAGCTGCCGCTGCTCCGCGAGCCGCAGCCGGCGAGTGCGAGCGAGGCCACGAGCACCGAGGCGCCGACCATGATGACGGAACGCTGAGGCACATTTCCTCCTGTTTGA
The DNA here is from genome assembly GCA_963771015.1 of uncultured Actinomycetota bacterium. Classification (GTDB taxonomy): domain Bacteria; phylum Actinomycetota; class Actinomycetes; order Actinomycetales; family Dermatophilaceae; genus CAVSJJ01. The sequence goes on from CAVYRN010000012.1 coordinate 154,759, forward strand.
CACAGAACTGACGAGCGCGCAGGACGGGCGCACGCTCGTTGCCCGAACCATGTGCGGGCATTGGCGCACTGTAGCGACTCGGATGTGAACGTGGTGTCACAGATCACAGAGTGCTGCCGATCCGTTATCTTCCCTCCGCGACAGGCGTAGTACCCGTGCGTGGACGGCCGTCACCTGGCTGTGAGGAACCGTTCAGCAGGCTCACAGCCACGGCGCAGAGACTGCCGCGGACGGCCAACCGGATGGCCGAGCCCGCCGCGCAACGGCGCGACGGCGTGGCCCCTCCCGACGCGAGAACGGACGAGTCAGATGACGCAGGACACGACGGACGCCACGACGGACGCCACGACGGTGCAGTCCCCCCCACACGCATCGCGGCGCTCGGTGCTCCTGGGCGTCGGCGCCGCGGCGGCAGGGGTGACGGTGCTTGCCGGGTGCGGCACCTCGTCGGCCGGGTCGTCGACGGCCGGCGGCGCGGCCGGTGGCGCGGCCGGTGGCGGCGGGAGCGCGGTCTCGGTTCCGGTCAGCGACGTTCCCGTCGGCGGTGGGACGATCCTGCAGAACCCGGCCATCGTCGTCACCCAGCCCAGCCAGGGCACGTTCGAGGCGTTCTCCGCGATCTGTCCGCACGCCGGATGCCCGGTCGCCGCGATCCAGGGTGGGCTCATCATCTGCCCCTGCCATGGCAGCGAGTTCGACATCGCGACCGGCGACGTCAAGGCCGGACCGGCGCCGCGCGGACTGGCGAAGCTGACCGCGACGCTGTCCGGCAGCAGCGTCGAGGTCTCCTAGTCCAGGGGTGACGGGAGCACCCGCCGACCGGCCGGGGCGCCCCCGTTCATCGGGCACCCTCGGGCGCGCCGTGCCCGGTGGAGGCGTCGGGGGAGCGCCGTAGGGTTGACGCCGTGGCCGACCCGTCGACGTACCGCCCCGCTCCCGGGGAGATCCCGACGGGTCCCGGTGTCTACCGCTTCCGCGACGCCCAGGGGCGGGTCATCTACGTCGGCAAGGCCAAGTCGCTGCGGTCGCGACTGTCGTCGTACTTCCAGGACATCTCGGCACTGCACCCGCGCACCGCGACGATGGTGCGCACCGGCGCGAGTGTGGAGTGGACCGTCGTCGCCACCGAGGTCGAGGCGTTCCAGCTCGAGTACACGTGGATCAAGGAGTTCGACCCGCGGTTCAACGTCAAGTACCGCGACGACAAGTCCTACCCCTACCTCGCGGTGACGATGGGGGAGGAGTTCCCGCGGGCTCAGGTGCTGCGAGGGGCCAAGCGAAGGGGCACCCGGTACTTCGGGCCGTACGCCCACGCGTGGGCGATCCGGGAGACGCTCGACCTGCTGCTGCGGGTCTTTCCCGTCCGCACCTGTTCCACGGGGGTGTTCAACCGGGCGGCCCAGGTGGGTAGGCCCTGCCTGCTCGGCTACATCGACAAGTGCTCCGCCCCCTGCGTGGGGCGGGTCGCCGCCGAGGCCCACCGGGACATCGCCGACGAGCTGTGCGACTTCATGGCCGGCAGCACCGGGAAGTACGTCAAGCGCCTCCAGCGGCAGATGGGTGCGGCGGCGGCCGAGCTCGACTTCGAACGCGCGGCACGGCTGCGGGACGACGTCCGGGCGCTCGAGAGGGTCCTCGAACGCTCGGCGGTCGTGCTTCCCGACGACACGGACGCTGATGTCTTCGCGGTCGCCGACGACGAGCTCGAGGCGGCCGTCCAGGTCTTCCACGTGCGCGGCGGCCGGGTCCGCGGCCAGCGAGGCTGGGTCGCCGAGAAGGGAGCCTGGGGTCCCGACCAGGAGGCCGCGGGAACGCGAACCCCGGACGACCGGCCGGGGGACGGGGAGGGGGACGCTGAGCCGGTCCGCGAGGTCGTCAGCCACCTCCTCCAGCAGGTCTACGGCGGCGAGGTGGGGGAGGCGGTTCCGCGCGAGGTGCTCGTCCCCGTCCTGCCGCCGGACCACGAGGCGGTCGCCGACTGGCTCAGCCTCCTGCGCGGCAGCCGCGTCGACCTCCGCGTGCCCCGCCGCGGCGACAAGCGCGCCCTCATGGACACGGTGCGGCGCAACGCCGACGAGAGTCTGGCCCGCCACAAGGTGGCCCGGGCCGGGGACCTGACGACCCGGAGCCAGGCGCTCCAGCAGCTCCAGGACGTCCTCTCGCTCGAGGACTCGCCCCTGCGGATCGAGTGCTTCGACATCAGCCACGTCCAGGGCACCGACGTCGTCGGGTCGATGGTCGTCTTCGAGGACGGACTGCCGCGCAAGTCCGAGTACCGCAGGTTCATCGTCCGGGGTCGCGTCGCCGGCGACCCCAGCGCCGGGGCGACGGACCGCGACACCGGTGCTGCCACCGAGGAGCGGCATGCCGTCGACGACACGGCCGCGATGCGCGAGGTGCTCACCCGCCGGTTCCAGCGGTACGTCGACTCGCTGACCGAGGCGCCGGGCCGCGACGAGGGGACCGGGAAGCCGCAGAGGTTCGCCTACCCACCGAACCTCGTCGTCGTCGACGGAGGGCTGCCCCAGGTCGGGGTGGCCGCGCGGGTGCTCGACGACCTCGGCATCGCCGGCATCGTGGTCGTCGGCCTGGCCAAGCGGCTGGAGGAGGTCTGGGTCCCCGGCCAGGACTTCCCGGTCGTCCTGCCCCGGACGAGCGAGGGCCTCTACCTCCTGCAGCGGGTCCGCGACGAGGCCCACCGGTTCGCCATCACCTTCCATCGCCAGCGGCGCTCGAAGTCGATGACGTCGAGCGCACTCGACGGCATACCCGGGCTCGGCGAGAGCCGCAAGGCCGCGCTGCTCAGGACGTTCGGCTCCGTCAAGCGGCTGCGGGCCGCCACGGAGGAGGAGCTGTGCGACGTGCCCGGCATCGGTCCCCGACTCGCGGCGACGATTAGGGCACAGTTGGGGCAACGGCGACAGGGCGCCGAGTCGGTCAACCTGATGACCGGCGAGATCCTCGACGACGGCTCGGGAGGCAGAGATGGGTGACGCGCCGAGGGTGCAGCGGGTCGACCTGCCCGAGACCGACGACGGCGAGCTCCTCATCCTCACCGGGATGAGTGGGGCAGGCCGGTCCACGGCAGCCGATGTTCTGGAGGACCGGGGCTGGTACGTCGTCGACAACCTGCCGCCGCAGCTCCTCGTCTCGATGGCCGACCTCGTGGCCCAGGTCCGCTCCCAGGGGGTCGACGTCCGGCTCGCCGCCGTCGTCGACGTCCGGGCCCGGCGCTTCTTCTCCGACCTGCGCAGCGCCATGACCCGGCTGCGCGAGCGCGGCTGGCGACCGCACCTGATATTCCTCGACGCCACCGACGAGGCCCTCGTCCGCCGGTTCGAGAGCGTTCGCCGACCGCACCCGCTGCAGGGGGACGGACGGTTGCTCGACGGCATCCAGACCGAGCGTCGGCTGCTGCGGGACCTACGGGCCGAGGCGCAGGTCGTCGTCGACACCTCGGGCCTCAACGTCCACCAGCTCGCCAAGAAGGTGTCCGAGCTCCTCGGCACCGAGCGGGGGCCCGCGCTTCGGCTGGCCGTGATGTCGTTCGGCTTCAAGTACGGCGTTCCCCTCGACGCGGACCTCGTGTTCGACATGCGGTTCCTGCCGAACCCGTTCTGGGTCCCCGAGCTCAAGTCCCTCACCGGCCAGGACGGCCCCGTCGCCGAGTTCGTCCTCGCCCAGCCCGGCGCCGAGGAGTTCCTCGAACGCGCGGTGGCCCTCATGGGACCGGTCGCCGAGGGATACCTGCGCGAGGGGCGGAGCTACGCGACGGTCGCGGTCGGCTGCACCGGCGGGAAGCACCGCTCCGTGGCCATCGCCGAGCAGCTCGCCGAACGCCTGACCGACACGGCGGTGTCGACGTTCGTCGTCCACCGCGACCTGGGACAAGAGTGAGCGGCCCGGTCGTCGCGGCGCTCGGGGGCGGGCACGGCCTCGCCGTGTCCCTCTCTGCGCTCCGGCTCATCACCGACGAGCTGACCGCCGTCGTCACGGTCGCCGACAACGGGGGGTCGAGCGGGCGGCTGCGTCGCGAGTTCGGTGTGCTGCCGCCGGGGGACCTGCGGATGGCCCTCGCCGCGCTGTGTGAGGACACCGAGTGGGGCCACCAGTGGCGGGAGGTGCTGCAGCATCGGTTCCGCGGTGCCGGGGCGCTCGGCGGTCACCCGCTAGGCAACCTCCTCATCGTCGCCCTGTGGGAGCTCCAGGAGGACCCGGTCGCCGGGCTCGACTTCGTGGGGCGCCTGGTCGGGGCGCGAGGACGGGTCCTGCCGATGGCGGCGGTGCCCCTCGACATCGAGGCCGACGTGTCCGGGGTCGAGGCCGATCGCCGGATCCTCGTCCGGGGGCAGGTCGAGGTCGCCACGACCCCGGGCACCGTCGAGGAGGTGCGCCTCGTTCCGGCGGACCCGCCCGCCTACCCCGAGTCCGTCTCGGCGCTGCGAGCGGCCGACTGGGTGGTCCTCGGACCGGGCTCCTGGTTCACCTCGGTCATGCCGCACCTCCTCGTGCCCGAGCTGCGGGAGGCGCTGCAGGTCACCCGAGCCCGCCGGCTCCTCGTCCTCAACCTCGAGATCGGCATGGACGAGACGGTGGGCTTCTCCGCGGTCCGCCACCTCGAGTCCTTCTCGGCGCACGCACCCGAGGTCCGCCTCGACGTCGTCCTCGCCGACCCGAGCGTCGTCGACGACGAGGAGGCTCTCGCCGCGGCCGCGGGACGCATCGGCGCCGAGCTGCACGTGGCCCCGGTCGCGCAGCGCGGTGCTCCGGGCCGGCACGACCCGCTACGCCTGGCGGCCGCTCTGCAGGACGTCTTCGTTCCGGGGCGGGCTCGGTGGTGAACGCGTGGCAGGATGGCCCGCATGGCGATGACCCCCAAGGTGAAGGACGAGCTGAGTCGCCATGAGGTGACCAAGCCGTGCTGCCGGAAGGCGGAGGTCGCGGCCATGCTCAGGTTCGCCGGTGGGCTGCACATCATCGGCGGCCGGATCGTCGTCGAGGCCGAGCTCGACACCGCGAACGCCGCGCGCCGGCTGCGCCGCAACCTCACCGAGGTCTACGGGCACACGCCCGAGGTACTCGTCCTCGCCGCCGGCGGGCTGCGCAAGGGCAGCCGATACGTCGTCCGGGTGGTCCAGGACGGTGAGTCGCTCGCGCGGCAGACCGGCCTCATCGACAACCGCGGACGCCCGGTCCGCGGTCTGCCGCCGAAGGTCGTCTCGGGTGCGGTCTGCGACGCGGAGGCCGCCTGGCGCGGCGCCTTCCTGGCTCATGGGTCGCTGACCGAGCCCGGCCGGTCCTCGGCCCTCGAGGTGACCTGTCCGGGACCCGAGGCGGCCCTCGCCCTTGTCGGCGCAGCACGCCGACTCGGCATCTCGTCGAAGGCACGTGAGGTGCGCGGCATCGACCGGGTCGTCATCCGGGACGGGGACGCCATCGGCGCGATGCTCACCCGGCTCGGCGCCCACGACGCGGTCCTCGCCTGGGAGGAGCGCCGGATGCGGCGCGAGGTCCGGGCGACGGCCAACCGGCTGGCGAACTTCGACGACGCCAACCTGCGTCGTTCGGCACGTGCCGCCGTCGCCGCCGGAGCGCGCGTGCAGCGAGCGCTCGAGATCCTCGGCGAGGAGATCCCCGACCACCTCCAGGAGGCAGGTCGGCTGCGGATCGACCACAAGCAGGCCTCGCTCGAGGAGCTGGGCCAGCTGGCCCAGCCGCCGATGACCAAGGACGCCGTCGCGGGCCGGATCCGCCGGCTGCTGGCCATGGCCGACAAGCGCGCTGGGGAGCTGGGAATCCCCGGGACTGAGGCATCGCTCACACCCGACATGCTCGACGGCTGAAAACGTGCGGGGACGGCGTCTTCCCCGTTTGGCGGAGTGTGCGTCGCAACGGTGCCGGCACTAGGCTGGAAGCGGTACCGCATGCCGCTGTAGCGCGGCATACCTCCTGAATACGGAAGGCAGCACCCACCGTGACTGTACGCGTAGGGATCAACGGATTCGGCCGCATCGGCCGCAACTTCTTCCGAGCCGTGAAGGCCTCCGGCGCCGACATCGAGATCGTCGCCGCGAACGACCTCATGGACAACAAGTCCATCGCCCACCTGCTGAAGTACGACTCGGTCCTCGGCGTCCTGCCCGACGCCGTGAGCGCCACCGAGGACTCCATCACCGTCGGCGACACGACGATCAAGATCTTCGCCGAGCGCGACCCGGCCGCCATCGCGTGGGGTGAGGTCGGCGCCGACATCGTCGTCGAGTCCACCGGCATCTTCACCGACGCGACCAAGGCACACGCGCACATCGACGGCGGCGCCAAGAAGGTCATCATCTCGGCCCCCGCCAAGAACGAGGACGCCACCTTCGTCATGGGTGTCAACGACGAGCTGTACGACCCCGCGAAGCACCACGTCATCTCCAACGCGTCCTGCACGACGAACTGCCTCGCCCCGATGGCCAAGCCGCTGTCCGACGAGCTGGGCATCGTCAAGGGCCTGATGACGACGATCCACGCCTACACCTCGGACCAGAACCTCCTCGACGGGCCGCACCGCGACATGCGCCGTGCCCGTGCCGCCGCCCTGTCGATCATCCCGACGAGCACCGGCGCCGCGAAGGCCATCGGCCTGGTCATGCCCGAGCTCAAGGGCAAGCTCGACGGCTACGCCCTGCGGGTACCCACCCCGACCGGCTCCGCCACCGACCTCACGTTCGAGGCCGGCCGCGAGACGACGGTCGAGGAGGTCAACGCGATCGTCAAGGCGGCCGCCGATGGCGCGCTCAAGGGCTACCTCAAGTACACCGAGGACCCGATCGTCTCCGCGGACATCGTCACCGACCCGAGCTCGTGCATCTTCGACTCCGGTCTGACCAAGGTCATCGGCAACCAGGTCAAGGTCGTCGGCTGGTACGACAACGAGTGGGGCTACAGCAACCGGCTCATCGATCTGGTTCTCCTCGTCGGCAAGAGCCTCTGAGCTGATGACCTCCATCGAGGGACTGGGCGAGCTTCGCGGCAAGCGCGTCCTCGTCCGGTCCGACCTCAACGTCCCCCTGGACGGCGAGACGATCACCGACGATGGACGGATCCGGGCCTCGGTGCCCACGATCAAGTCCCTCACCGAGGCGGGCGCACGCGTCATCGTGTGCGCCCACCTCGGCCGGCCCAAGGGTGCTCCGGACCCGAAGTACTCTCTCGCCCCGGTCGCCGCGCGGCTCGGTGAGCTGCTCGGGCAGGACGTCACCTTCGCCACCGACACGGTGGGGGAGAACGCCCTGGCGGCCGTCTCCGCGCTGACGGACGGCGGTGTCGTCCTTCTCGAGAACCTGCGGTTCAACGCCGGGGAGACAGCCAAGGTCGAGGAGGAGCGCGCGGCGTTCGCCGACGCGCTCGCTGGGCTCGCGGACGTCTTCGTGTCCGACGGGTTCGGCGTCGTCCACCGCAAGCAGGCCTCGGTCTACGACGTGGCCAAGCTGCTGCCGGCGGCGATGGGTGGCCTGGTCCGCTCCGAGGTCGAGGTGCTCAAGCGGCTGACCGCGGACGTCGAGCGGCCGTATGCCGTCGTCCTCGGTGGTGCGAAGGTGTCCGACAAGCTCGGGGTCATCGCCAACCTCCTCACGACGGCCGACCGGCTCCTCATCGGAGGCGGCATGGTCTTCACCTTCCTCGCGGCGCAGGGCCACGAGGTGGGCAAGAGCCTGCTCGAGGCCGACCAGATCGACACCGTCAAGGGCTATCTCGACCAGGCGGCCGAGCTCGGCGTCGAGATCGTCCTCCCGCTCGACATCGTCGCCGCGACGGAGTTCTCCGCCGACGCCGACCACGAGGTCGTCCCGGCGGACGCCATACCGGCGGACCGGATGGGCCTGGACATCGGTCCGGCCTCGGCGGCACTGTTCGCCGAGAAGCTCGCCGACTGCCGGACCATCTTCTGGAACGGCCCGGCGGGTGCGTTCGAGATGGCCCCCTATGCCGCCGGGACCAAGGCCGTCGCGCAGGCGCTCGTCGACGCGACCGCCCGCGGTGCCCTCACCGTCGTCGGCGGTGGCGACTCGGCCGCCGCGGTCCGCCGGCTCGGCTTCACCGACGACCAGTTCGGTCACATCTCCACCGGTGGCGGCGCAAGCCTGGAGTACCTCGAGGGCAAGGAGCTCCCCGGCATCGCCGTCCTCGACCAGGGGTGACGGCGGCGCCCACAGCTCGTGCCGTGGGACCGGCGGTCGCCACATCGGCCGGCCCCACGGCATACCGCCCGCACCATCCGCTGTCCCTGCGTGCCCGGCAGGGCGCGCGACATCTCGACGAAGGAGCCTGACCCATGGCCACTGGCCGCACCCCGCTCATGGCGGGGAACTGGAAGATGAACCTGGACCACCTCCAGGCCACCCACCTCGTGCAGAAGCTCGACTGGACCCTTCGCGACGCCAAGCACGACCACGGCGCGGTGGAGGTGGCCGTGCTGCCGCCGTTCACCGACCTGCGCAGCGTCCAGACCCTCGTCGACGGCGACAAGCTCGAGATCAAGTACGGCGCCCAGGACCTGTCCGTCCACGACTCCGGCGCCTACACCGGCGAGATCAGCGGCGCGTTCCTCGCCAAGCTCGGCTGCTCCTACGTCGCCGTCGGGCACAGCGAGCGGCGCGAGTACCACGACGAGTCCGACGAGGTCGTGGCCGCCAAGATCAAGGCGGCCTACTCGCACGGGCTCACCCCCATCTTCTGCTGCGGCGAGGGCCTCGAGGTCCGCCAGGCCGGCGAGCACGTCCCCCACGTCCTCGCGCAGATCGAGGCCGGTCTCGCCGGGCTTCCCATGGAGCAGCTTCGGTCCATCGTCATCGCCTACGAGCCGATCTGGGCGATCGGCACCGGCGAGGTGGCCACCCCGGAGGACGCTCAGGAGGTGTGCGCCGCCATCCGGACCAAGGTGGCCGAGCTCTACTCGGGAGACGCCGCCGACGGCATCCGTATCCTCTACGGCGGGTCGGTCAAGTCCGGCAACATCGCCACGATCATGGCCAAGGAGGACGTCGACGGCGCCCTCGTCGGCGGGGCCTCGCTCGACCCGGCCGAGTTCGCCGCGATCTGCCGGTTCCGGGACCACCTGACGACGAGCTGACCGCTCGCCCTCACCCTCTGGCGCCGCCCGTGCCGACACCGTCCGGGCGGCGCCAGGGCGAGCAGGTATCCTGGTGCCGCGCCCGGAGCCGTACGCCCGGGTCACCGACCAACGACCAACGCGCTGGCGCACGCCCGAGCCCCCGACACGAAGGAACCACATGGACGCGGTTCGCATCGGCCTCCAGGTCCTTCTGGTCCTGGGTGGGTTGTTCCTGACCTTCCTCATCCTGCTGCACAAGGGTAAGGGCGGTGGGCTGTCCGACATGTTCGGCGGCGGCATGTCCAGCTCGTTGGGCGGCTCGTCGGTCGCCGAGCGCAACCTCGACCGGATCACGATCGCGGTCGCGGTCGTCTGGTTCACCTGCATCGTCGGTCTCGGCGTCCTGCAGCGCTTCGCCTGACGAGAACTGACGAGAGGACGAACCGCGATGGCAGGTGGCAACGCGATCCGAGGTAGCCGCGTGGGTGCCGGCCCGATGGGTGAGGCCGAGCGCGGCGAGGCGGCACCCCGCGTCCATATCTCGTTCTGGTGCTCCAACGGGCACGAGACGCGACCGAGCTTCGCCGAGGAGCCCGGGCTGGCCGTTCCGGAGCTGTGGGACTGCCCTCGCTGCGGCCTACCGGCCGGTCAGGACCAGGAGAACCCGCCCGCGCCGCCGAGGGTCGAGCCGTACAAGACGCATCTGGCCTACGTGAAGGAGCGCCGCTCCGACGCCGACGGCGAGGCCATCCTTCAGGAGGCCCTCGACTCGCTGCGGGAGCGCGGGCTCATCCAGTAGCCCCGGCGGCGTCCCGGTCGACGAGCCAGAGCGTCTCGACCGTCCCGTGCACGCCCGTGGCGGGCGTGACGTCGATATCCACCGGCCCGGTGCCGCGCCGCACCGCGTCCGCCTTGTCCGGGCCCGCGACGAGGAACCACACCCGTCGCCCCCGGCGCAGGGTGTCGAGGGTGAGCGTCACCCGGTCCGGTGGCGGCTTGGGCGAGTCGTGCACAGCCGCGGTCGAGCCGGTGGCCGCGAGCCCCGGATGCCCCGGGAACAGCGACGCGACGTGTCCGTCCGGCCCGACGCCCAGCATGACGACGTCGAAGGCGGGCACCCCGCCGGGGGCACCCGCCGCGAGGGCGAGGGCGTCGGCATACGCCGCCGCGGCCTCCTCGGCACCGGCCGTCGCATCCGGTCCGAGAACCGGGTGGATGTTGGCCGGAGGAACCGGTGCGGTGTCGAGCAGGGCCGCGCCGTTCTGGGTCTGGTTCCGCTCGGGATCACCGGCCGGCAGGTAGCGCTCGTCGCCCCACCACAGGTTGACCCGCCCCCACTCGATGGCCCCGGCCCCGGGGCACCGGCCGAGGGACGCGAGGATCGCCGACCCCATGCTGCCGCCGGTGAGGACGAGGTGGACCGGGCCGTCGTGAGCGGCCTGGGCGTCGACGATCGCGACCAGCAACCGGGCCCCGGCCGCGTCCGCGAGCGTCTGCCTGTCCGGGTGGATGACGACCCGGGGGGCGGCCGTCATGTCGGACCGGACCGAGGGGCGGACCGACCGGAGGCGACCTTGGCGAGGCCCGTCGTGAGGACCGTCGCGTAGATCTCGTCGGGGTCGAGCCGGCGCAGCTCGTCGGCGAGGCACTCGGCGTCGCTGCGGTGCGCCAGGGCGATGGTCCGAGTCGGCTGGCCGGGCTGGGACAGGGTGGCGGAGTTGGCATCCAACGGGCGGACGAGATCGGTGGCGCCGCTCTTGCGCTCGAGCCGGACGCCGATGACGCCGGTCCGGGCGCGGGATCGGGCAAGGGTGACCGGGCACCTCAGGGCGACGGCGAGCCAGCCTGCGAGCAGGTCGGCCGACGGGGAGTCCGGAGCCCCGGTGACGGTCGCCGAGAGAACCGGCTCGAACGGCGCCTGGTCGAGAGCCGCGGCCAGCAGCCCTCGCCAGAGGGTGACGCGGGCCCAGGCGAGGTCGCTGTCCCCCGAGGCGTAGGCCGCGGCCAGCCGACCGAGGACCGTTGCCGGTCGCCCGGCCATCCGCGCGGAGTCGGTCACCCGGCGGTGGGCCATGGCCCCGATGGGGTCCGCCGACGGGTCGCGTGGGCCGTCGACGGGCCACCAGGCGACGATGGGGGAGTCCGGCAGGAGCAGTGGTGTCACGACACTGCGGCCGTGGGCCGCGAGGGGCCCGTAGAGCCGCAGGACCAGGACCTCGCTCGCACCGGCGTCGCCGCCGACCCGGATCTGGCCGTCGAGGCGGACCGCCCCGCGCCGGTTGGCCGTGACGACGACGATGATGCGACATGGGTGCTGGCGGCTGGCGTCGTTGGCCGTCTGGATGGCCTCCTCGGCGTGCGTCTCGTCGACGACGGTGATGAGGGTGAGCACTCGGGACAGAGCCATCGACCCCGTCTCGGAGCGGAGACGGACGAGGCGCTTGGAGACGTCGGCGGTGGTCGTGCTGGGCAGGTCGAGGATCACGGGAGCCTCCAGGTCCGGCCGTCGCGGGACATCAGCTCGTCGGCGCTGGACGGTCCCCAACCGCCGGCGGCGTACTGGTCGAGTGAGGCCGTCGACCTGGCCCAGTGCCGTTCGATGGGGTCGAGGATCTGCCAGGCCAGCTCGACCTCCTCGTGACGGGGGAAGAGGGGGGCTCGCCGAGCAGCACGTCGAGGATGAGCCGTTCGTAGGCCTCCGGCGACGACTCGGTGAACGCCCGGCCGTAGCCGAAGTCCATCGTCACGTCCCGAACCTCCATCTGCGCCCCAGGGACCTTGGCGCCGAACCGCATCGTCACGCCCTCGTCAGGCTGGACCCGGATGACGACGGCGTTCTGCCCCAGCTCCTCGGTGGCAGTGTCGGAGAACGGCAGGTGGGGAGCCTTCTTGAACACGACGGCGATCTCGGTGACCCGCTTGCCGAGCCGCTTGCCGGTCCGCAGGAAGAACGGGACTCCCGCCCACCGGCGGGTGTCGATCTCGAGTCGGATGGCGGCATACGTCTCGGTCGCCGAGTCCTCCGGGACGCCATCCTCCTCGAGGTAGCCGATCACCTGCTCCCCGCCCTGCCACCCCCCGGCGTACTGGCCGCGGGCGGTGCCCTTGGCGAGGTCCTTCGGGAGACGGACGGCGGAGAGGACCTTCTCCTTCTCGGCGCGCAGATGGTCGGCCTGGAAGGAGACGGGCTCCTCCATCGCGGTGAGCGCGAGGAGCTGGAGGAGGTGGTTCTGGATCACGTCACGTGCCGCGCCGATGCCGTCGTAGTAGCCGGCGCGTCCCCCGATCCCGATGTCCTCGGCCATGGTGATCTGGACATGGTCGACGTAGTGGCTGTTCCACACCGGCTCGAACATCTGGTTGGCGAACCGCAGCGCCAGCAGGTTCTGGACGGTCTCCTTGCCGAGGTAGTGGTCGATCCGGAAGACGCAGTCGGCGGGGAAGACGGACTCGACGATCTGGTTGAGGTCGCGGGCGCTCTGGAGGTCGTGCCCGAAGGGCTTCTCGATGACGACCCGCCGCCACGAGCCCGCCTGTGGGGTGCTGAGGCCGGCCGTCTCGAGCTGCTCGCACACGGTCGAGAAGTAGGTCGGCGGGATCGACAGGTAGAAGGCGTGGTTGCCCCCGGTACCGCGCTCCTCGTCGAGGGTCCGCAGGGTGTCGGCGAGCTTCACGAATGCCGCCGGGTCGTCGAAGTTGCCCGGCACGAAGCGGACCCCGTCGGCGAGGGAGCGCCAGACCTCCTCCCGGAAGGACGTGCGGGCATGCTCCCGAACCGACTCGTGGACGATCTTGCCGAAGTCCTCGTCGGCCCAGTCCCGTCGCGCGAAGCCGACGAGGGAGAAGCCGGCCGGCAGCAGCCCCCGGTTGGCCAGGTCGTAGATGGCGGGCATGAGCTTCTTGCGGGCGAGGTCGCCGGTCACCCCGAACAGGACCATGGCGCACGGCCCCGCGATGCGTGGCAGACGCTTGTCCCGGGGATCCCGGAGGGGGTTCTCGTCGGCGCTCACCCGGGCCGGGCTCACCGGGCTCCTTCGACGCCGAGGGCGGCCCGGACCTGGGCCAGCCCGGCGTCGTGGTCGGTGAGGTGGAGCCGTAGGACGGGCCGGCCGTGGTCGGCGAGGACCTGGGCGTCGCCGCCGGCCTGTGCCGCGAGGAACTCCCCGAAGGTGAAGTCGCGCCCGGCGACGGCCAGGTCCTCGCGCGGGTCGGCCGTCACCTGGATGTAGAGCCCGGTGGCCGGCCCGCCCTTGTGGTACTGGCCGGTCGAGTGGAGGAAGCGTGGGCCCCAGCCGAACGTCGCCGGCCGGCCGGTCCGTTCGAAGAGGTCGCGGGCGACGTGCTCGAGGTCGGCGTCCGCCTCGCGGTCGAGGTACGCCATGACGGCGATGTAGCCGTGAACGAGATCGAGGTCGCCCAGCAGCGCATCGACAGCGGCGGGAACGGTCGTGGCGTCGCCGAGCCAGTCTCCGCCCAGGGTCCGCACCTCAACGGCGCCGTCGGTGAACGCGGGTGCGTCCTCGCTCGACCCCGAGCCCTCCAACAGGCCGCGCGCAGCGGCCTTGGCGCTCTCGACGTCGGGCTGGTCGAACGGGTTGATCCCGAGCAGTCGGCCGGCGACGGCCGTCGCCACCTCCCACAGGAGGAGCTGGGCGCCGAGCGGCCCCGCCACGTCCACGGCAGAGACGCCCTGCGGCGTCTCGTCCTCGGCCTCGGTGGACAGCAGCCGGACGACCGTGGCGTCGGCGTAGGTGTGCTGGGGTGCTGCGCCGAGGGCGACGACCGGGAGGATGCCCGTGCCGTTCTTGCCGGTCGACTCGGCGATGAGCTGCTCGGCCCAGGCGCCGAAGCCGCGGTTCTCGGTGCCGGCGTCGACGAGGACGAGCTTGTCGCGCAGCGGGTCGGTGCCCGCCATGGCGGCACCGAGCCGGAGCGCCGGGTTGGCCTCGTCGTCGGCCGCGAGCAGGTCCGCGACGGCTTCGGCGTCGTCGAGAAGGGCCTCGATATCCGCGCCGGCGAGGCCGGAGGGAACCAGGCCGAACGCGGTCAGCGCCGAGTAGCGTCCGCCGACGTCGGGGTCGGCGTTGACGACGCGGTAGCCCGCCGTCCGGGCCTGCCCGTCGAGCGGGCTCCCCGGGTCGGTGACGACCACGATGTGTCCCGCCGGGTCGAGGCCGGCGTCGCGGAACGCGGCCTCGAAGGCGCGCCGTTGGCTGTCCGTCTCGACGGTGGACCCCGACTTGCTCGACACGACGACCACGGTCGAGGACAGGTCGTGGATGGCCCCACGGACGACGTCGGGGTCGGAGGAGTCGAGGACGACGAGATCGACCCCGGCCGTGCCGCAGATGACCTCGGGGGCGAGCGACGACCCGCCCATGCCGCAGAGGACGACCCGCGTCAGCCCGGCCCCGTGCAGCTCGTCGCGCAGGGCGGTCACCTCACCGACGAGTGGGCGCGAGGTGCGCGGCAGGCCGGTCCAGGACAGCCGCTTGGCGGCCTCGGCCTCGGCGTCCGGTCCCCAGAGGGTGTGGTCCTCGGCGAAGAGCCGGCTGGCCACCCGGTCGGCAACGAGCTGGGGCACGTGAGCGGTCACCGCATCGGCGGCGGCCCCGGCAGCGGTCAGCAGGATGCTGCTCACGACGCCACCGCCTTGCCGAGCTCGGCGGCGACGCCGTCGAGGAGGTCGGCCCACGACGACTCGAACTTCTCGACCCCCTCACGCTCGAGGAGGCCGACGACGTCCGGGTACGAGATGCCGAGGGCGTCGAGGGCATCGAGGGTGGCGGCGGCGGCGGCATACCCGCCGGTGACCGTGTCCCCGCGGATCTCGCCGTGGTCGGCGACGGCGTCGAGCGTCTTCTCGGGCATCGTGTTGACGGTGCCCGGGGCGACGAGCTCGACGACGTACATCGTGTCCGGGAAGGACGGGTCCTTGACGCCGGTGGAGGCCCACAGCGGACGCTGTGGCCGGGCGCCTGCCTCGGCCAGGCTCTCCCACCGGGAGGTCGCGAAGACCTCCTCGAACGCCTGGTAGGCGAGGCGTGCGTTCGCGATCCCGGCCCGGCCGCGCAGCTCCGCCGCCCTCTGGTCGTCCAGCTCGTCGAGCCGTCGGTCCACCTCGGTGTCGACGCGGCTGACGAAGAACGACGCGACCGAGTGGATGGCCGACACGTCCTTGCCCGCAGCACGGGCCTGCTCGAGCCCGGCAAGGAAGGCGTCCATGACGGCCCGGTAGCGCTCCAGCGAGAAGATGAGCGTGACGTTGACGCTGATCCCCTGGGCGAGGACGGCGGTGATGGCCGGTAGACCCTCGAGGGTCGCGGGAATCTTGATGAAGACGTTCGGCCGGTCGACGGTGCTCGCCAGGGCGAGGGCCTGCTGGACCGTCGGCTCGGTGTCGTGGGCCAGGCGCGGGTCGACCTCGATCGAGACCCGCCCGTCGACCCCGTCGGTGTCCTGGTAGATCGGCAGGAGAACGTCGCACGCGTCGCGCACGTCGTCGGTCGTCATCGCGAAGACGGCGTCCTCGAGGGTCGTCCCGGCCTCGGCGAGGACCCGGAGCTGCGCGTCGTACGCGGTGCCCTTGGCCATCGCCGCCTGGAAGATCGAGGGGTTCGTCGTCACCCCGACGACCCCCTTGGTCTCGACGAGCCCGGCGAGGTTGCCGGTGGCGAGCCGGTCGCGGCTGAGGTCGTCGAGCCAGATGGAGACACCGGCGTCGGCGAGCGCCTGGAGGGTGGGGTTATCGGTCATGTCGTCTCACTTCCCGGCGCTGGTCGCAGCCTTGACGGACTCACGGGCGGCCTTGACGACCGCCTCGGGGGTGAAGCCGAACTCGGCGAAGAGCCGGGTACCGGCGGCGGAGGCGCCGAAATGCTCGAGGCTGATGCACCGGCCGGCATCGCCGACGATGTCGTGCCAGCCCTGGGCCACGCCCGCCTCGATGCTGACTCGGGCGCGGACGCCGGCCGGGAGCACCTTCTCCCGGTACGCCTTGGTCTGCCGGTCGAACCACTCGCGGCACGGCATCGACACGACGCGGGTGCTCAGCCCGGCCTTCTCGAGGCGTTCGCGGGCCGCCAGGGCGAGCGAGACCTCGGAGCCGGTGGCGACGAGGATGACGTCGGGGCTCTCCTTGCCGCTCGCGCCCCCGTCGATGAGGACGTAGCCGCCCTTGGCCACGCCGGCCGCCGAGGCGTGCGTCCTCCGGTCGATGACCGGGAGGTTCTGGCGGCTGAGGGCGAGGGCCGCCGGGCGGGCGTTCGCGAGGATGGCGCCCCAGGCGGCGGAGGTCTCGTTCGCGTCCGCCGGCCGGACCACATCGAGACCGGGCATCGCTCGCAACGAGGCGAGGTGCTCGACCGGCTGGTGGGTGGGACCGTCCTCGCCGAGCCCGATGGAGTCGTGCGTCCACACGAACGTGACGGGGAGCTGCTGCACGCAGGCGAGCCGAACGGCCGGCCGCATGTAGTCGGAGAAGACGAGGAAGGTGCCGCCGTAGGGCCGGGTCAGTCCCTCGAGGGCGATCCCGTTGAGGATCATCCCCATGGCGTTCTCGCGGATGCCGAAGTGGAGGGTGCGCCCGTAGGGGCCCCCCGACCACTCCGCCGTCTGCTTCCCCCTGGGGATGAACGAGGGCTGGCCGGCCATCGTCGTGTTGTTCGAGTCGGCGAGGTCGGCCGACCCGCCCCACAGCTCGGGCATGACGTCGGCGAGGGCGGTGAGGATCTTTCCGGAGGCGGCACGCGTCGCCAGGCCCTTCTCGGGGTCGGTCGGGAAGGTCGGCAGGGCGGCCGAGAGACCGTCGGGTAGCTCACCGGCGACCAGCCGGTCGAGGAGGGCTGCGCGCTCGGGACTGGCCTTGCGCCACGCGGCATACCGCTTCGACCAGTCCTGGTGGGCGGCCTTGCCGCGCGCCTTGACCTTGCGGGCGTGGCCGAGGACGGCCCGGTCCACCTGGAAGGACTTCTTGGGGTTGAAGCCGAGCAGCTCCTTGGTCGCCGCCACCTCGTCGGCGCCGAGCGCCGAGCCATGCGACTTGCCGGTGCCCCGGGCGTGCGGCGCCGGCCAGGCGATGACGGTGTGCAGCCGGATGAGCGTCGGCCTGGTGCGCGACCGACGGCTTGCCTCGAAGGCCGCGAGAAGGGCGTCGACGTCCTCGACGTAGTCCGGGGTCCCGGCGGGGTCCGTCGACCGGCGCCAGTCGACGTCGATGACCTCCCAGCCGTAGGCCCGGTAGCGGGCCGCGACGTCCTCGGAGAACGAGATCGTCGTGTCGTCCTCGATGGAGATCTGGTTGGCGTCGTAGAGGACCGTGAGGTTGCCGAGCTCCTGATGGCCGGCGAGCGAGCTCGCCTCGGCGCTGACCCCCTCCATGAGGTCACCGTCGGACGCGAGCACCCAGACGTGGTGGTCGAACGGGCTGGTCCCGGCCTTGGCCTCGGGGTCGAACAGCCCCCGCTGGCGCCGCTGCGCCATGGCCATGCCGACCGCCGAGGCGAGGCCCGAGCCGAGTGGGCCGGTCGTGATCTCGACACCCCGGGTGTGGCGCACCTCGGGGTGGCCCGGGGTGAGGGAGCCCCAGGTCCGCAGTGACATGAGGTCCTCGAGCTCGAGCCCGTAGCCGGACAGGTACAGCTGGACGTACTGGGTGAGGCTGGAGTGCCCGCAGGACAGGACGAACCGGTCCCGCCCGAGCCAGGTCGGGTCGCTCGGGTCGTGGGTCATGACCTGCTGATAGAGCAGGTATGCCGCCGGAGCCAGGCTCATGGCGGTCCCGGGGTGTCCGTTCCCGACCTTCTGGACGGCGTCGGCCGCGAGGAGCCGGGCCGTGTCGACGGCCCGCACGTCGAGGTCGGTCCACCGAGCCTTCTTGGCGTGCGGAGGGGAGATCTCGGGGGACCGGCCTGCCGTGGCGGCGGGTCGACGGGAGGTGGGCTTGGTCGTACGGGTCGTGCTCACCGCGGGCCTTCCTGGTCAGGGGGCGTGGTACGTCCAGCACCTCGCGGACGGTCACGCAGCGCGACCGCGAAGCCGGGTTCTCACCCTAGTCCGATCGGCTCCGGCCGGTATCCGGGGACATGTGTACGTGGGGCGGGAGACCGGCACAGGGGATCCCGGTGGACCCGTGCGCGTTAGACTCCACCATCCGGTCGACCGATCGACCGCCGCCTGCCGTACGCACCCGAGCCCGCGAAGGAACACGTGGCCCACACCCACACGACGCCCGCTGTCGGTGCGCCGGCCTCGCCCGGCTGGCGGCATACGGTGGCGAACTACGTCGCGCTCACCAAGCCGAGGATCATCGAGCTGCTGCTCGTCACGACGATCCCGGTCATGTTCCTGGCCCAGGGCGGGGTCCCGTCCGTCTGGCTCGTCGTCGCGACGCTCATCGGCGGAACTCTGAGCGCCGGGGCAGCCAACGCGTACAACTCGGTCTACGACCGGGACATCGACGCGCACATGGCCAGGACGCGGAACCGGCCCATGGTCACCGGCGAGATCGGTCCGCGCGCGGGGGTCGCCTTCGCGTCCGTTCTCGTCGTGGTCTCGACGGCCTGGTTCGTCGTCTTCGTCAACGTCGTGTCGGCCCTGCTCTCGCTGGCCGCCATCGTTCTGTATGCCGTCGGCTACACGATGCTGCTCAAGCGCAGGACCAGCCAGAACATCGTCTGGGGCGGCGCCGCCGGGTGCATGCCGACGCTCATCGGCTGGGCGGCCGTCACGGGTGGCGTCGACTGGCCGGCCGTCGTGCTCTTCCTCGTCATCTTCTTCTGGACTCCGCCGCACTACTGGCCGCTGTCGATGGCCTTCAAGGACGACTACGCCAACGCCCACGTGCCGATGCTCCCGGTGGAGCGCAGCGCGCTGGCCGTGGGACACCAGATCGTGGGCTATGCCTGGGTGATGGTCGCGACCTCGCTCGTCCTCGTCCCGGTCGCGTCGATGGGGTGGGTCTACCTCGTCGTGGCGGTGGCGAGCGGCGCGATGTTCCTCGCCGAGGCGCACCGGCTCGTCCGGGCGGCCCGCGCGAAGGTCGAGCAGAAGGCGCTGAAGCCGATGCGGCTGTTCCACCTCTCCATCACCTACGTGACGGTGCTCTTCCTCGCCGTCGCCGTCGACCCGATCCTCCACCTGGCGATCCGTTGACGGTCCTCCACCTGGCGATCCGTTGACGGTCCTCCACCTGGCGATCCGTTGACGGCCCTCCACCTGGCGATCCGCTGCCCCCCGGTACTCGTCGGCACCGATCCCGCAGCACCCCGATCCCTAACCTCTGCTAGCAGAGGTTAGGTCACTCAGCACAGGGTGCGCCCTCTGCTGAGCTGACGAACCTCTGCTAGCAGAAGTTGGGCGAGCCGTCAGGCGGGGGTTTCCGGGGATGCCCGTCAGGCGGGGGTTTGGGCGGTTGGGACCACCGGCACCACGGGGACTCGGTCGCGCAGGCTGAGCAGCCCGCGGGTGAGGGCGACGACGAGCAGTGCCGCGAGCAGCATGTGCAGCGCGACGAGGGCGGCGGGTACGCCCAGGTAGAACTGGACGTACCCCACGACGCCCTGAAGGACGATGACATGCAGGACACCCGTCCATGCCTTCCGGGTGCGCTCCGGGGCCCCGACGAGGCGGACGCCCAGCCACACCGCCACGGCCAGCCCGGTGAACAGCATCACCGCATCCGCATGGAGCCAGGACACGGTGCGCGGGTCGAACCCGTAGCGGGTGGGATGGGCGGCGTCGCCCGAGTGGGGCCCGGACCCGGTGACCACGGTGCCGAGGACGATGACGAGCCCGCCCAGCGCGGCCGTCGCGGCCGCGGCCCGAGCAAGCAGGGTCGGGACGAGTAGTCGTGGAGCGGAGCTCCTCTCGTCCCTGGCGAGGTAGAGGTATGCCGCGGCCGCCACGATGGCGCTCGACACGAGGAAGTGCGCCGAGACGATGACCGGGCTCAGCCCGGCGAGGACGCTGACCCCCCCGAGGACGATCTGTACGAGGACGCCGCCGATCACGGCCAGTGCCGCGACGACGAGGGACCGGCGGGGTGCCCACCTCAGCACGGCGACGAAGGCCGCCACGGCGGCGACCACGAGGAGGCCGGTGAGGGTGCGGTTACCGAACTCGATGTACTTGTGCCACCCCTGGGCCTGGCGGGCGACGGGCGTGAAGTGACCCGGGGTGCACTGCGGCCAGCTCGGGCAGCCCAGGCCGCTGCCGGTCAGTCGGACCAGGCCGCCGGTGACGATGATCCCGACCTGCGCGGCGAGGTTGACCAGCAGAGCCGGGCCGTACCAACGGTGCGCCTCGCTGGGCCGCACGGGTGAGGTCGGAGCCGAGCCGTCGTGGCTCGTGTCGGGTGATGCGGTGCCGGTCGTCGTCACGTACCGAGGGTACGGCCCCGGGGGAGGGCGGCCGCCCGTGGCCTCATGCGGACCAGCGGAACAGC
This sequence comes from uncultured Actinomycetota bacterium, assembly GCA_963771015.1. Taxonomy (GTDB): domain Bacteria; phylum Actinomycetota; class Actinomycetes; order Actinomycetales; family Dermatophilaceae; genus CAVSJJ01. The sequence continues at coordinate 175,302 of CAVYRN010000012.1, forward strand.
CGCGAGCTCATCAGGCCGGCGATGCCACCCCACAGGACGAGCACCCCCCACTGGGCCCACGGCCAGGAGCCCGACACGAAGGCGGCCCGCATCGCGTCGCCGAGCGCACCCGAGGGCAGCGCGGATGCCAGGACTCGCAGCGGAGGTGCCAGCTCGCTCGTCGGCATCAGCAGCCCGAGGGCGAGCAGGACGACCCAGATGAGGTTGGCCAGGGCCAGTACCGCCTCGGCGCGGAGCGTTCCCGCCAGGAGCAGCGCGAGTGCGACGAAGGCACCGGCGCCGAGGACGAGGCTGATGAGCGCTGGAACCACCCCGCCGGGTTCGGGTCGCCACCCCAGCACGAGCGCCAGCGCGCCGAGGACGAGGACCTGCACGGCCAACACCGAGCCGACCGCGATCGCCTTGCCGGCAAGCAGCCCGCCGCGCCCGAGGGGGGTCACGCCGAGGAGCCTCAGCACGCCATAGCGTCGGTCGAAGCCCGTCGAGATGGCCTGGCCGGTGAACGCCGTCGAGACGACGGCGAGGGCCAGCACACCCGCGGTGGCCACGTCGACGCGCCGCCCCGGGCCGAGCGACGGCGTCGTCGACAGGGCGAGCCCGGCGAGCGCCATCGCCGGGAGCACGATCGAGACGAGGAGCTGCTCGCCGTTGCGCAGCAGCGTGCGGGTCTCGAAGGCCCCCTGGGCGCGGATGCGGTCGGCCGCTCCGGCCGCCCGAGAGCGCGTGGCCGCCTCGCTCATCACGTCCCCCGCCCGGTCAGTGAGAAGTAGAGGTCCTCCAGGCGTGTCCCGCTCGTCAGCTCCGTCGTCGCCCCGGAGGCCGCGACCTTTCCGGCGGACATGATGACGACGTGGTCGGCGATCCGCTCCGCCTCCTCGAAGGAGTGGGTCGTCATGACGACGCAGGCGCCGTCGACGGCGGTGGACCGCACGAGATCCCACACGTCGAGCCGGGCGTGCGGGTCCAGCCCGGCGGTCGGCTCGTCGAGGAAGAGCACGTCGGGGCGGCCGACCAGCGCGGCGGCCAGGGCGACCCGCTGTCGTTGCCCGCCGGACATCCGTCGCAGCGTCGTCCCAGCGAACGCGTCGATCCCGAGCCGGCCGACCAGTGCGTCGACATCGGTGGGCTCGGCATACAGGCGGGCGAGGTGGCGCAGCAGCTGGACCGGCTTCGAGGTCGTCGGCAGGCCCCCGTCCTGGAGCATGACACCGACCCGGGCCCGGTGGTCCGGCGGCGCCCCCCAGGCCGAGACCCCGAGGACCCGAGCCTCGCCGGAGTCGGGCCGCTGCAGGCCCTCGAGGCACTCGACGGTCGTCGTCTTGCCCGCCCCGTTGGGGCCGAGGACCGCGGTGACGGTGCCGGACTCGGCCGACCACGACGCGCCGTCGACCGCCCGGACGCTGCCGAAATGGCGGGATAGCTCATGAACGACGACCGCGGGCACGGCTCGACATCCTAGGCTGCCTCTTGACGGGCCCCAGCACCGACCATGACGGGAGCGCCTGATGGCGAGGATCGACCGCGATGCGTGGCCGGCCGTGGCGGTGGCCGCACTACCGGCGGTCGCTGCGGGACTCGCGCGGCGGGGACGGGCCGCCGCGGGGTTGGCGATGCTCCCCGTCGCGGTCGCCGCGTTCTTCCGCGACCCGGACCGCGGTCCGGACCGGGACCCCGTCGGCGACGACGTCGTCCTCGCCCCCGCGGACGGCAAGGTCATGTATGCCGGCCCGGCCCAGGCGGGGGTGGCGCCGGAGGGGGAGTGGCTCCAGGTGAGCATCTTCCTCAGCGTCCTCGACGTCCACATCAACCGTGCCCCGTACGGCGGTCGGGTGACCGACGTGACCTACCGGCCCGGGCGGTGGCTGGCGGCATACCGTGCCGAGAGCGCGACCGAGAACGAACGCAGCGAGATCACCGTCGAACGCGAGGTCGACGGAGCCCCCCGCAAGGTCGTCTTCCGTCAGATCGTCGGCGTGCTGGCGCGCCGGGTGGTCACCCGCGCTGCGCCGGGTGACCTGCTCGCCACCGGCCAGCGCATCGGGCTGATGAAGTTCGGCTCACGGATGGACGTGTTCGTCCCGACCGACGCCTCGCTCGAGGTCTCCGAGGGCGTCCGGACGACCGCGGGGGAGACCGTGCTGGCCCGATGGCAGGGACCACGGGGGTGAGCGACTCGACGGCCAGGGGCCGGGCGCGTCGCCGGCTGCGGCAGTGGCGGATCTTCTCGCCCACCGGCGCGCCGGTCGTCCCCTTCGAGCGGCTCGACGCCCGCACGAGGATCCGGGTCACCATCCCGAGCATCTTCACCACCCTCAACATGACCGCCGGGTTCTGCTCGGTCTTCGTCGCGTTCCGCGGGTACTTCGCGTGGGCGGCGGCCCTGATCGCCTTCGCCATCGTCATGGACATCGCGGACGGCGCGGTGGCTCGGATGGTGGGAGCCGCGTCCCCGTTCGGGGTCCAGCTCGACTCGATGGCGGATCTCATCTCCTTCGGGGTCGCCCCGGCCGTTCTCGTGCATACCTGGGCCCTGCCGCAGTGGCCGGTGCTCGCCTGGGCCAGCGCGTTCTTCTGGCTGGCGTGTGCCGGGTTCCGCCTGGCGAGGTTCAACGTGACGGTCGACCCGACGGCCGACAAGCGGTACTTCATCGGGCTGCCGAGCCCCGGGGCCGCCGGGGTCATCATCGCGACGGTCTTCGCCCTCGACTCCGTCGAGCACGGGCCGTGGCTCTTCCTTCCACTGGCGATCGGTGTCATGCCGGCTGCGCTCATGGTGACGACGGTGCGGTTCCGGTCCTTCCGCAACCTGCTCTCCCTGCGGGGCAACCTGTGGCCACACATCATCGGGCTCGTCGCCATCGTCGCCGGGCTGGCCACCGCACCCGGGGCGACCGGTCTCGTCGTGGCGTACGGCTATGTCCTGACCGCCCCGCTGGGCTGGCTGACCCGTCCGCTGCGGCTCCGGTGGTTCGGGGAGGACGCCGTCGCCCCACCGCGGACCCGGATGCCCTCGGTCTTCCTGCCGGTCGTCACCGAGGACGACCCATCCGCCCTGGACGACGTCGACGACCAGGTGTGTGGTGACGACCAGCAGCCGGATCCGACCGATGACCCGGGAGCATCCGACCCCGCCTGAGGTACCTCAGGCCACCGGTCCCGCGCGAGGCCGGTGAGAGATACGGAACTCGCCCGATGTGGGGCGCTACCTCAGCCTCGGATCGTGGATGTCACACCATCCACAACTGAGGAGAGACCCATGAACCTCATGGCAGACCCGATGTTCGTCAAGGCCGAGATGGCCTACCGCCGGGAGCAGGCGCTCGGCATGGTCGGGCACCGCACCGGCCCCGGAGCGCTGCGCCGGCTGCTGCGTCGCACCGGTCACGGTCCGGCGTCCGGGCGGGTGTCCGGGCGGGCGAGCCGCGCCCGTCGGGCCGTCACCTCAGCGGTGCCGGAGCACCAGGAGTGCTGAGCGTGTCATGATCGACGCGATGTCGATCCGGAGCCGCCTGCCGCTCGTCGGCCGCGGGGACGAGCTGGCCCGGGCCCGCCGCGCACTGGGGCTCGACGACGCCGTCGAGCATCCGGGCGGGCTGCTGCTGCTCTCCGGCGACGCCGGAATCGGCAAGACGTCGATCGTCACCTCACTGGCCGACGAGGCGCTGGCCGCCGGCCTGCATCGCGTCCTCATCGGGCACTGCGTCGGCGAGGCGGGGACCGCACTGCCGTACCTGCCGTTCGTCGAGATGTTCGCCCGGTTCGACGATGCCGAGCCGGACGTCGTCGACCGGCTCCTCGACGACCACCCGGGCATCTCCCGGCTGCTCCCGCGGCGCAGCCATCGGGAACGACCCGGCGAGGGCGACGGATCGGCCGACGCGGACCGCGGTCGGGTCCTCGAGGCCGTCCACGGCGCCCTGGAGGATCTCGCCCGCGACCGCCCCCTGCTCGTCGTCATCGAGGACCTGCACTGGGCCGACGAGTCGTCCCGCGACGTCCTGACCGTCCTGTTCACCCGCGGTTTCACCGGGCCGGTCTCGCTCGTCGCCACCTACCGGAGTGACGACCTCCACCGCCGCCATCCACTGCGCCGGTCCCTCTCCCTGTGGGCGCGGCTGCCCGACGTGTCCAGGGTCGAGCTCGAGCCGCTGCCGGACCCCGACATAGCCGATCTCATTCGCCGGCTGCCCGAGCGGCTGTCCCCGGACGCCGTCGACGGGATCGTCCGCCGGGCCGAGGGCAACGCCTTCTTCGCCGAGGAGCTCGCCGCGGCGACCGCACATGGTGTCGCGGCCGACCCGCTCGACCTGTCCCGGTTGTTGCTGGCCCGGGTCGAGCTGCTCGACGAGGACGCCCAGGAGGTCGTCCGGGTGGCCGCCGTGGTCGGCCGCAGAGTGCCACAGGCACTCCTGGAACGCGTCGCCGGCGTGGCCGGTGCGCCCCTCGAGCGGCTGGTTCGCGAGGCGGTCGAGCACCACGTGCTGGAGCCGGCCGGGCCGGACGGCTACGCCTTCCGGCACGCTCTCCTCGCGGAGGCCGTCTACGACGACCTACTCCCGTCCGAGCGTCTCCGGCTGCATCGGGCCTGCTCCTCGGTTCTCCAGGAGGACCCCACCATGGGAACCGCCGCCGATCTGGCACGGCACGCGATGGCCGCCGGTGAGACTGAGGTGGCGGTGCGCGCCTCGGTGGCGGCCGGCGAGGGCGCCCTTGCCGTCGGAGGCCCTGCCGAGGCCCTCGCGCACTTCGAGGAGGGGCTGCACCTGCTCCGGGAGGACGACGGGAGTGGGCATGTGCTCACGGTCGGTGCCGCCGAGGCCGCGCTGCGACTGGGGCGGACCAACCGCTCGCTCGCGCTGCTCCGCGCCAGGCTCGACGACCCGCGCGTCATCGGGGTGGACCGGGCCGACCTGCTCGGCCGGCTCGCCTACGTCCTGCGGGTGACCGAGCATCGCGGCGACCCGGACGCGCTGACGAGTGAGGCCGTCCGGCTGCTCGACGGAGCGGCCCCGGCCCGACGGGTCTTCGTGCTCACCCGGCGGGTGGAGTACCTCGTCGACGTCGGACGGTACGACGAGGCCGCCTCAGTGGCGCAGGTGGCCATGGAGGCGGCGGCCGAGATGGGCGAGGGGACCCACGCCGACCTCACGACCGTCGTCGCGCGGCTGAGCGAGGAGGCGGGGAACCCGGCCGAGTCGATCCGACGCCTGGAGGACCTCGTCGCAAGATCCGCCACCGACGCGGACCTGCCGATCGTGCGGGCGATGCATGCGATCGGCTGGGTCCACTACCGGCAGGAGAATCTCGTGACCGCGCTCGCGGCATACCGGAAGGCGGCAGATCGGGCGGATGAGCTGGGCCTGGGGTGGGCGCCGTACGGGATCGACGCCCGGGTCATGGCGATCACGGTGGCCTACGAGCTGGGGGAGTGGGACCTCGCCCTGGGCCTCGCGGACCTCGGTGCGCAGGAGCCGCCCGGCTTCGCGCGGGCGGCCATCGACGCGGCCGCCGCCTACGTCCACGCGGCCCGCGGCAGCGACCTCCCGATCCGGTGGTACCCCCGGCTGCGGGAGTTCTGGAAGCGCGACGGCATGCACGCCATCCAGTCCGGTGCCGCCGCGGTCGACGCCCTCGGGTATGCCGGCGACGTCGCCGGTGCCGTGGCGGCACACGGCGAGGTCGTCGACTACGTCCACCGGCTCTGGGAGATGCCGACGTTCGCGGCCGAGGTGCGCCTCGCCGCGCTGCTCCTCGGGCGACTCGCCGGCGCCGCCCCGAGGCTCTCGACACGTGAGCGGGGCCCACTGCTCGCCGACGCCGAGGCGCTCCATGCCCGGGCCACGGCCGTGTTCGCCCCGGAGACACCTCGCGCGGCTCCCAACACGGAGGGACGCGCCTGGACGGCCCGGGTCACCGCCGAGCACCTGCGCCTGCGGCGACGGGCGGGCCTCGACGTCGACCCCGAGGAGCATCGGTCCGCCTGGGAACGGGCCGTGGTGCTCTTCGAGCGCCGCGGGGACCCCTACGAGACCGCCCGCTCGCAGGCGGGCCTGGCCGAGGCCCTCGCAGCGGCCGGAGCCCGGGACGCCGCGGCCGACATGGCGGCCGCGGCCCGGGTGAGGGCGACGGCCCTCGGGGCCCGGCCCCTGCTCGCGGACCTGGCCAGGTTGGGCCTTCCCGGCTCGGCAGGCACCCCAGGCGACCCGGCGAGCACGGCTCTCACGCCGCGCGAGCTCGAGGTCCTCGCCCAGATCGCGCAGGGACGGTCGAACGGCCAGATCGGGTCCGCACTGTTCATCAGCCCGAAGACGGCGAGCGTCCACGTCTCGAACATCCTCGCCAAGCTCGGCGCTGCGTCCAGGGGCGAGGCGGCGGCGATCGGGCGCGAACGCGGCCTGCTTCCCTGAGGAACATCCCCCTGGAACCCTCTGACCTGCGCAGATGCCGTATCCAGCCCGGTCCGTCCGGGGCCGGAGCGGCTCGCGGGTACCCCCGGATTGGATTGCTGCGGACCAATTACCTAACATGGGTGTGTGCTTAATGAGACGGCGGCCGACGTAGGGCGGGACACCGCTCTGGAGTCGCCGACCCGGAACCGGGTGCTGCGCGTGGTCAGCGAGCGCGGTCCGGTCACCGCCTCGGTGCTGGCCGGCACCCTCGAGGTGACCGACACGGCCATCCGGCGGCACCTGGAGAACCTGCTCGCGGACGGCCTCATCGAGCCCCACGACGCCGGGGACGCCCCGCGCCGCCGCGGCCGCCCCGCCCGCGCCTGGGTCGTGAGCCCGGCGGGTCACCAGGCCCTCGCCTCGGACTACGGCCACCTCGCCGAGGAGGCGTTGCGCTTCCTCGCCGACACTGCAGGTCCCGATGCCGTCACGGCCTTCGCCGAACGTCGGGTGGCCGAGATCGAGGAGCGCTTCGTCGCGGCTCTCGCCGACTCCGGCGAGCAGCCGGGGGACCGCGCCGCGCTGCTCGTCCGGATCCTCAACACCGCCGGGTATGCCGCCTCCGCCCGCCCCGTCGGCGTGACCACCGAGGGCCCCGCGCTCACCGGCATCCAGGTCTGCCAGGGCCACTGCCCGGTGGGGCACGTGGCGGCCGAGTTCCCCCAGTTCTGCGATGCCGAGACCGAGGCGTTCTCCCGGATGCTCGGCGTCCACGTCCAGCGCTTGGCCACCCTGGCCCACGGCGACCATGTCTGCACCACCTTCGTCCCGACGACCGGCGTGAGGACCCGGAGCGGCGCTCCGGGTCCCACCACGGCCCCCACCAAGGAGAGGTCAACGCGATGACCGCGAACCCCGAGAACGCCACCGTCGAGCAGCTCAACCCGGGCCTGAAGGACATCGGGCGGTACGAGTACGGGTGGTCCGACTCCGATGTCGCCGGCACCGGCGCCCGGCGTGGCCTCAACGACGACGTCGTCCGGGACATCTCGGCCCGCAAGAGCGAGCCGCAGTGGATGCTCGACCTGCGGCTGAAGTCGCTACGCCTGTTCGAGAAGAAGCCCATGCCGCGCTGGGGCAGCGACCTCACCGGGATCGACTTCCAGAACATCAAGTACTTCGTGAAGTCGACGGAGAAGCAGGCAGCCTCCTGGGACGAGCTGCCCGAGGACATCAAGCGGACCTACGACAAGCTCGGCATCCCCGAGGCCGAGAAGCAGCGGCTCGTCGCCGGCGTCGCGGCCCAGTACGAGTCCGAGGTCGTCTACCACCAGATCCGTGAGGACCTCGAGGCGAAGGGCGTCATCTTCGTCGACACCGACACGGGGCTCCGCGAGCACGAGGACCTGTTCCGCGAGTACTTCACCAGCGTCATCCCGGCCGGCGACAACAAGTTCGCCTCGCTCAACACCGCGGTCTGGTCGGGTGGGTCCTTCATCTACGTCCCGCCGGGCGTGCACGTCGACATTCCGCTGCAGGCCTACTTCCGGATCAACACCGAGAACATGGGCCAGTTCGAGCGGACGCTCATCATCGCCGACGAGGGCTCCTACGTGCACTATGTCGAGGGCTGCACCGCGCCCATCTACAAGTCCGACAGCCTGCACTCCGCGGTCGTCGAGATCATCGTCAAGAAGAACGCCCGGGTCCGCTACACGACGATCCAGAACTGGTCCAACAACGTCTACAACCTCGTGACCAAGCGGGCCACCGCGGCCGAGGGCGCGACGATGGAGTGGGTCGACGGCAACATCGGCTCCAAGGTGACGATGAAGTACCCGGCCGTCTTCCTCCTCGGCGAGCACGCCAAGGGCGAGACCCTCTCGATCGCCTTCGCCGGCGAGGGCCAGCACCAGGACGCCGGGGCCAAGATGGTCCACGCCGCGCCCAACACGTCGAGCTCGATCATCTCCAAGTCCGTGGCGCGCGGTGGCGGTCGCACGTCCTACCGTGGCCTGGTCCAGATCATGGAGGGCGCGCACGGGTCACGGAGCAACGTCGTCTGTGACGCGCTGCTCGTGGACACGATCAGCCGTTCCGACACCTACCCCTATGTCGACATCCGCGAGGACGACGTCCAGATGGGCCACGAGGCGACCGTCTCGAAGGTCTCCGAGGACCAGCTCTTCTACCTCATGTCCCGCGGGATGTCCGAGGAGGAGGCCATGGCGATGATCGTCCGCGGCTTCGTCGAGCCCATCGCGCGCGAGCTGCCGATGGAGTACGCCCTCGAGCTGAACCGGTTGATCGAGCTGCAGATGGAAGGAGCCGTGGGCTGATGAGCCTGCTGGCAGAGAAGGGCGCCGCCAAGGGCTCCCTGTTGAACCCCCGATCCCACTCCGACGGGGCCGCGGCATACATCCCGGACCAGTCCCGCGCCGAGCGGACGACGTCGTATGCCGTCGCCGACTTCGCGGTCCCCGGTGGCCGCGAGGAGGAGTGGCGCTTCACCCCCGTCGACCGCCTGGGGCGGCTGTTCGCCGACGAGCCGTCCGCGGCGCACCTCAGCTGGGACACGGCGCTCCCCGACGGCGTCACCCTGTCCGAGATCACCACCGCGCAGGCTCGCGAGCTCGGCATGATGCCGCCGGGCGACCGTGCCGCCGCCCTCGCCGTCGCCCACTCCGGGGGTGCGATGCGGCTGGACATCCCCGCCGAGTCCGAGCTCGACGCCCCGGTCCGGGTGCGGCTGACCGGCCACGGCGACCGGGTCTGGGGCCACCTCGTCATCACGGCGGGCCGGTTCTCCAAGGCTCTCGTCATCGTCGAGCACGAGGGCACGGCCGAGTACTCCGAGGTCCTCTCGGTCATCGCGTCCGACGGCGCCGACCTCACGGTCGCAACGGTGCAGGAGTGGGCCGATGACGCCCACCACCTCGCCCAGCACGACGTCGTCGTGGGGCGCGACGCGCGGGTCAGGCACATCACCGTCAGCCTCGGCGGGGCGATCGTGCGGATGAGCACCAACGCCACCTACGCCGGTCCGGGCGGGGACTTCGAGGCGCTCGGCGTCTACTTCGCCGACGCGGGTCAGCACCTCGAGCACCGCCTCTTCGTCGACCACGGGGCCCCGCACTGCACGTCAAACGTCGAGTACAAGGGCGCGCTGCAGGGCGAGACGGCCCGCTCGGTGTGGGTGGGTGACGTCCTCATCCGGGCCGGCGCCGAGGGCACCCGCACCTACGAGCTCAACCGCAACCTGCTGCTCACCGACGGCGCCCGCGCCGACTCGGTCCCCAACCTCGAGATCGAGACGGGCGAGATCGAGGGCGCCGGCCATGCCTCGGCCACCGGCCGGTTCGACGACGAGCAGCTCTTCTACCTCATGGCTCGCGGGATCCCCGACGACGTCGCTCGGCGCCTCGTCGTGCGCGGCTTCTTCGCGTCCGTCGTGGGCCGGATCGGCGTCGACGACATCGTGGACCACCTCATGGAGGCGATCGACCGCGAGCTCGCCCAGAGCGAGGCGTGATGAGCGACGCCACCGTGAGCGACCGTGCCTTCGTCCGCGTCTGTCAGCTGGGCGAGCTCCCCGACGTGGGGGCCGCGGCCGCGGACATCGACGGCCGGGTCATCTCCATCATCCGCACCGAGGACGGCACGGTGTACGCCGTCGACGACACGTGCACCCACGCCGAGGTCTCGCTCTCCGAGGGCGAGGTCGACGGGTGCCAGATCGAGTGCTGGCTCCACGGCTCCCGCTTCGACCTGCGTACCGGCGAGCCGTCCGGGCCGCCGGCCACCGTCCCCATCGCCACCCACCACGTCAAGATCGAGGGCGACGAGGTCTACGTCGCCATCACCGACCAGAACTGAGGCTGCCGCACCCATGTCCACTCTCGAGATCAAGGACCTCCACGTCAGCGTCGAGGTCGAGCAGGGCACCAAGGAGATCCTCCGCGGGGTCAACCTCACGGTGTCCTCCGGCGAGACCCACGCGATCATGGGCCCCAACGGGTCGGGCAAGTCCACCCTTGCCTACTCGATCGCCGGCCACCCCAAGTACACCGTCACCGGCGGCAGCGTGACCCTCGACGGCGAGGACGTCCTCACCATGAAGGTCGACGAGCGCGCCCGGGCGGGGCTCTTCCTCGCCATGCAGTACCCGGTGGAGGTTCCCGGGGTCACGGTGTCGAACTTCCTGCGCACCGCCAAGACCGCCACCGAGGGCCAGGCCCCGAAGCTGCGGACCTGGGTCAAGGAGGTTCGCGAGGCGATGGACCGGCTCCGGATGGACCCCGACTTCGCCGACCGCGGCGTCAACGAGGGCTTCTCCGGTGGCGAGAAGAAGCGCCACGAGATCCTCCAGCTGGAGCTCCTCAGGCCGAAGATCGCCGTCCTCGACGAGACCGACTCCGGCCTCGACGTCGACGCGCTGCGCGTCGTCTCCGAGGGGGTCAACCGGGCCAAGGACACGACGGGCTGCGGGGTCCTGCTCATCACCCACTACACGCGGATCCTGCGCTACATCCAGCCCGACTTCGTCCACGTGTTCGTCGACGGCCGGGTCGCCGAGGAGGGCGGCCCCGAGCTCGCCCAACGCCTCGAGGACGAGGGCTACGACCGTTTCCTCGCCCCGGCCTGAGCCGCGGCATACCGGCCCCGCATCCACCCGCCCGAAGCCAGAAACCAGGTCGACATGAGTGCCACCCCCTTCACCGAGGCAGAGGTCACGGCGATCCGCGCCGACTTCCCGGTCCTCACGCGCACCGTCCGGGACGGCAAGCCCCTGGTCTACCTCGACTCGGCCGCGACGTCACAGAAGCCCACCGTCGTCCTCGACGCCGAGCGTGACTTCTACACGCAGGTGAACTCGGCGGTGCACCGCGGGGCACATCAGCTCGCCGAGGAGGCCACCGACGCCTACGAGGGCGCCCGGGAGACGGTGGCCCGCTTCATCGGTGCCCCCACCCGGGAGGTCGTCTTCACCAAGAACGCGACCGAGGGGCTCAACCTGGTCGCCTACGCACTGTCGAACGCGAGCCACGACCCCTCGGCGGACCCCCGGCTGGTGATCCGGGAGGGCGACGAGATCGTCGTCACGGAGATGGAGCACCACGCCAACCTCGTGCCGTGGCAGGAGCTGTGCCGGCGCACCGGCGCGACGCTGCGCTGGATCGGGGTCACCGACGAGGGACGGCTCGACCTCGAGGACCTGGGCCGGGTCGTCACCGACCGGACGAAGGTCGTCGCCTTCACGCACGCCTCGAACGTCCTTGGAACCGTCAACCCGGTCGCGCCGGTCCTCGAGGCGGCTCGGGCGGTCGGCGCACTTGTCGTCCTCGACGCCTGCCAGTCGGTGCCGCACATGCCGGTCGACGTCGCCGAGCTCGGCGTCGACCTCGTGGCGTTCTCCGGGCACAAGATGCTGGGCCCGCTCGGCATCGGGGCCCTGTGGGGCCGCTACGACATCCTCGACGGGATGCCCCCCTTCCTCACCGGCGGCTCGATGATCGAGACGGTGCGGATGGAGGGGAGCACGTATGCCGCCCCGCCGCAGCGGTTCGAGCCCGGAGTGCCGATGGCCGCCCAGGCGGTCGGCCTGGCGGCCGCGATCGGCTATCTCGAGCGTCTCGGGATGGACCGGGTGCATGCCCACGAGGAGATGCTCACGCGCCGGCTCCTCGACGGACTGGCGCGCCGGCCGTGGACGCGGGTCCTGGGACCGACCGAGGTCCGGCACCGGGGCGGAGCGGTGAGCTTCACCTCGCCGGAGATCCACGCTCATGACGTCGGCCAGGTCCTCGACGACTCGGGCGTGGCCGTCCGGGTGGGGCACCACTGCGCCTGGCCGCTGCACCGACGGTTCGCCGCAACGTCGTCCACCAGGGCGAGCGTGGCGGTCTACACGACCCCCGCCGAGATCGACACGTTCTTCACGGCCCTGGACACCGTCCCGGCGATCTTCGGCGTCGACGCGATGGCGAGGGCCTGATGGATCTGTACCAGCAGCTCATCCTCGAGCACAGCAAGCGTCCCGTGAAGGCGGGGCTGCGCGAGCCGTTCGAGGCACAGGTCCACCACGTCAACCCGACGTGCGGCGACGAGGTGACACTGCGCATCCACCTGGACACCAGCGCCGGCCACGGCGAGGACCCCGTCGTCGGCGACATCTCCTATGACGCGACGGGCTGCTCCATCAGCACCGCCTCGACCTCCGTCCTCGCCCAGGAGGTCATCGGCCACCCGCTGAGCGAGGCGCTGGAGACGTTCGCCGCGATGCGGCACATGCTCACCTCGAAGGGCGCCGACCCCGGTGACGAGGAGGTCATCGGCGACGGCGTCGCCTTCGCAGGCGTGTCCAAGTACCCCGCGCGCGTCAAGTGCGCCCTCCTGGGATGGATGGCGTTCACCGATGCGTTGCACCAGGCCGGGATCACCACCCCTACCGATGACTCCGACGGAGGAACGAGATGACCGAGACCACCACGAGCGAGGGCCAGGGCGCGGCGACGGTCGAGCTGGTCGACATCGAGGAGGCGCTGCGTGACGTCGTCGACCCCGAGCTGGGCATCAACGTCGTCGACCTCGGCCTCATCTACGGGCTGCACCTGGACGACGACGGCGCGGTCGTCATCGACATGACCCTCACCTCGGCCGCCTGCCCCCTCACCGACGTCATCGAGGACCAGGCACGGGCGGCGCTCGAGGGGCTCGTCTCCTCGCACCGGATCAACTGGGTGTGGATGCCCCCATGGGGCCCGGACAAGATCACCATGGAGGGCCGTGAGCAGCTGCGGGCCCTCGGCTTCAACATCTGACCCGCCCCGCCTACCCACCACAGACGGGCGGCATAGGCCATGACCCGCATCGTCGAGGTGGCGCCGGAACGGCTCGACGGCTGGCTGGAGCGGTTCGCGGCGCACAACCCCGATGGCCCCCAGTACATCGAGGGGATGGAGCGGTTCGACCATGACCCGCTCGCCCTGGTCCTCGTCCGGCGCGGTGGGTATGCCGTGGGCCTGGCCCGTCGTGGCGCACTCACCGCGCACAAGGTGGGGTCGCGCTACGTCCAGTCCAGGACGGCGGCCGGTGGTTGGTCCCAGCAGCGCTTCGCCCGCCGGCGGGGCAACCAGGCCGACGCGCTCGTCGGAGCCGTCGCCGAGCACGTCGTGCGGCTGGTCGTCGGAGCCGGTGCCGCGGGCCTCATCCTGGGCGGGGACCGCGCCCTGGCGGGCCACGTCCTCGAGGACCCTCGGCTGGCGTCCCTGAGGGATCTGCCCCGACGAGACCTCTATGACCTGCCCGACCCGAGCTTCGCCCTGCTGGGCCGGGCGCTCGAGCGCGGGCGCGCGGTGCGCATCGCCATCGACGAGCCGGGCTGAGCAGGCCCTCGGGCCGGCGGGTAGGCCGCCGCGGGATCGATCGCTCTGGTGAGTCGGCGCCCGCAGCCGAAGGCCCGGGGCCGACACCGACGGCGGTCGGGCATACCGGGCGAGCCGCTTAGACTGGGAGGCCGAGTCCCCATCCGGGCGCGCTCCGCACGGCACGGTCGCCGCGGGGTACCCCGCGCGTTGGGCGACCCCGCCCATCACCCGATGCTTCGGCGCGCCCGGAGCCGCCCGTCAGACCAGACACCCGAGGAGCACCCGTGATCACCGCCACGTCCGTCGAGCTGCGCGCCGGCTCCCGGCTGCTCGTCGACGGCGCGACGTTCCGGGTCGGGCCCGGTGACCGGATCGGCCTCGTCGGCCGAAACGGTGCCGGCAAGACCACGCTGACCAAGGTCCTGGCGGGAGTCTCCCATCCGGCGGCGGGCACGGTGACCTCGACGGGGCAGGTGGGCTACCTGCCCCAGGACCCGCGCACCGGTGATCTACAGATCACGGCCCGGGCCCGCATCCTCTCCGCGCGCGGCCTCGACACGATCGTCCGCGACCTGAGGGTGGCCGAGGCCGCCATGGGGGAGGAGGTCGGGGAGCGGCAGGAGCGGGCGATGCGGCGCTATACACGGCTCGACGCGGAGTTCACCGCCGCCGGCGGGTACGCCGCCGAGTCGGAAGCCGCCTCGCTCGCCGGAGCCCTGGGGCTCACCGAGCGGGCACTCGAGCAGCGCCTGGAGACCCTGTCCGGCGGCCAGCGGCGTCGGGTCGAGCTGGCACGGATCCTCTTCTCGGGTGCCGAGACCCTGCTCCTCGACGAGCCGACGAACCATCTGGACGCCGACTCCGTGACCTGGCTCCGCGAGCACCTCAAGAACTACCGCGGGGGCCTCATCGTCATCTCACACGACGTCGGCCTGCTCGACGCCGTCGTCACCAAGGTCTTCCATCTCGACGCCAACCGGTGTGAGCTCGACACCTACAACCTCGGCTGGAAGGCGTACCTCCTCCAGCGGGAGACCGACGAACGGCGCCGGCACCGGGAGCGGGCGAACGCCGAGAAGAAGGCCGCCGCCCTGCTCGCCCAGGCGGACAAGATGCGTGCCAAGGCGACCAAGGCGACGGCGGCCCAGAACATGGCCCGCCGCGCCGAGCGCCTGCTGGAGTCGACCGAGGGCGACCGGATGCGTGACAAGGTCGCCAAGCTGCGCTTCCCGGACCCGGCGCCGTGTGGCAAGACGCCGCTTCGGGCGAGCGGGCTGTCCCGCTCCTACGGCTCCAACGAGGTCTTCACCGACGTGGACCTCGCCATCGACCGCGGCTCCCGGGTCGTGGTGCTCGGGCTCAACGGCGCCGGCAAGACGACGCTGCTGCGGATCCTCGCCGGGGTCGACGAGCCGGACACCGGCCGCGTCGAGCCGGGACATGGGCTCAAGCTCGGCTACTACGCCCAGGAGCACGAGAACCTCGACGTGTCGCGGACGGTCCTGGAGAACATGAAGTCCGCCGCACCCGATCTCGGCGAGACCGACGTCCGCAAGGTGCTGGGCAGCTTCCTCTTCTCGGGAGACGACGTCGACAAGCCCTCCGGGGTTCTCTCCGGTGGCGAGAAGACGCGACTCTCCCTGGCCCTGCTCGTCGTGTCGTCGGCGAACGTCCTGCTCCTGGACGAGCCGACGAACAACCTCGACCCGGCGTCCCGGGAGGAGATCCTCGGGGCGCTGCGGAACTTCGGCGGGGCGGTCGTCCTCGTCACGCACGACGAGGGGGCCGTCGACGCGCTCGAGCCCGAGCGCATCCTCCTGCTCCCCGACGGCGTGGAGGACCTGTGGGGCATGGACTACCGCGACCTCGTCTCCCTCGCCTGAGACTGCCCGGCGACCCGGTATGCCGGGTGGCCGGCATACCGGGTGCGGCTCGGCGCGAGGGGGGTCGCCGGCGGGGTCAGGCGGGGGCGACCGGGAGCTTGGCCAGCGCCCGGGCGACGGACTCCTGAAGCTCGGTGTCCGCCCAGGTGTGGTCGGACAGGTCGCCGTGCAGGTACGCCTCGTAGGCCGGCAGGTCGAGGTGGCCGTGACCGCTCAGGCCGACGACGATGACCTTCGCCTCGCCGGACTCGGTGCAGGCGCGGGCCTCGGCGACGACCGCGGCGAGCGCGTGGGCGGTCTCCGGGGCGGGCACGATGCCCTCGGTGCGGGCGAACAGGACTCCCGCCGCGAACGTGTCCCGCTGCACCTCGGCCACCGCCTCGATGAGCCTCTCCTCGTAGAGGTGCGAGATGAGCGGGCTCATGCCGTGGTAGCGCAGGCCACCCGCGTGGATCGGGTCGGGGATGAAGTCGTGTCCGAGGGTGTGCATCTTCATCATCGGTGTCAGGCCGGCGACATCGCCGAAGTCGTAGGCGTAGGTGCCCTGGGTGAGCGAGGGACACGACGCCGGCTCGGCAGCGCGGATCACCGGACCGCTGCCGCTCGCCAGCTTCTCGCGGAGGAACGGGAAGGCCAGACCGCCGAAGTTCGACCCACCGCCGGCGCAGCCGATGACGACGTCGGCCTGTTCGCCGACCTTGGCCAGCTGGAGGAGTGTCTCCTCGCCGATGATCGTCTGGTGCAGGAGCACGTGGTTGAGCACGCTGCCGAGCGCGTAGTTGGCGGTGGGGTCGCCCGCGGCCACCTCGACGGCCTCGCTGATCGCGACACCGAGCGACCCGGGGGAGTCCGGGTGCTCCGCGAGGACCGCCCGCCCGGCCGCGGTGAGGTCGGAGGGGCTGGGGTGGATCGTCCCGCCGAACGTCTCGATCATCATCTTGCGGTAGGGCTTGCCGTCGTAGGACGCGCGGACCTGCCAGACCTCGCACTCGAGCCCGAACTGGGCGCAGGCGAAGGAGAGGGCGGTGCCCCACTGGCCGGCCCCGGTCTCGGTCGTCAGCCGCTTCATGCCGGCCTTGGCGTTGTAGAAGGCCTGCGGTACGGCCGTGTTCGGCTTGTGCGAGCCGGCCGGGGAGACGCCCTCGTACTTGTAGTAGATCCGGGCGGGGGTGCCGAGCGCCTTCTCGAGCCGGTGCGCCCGGTACAGCGGCGACGGCCGCCACAGCCGGTAGACGTCGAGAACCTCGTCGGGGATGTCGATGTACTGCTCGGTGCTGACCTCCTGGAGGATGAGGTCCATCGGGAAGATCGGGGTGAGGTCATCGGGGCCGACGGGGGCGCCGGTCGCCGGGTGGAGCGGCGGCGGCGGCGGGGTCGGGAGGTCGTGCAGGATGTTGTACCAGCGGGTGGGCATCTCGCTCTCGTCGAGCGTGATCTTGTGCGTCTTGACCGTTGCCACGGCATACCCCTTCGCCTGCTGGCCGCCCGCGCGGCGGCGCCGACCTCATCCTGTCGTCCGCTTGGTCGGCGGGACCAGACCGGTCCATCATGTGACGCGTCACAGGGTGCGGCCGGGAATCGCCGCCCTCGCCGCGTGGTTGACTGACCGGCACACACGATGGTGGATCGGAGTCTCGGATGAGCATGCATGGCTGGCACATGATGCGCAGCCTGACCAAGGACTCCAGCGTCACCGAGCACGAGCTGTCACCCGGGACGACGAGGCGGGTTCTGGCGTATGCCGTGCCGTACCGGCGTCAGATCGCCGTCTTCCTCGTCATCGTCATCATCGACGCGGTGCTCATGGTGGCCACGCCCTTGCTGCTCCGGAGCCTCGTGGACAGTGGCGTCATCCCCCGGAACGCCGAGGTCGTCGTGCGCCTGGCCCTGGTCGTCGCCGCCCTGGCGGTCCTCTCCGCGATCGCCACCCTGCTCCAGCGGTGGTACTCGTCACGGATCGGCGAGGGCCTCATCTACAACCTACGCACCGAGGTGTTCTCGCACGTCCTGCGCCAACCCATCGCCTTCTTCACCCGCACCCAGACCGGCGCGCTCGTCACCCGTCTCAACAGCGATGTGATCGGCGCCCAACAGGCGTTCACCTCGGTCCTGTCGAGCGTCGTCAGCAACGCCATCTCCCTCGTCCTCATCATCGCCGCGATGGCGACCCTGTCCTGGCAGCTGACCGTGGGCGCACTGGCTCTCGTCCCGTTCTTCCTCATCCCCGCCAGGCTCATGGGTAAGCGGCTGTCCGCCCTCTCCTACGAGCAGATGACCCTCAACGCCGACATGGGGACCCGGATGACCGAGCGCTTCAACGTCGCCGGCGCACTGCTCGTCAAGCTCTTCGGCCGCCCGGACACCGAGGACCGCGAGTACGCCGAGCGGGCCGGGAAGGTTCGCGACGTCGGCGTGCGGATCGCCGTCAACCGGTCGGTGTTCCTTGTCGCGATGACGCTCGTCGCAGCGCTCGCCACGGCCATGGTCTACGGCTTCGGAGGCGTCATGGCCGTCGGCGGCTCGCTCACCGTCGGATCGCTGCTGGCGCTGACGGCGCTCCTCGCCCGGCTGTACGGTCCGCTCACCGCGATCTCCAACGTGCGGGTCGACGTCATGACCGCCCTGGTCTCCTTCGAGCGCGTCTTCGAGATCATCGACCTCGAGCCGCTCGTCGCCGAGGCGCGCGGCGCTCGGGCCGTCCCCCCCGGCCCGGTGCGGGTCGACGTCGAAGCGGTCGACTTCTCCTACCCCTCGGCCGACGCCGTCTCGCTCACCTCGCTCGAGGGCATCGCGGCCGGCGGCGACCGCCGGGGTAGCGGCCAGGTCCTCCACGACGTCTCTTTCTCGATCGAGCCCGGACAGCTGGTGGCGCTCGTCGGCCCCAGCGGGGGCGGTAAGACGACCATCACCTCGCTCGTCGCCCGGCTCTACGACCCGGACGGGGGAGCGGTGCGGATCAACGGCCTGGACCTGCGTGAGGCGACCCTGGCATCGATCCACGACACCGTCGGGGTCGTCACCCAGGAGGCACACCTCTTCCACGACACGATCCGCACCAACCTGCTGTATGCCGCCCCGGCCGCGTCCGAGGCCCAGCTCGTCGCGGCGCTGCGCGCGGCCCAGGTCTGGCCACTCATCAGCTCGCTGCCCGCCGGCCTCGATACGGTGGTCGGGGACCGCGGACACCGGCTCTCCGGGGGCGAGAAGCAGCGGCTGGCCATCGCTCGCCTCCTCCTCAAGGGACCCGGCCTCGTCGTTCTCGACGAGGCGACGGCCCATCTCGACAGCGAGTCCGAGGTGGCCGTCCAGCGGGCCCTGGACGAGGCGCTCAAGGACCGCACGGCGCTGGTCATCGCGCACCGGCTGTCCACGGTCCGCGACGCCGACCTCATCCTCGTCGTCGACGGCGGCACCATCGTCGAGCGGGGCCGGCACGCCGACCTCGTGACGGCAGGGGGCCTCTACGCCGAGCTCTACCGCACCCAGTTCGCGGAGTCTCGCACACCGGGCCGCCGGGGTGAGGACGCCATCGCGGCGCCGTGACCCGCGCCGCAGGCCCCGCGGCACCCCGCGGGAGCACTGGCGGTCGGTGCGCGCGAGCCTGGTTCACCGCTGGGACCCTCCGCCTCTGCTGCGACGCCGTCGATAGTGGCGTCGTGCACGATGACCGGCCGAGGGGTGATCGCCGACATGGAACCGTGGCGCGCATTTCTCGTGGCGGGGCGTCGAGCGTGCCCTTCGGAGGATCTTCGCCGGTGAGTCACGTTGCGAATGGCTGGTGGATGCCGATCATTGTTGTCGTCCGCGACGCGTTCCTTGCAGCTGATGTTCCAGGTCTATCCACGACGAGGGGATACGTCTCGAAGGACGTCCTTCTCGTTCACCTGGCTGGGAGGTGGCGTAGTTCACATACCCCCGTACGACAAGGCCGAGGTTACTAGCGAGAGCAGTTATCCCGGTTCGGACCTGACATCTTGACCCGCGCCTTTGCGGCGGCCGTGTTACTGGTGCACTGGTGCGGGTGGGTGGGGATGTGAGGGATACCGGGTTAGGTCTGTCGCGCGAAGGCGGCCTTCGCGGCCGGGTGGTCGTCGGGGAGGACGAGACGCCGGCCCGCGCCCTCGTGCTCGAGCTGCTGCTTCCCCAGAGGCGTGTGGGGGTCGGCCCAGGCCACATGCACGGCACCGTTGCCGCTGCCGCGGCGACCCGCTGGGGTCACCGCGACGGGGTTGCCCTGCCCGTCGTCGACGAACAGGGTGAAGTCGTCGTACTTGAAGGTCTCGATGTCCAGGATCGGCTTGGGGTAGTGGTGGTAGCCCGCGGCCTTCGGCAGGACACCGGTGTGGGCGCCGGCCGGCAGGGCCACCGAGGCGTTGAAGATCCCGTCGGTCCAGGCGGCGACCTGGTCGGCGTTGGTGATGGGCGTGGTGAGCAGCCGCTCGCCGTCGTGGTACCCCAATGCCACATACCCGGGGATCGTCTCCGGGAAGCCTGCGACGAGGCGGGCGGCCTGTTGGCGGAGCAGGTCGATCTTCGCGGGGTCGGCGCAGAACTGGGCCGACCACTCGATACCGGCCGAGCCGAAGATGAGGATCCACCCGTCCGCGTCCTTGAGCCAGATCCCCCCGCCGTGGTGGTCCTGGTAGGGCGGGGGACCGTACCACCAGGGTTGCGTGGCCTTCACCAGCTCGACCATCAGTGCCCGGCTGTGCAGGTACTCCGGGGAGTCGCTACGGCCGGGATGGTCAGCGACGTGAATGGTCCACGGGTCGTCCTCATGCTCGGTGTGCACGCCGGCGTCGGCCATACGCGTCCCTTCCCTCGCGGCCCGGGCCGGGGACCGGATCGGATGCCAGGTCGGATGTTGCCTGCATCATCCCGCCGTCCCCTGAGGCGGGACCGCGTCCGTGGCTGTGAAGGGGGTCCGAGGTTCCTGAGGCAACGCTGGGGCCGCTGCCCGGCAGGGCCCTGGCCCCGGGTCAGTCGATGTCCTCCTCTTCCCAGATGCTGGGCTTCTTCGGCTTGGGCGGCCGGTCGGGGTCCTCGTCGCGCAGCTCGCGGCGGATGCCGAAGAAGATGAGCACGAAGCCGACCGGCATCGACCCCCACCACTGGAAGGAGTAGGCCTGGTGAGGCCCGAGACTGCGGTCGGGCGCGGCGAGCGCCTCCGGACGTGGGGTAGTGGCCCCATCGGCCGCGGTCTCGGAGTCGAGGATGACATAGCCGCCGAGCAGGTCCGCCCCGAGGGCGGTCGACGCCTCCGACAGGTTGATGCTGGCGAGCTGGCCGGTCGGCATGTCGCGGTGCAGCGAGTCCTCGCCCTTCCTGAGCCAGCCGGTGATCGTCACCGTCCCCGCCGGTGACGGGGGAACCTCCGGCAGGGACTGGGCGGTCCGGCCGTTCTGCACCCAGCCGCGGTCCACGAGGGCCACCCCGTCCCCGTCGACGGCGAACGGGGCGACGACCTCGTAGCCGTAGGTCCCGTTGTTCGGCCGGTTGCGCACGTACAGCTGCCGCCCGAGGTAGTGGCCCGTCGCGCTGACGTGGGTCCACTCGTCGTCGGGGTTGAGGCTCGAGGAGTGCAGAATGCCGCTCAGCGGTACCGGCGGAGCCGCGTAGTGGGCGTCGAGGAGGCCGTTGCGGGTGACCTTCTGCTCGTAGCGTCCCCACTGCCAGGTGCCCAGGTGGTAGGCGAGCACGGCATACACCGCTGCGGCGACCAGGGCACCCAGCCACCGCATCGTCATCAGCCGCCTGAGCACGCGGCCACCCTAACCGTCGTAGATTGGTCTCCTATGACCCAGGCACCGGAGCCCCGCCTGCTCGACCGGTTCGGCCGGATCGGGCGAGACCTGCGCGTCTCCGTCACCGACCGATGCAACCTGCGCTGCACCTACTGCATGCCCGCCGAGGGCCTGGACTGGATGCCGCGGCCGGAGATGCTCACCGACGGCGAGCTGCTCCGCGTCGTGGGCGTCATGGTCGGCCTCGGGATCACCCAGGTACGCCTGACCGGTGGCGAGCCGCTGCTGCGTCGCAGCCTCGTCGATATCGTCGCGGGGATCGCGGCTCTGGCACCACGGCCCAGGATCGCCATGACGACCAACGGGGTGGGCCTGGACCGTCTCGCCCGCCCACTCGCCGATGCCGGGCTGGACCGGGTCAACGTCAGCCTCGACACGGTCGACCGGGCTCACTTCGAGCGGTTGACCAGGAGAGACCGCTTCGACGACGTCGTCGCCGGGCTCAAGGCGGCCGCCGACGCCGGGCTCACGCCGGTCAAGGTCAACGCCGTCGCCATGCGCGGGGTCAACGACGTCGACGTCGTCGAGCTGCTGCACTGGTGCCTCGACCGTGGCTACGAGCTGCGCTTCATCGAGCAGATGCCCTTGGACGCCCAGCACTCGTGGCACCGCAGCGAGATGGTCCCCCAGGCCGAGATCCTCGAACGGCTCTCGGCGCGGTTCACCCTCACCCCGGTGGCCGACCGAGGCAGTGCCCCCGCCGAGCGGTTCCTCATCGACGGCGGACCGGAGACGGTCGGCGTCATCGCGAGCGTCTCGGCCCCGTTCTGTGGCAGTTGCGACCGGGTCCGGCTCACCGCGGACGGGCAGGTCCGCAGCTGCCTGTTCGCGCGTCGAGAGGTCGACCTGCGCGGGCCGATGCGCGACGGCGCGTCCGACGCTGAGATCGGCGATCTCGTCATCGAAGAGATGGCGCGCAAGGAGGCCGGACATGCGATCTCCCTTCCGGGCTTCCAGCAGCCGCAGCGGCCGATGTCCGCGATCGGCGGCTGAGCTCGAGTAGCCGTCCGGGGTTCCCGCGGACGCCCGCCCGTATGCCGGTCAGCCGGCCGTCTCGGGGATGGCGTCGGCGGCCACGGCGTCCTTGAGGAAGCCCCTCAGCCGGAGGAACTCGGACAGGCTGGTGCGGTGCTCGGCGCAGGCGAGCCAGACCTTGCGGCGTGCGGGCTCATGGAGCTTGGGGTTGTTCCACAGCAGGGCCCAGGTCGCCTCCGCACGGCATCCCTTGGCCCGGCAGACGAGCGGCTGGTCGCTCACTGCTCGAGGTGGTGGGCGTCGGCGGCCTGCGGTACGACCGGCGCGGTCCGGCCGAAGGCCCGCGGTCGGGTGGCGTTGGCCAGGACGACGGCGATGAACGGCAGGAGGATGGCCAGGGCGGCGCACACCCAGCGCAGCCACCCGTCGAGGACGACGGCGAGCGCGAAGCAGACCGTCCGGATGGACATGGTGATGAGGTAGCGCTTGATCCGTTCGGCCTGCTCGGCTTCGAGCGACTCGGGGGCGGTCGTGACCGACTGCACCACCGGGTCGAAGCGGCGGCTGAGGATACTCACCATCCCACTGTAGGTCCTGGCCGGGGCGCGGCGACCCGTCGCGTCGTGGGTGATGCGGGCTACCCGTGGGTAGTCCACTAGCGTTCGCCGTCAGGCGCGGTCACGGTGGCCGCCGAGGAGGTGACCGCAGACCATGAGCGAGGGACGGACCGTCCTGGTCACGGGGGGCAACCGAGGCATCGGCCTGGCCATCGCCCGGGCGATGGCCGACGGTGGCGACAGGGTAGCGATCACCTATCGGACAGGCACCCCGCCGAGCGGGCTCGTGGCCGTCCAGGGCGACGTGACGGACAGCGTGTCCGTCGACGCCGCGTTCGCCGCCGCCGAGGAGCAGCTGGGCGGACCCATCGAGGTGCTCATCGCCAACGCGGGCATCACGAAGGACACGCTGCTCATGCGGATGACCGACGACGAGTTCGACTCGGTGCTCCAGACCAACCTCGCGGGGGCCTTCCGCTGCGCCCGTCGGGCCAGCAAGGGCATGATCCGGCTGCGTAGGGGGCGCATGGTCTTCATCTCGAGCGTCGTCGGGCTCTACGGCTCACCGGGACAGGCCAACTACGCCGCGAGCAAGGCCGGGCTGGTCGGTCTGGCCAGGTCGATCACCCGGGAGCTCGGTGGTCGAGGCATCACGGCCAACGTGGTCGCCCCCGGGTTCATCGAGACCGACATGACCGCCGAGCTGCCGCCGGACCGGGTCGCCGCCTACCAGGCGAGCATCCCGGCCGGTCGCTTCGCCGACCCCGCGGAGGTCGCGGAGGTGGTCCGGTTCGTCGCGAGTGACGCGGCGGCATACATCTCCGGCGCGGTCATCCCCGTCGACGGCGGCCTCGGCATGGGGCACTGACGCGGCCGCACGGGATACGGTCTGACAGCACGCACCACAGGGAGAAGGACCGAACCATGCTGCTCGAGGGCAAGAAGCTGCTCATCACCGGGGTGCTCATGGAGACCTCCATCGCGTTCCACGTGGCGAGGATCGCTCAGCAGGAGGGCGCCGAGGTCATCCTCACCTCCTTCGGGCGCACGACGAAGATCACGAGCACCATCGCCAAGCGGTTGCCGACCACGCCGGCCATCGTCGAGCTCGACGTGACGAGCGAGGAGGACCTCGCGGCGTTGGCCGACCGGGTGCGTGAGCACGTGCCGCACCTGGACGGGGTGCTTCACTCGATCGGGTTCGCCCCGGCGGGGGCGTTCACCTTCATGGAGGGGACGTGGGACGACGTGGCGACCGCGGTCCAGGTGTCGGCGTTCTCGCTGCAGTCCCTGACCAAGGCCGCGCTGCCGCTCATGGACGAGGGCTCGAGCGTCGTGGGCCTGACCTTCGACGCGCGCTACGCCTGGCCGCTCTACGACTGGATGGGCGTTGCCAAGGCGGCCTTCGAGGCGACGAACCGCTACCTCGCCCGGGACATGGGGCCCAGGGGCATCCGGGTCAACCTCGTCTCCGCCGGGCCGTTGCGGACGACCGCCGCCAAGTCGATCCCGGGGTTCGAGGCGTTCGAGAAGGAGTGGCACCGCCGAGCGCCACTGCCCTGGGACGTCGACGACCCGGTGCCGGCCGCGAAGGCGTGCGTCGCGCTGCTCTCCGACTGGTTCCCGGCCACCAGCGGCGAGATCGTCCACGTCGACGGCGGCTTCCACGCGATGGGCGGCTGACCGGCCCCCGGGACGGCAGACCCGCTCGGCAGCGACCAGACCCGCTCAGCGATCGGTGAGGTCCGCGGCGTCGGCGTCCTCGATCTCCTCACGGCCGATCCCGAGGAGGAAGAGCACGGCGTCGAGATAGGGCACGTTCACGGCCGTGTCGGCCTGCTCACGCACGACCGGCTTGGCGTTGAAGGCCACGCCGAGCCCGGCGCTCTGCAGCATGTCGATGTCGTTGGCGCCGTCGCCGACGGCGACCGTACGACTGAGCGGGAGCCCCTCGAGCTCGGCGAACCGGCGCAGGGCCGCGGCCTTGCCAGCCCGGTCGACGATCTCACCCACGGTCCGCCCGGTGAGGATGCCGTCCTCGGTCTCGAGCCGGTTGGCGGCGACGTGGGTGATGCCCAGCTCGTCGGCGATCGGTCCGACGATCTCGAGGAAGCCGCCGGAGACCAGGGCGATGCTGAACCCGAGCCGGCGCAGGGTCCGCACGAGGGTCCTGGCACCCGGCGTGAGCCGGACCGAGGCCCGCACCTCGTCGAACACCGACTCCGGCAGCCCCGCCAGCGTGGCGACCCGGGCCTGCAGGCTCGCGGCGAAGTCGAGGTCCCCCCGCATTGCCGCGGCCGTCACCGCGGCCACCTCGGCCTCGCGCCCGGCGTGGGCGGCGAGCAGCTCGATGACCTCGTCCTGGATGAGCGTGGAGTCGACGTCCATGACCACGAGCCGACGGCCACGCCGGGCCAACCCGGCCGGCGCCACCGCGATGTCGACCCCCGTGTCCGCAGCGACGAGGGCGAGCTCGCGGCGCAGCCCGGCGACGTCGGCCCCCGACACGTCGAGCTCGATGGTCGTGACGGGATAGCGGGCCAGCCGACGGATGCGGTCGATGTTGGCGCCGTGATCGGCGATGCGGCGCGCGACGACCGCGATGGCCGAGGTCGCGAGTGGGGCGCCGATGATGACGACGGCGGCCCGGCCGGTGCGGCGGTGCGCGTTGTCACCCTGGCCGCTGCTGAAGCGCACATCCATGCCCAGGCGGGTGCCCACCTCCTCGGCGGCGGTGACGAGCGGGCCGGACGCCCCGTCGGCGACGAGGAGCACGGCGAGGGTCAACCGACCCCGGACGACGACCTGCTCGAGATCGAGGACCTCGGCACCCACCTCCGCGAGGGCGTCGAACAGGGCGCTCGTCACGCCGGGACGGTCCTCACCGCTGAGCGTCAGCAGGACGGTGCGCGGTTCGCCGGTCTCGATCGGGGTCGACACGGGTTCAGGCTAGCCAGCGCCGTACGACGCCCGCCGCCATGTCCGTATGGCGTGGGGGCTACCCGGTGACCGTCTGCTCCTTCCCGACGACGACGAGCCCGGACTCGGTGAGGTCGAAGCCGCGGGCACGGTCGCGCTCGAGGTCGTAGCCGATGGTCGTGCCCTCGGGGATGACGACGTTCTTGTCGATGATGGCTCGGCGGATCCGGACGTGCCGCCCGATGGTGACGTTGTCGAGGATGACCGAGGACTCGATCTCCGTGTAGCTGTGCACCTTGACGTTGGGCGAGATGACCGAGCCGTTGATCCGGGCACCCGAGATGACGACACCGGGGGAGACGGCGCTGTTGAGCGCCTCGCCGAACCGGCCATGGTGGCCGTGGACGAACTTGGCGGGCGGGTACGGCCCGTAGTCGGTGTAGATCGGCCAGTCGTAGTTGTAGAGGTTGAAGATGGGGTGGATCGAGATGAGGTCCATGTGGGCGTCGTAGTAGGAGTCGAGCGTCCCCACGTCGCGCCAGTAGCCGCGGTCCCGGTCCGCGCTGCCGGGCACGTCGTTGTTCTTGAAGTCGTAGACGTGGCCGGCGCCCTGCTCGACGAAGGCCGGCACGATGTCCCCACCCATGTCGTGCTTGCTGCCCTCGAGACTGTGGTCCCGGGTGACCGCATCGACGAGGACATCGGCGTCGAAGACGTAGTTGCCCATCGAGGCGAGGATCTCGTGGGGGCTGTCCGGCAGGCCCTTGGTGTCGGTGGGCTTCTCGAGGAAGGCGGCGATCTTGTTCTGGTCCTTGTCGTCGACCTCGATGACCCCGAACTGGTCGGCCATCGAGATCGGCTGGCGGATCGCCGCCACCGTCACTCCCGCTCCGGACTCGATGTGCTGGGCCACCATCTGGGAGAAGTCCATCCGGTAGACGTGGTCGGCGCCGACCACGACGACGATGTCCGGCCGCTCGTCGCGGATGGTGTTGAGGCTCTGGTAGATGGCGTCGGCACTGCCGAGGTACCAGCTCTTGCCGACGCGCTGCTGCGCCGGGATGGGGGCGATGTAGTTGCCGAGCAGCGTCGACATCCGCCAGGTCTTGGTGACGTGTCGGTCGAGGCTGTGCGACTTGTACTGGGTGAGGACGACGACCTTGAGGTAGCCGGAGTTGACGACGTTGCTGAGGGCGAAGTCGATGAGCCGGTAGATGCCTCCGAAGGGGACGGCGGGCTTGGCCCGGTCCCTGGTGAGCGGCATCAGGCGTTTTCCTTCACCGCCAGCGAGGACGATCGCGAGAACCTTGGGACCACCGCTGCGGTATGCCATGTCCCGACCCTAGAGAACGATGGCCCTCGCGGACACCCCTGGGCGGTACTAACGTGACTGGTGTGAGATGCGACATCCTGACCAAGGAGTACCCGCCGAACATCTACGGGGGCGCGGGGGTGCACGTCCAGGAGCTCGTCCGGGCGCTGCGTGAACGGGGCGACATCGACGTTCGGGTCCACGCCTTCGGCGCGCCGCGCGAGGAGGAGGGGACCATCGGGTACGCCGACCTCGCCGAGCTGTCCCGGGCGAACGCCGCCATCCAGACGATGGGTGTCGACCTGTCGATGGCCGGCGACTGCGAGGGTGCTGACCTCGTTCACTCGCATACGTGGTACGCCAACTTCGGTGGGCACGTCGCGTCGCTGCTCCACGGCATTCCGCATGTCATCTCCGCGCACAGCCTCGAGCCGCTGCGCCCCTGGAAGGCCGAGCAGCTCGGCGGTGGCTACCGGCTCTCCTCCTGGGTCGAGCGGACCGCCTACGAGGCCGCTGACGCCGTCATCGCCGTGAGTGCCGGGATGCGCGCCGACATCCTGCGCAGCTACCCCGGGATCGACCCCGGCAAGGTGCGGGTCGTGCACAACGGGATCGACTCCGAGTCCTGGCGGCGCACCACGAACGAGGATGCCGTTCGTGCGCGCGGGGTCGACCCGGACAAGCGGTCGGTCGTCTTCGTGGGCCGGATCACCCGTCAGAAGGGTCTGCCCTACCTGCTCCGCGCGGTGGCCGAGCTGCCGCCGGACGTGCAGATCGTGCTCCTCGCCGGCGCCCCGGACACCCCAGAGATCCTGGCCGAGGTCGAGGAGCTCATCGCGGGGCTGCGCGCCCACCGCGAGGGCGTTGTATGGATCCCCGAGATGCTCAAGCGGGCCGACGTCGTCGCCCTGCTGAGCGCGGCCACCGTGTTCGCGTGCCCGTCGGTGTACGAGCCGCTGGGCATCGTCAACCTCGAGGCGATGGCCTGCGAGCTGGCCGTCGTCGCCACGGCCACCGGCGGCATCCCCGAGGTCGTCGTCGACGGCGAGACCGGGTGGCTGGTCCCGATCGAGCAGGTCCAGGACGGGACCGGGACCCCGGTCGACGAGGGTCGGTTCGTCAGCGACGTCGCCGCCGCGCTCAACGAGGCGGTGAGTGACACCGACCGGGCCCGGCGGTTCGGTCTCGCCGGGCGGCGCCGGGCGGTCGAGAGCTTCTCGTGGGCCACGATCGGCGACCGGACCCTGGAGGTCTACTCCGACGTGCTCCGGTCCCGGGGCTGACGCCTCGCCGAGCTGTCGTCAGCGGTCCGGGAACCACCCGGCCAGGCTCGCCACCGCGGCGTTCGTCGCCGCGGCGAGCGCGCGCTCGGCATCGCGGCGCAGGCGGCGCAGGACACGCTCCCGGCCCTCGAGGGTGATGGTGGCGACGGCCCCGGGCGGCACGTGCAGGCCGGTCTCCGCCGCCCCCGTGATGGCCGCCGCCGACCGGATCGTCGCGCCGACCGGACCCGCGACCCCGGGCGGCAGCGCCCACTCGCGGTGGTCCGCGGCGGCGGCCCGCGCCGCGGGGTCGAACGGCTCTCCGCCGAGGCGTTCCAGCGCCTCGGTCGCCTCAACCACGGCGCGGGCGAGGCCGCGGGCCGCCTCCCGGACGTCGACCGCCTCGACGAGGTGCCGAGGGACGGGGGCGGCGTCGTATGCCGTCCACCGCACCCGCAGCCCCCGGTCGGCCGAGGGGCCGTAGCCGTCCACCTGGGGGACGAGGACCCCGCCGAGGGACGGCGCGAGGACGCACTCGCCGGCGGCGGTCGCGGCCGCGAGGGCGTCGGGTGAGGTGGCCGGCATACCGGCGGCGTCGCCCGGTGCGGGCAGGGCCACGAGCAACGCGCCCTCCCCGAGCTCGCCCCACAGGGGTATCCGGTCGAGGTCCCCGCCGACGTCGTCGGCGTCGGGATGGGCCCGGGCGACGGCCTGGGCGAGGTCGGACCCGCCGGCCCACGCAGCGGTCACCCAGAGGGCGAGACGGACGCTGACCGGCAGCTCGGGCATGGGTCATCGTAGGCGCGGCTCGTCGTCTAGGGTTGCTTGCCATGAGCGACGTGCTGGCCTTCGCGGGTGTGAGCGTCGTTCGAGGAACCACGACGCTGCTCGACGACATCTCATGGGAGGTCGAGGAGGGCCAACGCTGGGTGATCCTCGGGCCCAACGGTGCCGGCAAGACGACCCTCCTGCAGATCGCGGCGGCCCGGATGCATCCGACGACCGGGGTGGCCGGGGTGCTGGGTGAGGTCCTCGGGACGGTCGACGTGTTCGAGCTGCGCCCGCGGATCGGGTTGGCCTCCGCCTCGCTCGCCGACCGGATCCCCGGTGGGGAGCGGGTCCGCGACGTCGTCGTCACCGCGTCGTACGGCGTCGTCGGCCGCTGGCATGAGGCATACGACGGCCTCGACCACTCACGGGCGGACGAGCTCCTCGAGGCGCTGGGGGCGAGCCATCTCGCGGACCGGAGCTACGGGACCCTCTCCGAGGGCGAGCGCAAGAGGGTGCAGATCGCCCGGGCCCTCATGACCGACCCCGAGCTCATGCTTCTCGACGAACCGGCGGCCGGGTTGGACCTCGGGGGACGCGAGGATCTCGTCCGCCGGCTCGGCGACCTCGCCGCCGACCTCACCGCGCCGGCGCTCGTCGTCGTCACCCACCACGTCGAGGAGATCCCGCCCCACTTCACCGACGTGCTGCTCCTGCGGGACGGACGGGTCGTGGCCCAGGGGCCCATCGAGATCACCCTGACCGCGGAGAACCTCTCGGCCGCGTTCGGGATGCCACTCGTCCTGGAGTCGCACGGCGCGCGGTATGCCGCACGTGCGGCCGATCGGGGCTCGGAACCACAATGATGTGAGGTACGTCGAAGCGGTACGCGTGCTCGGCACCGAGCGCGTGAAGGAGGACTGACATGACCTGGCTCACCGACTATGCCTGGCTGGCCTGGCTGGGGATCGCCCTGGCGCTGGCCGCGGTTGAGGCGGCGACCGTCGACTTCGTGTTCCTCATGCTGGCCGGTGGGGCGCTCGCTGCCGCGGTTGTCGCCGCGCTCGGCGGTGGCTTCTACGTCCAGGTGGTCGTCGGCGTGGTCGCCGCGCTGCTGCTGCTCTTCACCGTGCGGCCGATGCTGCGACGGCACTTCACCGACGGCGAGCTGGCGCGCGACATCGGTGCTGCGGGGCTCGTCGGGCGACACGCACGTGTCGTGCAGCGGGTCAGCGCCACCGACGGCCGCGTCAAGCTCAACGGCGAGACGTGGACCGCGCGGACCGCGACGGGGGCGCAGGCGTGCCCGCCTGGCGCGGAGGTTCGGGTCCTCGCCATCGAGGGCGCCACGGCCATCGTCGTCGCCCTCACCACCCACGACCACTCCGAGGACGCAGCGACCCAGTAGGGGCTCGCCCTTGCACCTCGAGATCGGAGAAACACCCATGCCCAGCATTGGCATCATCGTGCTGCTGCTGCTCGTCCTGTTCGCCATCGTCGTCCTCATGCGGACGGTGCGGATCGTCCCGCAGCAGACTGCCCTCATCGTCGAGCGGCTCGGCAAGTACCACTCGACGTTCCTCCCCGGGCTCAACATCCTCGTGCCCTTCATCGACCGGCCGCGAGCGAACATCGACCTGCGCGAGCAGGTCGTGTCCTTCCCGCCGCAGCCGGTCATCACGTCGGACAACCTCGTCGTCAACATCGACACGGTCATCTACTACTCGGTCATCGACGCGAAGTCGGCCGTCTACGAGATCGCCAACTTCATCCAGGGCATCGAGCAGCTGACCGTCACCACGCTCCGAAACGTCATCGGTTCGCTCGACCTCGAGCAGACGCTGACCAGCCGCGACCAGATCAACGCCCAGCTGCGTGGCGTCCTCGACGAGGCCACCGGCAAGTGGGGGATCCGCGTCAACCGGGTCGAGCTCAAGGCGATCGACCCGCCGATGTCGGTGCAGGAGTCGATGGAGAAGCAGATGAAGGCCGAGCGGGAGCGCCGTGCCCAGATCCTCTATGCCGAGGGCACCAAGCAGTCCGCGATCCTCACCGCCGAGGGCGAGAAGCAGAGCCAGATCCTCCGCGCCGAGGGTTCCGCCCAGGCTCGCGTCCTCGAGGCGCAGGGCCAGGCGCGCGCCATCCAGCAGGTGTTCGAGGCCATCCACCGCGGCAAGCCCACCCAGAAGCTGCTGGCCTACCAGTACCTCCAGGTGCTCCCACAGATCGCCCGGGGTGACTCCAACAAGATGTGGATCATCCCGAGCGAGCTCACCGACGCACTCAAGGGCTTCGGTGGGATGCTCGGCCGCAACGCCACCGGCGGTGGCTTCGACGGAGGCTCGGACGAGGACTGGGTCGACGAGGACCCCGAGATGGAGAACATGTTCGAGGACACGACCCTCGAGGACGCGGCCAAGGCCCTGGCTGAGGCCCGCGGTCAGGCGGGTCGGGCAAGCCAGGAGGCCACCGAGCACGCCAACCCGGTCGGCCGGGTCCAGCCGCCGATCCCGCCGCAGGCGGACGCGGTTCCGGAACAGCCGGCTCCGCAGCCGCCGGTGCTGCCGGAGCCGCCGCAGTTCCCCGAGCCCCCTCCGGCTCCCACGCAGGGCTGATCGCCTCAGCGGAACGGGACACCAGGCACCCGGTCACCCTCGCTAGGGTGACCGGGTGTCCGTGCTCGCCGCCGTCTGCATCGTGCTGGCCGGCGTGGGGGCGGGGACGATCAACACGATCGTCGGGTCCGGCACCCTCATCACGTTCCCGACGCTGCTGCTCTTCGGGGTCCCCCCAGTGGCGGCGAACATGTCGAACACGGTCGGGCTCCTCTTCGGCGGCGCCACGGGGGCCGCGGGGTACCGGTCCGAGCTCGTCGGAGCGACCAGGACCCTCAGGCGCCTCGTCCCCATGTCGCTCCTCGGTGGCGCGGTCGGGGCGACGCTCCTCCTCGTTCTCGACCCGGCCGCGTTCCGCGCCATCGTCCCGGTCCTCATCGCCCTCGGCGTGCTCCTCGTCGTCCTCGGCCCCCGGCTGTCCGCCGTTGCGGCTCGCCATCACGCCGAGGCGGAGGTCGGGTGGCACGGGTGGGCGATGATGGCCGGGGTGTTCGCCGCGGGCATCTACGGGGGCTACTTCGGGGCCGCCCAGGGCGTCCTCCTCATGGGGATCATGAGCACCCTGAGCGCCGAGCCGCTGCAGCGGCTCAACGGCTACAAGAACGTCCTTGCCACGGCGGCCAACTTCATCGCGGCCGTCGTCTTCGTCGTCGTGGCCCGTGCGGACATCTACTGGCTCGTCGCCGCGCTCATCGCGGTCGGCTCGGTCGCCGGCGGCCTCCTCGGGGCCACGATCGGCCGCCGCCTCTCGCCGAGCCTGCTTCGCGTGGTCATCGTCGTCATCGGCGTCGTGGCGATCGTCAAGATCGTGTGGTTCGACTGATGGTCGAGACCATCGCCGACCCGGGCGACCGCCGGCTCGTCGACTACGTCGGCCTCACCGATGTCGCCCTGCGACGGCGTGCGGAGCCCGAGCTGGGCCTGTTCATCGCCGAGTCCGAGAAGGTCATCCGCAGGGCGCTGGCCGCGGGGATGCGTCCGCGGTCGTACCTCATGGCGCCGCGCTGGCTCGACGACCTCGCGGATCTCGTCGCCGCTGCGGAGGCGGGCGGCATACCGGTCTACGTGGGCGAGCCCGGCGTCCTGGAGTCGCTCACCGGCTTCCACCTGCACCGGGGAGCGCTGGCGTCGATGGCCCGTCCGGCCCTGCCGTCGGTGGCCGCCGTCTGCCGCGAGGCGCGCCGGGTCCTCGTTCTCGAGGACGTCGTCGACCACACGAACGTCGGAGCCGCGTTCCGCAGCGCGGCCGGGCTCGGTGTCGACGCCCTGCTCGTCACCCCCCGGTGCGCCGACCCGCTGTACCGGCGGAGCATCCGGGTGTCGATGGGGACCGTGTTCCAGGTGCCCTGGACGAGGATCGACCCGTGGCCGGGCGGCGTCGACGAGCTGCACCGCCTGGGCTTCACGGTGGCCGCCCTCGCGCTCGCGGACGACGCCGTGCCGCTCGACGTCCTGGCCGCCGACCCTCCGGAGCGCCTGGCCCTCGTGCTGGGGACCGAGGGCGACGGCCTGACCCGGCGCACCCTGGACGCCGTTGACCTCACCGTGACCATCCCGATGGCCGGTGCGGTGGACTCGCTCAACGTCGCCGCCGCGAGCGCGGTGGCCGCCTGGGCGCTGCGGGTCAGCTGACCAGACTGTCGAGCAGCCGGGCCAGCTCGGCCGCCGGGTCGGTCGTCAGCCCGCCGTGGACGGGGCCGGGCTGGACGACGGTCGAGCGAGGGGCGGCGATCCAGCCGAAGCGCTTGCCCAGAGCATCGAGGTGGGGGAGGCCGTCGCCGCTCTCGCCGCGGCATACCCGGGCCACCGCCTCGACGGTGTCGCGCACCG
The DNA here is from genome assembly GCA_963771015.1 of uncultured Actinomycetota bacterium. GTDB lineage: Bacteria > Actinomycetota > Actinomycetes > Actinomycetales > Dermatophilaceae > CAVSJJ01. Next base: position 208,983 of record CAVYRN010000012.1, read on the forward strand.
CGTCGGGGTCTACCTCGGGGGCCAGGGCACGCAGCCGGTCCTCGTCGACCCGGTGCGCCGTCGCGAGGAAGTCGGCACCCTGGCAGTAGAGGACCACCCCGACGTTGACGAACTCCTCCCGCTCGACCCGGGGGACGCAGCGCAGGATGACGTACTGGTAGCCGGTCAGGTCCATCCGTCCCCCTGGGGGAGCCAGGTGTCGACGGCCGTCAGGCGGGAGCGCAGGTGGTCGCGGTATGCCGCCCGCACGGCCTCGGCGTCCGCGAGGCCGTGCGCGGGCTCGAGCCACTCCTCGGGCACCGCGGCGGTCACGGCGAGGAGGAGGTCGTCGGTGACGAGCGGGGCAAGCCGGCGGTGGGCCTGCGCGAGGCTGCCGGCCGGGGTTGCCAGAACGTGCTTGCTCGGGTCGTACGGCTGGCGGGCGAAGGCCTCGGCGCTCGGGGTCGTCGACGGCCATCGGTGGTGGAAGTAGAGCGCGGCTCCGTGGTCGATGAGCCAGGGGCGGCCGTGCCAGACGAGCAGGTTGGGGTTGGCCCAGGTGCGGTCGGGGTTGGCGGTGAACGCGTCGAGCCAGACGATGGCGGCGGCCGTCTCGGGGTCCGGCGTGCGGGAGCCGTCGTAGCCGAAGGACCCCGGCAGGAAGTCGATGCCGAGATTGGTCCCCAGGCTCGCCCGGAGCAGGTCCTGCACCTCCTCGTCGGCCTCGTACCGCGCGATGGGGTCCAACAGCTCGACGACGGCCATCCGGGGGACGGCGAGGCCGACGGCCCGAGCGAGCTCGCCGACGAGGATCTCCGCCACGAGGACCTTCAGGCCCTGGCCGGCGCCGCGGAACTTCACCACGTAGGTGCCGAGGTCGTCCGCCTCGACGATGCCCGGAAGGGACCCGCCCTCCTTGAGGGGGGTCACGTAGCGGGTCGCGATGATCCGTTCCAGCACGGCGCCCAGCCTAGGGGGCCGGATGGCTAGGGTGCCCTTATGGACCCAGTCTCGCTCGTGGACCCAGTCTCGCTCGACGCCGTACTGTCCGGGATCCGGCAGCCGTGGTCGCCGCGCACCGTCGCCACGGTGAACGACTACGACGTGCGGCTGTTCAAGGCCGAGGGTGAGTTCACCCGGCACGCTCACCCGGCGACGGACGAGCTCTTCCTCGTGCTCGAGGGAGAGCTGACGATCCGGCTCGACGACGGTGAGGTGGTGCTCCGACCGGGGGAGCTCTACGTGGTGCCCCGGGGGACCGCGCACCAGCCGTTCTCCTCCACAGGGGCCAGCTGCCTGCTCCTCGAGCCGAGCGGGACGCTCAACACCGGTGATACGCCCGGCCCGCTGACCGCGGACCGCACCGTCATCTGACGCGGACCTGGGCCGCTCGCCAACCCATGGCGACAACCTCACCGCTGACCGGGGCGGCGGCCGATCTTTACGTTTCGATGGCGAAAACCTGCGTCTGCGCGGTCCCGCGCCTCGGGAGACCTAACGTAGTAAGGGCAACCTAACCTTGAGAACGAGGATTCCAGGGAGGCCCGCGTGGCAAGTCAGGTTCTGGAGCGCGATACCCAACACGACCTACGCCGCCACGTCGGCACCGTCGGCCTGCTCTTCGCGAGCGTCGGCTCGATCATCGGCTCGGGGTGGCTGTTCGGCGCGATGAACGCGGCGCAGACGGCCGGCCCCGCGGCGGTCATCTCGTGGGCACTCGGCGGTGTGATGATCCTGTTCATCAGCCTGTGCTACGCGGAGCTGGGGGCGATGTTCCCGCTGTCCGGCGGGGTGGTGAGGTTCCCCCACATGGGGTTCGGCTCGCTGGCGAGCTACCTGACGGGATGGATCACCTGGGTCGCCTGCATGAGTGTGGCGCCGATCGAGGTGGAGGGCGCCCTGCAGTATGCGACGAAGTACGCCGCCTTCACCAAGGCCAACACCCTTGCAGACGGAAGCTCCGTGCACACTCTCACCGGCCTCGGTCTGGTCCTCGGCGTCATCCTCATGGCGATCTTCGTTGCCATCAACTACGTCGGCATCCGGTGGTTCGCCCGGCTCAACACCGGCCTGGTGTGGTGGAAGGTCGCCATCATCAGCGTCGTCATCGTCGCCTTCCTGGTGACCCAGTTCCGCGGGTCGAACTTCACCTCGATGGGCTTCAAACCGCAGGGCTGGCACGGCGTCTTCACCGCCATCGCCACGTCCGGGATCGTGTTCTCGTACCTGGGCTTCCGGCAGGGCATCGAGCTCGCGGGTGAGACCGACAACCCGAAGCGCAACGTGCCGTTGGCAGTCATCGGGTCGGTCGTCATCACCGCCGTCCTCTATGTCCTGCTCCAGGTGGCGTTCATCGGCGCACTCCACCCGAGCTCGTTCGCGAGCGGTTGGAGCCATGTCAGCTTCACCAACGACTTCGGGCCGCTGGCGGCCGTCGCCACCATCCTGGGTCTGTCCTGGCTGGCCGTCCTCCTCTACGTCGACGCGATCGTCTCCCCGGCGGACACCGGGCTCATCTACATCACCGTGACCTCGCGCATCTCCTACGCGATGGCGCGCAACGGCAACGCCCCCGACGCGCTCGGCCGCACCACGAGCCGCGGCGTCCCGCTCGTCAGTCTGCTCGTCGCCTACGTCGTCGGGCTGTTCCTCTTCCTGCCGTTCCCGAGCTGGCAGCAGCTGGTCGGCTTCATCACCTCGGCCACCGTGCTGTCGTTCGGGTCGGGCCCGCTGGCCCTGATGGCCTTGCGCCGTCAGCTCCCGGACCAGGAGCGGCCGTTCAGGCTCCCCGGCGGCCACATCGTCCCGTTCCTCGCATTCTGGTCCTCCAACCTCATCGTCTACTGGACGGGGTGGAGCACCGACTCCAAGCTCTTCATCTCCGTGCTCCTCGGCGTCGTGCTGCTCGGCGTGACCTGGGTCGTCCACCGGTCCCGCGGCGACGCCCACCAGTGGGACTGGCGGTCCGGCTCGTGGTACGCGCCATGGCTGGCCGGGCTCGCCCTGCTCTCGTGGCTCGGTGACTACGGCGGCGGCGTGGGAGTCCTGCACTTCGGCTCGGCGATCCTGGTGACCTTCGTCTTCAGCGTGCTCATCTACTGGATGGCGATTGCGGTCCGCCTCGACCCCGCTGCCGTCCGGCGCTACGTGCAGCAGTCCCAGCAGGAGGCCGCGGTCGAGAACGCCGAGATCACCGTGCCGTGAGATCGGGCGTGGTCGAGGTGGGTCGGGCGGGCGTAGGACAGGTGCTCGGGCCGTGACCTCTCGCGTCGCCGTCACCACCGCCCTCGGCGCCCGTATGCAGGGCGCCCCGGGCCTGTGACCTGCACAGACACCGGGGCCGGTGAGTGTCCGAGGGGGGACTTGAACCAGTGGGATTCGTGCCTCAGCCAGGCGATTTCGCCCGGTTTGAGCACGAATCTGAGGTTGCGTTGCCTCCCTTTCGACACCGTTTCCGGGGGGTCGTGCTACACGGGGTAGCATCAGCGCTATTTGCCAGTTTCGTCCGACGGGAACCCGCTGGACCACCTCCAGACTACCGATTCCGGCCGAGAACCGGGCGAGGGGGATGTGGTCCGCCCCGACGCTTCTCCCAGGAGCGCACTCTCATCATCAGGGAGCACTCACCCACGAGATGGACCAGAAATCGGGGGGCCGGACAATGTAGCAGTTCTGCTGCGGGCTGGCCTTAGCCGCGAACAGCGGGGTGACCCCGCGGCGGGAGAGGAAGTCCCGGGTGGTCGCGGCGATGAACTCCCGCCCGTTGTCCGAGCGGATCATCTCCGGGGCCCCGACGGCCTCGAACAGCTGCTGAAGGTGCCCCGTGACCCCGGCCGCGCCGATCGAGCGCGCGACCAGCGGCGGGTAGCCGACCTTGGTGAACTCATCCACGATGGTCAGCACCCGCAGCGGGGCGCCGTCCTCGGTGCGGTCAGCAACGAAGTCATACCCCCACACGTGCATCGGCCTGACCGCCGGCAACGCCCACGCCGAGAACGCATCATCACCGATCGCCTTCTGCCCGTGGTCCTTGCGCCGGGCCGGGACCCGCATCCCATGAAGCCGCCACAACCGCTCCACCCGCTTGACGTTCACCGGCCACCCCGCCGCAACCAGCAGGGCATGAACCCGCCGGTACCCCCACCGCGGGTGTTCCTCGGCCAGCCGGACCATGTCCTTGACCAACCGGGACTCGAAGTCCGGCGCGACCGGCACATACCGGTTGCTCGAGCGGTGCTGCCCGACCACGGCGCAGGCCCGCCGCTCCGAGACACGATGCCGCCGCATCAGGTACGCCACCGCAGCCCGGCGCCGCGCCGGGCTCACCAGTTTCCCCGGTTCAGATCCTTCAACATGCTGATATCCAGCGCCTGCTCGGTCACGATCCGCTTCAACCGCGCGTTCTCGGCCTCCAACGCCTTCAACCGCTGCGCCTCGTCCTCCTTCAGCTTCCCGTACCTAATCCGCCACCGGTAGAACGTCTGCTCACTGATCCCCAACCGCTTACACACCGCCGGGACCGTCGCCCCCTGCGCCTGCAACTTCTCCGCATCCCGCAGCTTCGCCACGATCTGCTCCGTCGTGAACCTCTTACTCGCAGCCATCCGACACCTCCATCAGCACTCTCATCATCAGGGAGCACTCACCCACGAGATGGACCAGAAATCGGGGGGCCGGACAGGTTCACCGTGCTCGCCCTCCCGCGCCAGGTCAGCTCGTACAGGAACGCACCGGCGCTGCCCGGCCCGCTGCCGGCGTGACAGACCCTCTTGGTGGTCACTTGGACGCCCGTCGCGGCGCCTCGGCCGCGACAACTCAGATGCTCTTGGGACGCCTCATCGAGGCGGTCCGGCCCGACGCCGGCTGGGACTTAGTCGCCCGAGTGATGAGCCTCAGCATCGCCACGATCTGGCGGGAGCAGTGCAAAGACTAGCCCGAGAGCCGCGGGTGGGTACGCAACGGCGGCGAGAAACCACCACGCACTCCCCTCCACGCCCATCGCGACGAACAAGGTCGCAGGAAGCAGGAGGAGCACTGCCAGCAACCGCGTTCCGATGAACTCGCGATACCTCACTAGTCCTACCCCCACTCGTTCCCGGCGGCGAAGGCACCGCCGCCGTAGCCGAGGCGCCTTGTCATGCGATCCGGATGGACGGCCCAGTTTCCCCTGAACTCCCGCCAGGAGTGACGGAGTGCCGCGCCCGGCTGCCAGCCCCCACGGTGTCTCCCGACGTACCCCGTCCGTTTGGTCAGTGCCCTCCGCAAGGCGCGTGCAGTGCCCCAGAAGCCCTTGCCGATACTTCGCGCAGCAGCGTGGCCGCCGACCAAGCGAACACTGCGACCAGCTGGCACGAACGCCAGGGCGGCATCTACTGCTGTACGCCTCCAGAAGGTTCCGCGGCTGATTGCCCCCGATCGGTAGTCGTGCCGATTGCTCATAAAGCTCGCGGTGAAGGCCACTGCGCCAGCCACTGCGCAGGCCCCTGCCGAAGCAATGATGCAGACGCCGAGAGCCGCGAACCCAGCGATCTTGGCAGCCTTCCTCCACGACCAGTGCCCGTTGAGGTCGTACTTGTTGATGGGGTCTTGGGGGTAGGTGTAGGGGGTGGTGTTGCCGCCGGGTTCGGGGTCGGTGCTGGTGAAGAGCCCGCGGACCGCGTTGTAGAGCCGGTCTCCCATGAGGGTGAGTCCGGCGGCGCTGGTGGGGGTGAGTCGGCCTTTGGCGCCGAGCCAGCCGTAGCCGCTGGTGGCCTCGGTGGTGGGGGTGGTGGCTTGGCCGGGGGCGGTGGTGGGTTGGCCGTATTCGGTGTAGAGGTTCCAGCCGGTGATGGCGGTGGCGGGGGTGGCCTCGGGCTGGGTGGCGGGGATGTCGATGGTGGTGGCGATGTCGCCGTGGGGGTCGGCGAGCATCAGGGTGGTGTCGCCGTCGGGGGTGGTGGTGGCGGCGGTGTTGCCGGCGAGGTCGGTGATGTCCCAGTGCCCGGTGGTGCCGGTGGGGGTGGTGGTGGCGGTCCAGTCGGGGGTGTCGCCGTCGTTGGTGTAGTGCAGGGTCTGGGTGGTGGTGGTTCCGGTGGCGGTGTCGGTGGTGGTGGCGGTGTGGCGGCGGCCGGCGGCGTCGAGGCTGTAGCTGGTGGTCGTGGTGCCGGCGGTGATGGTGTGGGCGAGGTCGCTGTCGTAGTAGGTCAGGGTGATGTCGCCGCTGCTGGTGCCGCCGGGGGTGTCGGCGGCGGGGATGGTGGTGGCCCTGCCGAACGGGTCGTAGGTGTAGCTGGTGGTGTCGGCGGCGTCGCGGGGCCGGTCCGCGGTGTCGTAGTGGTAGCTGGTGGTGGTGGGGTTGGCGGTGCCGAAGCAGTTGCCGTCGGTGTTGTCGTAGCTGGTGGTCCCGGTGCGGTTGCCGCGGGTGTCGTAGGTGTACTGGCGCACGGTGCAGGGTGCGGCGGAGCCGAACCAGGTGTCGGGGGTGATGGTGGCCTGGCCGGGGGTGGTGGAGAGCCGGTCGACGGCCTGGGTGAGCCGGCCGACGTAGTCGTAGCCGTACATCCGGTCGGCGGCGTCGGCGGCGCCGACCGGGTCGGTGGTGGTGGAGGTGGCGTCGAAGGCGGCGCCGGCGCCGTTGTACTGGCGGATGACCCGGCCGAGGCCGTCGTGCTGCATGGTCCAGACCAGCCAGGGTTGGTCGGGGGTGACGGCGCCGGTGGTGGCGTCGGTGACCTGTCCGCTGTAGCTGGTTTGGGTGGGGTTGCCGCCGGCGTCGTAGCTGGTGCGGGCGATGATGGCGCCGGGCAGGTCTTGGCGGACCAGGCGGGCGTTGGTGTCGTAGGCGGCGGTGTAGGTCAGGGTGCCGGCGGTCCCGCCGCGGGTGATGGTCATCGCGGTGGTCAGGCCGCGGTGTTCGGTGGCGCCGGTGGCGTCGGTGCCGTCGTAGGTGTAGGTGGTGGTCTGTGGGTCGACGGCGGAGCCGGCGGCGGGGGTGGTGGTGACGGTGTGGACCCGCCCGGCGGTGTCGTAGCCGGTGGTGGTGGTGTCCTCGGGCTGGCTCTGGTCGAGGTAGGTGGTGACGGTGGTGGCGCGGCCCCACAGGTCGTAGGCGGTGGCGGTGCGCCCGGCCCACAGGGCGGCGTCGTGGGTGGCGTTGACGGGCCCGGTGTGGTCGACCAGCCCGGTGCCGGGGTCGTAGTGGGTGTAGGTGCCGGGTTGGGGGGTCGAGCCGGGGATGGTGGCGGCGGTGGCGCTCCGGGTGGGCCGGGCGGCGGTGTCGTAGCCGTGGCTGGTGGTGCGGGTGGCGGTGCCGGCGGTCTCGGTGGTGGTGTCCGGCTGGAGCCACATCGTGTAGGTGGTGGTCGTGCTGGGCAGCACGGCTCCGGAGGAGGAGGAGGCGGCGGGGTAGGTCCGGCAGACCAGCCCGGCCCACTCGGGGTGGTTGCCGCAGCTGGTGTTGGGGGCGGCCTGGGCGCCGGTGCTGTAGTAGGCGGTGCTGGTGGTGCCGGCGTCGGTTCCGTCCGAGCCGGGTTGGCGGGTTTCGATGACCCGGCCCTGCGGGTCGGTGCGGGTCGTGGTGATCACGTCCGGTCCGGGTGCGAAGGCCCACGGGTCGCGCTGGGTGACGGTGCTCGCCTGCCCCAGGGCCGAGCCGTCGCCGTCGCCGGCGAGGATGGGTGCGTACCCGTTGAGGGTGATGGTGTCGGTCAAGATGACGGTGCCAAGGGCGGCGCTGGCGGTCTCGGTGTCGTTGCTGACGATGGTGGTGGGCAGGTTGTAGGCGGTGCCGGTGGCGGGGTTGACTCCGCCGTTGGGGGCGCCTTGGTCGTACCAGGTCGCGGTGTGCGGGCGGACCGGCTGGAGGGGGTTGAACCCGGCCCCGGCCTGCAGGGTGGGGGCGTAGACGTCGGTGACCAGCCCGGTGCTGGTGTAGAAGGTCTGGGTGGACATCGCGTCGACGCTGGCCGGGTTGAGCGGGGTGCCGCCGGCCGCGGCGGCCGCGGCGATGCTGGTGGCGTCCGGGTCCAGGGTGCGGACCACGTGGCCGGTGGTGTCGTAGTCGGTGGCGGTGACCTGCCAGGCGCCGGCGCCGTAGGCGGCGGTGTCGACGGTGTAGCCGGCGTCGTCGACGTAGGGACAGATCGGCGTACGGCCAGTCCCCGGCGGCCAGCGCGGCGGGGTCGGTGGAGGTGACCGGGTGGTCCTGGCCGAACACGGCGTACCCGGTCACCGGCGCCTTGGCCTGCCCCACGCGCCGACCCCGGAGCCGGTCAGGTCGGGCAGGCCGGTGGTGGCGGTGGCCGGGTCGATCCCGTAGACGTAGCTGGCCAGCGTCGCGGTGGCCCCGCCCGCGCTGGCCGGATCGCGGGTGACCTGGGCGAGCTTGGGCCAGGCCCCGGCGGTGGTGTAGCTGAACCGGTAGGCGGCCAGGCCGGGTGGGGTGATCGAGGCGATCCGGGTAGGAGGTGCCGTCCCAGGTGTAGCTGGTGGTCAGGCCGGTCCGGGCGTCGGTGGCGGTGGCCAGCCGCCCGGCGGGGTCGTAGGTGTAGGTCTGCTCCACCGTGCTGGTCACCGTGCTGGTGGCCGGGTTCCACAGGGTCGCCGAGACCGAGGCGACCCGGCCGGTGGGCACCCCCGCCCCGCCGAGACCGTAGGTGATCTCGAGGGCGCGGCAGCCCTTGGCCAGCGTCCGGGTGGTGGGGCAGTTCGCTGAGGTCAGGCCCGGTGGGGCGGAGACGATTGCCGGTGACCTTGCCGGTGGCGTCGTGGCCGTAGTAGGTGTGCGGGGCGGTGGCGTCGCCCGGTTCGATGACGTCGGTGGGCACCCAGGTCGGGGCCGGCTGTCCGGACTGGCCCGGTGGGGCGGTCAGCGGCCCGTAGATGGTCTGGGTGCCGTCTGGCTCGGTCAGGGTGAGCCGCGCCGCCGGTGCCGGCGCCGGTCAGGGACAGTGTGCTGTCGGACTCGATGGTGTCCACGGTCAACGGCAGATACGTCGCCGCGGTGTAGGACCCGCGGGTCTTGGTCGGGTGCTGGAAGACCAGCGCCGACCCGTCCACGTCGACCAGGACGATGGTCGCGTCGATCCAGGTGTTGTCGGTGACCGTCAGCCCTGCCTGGCCGGCGTCGGGGCCGTCGAGGTTAGCGGTGAATCCCGGGCCGAACACCCCCCGCGCGGGGTCGGTTGGCCAGTTCCCGGTGCTGCCGTCGCCGGCCAGGGACAGGTGGGATCGGCTCAGGGCAAGGTCCCCGGCATACCCGGGCACCGACACGTCGGTGGCGTAGACCTTGAGACTCCCCGGTGTACAGGGCGACCTGCCCGGGCCCGGCACCGGCCGTGGGGTAGCCGCCGCCGAAGGCGTGCGGGAGCCGGGTCAGCGTGCGGTCGGTCGCGTTGTCGGTGCATTTGACCTGGCCTCCGGGGTAGGTGAAGCACACCCGGGCGTCGAAGGTGACCGGGGTCCGCTTGTCGGCACCTCCACGCCGCCGGCGGTGGTGGTGGCGGTCATTGTGTCCCACACCCCGGTCGCGGACAGGATGCCGCCGTCCCCGGCGGTGACGGGCAGAGTCGGGCCGGTGGTCCAGCCATCGGTGCCTGCGCTGACCCGCCACTGCAAGGTGGCGGTCGCGACGCCGGTGCCGCCGACCGTGGCCCCTGCGCGAGCACCTTGACCGTCCCGGACGTGGCTGTGCCGGCGGTGGGCAGGCTCAGTGAGGCATCCCCGTAGCCGAGGGCGAAGTCGGTCTCCGTCGAGGACTGCTGGGCGCGGGAGACCGCCCGCGCCTGGACCCGGTGCCCGCCCTGGCTGGCCGGGACCGTCACGGTGACCTTGGCGACCTGCGGATCGGCCGAGGGGGTGATCACCGTCGTGGTCGGGCTCGCCCCGTCCACCGCGTACCTGATCCACCCGGGCACCGCGCCCCCGGTACCCGCGGCGGTGATCGTGCAGGAGACGCGGGCGGGCGGCTGGATATCCACATCCCGGAGGTCGTGTACGGCGGATCACAGGTCACCGTCGGGGCGGGCGTGGCCCCCAGCGCGGTCACGAACGTCGTCCACGCCGACCAGGCGCCATACGCGCCCTGGTAGTCCTGGGCCCGGGTGCGGACCTGGTAAGTGGTGTTGTCGGTCAGGGTGCCGTAGTGACAGGACACGGGGCCCGGGGCGGTGTACGTGGTGCCGGTGCAAACGGTGCCGACCAGGGCGCCGGGGCTGCCCTGGTTGTCGGTGTACACCTCGGCCTGCAACCGGACGTTGTTGGCGTCGGGGTCGCTGACGGTCGAGGTGAACGTCGGCGCCGCGTCCGAGGTGAACAGCGTGGCCGTCGAGGATCCCGGCGGGGTGTACAGCGCCGAATGCGACACCGTCGGCGTGGACGGCGCGTTCGGGGCCCGGTCGTAGGTGAACGTGAGGTACGGGTCGGTGCTGGACTCCAGCGACCCGAACTTCTTCCACCCGTAGTTGTCGCTCTCCGAGGCGCTCAGACCTGGATCCTACCCAGGCTCGCGGTCGCACCGGACCAGACTGCGCCACGCCAGCGACACCCACGCTGAGTCCGCCCGGCCGCGCACGAGGAGGAGTAGCCCTTCGCCATCGTCAACGACCCGTATAGGGTCGTGCCGGCCGGCTTGGTGTCGACCACGTCGTGTTCGCAGACGCGACCGCCCGACGCCGCGTAGCACGGGGAACGGCTTCGCGGTGCACGACCACGACCACGTCTCGTACAGCGACAACGACGCCGACTCGATCTTCTTGCCCTCGATCGAGGCCAGCGGGAAGCTCAGGTAACGAGCGGGTGCTTGTCCCCACCAGCGTTGTAGGTGCCGACCCGCATGTTCGGTGCTCGTGGAGTACTTCGTCGTCGGGTACAAGCTCGAGACGTACGTGCTCAAGCTGGCCGTCACGATCGCCGACGCGTACGTCGGGTCGATCGTGACCGGGAACACCCGGGCCGGGGTCGGCCGAGCCAGGCCCGGTCCAGAGTCAGCGTCAGCACCGACCTGTTCGGGCCCCGCTGCGGCCACACATCATGGTCACCGGGGTCGCGAGAACATCGACCGGGTCCCCGAGGCCGGGTCCAGTCGCCGCGTCCCAGGCGGTCGCCGGCGCGGAACCGGCTCGCGACCGCGCCCGGAGGCGTCGACGAGCGAGACCGACCCGTCCGCTCGGCCCGCTGCGTCCGGCCACCACGGTGGTCGACAGCGGCAGCGACCAGGCGACCGACCTCTCTTCGCGGCCCGCTGCCAGGCGGCGCAGAAACGGCTGCCGGGGTGGTGATGACGATCTACTGCTCGATACCCGGTCCGTCGCGCCTCCACCACCACGTTCACGCCCGGCTGCCGGCATCGGAGTACGGCGCGCTGGTCCCGGCCAGGACCGGTGCCGCAGGCCGCCAGGCCAGGACAGCGACACCGACCGGTCCTTCTTGTCCTTGCCCTTGCCCTCATCGGTGGCGGCCAGCGCCGTCTCCGACGCGGACTTCACCCCCCGCCCGGCCCTCGCGGACGCACCGGCCAGGTCCAAAGCCAACACGTGCCCGCGCGGGCCGACCGTGCCGTCCGCCCTGGTCGCCATCGACAGGTCGACGTCCTGCCACGCCCCCGACCCATCCCGTAGCGGATCGGTGCCGCGTGCTCCTCGGTGGTCAACGTCCCATCCGGGTTCACCCACGTCGTCGACGTCTCCGACCTGAGCGACTCAACCTCGACCCGAGTCCCCTGCGCCCGCGCCGACACCCGCGCCGAGACCGGATCCGGCGCCGAGGTCACAGAGGCGGCCTTCGCCTTCGCGGGCACAGCCGGCAACCCCAGAGACACCGAGGCGTCCGCCGCCGGCGCCATCGTCACCACCAGGGCAGCCGCCGACACCACCGCCACCGACCGCCACCCCGGCCGGAGCTGACCCCCGTCCCGACCCAGCCGACCCGCCAGCCCAGACACACGGCGACCACGCATCACGCGCTCCCGAACCCTCCGGACCCCCGCCCGAACCGGGAGCAACCAGGAGAACTATCAGACCAACCCAGGCCTTCCTGCAACAGACTTGACCAAACCCTTAGAAACCCCTGTGAGTGATACAGAACACAGGTCGTGCGAGGACCGAGGCCCGGCCCCGGGGCCCGCATCAACAACAGGCCCCGGGAGCGGTCACCGGCCCGCGGCACCCGCCCCTCGAGAGGACCTCACCCCAGCGACGCGCCCCCACCCGGATCCCAGCGATCCGGACCAGGCCCTGTGACGTCCAGTGACGAGTCCGGAAACCCGCCCCCCGACCGACCGCCGGGAGGCTCCAAATCGGGCGGCACGCATGCTACGAAGGTCCGTAGATCGGTCCGCCCGCCAGGGCGGGCCGAACGTCGTTTCCAGGGTAGTTGACGAGCGGTGACGGGCGGTGGGGCCGGTGCATGGCGGGGTGAAGTTCTACCGGGGGTCGGCCGCCGCGGCCCGGTCGTATGTGGAGGCGGACCGGTCCCGCGCGGATGACTACTACCTGGCGGAGGGCACCGGCCTCGCGACCCGGTACGTGGCCACCGCCGGGCGGGGGGACGTGGATGGGGACGTTCCCGGGGACGTCCCCCCCGTCGTCTCCCCGCGGGTTGCCGAGGTGGGGACGGTGGACGGGCCGGCCTACGAGGCATGGGTCGCCGGGTACGACGTCGACACCGGCGAGCCGAAGGGGCGGCTGCGGACCGACGGACACGGGCTGCGGTTCGTCGAGGTCGTGGTCAACGGTCCGAAGACCTGGTCGCTGGCCGCGTCCCTGCACCCGCAGGTCGCGGCGGCGTACGACGGCGCCCAGGAGCGGGCCGCGACGGAGGTCATCGGCTGGCTCGCCGCCCACGCCACGACCCGGGTCGGGCCGCGGGGCCGGCAGGTCCAGGTCGGCGTGGACCGGTTGGAGGCGGTGGTGGTGCGGCACTACACCTCGCGGGCCGGGGACCCGCACCGGCACCTGCACCTGCAGGTGGGCGCCCGCGTTGAAGCGGGCGGGCGGTGGCGGGGGCTGCATTCGGTCGGGGTCGTGGACAGCATCGAGGCGATCAACGGGATCGGCCACGCCGCCGTGGTCTGCGACCCCACCTTCCGCCGAGTCCTGGCCGCGCACGGGTACACCCTTGACCCCGACACGAGCGAGATCACCGAGCTCGCCCCCTACGTGGGGGCGTTCAGTGCCCGCGCGGCGCAGATCACCCGGAACAGCGACCGGTACGAGGTCGCCTGGCGGCGTGAGCATCCGGGTGAGGAACCCGGCCCCGGGCTCCGGCAAGGGTGGGACCGGCGGGCCTGGGCGCAGGCCCGCCCGGACAAGGTCACCCCCACCGACGGGGCCGACCTCGCCGCAAGGTGGCGCGCAGGAGCTGCGCGATCTGGGGTTCACCCCACCGGTACCCGGACCCTGCTCTTGGCACCGGGCTGGCGGGGACGGCGATCGGGCGGGTCAACCGGGACGCCGTCGCCGACCTCGTCCTGACCCGGCTCGGCGCGCGCCGGTCGGCCTGGAACGGCGCCGACATCCACGGGGAGGTCGAGCGGATCATCGCCGGCGTGGACGTCATCGCCGCCGTCCGGCGTGCGCGGCGAGCTGGTCGAGGACCTGGTCGCCCGCACCATCGACCGCTGCCTGCCCCTCCTCGACCGCCAGGATGTTCCCGACCACGTCCGGGCGCTGACCTCGGCCCGGGTGCTGGACGTCGAGGCCGACCTGGTCGCCCGCCTGGCGGCCCGCGCCGAGCACCCCGCCATCCCCGACATCGTCGGGGAGCGGGTCGGCGCCCGGAGGCTGGACCCGGCCCAGCGGCGGGTCGTCGCCGCCCTGACCGGCACCGCAGGTCTGCTGGTCATCGAAGGAGCCGCCGGCGCCGGGAAGACCACCACCCTGGCCGCCGCCGCTGACCTCCTCGAGTGGCGGGACCGGCGGCTCGTCGTCGTCACCCCCACCCTGAAGGCCGCCCAGGTGGCGCAGGCCGAGGCTGGGGTGGACGCGTTCTCCGCGGCCTGGCTGGTCCACCAGCACGGGTACCGCTGGGACACCGACGGGCACCGGTGGCGCGTGCCCACCGGCCAGCTCAACCCGCTGGCCCGGCTGCTGCCCGGCGACCTCCTCCTGGTCGACGAGGCCGGGATGCTCGACCAGGACACCGCCCACGCCCTGCTGATATCGCCGACCGGGCGGGCGCCCGGATCGCCCTGGTCGGCGACCGCCACCAGCTCCCCGCCGTCGGCCGCGGCGGGGTCCTGGACCACGCCGCCCGCTGGGCGCCACCCGACGCGCACCTCCTCCTGAACGCCATCCACCGGTTCGCCGACCCCGACTACGCCGCCCTGACCCTGCTCATGCGCACCGGGGACCACCGCCGCAGAGTCTTCGACCGGCTGTATGAGCGCGGGCAGATCGTCATCCACCCCAGCGACATCGAACGGGTCGCCGCCCTCGCCGCCGCGGGTCGACGGCCTGGTCATCGCCGACACCCGCGAGCAGGTCGCCACCCTCAACGCCGCCATCCGCGACCACCGCCACGCCACCGGAGCCATCCCGGCCGGGCCCACCATCACCACCCGCGCCGGGGAGAGGGTCTCGGTCGGGGACCAGGTCGCCACCCGCCACAACAACCCCGACCTCGACGTCGCCAACCGCGACCGGTGGACCATCACCACCATCCGCCGCGACGGCGCCCTCACCGTCCCGGCATCCGCGGCACCCGACACCTCCCAGCCGGGTACGTCCACGACCACGTCGAGCTCGCCTACGCCACCACCGTCCACGGCGCCCAAGGCGACACCGTCGACCAGGCACACCTCCTGCTCGGCCAGAGCACCGGCGCCGCCGCCGCGTACGTCGCCATGACCCGCGGCCGGCAGCACAACACCGCCCACCTGGTCGCCGACACCATCCAGGACGCCCGCACCCAGTGGGTCGACACCTTCGCCCGGGACCGCGCCGACCTCGGCCCCGCCCACGCCGCCCACCACGCACTCCAGGACATCGACCGCTACGGACCCCAACCCCGGACCCGGTCCACCGACCGGCACATCCCAGCCACCCCCCGGCCCCCGCGTCGCCCGGACGACACCCCGCGGCGGACCAGGTCCCCGGACCGCTCCCCCGGCATCGGCCGGTGACGATCTGTGACGAGTTCGCCGGTCCGTGACCACCAGGGGCCGGTTCTCGGCTTTAGGAGGGTGAGAGCACCCCGCCGCGTAGGAGGCCGAGCCCATGGAACCCATCCACGTCCCCACCCACTGGGACGACACCGCCCTGCTCACCTTCGAACAGTTCTGCACCCTGATCCACACCCCGCAACGCACCGTCCGCGACTGGCGCCGCCGCGGCACCGGCCCCCGCTGGTGGCGCTTCAACGGCACCGGCCGCCTCTACACCACCGTCGCCGAAACCCGCCACTGGCTCGGCATCGGACGCCGATGAGCAGCCCCCCAGCCGATCAGCCGAAGGAGGACGGCGCTCATGTCCGACACCGCCACCGGCCGCTGCCTGCTGACCATCGACGAGGCAGCGGCCTACCTCAACGTCCCCGCCCGCTGGGTCGCCGACGCCGTCCGACAACACAAGATCCGCTGCACCCGCATCGGCAAACACGTCCGCTTCCGCCTCGAACACCTCGACGAGCTCATCGCCGCCTGCGAGCAGCCCGTGACCACACCAGCCCAGCCCCGGCTTCTCGTGGCGCAGCCAGGCAGGCGAGGCGGCCGCTCCCGGCTATGACCGCCCTACCCGCGTGAGCGACGTACTCCGCGACATCGTGCGCACGCTGCTCCAGGTGACGG
>CAVYRN010000013.1:0-89634 GCA_963771015.1 uncultured Actinomycetota bacterium
TTAGCGGGTGGTCCCGCCAGATTCACACGGGATTTCTCGGGCCCCGTGCTACTTGGGATGGTTCTCTGGAGTTCGCGCCATTTCGTCTACGGGGGTAGCACCCTCTGTGCCGGACCTTTCAATGTCCTTCGACTATGACGCGAATTTTTGACTCCATGTCAGAATGTCAGTACTGACTGAGAAGTCCCACGACCCCGACCATGCAACGCCTGACAGCTATCACACATGATCGGTTTAGCCTGTTCCGCTTTCGCTCGCCACTACTTACGGAATCGCGGTTGCTTTCTCTTCCTGTGGGTACTGAGATGTTTCACTTCCCCACGTTCCCTCTACCCACCCTATGTGTTCAGGTGGGAGTGACTGGACTTGCCTCCAGCCGGGTTTCCCCATTCGGAAATCCTCGGATCGCAGTCTGGTTATCGACTCCCCGAGGCTTATCGCAGATTCCTACGTCCTTCTTCGGTTCCTGGTGCCAAGGCATTCACCGTGTGCCCTTATTAACTTGAGCCACAAAGATGCTCGCGTCCACTGTGTAGTTCTCAACATACGGGCGGGTCCCTTCCGGTGCCGGCGCCTGTCGACCATCGGTCGACGGTTCGTCCGCGGAGGGGGTCCTCACCGGCAAGCCGGCCTTCGAGCTGGGCAGAACGCCCGAGCCCTCAGGACCCAACAACGTGTCAGGCGCCCGTCCCCTCTCGCGACGCGGTCCACGGCCGAAGCCAGTACTAGCGTGTGCGAGGTGAGAAGAGCGCCAAATAATCGATGTTCCACCCTTGAGCACCTGCCGTCGAACATGCGCCGACGGACCAGGCTCTGGATCGCTTGCGCGACCAGTGCTCCTTAGAAAGGAGGTGATCCAGCCGCACCTTCCGGTACGGCTACCTTGTTACGACTTAGTCCCAATCGCCAGTCCCACCTTCGACAGCTCCCTCCACAAAGGGTTGGGCCACCGGCTTCGGGTGTTACCGACTTTCGTGACTTGACGGGCGGTGTGTACAAGGCCCGGGAACGTATTCACCGCAGCGTTGCTGATCTGCGATTACTAGCGACTCCGACTTCATGGGGTCGAGTTGCAGACCCCAATCCGAACTGAGACCGGTTTTTTGGGATTCGCTCCATCTTGCGATTTCGCAGCCCTTTGTACCGGCCATTGTAGCATGTGTGAAGCCCAAGACATAAGGGGCATGATGATTTGACGTCATCCCCACCTTCCTCCGAGTTGACCCCGGCAGTCTCCTATGAGTCCCCGCCATAACGCGCTGGCAACATAGAACGAGGGTTGCGCTCGTTGCGGGACTTAACCCAACATCTCACGACACGAGCTGACGACAACCATGCACCACCTGTATACCGACCTTGCGGGGCACCCATCTCTGAGTGTTTCCGGTATATGTCAAGCCTTGGTAAGGTTCTTCGCGTTGCATCGAATTAATCCACATGCTCCGCCGCTTGTGCGGGCCCCCGTCAATTCCTTTGAGTTTTAGCCTTGCGGCCGTACTCCCCAGGCGGGGAACTTAATGCGTTAGCTGCGGCACGGATCTCGTGGAATGAGACCCACACCTAGTTCCCAACGTTTACGGCGTGGACTACCAGGGTATCTAATCCTGTTCGCTCCCCACGCTTTCGCTTCTCAGCGTCAGTAGTGGCCCAGAGACCTGCCTTCGCCATCGGTGTTCCTCCTGATATCTGCGCATTTCACCGCTACACCAGGAATTCCAGTCTCCCCTACCACACTCTAGTCTGCCCGTACCCACTGCAGGTCCGGGGTTGAGCCCCGGATTTTCACAGCAGACGCGACAAACCGCCTACAAGCTCTTTACGCCCAATAATTCCGGACAACGCTCGCACCCTACGTATTACCGCGGCTGCTGGCACGTAGTTAGCCGGTGCTTCTTCTGCAGGTACCGTCACTTTCGCTTCTTCCCTGCTGAAAGAGGTTTACAACCCGAAGGCCTTCATCCCTCACGCGGCGTCGCTGCATCAGGCTTTCGCCCATTGTGCAATATTCCCCACTGCTGCCTCCCGTAGGAGTCTGGGCCGTGTCTCAGTCCCAGTGTGGCCGGTCGCCCTCTCAGGCCGGCTACCCGTCGTCGCCTTGGTGAGCCACTACCTCACCAACTAGCTGATAGGCCGCGAGTCCATCCCAGACCGAAAAACTTTCCAGACGGTAGAGATGCCTCTCCGTCTCATATCCGGTATTAGCTCCGGTTTCCCGGGGTTATTCCAGAGTCTGGGGCAGGTTACTCACGTGTTACTCACCCGTTCGCCACTGATCACCCGGAGCAAGCTCCGAGGTCACCGTTCGACTTGCATGTGTTAAGCACGCCGCCAGCGTTCGTCCTGAGCCAGGATCAAACTCTCCGTTGATGTCTTGCTCCGTCCGACACGAGGTCGAACGGGAACTAAGTACCCTCGAAGGGTTGTCTACCCGGCTGAGCAAGAACGACTAGCTTGAGTTAGTCATTCATTGTCAACCAAAGGATTTTCGTTCGAGAGGTGCGCTACCCAGCCGAGTGGCTCGGTCCGCTGCCGCCTCGAGACGAGGTTATTGGCATCGATTTTTGACACGCTGTTGAGTTCTCAAGGTTCGGACGCACACCATCACCCGGTCCTCGGACCGGAGTGTTGGGGCAACCAGACAAACTTACCCGCGTCCATGCTTGGGCGTCAAATCCGCTCCGCTGTGCGGAGCCGGGCCTGCGCGCTTGGATCTCGGCGAGCATCCCACTCTAGCAACCTTGCGGCCGCAGCTCCAACTCGGTGGTTGGCCGTGGGAGTCAGCCTGTGGGACCGGCCTGCGTCGGGCGGATTCGATCCGCCGCGGTGGTGTCCGTTCCTCCCTTTCGGGCTGACGTCGCAGAACACTAGATGACGACTCGCGTCGGGCACAAATCGGCGGATCCCGGGCGTGTCGCGGGCCGCCGACGCCGGCCCGCCCTCCCGGCAAGGCGATGGCATACCTGCAGGTCAGCGCGCTGTAGCTGGGCGTCCCGGAGTCCGAGCCGGACGATGTGACTCAGGCCCGGCGGCCGGCGGCGAGCGCCTTGCGGCCGCGGCGCAGGACGACGACGGCGCCGTGGAGGAAGTCCTCGTCGGTGAGCACCCGCTCGGCATCGCCGACCTTGACGCCGTTGACCGAGGCACCACCGTCGCCGATCGCCCGGCGGGCGGCATTTCGCGACTCGACGAGACCCACCGCGACGAGGGCCTCGGTCAGGGTCATCCCCGGCGCGACCGCTCCCCCGGGCAGCTCGGCCGTCGCGTCCCGCAGGGTCGCCCACTCGAGCGCGTGCAGGTCGCCCCGGCCGAAGAGCGCCTCGGACGCGGCCAGGACCGCGGCCGTCGCCTCGGCACCGTGGACGAGGGTCGTCACATCCGCGGCCAGCACCTTCTGGGCCGCGCGGCGGAAGGGCTCCTCCACCACCTGCCGCTCCAGCTCGGCGATCTCCTCCGCGGACCGGTCGGTGAACACCTTGAGCAGCCCGACGACGGAGGCGTCCTCGACGTTGAGGAAGTACTGGTAGAAGGCGTACGGGCTCGTCATGTCGGCCGACAGCCAGATCGCGTTGCCCTCGGACTTGCCGAACTTCACGCCCGCCGAGTCGGTGAGCA
The DNA here is from genome assembly GCA_963771015.1 of uncultured Actinomycetota bacterium. Lineage (GTDB taxonomy): Bacteria > Actinomycetota > Actinomycetes > Actinomycetales > Dermatophilaceae > CAVSJJ01. The sequence continues at coordinate 3,613 of CAVYRN010000013.1, forward strand.
GCGGCGTCGTCAGGGCGTGTACCGAGGCGCCCTCGGTCCGGTGGATGAGGTCGACACCGGCGGTGAGGTTGCCCCATTGGTCCGAGCCGCCGGTCTGCAGGGTGCAGCCGTGGGCCCGGAACAGGTGGAGGTAGTCGAGGGCCTGGAGCAGCTGGTAGCTGAACTCGGTGTAGGAGATGCCCTCCTGGCTCTCCAACCGCGCGGAGATGGCCTCCTTGCGGATCATCTGGTTGACGCGGAAGTGCTTGCCGACGTCGCGGAGGAAGTCCAGCGCCGACATCGGGGCGGTCCAGTCGAGGTTGTCGACGAGGATCGCCGGGTTGTCCCCGTCGAAGGTGAGGAAGGGCTGGACGAGCTCCTTGATCCGGCCCACCCAGTCGGCGGTCTGTTCCTTGGACCTCAGCACCCGCTCAGAGGTCGGTTTGGGGTCGCCGATGAGCCCCGTGGAACCACCGACGAGGCAGATGACCCGGTGTCCCGCTCGCTGGAGGCGGCGCAGGACGACGAGCTGGACGAAGTTGCCGAAGTGCAGGCTCGGCGCCGTCGGGTCGAACCCGCAGTAGGCCGTGACCGGTCCGCCCGCGAGTGCCTCGCGCAGGGCGGTCTCGTCGGTGGTCTGGGCCACCGAGCCACGCCACTGCAGCTCGTCGAGGATGTCGGTCACGGCGTCGGCTCTCCTTCGTCTCGTCTCGTCGCGCCGGGCCGGCGCCGGCTCCGTCGCTGCATACGGTATGCCGCGTGCGCCCGCCCAGCCTGCCACGGGCCGCCCCCGTCGCGCGCCCACGTTCACGAGCCCGGCGAGAACCGCTGGACCCCGGGCGGGCCTCGCCCAGGCGGTCGAGACGGTGCGGCAGACTCGCCCGCATGGTGACCCCCACGAGCCGTCCCTCCCCCACCGACGACCACCCCCTCGCGACGTACCTCGCCGGCCTCCCCAAGGCCGAGCTCCACGTCCACCATGTCGGCTCCGCCTCGCCGCGCATCGTCGCCGAGCTGGCGGCCCGACACCCGTCGAGCACCGTGCCGGCCGACCCGGCCGAGTTGGCGCGCTTCTTCACGTTCACCGACTTCGCCCACTTCATCGACGTCTACCTCGCCGTCGTCGACCTCATCAGGACGCCCGACGACGTCCGGCTGCTCACCTACGAGGTCGCCGAGGAGCTGGCCGCGCAGCGGGTCCGGTATGCGGAGCTGACCATGACGCCGTACACCTCCGTCGTCCGCGGCATCCCCATCGAGGCCTATACCGAGGCGATCGAGGATGCCCGGGTCACCGCCGAACGCGACCACGGGATCGTCCTGCGGTGGATCTACGACATCCCCGGTGAGGCGGGGATGCCCGCGGCCGATGCGACGGTGACGTATGCCGTCGACCATGGCCCCTCCTCGCTCGTCGGGTTCGGGCTCGGTGGCCCCGAGGCCGGGGTTCCCCGGCCCCAGTTCGCGCCCCACTTCCAGCGCGCCCGGGCCACGGGGCTGCACAGCGTCCCGCACGCGGGCGAGACGACCGGCCCGCAGACGGTGTGGGACGCCCTCACCCACCTCGGCGCCGAGCGGATCGGCCATGGGACGACCTCGGTCCAGGACCCCCGGCTGCTCGACCACCTCGCGGAGCATCGGATCCCGCTCGAGGTCTGTCCGACGTCCAACGTCGCCACCCGCGCCGTCGAGCGGATCGAGGACCACCCCCTGGCCGCCCTTGTCGACGCGGGGGTGGTCGTCACCATCAACAGCGACGACCCACCCATGTTCGGGACGACGCTGAACCGGGAGTACGCCGTGGCAGCGGACCTCCTCGGCCTCGCCGAGGCGGGCGTCACCGACCTCGCCAGGGCGGCGGTGGATGCGAGCTTCGCCCCCGCGGACGTCCGGGAGCGGCTGCACCGCGAGATCACGGCATACGCCAGCGGCGGGCCGGTCGGCTGACCGCCGTCAGCGCGACCTGACGACACCCGCTCGGTACTGGCTCACGGTCGGCTCCCCGTCGACCCAGAACCGCCACGGGTATGCCACGGCGTCGCCGCCGGGACCGCTCACCCCGACACGCGGCCCGGTCCGCACCCGACCGGCGAGATCGGCGGTGGGCGCCTCGATGACGAGCGCCTCGCCGGAGCAGCCGTCCACGCCGTTGTCGGTGCCGGTCAGGCCCAGGGTGGTCGTCAGCCGAGCGGGGCCGCGTGCCCAGTCCCGCTCGCGGACCCCGGGTCGCCGTGCCGCGGCGACCGCACGGCCGGCGACGACCTCGCCCGCCCGGAGCAGGACGGCCGACGCCTCGCCGTGGGGCCCGCAGACGAGGTTGGCGCACCAGTGCATGCCGTAGGTGAAGTACACGTAGAGGTGCCCGGGTGGGCCGAACATCACCTCGACCCGGGGCGTGCGGCCGCGGAAGGCGTGTGACCCCGGGTCGGCAGCACCGGCATACGCCTCGACCTCGGTGAGCCGCAGCGTCACCCCGGCGTGGGTGACGGTGGCGCCGAGCAGCCGCGGCGCGACGTCGAGGACATCGCGGGCGAAGAGGTCCCTCGTCAGGCGCGGCACGCGAGGCAGGCTAGCCCGCGCCACCGACGGAGGGCGTGACCGAGGTCCAGGCACGGCACTCCCCCGTCAGCGCACGGACCCGCTCGAGCTGCTCGGCGACGCGGGCCGGGGCGGTGCCGCCCTTGGCGTCCCGGGAGGCCAGCGACCCCTCGACGGACAGGACGTCGCGCACACCGGGAGTGAGGTGCTCGCTGACCGCGGCGAGGTCGGCATCGGAGAGCTCCCACAGCTCGATCCCGCGCTCCTCGCAGGCCCGGACGCACGCCCCGGCCACCTCGTGGGCCACCCGGAACGGCACGGCCTGCCGGACGAGCCACTCGGCGATGTCGGTGGCCAGCGAGAACCCCTGCGGGGCCAGGCTCGCCAGCCGGTCGGTGTCGAAGACGAGCGTGGCGACCATCCCGGCGAAGGCCGGCAGGAGAACCTCGAGGGTGTCGAGCGCGTCGAACAGCGGCTCCTTGTCCTCCTGGAGATCACGGTTGTAGGCGAGCGGCAGGCCCTTGAGCGTCGTCAGCAGCCCGGTGAGGTCGCCGACGACGCGACCGGCCTTGCCACGGGCCAGCTCGGCGATGTCGGGGTTCTTCTTCTGCGGCATGATGCTCGACCCGGTCGAGTACCCGTCGTCGAGCGTGACGAACGAGAACTCCTTCGTCGCCCAGAGGATGACCTCCTCGGCGAGGCGGGACACGTCGACGGAGGTCATCGCCAGGACGAACGCGAGCTCCGCGAACACGTCGCGCGAGGCGGTCCCGTCGATGGAGTTCTCGGTGGCCGACCCGAAGCCGAGCTCGGCCGCCACGGCCTCGGGGTCCAGGCCGAGCGAGGAGCCGGCCAGCGCCCCGGAGCCGTAGGGCGACACCGCCGCCCGGACGTCCCAGTCGCGGAGCCGGTCCACGTCCCGGAGCAGTGCCCACGCGTGGGCGAGCAGGTGGTGGCTGAGCAGCACCGGCTGCGCGTGCTGGAGGTGGGTCCGCCCCGGCATGGGGACGCCCAGGTGGTGCGTCGCCTGGCCGGTGATCGCCTCGACGACATCGAGGATGAGCCGGCCGACGAGGCGGGAGTGGTCCCGGACGTACATCCGCCCGAGCGTGGCGATCTGGTCGTTGCGCGAGCGCCCGGCCCGGAGCCGCCCGCCGACCTCGGGGCCGACCCGGTCGATGAGGCCGCGTTCGAGCGCCGTGTGGACGTCCTCGTCGTCGGGGTCGGCGACGAAGGCTCCCGAGGCGACGTCGCGGCCCAGCGAGTCGAGCCCGTCGAGCATGCTCGCCAGGGTGGCGTCGTCGAGCAGCCCCGCGCGGTGGAGGACGCGGGCGTGCGCCCGGGAGCCCTGGAGGTCGTATGCCGCGAGCCGCCAGTCGAAGTGGGTCGACCTCGACAGCGCGGCGAGCGCGTCGGCGGGGCCGCCGGCGAACCGGCCGCCCCACAGGCTCACCCGCCCACCCTCGGGCGGGTCGTCGACGGTCTCGAGGTCGTCGGGGGTCTGGCTCACGCCTGGTCCTTCCGTGCGTACGACATGAGCCGCCCGGCGGTGCGCTCGCTCGCCGGCCGGCCGGAGGTGATCACCATGATCGTGTCGTCCCCGGCGATGGTCCCGAGGACGTCGGGCGACCCGGCGTGGTCGATGGCCGAGGCCAGGAAGCTCGCCGCCCCCGGCGGCGTCCGGAGGATGACGAGGTTGGCCGACACCCGGGCCGACACGAGCAGCTCTGTACAGCGCTGCCGAAGCCGAGCGGTGACCTCCTCGTCGTCCGGGGCCGGACGGACCGTACGGTCCCCGCCCTCGCCGGGCACGGCATACACGAGGGACTTGCCGACCCGCACCTTCTCTGCGCCCAGCTCGACGAGGTCACGCGACAGGGTCGCCTGGGTGACCTCGATGCCGTCCGCGGCGAGCAGGTCGAGCAGCTCGGACTGCGAGCGGACACTGCGTCGGCCGAGAATGGCGACGATGAGCTGCTGACGGGCGGTGCGGCTCGTCGAGACGGTCATGACGGTCCGTCCCCCTCCGCGGCCGAGGACTGCTCCATGAGCCAGGAGATGACCGCCTTCTGGACATGGAGGCGGTTCTCGGACTCGTCCCAGACCACCGAGCGTGGTCCGTCGATGACATCGGCCGACACCTCGTAGCCGCGGTAGGCGGGCAGGCAGTGCAGGAAGACCGCATCGTCCGCGGCGCCGCCCATGAGAGCGTCGTTGACCTGGAACGGCTGGAACGGCCCACCCGGGCCCTTGCGGGTGTCACTCTCGTCCTCCATACCCATCGACACCCAGGTGTCCGTCGCCACGACGTCGGCACCCGTGACGGCGTCCACCGGGTCCGACGTGACGGTGACCGACCCACCCTGCTCGGCGGCGATCTGCTGGGCCCGGGCAAGGATGTCGGCTCGGGGCCGGTGCGTCTGCGGGGTGCCGATCCGCACGTGCATGCCGGCCAGCGTGCACCCGAGCAGGTAGGAGTGGGCCATGTTGTTGGCGCCGTCGCCCACATAGGCGAGGGTCTGCCCGGCGAGGACGCCGCGGTGCTCCTGGACGGTGAGAAGGTCGGCGAGGATCTGGCACGGGTGGTACTCGTCGGTGAGGGCGTTGATGACGGGGACGTGGGCGTAGGAGGCCATCTCGTCGATCCGCTCCTGGCCGTAGGTCCGCCACACGATGGCGACGGCCTCGCGGCCGAGTACCCGCGCGGTGTCGGCGATCGACTCCCGGATGCCCACCTGGGCGAGGTTGCCGTCGATGACCATGGGGAACCCACCGAGATGCGCGATGGCCGCCGTGAAGGACACCTGGGTGCGCAGCGTCTGTTTGTCGAAGAGGACGGCGACGACCTGCGGGCCCTCGAGACACCGGTCGGAGAACGGCGCCGCCTTGAGAGCCGACGCGCGGCGCAGGATCTCGGCCTGCTCGTCCGCCGTGATGTCGTCGTCGCAGAGGAAGTGACGGATGGTCATGAGTTCTCCTTGGGAGCGATGGCGGCGTCCAGCAGGCCGGGCAGGGCGTCGACGAAGGAGTCGAGCTGCTCGGCCGTGACCACGAGCGGCGGGGCCAGCCGCAGGGCGTTCGGGGTGACCGGGTTGACGAGGAAGCCCACCTCCCGGGCGGCCGCCGCCACCGAGGGTGCGATGTCGGCGGTCAGGGCGATGGCGCGGAGCAGGCCGGCGCCACGCACACCCGAGACGGCCGGGTGGCGAAGGCTCTCGACCCGGCGCGCGAGACGGTCTCCCACGGCCGTGACGTGCGCCAGCAGCCCGTCGGTCTCGATCGTGTCCAGGACGGCGAGCCCCGCCGCCGCGGCGAGCGGGTTGCCGCCGAACGTGGACCCGTGCTGACCGGCCGTGAGCAGCTGCGAGACCTCCGGCCCGAAGGTGACCAGCGCCCCGATCGGCACGCCCCCGCCCAGGCCCTTGGCGAGCGTCATGGCGTCCGGGAGGATGCCGGCCCGCTGGAAGGCGAACCACGTCCCCGTGCGGCCGACGCCCGTCTGGATCTCGTCGAGGATGAGCAGCGCGCCAGCCTCCCTGGTGATCGCGCGGGCCGCGGCTAGGTAGGCCGGGTCCGGGACGACGACACCCGCCTCGCCCTGGATCGGCTCGAGGACCACCGCGGAGGTCCGCTCGGACACCGCGGCGCGCAGGGCGTCGACGTCGTCGTAGGGCACATGCGCGACACCGGGGATGAGCGGCTCGAAGGGCTCCCGGTAGGCCGGCTTGTGGGTGAGCGCGAGGGCCCCGGTCGACCGACCGTGGAAGGCGCCCTCGGCCGCGACGATCCCGCCCCGGCCGGTCCGCCTGGCCAGCTTGACCGCGGCCTCGACGGCCTCGGTGCCGGAGTTGGCGAAGAAGACCGCAGACCCGTCGGGGGCTCCGGCGAGGGCGAGGATCCGCTCGGCGAGGCCGACCTGGGCGGCCGAGGTGTAGAAGTTCGAGATGTGGACGAGCCGGGCCGCCTGGTCGGCGAGTGCCGAGACGAGCGCGCGGTGGCCGTGTCCGAGAGCGTTGACGGCGATGCCGCCGACGAGGTCGAGGTAGCGGTCGCCGTCGACGTCCCAGACCCAGGCGCCCTCGCCGTGGTCGAGGACGAGCTGGGGCAGCCCGAACACCCCGAGCAGGGCGTGCTGGTAACGATCGAGGAGCTCGGCCGACCGGCCCGCCGCCCCGCCAGGAGCCGTCGGCTCACCCATGGGTCGCCCCCGCCGCGAGCGGAGCGGGGTCCTCGTCCGGCTCGATGACCGTCCCGATCCCCTCCGAGGTGAAGACCTCGAGGAGCAGCGAGTGGGGCTGCCGGCCGTCGATGACGTGTGCCTGCGGCACCCCCTTCTCGACGGCCCGGATGCACGCCTCGAGCTTGGGGATCATGCCGGAGCCGACCCGGGCCAGCAGCTCCGTGGCCGCGGTGACGGTCAGCCGGGACAGCAGGGAGTCGCGGTCCGGCCAGGCGGCATACACGCCCTCGACGTCGGTGAGGACGACGAGCTTGCGGGCGCCCAGGGCTGCGGCCAGGGCGGCGGCCGCGCTGTCGGCGTTGACGTTGAGGACCTGCCCCTCGACGTCGAGGTCGGGCGCCACCGTGGAGACGACCGGGATCCGGCCCGCGTCGAGGAGGTCCTGGACGGCCCCGGGATGGACGACCTCGACGTCGCCGACCAGGCCGATGTCGTGGTGCTCACCCTCGACGAGGACCCCGCGGCGACGGGCCCCGAAGAGGTGGGCGTCCTCCCCGGAGAGACCGACCGCCATGGGGCCGTGCTGGTTGAGCAGGCCGACGAGCTCGCGGCCCACCTGGCCGGTGAGCACCATCCGGACGACGTCCATGACCTCCGGCGAGGTGACCCGGAGCCCTCCGCGGAACTCGGTCTCCATTCCGAGCCGGTCGAGCATCGACTTGATCTGCGGGCCGCCGCCGTGAACGACGACGGGACGCAGGCCGGCATACCGGAGGAAGACGATGTCCTGGGCGAAGGCCGCCTTGAGCGCGTCGTCGACCATGGCGTTCCCGCCGTACTTCACGACGACGAGGGCTCCGTGGAACTGCTCGAGCCACGGCAGCGCCTCGACGAGCGTGCTCGCCTTGGCCTGGGCGACGCGCAGCGCGGCGGCGTCGATCGCGCCCCGCAACGTCGAGGAGGGCTCTGGGGTCATGGTGCTGGTCCTAGGTGCTGTAGGCGGAGTTCTCGTGGACGTAGTCATGGGTGAGGTCGTTCGTCCACACCGTCGCGGTGGCATCGCCGGCATGGAGGTCGACGGCGACGTGGACCTCGCGCCCGGTGAGGTCCACGAGCGAGCGGTCCTCGCCCACACCGCCGGCACGGCACACCTCGACCCCGTTCATCGCGACGTCGAGCGCGGCGGGGTCGTATGCCGCGCTCGTCGTCCCGACGGCCGCCAGGACCCGCCCCCAGTTGGGGTCGTTGCCGAAGACCGCGCACTTGAAGAGGTTGTTGCGGGCGATCGACCGGGCGACCTCGAGGGCGTCGTCGACGGATGCGGCGGCGCGCACCTCGATCGCGATGTCGTGGCGCGCGCCCTCGGCGTCGGCGATGAGCTGGCGGGCCAGGCTCGCGCAGACCTCGGTGACGGCGCCCTCGAGGTCGGCCACGGACGGCTCGACGCCGGAGGCGCCCGACGCGAGGAGGAGAACGGTGTCGTTCGTCGACTGGCAGCCGTCGGAGTCGATGCGGTCGAAGGTCAGCGAGGTGGCGGACCGGAGGATGCCGTCCAGGGCGTCGGCTCCGACGACGGCGTCGGTCGTCACGACGACGAGCATCGTCGCCAGCGCGGGCGCGAGCATCCCGGCGCCCTTGGCCATCCCGCCCACGCTCCACCCGTCGCGCACGGCCACCGCCTGCTTGCTCACCGTGTCGGTCGTCATGATCGCGGTCGCCGCGTCCGACCCGCCATGCGGCGAGAGCACCCCGGCGGCGGCGATGACGCCGGCCTCGATCCGGTCCATGGGCAGCAGCTCGCCGATGAGCCCGGTCGAGCACACCGCCACGTCGCCGGCGCCCACGCCGATGACGTCGGCGACGATCTCGGCTGTCCGGTGGCTGTCCTGGAAGCCCTGCGCGCCCGTGCAGGCGTTCGCGCCACCGGAGTTGAGGACGACCGCGTCGACTCGTGCGTCCGCGAGGACCTGACGACTCCAGGTGACCGGCGCCGCCTGTACCCGGTTGGAGGTGAAGACGGCCGCAGCGCGACGGTCGGGCCCGTCGTTGACGACGAGCGCCACATCCGGCGCACCCGATGACTTCAGGCCCGCGGCGACTCCGGCGGCCCGGAAGCCCACGGGGGTGGTGACGCTCATCTAGCCTCCGATCAGAGTGCTGGGCGTGACGATGAGGCCGGTGCGGCGCCAGGCCGAGACGGCGGCGTCGAGGTCGGCGGTCGGCACGAGGACCCAGTCGGTGTCGTACGTCGAGATGGTGAGGATGCTGACCTTGGCCTGGATGAGGGGATGCAGGATGTCGGCGAGGACGCCGACCATCCCGAAGGCGAGCGGCCCGGCGATCTCGACGGCCCGGAAGGGCCCCTCCCGACGCGGCCCCTCCGGCACGAGGTCCGCGCGGCAGACGATGGAGGTCTCCTCGGCGGTCCGGGTGAGCGAGCCGATCGGCCCGGGGGTCCAGTCCCACGTCGGGTCCTCGTCGGAGTCGAGCCGCACGACGACGACGTCCTCCGGGTGGGTCATGAGGTGCAGCGGTGTCCGGCTCACGGTGCCACCCCCGCGATGGGAAGGCCCGTCGTCTCGGGGAACCCGAGCGCGAGGTTGAGGCACTGGACCGCGGCGCCGGCCGTGCCCTTGGTGAGGTTGTCGACGGCCGCCACGGCCACCACCCGCCCCACCCGCTCGTCGAGGGTCACCTGGACGTGGACGCTGTTGGAACCGAGGACGCTGCCGGTCGACGGCCACGACCCCTGCGGCAGCAGGTGGACGAACGGCTCGTCGGCATAGGCTCCCGCCCAGGCCGCCCGGACCGCCGCGGCGGAGACCCCCGGCACGGCCTTCGCGGTCGCCGTCGCCAGGATGCCGCGCGGCATCGGGGCGAGCGTGGGGGTGAACGAGACCGTCACCGGTCCGGCCCCTGCCGCGGTGAGGTTCTGCTCGATCTCGGGGGTATGCCGGTGCACGCCCCCGACGCCGTACGGCGACATCGCCCCCATCACCTCGGCACCGAGCAGATGCGGCTTGGCGGACCTGCCCGCCCCGCTCGTCCCCGACGCGGCGACGACGGTGATGTCGTCGGCGAGGAGGACGCCGGCGACGAGCCCGGGCGCGAGCGCGAGCGAGACGGCGGTCGGGTAGCACCCCGGCACGGCGATCCGCCGGGCTCCCGCCAGCGCGTCACGCGCCTTGCCGCCCGCCACGACGAGCTCGGGCATCCCGTACGGCCAGGAGCCGGCATACGGGGTGTCGTAGAACGCCGTCCAGGCGTCCGGCGAGGTCAGCCGGAAGTCGGCACCGCAGTCGATGACGACGACGCCGTCGCGCAGGGCCGCGGCGATGGCGGCCGAGTGCCCGTGCGGCAGCGCGAGGATGACGACGTCGTGCCCGTCGAGCGTCTCGACACTCGTCTCGGCCAGGACCCGATCGGCCAGGGGCACCAGGTGGGGGTGGACCGATCCGAGCTGCTGGCCGGCGTTCGCCGACGCGGTCACCGCGCCGATCTCGACCTCGGGGTGAGCGAGGAGCAACCGCAGCAGCTCGCCGCCCGCATACCCGCTCGCACCCGCGACCGCAACCGTGACCATGGTGCATGAGTATACGACATGAAGGGTGAGTATGCACCAACCGTCACCCGAGGGGAGCGAGGTCGGTCAGCCGAGCGGGTCGCCGTCGCCATAGGGCAGGAGCGTGATCGTCCGCGACTGCTCCGACAGTCCGTCGCGCGCGGCGCGGACGAGCTCGGCCGGGACGTCGACCCCCGCCCGGATCATCCGGCCGCCCCACCCGTCGAGGTCACCGGAGGCGATGGCGAGAACCAGCTCGACGACCTCGGCGGGGTCGGTCCACTCCGTGCGGTCGTCGTGGACCCTCATCGACAACGTCATGTCGGTGCGCACGACACCCGGGGAGAGGTCGAAGGCGTGGATGCCGCTCGCGCCGCCGTCGATCTCCGTCGAGCCGGTGATCCGAGCCAGGGCGGTCTTGCTCGCGTTGTAGGCCGAGGCGACCCGTCCGGGTCGGGTGCCCGCAGCGGAGTTGAGGTTGATGATCCGTCCTCCCCCGGTCAGGCGCATGTGCCGCCCGACGGCCCGGGTCATGAGGTAGGCGCCGAGGACGTTGACCTCCATCGTCCGCCACCAGTCGTCGGGATCCGAGTCGAGGATGCCGACCTCGGCGTCGATGACCCCGGCGCTGTTGACGAGCAGGTCGACGCGGCCCTGTCGGGCGACGACCTCGTCCACCCACGAGGTGACCGCGGCCCGGTCCGACACCGGCGCGACCGACGTCGAGCCACGCTCGACGACCCAGCCGGCCTCCTCCAGGGCGTCGGCGACGTGACGACCGATGCCGCGCGAGGCGCCGGTGACGACGGCGACGGACGGGACGGGCACGGTGCTCATGTGCGCTGCACCGCGCCGACCGCGGCGGCCGCAGCGGCGGTCGCCGCGTCACGCAGCGCGCTGACCTCGTCGGTGACGAGCGTGCGGTCGGGTGCCCGGAAGGTGAGCCGGTAGGCGAGCGACTTCTTCGCCGTTCCGACCTGGTCGCCGCGGTAGACGTCGAAGAGCGAGACCGACTCCAGCTGGCCCCCCGCGCCGGACCGCAGGGCCGACTCGACGTCGACGGCGGGTACCGACTCATCGACGACGAGCGCGACGTCGGTGTGCGCCACGGGGTAGGTCGACAGCCCGCGAACCTGGACCGGCGTACCGGTCGCGGCCACGAGGACGTCGACACTCAGCTCGCCGGCGACGCTCCGGTGCGGCAGCGAGAGCGCGGCGCAGACCTTCGGGTGCAGCTCTCCGGCATACCCGACGACGGTGGGCTCACCACCCATCGGGTCGGGCACGACCACCTCGACGCAACGCCCGGGGTGGAACGGCTCACGATCGGCTGCTCGGACCCCGAGCTCGAGGCCGAGCGCGCGGCCCACCTCGAGCGCCCAGCCCACCGCGTCGGAGGCGTCGAACCGGCGCGCCGGGCCCCACGGTCCGGCGCCCCTGGCCTCGCCCGAGGCCGCGAACGCGACGTGCCGAGGCTGGTCGGGGACCGCGGCGTAGATCTCCTCGACCGTCTCGTCGTCGGGCCTGCGGTCGACGGGGACGACCGGGGCGGCGGGCTGGTCGGCCCTCCCCCGCGTCACCAGGCCGACCTCGTAGACGGCGACGTCCCGGGAGCCGCGGGCGATGTTGCGGCCGAGGGTGTCGAGCAGGGTGTCGAGCACGGAGGTCCGCATGAGCGGGGCCTCGTCCTGGAGCGGGTTGGCCAGGGCGACGGTGAGCCGACGCGGGTCGTCGGCGGGGTACCCGAACGCGTCGAACCGGTCCGCACCGACGAACGGGTAGGACAGCACCTCGACGAGACCCTGGTGGGCGAGCGTCGACGCGACGACGCGACGCACCCGCTGGCCGTGGGTGAGCCCGCGGCCGCCGACGGCGCGGGGCAGCACCGACGGGATCGCGTCGTAGCCACGCACTCTGGCAACCTCCTCGACGAGGTCGGGACCGTCGGCGAGGTCGGGGCGCCACGTCGGTGGCGTCACCTGGACCCAGCCGTCCCGGTCCGCGGCCACCGCACAGCCGATCGCCTCGAGGGTCGCGGTGACCTCTTCGGGTGGGTACTCCAGCCCGATGTACGCCGTCGGCAGGCCGAGGTCGAAGGCGAACGCCTCGCGGGTCGCCACCTCGCCGACGTCGGTGACGCCCTCGTCGATCGACCCGCCCCCGAACTCGACGAGCAGGTCTGCCGCGAGCTGGGCCGCCGTGTCGGCGACCGCCGGGTCTACCCCGCGCTCGAACCGCTTCGAGGCCTCGGTGACCAGACGGTGCCGCCGCGAGGTCCGGGCGATGCTCACCGGGTCGAAGTGGGCCGCCTCGATGAGGACGTTCGTCGTCGCGTCGGAGACCTCGGAGAACTCACCACCCATGACGCCGGCGAGACCGAGCACGCGATCGCCGCCCCTCGTGATGAGCAGGTCCTCGGGGTGCAGGGCACGGTCGACGTCGTCGAGGGTGCGGAGGATCTCACCGGGGTGGGCCCGGCGGACGACGATCTCATCGGCGAGGTCGTCGAGGTCGAAGGCGTGCAGCGGCTGGCCGAGCAGCATCATGACGTAGTTCGTCACGTCGACGGCCAGGCTGATCGGCCGCATCCCGACCTCGGTCAGCCGCCGCTTCATCCACGCCGGGGACTGGGCGTGGACGTCGACGCCTCGGACGACCCGCGCGACATAGCGGTCGCACCCGGGCACCCCGTCGATCGGCATGTCGTCGACGATCCGCACGGCATACCCGCGCTCGTTGCCCGGAGACACCGGCACCGCGCTCGCCGACGCGGGGTCGTCGAAGGCTGCGCCGGTGGCGAGGGCGTACTCCCGGGCGACGCCCCGCATCGAGAAGCAGTAGCCCCGGTCGGGTGTCACGTTGACCTCGACGGTCTCCTGGTCCAGGCCGAGCAGCGCCAGCGCGTCCGTGCCGGGCACCAGACCGGCCAGCGTCTCGTCGTCCCCGGCGAAGTACTCGGTGAGGACGATGATCCCGGTGTGGTCCTCCCCGAGGCCGAGCTCGCGCGCCGAGCAGATCATCCCGGCCGAGACGTGGCCGTAGGTCCTGCGGGCACCGATCTCGAAAGGCCCGTCCGGGCCCGGGAGGGTGCCGCCGGGAAGGATGACCGGCACGAGGTCACCGACCTCGAAGTTGTGGGCGCCGCAGACGATGCCCTGCGGCTCGCCGGTGCCGTTGGCGTCGGCGACGTCGACCCGGCACCAGTTGATCGTCTTGCCGTTCTTCTGCGGCTCGGGATGCTTCTCGAGAACGCGGCCGACGACGAGCGGACCGCCGACCCCTCCCCCGTGAACCTCCTCCTCCTCGAGGCCGACCCGGACGAGGCTCTCGGCCACCAGGTGGCCGGTCACCCCGGGCGCGACGTGGGCCAGTTCGCGTAGCCACTCGACGGGTACGCGCATCTCAGATCTCCATCCCGAACCGGCGCGAGAAGCGCACGTCCCCCTCGACGATGTCATGCATGTCGGCGACGCCGTGCCGCAGCATGAGCGAGCGCTCGATGCCGAGCCCGAAGGCGAAGCCGGTGTAGCGGTCGGGGTCGATCCCGCTCGCGACGAGAACGCGGCGGTTGACCATGCCCGAGCCGCCGACCTCGATCCACCCGGTGCCGCCGCAGGTCCGACACGAGGGGTCCTCGCCCTGGCAGATCCAGCACCGGCAGTCGATCTCGGCGCTGGGCTCGGTGAACGGGAAGTACGAGGGACGTAGCCGGGTCACCGTGTCCTCGCCGAAGAGCTGTTGGACGAAGGCGTCGAGGCTGCCCTTGAGGTGGGCCATGGTGATGCCCTCGTCGACGACGAGGCCCTCGAACTGGTGGAACACCGGCGTGTGCGTCGCGTCGAGCTCGTCGGTGCGGAACACCTTGCCCGGGCACAGGACGTAGATCGGCGGGTCCTGCGCCAGCATCGTGCGGATCTGCACCGGTGAGGTGTGGGTGCGTAGGACGAGGCCGGAGCCGGGCGGCTCGACGAAGAAGGTGTCCTGCATCTGTCGCGCCGGGTGGTCCGGGCCGAGGTTCAGGGCGTCGAAGTTGAGCCACTCCGCCTCGACCTCCGGGCCTTCGGCGATCTCCCAACCAAGGCCGACGAAGATGTCCTCGACCCGCTCACTGACGAGCGAGACCGGGTGCCGCGCGCCGACCGGGCGGCGCAGCACGGGGACGGTGAGGTCGAGCGCCTCCTCGGTGAGGATCCGGGTGTCCCGCTCGGCCTCAAGCACGACCTGGCGGTCGGTGAAGGCCCGGGCCACGGCCGCCTTGGCCTGGCCGACCCGCTTGCCGGCGTCGGCCTTGGCACTCGGGGGCAGCGCCCCGATCTCGCGGTTGGCCAGGGCGAGCGGGCTCTTGTCGCCCTGGTGCGCGCTGCGGGCGGCCTTGAGCTCCTCCAGGGTCGAGGCAGCAGCCGCAGCAGCGAGCGCCGCGGCGACCGCGGCCTGGACGGCGGCCGGGTCGAGCGCGGCGACCTCGACGGGGTCATAGCTGGTGTTGGGTCCGGACATCGTTTCCACTTCTGCTGTCGGTACGGCGCGCCCGAGTCTAGGCGCCGCGCGGCGGGCGTCGGGACAGCCTTCGGGGCAGTGGAGAGAGCCGGTATGCCGCCGCGCCGTCAGGCGCGCGGCGCCGCCGCACCCGAAGGCACGGTAAATCGCTGCGGGGCACGCAGCGGAAGGGCTCGGCTCGATGTCACGTCACCAGGGTGGCGGCTGGGGCGCAGGGCGCGCAACCGCGGTCCAGACGGTGGGCGCCTGGGTGTGGGGCGTCCGCGGCATACGCCGCGTCGGAGGTGGGACATGCCAGGGCCGCGACAGTCAGCTGCTCGGGACGTTCACCCGAGCGGGCCGGACGACTGGCACGGAGCTGCGGCCCCTGGCCAAGGGGGCGAGCAGCCCCGCGACCGCGACGGCGAGCCCGACGACGGCCACCATGACGAAACCCCCCGCCGCACCGTGGTAGTGGTCGATGGCGAACCCGGCGAGCGGCGCCCCCAGGGTCCCACCGGCCGTGAGGAACGAGCCGTGCCACCCCATTGCCTCCCCGCGGGACTCGGCCGGAACGGCCCGGCTGGCCTGGTCGACGGTGGCGGTGATGGTCGGCGCACAGAGCAGACCCGCGAGGAAGGCGAATGCCGCCAGCGCCGTGAGGTTGGCGGCGACGGCGAGCGGGAAGGTCACCAGAGCGAGTCCGGCCAGCAGCCAGAAGGCGGGAACCGGACGATGCCAGGCGCCGTAGACGAGGCCGCCGATGAGCGAGCCCAGCCCCCAGAGCGCGAGAACGACGCCGATCAGGGACTGCTCCCCGAAGGAGCGGACTGCCGCGACGATCGCCAGGTCGGATCCGGCGAGGACGAGGGTCGCCGAGGCGGCCGCGAGGCAGACACCGAGGAAGGGCAGCCGGAACCAGGTCCGCCGGGCCACCGGCCGTGCATCCGCGAGAGCCTCGCCGAGGGCCTTGATCCGCGGGTTGACGACCCAGAGCAGGACGCCGCCGGCCACTCCGAGCATCTGGACCCAGAAGAGCACCCATGAGGTCCCCCACCTGGATGCGGCGATGACCGCGACGGCCGGGGCGATGATGTACGACACCTCGACCGCCGCGCTGTCGAGCGCGATCGCGGTGCGGCGGTCCTCGTCGCGAACTGCGGCGATGACAGCCTGCCGACCGATCGAGAAGAACGGCACGACGAACAGCTGGGCGATGCCGACGAGGACGAGCAGAGGCCAGAAGCCGACCCAGGGCGCGATCGCCCAGCAGACGAGCCCGACCGCCGTCGACGGCGCGATGACTCGGCGCAGGCCGACCCGGTCCAGGAGCCGGCCCCGCCAGGGGCCACTCACCGCGGTGGCGATGGTCGCGACGGCCGCGATGAGCCCGGCCCGGCTGTAGGACCCGTTGAGCGTCGTGACGACGTGGAGGGTGACCAGGACGCCCACGGCGAAGGTCGGCATGCGGGCGAGGATCCCGACGATGAGGACGGTCCGGAGCTCCCTGCTGCTGAGCGCTCGCCGGTACGGCGCGGTCGACAGGGCTGTCACAAGTAGTCACTGTGTCAGCCGCTCCTCGCGCGCGCGAGCAGAAAACGTGACTCTTGACCGATACCAAATCCGACCTTGACGGGGCCTTGACCCTCGGCAGAACAAGGGCCCAGATCGATGGCAGAACACTGACTCGGCCCCTCCAGAACGGGGACCGTGACCCCCGGCAGAACACTGACTCGGCCCCCTCCAGAACGGGGACCGTGCCCCCCACGGACCAGTAGGCGCAGGTCCCGGCCAACGGGCCGGCCGCTGCGCACCCGTGACGCAACCTCTGCTAGCAGAGGTTCGTCCGCTCAGCACAGGGTGCAACCTCTGCTGAGTCGCCCAACGTCTGCTAGCAGAGGTTCGAAAATCCGGCGGCCAGGCCGGGGGTGTGTGGCCGGTCGAGGAGCCGGAGGGTCACGCCGTCGCGTCTGCGGGCTCGGGGAACATCGCGGTGATGAGAGCCCCCCCACGCGGGGCATCACTGGCGACGGCCGTGCCGCCATGGGCCTGGGCCAGGCCCCGGACGATATAGAGGCCGAGCCCGGTGCTCCCGGCGGACTTGCCGTGCCAGAACCGGGAGAAGACGATCTCCCGCTTCTCGACGGGGATGCCGGGACCGTCGTCGGATACGCCGATGGCCGTTCCCCCATCGACTCGGGTGGCGTGGAGGCCGACCGGGCCATCGCCGTGCTTGAGGGCGTTGTCGATGAGGTTGGTGAGGATCTGGTCGAACCGGTCCGGGTCCGCCCACACCTCGTCGGCGTCCTCGCCGATGTCGACGACGAACCGGTCGGGGTCGACGCCCGTCGCGACGTAGCGGTCGACGTAGCGGCCGAGAACGGAGCGGGTGTCGAGTGGCTGGGCGTGGATCCGCAGCCGCCCGGAGTCGATGCGCGAGACGTCGAGCAGCTCGGTGATGAGCCGGGTGACCCGGTCGGCGTCCGCCTCGATCGTCTCGAGCATGAGGCGCTTCTGCTCGTCGCTGAACCGGTCCCACCGACGCAGGAGGGTCGAGGAGAAGCCCTTGACGCCGGTGAGCGGCGAACGCAGCTCGTGGGAGATCGTCGAGATGAGAGCCGCGTGGTCGGCCTCGGCGCGGCGCCGGGCCTCGGCATCGCGCAGCGCACAGACGACGGACTGGACCGGCTCGCAGCGGCCCGGGCGGATGTAGCGGGCGGTGAGCAGCACCTCGTTGCCGTTGGGCAGGAGCAGCAGCTTCTCGCGGTGGCCGGTGCGGCTGCGCAGACCGCTCCACGGGTCGGTCAGCGCCCACCAGGACTCGCCGTTGCTGTCCTGGAACGCCAGCACCTCGCGGATATCGCGGCCGAGAACGTCCTCGCGGTCCAGACCGGTGATCCGCTCGGCCCTCTCGTTCATGAAGCGGACCTCGGGGGTACCCCCGTCCGTCGTGAGGACGCCGTCGGGCAGCAGCTCGGCCGCATCCACGGCCGTCGACGGGAACCGCGACGGGGGACGCGAAGGCATGGCTCGAATCTACCCCGAGGCAGCCTCGGACCGGGCTAGCGACGAGGCATAGAGGCACAGTGTCGCGGCCATCGCAAGGTTGAGTGACTCCGCCTGACCGGTGATCGGCACCGCGACCACGTCGTCGCAGGCGCCGCGCAGGTCCTCGGTGAGCCCCCATGCCTCGTTGCCCATGACCCACGCATGTGGCCCGGTCAGGTCGGCCTCGGGGAGCATCGTCGCGCCGGAACCATCGGCGGCGAGGAGCCGAATGCCGTGAGCGCGCAGCACCGCCAGGTCCGCCGGCAGGGCGAGCCCGGTCACGACCGGGACATGGAAGAGCGACCCGGCCGTGGACCTGACGACCTTGGGGGCGTGGACGTCGACCGAGGCCGCGCTGACCAGCACCGCATCGGCTCCGAGAGCGTCGGCGCCGCGGATGATGGTCCCCGCGTTGCCCGGGTCGCGGACATGCGCAAGGACGATGAGGACCCGGGGCCTGCCGGCGAGCACCTGCCCGAGGAGGACGGTCTCGTCACGGACGACGGCGAGCAGCCCCTGGGGCGCCTCCGTCCCCGCCATGGCGTCCATGACCGGCTCCGCGGTCTCGTGGACCCTCAGCCGCGCCGACCGTGCCTGCTCGACGATATCGGCGTGCCGATCAGCGGCCTCCGAGGTGACATACAGGTCGACGACCCTGTCGGCGGCATGCCGGACGGCCTCACGGACCCCCTGAGGGCCGTCGACGACGAACCGGCCGCTGCGCACACGCGCCGCGCGCCGGGCCAGCGCTCGGACGGACCGGACCCGATCGGCTCGGGGGTTGGTCAACACGAGGGGCTCCCGGCGCGCGGCGGAGGCGTGCGGTGGGTCGGTGCCCTGGCTCAGCTGGCCTGGGCGGGAACGTTGGCGCGGGCGATCTCGACGAGCGCAGTGAACGCCGCCTCGTCGCTGACCGCGAGCTCGGCGAGCATCCGGCGGTCAACCTCGATCTCGGCGGCCTTGAGGCCCTGGATGAACCGGTTGTAGGTCATGCCGTTGGCGCGGGCCGCGGCGTTGATCCGCTGGATCCACAGCCGGCGGAAGTCACCCTTGCGGGCGCGACGGTCGCGGTAGGCGTAGCCCAGGCTGTGCTGGACCTGCTCCTTGGCCTTGCGGTAGAGACGGGACCGCTGACCGCGGTAGCCGCTCGCTCGCTCCAGGACGACCCTGCGCTTCTTATGGGCGTTGACCGCCCGCTTCACGCGTGCCACGTGAGTACTCCTTGCATCTGCTTGGTTGTTCGTGGGTGGTGCCCGGGGCGCTCCCGACGGAGCGCCACCACGGGCGCGGCGGTCACTTGCCGAGAAGCCGCTTGATCTTGGAGGTGTCGGCCGGGCTGACGATGAGGTCCTTGCTCAGGGCCCGAGCCTTCTGCGGGGTCTTCTCGTGGAACTTGTGGACGTGGCCGGCCTGCTGCCGCATGACCTTGCCGGAGCCGGTGATACGGAAGCGCTTCTTGGCTCCGCTGTGCGTCTTGTTCTTCGGCATGGGGCCGATCTCCTTCGTTGTGCGTGGTGTGCGTCGGGGGTCGTGGCGGCCGGCGCTACTCGGCGGGCGGCGTCTCACCCTCGCCGGGGGTGGCCGGCGGCTCGATCGGCGCGGTCTCCTCGTCATGGGTTCGCTCGGTCGCGTGGGCGGCCTCGTCGCGACGGCGGCGCTGTTCGGCCCGGGCCTCCGACTTCTTCTTCGTCGGCGCGAGCACCATGATCATGTTGCGGCCGTCCTGCTTCGGCGCGGACTCGACGGTGCCCAGTTCGAGGACGTCCTCCGCGAGGCGCTGCAGGAGCCGGAACCCGAGCTCGGGGCGGGACTGCTCCCGACCGCGGAACATGATCGTCACCTTGACCTTGTCCCCACCCTTGAGGAAGCGCTCGACGTGGCCCTTCTTCGTGCCGTAGTCGTGCGGGTCGATCTTCGGGCGGAGCTTGATCTCCTTGATGACCGTGTTGACCTGGTTCTTGCGTGCTTCTCGGGCCTTCATGGCGGCTTCGTACTTGTACTTGCCGAAGTCCATGAGCTTGGCGACCGGGGGCTTTTCCATCGGGGCGACCTCGACGAGGTCGAGATCCGCCTCGGCGGCGAGGCGCAACGCGTCCTCGACGCGCACGATGCCCACCTGCTCGCCGTTGGGGCCGACCAACCGCACCTCGGGAACCCGGATACGGTCGTTGATGCGAGGCTCGCTGATTGTCGTTCTCCTTCGTCGTCTGCGGGCGACCGCACCGACGAGAAGAGGCTCCTCGACGCCGACGCGCAAGAAGCCTCACCGAGCCGTCGATGCCGCGAGCACCGGAGTGCCACGACCCTGGGGACGCAGGCGCCCAGCGCCCGTCGACGGACCAGACCCGGCGGCCCGAGGGTCGACGCGGGTGGAAGCGAGCTTCTCTTGCATGCCGCCCCTCGCGGGACGGCCGGTCAACGGTGAAGGCTACCAGCGCCGACGGCATACCCCGAAATCCCGCCACCCCGCTGCGGCCGTGCGACCCCGCCGGCCCGCCGCGGCGGGCTGTGGTCAGCGGATCCGGAAGGCCAGACCGTCGATCCGGGCTCGAAGCTCTCCGTCGGAGGCGAGCCGCTCCCCCACCCTGGTCGCCAGCGCCCGCACCGCCTCCGGCGCGAGCCCGGCCCGCAGGGTGAGGGCCACCCCGAGCACCCCCTGGCCGGTGGGCTGGCCCTCCTCGACCTCGTGGGCGACCACGTCGTCCTCGTCGGCGACGGCGCGCTCGACCGACGTCGCGATGAACGGGTCCTCGTGTGGCGGGACCCAGTCCTGGTCCTGGGCCAACGCCCAGACCATCGACGACCGCAGCACGGCGCTCGCCGGCCCGGCGAGGTCGATGACAACGACATCGCATCCCTCGGCGATGGCCGCCTGGCCGGCTCGGGCCGCCGAGACGGGGACCGGCCGCGCCGCCGGGTCCCACCGGGCCAGGGCATCGAGGCTGCTGAAGACCGGCAAGGCACGCTGGCCGTCCGGGGCCAGGAGCGTCACCGCCGCCATGTCGGCACGGTTGTCGGCCGGGCGGTCACCGTTCTCGGTGGTCTCGGCCGACTCTGCGACGACCGGCACGAGGAGGCGGGCTGCGCGCACCGCCGAGACGAGCTCGGCGTCGCGCGCACCGCCGGCCAGGGCCGCGGCTAGCCTGGGGTCGGCGGCGCCGGTGTCGCTCGCGTAGCCACTCGCGGACAGCTCCCGAGCGTGCCACGCGCTCCCCGCCGAGTCCGCCGGCCCGTGGTCGGGACCGTCATGACCGTGGGTATGCCGGGACCCGCCCTGGGGTCCCACCTGCGCGGCCCGGTCCTGCCCCGTCATCGGCGGCCGGCGACGTCGAGGGCCTGGGGAAGGGTGAACGCACCACGGTAGAGCGCCGACCCGATGATCGCGCCCTCGACGCCGAGCGCGACGAGCTCCCGCACGGCGGCGATGTCGGCGAGCGTCGAGATCCCCCCCGAGGCGACCACCGGTCGGTCCGTCCTCGCGCACACGTCAGCGAGCAGGGCGAGGTTCGGGCCCTGGAGCATCCCGTCCTTGGCCACGTCGGTCACGACATAGCGGGCGCAGCCCTCGGCGTCGAGCCGGGTCAGGGTCTGCCACAGGTCACCGCCCTCCGTGGTCCAGCCCCGCGCCGCCAGGGTCGTGCCTCGGACGTCGAGACCGACGGCGACCCGGTCGCCGTTCTCGGCGATGGCGCGCGCGGTCCACTCGGGATCCTCGAGGGCGGCCGTGCCGAGGTTGACGCGGCGACACCCGGTGCTGAGGGCCCGCCCGAGGGACTCCGCGTCGCGGATGCCGCCGCTCATCTCGACGTCGATGTCGAGTCGGCCGACGATCTCGGCGAGCAGGTCGGCGTTCGAGCCGCGCCCGAAGGCCGCGTCGAGGTCGACGAGATGGAGCCACTGGGAGCCCTGCTCCTGCCAGGCGAGCGCCGCCTCGACGGGGTCACCGAACTCGCCGCCACTGCCGGCCACGCCCTGGACGAGCTGGACGGCTCGCCCGTCGGCGACGTCGACCGCCGGGAGCAGCTCGAGGACGGGGGCGGCGGCGGTGCTCACGGGATCTGCTCCAGGGTGGTCGGATGGGCGGTCACAGCGACCGCACCCAGTTCGCGAGAAGGGCGAGTCCGGCGTCGCCGGACTTCTCGGGGTGGAACTGGGTGGCCGCCAGCGGACCGTTCTCGACGGCGGCGACGAACGGGTTCCCGTGGGTCGCATAGGTCACCAGGGGCGCCTGTCCGGCGAAGCTGCCGGTGGGCACGGGCATCGTCCACTCGGCCACCGCATAGGAGTGGACGAAGTAGAAGCGCTCGTCGGCGACGCCCTCGAACAGGGCCGAGCCGGCCGGCACGTCGACGAGCGACCACCCCATGTGGGGGACGACCGGAGCCTGGAGCCGGGTCACCGTCCCGGGCCACTGCCCGAGCCCCTCCTGCGGGGCCTCGCTCGGCTCGGTGGACCCCTCGAACATCACCTGGAGTCCCACGCAGACCCCGAGGACCGGGCGCCCCCCCGCCAGACGCAGGTCGACGACCCGCGGGCCGTCGGCCGCCCGGAGCCCGACCATGCAGGCGTGGAAGTTGCCGACGCCGGGGACGAACAGCCCGTCAGCGGCCAGCGCCGCATCGACATCGGCGGTGAGGATGACCTCGGCCCCGACCCGTTCGAGGGCGCGCACGGCCGACCGTACGTTCCCGCTGCCGTAGTCGAAGACGACGACCCGTGCGCTCACCTGGCTCCCCCGCCGAGCTCGGCGCGATGTACCGCGTCGTCGGCGACGAGTGCGTCGAAGGTACGAACGGACCGCTCGGTGGGCTCGACGATCCGGTCCTCGGGCGAGGGGCCCCTGAGGAGGAGATCCTCCCCGGGCAGGCCGAGCAGGCGGATGACCTCGACAAGCATCTCGATCGGACGGCCCGAGGGGTTCTTGACGGTCGTGACGATGGCGCCCGGCCGGGTCCTGGCCCCGGCGGCCGCGATGAGCTGGTCGGGGGCCAGCAGCGGCAGGTCCGGGGCGCGCCGGATCCCGTGCCCGGGCTCCCAGACGAGCCATCGCTGGTCGCGGCGCATGCCCTTGGGCTGGACCGCGATGACCCCGCGGCTCTTCATGACGAAGAACCCGAGCGACGGGCGGGCGCCGCCGGGCGCCGGACGTGCCGCGAGCATCTCGAGGCCCACGTCGTAGGGCGCGGTGCTTCGGGCCCGCTCCTCCGCGACCGTCACGCCGGTCCACCCCTTGGCCAACGGGGTGAGGTGGGTCGCCACGAGTCCCCGGCGGGCCCACCGGGCCACCCGCTCGGGACGGCCGTGGACGAGGAGGAGGCCGAGCGCGGCGTCGGAGTCGTGGCCGTCGGTGCCCATGGCTCTAGAGCGCGCCCTTGGCACTGGGGACGCCGCCGACCCGCGGGTCGAGCGCGACGGCCGTCCGCAGTGCTCGGGCCAGCGCCTTGAACTGTGCCTCGACGATGTGGTGGGGGTCGCGGCCGGCGAGGACCCGCACGTGGAGGGCGACTCCGGCGTTGGTCGCGAACGACTCCAGGACGTGGCGGGTGAGCGAGCCGACGTAGCCGCCGCCGATGACGACGTATGCCTGTCCCTCCGGCTCGCCGGTGTGGACGACGTAGGGTCGGCCGGCGACATCGACGACGGCCTGGACGAGCGCCTCGTCGAGCGGGACGGTCGCGTCGCCGAACCGGGTGATGCCGCGCTTGTCACCGAGCGCCTCGGCGACGGCCTGGCCGAGAACGATGGCGACGTCCTCGACGGTGTGGTGGGCGTCGACCTCGAGGTCGCCGGTCGCGCTCACCTGCAGGTCGATGAGGGAGTGCTTGGCGAGGCTGAGGAGCATGTGGTCGTAGAAGGGCACCCCGGTGCTGACCTCGCCCCGCCCGGAGCCGTCGAGGTCGACGGTGACCAGGACCTTGCTCTCGGAGGTCTCCCGGCTCAGGGTGGCCGTCCGGTGCGCGCCAGTGGTGGCGTCGACGCTCACGATGCTCCCTCCTTCGCCGGGTCCGACACGAGCTCGCCAAGCGCGTCAAGGAACCTCGTGGTTTCCTCAGGCGTACCTGCCGTAACACGAAGATAGTGGGAAATGCCCACATCTCTCACGAGAACACCACGATCAAGCAGGTCGAGCCATGCCGAGTGGCTGTCCGCGAGGCCGCCGAAGAGGACGAAGTTCGCGTCACTCGGGACCGGCTCGAGCCCGAGCGGCGGGAGCGCCTCGACGATTCGGTCGCGCTGCTCCTTGATGACGCCGACCGTGTCGAGCATCGCGTCGGCGTGCCGGAGCGCGGCCAGCGCGACGGCCTGGGTCAGCGAGGACAGGTGGTACGGCATCCGGACCAGCCGCAGGGCGTTGACGAGCTCGGGGTCGGCCGCCAGGTAGCCGAGCCGGCCCCCGGCGAGAGCGAAGGCCTTGCTCATCGTCCGGGTGACGACGAGCCGCGGACGCCCCTGCAGGAGGGTGAGCGCGCTCGGCGTCCCGACCCGGGCGAACTCGGCATACGCCTCGTCGACGACGACGACGGCCCGAGGCGCCGCCTCGTACACCGCCTCGACGACCTCGAGGGACAGCGCGGTCCCGGTCGGGTTGTTCGGGGAGCAGAGGAAGACGATGTTGGGGTCGGCGTCCCTGGCCTGGCGGGCCGCCGACTCGGGGTCGAGGTCGAACCTGCCGCCGCCGGGCACGCCGCGCAGGCCGTCGACCCAGCCGGTGCCGCTCGTCGAGGTGATGATCGGGTGCATCGAGTAGGCCGGGGTGAACCCGAGGGCCACCCGTCCGTTGCCCCCGAACGCCTGGAGCAGGTGGAGCAGGACCTCGTTGGACCCGTTGGCCGCCCAGACCTGGTCGGTCGCGATCGCCGTGCCGGACCGGGACAGGTATGCCGCGAGCGCCTCGCGCAGGGAGGTGAAGTCCCGGTCGGGATAACGGTTGAGGCCGGGGGCGATGGCCGCGACGCTGGCGACGATGTCGGCGACGACCTCGCTCGGCACGGGGTAGGAGTTCTCGTTCGTGTTGAGGGCCACCGGCACCTCGAGCTGGGGTGCGCCGTACGGCGTGAGGCCGCGCAGGTCCGGGCGCATGAGGTCGTCGATCTGGCTCATCGGTACGGTCCTCGGCTCTCGTTAGCCCAGCTCGGGTAGGCGGGCGATGATCGCCTCGCCGTGGGCCGGAAGATCCTCGGCCCGGGCCAGCGTGACGACCCTCTCGCCGACCTCGCGCAGTGCCGCCTCGGTGTAGTCGACGACGTGGATGCCGCGAAGGAAGGACTGGACCGACAGCCCGCTGCTGTGGGTGGCACTTCCGCCGGTCGGCAGCACGTGGTTGGAGCCCGCGGCGTAGTCACCGAGGCTCACCGGGGCGAACGGGCCGACGAAGATCGCCCCGGCGTTGCGCACCCGGGCGGCGAGCGCAGCGGCGTCCCGGGTGTGGATCTCGAGGTGCTCGGCGGCATACGCGTCGACGACGGCCAGCCCGGCCTCGATGTCGTCGACGAGGACCACCGCCGACTGCGGCCCGGACACCGCCTCGGCCACCCGCTCGGTGTGCTTCGTCGTGGCGACGCGGCGGTTCAGGGCCTCGGTGACGGCCTCGGCCAGCTCGGCGCTGTCGGTGACGAGGACGGCGGCGGCCATCGGGTCGTGCTCGGCCTGGCTGACGAGGTCGGCGGCGACGTGGTCCGGGTCCGCGGTCTCGTCGGCGAGGATGGCGATCTCGGTCGGCCCGGCCTCGGCGTCGATGCCGATGAGCCCCTTGAGGAGCCGCTTGGCGGCGGCCACGTAGATGTTGCCCGGCCCGGTCACCATCCCGACCGGCTCGCACTCGACCGCCACCCCGCCCGCCTCGTCGGCGAACCCGTATGCGAAGGCCGCCACCGCCTGGGCCCCCCCGACGGAGTAGACCTCGTCGACGCCGAGCAGGGCGCAGGCGGCGAGGACCGTCGGGTGCGGCCAGCCGCCGTGGTCGCGCTGCGGCGGGGAGGCGACGGCGATCGAACCGACGCCGGCGATCTGGGCGGGGACGACGTTCATGACGACGCTGCTGGGGTAGACCGCGAGCCCACCGGGGACGTAGAGGCCGACGCGGTCGACGGGAACCCACCTCTCGGTGACCGTCCCGCCCTCGGTGACGATGGTCGTCGTGTCGGTCCGGCGCTGGTCGGCGTGGACGAGCCGGGCGCGGCGGATGGCCTCCTCGAGGGCGTCGCGGACCGCGGGGTCAAGAGCCTCGACGGCAGCGGCCATGACCTCCGCCGGGACCCGGAGGGCCGGCGGACGGACGCCGTCGAGACGCTCGGCGGCGGCATACAGCGCCGCGGCGCCGCGGTCCTGGACGTCGTCGCAGATCGGCCGGACGGCGGCGAGCGCCGCCTCGACGTCGAGCTCGGCTCGGGGCAGCACGCCGCGCAGCTCTCGGCGGCTCAGCCGACGGCCGCGCAGGTCGAGCACGGGGATCATGGCGGAAGTCTAGGTGGGCCTCGGGCTACCGGCTCCTCGTCGTCCGCCCGCCGACCACCCCGTGATCCGCGCCGCGGTCGTCGTAGGAGACTGGTCAGGAACCGTAGAAGACCTGTTCGGCCGCCTGCCGGGCCCGGCGAGCCACCCGGCGGTACCGCTCGGCGAGCTCCTGTCCCGAACGGGGCGGCAGCCCGAGGATCCGGGCGATCCCCTCCGCGTCGCGCAGGTCGGTCGGCAGCGCCTCGATCGTGCGGCTGCGGAAAAGGGTCCCCGCGTTGCGCATCGCCGACGCGAGCCGCCACGCCTCGCCGAGGGCGGCGGCCGAGGCCTCGTCGATGAGACCGAGCCTCTCGGCCGCCGCGAGCCCGTCGAGGGTCGAGGTCGTGCGCAGTTCCGGATGAGCGTCGGCGTGGCCGAGCTGGACCAGCTGGACACACCACTCGACGTCGGAGAGCCCGCCGTGCCCGAGCTTGAAGTGGGTCTTGCGGTCGGCGCCGCGGGGCAGCCGCTCGGCCTCCATCCGGGCCTTGAGGGTCCGGATCTCGCGGACCTGCTCCGGGGCGAGGCCGCCCTTCGGCCACCGGATCGGGGCGACGAGCCGGAGGAACCGCTCGCCGAGGTCCGCGTCCCCGGCGATCGGCTTGGCACGCAGCAGCGCCTGCGCCTCCCAGACCAGAGACCACCGGTCGTAGTACTGCCCGTATGCCGCGAGCGAGCGGACGAGGGGCCCGCTCTTGCCCTCCGGGCGCAGGGCGGCATCGACGTCGAGCTTCCGGTCCGGGCCGGCCGCCCCGAGCAGGGCGATGAGCTCCTTGACGACCTCGGTCGCCTGCTCCTGGGCCGCGGTGTCGTCGGCCCCGGGCACCGGGTCGTGGACGAAGATGACGTCGGCGTCCGAGCCGTACCCGATCTCGCCCCCGCCGAGCCGGCCCATGCCGACGATGAGCACCCGCGTCACCGGCGGCGCGCCGGTCCGGGCCTCGAGGCCCCGCAGGCACACGTCGAGCGTCACCTGCAGCAACGCCCCGGTGAGGTCGGTGAGCGCGGCGCCCACCTCGTCGAGCGTGATGACACCGGTGAGGTCGGCGACGGCGACCCGGAACAGCTCCGAGCGCCGGATGGCGCGGGCCGCGAGCACCGCCGAGGCCGGGTCGTCCTTGCGCCCGGCGGCGGCCCGCATCCGCCGCTCGATCTCACCTCGGCCACGCGGCTCGACCCCGCCGGGGTCGCCGAGGAACTGGACGCACTCGGGCGCGGACTCGAGCAGGTCCGCGGCATACCGGCTCCGGGCCAGGGTGTGCGCGAGGTTCTCCGCCGCCTGGCCCTCGTCACGCAGCAGCCGGAGGTACCAGTGGGTCGACCCCAGCTCGTCGCTGATCCTCCGGAAGGCGAGCAGCCCCGCATCGGGGTCGGCCTCGTCGGCGAACCAGCCGAGCATGACCGGCAGCAGCTGGCGCTGGATCGCCGCCCGACGGCTCAGCCCGTCGCTCAGTGCCTTGAGGTGTCCGAGCGCACCCCGCGGGTCGGCGTACCCGAGGGCCGACAGCCGCTCACGGGCCGCCTTCGACGTAAGTCGCACCTCCGTCGTGCTGAGCCGCGCGACGGCGGACAGGAGGGGCCGGTAGAAGATCCGCTCGTGCAGGCGGCGCACCTCGCGGGCCTGGGCGCGCCACTCGTGCACGACGTCGGCCGCCGGGTCGCGACGGAAGCCGACGGCCCGGCCGAGCCGCCGCAGGTCGGCGTCGGCGGTCGGCATGAGGTGGGTGCGCCGCAGTCGGTGGAGCTGGATCCGGTGCTCGAGGGTCCGCAGGAACCGGTATGCCGCGTCGAGGACCGCCGCGTCGTCCCGGCCGACGTAGCCGCCCCGGCTCAGCGCCGCGAGCGCCTCGAGTGTCGTGCGCGACCGGAGGGAGTCGTCGGCCCTGCCGTGGACGAGCTGCAGCAGCTGGACGCTGAACTCGACGTCGCGCAGACCGCCGGGGCCCAGCTTGAGCTGCCGGTCCGCCTCCGCGGCCGGCACGTGCTCCTCGACCCGGCGTCGCATCGCCTGGACGTCGTCGACGAAGTTCTCCCGTGAGGCCGCCTGCCACACCATCGGCTGGACGACGGCGAGGTACTCCTCACCCAGCTCACGGTCGCCGGCGAGCGGGCGGGCCTTGAGGAGCGCCTGGAACTCCCAGGTCTTCGCCCAGCGCTCGTAGTAGGCCCGGTGGCTCGACACCGTCCGGACGAGCGGCCCCTGCTTCCCCTCGGGTCGCAGGGCGGGGTCGACCGGCCACAGCGAGCCGGCCGCGGTCGAGGCCGAACAGACCCGCATGAGCCGGGTGGCCAGGTCGGTGGCGACGGCCAGGGCCTCCTCCTCGGCCACGCCCTCGGCCGGCGCGGCGACGAAGATGACGTCGACGTCGCTGATGTAGTTGAGCTCTCGGCCACCGGCCTTCCCCATGCCGATGACGGCCAACCTGCAGCGGCCCGCCCGCTCCTCGCCGACGGCCTCCTCGGCGACGACGAGCGCCGCCTCGAGCGCCCCCTCGGCGAGGTCCGCGAGAGCGGCGGACGCCGCGGGCATCCCGGCCACCGGGTCGGCGCTGGTGAGGTCGAGCGCGGCGATCCCGAGGAGCTGCCGTCGGTACTCGACCCGCAGGGCGTCCATCGCCTCGGCCTCGGGGAGCCCTCGGACCGCCGCGACGAGGGCGGCGACCCGGTCCGGCGCACCGATCGGCTCGGCCCGGGCGGCCGAGGCCCAGTGGCCCGGGTGGGCGACGAGGTGGTCGGCGAGCGCCGTCGACCCGCCGAGGACGGCCAGGACCCGGTCGCGGGGCGCGCCGGACGCGGTGAGCGCCGCGGTGAGCCCGGCCTGGGCGTCAGCGTCCGTCCGGACCGCGGCCTCCATGAGCCGGACCAGGGCGAGCAGCGCCTGGTCGGGGTCGGCCACCTCGACGAGCCCGCGCGCGAGCCCGTCGGACTCGACCCGCTCGAGGTCGTGGATGAGCGGGGCGATGACCTCCTCGTCGAGGAGGGCGCGGGCGCGGCCGGGGTCGGCGAACCCGAGACGAGTGAGCGCTCCGGGGACGGTTTCCCCGCGATGGGGGGTCACAGTCTGGGAAGGTACCGCTCCAGCTCGAACGCCGTCACCTGGTTCCGGTAGTCGGCCCACTCGGCGCGCTTGTTGCGGAGGAAGAAGTCGAAGACATGCTCGCCGAGGGTCTCTGCGACGAGCTCGCTCGCCTCCATGGCCGCGATCGCCGCGTCGAGTGACTCGGGGAGCGGCTTGATCCCCATCGCGCGCCGCTCGCCGTCGGTGAGGCCCCACACGTCGTCCTCGGCCTCCGGTGGCAGCTCGTAGCCCTCCTCGATCCCCTTGAGCCCGGCGGCCAGGATGACGCCGAAGGCGAGGTACGGGTTGCAGGCGGCGTCGATGGTCCGGACCTCGATCCGGGTGCTGTTGCCCTTGCTCGGCTTGTACATGGGGACGCGCACCATGGCGGAGCGGTTGTTGTGGCCCCAGGTCAGGTGCGCCGGGGCCTCTCCCCCGCCCCAGAGCCGCTTGTAGCTGTTGACCCACTGGTTGGTCACCGCGGTGATCTCGGGACCATGGGTGATGAGGCCGGCGATGAACTGCCGCGCCGTCTTGGACAGCTGGTACGGGGCGCCGGCCTCGTAGAAGGCGTTGGTGTCGCCCTCGAAGAGCGAGACGTGGGTGTGCATGCCCGAGCCCGGGTGCTCGGCGAACACCTTCGGCATGAACGTCGCGTAGACGCCCTGCTCGAGGGCCACCTCCTTGACGACGGTCCGGAAGGTCATGATGTTGTCCGCCGTGGTCAGGGCGTCGGCGTAGCGCAGGTCGATCTCGTTCTGTCCCGGCCCACCCTCGTGGTGGCTGAACTCGACCGAGATCCCCATCGACTCGAGCATGGTGATCGCGGCGCGGCGGAAGTCGTGGGCCGTCCCTTGCGGAACGTGCTCGAAGTAGCCGGCCGCGTCGACCGGACGTGGCGGCTGGCCGGGCTCGAAGCCCCGCTCGAGGAGGAAGAACTCGATCTCGGGGTGGGTATAGAAGGTGAACCCCATGTCGGAGGCGCGGGCGAGGGCGCGCTGGAGGACGTGCCGCGGGTCGGCCATGCTCGGCGTCCCGTCAGGCAGGGTGATGTCGCAGAACATCCGGGCCGTTCCGGGAGCCTCCCCGCGCCAGGGCAGCACCTGGAACGTCGCCGGGTCGGGGTGCGCCAGCATGTCTGCCTCGAAGACGCGGGCGAAGCCCTCGATGGCCGAGCCGTCGAAGCCGATGCCCTCGGCGAACGCCCCCTCGAGCTCGGCCGGCGCGACGGCAACCGACTTCAGGGTGCCCAGGACGTCGGTGAACCAGAGCCGGACGAAGCGGATGTCCCGCTCCTCGATCGTCCGAAGGACATACTCCTGCTGTCGATCCATGGCTCGCATCCTGCCCCATCCACGTTTCGCCGGGGTAACGGCATCGGCCGTCGGTCACCGCGGGCGGCCGGAGACGGCCTCAGCCCGTCCGCCGTGCGTCCGACCTAGGATGACGGCATGACCGAGCCCGCCCAGCAGCCCGCCCCGAGACCCGAGCCCGCTGCGGCCGAGGCGGTCGCCCCCTACGGCACCGGGGTCCAGGCCGCACCCCAGCGCAGGGTGCGGGTCCCCCACCTGATCCAGATGAAGGAGCGGGGCGAGAGGTGGGCCATGCTCACGGCATACGACATGTATGCCGCCGAGATCTTCGACGAGGCCGGCATCCCGGTCCTGCTCGTCGGCGACTCGGCCGGCAACAACGTCTACGGCTTCGAGACGACCGTCCCGGTCACCGTCGACCACCTCGTTCCGCTGTGCCGCGCCGTCACCCTCGCGGCGAAACGGGCCATGGTCGTCGCCGACCTTCCCTTCGGCTCCTACCAGGCCAGCCCCCAGCAGGCACTCGCGACCGCGACCCGCTTCATGAAGGAGGGCATGGCGCACGCCGTCAAGCTCGAAGGGGGACGGGCCATGGTCCCCGAGGTGGAGCTCCTCGTCCGAGCCGGCATCCCCGTCATGGGCCACATCGGCTTCACCCCGCAGAGCGAGCACGTCCTGGGCGGCTACAAGGTCCAGGGACGGGGCGAGGGCGCGGACCGGCTCCTCGACGACGCCCTGGCCCTGCAGGAGGCCGGCTGCTTCGCCGTCGTCATCGAGATGGTCCCCGAGGCGGTCGCCGAGCGGGTGACCGCCGCGCTGCGGATCCCCACGATCGGCATCGGCGCGGGGCCGCACTGCGACGCCCAGGTCCTCGTCTGGCAGGACATGGCCGGGCTGCGCGGCGGGCGGGCCCCGCGTTTCGTCAAGAAGTACGCCGACCTGCGCGGCGCCCTCGGCGGGGCCGCCAGGGCGTATGCCGCCGACGTGGCCGCCGGCACCTTCCCCGACGCCGAGCACTCCTTCGAGGCCTGAGATGCCCGACAGCGTGACCGACCCGACGCCGCCACGCGGTGAGGACCCGCGGCAGGACCCGCGGCGCCGGTGGGACCTCAACCCGCCCGTCGACCCGTTCACCCGGTGGGCCGAGATCGCCGACGGCTCCGGCGGCGCCGGGGCCTACCAGCGGCGCTTCGACGAGCTCGAGGAGGGTGGCGCTGACATCCACGGCGAGGCACGGCTCGTCGCTTCGCTCATCCCGCCACCGGCGCGCGTCCTCGACGCCGGATGCGGCACGGGCCGGGTCGCCTCGACCCTGGCCCGGCTCGGCTACCGGTGCACCGGGGTCGACGCCGACCTCGACATGATCGGGTTCGCCCGCGAGCGAGACCCGGCGTCGCACTACATCCATGCCGACCTCAGCGAGCTGTACCTGCGCAGCCAGGCCTTCGAGGCCATCGTGCTCGCCGGCAACGTCATCCCGCTCCTCGAACCCGGCACCCTGACCCGGGTCGTCGAACGGCTCGTGGCTCACACGACGCCGGACGGCCTCGTCATCGCCGGCTTCGGCCTGGACGCGGCGCACCTGCCCCCGGGCTGCCCGGTCACCCCGCTCACCGACTACGACGCGGCCTGCGGCCCGGCCGGGCTGACGCTCGTCGAGCGGTGGTCCACGTGGGACAGACAGCCGTGGACGACGGATGCCGGGTACGCCGTGTCCGTGCACCGGCGCCGCTGAGCCGGTCGCGCCGATCCGCGCGCGGCGACCGCTCAGGCGTCCTCGCCCTTGTCCTCGCCCTCGTTCCAGCGACGGTCCTCCTCGTCCCACTTCTCGCTCTTCTCGTGGGCGAGCTCGAGGGCATGCGCGGCCTCGTCGGCACTGTCGTAGGGGCCCATGACGAAGGCGCCCTGGCTGCGGGTCTCCTCGGTTTCCACCGTGCCGGTGTCGACGTTGAACCAGTAGGCCATCGAACCACTCCTTCGTCGAGCCGGGCCGGACGCATGCGCCCGTCCTCCCGAGCTGCTGCCTAGACTCCACCGTATGCCGGTCCAGCATGCAACCCTCGCCCCGGGCGTCGTCTCACCCCGCCGCCAGGTACCCGCCAGCATCCCCCGACCGGAGTACGTCGACCGGCCCTCGCCCGAGCGCTACGCCGGCCCGGAGGTCAAGGACGCCGAGACGATCGCGAAGATGCGGGTCGCGGGCCGCGTCGCCGCCCAGGCGATGGAGGCCGCGGCGGCGGTCATCGCTCCCGGCGTGACGACCGACGAGATCGACCGGGTGGGCCACGAGTTCATGCTCGACCACGGCGCGTACCCCTCGACGCTGGGGTACCGCGGCTTCCCGAAGTCCCTGTGCACGTCGGTCAACGAGGTCGTCTGCCACGGCATCCCCGACTCTCGCCCGCTCGAGGACGGCGACATCGTCAACATCGACATCACGGCATACCTCGACGGGGTCCACGGGGACACCGACGCGACCTACCTCGTCGGCGAGGTCGACGAGGAGGCGAGGCTGCTCGTCGAGCGGACCCGCGAGGCGATGCTGCGCGGGATCAAGGCGGCGATCCCGGGGCGGGAGATCAACATCATCGGCCGGGTCATCGAGAGCTACGCGCGGCGGTTCGGCTACGGGGTGGTCCGCGACTTCACCGGCCACGGGATCGGGACCGCCTTCCACTCCGGTCTCATCATCCCGCACTACGACGCGGCCCCCGACTACAACACGGTCATCGAGCCCGGGATGACCTTCACCATCGAGCCCATGCTCAACCTCGGTACGCAGGAGTGGGAGATGTGGGCGGACGGCTGGACGGTCGTCACGAAGGACAGGCGTCGCTCGGCCCAGTTCGAGCACACGATCCTCATCACCGAGACCGGCAACGAGGTCCTCACCCTGCCGTGACGGGCGGGTCAGGACGGAACGGAGCACACGACGTGGCACGACAGCGGTTGGCGCTCGGCGTCGACGTCGGCGGGAGCGGCATCAAGGGCGCGCCCGTCGATCTCGACCGGGGGGAGCTGACACAGGACCGCCACCGGATCGACACGCCCGCCCCCTCGACGCCCGAGGCGGTGAGTGACGTCATCCATCGCGTCGTCGACCACTTCGACGGGATCGACGCCGGCACCCCCATCGGGGTGACGATCCCCGGCGTCGTCACCCGGGGCGTCGTCCGCACCGCCGCGAACATCGACAAGTCGTGGATCGACACCGACATCGCGGCCCTGCTCGAGGACCGGCTGCAGCGGGACGTCGTCGTCGTCAACGACGCCGACGCGGCAGGCGTCGGCGAGCTGGAGTTCGGCGCGGCCAGGGGGCAGGACGGCCTCGTCGTCGTGACAACGCTCGGCACCGGGATCGGGACCGCGCTCCTCTACGACGGCCGCCTCGTGCCGAACTCCGAGCTCGGCCACCTCGAGCTCGACGGGTTCGACGCGGAGACGCGAGCGGCGAGCTCCATCAAGACCAAGGAGAACCTGTCCTACCCCGAGTGGGCGAAGCGGCTGCAGCGCTACTACAGCCACCTCGAAGGCCTGCTGTGGCCGGACCTGTTCGTCGTCGGCGGCGGGGTGTCCCGCAAGTCGGAGAAGTTCCTCCCGCTGCTCGACCTGCGTACCCCGATCGTCGCGGCGCAGCTGCGCAACGCCGCCGGGATCATCGGTGCGGGCGTCCTCGCGGCACAGGCCCAGGAGCGCCACGGCCGGCACACCAGCTGACGCGGGCGTGTGTCGATGGCCTCAGTCGCGCAGGTAGGCGGGGCTCCCCCAGAGCCGGTCCGCGATCCGCCAGGTGCCGTCCGGCCAGTACTGAAGGCCGAGGGTCTGCCAGAGCGTGGGTCGATACTCGCCGTCGTCGAGCAGGTGACCGGCCATCGACCGCTCGGTCCCGGCTCCGAGCCGGTAGAGACCGTCGGGCCACGGGCGCAGCAGCCACTGCTCACGCCAGGTGGGGGCGAAGTCGGCGGTGATCTCATCGGCGGTGCTCACGAAGAGCCTCCTGGCGCTCAGGAACCGGAACACCGTTCACGCTAGCCCCGGCTCGGGGCCACGCCGCGGCGGATCGCCGAGGAGTCGCCGGTTCGGTCGGGCGGCCGTCGGCCGTTCACCCGAGGGTGGCTCTCACCGGGAGAACTCGACGGCCCCTGCCCCGGCGAGGTCGCGGATCTCGGTGTCGGTCCCACCGAAGGTCGCCGCGTGCCCGAGGTAGAGGTCGCGGCCACGTTGGGCGAGGAGGCGGTCGTGGATGGGCACGGCATACGGCGGGTTGTGGCGCCGCAGGAAGGCGGTCATCTCCTTGCTGGCCTGCCACGGGGCGTTGAGCGGGAAGGCGAGGACATCGACGTCGCCGAACTCCGCGTCGAGCGCGTCACCCGGGTGGTAGAGGCTCGGCTCGCCGTCGGCGTCGAGGCGCACGCCGAGGTTGCCGATCCGGGGCAGGTCCTCGTGGATGACGGCGTGCCGGTCGCCGTACGGGGTCACGGTCACCCCGCCGATCCGGCTCGGGCCGTCGTGGACGCTCGCCTCGACCGCGATCCCGGCGAGCACCGGCAGCGAGTCGGGGTCGCAGATGACCGGAGCGCCGGGGTTGGCGGCGACGAGGGCGGGCATCCGGGAGGTGTCGAGGTGATCGGGGTGCTGATGGGTGATGACGATGGCGTCGAGGCCGCTCAGGGCCGTGAAGTCATCGGCGAAGGTGCCCGGGTCGAGGAGGATCCGTGCGTCGGCGATCTCGACGAGGAGGCAGGCGTGGCCGAGGTGGGTGATCCGCATGACCCCACCGTATGCCGAGCGCCCGGCCGCTCGCGCGGCCCCCGATGCCCCGGTTCGAGGTATTCCGGTCCCGTCTGGGGGTACCCGAATACCTCGAACCGGGGCGCAGCGACCCCGGAGGGGGACGAGCCGGCCTGTAAGCCGGGTTCTGTTCCACGGCCTCGTTACCGAGGCCGTGGCGACGGTCATCCATCTGGGACGGCCGTCTCCGACCGCCTCTAGCGCCCTACCCGCGTGCTCGGGCGGGCCGCCCTCGAACGCACGCTGTCTGGACTTGCTCCGGGTGGGGTTTGCCGAGCCGACCCCGTCACCGGGGCCGCTGGTGGTCTCTTACACCACCGTTTCACCCTTGCCTCGACGCCCGGCTGCACCGGACGCTGAGGCGGTCTGTTCTCTGTGGCACTGTCCCGCGGGTTGCCCCGGGTGGCTGTTGGCCACCACCTTGCCCTGTGGAGCCCGGACTTTCCTCGACAGCCACGGCCTGAGCCGCGAGCCGCCGCGACCGTCCGGCCGACTCATCCGCACCCAGTCTAGGCGAGTACCAGCCCGAGCCGTCCGGTCGCGACATCGGCCGACTCCACCCGGACCGACACCGTCTCGCCGAGCCGGGCGCCGCCCGTGGCGAGGGCAAGGATGGGCAGGTCGCTCAGCTGGACGACCGCGCCCCTCTCCTGGGCGTCGACGACCACCGCGGCATAGGTCCTGCCCACATGAGCGCCGAGCAGGGCCGCCTCGACCGCGTCGTTGCTCGCCCGTTCGATCGCCCTGGCCCGGTGGTCGGACTCGGTCATCAGCCGAGGCAGGTGAGGCAGGGCCACCCGAGCCCACTCGGGCACCTCCGAGCCGGCGGCGACGGCCGCGCAGACGGCGAGGCCGAAGCGGTCGACGAGCCGGCGCAGCGGTGCCGTCACATGCGCATAGGCGTCGGCGACAGCGGCGTGCTCGACCTGCTCGGGAACCGCTCCGTCGAAGGGCGTGTACCCCGCGCCACGGAAGAGGGCGGTCGCCGCGTGGATGAGCGCGAGGTGCCGCGGGTCGCGCCGGTCGAGGCCGCGGATGAAGTCACCGTAGGCCTGCTCCGCGGGCCAGCTCGCCCCCAGCGCCCGGGCCTGCCGACGGAACCGGCGCACGGCCTCCGGCTGCGGAGCGGGCATGGTCCGCAGGATCCCGACCTGGGCATGCAGCATGAGGTCGGCCCCCGCCATCCCGGCGAGCAGCGAGATCTGCGCGTTCCACTCCTCGGCCGGGCGGGGCGGCCGGAAATGCAGCGTGAAGCGGCCGTCGGGGTCCTCGTAGACCTCCTGTTCGGGCATCGGCAGGCTGGCGCCACCGCGAAGCTGCTCCTGGCGCACCCGCCGGGCACCGACCTCGCGGAGCAGGACGAGCCGCTCGTCGTCGGTTCCGGCGTCGAGCGCGTCCTGGACGGTGTCGTAGTCGAGCCGGTCGACGCTGCGGACGAGCGCCCGGTAGAGGTCGGTCCCGGTCAGCTCGCCGTCGGCGGCGAGCCGCAGGTCCCACACGTAGGCCGGGCGCACCTGTCCCGGCAGCAGGCTCGACGCACCCTCGCTGAGCCGCAGGGGGTGCAGGGGAACGCGCTCGTCGGGGCAGTAGATCGTCTGGCCGCGTCGGCGGACCTCCGCGTCGAGTGCCTGGCCCGGCGAGACGACACAGGTCAGGTCGGTGATGGCGTACCGGACCCGGAAGCCGTCTCCGTCCCGGTCCAGGCACATCGCCTGGTCCAGGTCGAGCGAGCGGGCCGGGTCGATCGTGACGAACGGGACGGCCGTCTCATCCCGGTCGGGCAGGCCGTGCGGCTGCGCGCCCGCGGCCACGGCCTCGGCCAACGCGTCGGCGGGGTACTCCGCGCTGACGTCGAGCTCGGCACGGATCGCGGCGAAGCGCTCGAGGAGCACCCCGTGGACCCCGTTGGAGGTGGTGGCCTGCGAGGCTCCGAGCCGGATGTGACGATGCGGCATACCGGTCAACCTACAAGCGTGGGGGGCGGCTCGGGCCGAGTCGGCGGGCCACCTAGGGTGGCCCCGTGATGATCCTCCTGCCGCCCTCGGAGTCCAAGACGGGGCGACGGAGAGGACACCCGGTCGATCCGGCCGCCCTCAGCTACCCCGAGCTCGCCGGTACCCGCCGGCGGGTAGCCGAGGCGCTGCGCGCGGTGAGCCTGTCCCCCAAGGCCCCCGAGCTGCTCGGCGTCAGCCCGAACCTCCTCGACGACATTGCGCGGAACCTCGCGCTGGACACCGCGCCCGGGACGCCGACGGCCGAGGTCTACACCGGGGTCCTCTACGACGCTCTCGACCTCGCCACCCTC
This sequence comes from uncultured Actinomycetota bacterium, assembly GCA_963771015.1. GTDB lineage: Bacteria > Actinomycetota > Actinomycetes > Actinomycetales > Dermatophilaceae > CAVSJJ01. The sequence continues at coordinate 41,356 of CAVYRN010000013.1, forward strand.
GACCCGGCCTCCCGGCGCCGGGCAACCCGGTGGGTCGTCGTCGTGTCGGCGCTCTACGGGGCGGTGCGGCTGACCGACCGGATCGCGCCGTACCGCCTCTCGATGGGTGTCTCGCTCCCCGGGGTCGGACCGCTTGCCCCGGTATGGCGCCCGGAGCTGTCCCCGGTGCTGTCCGCCTCCGTCGGCGGCGGGGTCGTCGTCGACTGCCGGTCCTCGCCGTATGCCGCGGCCTGGCCGGCGGGCGGAGACCTGGCGCGGCGCTGGGTCGCCGTCCGGGTTCCGGGGGCCAGCCACTTCGCCAAGCACACCCGGGGCCTGGTCGCCCGGCACCTGTGCCTCGAGGGTGTGGCCCCCCGCAGCGTGCCGGAACTGGCCGAGGTCGTCGCTGGCAGGTTCGACGTCACCCTCCACGAGCCCGGCCGACCCGGCGCCGCGTGGGTCCTCGACGTCGCTGCCCCGACCCGCTGAGTGGGCCCGGGCAGCGACGACGAGGCTACCCGCCGGTGCGGACGAGCCGGGACGTCTCGATGAGCTCGCGGACGGGCCGGCGCCTGAGCCGATGGACGGCCCACCCGACACCGAGGACGAGCAGGAGCGCCGCACCACCGAACCCGAGTGTGAAGCCGAGCCTGATCCGGGTCATCGGGTCGTGGGAGCCGAGGGCGATCGCGACGGGCAGACCGTGCGGGCCGGTGGCGGACACCTCGTACTCGCCGGCCACCGGAACGTCGACCTCGGCCAGCGAGGCGTCGGTCCGGCCGAACAGCGAGAAGCCCTCGTCGGAGGCGGCCGGTCGGACGGTCACCGGCACCCCGTGCCGGGACAGCGTGACGGCGACCTGGCCGGGCGTCAGCCGGTAGCCGCCCTCGGCATACACGACGTAGCGCTCCTGCCCGAGGGCGACGGTGGTCGCCATCCCCGCGGGGACGCGTGCGAACCCCTCGACGGTCACCCAGCCCCAGGCGGCACCACCGAGGGCGATCAGGATGCCGGCGAGGAGGCCGACGTTGACCATCATCAGGACCGGTCGCAGTCCCAGCCCGTCGAGGAGCCGGCCGGCGTGGACGGACCGGGAGGCCCGAGGGTCGACCGTCGCCGCCGACGGCCGGGCAGGCCCGCCCCTCGGCTGCCACGCGGCCGCGCTGACGAGGAGGCGGCTCAGCTCCTCGTGGGTTCCTTCGGTCACCGCGACAGTCTGGGCGCCACCCCGGCTCCCGGGCGGGAGAAACGCGCGCAAACGGTCCGTTCGGCTGATGCCCGGTGCCGCCGTTTCGGCCGGCTCAGCCGTGCCTGGCCCTCAGCGCCGCGTCGAGGTCCGCCACGAGGTCGGCCGGGTCCTCGAGACCGACCGAGACGCGCACCGTGCCGTCGGTGATCCCGACCGCGGCCCGGGCCTGCGGGGTGAGCCGCCGATGGGTCGTCGTCGCAGGATGGGTGGCGAGGGACTTGGCATCGCCGAGGTTGTTCGAGATGTCGATGATCTCGAGGGCGTCGAGAAGCGCGAACGCCTCGGCCTTCCCGCCGTCGATGTCGAACGTGACGACGGTGCCCCCGCCGAGCATCTGACGCCGGGCCAGCTCGTGCTGCGGGTGGGACGCCAGCCACGGGTAGACGACCCGGCGGATCCCCGGCGCCCCCTCGAGGTGATGAGCGACCGCGAGGGCGCTCGAGGCCATCCGGGCCACGCGCAGCGACAGCGTCTCCAGGCCCTTGGTCATGACCCAGGCGTTGAACGGCGACATCGCCGGTCCGGTATGCCTCATGAGGTTCTTGACCGGCCCGTCGACGAACTCCCGCGGCCCCAGCACGGCTCCACCGAGCGCGCGCCCCTGGCCGTCGATGTGCTTCGTCGCGGAGTAGACGACGATGTCGGCGCCGTGCTCCAGCGGCCGCGAGAACACCGGTGTGCCGAAGACGTTGTCGACGACGACCTGGGCGCCGGCCCGGTGGGCGAGCTCGGAGACGGCCGCGATGTCGACGAGCTCCTGCATCGGGTTGCTCGGCGTCTCGAAGAACACCGCGGTCGTGGGCCGGTCGAGAGCGGCCTCCCACTGCGCGACGTCGGGGCCGTCGACGAAGACGGTCTCGACACCCCATCGCGGGAGGATCTCGTCGAGGATGACGAAGCAGGACCCGAAGAGCGCCCGTGAGGCGACGACCCGAGAGCCCTGACCGCACAGCGCCGCCAGGGCGACGAAGACGGCCGACATCCCCGAGGCGGTCGCGAAGCACGCCTGCGCGCCCTCGAGCAGACGCAACCGCTCCTGAAAGACCGCGACGGTGGGGTTGCCGTAGCGGCTGTAGACGAACCGGTCGACGTCCTCGGCGAACGCAGCCTCGGCCTCGGCTGCGGAGCCGTAGACGAACCCGGAGGTGAGGAAGAGCGCCTCGGCCGTCTCGTCGAACCCGCTGCGGGCGAGCCCGCCCCGGACCGCGAGGGTGTCGGGACGCCACCCGGGCCGGTCCGGACCCGGCGTCAGCCCTGGCGCCACGGCAGTCCGTCGTTCTTCCACCCGGTGACGACCCGTCGGCCGGTACGGTCCTGGGAGCCCTCGAAGCCGTCGATGACGTTGTATGCCGGCCCCAGGCCGGCCGCGGTGGCCGCGCCCGCTGCCGCCCGCGAGCGGACACCGGACCGGCAGATGAAGTACAGGGAGATCCCGTCGTGCAACCCCTGACGCCGCAGCTCGTCGACGAACTCGTGGTTGACCTCGCCGGAGGGGTAGCGCTGCCACTCGACGAAGATGACCTGGCGTTCGACCGTCGACAGGTCCGGAACCCCGACATAGGCCCACTCGGCCCGGGTCCGCACGTCGATGAGGACCGCGTCCTCCTCGACGGACACGGCGGCATACGCCTCCTGCGGGGTCACGTCGCCGGCGTAGCTCATGCCGGCGCCGCCCGCACCTCGAAGCCGCGGGCGAGGACGACGGCCTGGGCGACGATGACCCGCGCGCCGTCGAAGGTGATCGCCGGGTCCCCGTGCAGACGGTAGCCGTCGGCGAGGGCCTGGCTCACCCGCCGGCAGAACTCGGTGTCGTCGGGCCCGGTGAGCAGGCGGTACGGGAGTCGCTCGTCCATGCCCTCCAGCCTATGCGCGGAACGCTGTGGCCCGGCGCTCCCGTCCGCGCGGGAGGTCACACCCGGTTGGCGAAGGCCACCGACACCTGGCCGTTCCGCCACGCCTCGACCGCGGACAGCGAACCGGGGGCCGCGGCCAGGCGCCACATCTTGTCGTGCGGCATCCCGAGCAGGTGGGCCAGGACGACCATGATCGGCTTGCGGTGACAGACGACGATGGTCGTCCCGCCATCGGCGAGAAGCCGGTCGAAGGCCGGGATGACCCGCCGCGTCAGGTCCTCGTGAGACTCCCCGCCCGGTCGGGCGTAGGCCGGGTCGTCGCGGAACCGCCGGAACTCGTCGCGGAAGTCCGTCAGGAGGTCGTGGATGGAGGCGCCGTCCCAGTCGCCGAAGCTCTGCTCGTCCCAGTCCGCATCGACGGAGGGCTCGATCCCGAGCGCCGCGGCGACGACGGCACCGGTCTCCCGGGCCCGGGCCAGCGACGAGGTGATGACCCGGGCCCGGGAGTCCTCCACGAACGACGCCACGGCGGCACCCGCGGCCCGTGCCTGGGCCCGGCCGACGGCGTTGAGGGAGGGGTCCGGGCCGCCGCGCCCGTCGAGACGGCCGGTCGTCGTGAAGTCCGTGACGCCGTGTCGGACGAGGACGACGCGACTGGGGACGCCGTCACCCGCGACGGCAGCGACATCGCCGCTGGCCGGCCGCCGGGCGGCGGGCGGATCCTCGCCGCCCGAAGCCGGCTGTTCGGGGACGGGGATCTCGTCGAGGGCGGGCTCTCCACCGAGGACCCGGTCGACAATGCGCCCGTCCATGGCAACGTTCGAGAGGGCGTCGGCGGCCTTGTTCTGCTCGCGGGGCACCCAGCGGAAGCTCACCGAGCCGCCCGCCCTGGTGATCTCGGCGGCGACGTCACGCGCCTGGAGTGCGAGCCGGCGCATGTCCTCGTGCTTGATCTTCCAGCGCCCGGACATCTGCTCGACGACGAGCTTGGAGTCCATCGCCGCGACGACGTCGGCCCCGGGGTCGACCGCTTGAGCCGCGCGCAGCCCGGCGATGAGCCCGCTGTACTCGGCGACGTTGTTCGAGGCGATGCCGAGCGGCTCTGCGCACTCGGCGAGCAGGGCCCCGGTCTCGGTGTCCCGGACCAGGGCTCCGTAGCCGGCCACCCCGGGGTTGCCGCGGGACCCGCCGTCCGCCTCGACCGTCAGCCGTCGTCCCATCGTCGTTCGCCGCGCCTTCCTGTGGAGTTGGAATGCCGCCCGTCGGCGGAGGGTCAGAGCCCGGACTCGGGGGTCCGGACGAGGATGCGTCGGCACTCCTCGCAGCGGAGCACCTCGTCCTCGGCGGCCGACCGGATGTGGTCGAGGTCGACCTGGTTGAGCTCGAGCTGACATCCCCCGCACCGGCGCAGCCGCAGCGTCGCGGCCCCGAGTCCCCCACTGGTGGACCGGATCTTCTCGTAGAGGGCCAGCAGGTCCTCGCCGACCTGCTCGGCGAGGACCCCGCGCGGCGCGGCGACCTGGACGGCCTCGGCGTCGAGGTCGGCGAGCGCTGCGTCGCGCTCCGCGGCCGTGGCGGTGATCCGGCCGTCGAGGTCGGCCATGCCGCGTTCGAGCTCGGCGACGTCGTGCTCGAGGTTCTCGGCGCGTTCCATGACCTCGAGCTCGACCTCCTCGAGCTCGCCCTGGCGTCGGGCCAGGGACTCGAGCTCGTGCTGGAGGGCCTGGAGGTCCTTGGCGGTACCGACACCGACGTCCAGACGGCCCTGGTCGCGGGCGGCCCGCTCCCGGACGAGCTGGACGTCCGCCTCGGCCTTGGCAACCTCGCGCTGGACGTCGCCGAGGGCGGCCCGGGCCCGGATCAGCTCGTCCCCGAGGACGCTCGCCTTGTTGGCGAGGTCCGCGTACACCGCGAGCTGCGGCAGATGTGCGCGGGCATGAGCGATCTGGTCCAGTCGGGTGTCGACCGCCTGGAGGTCGAGCAGACGCAGCTGGCGCTGGGGCTCGGCTTTCACGACGGCATGCCTCCCGGCGGTTCAGCACCGATGGTGAAGTCCCACGGATCGGTGCGCACTGTGCTCATGGACGTCCCCACCCTAGGCGAGCCGCCCTCGTCGTCGGCAAGCGCCGCCCGCAGGTCCCGCTCGAGGGAGGCGAGCCAGTACGCCTCGGTCGACCAGTGCCCGGCGTCGATGAGGTAGGGGCGGCCGCCCCGGGCCTCCTCCCGGGCCTCGATCGCCGGGTGGTGGCGCAGGTCGGCGGTGACGTAGACGTCGGCCCCACTCGCCCGGACCTCGTCGAACAGGTCGTCCCCCGCCCCGCCCATCGCGGCCACCCGGCGGATCGGCGCGTCGGCGGGCCCGGCGACCCGGATGCCGCCGGCCGCCTTCGGCAGCCTCTCGCGCAGCCGGGTGGCGAAGGCGGCGAGGGTCGTCGGCTCGGCCAGGTCGCCGACCCGGCCGAGCGGCTGGCCCTCGACCACGGCGAGCGGCTCGGTGCTCGCGAGGCCGCACGCCTCGGCGAGTGCGTCGCTGACCCCGGGCGTGGCGACGTCGGCGTTGGTGTGGGCCACGTAGAGCGCGATGTCCCCGACGACGAGGTTCGTCACGCTCGCTCCCTTCGCGGTCGTCGTCGCGACGCTGTTGACCCCCCGCAGCAGCAGCGGGTGATGGGTGATGACGAGGTCGGCCTGGGCCGTCCGCGCCTCCTCGATGACGGCGAGGGTCGGGTCGAGGGCGAGGTGGATGCGGGTGACGGGCTGGTCGAGGTCGCCGGTGACGAGGCCGACCCGGTCCCAGGACTGAGCGGTCTGCGGCGGATAGATGCGCTCGAGGGCGGCCACGACATCGCGAAGGGTCAGGTCCATGTGGGCCCGGCCGGTTTCGAACCGACGACAACCGCGGTGTAAGCGCGGTGCTCTACCAGCTGAGCTACAGGCCCTCGGGAGCGCAGCGGCTTGGCGTGGCCGGCCCGCTCCCGGCGGTCATTGTGTCAGCAGCGCGGCCGAGCCAGGGCCGGGCGTCAGCCGAGCTGGGCCAGGGCGTCGTGATAACCGCCGAAGTCACGCGCTGCACCGGGCGGGTTGACGAGGGTCCAGCGGATGGTTCCCTCGGTGTCGACGAGGAAGGTGCCGCGGACCGCGAGGCCGGCCCGGTCGTCGAAGACGCCGTACGCCTGGGCCACGGCGCCGTGCGGCCAGAAGTCGGACAGCAGCGGGAAGAAGTAGCCCTCCTTGTCGGCGAAGCCGCGCTGGGCGTACATGGGGTCGCACGAGATGGCGAGGACCTGGACCTTGTCGGAGACGAAGCCGCCGAGGTTGTCGCGGATCTCGCACAGCTCGCCGGTGCAGATGCCCGAGAAGGCGAACGGGAAGAAGACGATGACGACGTTCTTGCGGCCACGGAACGAGCTGAGGGTGACCTCCTGGCCGTTCTGGTCCTTGAGGGTGAAGTCCGGGGCGATCTCACCGACGGACACGGGAGGGATGGTGTCGCTCATGGCGGAAGTCTGCCAGTCGGTCCCGGCTGGGTCGCATGGAGGGTCGGCCGCCGCGGGAGCATGGCGTCGGGCTAGCGACGGCCCTTCGGCGACCCGAGCTTGGTCGCCCGCCAGAGGTCGCCGGCGTTGGCGCTGCCGCCCCCGTGCAGCCCCGCGGTCACCGCCGCCTCGTCGATCTCGCTGGCCTCGACCTCGCCGGGCTGGCCGGGCTTGGGGGTGATGACGACGACGAAGCCTCCGTCGCCGAGCATCCCGACCGTATCGACGAGCGCGTCGGTGAGGTCGCCGTCGTCGGCGCGCCACCACAGGACGACGGCATCGATCTCGCCGGTGTAGTCCTCGTCCTCCAGCTCGGAACCGCAGGTCTCCTCGATGAGGAACCGGAAGGCGTCGTCGACGTCCGTGTCGTATCCGAACTCCTGGATGACCTGGCCGGCGGCGAACCCGAGCTTCTCCACTCCCGCGTGGGCACCACCGGGCCCCCGGTCGGCGCTGGCCTGCGCCTCAGCTGGGGCGTTCACGTACCTGGTCCTCCATCCACGGGTCGCCAGCGGGTTGCGGTCCTGCGGGTCCTAGTCCACTGGGTTCGGGGCCAGGTTCGCAAGTGGTGACCCGCCGTCGGCGCGCCACCCGCGCCCGGAAGGCCTCCTCGTTGAGCAGTCGCTCCGCCTCCGCCACGGTGAGGTGGGGCATGGCCGGGTGCACCGGGCCAGGGGTGGACACGAGCGTGACCGAGGCCAGGCCGAGGGCCCGCTCGAGAACGCCCTGGCTGAGCGTGAGGGACTGGATCCGTGCGTGTGGGATGACGACCGCGGCCCGGTGCAGGCGTCCCCGGCGGGTGATGACGGAGCTCGGCGACACGGCATACCCGTTCCGCCGCCAGCTCAGCGGGTCGAGCAGCCGCGAGCGCTCCCCGGCGGCGGTCCAGCCCGGCTCGGCCCCGGACCCCAGGACCGCTGCGTCCAGTGACTCCGCCGCGACGTGGGCGTCCAGGACCCCGAGCACCGTGGTCACATCGGCGAAGGTGCCGACCGGAAGCACCGTCGTGTCCTCCCGTGACCCCGGCTCGTCGTGGACCCCGGCGACGTTGACACGGACCCGCCACCACCCGAGCGGGCGCCACCACATCGGTTGCAGCACCTCGACGGCCTGGAGGCGGTGCAGGGGGACGGTCGTCGTCCGCAGGTCGGTGAGCCCGTGGCGGATGCGAAGGCTGTCGGGGAGCTCGGCGAGGGTGAAGTTGCCGTGCTTGAGCAGCTCGCCGACCCGGTTGCCGCCGATGCCGATGACCATCGGGAGGAGCCCGGTGAGGACTCCCACGGTGCCCAAGCCCGCGGCGGCCGACCCGAGCAGGACGCCCAGCCCGAGGATGAGCGTCGAGGTATGCAGCAGGGTGGCGACGAAGAGCCGAGCGTTGGGGACGGCCAGGACGGGCCGTTCGCCGGGGGACCGGTCGTCGGCCACCGCCAGAGGGCCACCCCAGGCGAGGTCGGCCGGCGGGCCCGGTATGCCGTCCGGCCGCGCGGCCCGGGCCTCTTCGTCACTGCGCCCGGCCAGGGCGAGCAGGTGGTCTCGAAGCTCGTGGGCCCGAGCCAGGGCGAGGAAGGACAACGTCAGGTGCGACCCGCGACCGCCGGCGGACTGGACGATGACCTGGGCAAGCCCGAAGACCCGGGCAAGCAGTGGCCGGCTGATCTCCACCGCCTGGACCCGCTCGAAGCGCACCTGACGGTGCTGCCGGAAGAGAACGCCGGTCCGCAGCTCGACCTGGTCGGCGCTCACCCGGAACCGGGCGAACCGCCAGCTCAGCCACGAGCCTCCCGCGATGACCGCGACGATCCCCAGCGCGCCGAGCCCGAACCAGATCGGGTGGGCGAACACCTCCTGGGTCTGCGGGTCGCCGGTGTAGTCGCCGGACACGGTGCCCATCACCGAGTCCACGCCCTGGGTGACGAGCCAGCCGCCGAGTGCGAGCATGACGAAGCCGCCGCGCAGCAGCGGCGACAGCGGGTGCAGGTGCTGCCAGCCACCGGCCCCCTCCGGTGGCGGGCCGCCGAGCTCCGGACCGCGGTCCTGCTGGCTCACAGGCCCGCCCGCTGCGCCTCGCCGCGAGCCGCGAGCCGCGACCGCAGCGCCTCGGCCTCCGGAAGGTCGAGCCCGGGGATGGTCCCACCGCTCTCCGGCGAGGCGGTGTGGATCTGGACCGAGGCCACCCCGAAGGCACGGGACAGGGGGCCGCTCTGGAGGTCGACGTACTGAAGCCGGCCGTACGGGATGCTGACGAGCCTGCGGAACATCCGGCCGCGGCGGATGACGAGCTCCTCGTCGAGCTCGACCCAGCTCGTGGCGCTCACCTGGCGGACGATGACCCACCATCCCCAGGCTCCGCCGATGGCGAGGACGACAAGACCGAGGAACACCCACCCGCTGAGGAGGACGCCGAGCACGACGGCCGCGAGGGTGGGCACCAGCAGCACCGCGGCGAGGATGATGAGCCGGATCGTGGCCAGGGCGGGCGAGACCCGTCGCCACCGAGGTCCGTCTCCGAACAGGGTGATCTGGTCCTCGGCCGACGTGGGCGGCGGGGCAGCGTCGCTCATGACCCCAGTCTGCCCGACCGCCGGGGCCCTTCCTGACCGCAGGACCGGTTCAGGCGAGGAAGTCGCCGACGATCCGGTTGAACTCGTCGGCGTGCTCGATCTGGCTCCAGTGCCCACAGCGGCCGAACACGTGGAGCTGGCTGTCGTCGATGAGGCTCAGCAGTCGGTAGGCGTTCTCGAGCGGGATGACCCGGTCGTCACGGCCGTGGACCACGAGGGTGCGGTGCCGAAGAGCCCGAATCTGGTCCTCCGGGGTCGCGAGGTCCTCGACGCCGTCCTGACGGGGGGCCGGGAACATCGCCGAGAACGACTCCTGGAAGCCCGGCCGGATGGAGGCGGCATACCGCAGCCGAGCCAGCTCGTCGGTCACGAGCGAGCGGTCGTACGCGAAGATGTCGAGCAGGCTCCGCATCGTCTCCAGCGACGGCTCGTATCCCCACACCGCGTCCAGCCCGGCTGTGATGGGGAAGGACACCCCGACCGAGCCCATGAGGACGAGCCGGTCGACCCGCTCCGGGGCGTGGACCGCCATCGACAGAGCCAGCCCCCCGCCGAAGCTGTTGCCGACGATCGAGAACCGCTCCAGTCCGAGTGCGTCGGCGAAGGCGAGCAGATGGGTCCGCCAGCCCGCCATCGTGTAGGGCTGTCCCTCGGGCCGGTCGGTGAAGCCGAAACCGACGATGTCGGGTGCATAGACGGTGAACCGCTCCGCCAGGGACGGGATGGTCAGCCGCCAGTTCGAGTACGCGGAGACCCCTGGGCCAGACCCGTGGACGAGGAGCACGGCGGGCCCGTCACCCGCCCGGAGGTAGTTGGTCCCGACTCCCCCGGCGTCGATGCGCCGGCCGATCTCCGGGTCGTGGTTCGGGGCGGGCGTGGGGGTGTCCGGGCTCCTGCTCATGCGCCCAGGCTAGGGACGGCCGGCGCACGCCGGACAGGGACGTTCCGCACGCCGCAACGCCCGGGTTCCGGCGCCGCGGCATACGCTGCCGTGATGGGCCGACGAACCGCACGGGTGCCGAGCACTCGCCTGGACGTCGACACCGGCGCGGTCGTTCGCCGCCCGGACACCGTGGCGGTCGAGGAGCCGCTCGAGATCCGGGTGGGCGGGGAGTCGCTGACGACCACGATGCGGACGCCTGGGGACGACTTCGACCTCACCCTCGGCCACCTCGTCACGGAGGGCCTCTTGCACGACGGGTCCGAGGTGCGCGGGCTGATGCACTGCACCGACACCGACGCCGACGGCTCCCCCACCTTCAACGTCGTCGACGTCACACTGGCCCCCGGCGCCGCCCTGCACGGGCGGCCGCGGGCCCGAGCCGAGTCGATGACGAGCGCGTGCGGGATCTGTGGGACGGCGACCATCGACGCCATCCGGACCGCATCCCGGTATGCCGTGGCCGAGGACGCGACACCCCTCGCGGCAGATGTGCTCGCGTCGCTCCCACAGCGGCTGCGCGCCCGCCAGCCGACCTTCGACCGGACCGGCGGCGTCCACGCCGCGGCGCTGTTCACGCCCGGCGGCGGCCTCCTGGCCGTTCGTGAGGACGTGGGGCGCCACAACGCCGTCGACAAGGTCGTCGGCTGGGCCGTCCGCGAGGACCGGCTTCCGCTGAGCGGCACCGTCCTCGTGGTCAGCGCCCGGGCCAGCTTCGAGATCGTCCAGAAGGCCGTGATGGCCGGGATCCCGGCCGTCGTCGCCGTCTCCGCCCCGTCCTCGCTGGCCGTCGGCCTGGCCACCGAGACGGGCCTGACCCTTGTCGCGTTCGCCCGCGCACCGCGCCTTGTCGTGTACGCCGGTGAGCACCGGCTCGGTGGCTAGTCACCGAGACCGCTTTCCGGGGCAGGATGGCCAGCCCTCGTCCGGACGGGTGATATTCCACCGAATCCGGGGCGCGCGCCGCCATCTCTTCCTAACATGACGCCCATGAAGACTGGGGTCCGCTCGGTGGGCTTCGCCGCCGCAACGGTCGGCGCGGTCCTGATGTGGCTGTATGCCACATCGGCCTGGTGGACGGCCCACCTGCCCACCCAGCAGGCGCTGCCGTCCCCCGTCGCCATCGTCATCGACATGCCGCACGCCCATCTCGCGCGGACCATGGCCGCGGCGATCGCCGTGGCCCTGACAACCGTCGTCGGCTTCCGCATGCTTCAGACGACCGGGGCGTTCCTCGCCGTATGGGTGTCCCTCTTCGCCTTCCTCGCCCTCTACTTCGCCGGCCCGAACCGGTCGGCCGACCTCATCTACGAGGCCCACCGTTCGGACTTCACGACGCTTGCCACGATGGCCAAGGACGGGCAGCTGACGGACCGGACGGCGTACGGCAACACCCTCTCGCTCCGGCTGCGCTACCTCTCCACCACCGGTCGGGTGAACTGGGTCGGCGGGTCGCTCTTCGTGCCGCGCCGCGTCGTCTTCCCCGACAACTCGGCCGGGTTCTGGTATGTGCCCAAGGGCTCGCCGGTCGGCAAGGACATGTTCGGTACCCAGTGCTCCTCCCCGGTCCACCTCGACACCCAGTGGTGGGCCTGCGGGCTCCCGACCTAGCCCGCCCGGTCGCTCCCCGCGCCCACCGATCCCGGCTACCGGACGGTAGCCGTCCGACCCTTCGACGGAATTGTCGGTTGCCAGGCCTCGGGGGGAGGATGGGACGACGCGCCGCCCCCTGGTCGCGCCCGATCTCCCGACGAGAGGACCGCTCGTGACGTTCCGCGAGGAAGCCGGACCCATCCTCAACGGCATCCCGGCCCACCTGCCCGACACCGACCCCGGTGAGACCCAGGAGTGGCTCGACTCGCTCGACCAGGTCCTGGACGCCGGCGGTCGCACCCGGGCGCGCTACGTCATGCTCCGCCTGCTCGAGCGGGCCCGCGAGAAGCAGATCGGCGTCCCCTCGCTGACTGCCACGGACTTCGTCAACACGATCGGCCCGGAACAGGAGCCGTGGTTCCCCGGTGACGAGGACGTCGAGCGGCTCTACCGCAGGATGATCCGCTGGAACGCCGCCGTCATGGTCCACCGCGCACAGCGGCCGGGCGTCTCTGTGGGCGGTCACATCTCGACGTACGCGTCGGCGGCGACGCTCTACGAGGTCGGGATGAACCACTTCTTCCGCGGCCCGGACCACCCCGGCGGCGGGGACCAGGTCTTCTTCCAGGGTCACGCCTCACCCGGCATGTACGCCCGGTCCTTCCTCGAGGGCGTCCTGGGCGAGGAGGACCTCATGGGCTTCCGCCAGGAGAAGAGCCACGTCGTCGACGGCAGGATCCGGGCTCTGTCGTCCTACCCGCACCCTCGGATGATGCCGTCGTACTGGCAGTTCCCGACCGTGTCGATGGGCCTGGGGCCGCTCAACGCGATCTACCAGGCACAGTTCAACAAGTACCTGCAGAACCGCGGCATCAAGGACACCAGCGAGCAGCGGGTCTGGGCCTTCCTCGGCGACGGCGAGATGGACGAGGTCGAGGCCCGGGGAGCCCTGCAGATCGCCGCGTACGAGGAGCTCGACAACCTCACCTTCGTCGTCAACTGCAACCTCCAACGGCTGGACGGCCCGGTCCGGGGCAACGGGAAGATCATCCAGGAGCTCGAGGCCCAGTTCCGTGGTGCCGGCTGGAACGTCATCAAGGTCATCTGGGGCCGCGGGTGGGACCCGCTGCTGGCCGCCGACCGCGACCACGCGCTCGTCCACATCATGAACACGACGACCGACGGCGACTACCAGACCTTCCGGGCCAACGACGGCGCCTATGTGCGCGAGCACTTCTTCGGCCGTGACCCGCGCACCCGCAGGCTCGTCGAGCCGTGGAGCGACGAGGACATCTGGTACCAGCTCAAGCGCGGCGGCCACGACTACCACAAGGTGTTCGCGGCATACCAGGCAGCCGCCCACCACACCGGCCAGCCGACGGTCATCCTCGCGCACACCATCAAGGGCTACACGCTCGGTTCCTCCTTCGCCGGCCGCAACGCGACCCATCAGATGAAGAAGATGACCGTCGACGACCTGAAGAACTTCCGCGACCTGCTCCGGCTGCCGATCACGGACTCCCAGCTCGAGGCCGACCCCTACCAGCCGCCCTTCTTCCACCCGGGCATGGACGACCCCGCCATCGACTACATGGTCGAGCGGCGCCGGGAGCTCGGCGGGTCGCTCCCCCAGCGGCGCAGCAGGTACACCCAGCTCTCACTTCCGGACGACGACGCCTACGCCCAGGTCAAGAAGGGCTCCGGCAAGCAGCAGGTCGCCACGACGATGGCCTTCGTCCGGCTGCTCAAGGACCTCATGCGCGACAAGGAGTTCGGCAAGCGCATCGTCCCGATCATCCCCGACGAGGCGCGGACCTTCGGGATGGACAGCTTCTTCCCGACCCTGAAGATCTACAACCCGCACGGGCAGAACTACACCCCGGTCGACGCCGAGCTCATGCTCAGCTACCGCGAGTCCGTCACGGGGCAGATCCTTCACCTCGGCATCAACGAGGCCGGCTCGACCGCGTCCTTCACCGCGGCGGGGACCTCCTACGCCACCCACGGCGAGCCGATGATCCCCATCTACATCTTCTACTCGATGTTCGGGTTCCAGCGGACCGGCGACTCGATCTGGGCCGCGGCCGACCAGCTGACCCGGGGCTTCCTCATCGGGGCGACAGCGGGCCGGACCACCCTGACCGGCGAGGGCACCCAGCACGCCGACGGCCACTCCCCCCTGCTCGCCTCGACCAACCCGGCCGTCGTCACCTACGACCCGGCCTTCGGCTACGAGGTCGCGCACATCATCCGTGGCGGCCTGGAGCGGATGTACGGCGAGAACCCCGAGAACGTCATCTACTACGTCACCGTCTACAACGAGCCGATCGCCCAGCCCGCCGAGCCCGACGACGTCGACGCCGAGGGCATCGCGCGCGGGATGTACCTGCTCAAGGAGGCCGACACCTCGACATGGCAGCACGAGCCCGCTCGGGCACAGCTGCTCGCCTCGGGCGTCGGGGTGCCATGGGCGCTCGAGGCCCAGGAGCTGCTCGCGACCGACTGGGGTGTCGCCGCCGACGTGTGGTCGGTGACCTCGTGGAGCGAGCTGCGGCGCGACGGCCTCGCCTGCGACGAGCAGACGTTCCTCCACCCCCAGGGAGAGGCGCGCGTGCCCTATGTCACCGAGCGGCTGCTCACCGCGCCCGGCCCGGTCCTGGCGACCTCGGACTACATGCGGGCCGTCCCGGACCAGATCGCCCAGTGGGTCCCCGGCGACTTCGTCTCCTTGGGAGCCGACGGCTTCGGGTTCGCCGACACCCGGGCCGCCGCCAGGCGCTACTTCCACATCGACGGGCCCTCGCTCGCGGTCCGCACCCTGCAGGTCCTCGCCCGCCGCGGCGAGATCGAGGCGTCGGTGGCCCGGGAGGCCGCCGACAGGTACCACCTCCTCGACGTCACCGCCGGCAGCTCGGGCACCGAGGGTGGCGACGCCTGAGCCGCACCCCCGACGCACCGGTGGGGTATGCCGCGCACCGAGCGGGCGCGGCATACCCCACCGGTGTCCGAAGCTAGCTGCTCGGGACGAGCAGCCGCTCCCGCCAGCCGGGGTAGAGCTGGTCGGCGTCCTGGGGGAAGGACTCGAACGCCCGGCCGAACTCGCCGTGCGCCGTTGCCCACTCGACCGGGTCGGCCCCGGCCCTCCAGCACTCGTAGGCCTGGCGCAGTGAGCGGGCGCCCGCGGCCGGGCTGTCGAGATGGCCGTACGCGCCGCCGCCGGCGGTGTTGATGACGTTGCCGTGGCCGAGGTTCTCGAAGAAGCCGGGCAGCCGGAGCGCGTTCATCCCGCCCGAGATGATCGGCGTCGTCGCGCGCATGCCGTCCCACCGCTGGTAGTAGACGGGTCCCTGCGCCTCGTCACGCTCGATCATGTAGGCGATGATCCGGTCGTCGCCCTCGCCCTCCATCTTCCCGTATCCCATCGTGCCGACGTGGATGCCCGAGGCGCCCTGCAGGCGCGACATCTTGGCCAGGACGAAGGCGGTGTAGCCGCGCTTGGCGCTCGGCGAGGTGACCGCGCCGTGACCGGCCCGGTGGTAGTGGAGGAACTGGCCGGGGTAGTTGCGCCGGGCCGTCGTCACCATCCCGGGGCCGCCGACGTACCCGTCGACGAGGAACGCGAGCTTGTTCGCGTCGGGGCCGAAGGTCTCCAGCGCGAAGTCGGCACGGGCCAGCATCTCGTGGTGGTCGTCGGCGGTGATGTTCATCGAGAAGAGCTTGGCCTCACCGGTCTCGTCCATCGCCCGCTTCATCGCGTCGTAGACCAGGGGGATCGTCGTCCTGAGCGGCGCGAAGACCTGGTTGCCCTGCGGCTCGTCGTTCTTGATGAAGTCCCCGCCCAGCCAGAACTGGTACGCCGCCTCGGCGAAGGGCTCGGGGCGCAGCCCGAGCTTCGGCTTGATGATCGTCCCCGAGATATAGCCGCCGTCCCTGACCGGGCGGCCGAGGATGCGCCACAGGTCCTCGATGTTCATCGACGGCCCGTCGAACTGCCGGATCGCCTCGGGCGGGACGAAGAAGTCGACCATCTTGGCGTACTCGATGTCGCCCATGCCCTGGTTGTTGCCGATCGTCAGGGTGAGGAAGGAGACCATCATCATCCGGCCGTCGGTGACGTTGCGGTCGAACAGCTCCAGTGGGTAGGCGATCCGCATGTCCTCGCTCGCCTCGTCGACGTGGTAGACGAGGGCGTCGACGCCCTTGGTGAAGTCGTCGGTCGTCGACACCTCGACGTTCGTGCCGGTCGAGGACTCGGCGGCGAAGTGGGCCGCCGATGCGAGGTAGGCGTACCCCGCCTTCGGCTTCATCCGGTAGGCGCACAGGATGTGCCTCCCGCCGGCGATGAGCTCCTCCTCGGTGAGGCTCAGGTCGGCATACCGTGCTGACTGGTCCATCATGTGCTCCTTCGGTGGGCTGGGCCGGGCTGGCTCGCAGGGCTTGGGGGCCGTGGCCCGGAACCGGTGGCCCGCGCGTGCAGGTCCGTGAGCCGGGCGAGGGTGGTGCCGGCGAGGTCGGTCAGGACCGCGACGGCACCGGAGAGGTCCGCACGGGTCGCCCGCGGGCCGGCCTCGGCGAAGGCCGCGTTGAAGGCAGCACGGTGCCCGGCATGCTCGGTGTCGGCGAGCGTGCCGTCCACATCGAAGACCAGGGCCGAGAGTTCCATCGTCCTCGACGCTAGCCATACCCCGCCGAGCGGGCCTCACCTCTACGGGGGGATCGGGGGGTGAGATCGTCCCCGGCCTTCCGAGCATCGGACGGCGCGTCGACGGGGTACCGGGCGGCCCTAGGCTGGGGCGCGTGTCCAAGGTCCTCACCTCCCTGCCCATCGGCGAACGCGTCGGCATCGCCTTCTCCGGGGGCCTCGACACCTCGGTCGCGGTCGCCTGGATGCGTGAGAAGGGGGCGATCCCCTGCACGTACACCGCGGACATCGGGCAGTACGACGAGCCCGACATCGACGGGGTCCCCGGCCGCGCCGGCCAGTACGGCGCCGAGATCTCCCGGCTCGTCGACTGCAAGAGCGCGCTCGTCGAGGAGGGGCTGTCGGCCATCGCCTGCGGGGCGTTCCACATCCGCAGCGGCGGCAAGGCCTACTTCAACACCACCCCGCTCGGCCGTGCCGTCACCGGTACCCTCCTCGTGCGGGCCATGCAGGCCGACGAGGTCTCGATCTGGGGTGACGGCTCGACCTTCAAGGGCAACGACATCGAGCGGTTCTACCGCTACGGCCTGCTCGCCAACCCCCAGCTGCGCATCTACAAGCCGTGGCTCGACGCCGACTTCGTCGGCGAGCTGGGGGGGCGCGGGGAGATGAGCGCCTGGCTCGCCGAGCGTGCCCTCCCCTACCGGGACAGCGCCGAGAAGGCATACTCCACCGACGCGAACATCTGGGGTGCCACCCACGAGGCCAAGACCCTCGAACACCTCGACACCTCGCTGGAGACGGTCGAGCCCATCATGGGGGTGAAGTTCTGGGACGAGTCCGTCGTCATCGCCACCGAGGATGTGACGGTCCGGTTCGTCCAGGGGCGGCCGGTCGCGGTCAACGGGCGCGACCTCGAGCCGGTGGCACTCGTCCACGAGGCCAACGAGATCGGCGGCCGGCACGGTCTCGGCATGTCCGACCAGATCGAGAACCGGATCATCGAGGCGAAGTCCCGCGGCATCTACGAGGCCCCCGGGATGGCCCTGCTGCACATCGCCTACGAGCGGCTTCTCAACGCCATCCACAACGAGGACACCATCGCCAACTACCACGCCGAGGGGCGTCGGCTCGGCCGGCTGCTCTATGAGGGCCGATGGCTGGACCCGCAGTCGCTCATGCTCCGCGAGGCCCTCCAGCGGTGGGTCGCCTCGGCGGTCACCGGCTCGGTGACGCTGCGGCTGCGTCGGGGCGAGGACTACACGATCGTCGACACCCGGGGCGAGAACTTCTCATACCACCCCGACAAGCTGTCGATGGAGCGGGTCGAGGACGCCGCCTTCGGGCCGGTGGATCGGATCGGCCAGCTGACGATGCGCAACCTCGACATCGCCGACAGCCGGGCCAAGCTCGAGATGTATGCCGCCCAGGGCCAGCTCGGCGTCGGCCACGTCGACCTCGTCGGCGAGCTCGAGCCGGGCGGGGCCCGGCAGATCGCCGCCAACCCCGCGGCCGTCGACGACGAGGACGAGGCCGCGCTCGACCGGGCCGCGATGGAGTCCGGCACCGACTGACCCTTCGGGACGCCCTCACCCCGGCACCGACTGACCCTTCGGGACGCCCTCACCCCGGCACCGACTGACCTTTCTGGACGCCCTCACCCCGGCGGCGACCCCCGTTTCCCAACCTCTGCTAGCAGAGGTTCATCGACTCAGCAGAGGGCGCAACCTCTGCTGAGTGGTCCAACGTCTGCTAGCAGAGGTTAGTGAACCGGGCGGGCGGCATCCCCCGGTGTTGTCGGCGGCGTACAACATCCCCCGGTGTTGTTGGCGGCATACAAATAGACTTCCGCGTATGCCGTCCAGCCGCGCAGCGTCCAGCGGTGCCCGTTCGCGCCCGTCGTCGGCCACGCTGCGCCGGGTCGAGCAGTCGGCCGGGGCGCTCGGGGCGGCCGCGGTCCAGCAGATGGAGGCCGACCACGAGTGGTACCGCGCACTGTCCGCCGAGAACCGCTCATGGGTCGGGCTCGTCGCCCAGGCCGGCATCCGCTCGTTCATCGACTGGTTCACCGACGGGCAGTCACCGATCCACGTCACCGCGGACGTCTTCGGGACCGCCCCCCGCGAGCTGACCCGGTCCATCAGCCTGCGGCAGACGCTCGACCTGGTCCGCACGGTGGTCGACGTCGCCGAGCGCGAGGTCACCGGCCTGGCGGCCCCCGGGGACGACGCCGACGCCCGCGAGGCCGTCCTGCGCTACAGCCGGGAGGTGGCGTTCGCGGCGGCCGAGGTCTAT
Organism: uncultured Actinomycetota bacterium; assembly: GCA_963771015.1. GTDB lineage: Bacteria > Actinomycetota > Actinomycetes > Actinomycetales > Dermatophilaceae > CAVSJJ01. Next base: position 60,004 of record CAVYRN010000013.1, read on the forward strand.
GCCCACGCCGCCGAGACCCGCGGGGCATGGGACGCCCGGCTGGAGTCCCTCGTCGTCGACGCGGTCGTCCGGGGCGAGGCCGACGAGTCGATCCAGTCCCGGGCGGCGGCCCTCGGTTGGGGGTCGACGTCCCAGGTCACCGTCATCGTCGGCACGACCCCGCCGGGAAGTCCCGAGCTCGTCGTCGAGGCCGTACATCGGGCGGGCCGCCGGTCCGGGGTCGAGATCCTCGTCGCCATCCACGGGCGTCGACTCGTCTGCATCGCCGGGCCGGTCACCGACGACCTCGAGCTCGCCACCGCGCTGGCCCCCGTCCTCGCCGAGGGTCCCATCGTCGTCGGGCCGGTCGTCCCCCACCTGTTCGCGGCCGGGCGCAGCGCCCGGGCGGCGATCTCCGGGCACGGCGCCGCCGCGGCCTGGCCGCAGGCGCCGCGACCGGTCCGCGCCGAGGACCTGCTCGCCGAGCGTGCCCTCGTCGGCGACCAACCGGCCCGCAACGCCCTCATCTCCCGGATCTTCGTCCCCCTGCGGGACAGCCCCGGCGGCTCGCTCCTCGCGACGGCGGCGGCATACCTCGACGAGGGGCTCGGCGTCGAGGGCACGGCCCGAGCGCTCTTCGTCCACGCCAACACGGTCCGATACCGCCTGACGAGCATCGCCAAGCTGACCGGCTACGACCTCGCCGACCCCCACGACGCCCAGGCGGTCCGGATCGCCCTTGCCTTCGGTCGGCTGAGCACGCCCTTGTAGGAAACCCACAAAACCCGCGCCCCACATTCGTCGCCACTCGTCACGACACCGGCCGCCCCGCGCAGGGACGCTGGACGGGTGCTTGTCATCGTGTGTCCCGGACAGGGATCGCAGACCCCCGGCTTCCTGGCCCCCTGGCTCGAGATCCCCGGGGTCCCGGACCGGCTGAGCTGGCTCTCCGCCGTCGCCGGCATCGACCTGGTGAGGCACGGCACCGAGTCCGACGCCGCGACGATCAAGGACACCGCGGTGGCCCAGCCGCTCATCGTCGCTGCCGGCCTGGTCTCACTCCTCAGCCTCTTCGAGCACCCCGCCGATGGGTTCCGCCGGGTCGGCGCCGGCGCCGGCCACTCGGTGGGCGAGATCACCGCGGCCGCGGCTGCCGGAGTCGTCTCGGCCGAGCAGGCCATGGTCTTCGTCCGCGAGCGCGGGGCGGCGATGGCTGCAGCCAGCGCCGTCCGGCCGACCGGGATGAGCGCCGTCATCGGCGGCGACCCCGCGGAGGTGCTGGCCGCCATCGAGCGTCACGGGCTGACCCCCGCGAACAAGAACGGCGCCGGCCAGGTCGTCGCCGCCGGAACGAGCGAGCAGCTCGCCGCCCTCGCCGCCGACCCACCCGCCAAGGCCAGAGTCATCCCGCTGCAGGTCGCGGGGGCGTTCCACACCGTGCACATGGCGCCCGCCGTCGACACCCTCGCCGGCTACGCCCGGGCGATGTCGACGCACGACGCCCGGGTCCCCCTCGTCTCGAACCGGGACGGCGCCGTCGTCCACGACGGCCGGGAGGTGCTGCGCCGGCTCGTCGGCCAGGTGAGCAGCCCCGTCCGCTGGGACGCGACGATGGAGACCTTCGCCGACCTCGGCGTCACCGGGCTCATCGAGATCCCACCCGCCGGGACGCTCACCGGTCTGGCCAAGCGCGCACTGCCCGGGGTCGAGCTGCTCGCCCTGAGGTCGCCCGACGACCTCGAGACGGCGCACCGGATGGTCCTCGAGCACGGCGAGTCGACCCAGACCGCCCAGGACCCGACGTGGCGCCTCGTCGTCGCCCCGGCCAAGGGCACCGTCTCGATCTCCGGCGGCGCCACCGAGACCGGGGCCGCCGTGGTCGCCGGTGCGGTGATCGCCACGGTCGGCACCCTGCGCGACACCTACGACGTCTCCGCCCCGCACGGCGGGCGGGTCGTCGAGTGGCTCGTCGAGGACGGCGACCCCGTCTCGCCGGGCCAGCCCCTGCTCCGCCTGCACCCCCTCGAGGGTTGACCCGAAGGTTGACGATGTCTCCTGTCACGATCGCCGCGCCCGAGGGCGCTCGGCATGCCCGCATCTGGGGAATCGGCGCCTACCGTCCGCGCCGGGTCGTCCCCAACGCCGAGATCGTCGACGCGATCGACTCCTCCGACGAGTGGATCCGCGAGCGCTCCGGGATCATCGAGCGCCGCTTCGCCGGTGAGGGCGAGGGCGTCGTCGAGATGTCCGAGGCCGCCTGCCGGGACGCCCTGGCCATGGCCGGCGTCACTGCGGAGCAGGTCAGCGCCGTCATCGTCGCGACGGTGAGCCACCCGTACCAGACGCCCGCGGCCGCTCCGCTCCTCGCGCATCGCCTCGGCGCCACGGATGCGGCGGCATTCGACATCTCGGCCGCCTGCGCCGGCTACTGCCACGCCGTCTCGCTGGCCAACGACATGGTCCGCGGCGGAAGCGCCGAGTACGTCCTGGTCGTCGGCGTCGAGCGGCTCTCCGACTTCACCGACAAGCACGACCGGGGCACCGCCTTCATCTTCGCCGACGGCGCCGGCGCCGCCGTCGTCGGACCGTCCGACACCCCCGGGATCGGGCCGACCGTCTGGGGCTCGGACGGTGCCCAGTGGGACGTCATCGCCCAGCGGGACAGCTGGATCGACGTCCACGACAAGGACCTGGGCTGGCCGGCCATCCTCATGCAGGGCCAGAGCGTCTTCCGGTGGGCGGTGTGGGGCATGGCACCAGTGGCCCAGAAGGCGCTCGACCTCGCGGGGATCACGGCCGAGGACCTCGACGCCTTCATCCCCCACCAGGCCAACGTCCGGATCATCGACGCGATGGCCAAGCAGCTGAAGCTGCCGGCCGACCTGCCGATCGCCCGGGACATCGCCCAGGCCGGCAACACCTCCGCGGCGTCCGTCCCCCTCGCGACCGAGCGGATGCTCCGCGAGGGATCCGCACCCCACGGAGGACTGGCGCTCCAGATCGGCTTCGGTGCCGGACTGGTCTACGCCGCCCAGGTCGTCGTCCTGCCCTGACCAACGACCACACCCACCCACCAACTCCCGTCGGCCCACGGGTACCCGGGCCAAGCAACCAGCACCACCGATGGGCATCCGCGAAAGACGTGGACCCGACCGATGAAGGAGCACACCACCATGGCTGCTAGCGAGCAGGAGATCCTCTCGGGCCTCGCCGAGATCATCAACGAGGAGACCGGTCTGGACCCGGCCGAGGTCCAGACGGACAAGAGCTTCACCGACGACCTCGACATCGACTCGCTGTCGATGATGACGATCGTCGTCGCCGCCGAGGACAAGTTCGGGGTCCGGATCCCCGACGAGGAGGTCAAGAACCTTCTCACCGTCGGCGACGCCGTCGGCTACATCACGGCCAACCAGGGCTGAGCACCGGCGGCGGGGGCGGTGGTATGCCGCCCCCGCCGCCGCAGCATCCGGGCCCGTCCCCACCATGCCGCCCGTTCCGGCAGCACGGCCGTCCGGCCGGACCTCGGCCGGACCACACCATCGGCTGACCCGCCCCATCACCCAAGGAGCGAGACCCACATGAGCAACGAACGCCGCGTCGTCGTGACCGGCCTCGGCGCGACCACCCCCGTCGGGGGCACCGTCGCCGAGACCTGGGAGGCGATTCTCGCGGGCCGGTCCGGCGCCCGCACCCTCGACAACGACTGGGCCGAGACCTACGGACTGCCGGTCACCTTCGGCGCCCAGATCCACACCCCCGCGTCGGAGGTGCTCACCAAGGTCGAGGTCCGCCGGATGGACCCGAACGCCCAGTACGCCCTCATCGCCTCGCGGGAGGCCTGGGCCGACGCAGGCGAGCCCGAGGTCGAGCCCGAGCGGCTCGGCGTCGCCATCGGCACCGGCATCGGCGGTGTGTGGACGCTCCTGGACCAGTGGGACACCCTCCGCGAGCGAGGCGCCCGTCGGGTCTTCCCGCTGGCCGTGCCCATGCTCATGCCGAACAGCGCGAGCGGCAACGTCTCGCTCGCCCTCGGCGCCCGGGCCGGCGCCCACACGACGGTCTCGGCGTGCGCGTCCGGCGCCGAGGCGATGGGCTTCGCCGCCCAGATGATCCGCGACGGCCGCGCCGACGTCGTCGTCGCCGGCGGGACCGAGGCCGCCATGCACCCGCTCCCGTTCGCCGGGTTCGCGGCCATGCAGGCCCTCTCGACCCGCAACGACGAGCCGGAGAAGGCATCCCGTCCCTACGACACCGGTCGCGACGGGTTCGTCCTCGGCGAGGGGGCGGGCGTCATCGTCCTCGAGGCCGAGGAGCATGCCCGGGCCCGCGGCGCGAAGATCTATGCGGTCTTCGCGGGACTCGGCATGTCCGCCGACGCCCACCACATCGCCGCTCCCGAGCCCGAGGGCGCCGGGGCCTCGCGGGCGATGGCCGAGGCCGTCCAGAGCGCCGGGCTCTCCCCCGCCGACATCATCCACATCAACGCCCACGCCACGTCGACGCCGGTCGGCGACGTCGCGGAGTCCAACGCCATCCGCCGGGCCTTCGGCGATGCGGCCGACGGGATGTGCGTCAGCGCGACGAAGTCGATGACCGGCCACCTGCTCGGTGCCGCCGGGGCCCTCGAGGGGGTACTGACGATCCTGTCGGTGCACCACCGCATCGCGCCCGCGACGATCAACCTCGACAGCTTCGACCCCGAGATCCGCCTCGACGTCGTCCACCAGGAGCACCGTGCCCTCCCGAGCGGGGACATCGCGGCACTCAACAACTCCTTCGGGTTCGGCGGTCACAACGTCGCCCTCACGATCACGAGCGTCTGATGGCTCACCAGCCGAACGCCGCCTCGGCCCTCGCCTCGGCCTCGGCCAGACCGAAGGTCGACCGGGCGACCGACCCGCGCAACCCCGTCACGCGGCTCACCGAGTTCTTCGACGACGGCAGCCTCGAGCTGCTCACCGAGTTCGACGACTCGGGGATGCTCGCCGCCTGCGGCACGGTGCGGGGCACCGACGTCGTCGCCTTCGCCTCGGACGCCACCGTCATGGGCGGCGCGATGGGCGAGGTGGGCTGCGGCGTCATCGTCGCGGCCTACGAGCACGCGTTGGCCGCGGGCGTCCCCATCGTCGGCATCTGGCACTCCGGCGGCGCCCGGCTCCCCGAGGGGGTCAGCTCGCTGCACGCCGTCGGCGAGGTGTTCGCCATCATGACCCGCGCATCGGGCAAGATCCCGCAGATCTCGGTCGTCGTGGGCGCGGCGGCCGGCGGGGCGGCATACGGACCCGCACTCACCGACATCGTCGTCCTCGCTCCCGAGGGCCGGATCTTCGTCACCGGGCCCGACGTCGTCCGGTCGGTGACCGGCGAGGCCGTCGACGCGCTTCGGCTCGGCGGCCCGGAGCCGCACGGGCGCCGGTCCGGCGTCGTCCACGTCGTCACCGACTCGATCGAGGCGGCCTTCGAGCGCGGCCAGGACCTATGTGTCCTTCTCGGCAGCCAGGGCACGATCGACGTGGACGCCATCGACGACGTCGACCTCGCGGCGACCTTCCCCGAGTCGGCCAAGCGGGCGTACGACGTCCACCCGCTCGTCGCCAACGTCCTCGACAAGGGCTCCGAGGCCGTCGAGCTCCATCCGCGGTGGGCACCGAACATCGTCACGACGCTCGGCCGCTTCGGCGGGCGCACCGTCGGCGTCATCGCCAACAACCCGATGCGCCTCGGCGGCTGCCTGGACTCGCCGTCCGCCGAGAAGGCCTCACGGTTCGTCCGGATGTGCGACGCCTTCGGCGTGCCGCTCATCGTGCTCGTCGACGTGCCGGGCTACCTCCCCGGGGTGGGGCAGGAGTGGGACGGCGTGGTCCGACGCGGCGCCAAGCTGCTCCACGCGTTCGCAGAGGCGGTCGTCCCGCGGGTGACCCTCATCACTCGCAAGACCTACGGCGGCGCCTACGTCGCGATGAACTCGCGCTCGCTCGGTGCGACGAAGGTGTTCGCATGGCCGACGGCCCAGGTGGCCGTCATGGGCTCGGTGGCGGCCGTCCGGATCCTGCACAGGCGCCGGCTCGCCGAGATCGACGACGCCGAGCGTCCGGCCGTGGAGGCCGAGCTCGCCGCGGAGCACGACACGCTCTCCGGCGGTCTGCCCCGGGCGGTCCAGATCGGGGTGGTCGACGAGATCATCGAGCCGACCAAGACGCTCACCGCGCTGGCCCGGGCGATCGCCGAGGCCCCACAGCGCCGCGGCGCCCACGGCAACATCCCGCTCTAGCCGGCCCGCTTCAGCCGGCCCCGCTCTTGCCGACGCGGCTGGTTGCCGGAGCGGCCCGGTTGGGGGTGGTGCCTGCCCGGCCCGGCCCGGCCCGACCCGGCCTCGACCGGGTCGGCTCGCCGCCGAGGCTCACCCCACCTTGTGGAGCCAGCGCACGGGGGCCCCGTCACCGGCATACCGGAAGACCTCGAGCTCGCGGTCCCAGTCGACCCCGAGCAGCTCCTCGATCATGTCCGTCATCGCCTCGGGCGAGTCCTGGGCGAGGACGAGGATCTCCCGCAGCCGGTCCTCGTTGATGACGGCGTCGCCGCTCGCCGAGGTCCAGGTGTGGTGGATGCCGAGGCTCGGCGTGTGTGACCAGCGTGAGCCGTCGCATCCCGGGCTCGGGTCCTCGGTGACCTCGTAGCGCAGGTTGTCCCAGCCGCGCAGCGCGGAGGCCAGACGGGCGCCCAGGCCGGTGCCACCGGACCATGACAGCTCGGTGCGAAGCAGCCCCTGGCCGGCCGGCTGGGGGGTCCAGTCGAGGGTGACCTGGGAGCCCAGGACAGCCTCGATCGCCCACTGGATGTGCGGGCATAGCGCCGCAGGGGTCGAGTGGATGAACACCACCCCACGGGTCATGGCGCGCGGCATTGCGACGGACATCCGGGCCTCCTTCGGTGCGAGGGACGTCTTCCCCAACGCCAATGCACCGTGTGTGGTCCGGCCGTGCTGCGGAGGTGGGCGGCCCTGCTGTCGTGGACCACTGCCTCGGTATGCCGTGCGGCTTGCTTTGCGGGCGCGGGTCACCCCGCGCCGGTTGTGCGGCCCATTGTGCACCACGAGGCGCTCTCACACCAGGCGCCACGAGCGACACATGTGCATTCGGTCACCTCAGCAGTGTCAGAGGCACCTGGGGCCTCAGGTCAGGCCGCCGGCGCACGCCGAAGGGTGGCGATCCGCCCCTTCGGCGTGCGTAATGGGGCGGATCCCCACCCTTCGTGGGGTCGACCGAGGCGGCCCGGCGCGACGCAGGCCCCCGGCCCGCGGGTCAGGCGGCCGGCGTAGGGACGGGCTGTGCCTCTGCGACCTCGTCCACATGCCTGTGTGGGCCATGTGGAGCGGTAGTCCGGGCGCCGACGCCGGTAGGCTGACCGCCGGCCCGGGCGGCCGTCGAGGCGCATCGCGTTCGTATGCCGTCCCTGGCCACGGGGCGTTAGCTCAGCTGGTCAGAGCAGCGGACTCATAATCCGTCGGTCCCGGGTTCAAGCCCCGGACGCCCCACCAGACATCTTTGCAGGTCAGAGCCCCAGGCCCGGTCCCCGATCGGGCCGTCGCACGCTGCGCGGGTGGCCCGGCGCTCTGCCATGACGCGCCCTGCCAACACGTCGGCCGTGCCGGGGCCCACACGACCGTCCGTGGCGCGGCCGACGCCTGCACTGACGTCTGCCGTGTTCAGCTCACCTGGCGCGACGGACGTAGATGCGGTCGTAGCCAGCGTCGGCAGCGAAGCCGAGGAAGTCGTGTCGGGCCTTCTTCGCCCACGCGCGCACGATGGTCCTGCACCGCTTGTCGTTCACCCACAGCTCCAGAACCTCCCCGATGCCCACGTGGACGATCTCGCGCCGCACGCCGAGGAGCGGCAGCGGACAGCGGGAGCCACGCGTGTCGACGACCCTCGCCGCCACTCGTGCAGGCTCCTGCTCGTTGAGCGCAAGGCTCATGTCACTCACGTCCTCTGGTAGCCGAACTGGTGGTTGTCGACGCGAGAGCGACACCGGAAGAGTCCGCTGCGTCGCTTTCGACCATCTCTTCTTGGGGTTCTCCGGTTCTTGGGGTTCTCCGGTTCTTGGTGCACGGCTCCGGCGATTTCACGATCCTCGATGGGGTCGATACGGGGCCGCTTGGCTAACTGCATGTTACATCTAGCGGTCACTATATGCTAGATGCATGGGCAGGGGAGGCGAAGCACGTTATCGTCGATGAGCGTGAGTGAAGATCCGGTAGATCCCTGCCAGGAGCGCGGTCAGGTCACCGATGGTGATGACGAGCCCGGCAGGACGGCCGATGGCCGGGGACGGCAGCTGCTCCTCGAGGCTGCCGTGCTCGTCGCGCTTGCCGAGCACAAGTCCGCCCACGGCTACGACATCCGCCGCATCATCGCGGATCTCACCGACGGGTTCATGCAGGTCGACTCGGCCAACCTCTACCGCTTGCTCCGGCGTCTCGAGACGGAGGGCCTGGTCACGTCGACCTGGGTCGAGGGCGAGTACGGACCGCAGCGTCGCCAGTACCGGCTGACCCGTGAGGGCTGCCGACATCTCGACGCGCTGCGCAAGCCCCTCGAGAACCGCGAACGGGCGTTCCGCGCGGTGCTCGAAGCCATCGGCCGCTCGGGGTAGCCGTCACCTCCAGCGGCAGCCGCGTGGGTAGCGAACGACCCCTCCTGGTCGAGCGCGCGCTCGTCCGCGGACGGCTCACGGGCCCGAGCGGGAGGAGGCCGTCACCGCCGACACGAGCGGGTCCAGCGCCGCAGGGAGCTGGGAGCAGCTCGCCCCGGTTCCGGCGTTGCCGTTGACGAACAGGCCCACGGACATGCCTCCGTCCCGCGCCTGAGGCTCGAGCGGCACGAGGATCTCGCAGACGCGCTGAGCGGCCTTCTCCAGGGCGCCGTGGCCGGCGATGGTGATGACCCGGGCCCCGCCGAACCCCTGCCGAACGTCGGCCAGTCGACGATCGAGAAGGCTAGCCGGCCGAACCGGGTCTTCGCCGGAGCCGTCCAGCAGACCCGCCCGTCGGCTCGGGAGCGGAACGGCTTGACCGGCAGGCTCGTGAGGACACCGGATGACTCGACGGCACCGCAGAGATCGACCTGCAGCAGGGTCCCAACCGAGGGGGCCGACGCCGCCGGCCCGGCGGCCAGGTTGGCGAGCGCCACCTGGGACAGGGCGGCGAGCACCGGGCAGACATCGCCGCCGGCGGAACCGGGATCGGGCTCGATGGAGAGGACCTACCCGGCGGCGCCGACGGCGTACCCGTTACGACACGCCGGGTCGTGGATCAGCAGGCCGTGCGGCAGCTCGACGGCCTGGTCGATGCCCAGGTCCGTGGTGCGCACCTCGGCCGGCAGGTCGGGTCGGCTACTGGCCACGGAGACGCGGGCGGACCAGCCCGCCTGCCCGAGGTCGAGGAGGCAGCCGCCCGGCGACGACGACCGGACGACGACCTTCGTGGAGCCGGCCGTCGGCTCCGTCGCGCCCCAGACGGCGTGGATCTCGGCGGCCGGGACGAGGCCACAGACATCGAGCGCCCGGTATGCCGCAGCGCCCGGATCCGGACCGAGGTCGCGGACCGTTGTGGCCGAGGCCGCAGCCGAGGTCAAGGCCGACGGCGAGCCTGACCCGGAGGCCGAACTGGCCGATGAGCACCCAGCGAGGATGACGCGTGCGGCACATCCGGTGGCGGCGGCACGCAGGGCGTGGCGCCGGCATGTCGATGGGCGGCTCGGAGTCGCGCAGGCCGACGGCATCCCGAGCGAGGCCGGCGGCACTTCTGGGCATACCCTCCCCTCTTCATCGTTGGGTCGTCGATCGCAGACTCGGGGACCCGATGAGAATCGGTCGTACGGTTCGCTCTCGCGGTTCTCTTGACATCAGGCGGGAAGCGCACGTTACCGACGGCCTACCGTATGGGATCGATCTGCGACCCCCGGGGGGCCCCGTCCTGGTCGCCCGCGGGGCTCGAGGTCGTGGCATCTTTGTCGCACACGGCGCCGGGCGCGCGAGCCACCGCACGGCCACCACCGCACCGCAGGAGGCATCCGATGACCCCGACCGGCCCGCTGGCCGCCGCTGCCCCTGCCCATGCGCCTGCCGAGGCCCCCGCGCCGGCCCGGGAGATGACGCTCCGCTTCCTGGCCGCCCCGACCGACGCCGGCTACTCCGGAGGTGTCGACGGCGGACGGGTCCTGGAGTGGATCGACAAGGCCGGGTACGCCCTCGCCGCGGCCTGGAGTGGCCGGTACTGCGTGACGGCATACGTGGGGAACGTCCGGTTCGCGAGCCCGGTGAGAACCGGCGACCTCGTCGAGGTGACCGCCCGGCTCATCCACACCGGCCGGAGCAGCATGCACATCGAGACCATCGTCCGGTCCGGGCCGCCCACGGGCGGCGACCTGGAGCAGCGCACCCAGTGCCTCATCATCTTCGTCGCCCTGGACGGGGACGGCCGGTCGACCAACGTCCCGGCGTGGGTCGCCGCGACCGACGAGGACCGCGCCCTCGAGAGCGGTGCGGTGCGGCGGATCGCCGTCCGGGCCGAGATCGAGGCGGCGATGGCCGCCCAGAGCTACACCGACGCCGGCACCGCGCCGCGGATCGTCCTGCGCTTCCTCGCGGCACCGACGGACGTCAACTGGGGCGGAAAGGTCCACGGCGGCATCGTCATGCGCTGGATCGACGAGGCGGCACACACCCTGGCGACCAGGTGGACCGAGAGCGCCGAGAACGTCGCGGTGTATGCCGGCGGGTTCCGGTTCTACCGGCCGCTTCTCATCGGTCACCTCGTCGAGGTGGAGGCCCGGCTGCTGCATACCGGCACCAGCAGCATGCACATCGGCGTCCACGTCCGCTCGGGCGACCCCCGGCAGCCCGACCTCGGCGTGACGACACACTGCACCATCGTGTTCGTCGCGCTCGGGGACGACGGGACGGGCGTGCCGTGCCGCACCTGGGCGCCGGCCTCCCCCGAGGATGTCGCCCTCGAGGCGCACGCCCTGGACCTGATCCGGCTTCGCGCCGGCCTCCAGGACGCGGGCCGCAGCCGCTCGGGCCGGGCCCCCGTGCCGCCGCCGCCGATGACGGGGTAGACGAGCGGGTTTCCCTCGGTGACGGCCCCGGCTCGAACGCCAGGACGCCGGCGTCGTCCCTCACGCGCCACCGGCCCGGGGAATTCGCACGTGTCCAACCCGCCACACGCGGCACAAAGACGGCAGGATGTGCGCATGGGACGCGTGCTGGCCTGCGGCCTGGCGACGGTGGACGTCGTGCAGACCGTGGCCGCGCCCCCGGGCGCCAACGACAAGATCCTCGCGTCCTCGGCCACGGTCGAGGGCGGTGGGCCCGCGCTCAACGGCGCCGTCACGGCCGCCGTGCTGGGCGCCTCGGCGGTCCTCGTCTCGGCCGTCGGTGACGGTCCCCTCAGTCACATCGTCCGCTCCGACCTCTATCAGTATGCCGTCGAGCTCGCCGACTGCGGCGTCCCCGGCTACGACCCGCCGCTGTCGACGGTCCTCGTCACCGCGTCCACGGGCGCACGGGCCGTCGTGTCGCGCAACGCCCTCGGAGCCGAGGGCTACCTGCCGATCCACGACAACGTCCTCGATGGCGTCGGTGCCGTCCTCGTCGACGGCCACCACCTCCCCCTGTGCCGCGAGATCGCCTTCCAGGCCCGGCGCCGCGGCATACCGGTCATCCTCGACGGCGGCTCGTGGAAGCCCGGGCTGGAGTCCCTGCTGCGCGAGGTCGACATGGCCGTCGTCTCGGCCGACTTCACCACGCCCAACGGCGACGGGCTCGACGTCGTGCTGCGCTACGGCCCCACCTTCGTCGCACGCACCCACGGCGACGGCCCCGTTCAGTGGCGCGCCCGCGACGGCTCCTCGGGGTCGATCGACCCGCCGCGGGTCCGGGTCGTCGACACCCTCGGCGCCGGGGACGTGCTCCACGGGGCGATCGCGGCGCGGCTCGCCGAGCATGGCTGGTCCGACCCGGTGGCCGTCCTCGAGTACGGCATCCGCGTCGCGAGCCGGTCGGTCGGGTATGCCGGCGCCCGCGGCTGGGCTCGGCGGGACCCGGCGTCGGGCCAGGCAGCCGGGTAGGCCATCATCGAGGCGTGACCGACTTCGATGCCGAGGCAGACACGTGGGACGACCAGCCGCACCGCGTGGAGCGTGCCCAGGCCGTCGCCGAGGTGATCCGCCAGGCGCTGACCCTGCGTCCCGACATGGCCACCCTCGAGTACGGCGCCGGCACCGGCCTGCTCGGCCGCGAGCTGGTGGCGGAGCTGGGCGCCGTCACCCTGGCCGACGCCTCGACCGGGATGACCGACGCGGCGGTGCGCAAGATCGCCGAGCATCCCGCGGCGGAGCGGCTGCGGGCGGTCCGGCTCGACCTGATGAGCGACCCGGTCCCCACCGAGCGCTACGACCTCATCCTGTCGATGATGGCCCTGCACCACGTGGCCGACGTGCCCGGCCTGCTCGCGTCGTTCCACACGATGTTGCGGTCCGGCGGACAGGTGGCGCTCGTCGACCTCGACCACGAGGACGGCAGCTTCCACGACGGCGACTTCGACGGGCACCACGGGTTCCCCCGGGACACCTTCGGGCAGTGGCTGGCGAGTGCGGGTTTCGACGACATCGGGTTCCGGACCGCCTATACGCTCGACAAGGAGGTCGACGGCGAGGAGCGCAGCTACACCCTCTTCCTCGCCACGGCACGCCGACCCTGACCGGCCGCCGTGCCGATGCCGACGCTCGTCGCCGCTCCCGTGCGACGTCGGCGAACTCCGTGCCGTCGCGGGAGCGACGTCAGCTGTCGAACCCCACCCCGAACCGGTCGAGCGTCTTGAGCCACAGCCCCCGTCGGCCGGTGCGGTCCTCGGCGGCGAGCGCCGAACGCGTGGCACGGACCGCGGCATACCGGATCGGCTCCGGCGGGAACGGCACCGGCTTGCGCCGCACCATGCCCAGCGAGGTCAGCTCGGTCGACCGTCCGGAGAGCAGGTCGAGCCCGACCCGGGCACCGAACCGGGTCGAGGCGACCCCGAGCCCGGTGTAGCCGACGGCGTAGGCGAGCCGGCCGCCGAACGCGGTCCCGAACACGGGGGTGAACCGTGAGGTCGTGTCGATGACGCCGCCCCACCGATGGGTGAAGCGCAGCCCCTCGAGCTGGGGGAAGATCTCGAAGAAGTGCTTGGCCAGCAGCCCGTGCGAGGCCTCGGACTGCTCGAGGTCGGCGTCGATCCGACCCGGGAAGTGGTAGTTGGCGTCGTAGCCACCGAAGAGGATCCGGTCCTCGCCGGTGAGCCGGTAGTAGTGGAACTGGTTGCCCGCGTCAGCGAGCCCCTCGCGGCCCGCCCAGCCGAGCGAGCCCAGCTGGGCGCCCGTCAGCGGCTCGGTCATCAGAACATGGTCATAGACCGGGAGGACATACGCGCGGAGCCGACGCAGGACGCCCTGGTAGGCGTTGGTCCCGACGAGGACCGCCCCCGCCGACACACTGCCCCACTCGGTGCGAACCCGGAGCCCGGACCCGTCGCGCTCGAAGCCGCGCACGGCCGTGTCCTCGTGCAGCCGGACGCCGAGCGACTCGGCGGCGTCGGCGAGGCCCCAGACCAGCCGCGCCGGGTCGACGAGGCCGACGGTGGGGTCGGTCCAGCCGGCGAGGTAGGCCGGCGAGCTCACCCGCGACCGCGCCGCCTCGGCGTCAAGGTACTCCGCGGCCACCCCGTGCTGCCGGTGCAGCTCGTAGGCCGCGCGGACCGCCGGGACCTGGTGCTCGGTGAGGGCGAGGGTCATCTCGCCGGGGACGTGGAAGTCGGCGTCGATGCCGTATGCCGCGACCGTGGCCGCGATCCCCGCCATGTTCTCGGCGCCGAGCCGTTCCAGGGTGGCGACCTCGTCGGGCCACTGGGCCAGGCCCTGGGCGAGACCGTGGGTCAGCGACGGCGAGACGAAGCCGCCGTTGCGGCCGGAGGCGCCGACGCCGAGGCGGCCCGCCTCCAGGACGACGACGTCGCGCGACGGATCCTCCTCCTTGGCCTGGATCGCCGCCCACAGACCGGTGAACCCGCCGCCGACGACGACGAGGTCGGCGCGGTGCCCCGAGCCGGTCAGCGGCGACCTTGCGACCGGCCGAAGTGTCGGGCGATCGGTCCAGAAGACCTGCGGGACCGCATCGGCAAGTGCGGTCCGGGCCGCGGCGTCCGTCCTCATGGACACCATGGTGCCCGCCCCGCGCCGAATTTTCGAACTTCCACACGAAAATGCCACGGCGCGGCGTCACGGGTCTCCGGAGACGCGGTGGGGGCAAGGTCTCGATTGGGTCTCGCCCGACCCCGGGGTGCCGCCCTGCGGTTGACCATCTGGGGATTGGCTGACAGGTTGCTGAGATGCCAACCCCACTGGTGGCCCTGCACAAGGTCAACAAGCACTTCGGCGACCTCCACGTCCTGAAGGACATCGACCTCGAGATCGACCCGGGCGAGGTCGTCGTCGTCATCGGCCCCTCGGGGTCGGGGAAGTCCACGCTGTGCCGGACGATCAACCGCCTCGAGACGTTCGAGTCCGGAACGATCGAGATCGACGGCAGCCCGCTCCCCGAGGAGGGCAAGGCCCTCGCCCAGCTCCGCGCCGACGTCGGCATGGTGTTCCAGAGCTTCAACCTCTTCGCCCACAAGACGATCCTCGAGAACGTCACCCTCGGGCCGATCAAGGTCCGCAAGATGGGCAAGGAGGCCGCCGAGGCGCGGGCGATGGAGCTCCTGGAGCGGGTCGGGGTCCAGGAGCAGGCGGGCAAGTACCCCGCCCAGCTCTCCGGCGGCCAGCAGCAGCGGGTCGCCATCGCCCGGTCCCTCGCCATGGACCCCAAGGTCATGCTCTTCGACGAGCCGACCTCGGCCCTGGACCCCGAGATGATCAACGAGGTCCTCGACGTGATGACCGGGCTCGCCACGAGCGGCATGACGATGGTCGTGGTCACCCACGAGATGGGCTTCGCCCGGCGCGCCGCCAACCGCGTCATCTTCATGGCCGACGGCCAGATCGTCGAGCAGGCCGACCCCGAGACCTTCTTCACCAAGCCCCAGAGCACGCGGGCCAAGGACTTCCTCGGAAAGATCCTCACCCACTGACTCCCACGCCGACGTACGGCGCTTGGGCCACTGACTGAACCCGCGGCATACGACCGTCTGCCGCAGAACCAGGAAGGGAACCCAGATGAACGCACGACGCAACGCGGCCCTGGCCGGTGCGGCCGCGGTCGCCCTCGCCCTGTCCGCCTGCGGTGGCGGAAGCTCCGCGGGATCGGGCGGCGACTCGATCAAGATCGGCATCAAGTTCGACCAACCCGGCCTCGGCCTGAAGACCGGCGACACCTATGCCGGCCTCGACGTCGACGTCGCGACCTACATCGCCGACAAGCTCGGCTATGCGGCCGACAAGATCCAGTGGGTCCAGGCCCCGAGTGCCCAGCGCGAGACCCTCATCTCGACGGGCCAGGTCACGCTCGTGGCGGCGACCTACTCCATCACCGACTCCCGCAAGGAGAAGGTCTCCTTCGCCGGTCCGTACTTCATCGCCGGCCAGGACCTGCTCGTCCGCTCCGACGACTCCTCGGTCACCGGTCCGGACTCCCTCGCGGGCAAGAAGCTGTGCTCGGTCACCGGCTCGACCTCGGCCCAGAAGGTCACGGAGAAGGTTCCCGGGGTGAACCTCCAGGAGTTCGGCACGTACTCCGAGTGCGTGGCAGCGCTCGTCTCCGGCACGATCGACGCCGTGACGACCGACGACACGATCCTCGCCGGCTACGCCGCCCAGGACCAGTACAAGGGCAAGCTCAAGGTCGTCGGCCAGACCTTCTCGGTCGAGAACTACGGCATCGGCCTGAAGAAGGGCGATACCGCTCTGTGCCAGAAGGTCACCGACGCCATCACGTCGATGGTGAGCGACGGGTCGTGGCAGAAGTTCGTCGACGCGAACCTCGGACCCGCGGGCTACCAGCCGGGACCGGACAACCCGCCGACCCCGGCGGCCTGCTCCTGACCCACGCGTGACCCGGTATGCCGCCCGCTCACCGGAGCGGGCGGCATACCGGGTCGGCCCGCTCTTCGAAGGAGACCCTCGTGGGCGACATCTTCGGCACGTACGACATCCTCGGCGCCTTCTGGGTGACCATCCAGCTCGCCGTCCTCTCGACGCTGGGCGCTCTGGTCATCGGAACCGTCTTCGCCGTCCTGCGGGTGTCCCCCGTGACGGTGCTCCGGGTGGTCGGGACGAGCTACGTCAACATCGTCAGGAACACCCCGCTGACGCTCCTCATGGTGTTCAGCGTGCTCGGTCTGACGTTCATCATGGGCCTGGAGATCTCCAACGACCTCTCCCGCAACGCGTACTGGTGGGCCATCGTCATGCTCGCGGTCTACCACGGGGCGTTCGTCTGCGAGTCGCTGCGCAGCGGGGTCAACACGATCCCCCTCGGTCAGGCCGAGGCCGCCCGGTCGATCGGGCTGACGTTCGGCCAGTCGCTTCGCGAGGTGCTCCTCCCCCAGGCGTTCCGAGGAGCCATCGCGCCGCTCGGCTCCACCCTCATCGCGCTCATCAAGAACACGACGGTGGCGGCCGTCATCCTGGGGTCGCGTGAGGCCGCAGGCCTGCTGGCACAGGTGACCGAGAACGAGGGGGCGAGCCTCGGCACGTTCTTCTTCTTCGCCCTCGGCTTCGTCGTCCTCACCCTTCCGATCGGGGTCTATCTCACCCGGCTGTCCCAGCGGCTGGCGGTGCAGCGATGAGCGCCCTGGCCCTCTTCGACGCGCCGGGACCACGAGCCCGGCGTCGCCATGCCGTCCTCACCGTCATCGGCATCGGGCTCGTCCTCGTCGTCATCGGCCTCGCCGCGTGGAAGATGAGGCAGGCGAACCAGCTCCAGGGCTATATGTGGAAGCCGTTCGTCACCGACCCGCAGGTGTGGACCGAGTACCTGCTGCGCGGCCTGTGGGGCACCCTCAAGGCCGCCCTCCTCTCGGTCGTGTTCGCCGGGATCTTCGGGATCATCTTCGGGATGGGACGACTCTCGGCCAACCCCGTCACCCGGTGGGCATGCGGGATCGTCGTCGAGTTCTTCCGGTCCGTGCCGGTGCTCCTCATGATGGTCTTCGCCTACTTCGGATGGTTCGCCCGGAGCAGCTGGCTGTCGAACGACATCGCACCGCTCGCCGCGGTCGTCCTCGCCCTCACCCTCTACAACGGCTCGGTCATCGCCGAGCTGGTCCGCTCCGGGGTGCACTCGCTGCCCAAGGGACAGTCCGAGGCGGGCCTGTCGATCGGGCTCACCCGGAGCCAGACGCTCCGCTCGATCCAGCTCCCCCAGGCCCTGACGGCGATGCTTCCCGCGCTCATCAGCCAGCTCGTCGTCGTTCTCAAGGACAGCGCCCTCGGCACGGTCATCACGTACCAGGAGCTACTCACCTGGTCCAAGACGCTGGGGTCGGCCTACGCCAACACCGTCCCGGCCTACCTCGTCGCGGCCCTGCTGTTCATCGGGATGAACTACTCGCTGACCAAGATCGCCGCGAAGGCCGAGCGGCAGCTCAGCCGCCGTGGCCACACCACGGCGACGATGACCACCGAGGCACCGAACATCATCCAGGGGGGCGCCGAGCCCGGTGGCCCGGCCACCGTGGGCGCCGACGTGATCGCGCACAAGTTCGAGGACATCGCGGAGTCGCGCCACCACCACGAGTGACGGCGGCCGCGCCGGCGGTGGGGACCACACCGCGCGGTGTCCGCTTGGTCATGGTCCGACCCCCCAAGGTCAGATCGTGTGGGTCGCGGTGAACGTCGGTGTGTTGGTGAAGGGGTTGCTGGCGGTCGCCGTGGACGAGATCGTCCCCCCGCCGTTGCCGCTGAGGCCGACGGTGAAGGCGAGATTGCTCGTCGCGGTGTACGGCGCCAGGGAACCCGTCCAGGCGAACGTGTAGACCCGCTCGGACCCCACATGGGCCACGCTCTGGTATGCCCACCCGGTCCCGGACACCCCGGTCGGGGCGGCCCCGGAGACCCACGCGTCGGGGAAGGCCACCGTCACCGTCAGCGAGTTGAGTGTCCGTAGCGTCGAGCCGCCCGCGTTCTGCACCGACAGCTCCCCCGCCAGCGCGGTGGGCCGCCCTTGTCCGTTGTACGCGCTCCCGTAGAAGGTGTAGAAGGTGAAGCCGATGGTGCTCGTCGCGCCTGCCGACACGGTGATGGCGGCGCTGCAGCTGCTCGTGCTGGCGAGGTTGTAGCCGTCGGCCGGGCTGTAGGTCGCACGCCAGTGGTAGGTGCCGGCGGCAGGTTGGAGCGCGGCCGTGGCGGCTCCTCCCGACAGGGTCTTGGCGGGGCTCGTGTAGCTGGGGGTGCCGGTGCACGTCGCGCTGGTGTACAGCGCCAGAACGACCGTCCCGGCCGGCGTGCCATAGCCGGCGTTGCCGCTGACGGTGGCCGTGGCACTGAAGCTGGTGCCGGAGGTGCCTGTCGTGGGGGTGATGGTGCCGAGCGTCGTCGTCGTCGCCTGCCTGCTGGTGGTCGCCGTCACCGTCGCCGGACTGACCCACGAGTGGAACGACGCCGCGAGGGTCCAGGTGTACGAGGTGTTCGGGGTCAACGAGGTCGCGGTGCAGCCGGTCGAGGCGGTCGCCGGGGCAGCGGGGCAGCCGGTCAGCGTGCCCGGGGACTGGCTCAGGACGTATGCCGTCGGCGTGAAGGGAGACGTCCAGGCCAGACCGGCCGAGGTGGCGGTGACCGAGGCGGTCGAGAGGGCGGGGGTTGCCAACGTGCCTGCCTGGGCCCGGCCGTACGTCCCGGTGGAGGTCACGGTCCAGTAGCTGTAGGCGGGTCCGGCCATGATGACGAGCAACCCGGCCGTGATGGCCGTGACAAGGCGGCCCCGGACTCGACGGCGGGGAGCCGTCGAGCGTCGCCGGGGCGCGGCCGCCGTCATTGCCGCACCGTGACGGTCACGGGGATCCGGAACGAGGCCCCCTGGCAACCCGACGCCGACGCGGTGCTCATCAACGCCCCCGCGGGCACGTGGACCACGGACGTGGCTCCGCCCGCAACCGGGATGCTCAACGCGGTCAAGGAGGCCACCGAGACGCCGGAGTTGCCGCTTGTTCCCGGCCAGGCCGGGTCGCTGGTGCACCCGGCCCCGCCCTGGACGCTCACCCCGCCGCCCTGGGAGACACTCACGATGGTCACCGGGGCCGGGTTCGGGTTCGTCACGTTCAGCAGCAGATCCGCGCTGGTTCCCGGCATCAGGGAGGACGACGGCGAGCCGGTCACCGCGGACAGGATCGCCAGGGGCTGCAGGCTGCCGGTGGTGGCCGTACCCGGGCCCGCACCGACCAGTGCCGTGAAGTATCCGAACGCCGGTCCGGTCACCAGACCCACGGCAAGGACCGACGTGCCGGCGGTGTACAGCGCCCGTTTCCGCAGACGCGGCAGCCGACGCCCGGTCACCGCCGGTCTCCGGTGCCGCCCGGCCACGGCGCCTCTCCGATGCCGCCCGGTCACGGCGACTCCCCCGTCCGGCGCCGGGCGCGGCGGCCAGCGAGAACCAGGGCCACTCCCCACAGCGACAGGGCCAGCCCGAAGAGCGCCTCGCGGATCGGGTCCGCACCCGTGAACGCGAGCGATCCTGTCGTCTCCGTCTTGTCAGCGGTCCCGGTGAAGACGAAATGCAGCACCGTCTGCTTGCAGCCGTCCTGGTTGAGCGAGGTGTCCTTCAGCGTGACGGGAAGTCCCGGGCTGAGTGCGCTGCCCAGCCCGGGCACGGTCAACGTGCCGGCGAACGCGGGCAGATCGAGCTCACCCGACGAACACCCCGACGGGGGCGGTGGGTAGCTCGGGTCGAGGCTCATGCTCATGGTCCGGACCGTGATGGGAACATCGAGGTAGTTCTCGACCCGGTAGACCAGACAGCGGGTGACGCCCGGCGCCAGCGGTGCCGCCGGCCCGACGCACGCAGCGGCCGGGAACGTCATCGACGCGGCGGCGTGCACGGTGCCGCTGATGGAGAACGTTTGGGTCCCGGAGGCCAGCGACCACGACGGCTCGTTCGCCGCGGGGACCGCTGCCAGGAGCAGCAGGCCGCTCGCCGCAAGACCGGTGAGGGTGCGCGGCGCCATGGCGACGAACCATCGCTGCCCGATCTGGCGCACCACCCCTCCTTCCCGCACGACGACGTCGACAACAGGCCGAGCCCATGCGGTGGTCGCATGGGCTCGGCCGACGGCCTAGCTGACGGCGTAGGCGAGGTTGACGGTGGCTCCCTTGCAGGCGTCCTGGTTGGTGGCCTTGTTGTTGAAGATGATCGTGGCGCCGGTCCATGCGCCCTGCGCCGTTCCGGCGGGCACCTCGGCGTTGACGGTCATCGCGGCATTGGCCAGGGTGTAGTCGCTCGCGTCGCAGGTCCCTGACGGGGCGCCGACGGCCTTGGTGACGGAGGCGATGCTGGCCGTCACTTTCGACACGTAGACCGGGCCGGCATTGGGGTTGTCGAAGCTGCCGGAGAGGGCCTGGGCGGCGACTCCCGGTCCCATGGCGGTCACCGTCGTCGTCTGCACGACGGTGATGGCCACGGTGGACCCGGTCGCGGCGGAGCCCGTCCCCGAGCCGCCCACCGTCCAGTACGCGAACGCCCCGCCGCTGCCGACCAGCATCAGCGCGAGGGTGACCAGGGCGGTCTTCTTCTTCTTCGACCACGTACTCACTGCGAACTCCTTCTCGGTGGGCCGGGTCGCCGTGAGAATGTTCAGCTCAGGTGCCGGTCTTGGTATGGGGCGAGTATCGAAACTTCCTTGCATTGGTAAAGATAGGGCTCGCCCCGCGGGCGGATGCGCGTCCCCGGAGAAGGTGGCTGAACAGCCGACAAGGGCCTAGCCTGAACGCGGTCAGGCCCATCACCACGTCAGCCGACCGGGACCCGCGGGCCCGGTAGCGGGCCGGCACGAGGGCGGGTCGGGGAGGGACCTGGAACGACGCGGGCCCCGAACCGCATGGCGCGGTCGGGGCCCTATCGCTCCCCCGGTTGGACTCGAACCAACGATCCGTATTGTTGGACTCCTGTGGACACAAGAGGCAGAAGTGGCCTCTGACCTGCGAGAACGTTGGCTGAGACTACGACTCCAACAGTCCGCCAAGTGACGACAGAGGCCACAAACCGCCGTACGATCCGATGCATGGCCGATGCAAAATCGCCCCGCCGCCGGTTCGGGCAGCTGGCGCGGATGCGGTCCGGACGGTGGCAGGCACGCTTCACCGTCCCGCTGGGCCACCCCTCGGGACGTGGCGGTCAGACGATCACCGCGCCGCACACGTTCGAGCCGACGACGTACGGCAAGGAGGCCGCAGGCGACTGGCTTCGCGACGAGGAACGACGTCTGGTCGCCGAAGGGGCGGCATGGGCCACCCTGGCGGAGCACGCCGCGGCCGAGCGGGCGCAGGCCGAGCGCGCGGCCATGGTCACCTTCGCCGAGTTCTCCGCGACGTGGCTTCGGACGCGTCGGACCAAGAACGGACCATTGCAGGAGTCCACGCGACGTGGCTACCGGCTCTGGCTCGACAAGTACCTCCTGCCGACCCTGGGCGACCTGCCCCTGGACGAGATCACCCCGAGCGTCATCCTGCGGTGGTACGAGGACGCCCTCCCTCACGACAAGCCGAAGACGACGCGTGAGTGCTACGCCCTGGGGTCGGCCATCATGCGGACGGCGACGGCCGCGGACGGCATGCTGGCTGGAGCCGTGAACCCCTTCAAGATCGACGGTGCCGGCTCCATCGGTGCCCGCTCACGCGCCCGTACGGAAGTGCTCGACGACCACGACCTGCGGGTGATCATGTCGACCATCCGGCCCGAATGGCGGGCCATGGTCGCGCTCGCCCTCGGATGTGGCCTGCGCTTCGGCGAGATCATCGCGCTCCGCCGGTCCGACATCGACCTGAAGGCGAACTCTCCCGTCGTCCGCATCACTCGCGCCGTGGGCACCGGTCCCGGCGGCCGTCGCTACGAGAAGGACCCAAAGAGCGCCGCCGGAAAGCGGGACCAACGGATACCGGCCTCCGTCGTCGATGCGTTGGCCGAGCACCTCCGCACCTACGTCACCGGTAGGGACGGGCTACTCTTCCCCGCCCCGGACGGCGGGTGGCTCTCCGAGACCCGGTTCCGGAAGGCGTCCGGAGGCTGGCTCGCTGTCCGTGAAGCGGTCGGTCGCCCGGTCAACTTCCACGACCTGCGAGCGACCGGCGCCACGCGGATGGCGCAGCGGGGGGCGCACGTCGACGAGGTCAAGGTGTTCCTCGGGGACAGCTCGACCCAGGCCGCCGAGCGCTATGTCAGAGCAACGCAGAGCCGGATGGACGACCTCACCGCGGCCGCGTTCGCAACCGTCGACTTCGGAACCGCTCGCGAACGGTGAACCGAAACGGACCGCTACGTGCGGTCCGCGCAGCGGCCGTCGAGACCTTCCGGGTCAGCGTTCCCACGGTGGTCGCCACTGCCTCGTTGTACGGCGGTCCAGGGCTGCGACCAGCTCGGCGACCGCGGGGGTGAGGGCGGGCAGGTCGCGGTCGTAGATCCGCCCGGTATCGACGCGGCGGGTGAGGTCTGCGAGGACCTCGACGAACTCTCCGACGCTGCCGGGCAGCACCGGGACCGGGATTTCTGTGGTGTGGTGCTGGACCACGGTGACGGTCTTGACGGTCTCGACGATGCGGTCCTTGACCTCGACCGCGGCGAACCCGTTGGCGGCCGCGCGGCGCTGTTCCCAGGCCCGGTGACGGCACGCGGGCGAGCACCATTTCGGCACCCGCCCCCGCGCCGGGACGAGCACGTCCTGGCCGCACCAGCCGCAGGCGACGCTCTGTCCTGGAGCGCGCGGGGACGACCGTCTCCCGGGACTGGCCGGCCCCTTGTCAGTTGTGTCTGATCGGCCGCTCATGGCCACCTCCCCTGGTCGGCCCTCGCCGGTCGTTGTCGTCACAACGATAGGACACGCACCGGGGGTGCAAGAGGTGTGTGGAATTCGTCGTGACAGGTTATGGTGCGTCGGTGGCGAGGAGCGGGGGAAGCGGCTGATGGTCACGGGAGCGCAGGCTGCGGGTCGTCGGGTGCCGGGTCAGGTGCTGGCGTGTGGGTGGTGCGGGCAGCCGGTCACGGTGAAGGCACGGGGGCCGGTGCCGAAGTGGTGCTCGGCGTCGTGTCGGCAACGAGCCTGGGAGGCGTCCCGGGCCGCGGCCTCGGGGAAGGCCGCGGTGCGGGTGGTCGACCGGGAGGTGCTGGTGGTCCCTGGGGACGCGGCCGGCTGGGTCCAGCACCTGGGCCTGCTCGCCCGTCAGCTGGGGCAGGGGCCGGCTGTGGTCGCCGACCACGACCTCGACGGCGTCGCTGACGCGCTCGACATGGTCAGCGACGCGCTGGCCGAGCGGGTGCGGTGGCGGGGCAGGTTCGAACCCTGGGAGTAACGCCGCGACGGTCCTTCGGCGAGCCCTCTCGACGACGAGTGGCGGACTCATCTCACCCGGGCAGCCGCCAGCCAGACCACTACTGACATGTGGGACACGTGATCTCGGCCCCGAGTGTGGCCGTGGCGGCGTCAGGCGGTGGCTTCGAAGTGCAGCCGTAGGCCGAGCGCGTGGGCGACTTTCAGGACCGTGGCCAACGAGGGGTTGCCGTCCGCGGAGAGGGCCTTGTACAGACCTTCGCGACTCATCCCCGCCTCGCGAGCGATCTGGCTGAAGTTGCGGGATCGGGCGATCGCGCCGAGGGCGGCGGCGATGACCTGGGGGTCGTCGTCGGCGTCGTCGAGGACGGCCTCGAGGTAGGCGGTGACGTCCGCGAAGCTGTTCAGGTAGTCGGCGCTGTCGAAGGGGGTGAACGTCTCGTCGCTCATGGTCGGCTTCCTCTCCATTCGTCAGCGATCTGGTGCGCGGCCCGGATGTCGGCGTCCTGGCTGGACTTGTCACCGCCGGTGAGCAGCAGGATGACCCGGTCGCCGTCCTTCAGGTAGTAGATGCGGTAGCCGGGGCCGTAGCTGATCCGCAGTTCGGAGACGCCGCGGCCGACGGGTTTGACGTCTCCGGGGTTGCCGGCCGTCAGCCGGTTGATCCGGACCAGTACCCGTGCCCGGGCGCGGGGGTCTTTGAGTCTTCTGAGCCATCGGTCGAAGGTGCCCGATCGGATGACCTCAACCATGTGTTAACTGTAGTTGACATCTCTGGCTGCGGCAACACGCGACCCGTCATCCAAGCCGACGTGGACGACGTAGGTCGACCGGCGACCGAAGACGCAGCCGGTCGGCCTTCACATCGTCATGGCAACTCGGGTTCTGGGTGCGCTCGCTCGAACTCCTGGACGGCGCTCCCGTCGATCAACGCCTCCGCAGCAAGCCAGCTCACTGCTCGGCCCACTGCCCGGGCATCCCTGAAGCCGTGCCAAACAGAGATCAGGTCCGGATGGCGCTGATAGAGCTCGTTCTTGAAACGCCGGAACGCGCCCGTGCCCCGCAGAGCAAGGTGCAGGGCCTCGCCGGCGGCCCTGTCACTGATGCCGTCCGCGAAGTCGGCCATGTCCTGGTACCAGACGTATGGAGGAAGGGGGCCGATAAGAATGAGATCCAACTCGTCGAGCTCGAGGGGGTTCTCACCGTCCACGCCGGTGTCGCTGGTCCAGAACGCGATCTCGCCGGTCCTTGGGTCGATCAGCCACCGATGCTCGTAGTCGGTCTGGTCCGCCAACGCAGTCGCGATCTCCTGAACATCGATCGCGTTCAGGTCGAGCATCGGATCAGCGTATGACGCCAGCCGGCCGCCCAACAGGCGGCGGTAGGGGAACTTTGATGGCCGAGCATCGAGGGTTTGCCAGCTCACAGGGGGCGGTAGGCCTCGCTGCGGTGATCGATGCGCAGCACGACGACCTCACCGCGCTCCTCGTTGATGCGGTACAGAACGCGGTAGGTGCCACGCCGCGCTGAGTAGATGCCCGAGAGATCCCCCCGCAGCCGCTTGCCGACCCGGTGGGGGTTGTCCACCAGGGCCCCGGTGAGGAACTCGATCACGGCGACGGCCACGGCCTCGGGAAGGCCGGTGCGGATTGCGCGTACCGCCGGTGGGGTGAGGACCAGCTCGTAGGCGACAGGCGCAGTCACCGGCGCAGGGCGCGGACCGCGTCGACGCCGCGGACGACGTCACCGGCGGCATACGCCGCGTCCGCCTCGCGGATGTCCGCCAGGGCGGCCGCGTCGCTGAGGACGGCCAGGGTCTCCTCGAGCTCGGCCAGGTCCTCGGGGCTGATGATCACCGCGGCGGCACGCCCGTTGCGGGTCACGGTCACCCGGTCGTGTTCGCGCTCGACCCGGTCGACGACATCGCTGAAGTGGTCGCGGACCTCGCGCAGCGGCTCAACACTCATGGCCACAATTGTGGCGCCTTCCAAGGATCCTCGCAAGGCTGCGTATCGCGGCGAAGTGCAGCACCTTCAGCCGACGGGTGGACTGTCTCTTCGGGAGGCGGCGGGCTACGGCACTGCCCGGATGTCGGTCCAGGTCTGGGTTTCGCACTGGTGGTCGGTGTTGTTCCCGGCGCTCAGGATGGTGCCGTCGGCACGGAGGCCCAGGGTGTGGGTGGAGCCGGCTGCCACGGCGATGACATCGCGCCAATGGTGTACGTCGCACTGGCCATGGGTGTTGTCACCCGTGGCCAGGACTCGTCCGGAGGCGGTGAGCGCGACGGTGTGGTAGCTGCCCGCGGCCACCATCTCCACGTCCCGCCAAGCCTCGACCGCGCACGCACCCATCGACCGGTCACCGGTCGCGGCGAGACGGCCGTCGGCGCGCACCCCGACCGTGTGCAGGTACCCCGCCGCGATAGCGGTCGGCCCCGCCAGGTGTCGACATCGCACTGCCCCCGACGGTTGACACCCGCGGCCACCGCGGTCCCGTCGGCACGGACCCCGACCGAATGCCAGTCACCACAGGAGATGGCCACGACCTCACGCCAGGGGTCCACATCGCACGCACCCTCGGCGGTGCGACCAGCAGCAACGACGGTGCCGTCACCGTGCAACCCCAGGGTTCGCCGCCACCCGCGGCCACCGCCACGACGCCCCGCCAGGAGCCCAGGTCGCACTGCCCGTCACCGTTCCACCCCGTCGCCACCACCGTGCCGTCCCCGCGCAGCCCCACCGTGTGCGAGCGTCCCGTGTTGGCGGCGGCATGCACGTTGCCCGCAGCAACCGCCACGACGTGCTCCCACCGGCCGACCTCCAGCTCCCCAGCGGCGCCGCCGCCCACCGCCACGACCCTGCCGTCGCACCGCCGCCCCACCGAGTGACGCCTCCCGGCCGCCAGAGCTGTCCGAGGTCGCATCTCTCCTCCTCGCCCGGCACCAAGATCGCCCATCGCATTCAACACCGCCGCGCCCACGCCGTCCCCCAGCTGACCGGCCGGCCCCAGGCCGAGCCGCCCAGCACGCGGCGGAGTGGGGCAGGCGCGAACCGCCCGACGCTGATGAGCCCGAACCGGGGGTGCCGCCGCGACTGTCAGCACATGGTCCGCCCGCTTTGGGAGGGGGTGCGCGTTGTCCTGGATGTGGTGGCCGTCACCGTAGCTCGTCGTCGCCAGCCCCCAGGGATAGCGTGGTGACTGGGTCTGGGAGGCGGTATGTGGACTCGAACAGGGGCAGCGAGGCGACGCGGCCGCCTGCGCGCCATCCCCGCATCGATCGTGGGCGCAGCGGTCCTGCTGGTCGGCTGTGGGACGTCTGGCTCCGCGCCCAGTTCCCCGGGTGCTCAGTCGTCCACCTCGGCGGTCCCGGCCTGGGACATCGTCCTGATGGGCGACTCGGTGTGGCCGCGGGGGACCTTCCGCGGCGGCTCGAGGATGAGCTCAAGGTGAGTCTGGTCATGCACGACTGGATCAACCCCGACCTCAGCACGTACAACGGGAACGGCGGAGAGCGCAGCGGTGACCTCCTGGTCCGGCTGCGCACCGACGAGAACCTGCGCCGGGACCTGCGCGGGGCGGAGATCATCGGCTTCGACGTCCCGACTGGCCTGACCCTTGATGTATGCACCGTCAACCCCAGCATGGCAACCGCCGCCGAGGTGAAGACCTGCATGGACACGGCGGTGACGCGGTACCAGGACGACGTCACCGCGATCTTCGACGAGATCGTGGCGCTGCGTGACCCGGCCGATGCGATCATCCGCGCGACCACGGTCTGGCAGTTCCTGATGCCGACCTTCCAGAGGGCCGGCACCTACGACGTCATGCGGCCCAGGTGGCAAGCCATGAACCAGGCCGTCGTGCGCGCCGCCGCCCAGCACCACATCACCGTCCTGCCCGCCTATGACACCTTCTGCGGCCCGGACGGCAGCCGAGACCCCGTCGCGGCCGGCGACGTGTCGGGCGACGAGAAACACCTCAGTGCGCAAGGTATCGACCGCTTCGTCGACCTGTTCATGGCCTCGGGCCTGCCCGCCGTGGGGGCGCAGTAGGAGCCACGACGCTGCTCCCATCTGCCGCCGCCGCGATCGCCGACTGGCGGCGGAGTGGGTCAGCCCGTTGGCGACCCGGGCCCCCGACGACCGCCTGCTACCGGTCGTGACCTGTCCGTCACGTCTGCGAAGTGCCCAGGCGCGTCAGTTTGTCCAGATCCCGTTTGCAGAACCGATGGTGGGCCCATTCCTCGTTGAGTGCGGTGCCGAGGCATTGCCGCACTGTCCGCCCCTTGGCGTACGGGGGCCACCTGTCGTCGTCCGGGACCGGGGCGATGTCCGCGAGCCGACCGGGTGTGACCTCGGCCAGCCATGCCTCGATCTCGGTGGCCTGCCGGACTCGTACGGCAAGCACCTCGTCCAGGGCCGGTCGGGCGGACGGGTCGAGCTCGTCCTCCTGGCCCATGACCGACGGCGGGCCAAGTCCCATGGCGGTGAACGGCTCGGTGAGCCCGAGCACGCAGCGTCGGAACCAGGAGTCGTGCACGAAGACGAGGTGGCGCAGGGTCTCGACCATCGACCACTCGCCGTCGACACCGCGCAGTTCGCTGTGCTCGGGCATGGACCGGACCCGTTCGATGGTGGTGGCCCACTCGTCCCTCAGTCGCCGCCAGGCCTCGCGCAGGTCCTCCGGCTCATCGGAGCGGATCAGCAGTCGCACCGGATGACGGCGGTCGAGCTCCGCCTCGACGTAGGCCGTCACCTCGACCCCGTTGACCACAAGACCGGTGACCAGGCCGTCGATCTCGGCGCCCTTCATGACGACGCCGACCATCCGGGCACCGCTCAGGTCGCATTCGCGGAACTCCGCTCCGGTC
This sequence comes from uncultured Actinomycetota bacterium, assembly GCA_963771015.1. Lineage (GTDB taxonomy): Bacteria > Actinomycetota > Actinomycetes > Actinomycetales > Dermatophilaceae > CAVSJJ01. The sequence goes on from CAVYRN010000013.1 coordinate 88,359, forward strand.
AGGTCCTCGTCGTGGAAGCGTCGCATCCAGACAGCGTAGGTCGCACGGCAGACGCCCCACGGCCCTGGACCTGTGGGGGCGTGGCATCTCTCCCAGCCACAGACGACTCGCTGTTGGTGCGGACCGACTTCGGCGACCAGTCGGCCTGGGTGCGTACTCGCGAGTCAGCCCTTGCCCCGATCGAGGATGGGTTCCGCGCCTACGTCGCCGTGGTCGACGAGCACCCGATTCACGTCGTCGACCTCAGCGGCGAGCAGCGCCCACCGTTCAGGTGCGCGGCGGCTGCGCTGTGGTCGGTCGACAACCACCTGAACCTCGCCAATCTGGACGGGGAAGAGTCTGCCTCCGCAGTCAGCGACGATGGCGTGCACCGGGGTTTCGGCTGAGCGGATGCGCGCGCTTCGCGGCGGAAGGGGCTACATCGACGCGCTGGACTCTCGTTCAAGGGCCGCGCCGAAGGCGTTAGAGGTCCAGCAGCAAAGCGAGGGTCTCTCGACCTCGCCGAGTACTACGGGGGCGATATTTCCGGAGCGGTGCTGAATACGCGTGGTGGCTACAGAACGCACGTGCTGGCACTGCGCCGAGGAACGCTCTGCAAGACGGTTGCCGCGATCAGGGCCGATGACCACTTCGGTGCTGCTGGACGGATGGTGCGGGTCAGCGGCACCACCTGCACGACGTTGGGTCCACCCCCCAGAACCCGTGCGGCGGTGACGACGACTGCGGCGGCAGCCCCGCCTCGCTACCGGCCGGAAAGCCGAGGTCGAGCTCAACGACGTCACCCGGCGTCAGCATCGAGCAGCCTGTCTCATCCTGAGTGAGCTCTCGGCCAGGTCGCGGCCCATGCCGTCCTGGCGCAGCGCCCGCAGAGCGCTGCTAACCAACTCATCAATCGTCTCGTGACGCTCGGCCGCCAAGCGGGTGACCCGGGCGTGGGTGTCCCGGCTGATGCGATCGTCGTCGTCTCGGCCATGCGGCAACGGTACGTCATGTAGATGATTTCGTCTACATGACGCTTGCCGGGCCGGCTGGGATCCCCGGCGCGTATCGAGCAGAAGCGCACTGCTCGCGGCGGAGTGACGCACTTCCCGGAAGGATGCCTTTCCGATTCGCGATGCGAGAGGATTAGGAGCAGGAACGGACGGCGCACTGGCGGAGGATATTGTCGTGGGACGCTGACCGCGGTTCGGAGGAGGCGGTCACCCGCCTGCGGGGCCTGGCCGAAACCGACCCCGAGTCTCGCCCTGACCTCGCCAAGGCGCTGGCCCAACTCGGC
>CAVYRN010000014.1:0-80147 GCA_963771015.1 uncultured Actinomycetota bacterium
CGGCGGAAGGGGCCACCGGGATGGATGAGCAGGGGCGCCAGCTCCGAAGGGGATTGGTCGGGCGCTGGAGGCGGATCTGATCACCTTGGTGCTCGTGTGACAGCCGTCCCTTCCGGTGCTCCGAAACCGGGAGAGGTGCCGTGTGGCCCGGCCTCACGGGTTCGCCGAGCCGATCAGGATGAGTCCGCGTGAGTTCACCCGGATGTCGGGTTGCCGGAGTTGAGTCCGGCAGAGTGGTGTACGACGTGGTGACGGCCCGGGCGTAGACGTGGGTGCGGTCACCGCGTGATTCTTCGAGAGATCTTCCACAACCCACTCGAAGAGGAGCACTGCGATGACCGCACGACCCAGTATCGACCCTGCCGAGTTTCTGCACGAGCAGCTGGCCCAGGCCAGCCCGGACCTGATGCGTGAGCTGATGGAGGGGTTCGTCAACACGTTGTTGTCGGTCGAGGCCGACAGTGTGTGCGGCGCCGGCTATGGGGAGGTGTCGGCCCAGCGGGTCAACCGCCGCAACGGGTACCGACACCGTGACCTGGACACCCGGGTCGGCACGTTGGATGTGGCGGTGCCCAAGCTGCGGGAGGGGTCGTACTTCCCGGAGTGGTTGCTGCAGCGGCGTCGGCGGGCGGAGGCGGCGCTGACGTCGGTGGTGGCGACCTGCTACCTGCTGGGGGTGTCCACTCGGAGGATGGACCGGTTGGTGCAGTCGTTGGGGATCACCGGCCTGTCCAGGTCACAGGTCTCGGTGATGGCCCGTGACCTGGACGTGCTGGTCAAGGACTTCCGGGAACGCCCGTTGGACGCCGGCCCGTACACGTTCGTGGCCGCGGACGCGTTGACGATGAAGGTCCGCGAGGGCGGGCGGGTGGTCAAGGTCGCGGTCATGGTCGCCACCGGCGTCAACGCCGACGGCTACCGCGAGATCCTCGGCGTCGCGGTATCGACGAGCGAGTCCGGCGCCGGGTGGAACACCTTCTTCAAGGACCTGGTGGCCCGCGGCCTGAACGGGGTCGCCCTGGTCACCTCCGATGCGCACACCGGCCTGGTCGACGCGGTCGGGGCGAACCTGCCCGGAGCGACCTGGCAACGGTGCCGCACCCATTACACGGCGAACCTGATGAGCGTGTGCCCCAAGAGCGCGTGGGGTGGGGTCAAGGCGTTGCTGCACAGCGTGTTCGACCAGATCGACGCCGACGCCGTGCACACCCAGTACGACCGGCTGCTGAGCCAGGTCGCCCACCAGCTGCCCGAGGTCCACGCTCACCTCGACGCCGCCCGCGAGGAGGTCCTGGCCTTCACCGCGTTTCCCAAGGCGGTGTGGCGACAGATCTGGTCCAACAACCCCAACGAACGCCTGAACCGCGAGATCCGCCGCCGCACCGACGTCGTCGGGATCTTCCCCGACCGCGCCTCGGTCATCCGTCTGGTCGGCGCCGTCCTTGCCGAACAACACGACGAATGGGCCGACGGACGCCGCTACCTCGGGCTCGAGGTACTCGCCAAGGCCCGCTTGACCCTGATCACCACCCACCCCGACAAGGAGACCAGCACCGACATCACGGGCGCGATCAGCGCCTGAACACCATCAACGACGAATCACCGTCGTACACCACCCCGCGGGACTTGACCGTTGCCGGTGATGCACCCGAGCCCGAGGATGTGGGAGGTGAGTCAGCGTTGGGCGGAACGCAACCGTCGCCGTGTATGCCAGTGGTCGGGGAGGCGACGCGGCCAGGGCATAGCTGCGCTGGTACAACCGGGTCCTGCCGTGGGGCGTCCTCCCTCGCCGGTGGGTCTGCTTCGAGGTTGCCGGACGGGTGAGCGGCAGACCGATCCGCCTCCCGCTCGGGCTGGCCGACCTCGATGGCAGCTGGTACTTGGTCAGCATGCTCGGCGAGTGCAACTGGACGAAGAACCTCCGAGCAGCCGGCAGGCGAGCCACGGTGATCCGCCGTGGCCGCCGCCCCATCATCGCCACCGAGGTTCCGGTGGCGCAGCGCGCGCGGATCATCAGGCGATACCTCGAGACGGTCCCCGGCGTCCGCCCGCATATTCCCGTCGACCGGAACGCCCCCCAAGCCGAGTTCGAAGCGCATCGCCGCCGACATCCCGGTCTTCCACGTCACCGGCTACCCCTAACCGTGATCAAGTCGCGGCGAAAGGGGGGCATCTCGGTAAGTGCTCTCTCAGGTGGGTGCCTATGGGCGCGCGCCCCACACAGCTGCCTGCAAGTGACCAGAGGGACGTTGCCTGTCGACGGATCACGTGACGCCTCGGCCGGTTAGCCGGACCGGGTCACAGGTGGACCGGGCCGTCTGGTATCGGTCCGGCGGGTCCCTCGTAGCCTGGGCAGCCTAGCGAGAACTCGGGCGGCCATGTCATCTCGACATGGGTTCCGCTGTCCAGGCCGATCCGCAGCTTGGCGAACGTTCCAAGCTTGGGGCAGTTGTTCAGCCCTTCACTGACGGCAAAGGCGCCCTGTCCACCAGGAGCGACATTCCCGCTTACGGTGACCGGCGTGATTGGCGCACCCACACCGGAGGTACGACGGAAGCCGAGGTCGACGACTGTGCCGTCCGAGCGGACCCCGGTCAGCGGGAGCAACCCCGCGAGATAGCACGGTCGAGCACTCGTATTGCGAAGGACGACGACGATGGTCTCCTCGCCCGCAGCCGGCCCGGCCAGCCCGATCGAGGCGGACAGCTGGGAGCCCAGGCACGCGGGCGCGGCCGCCGCCGACGTCGGTGAGGTCGACGGTGACGCGCTGGGTGAGGGCGATGCGGAGGCCGGCGGGGACGACGGCGACAGGGTCGGGGTCGGGCCACCCGGCGTGACGGGCGTCTCGTCGACCGACAGGTGGACCGCCCAGGTCCCGCCGGCGATGACCGCGACCGCCGCGGCCGCGGCGAGCGCGACCCACCCGCGCGGGCTGGTCCGGCGGCGGACGCCCAGCCCCCCCGGGACCGGGACCGGCTGCTGCTCCCGCCAGCGCTGCCCGTACCTGCTGAGCCGCTCGTGCATCCGGTCCTCACTCATCGCCATCACCGAGCATCTCCCGTAGCCGCGCCCGGGCCTGGTGCAGCGTGGCCTGTACCGTGCCCGGGGCGCATTCCATGACCTCGGCGACCGTCGCGATGTCGAGGTCGACGAAGTAGTAGAGCGTGACCGCGGTCCGCTGCCGCATGCTCAGCCCACGGACAGCCCGCTCGAGGTCGACATCCGGGGGGTCGGCATACACGACCTCCTCGACCGGACGCCACGGCCCGGTCCACCGGGCCCGCACCCGCCGCCGGCGCGCCCGGTCCGCGACGATCGCCAGCAGCCACGGCACCGGACCACCGCGGCTCTCGTCATAGGTCGACCACCGCCGCCAGGCCCGCTCCAACGCGTCCTGGACGACGTCGTCGACATCGGCCTCGGCGACGAGCCGGCGGGCGTACCGCCCCATGAGCACCAGATGGGGTGCCACCCACCCGGTGAAGTCGTCCGTCGTGTCCGCGCTCATGGCGTCCCTTCGCTCAAGCATCGTCACACCCTAGATACGCCACCAAGCCGTCGACCGGTTTAGTGCAGCATCGGATTGGCTTCGGGTAGGCGCCAACGGTGCCTACCCGGCTCGAGTGGTACGAGGTACCACCATTGTGCCCAAGCACCCATCGCTCGCAGGAGCCTCCCCGCCCCCCGGAGACTCACATGGCAATTTCAGACAAATCCCAGCGAGCGCGACTATGGGAAATGCTTGACGCGGTATCAGTCACCGGATGGCGCCGTCCTCGACGGCCCGCAGATGGTGATTCATGTTGCCCGAAAGGGGACCCTCCTCTCGGTTACGTCGCTGGTCAAGAGGCATTTGACTGCACATCACTCTTGCTCCCGGAGCAGTTGTGGCCTCGACGCTCCAAACTCAAAAAGGTGGCACTGCTACGCCCCCTATCTCGGATGGACGGATCGTGACGCAGCACATAACCTTCAGAGACATCGGACCCTCCCTTCGAACGCGGACGCGAGAGCGGTGATTAGTGATGCGGTTCAGGAGTACACACGATGCGGACCCGGGCAACATAGCGGGAACGTTTCCCCGTCGAGTATTGATTCGCGGTGTTGCCGCCAGTGGTGCGGCCGCGATGCTCGTGTCCCTGCCGGAGGTTCGGGCCGAAGCCCGGACCGGCCCACGCCAGGCAACCTCTGAGCCACCCGTTTCGGACATCCTGTGGATGTTCGGCACGCTCGCCACCGGTGAGGGCTACTGTGCCCAGGGAATTCGACCGGACGGGTCGCAGGTCGCGACGCTGCACGGCCTCCCGCACGCGGTTTGCCGAACCACCGACGGGACGAGCATCGTCACCGCGACCGCAGCCGCTGGAACGCCGACGCAGGTAACCATCCACGATGCGACCACCGGTGCTGTCTCCCACCAGTTCCACGGGTCCTTCACCTGGCCCGAGGAGCCCGACCTGACACTGTCGGTGGACCGGCGATCAGGCGCTTATGCCGTCGCCGGCACGATGCTCGTGTCCTCCCCGACCGGCCATTACGCCGACAAGATGGCGCCAGGGGGTGGCACGCGCAGGGTGCCGATCACCTCATGGGCGGCGTACGAGGGCCTGGAGACCTTCGCACCATCGGGCAGCCATCTCGACTCCGCGGCACCGAGCAAGGCCGAGCTCGGGTTCTCGACCCAGATCGCCCACTCCGGCAGCAACGTCATCCTGATCCAACACGGACCAACGGGCACCCGCATCAAGTCAGGGCAAGGTTCGGCACTGCACCGCATGACGACGTGGGAAGCCGGCGAGCCGGCCCAACTCGTCCACGTCGACACCCAGGGGCGGGCATACCTCATGCGCGACAGCGGCGACCTCGGGATCTGGACCGGACCCAACCACGCCACACTCGCCCGCCTGGGGTTGAACAGCTTCCAGAGCGGAACGGCGCGGCCCTATCCAGTGAGCGTGATAAGCACCGCAGCGAACACGGTGGCCGTCGTCGACGCCAGCCGGCAATACCTCTCCATCGTTGACCCCACCACCGGTGAGGTCATCCGGCGCCGGACCCTGAGCACCTCGACCCGCTTCCAGTCGCCCGCGGACACGGTAGGCCAGGCCGCAGCCGTCGACCTCTCGCGACGCCGCCTCTACGTACTCGACCGATCAGGGGTCGCCGGCGGCCTATGGGTCCACGACGCCGACACACTCGAGGTCATCGACCGATGGCACTCAGACGCGATGTTCCGACTCGTCTGGGTCGCCCAGACCTCCGGAACGGTCTTCCTCCAGACCAACGACGGACCGGTCGCCGTCCACGGCGTCGACGGGAGCGTCGTCTCCTACGTCGAATCCGACCTCCACACGGCAACGGCCCTCTAGCGAGAAGGAGTACCCACCATGACCGTCTACTACGGATTCGACACAGCCAACTACATCTACAGCTCGGACGTCGCAAAGCCGGCGAAAGAGAAGTGGGGGACAGGAGTCTTCTACGCCCGCTACCTCAACCCGTCTCCTTACGCGCATCTACTAACCAACTCAAGCGGCACGACCGAGTTCAATGTGGGATGGACCTACGGCGTTCGGTACTTCATGCCAATCACTGAACCGTACCAGAGTCGGCTCAACGGGACATCGGCGCAAGGACGGTCCGACGCATCCGCCACGTGCTCCGCCCTCCTCAGCGTCTACAAGGCGGTGGTGCCGATGTACAAGTCGTCGACGAACCGAATTGACGTATTCCTGTGTCTCGAGTCGTCAACGAACATGAGCACCGCCTACTGGAATGGCTGGTCTGGCTACATCGATGCCTACAACTTCGACGGGTACGGGCTGATCCTCTACCCCGGGATGTACTGCAACCCCGGATCGAGCGCCAAGAACTGCAGTTCGGCTGCCGCAGGGAACTACTGCTACAGCGTGTGGCCCAACGAGCCCGAGTACTACTCGGACTGCAAGCCCTTCGGCAGCCAATCATGGGCGGGCGAGAGCTGCTCGGGAACCGGACCCTCGACGGTGTGGCAGTTCGACGAACAGAATGTCTGCCAACAAACGGGTGGCACCTGGCCCAACGTCGACGCGGACCGGACCAACGGGAGCTACACCGCCATCGACTACATGTTCAGGTTGGTTTCCCAGCCGTGATCAGCCCACTCGCCGCGGCTCTCGGCGCTCAACTGGCGGTCATCGCCGCAAGCAAGATCCGCCAGGGACAGGCCACCAGCGACCAGCCGCTACTGCTCGCGCTCGGCCACCACACACCTACCTGGGCCGTGGCCGCGCTGGATGCGGCCGCCGCGACACTGGTCGCCTGGCCGCTGACCACCGGGCCGGCCGCGACACTGGTCGCGGCCGGCATCGCCGGGTCCGAGGTGGGGGTGCTCGCCCTGCGCGGTCGGGGCGTGACCTCGTGCGGCTGTCTCGGCACCCAGTCCGCCGACACCAAGAGATGGCGCGAGCACGTCGCCAAGGCGATCATGGGGCTCGAGGCGGTCGGGGTGACCATGGGCCACCTGGTCCCCCTGCCCGGCGTGGACGTGGCGGTCACGGCTGTCGTGGCAACCGCCCTGCTGGCTCTCGTGATCCCCGACGTGGTCACGAGCCTCTGGCGACATGGGCCCCTCACCCTCGCGGAGGCGCGGCGGGCGCTCAAGCGCGACAGCAGCTTCGGCCGATGGCGCCCGCACCTGCTCAACCAGCGGCCGTCGGACGTTCGCCTCGCCAACCGGACCTGGCGCATCGTCTTCGACGCCTGGCTCAACGACACACCCGTGCTGGTCGTCGCGAGCGTCTCGCGAACACGGGTTTCGGTACGCGCCCACAAGGCAGCCACCGGAACAGTCACCGATCTGGCGACGAACTGAGGGCCGGGCGACGAGGTCGACTGGCGGTTGAGGTGGGGGCGATGTGGCCGTGCCCCACAGTGGGCGCTGTGACGCTGTCCCACGATGGGCAAAGTGCTGCATGCTCGTAGGCATGGGGGCGAAGCCTCGTCTCCGCCCGAGGGTGCGGCCGGCCATTCCTGGAGCACTGTCAGCACCGAGTCGGCGCTCGGCCACCACTCCCACGGCCTGGGCAATCCCGGCCAGACCGTTGGTGCCTGAGGGTTGGTCGAGTACCTCGACTGTCTCGTCCGGATGAGCTACTCGACGGTGAGGCTTGTGCGGCATATCTGCTGCGAATCGCCATTCCGACAGTGGCCGGTTGGCATTTGTGCAGGTCAGAGACCTTTGGGGTGGTGGACGTGAAGGGACTCGAACCCATGACCTCTCGCGTGTGAAGCGAACGCTCTAACCAACTGAGCTACACGTCCGGGCCGCCTCGCGGCGGGCGGACCGAGAATACCGGCCCGGTGGACCCGGGCGAAATCCAGTACGCCCCAGCGGTATGCCGCTAGAGCCCCAGATGGGCGTGCAGCCAGTTCTCGACCCCGTCCGGCATGAAGCCCGGGACGCCGGACACCTTGAACACCGCCCAGACGACGGCGAGGACGAACGCGCCGGTGGCCAGTCCGACCAGGCCCTTCACCCACCACGGCCGACGCTGGAGCCACTCGTTCCAGACGTGCAGCACCCCCTTCCCCCAGTCGAGCAGCCGCTGGGCCGGCTCGAACTCGGTGGCGAGGACGGCGATCCCGGTGAAGACGATGAGCCACCCGGGGCCGGGGAGCGGGACAAGGAACAGCCCGCCGAGGGTGATGGCCAGCCCGACGACGAGGACGGCCACCCGGTACGGCACGGCGAGCTTGGGGTCGGACCGGATGCGACGGCGCCAGGCCCAGTCGTCCTCATCGGTCTCGACGAAGAGGTGGTGATGGGCCTCCTCGTGCTCCCCCTCGTGCTCGACGGTGGGGTCGCCGTTCCTGGTCACGGGTCCAGGTCCTCCGCGGCGTGCGCGGCGAACGTCGCGGCCACCGCGGCGGTGACCGGGCCCGGCACGGGCAGAGCGCGGCCGTCGACGGTGCCCACGGCATACACGTCTCGGGTCGAGCTGGTGAGGAACAGCTCCTCGCACGTGGTGAGCACCTCGATCGGCAGGTCCTCCTCGCGCACCTCGATCCCGGCGGCCGCGCACCACTCGAGAACAAGCTCACGGGTGATTCCGGCGAGGCAGCCACCGGACAGCGGCGGCGTCCGGACGATCCCGTCGACGACCACGAAGGCGTTGGAGCCGGTGCCCTCGCACAGCTCGTCCCGGGTGTTGGCGAAGAGGGCCTCCACCGCGCCACGCTTCTTGGCGTAGCCGAGGGCGACGACGTTGTCGGCGTACGAGGTCGTCTTGAGCCCGGCCGTGGCCGACCGCTCGTTCCGGGTCCACGGGACCGTGACGACGGTGCCCCCCGGGGCCGGCTCCGGCTGCGCACCGGCGGTGACGATGTAGGTGAGTGCCGAGCCGGTCCGGTCCGATCCCAGCGGGCCGGCTCCCCCCGTCACGGTCCAGCGCAGCCGGCCGAAGGGGATGGGCTCGCCGGCCGCAAGGACGGCCTTGGCCCCCGTGCGGATCACGTCATGGTCGGCGGGGGGAAGCCCCAGGCCGGCCAGGGTGCGGTCCATGCGCCGCAGATGGCGCGTCATGGCGAAGGCCGCTCCGTCCTCGACCTTGGCCGTCTCGAAACCGCCGTCGCCCACGGTGACGCCGTGGTCGAGCGCCCGGACCGACGGCACGTCGGCGTCGACGAGGTGGCCGTCGACCCACACCCGGATCTCGCTCACGAGGTCTGCCTTCCCATGGGCGCCACCCTTCCAGATGCCAGGCCGATGAGGCGAGCAGCCTTGAGGCGCGTCTCGTGCCACTCCTGCGCAGGGTCCGAGCCCCAGGTGATGCCCGCCCCCGTGCCGAACCGGACCATGCGGGTCCCGTCGCCCTCGCGCTCCGCCCAGAAGGTCCGGATGCCGACCGCGAGGACCGCCTCGTCGGCGTCGGCGTCGAGCCAGCCGATCGCCCCGCAGTACGGCCCCCGGGGGACCGGCTCCAGGTCGGCGATCGACTGCATGGCGGTGTGCTTCGGCGCCCCCGACACCGACCCCGGCGGGAACGTCGCGGCCAGGACGTCGGACCAGGACACCCCGGGGACCAGGTCACCGGCGACATCGGAGACGAGGTGGACCAGCCCGGGGTGCTGCTCGAGACCGCACAGCCGGTCGACCCGAACGGTGCCGGGACGGCATACCCGGGCCAGGTCGTTGCGCACGAGGTCGACGATCATGACGTTCTCGGCGACGTCCTTGGCGAGCAGCCCGTCCGCCTCGCGAGCCGTCCCCTTGATCGGCCGCGACGTGAGCGAGAGACCGTTGCGGACGAGGTAGGCCTCGGGCGAGGCGCAGGCGATCTCGAGGCCTACCTCGGGAACGTCGACGACGGCGGCATACGGGGCCGGGTTCCCGAGCGCCAACAGCGACCCCAGGGCGCCGATCGACGCGTCCTCGGGCAGATCGTGGCTCAGCACCCGGCAGAGATTGACCTGGTAGACCGTGCCGGCGGCGATCCGCTCGCGGATCGTCCGCACGCCGGCGAGGAAGTCCGCCTCCTCCAGGCTGCTCCGCCAGGCGGCGTCCAACGGCGACCACGGCTGCGCAGCCGGCTCGTCGAGCTCGCCACGCCGCACGTCGTCGAACCGGACCGCGGTCAGCTGCCCCTCGAACGTCACGACGACCGCCCAGAAGCCCGCCGTCAGGTCGGCCGGGTCGTGGGTGACGGCACTCACGCCGCTGGCGTGGATCCCCCGGAACCGCGCCGTCGCCACCGCCGAATCGTACGCGGGTCGTTGCTCTTTCATCCGAACGTGACCTTGGACCCAATCGTCGGTACTGACGAGTACGGGTTGGCGCAAGCGCTTCCGCGGGGGCAGGCTCGGGGTGAACGTTCGGCCCACCCAGGAGGCCCGCCGATGAAGATCGCCGTACTGGTCAAGTACGTACCCGACCCCGCCGAACCGTGGACCTTCGCGCCCGACCACACCGTCGACCGAGTCGGCGTCGACGGTCGGCTGTCCGAGCTCGACGAGTACGCCATCGAGCAGGCCGTCCGGCTGTCCGAGACCGGCGCGGCGGACGAGGTCGTCCACGTGACCGTCGCCCCGGCCGCGGCCGCCGACGCCCTGCGCAAGGCCCTCGCCATCGGCGGGGACGCGGCGGTCCACGTCAGCGACGAGGGGATACACGGGTCCGACGCGCTCGCCACCTCGCTCGTCCTCGCCGAGGCCGTTCGTCGGGTCGGGGCCGACCTCGTCCTCACCGGCATGTCCTCCACCGACGGCGAGATGTCCGTCATGCCCTCGATGGTCGCCGCCCGGCTCGGGTTCGCCCAGGCGACCTTCGCCGGCGAGATCGCCGTCGCGGGCGAACAGGTGACGGTCCACCGCGACACCGACACGGCCCGGGAGACCGTCCGGGTGAGCCTGCCGGCCGTCGTGTCGATCACCGACCAGGCCGGCGAGGCGCGCTACCCCGCCTTCAAGTCGATCATCGCCGCGAAGAAGAAGCCGGTCGAGACGCTGACCCTCGCCGATCTCGGTATCGACGTGAGCCGGGTCGGCGCGGATGCCGCCGCCGTCCAGGTCGTCGACATCTCCCCCGCACCCCCGCGAGAGGCGGGCACCGTCGTCGTCGACGACGGGAGCGCGGCGACCCAGGTCGCCGAGTTCCTCGCCGCTCGCGGCTTCATCTGAGCAGGAGGCAGCCCCATGAGTGAAGTCCTGGTCCTCGCCCAGACCACCGAGTCCGGGGTGGGCAAGGCGACCTTCGAGCTGCTCACGGCGGCCCGCCGGCTCGGCGAGCCGAGCGCCGTCGTCTTCGGCGAGCCCACCGATGCGGTCGTCGCCGCCCTCGGCGAGTACGGCGCAACCACCGTGTATGCCGTCACCGCCGCCGAGGCGACCCAGTTCCTGTCCGTTCCCAAGGCCGAGGCCATGGCCGAGCTCGCGACCCGGGTCGCCGCGCTCGCCGTCCTCACGACATCCAGCCCCGAGGGGAAGGATGTCGCGGCCCGCGTCGCCGTGCAGCTCGATGCCGGGATCGTCACCGACGCCGTGGACGTCCGCGCCGACGCGGACGGGGTCATGGCCACCCAGAGTGTGGGGTCGGCGCGGTTCCTGGCCCGGACGAGGGTCGTGAGGGGCCCGGCCGTCGTGACGATCCGACCGAACGCCATCGGGTCCGAGCCGGCACCGGCCACCCCGACGGTGAGTCTCGTCGATGTGGCCTTCTCCGACCAGGCCCGCCTCGCGACGATCACCGAGACCACGCCCAAGGCCGGCAGCGGACGCCCCGAGCTGGCCGAGGCGGCGCTCGTCGTCGCCGGCGGGCGGGGCGTCGGGTCCCGCGAGGGCTTCGCCGCCGTCGAGGCGCTCGCCGACGCGCTCGGGGCAGCCGTGGGAGCATCTCGGACCGCCACGGACGCCGGCTGGGTCGCGCACGAGCTGCAGGTCGGCCAGACCGGCAAGACGATCGCCCCCGACCTCTATGTCGCGGCCGGGATCTCCGGGGCCATCCAGCACCGGGCCGGCATGCAGTCCAGCAAGACCATCGTCGCCGTCAACAAGGACTCCGATGCACCGATCTTCGCCATCGCGGACCTCGGGGTGGTCGGGGACCTCCACGTCGTGCTGCCCGCTCTCACCGCCGAGGTGCGCCAGCGCAAGGGGTGAGCACGCGCGCCCCACACCGTTCCGGACCTGAGCGAGGTCCGGCCGACCCGACCATCCGCCGTGAGGTGGCCCTGGTCGCCCACCCGTCCCGACCCTCCACCCGAGCGAGAACGCCATGACCGACACCACCACCCCCAGCGCCACCCATGTCGGAGGCGCCGGGCTGGACGTGGGCAGCCTCAACCTCATGCTCGAGGCCCTCGACGACTTCGTCGGCGCGGCACTGACCCCGGAGCGCCAGCTCGAGCTCGACCACGACGACGTCTGTCCCGAGGACGTCGTCCGGGCCATGTCCGACCCCGAGGTCCTCGGCGTCCAGCTCGTCTTCATCCCCGAGGCCTACGGCGGCATGGACGGCGGCGCGTTCGACTCCTACCGGGTGTGCGAGGTGATGGCCCGCCGCGACCTCGGCCTGGCGACCGCCGTGTTCGCCACCTTCCTGGGTTCGGACCCCATCGTCGTCGGGGGGACCGAGGAGCAGCGGGCCCACTGGCTCGGCGAGATCGCCGAGAAGGGCCACGTCTTCGCCTACGGGGCCACCGAGCCCGAGGCGGGCTCCGACCTGAGCGCGATGACGACGGTCGCGGTGCCGGTCACGGGCGCCGACGGCGAGGTCACGGCATACCGGATCACCGGGCGCAAGCAGTGGATCTCCAACGGCTCCATCGCCGACTACACGACGATCCTCGCCGCCAGCCCGGCCGGCCCGTGCTGGTTCGTCGTCCCCAAGGACGCACCGGGCTTCACGACCGCGACCCCGGAGGACAAGCACGGCATCCGGCTGTCGAACACCGCCGCACTCTTCCTCGACGATGTCGAGGTACCCGCCGAGAATCTCGTGGGCGGCGTCGAGGGGAAGGGCCTGGTCCAGGCGCAGCAGGTCTTCGGGTACACCCGGGTCATGGTCGCGGCCTTCGGCCTCGGCGCCGGGTGGGCTGCACTGGACCGGGCCATCGAGTACAGCGTCAACCGGATCCAAGGCGGTGGGCCGCTCAGCGAGAAGCAGGGCTACACCCACAAGCTCATCGTGCCGCACGCCGTCCGGCTCGAGGCGGCGCGCGCCTTCATCGAGCACACGTCCGCGCTCCTGGACACGGGCGACTTCCCCGACGGTGCTCTCAACACCGAGGGTGCCATCGCCAAGCTCATGGCCTCCGAGGCGGGCAACGCCGCGGCCGAGGCCGCCATCCAGGCCCACGGCGGCTACGGCTACACCCGGCCGTACGTCGTCGAGAAGATCAAGCGCGATGTGCGCATCACGACCATCTACGAGGGCACCTCGGAGATCCTTGAGATGACCATCGCCCGGGACCGGTGGCAGCAGCACCTCAAGACGCAGGGGCGCTACTACGCCGACCTCGCGGCGGGGCTCGCCGCCACCCATCAGCGGCACCCCGACGTGGGCGCCGACGTCGCCGCCCTGGCCGCCCGGGCCCTCGGGGTCGTTCTCGAGGCGGCCCGCACCGGTCGGCTGACCCGCAACCAGCACGTCCTGTTCCGGCTCGGCGAGCTCGTCGCCGTCACCGAGACGGCCTGCGTGTTCGCCCGCAAGGCCGCGGCAGCAGCCGACGGCGCTCTTCACGAGAAGGCACCCACCCGGTTCGCCGCCGACGCCCTGGCCGCCATGGCGCGGGTGTTCGCCCGTGAGGCCGCCCACCAGGTGGCCCTCGACGGCACGCGGTGGGTCGCCGGCGCGGCCGCACCCGGCTCGCCGAGCGTCGCCGCGATCAACGCCATCCCCACCGCCGCGATCTTCGCCGCCCAGGCCGGCCTCGTCGCCGACCTCGACCGCGTGGCCGACGTCCTCTACGACCGCACCCCCGACTGACCCGAGCAGCACGGAACCGAGGAACCCCTCATGACCACCAGCCCCCTCGTCCGACCCGTCGCCGTCGTCGGCCACGCCGCGATCATGCCCGAGGCCCCCAACGGGGACGCCTTCTGGGCCAACATCACCGGAGGCCGGTACTGCGTCACCGAGGTCCCGCCGAACCGGTGGGACCCGGCCCTGTACTTCGACGAGGACCACGCCGTCCCGGACAAGACGTACTCGACGATCGGCGGCTGGGTCCGTGAGTTCGAGTGGGACCCGATCGCCTGGCGGCTGCCCATCCCACCCACCGTCGCCAAGCAGATGGACGAGGGCCAGCGCTGGGCCCTCTCGGCCGCCCGCTCGGCCCTGACGATGGCCGGCTGGCCGGCCTGGGGCGTCGACTCCGACCGGGTCGCCGTCATCCTCGGTAACGCCATCGGAGGCGAGAAGCACTACACGTCCTCGATGCGGATCAGGCTCCCCGAGGTCATCAGGCAGCTCCAGGCCTCCCCCACGCTTGCGGGCCTCCCGACGGACGTCCAGCGGGCGGTCGTCGAGGAGACCCGGGCGGCCTACCTGGGCAACACCCTGCCCATCACCGAGGACACGATGCCCGGTGAGCTGTCCAACGTCATGGCCGGCCGGATCGCCAACCTGTTCAACCTGCGTGGGCCGAACTTCACGACCGACGCGGCCTGCGCGTCCGGGCTCGCCGCCCTCGACGCGGCCGTGCGGGGGCTGGTCGACCACCAGTACGACGCAGCCGTCACCGGCGGGGTCGACCGGAACATGGGCGTCGATGCCTTCGTGAAGTTCTGCAAGATAGGAGCGCTCTCGGCCACCGGGACCCGGCCCTTCGACGCCGGGGCCGACGGGTTCGTCATGGGCGAGGGCGCCGCCCTGTTCGTCCTCAAGCGCCTCGAGGACGCCGAGCGCGACGGCGACCACGTGTATGCCGTCATCCTCGGCATCGGCGGGTCATCCGACGGCAAGGGCAAGGGGATCACCGCGCCCAACCCTGTCGGCCAGCAGCTCGCCGTCCACCGGGCGTGGGAGAACTCCGGCGCGGACCTGACGACGGTCATGGCGGTCGAGGCGCACGGCACCTCGACCCGGGTCGGGGACGCTGCCGAGCTGACCAGCCTCCAAGAGGTGTTCGGCCCCGCTGGCGTCGCTCCCCGGTCGGTGGCCCTCGGCTCGGTGAAGTCCAACATCGGCCACCTCAAGGCCGCGGCGGGAACCGCCGGCCTCTACAAGATGGTCCGCTCGCTCGACGAGAAGATCCTCACCCCGAGCCTGAACTTCCGCGACCCCAACCCGAACGTCGACTGGGACACCAGCCCCTTCGCCGTCAACACCACCCTGCGTGCCTGGCCGGAGTCGCCCTCGGGCGCGCGCATCGGCGCGGTCAGTGCCTTCGGCTTCGGCGGGACGAACTTCCACGTCGTCGTGGAGGAGTACGTTCCCGGCCGCCACCAGGCGCCGAACCGGGTGTTCGCCTCCGCCCAGGTCCCCGCCGGTGCGACCACGGCGGCGACGTCTGCGGCGCCTGTCGCGGCCGCAGCGCCCAAGGCTCCGCTGCGCGGGGCCCTGGTCCTCGGCGGGCCCTCGGATGCCGACGTCCTCGCCCAGGTCCGGGCCGCCCTCGCCGCCGCACGGACCGGATCCGCACCGGCACCCGTCGCGCCCGACCCGGCTCTCGCCGGCGCGGAGGTTCGGGTCGCCGTCGACTTCGCCGACGCCGCCGACCTGGCCGGCAAGCTGGGCAAGCTCGTCACCGCGTTCGACACCGGAAACCCGGCCGTCTTCACGATGCTCCGTCAGCAGGGGGTCTTCGTCGGGCGCGGGCCCGCACCCAAGGTGGCCTTCCTCTACACCGGCCAGGGCTCGCAGTACGTCAACATGCTCCACGACCTCGTCCGCAGCGAGCCGGTCGTCGCCGACACCTTCGGCGAGGCCGACGAGATCATGGCGCCCCTTCTCGGCCGTCCGCTGACGTCGTTCATCTTCAGTGACGACGCCGACCCGGCGACGCTCGACCGGCTCAGCGCCCAGCTCATGCAGACCGAGATCACCCAGCCGGCCGTCCTCGCCACCGACCTGTCGCTCACCCGGCTGCTCGCGGCGTACGGCATCGAACCCGATCTCGTCATGGGCCACAGCCTCGGTGAGTACGGTGCGCTCGTCGCCGCCGGGTCGATCTCGTTCGGCGCGGCCCTCGAAGCCGTCAGCGCCCGCGGTCGCGAGATGACCAAGGTGTCGGTGGCCGACAACGGCGCGATGGCAGCCGTGTTCGGCCCGCTGCCGGAGATCGAGCGGATCGTCGCCCAGGCCGACGGCTACGTCGTCATCGCCAACATCAACAGCTTCAACCAGGCCGTCGTCGGCGGGGCGACCGAAGCCGTCGATCGCATCGTCCAGACGTTCGTCGACGCGGGTATCACCGCGGTGCGCATCCCGGTCAGCCACGCCTTCCACACCTCGATCGTCGCGCCGGCCTCGGAGCCCCTCAAGGTCGCACTGGCCCGGCTCGACGTGCGCGGCCCGCGGGTGCCGATCGTCGCCAACGTCACCGGCGAGCTGTACCCGGCGAACGCCGACACGGCGACGATGCTCGACGTTCTCGGCAGGCAGGTCGCCTCGCCCGTCCAGTTCGTCAAGGGGCTCCAGACGCTGTACCGCGAGGGCGCCCGGGTGTTCGTCGAGGTGGGACCGAAGCGGGCGCTGCAGGGGTTCGTCGAGGACGTCCTCGGCTCGCGGCATGACGACGTCCTCGCCCTGTTCACCAACCACCCGAAGCTCTCCGACGCGGCGGCCTTCAACCAGGCCCTGTGCGGGCTCTACGCCGCGGGCCTCGGTTACGCCGATCCGGCTCCCGCCGCGATGTCTCGCCCCGTCGCGCCGACAGCGACGGCCGCCGTGACCACCACTCTCCCGAGCGCACCGACGACGTCGGCCGGTGTACCGGCGCCGATGGCGGCGCTGACGGCCGCCCCCTCGGACGCCACGATCGCCCAGCTGGGCACGCTCTTCGCCGGCGTCATCGCCGAAGGGATGCGGCTGATGACCGGCGGCCAGACCTCCGCGGCCGACCCGGCCTCCCCCGCACCGATCGCCGCCCCCGCCGGCTCGGCCGGGCTCGCGACGACCGCACCGGTCGTCATCACCGGGGCCGCGCTCGGCCTGCCCGGCGTGCCGCAGACCTTCGACGACGCCAACCTCGCCAAGATCCTCGCCGGCCAGTCCTTCATCGAGGTGCTCCCCGACGAGGTCCGGGCCCGGATGGTCGACCAGCGGATCACCCGCCTGGTCAAGGATGCCGCGGGTGGCGGGTCGTTCGTCACGATCGACGACGCCGCCGACGTCATCAAGCTCGCCGGGCGGCACGCGCCGCTCGACGTGGTCGAGCAGTTCGGCATCGACCAGGCGCGGGACGAGGCCCTCGACAACACGACCCGGATGGCACTCGGGTCCGGCTTCGACGCCATGCGCGACGCCGGCATACCTCTGGTGATGCGCTACAAGACCACGACGCTCGGCACCCAGCTCCCCGACCGCTGGGGGCTGCCCGAGTCACTGCGCGACGACACCGGGGTCATCTTCGCCTCGGCCTTCCCCGGGTACGACCGGTTCGCCGAGGCCGTCGAGGCGTATGCCGTGGACAAGGGGCGTCGGGACAACCTCCTCGCCCTCGAGGCTGTCCGCGCGGCGATGTCCGGCGACGAGCCCGCAGCCGCCGAGGCCGACCGGCTCATCGCCGAGCTGCGGGCGACCCTGGCGGCCGAGCCGTACGCGTTCGACCGGAAGTTCCTGTTCCGGGTCCTGTCGATGGGGCACAGCCAGTTCGCCGAGATCATCGGCGCACGTGGCCCGAACACCCAGGTCAACGCCGCCTGCGCGAGCACGACACAGGCGCTCTCGGTGGCCGAGGACTGGATCCGGGCCGGACGGTGCAGCCGCGTCGTCATCGTCTCCGCCGACGACGCCACCGGCGAGCACCTGCTGCCCTGGGTGACCTCCGGGTTCCTCGCGACGGGAGCGGCGGCCACCGACGAGCGCGTCGAGGACGCGGCGACCCCGTTCGACCGGCGGCGGCACGGGATGATCGTCGGGGTCGGGGCCGCGGCGCTCGTCGTCGAGTCGGCCGAGGCGGCCCGCGAACGTGGCATCCAGCCCATCTGTGAGGTGCTCGGTGCCGTCACGGCCAACAGCGCCTTCCACGGCACCAGGCTCGACGTCGAGCACATCGGCGGGGTCATGGAGTCCCTGGTCCGCGAGGCCGAGGGGCGAGGTGTGTCCCGGCACGCGATCGCTCCTTCGACGATGTTCGTCTCGCACGAGACGTACACGCCGGCCCGGGGCGGCAGCGCCGCTGCCGAGATCAACGCGCTGCGCCGGGTCTTCGGCGCCGACGCAGACCGGGTCGTCATCACCAACACCAAGGGCTTCACCGGGCACGCCATGGGGGCCGGCATCGAGGATGTCGTCGCCATCAAGGCCCTCGAGACCGGGATCGTCCCGCCGGTACCGAACTACCGCGAGCCGGATCCCGACCTCGGCGCGCTCAACCTGTCGACCGGCGGGTCCTACCCGGTCGAGTACGCCCTGCGGCTCGCCGCCGGGTTCGGGTCCCAGGTCGCCATGTCCCTGTTGCGCCGCACGCCCATGCCCGACGGCGCTCGCCGAGCTCCGGACCGGCTCGGGTACGCGTACCGGGTCATCGACCCGGATGCCTGGCAGCGCTGGCTCGACGCGCTGTCCGGACATCGGGGCAGTGTCCTCGAGGTGAACCGCCGCCGGCTGCGCGTCGTGGACGTCGGGGCCCCCGAGGTGCCCGTCGTGCCGGTGACCCACGTGCCGGTTCCGTATGCCGGCATCGCGGCCGCCGCCGCACCCTCCGCCCCTGCCGCGGTGGCGCCGATGCCGATCCCGGCCCCCGCCGTCGCCCCGTCCGCCTCCCCCATGACCGCTCCGGTTCCGAGCACCCCCGCCGCTCCGCCCGCCCCGGCGGCACCGGCCCCGTCGCCACGGCCCTGTCGCCACGGTCCCCGTCCCCGTGGCGCCAGTGGCTGCTGCCGCCCCGTCGGTGGACGCCGTCCTGGAGCGGGTGACCGCCATCGTCGCCGAGATGACCGGCTACCCACCCGAGCTCCTCGACCCCGACCTCGACCTCGAAGCCGACCTCGGCGTCGACACCGTCAAACAGGCCGAGGTCTTCGCCGCCGTCCGCGAGGAGTACGACGTCGAACGCGACGCCACCCTCCAGCTCCGCGACTTCCCCACCCTCGGCCACGTCGCCGGCTGGGTCCGCGACAAGACCGGCATACCCGCCCCCACCGCCGCACCAGCCGCCGCAGCCGTCGCTGCCCCGACACCAACCGACACCCCGTCGACCCCCACCACCGCCGCCACAGGGTCCGACGCCGTCCTGGAGCGGGTGACCGCCATCGTCGCCGAGATGACCGGCTACCCACCCGAGCTCCTCGACCCCGACCTCGACCTCGAAGCCGACCTCGGCGTCGACACCGTCAAACAGGCCGAGGTCTTCGCCGCCGTCCGCGAGGAGTACGACGTCGAACGCGACGCCACCCTCCAGCTCCGCGACTTCCCCACCCTCGGCCACGTCGCCGGCTGGGTCCGCGACAAGACCGGCATACCCGCCCCCACCGCCGCACCAGCCGCCGCAGCCGTCGCTGCCCCGACACCAACCGACACCCCGTCGACCCCCACCACCGCCGCCACAGGGTCCGACGCCGTCCTGGAGCGGGTGACCGCCATCGTCGCCGAGATGACCGGCTACCCACCCGAGCTCCTCGACCCCGACCTCGACCTCGAAGCCGACCTCGGCGTCGACACCGTCAAACAGGCCGAGGTCTTCGCCGCCGTCCGCGAGGAGTACGACGTCGAACGCGACGCCACCCTCCAGCTCCGCGACTTCCCCACCCTCGGCCACGTCGCCGGCTGGGTCCGCGACAAGACCGGCATACCCGCCCCCACCGCCGCACCAGCCGCCGCAGCCGTCGCTGCCCCGACACCAACCGACACCCCGTCGACCCCCACCACCGCCGCCACAGGGTCCGACGCCGTCCTGGAGCGGGTGACCGCCATCGTCGCCGAGATGACCGGCTACCCACCCGAGCTCCTCGACCCCGACCTCGACCTCGAAGCCGACCTCGGCGTCGACACCGTCAAACAGGCCGAGGTCTTCGCCGCCGTCCGCGAGGAGTACGACGTCGAACGCGACGCCACCCTCCAGCTCCGCGACTTCCCCACCCTCGGCCACGTCGCCGGCTGGGTCCGCGAGCGGGTCGTCCTGCCCTCGGACGGCGCGTCCGCCGACGCGACGACCGCCCCCGGGGCGTCCACGGCAGCACCACCCACCATCACCACGGTGCACGGCGACCTGGCCGCCATCGACGCGCTACCGCGGCGCGTCCCCGTTCCGGCACTGCGCCCGAGCCTGACCGACTGCGTCGGCACCGGTGTCGACCTCGACGGCGCTCGTGTCGTCGTCATGCTCGACGAGGGCGGCGTCGGGTCGGCGCTGGTCAAGCGCCTGGAGAAGGCCGGCGCCACGGCGCTGGTCCTCGACCCTGGGGTCAGCTCCGACGACCTCCTGGCCACCCTCGAGGGTTGGCTGACCGACGGCCCGGTCGCCGGCGTCTACTGGCTGCCGGCCCTCGACGACGAGGGCGACCTCGACGCCATGGACCTCGCCACGTGGACCGAGGCGCTGCGCAGACGGGTCAAGACCCTCTATGCCACGATGCGCCGACTCTGGGACACCGACGCCTTCCTCGTCAGCGCCACGAGGTTCGGCGGCCGGCACGGCTACGACACCGATGGGGCCACCTGCCCGATGGGCGGGGCCGTCACCGGCTTCACGAAGTCGTACAAGAAGGAGCGCCCCGACGCCCTCGTCAAGGCCGTCGACCTCCCCGCCAGCCGCAAGACCGCCTCCGTCGCCGACATCCTCATCGAGGAGACCCTCGGCGACCCCGGCACGGTCGAGGTCGGGCGGGCCGACGGGCTGCGCTGGGGCGTCGTCCTCGCCGAGCAGCCCCTCCCCGCCCTGAACGAGGACGGGACCGCCGACCACGAGGGCGGCATGCCGCTCACCGCGGACTCGGTCGTCGTGGTGACCGGTGCGGCCGGCAGCATCGTCTCGGCCATCACTGCGGATCTCGCCGCGGCCGGGGCCGGCACCTTCCACCTGCTCGACCTCACGGCAACCCCCGACCGGGACGACCCCGACCTGGCGGCCTTCGCGACCGACAAGGACGGGCTCAAGGCCACCCTCGCGGCCCGGATGAAGGAGCGGGGCGAGAAGGCGACCCCGGTCGCCATCGAGAAGGAGCTGGCCCGGCTGGAGCGACTCGCCTCGGCCCAGTCGGCCATCACCGCCGTGGAGGCGGCCGGAGGCACGGCGCACTACCACAGCGTCGACCTCACGGACGTCGACGCCGTCGCAGCCGTCGTCGACCGCATCCGCGAGAGCAGCGGCCACATCGACGTGCTCCTCCACGCGGCCGGCCTCGAGATCAGCCGCAACCTCCCGGAGAAGGAGCCCGGTGAGTACGACCTCGTCTTCGACGTGAAGACGACCGGCTGGTTCAGCCTGTGGCGGGCCGTCAAGGACCTCGACATCGGGGCGACCGTCGTCTTCTCCTCGGTCGCCGGCCGGTTCGGCAACAACGGCCAGACCGACTACGCCGCGGCCAACGACCTGCTCTGCAAGATCACCTCGGCCCTGCGCCGCACCAGGCCCCAGACCCGGGCGCTGGCCCTGGACTGGACCGCCTGGGGCGGCATCGGGATGGCCACCCGCGGCTCGATCCCGAAGATCATGGAGATGGCGGGCGTGCAGATGCTCCCACCGGACGCCGGGGTCGCCTGGATCCACCGTGAGCTGGCCGCGTCGGCCTTCCGCGGCGAGGTCGTCGTCGCCGGCCGCCTGGGCCTCATGGCCACGGAGTACGCCGAGCACGGTGGACTCGATACCGTGCGTCTGCTCGGGGACCCGGCCGAGCACGGCCCGATGCTCGGGGAGGCCGTGGCCAGTGCCCACCATGGGCTCGTCGTCACGACCACCCTCGACCCGGCCCAGCAGCCGTTCCTCGACCATCACCGGATCGACGGCACTCCCGTCCTGCCGGGGGTCATGGGGATGGAGGCCTTCGCCGAGGCGACCGCGCTGCTCGCTCCGGCGGGCTACCGGGTCGCCGCCGTCGAGGACGTCGCCTTCCTCGCCCCGGTGAAGTTCTACCGGGACGAGCCCCGCGCCCTGACGGTCACGGTCCGCGTCGAGGCCGATGCCACCGCGGCGGAGTCCGGCGACCTGCTCGCCCGTTGTGTCCTCACCGCCGAGCGCACCCTGCCCGGCCATGACGCCCCCCAGGTGAGCACCCACTTCACCGCGGTCGTCCGGCTGACGACCGCGCCCGCGGAGCCGGAGCGCCGAGCGCCCGTCGCGGCAGCGAGCGGCTACCGGCTCACCCCCGCCGAGGTGTACGCGCTCTACTTCCACGGACCGGCATACCAGGTGGTCGGCGCCGCGTGGGAGGCCGACGGCACGTCGGTGGCCCAGCTCGCCGACCCGCTGCCCGACAACCACACCCCAGCGGCGGCGCCGCTCGTCGGCGCGCCGCGGCTGGCCGAGCTGTGCTTCCAGGCGGCCGGGCTGTGGGAGGCCGGCCGGGAGTCGCGGATGGCGCTGCCCGCTCGGGTCGGCTCGATGCGCGTCCTCGGAGACGCCGGCGACGGTCCCCTGTATGCCGTCGCCCGGCAGGTCGCCGAGGGCACCTTCGACTGCGTCGTGCTCGATTCCGACGGCGACGTGGTGCTCCGTCTCGACGGCTACCAGAGCGTCCCGCTACCGTCGCCAGTCTCAGGAGACGTCGTCGCACCGCTGGCGGAGGCTTTCGGCGCGGCCGTCTCGGACACGAACTGACGAGGGAGCCGTTGCGCGATGGAGCCGATCACCCGTCTG
The DNA here is from genome assembly GCA_963771015.1 of uncultured Actinomycetota bacterium. Lineage (GTDB taxonomy): Bacteria > Actinomycetota > Actinomycetes > Actinomycetales > Dermatophilaceae > CAVSJJ01. The sequence continues at coordinate 22,437 of CAVYRN010000014.1, forward strand.
GCGATCCTCGAGCGCGGCGAGCCGGCGGTGCGCCTGCTCGCCGCGATCGGCAGTCTCGCCGCGACGACCGACGACCCTGAGATCACCCGCGTCCTCGTCCTCACCGAGCCGCGGTCCCGGGCGTGGTACGCCCGGGAGGCCGACGAGACCGTCGAGGTGGATCACACCGGGCCCATCGCCACCGACGACGTCGTCACCGCACTCGTGGCGGCGCGGGCGCAGGCCGTCTGGATCGGCCAGGTGCCCTGCCAGGACCACGTCGCCCTCGTCACGGCCTGCGAGGGCGCCGGGATCTCGGTCATCGGACCGAGGAGCGACACGGTGCGCCGGCTCGCCGACCCGGCAGACCTGGCCGATGCCGTCGCCGTGGCCGGGCTGACCCAGCTCGACCCGGCTCGCGACCTCACCGGGCACCGGGTCCTCGAGGTCGACGTTCTCGCCGACTCCGCAGGCACCGTGTGGGCCTTCGAGCCACGCGACGTGACGGTCCGACGCGAGGGCCACCTCATCCTCGCCGAGATGCCCGCGCCCGGCCTGGACCCCGACACGGTCGCCCTCCTCACCGACGGGTCCCGCGAGCTCGCCCGGGCCGTCGGCTACCAGGGGGCCGGCACGGTCCGGTTCGTCCTCGACCCGGACGGGACGACGGCCTTCGTGTCCGGCGTCGACACCCTCGCCCGGGCCGACCACGCCCTCCTCGAGGAGACGACGGGGTCGAGCTTCCTCGCCCTGCGGCTGCGCCTGGCCCGCGGCGACGTCCTCGTGCACGACCAGCCGCGCCCGGACGGCCATGCCGTCGAGGCCCGGCTCCTGGCGCACGACGCAGACCGGGGCTTCGCCCCCAGCGGCGGCACCGTCCAGCTGCTCTCGCTCCCCGTCGGGACGGGCGTCCGTGTCGACGCGAGCCTGCACGACGGCGATGTCATCGACGCCGGCGTCGACCCGATCATCGGCACCGTCACGGCCTGGGGGCACGGTCGCGCCGAGGCGCTCACGCGACTTCGGCGGGCCCTCCAGCGCACCCTCGTCGTCCTCAGTGGCGGAGCGACCAACCGGTGTGGTCTGCTGACCCTGCTCGACCAGCGGGAGATCGAGATCGGGGCGGCCACCCATGGGTGGTACGACGCGCGGCTCGCCACCGGCGACCTCGTGCCACCGGCGGACCCGCTGGCCGTCGTCGCGGCGGCCGTCGAGGCGTACGAGGCCGACCTCTCCCTCGTCCGCGCCGCCTTCTTCGCCAGTGCCGCGCGCGGCCGTCCCGAGCAGCCCGAGGCGGTCGGGACGCGGGTCCAGCTCAGCTACCGCGGCGTCGAGTACCGGCTCCGCGTCGACCGGACGGGACCGGACCGGTACCGCGTCCACGACGGGGTGGCCATCGATGCCCAGGTGGACCGGCTCGGAGAGTTCGAGCGGCGGATCTCCAGCGGTGGCCGGCGGCGCCGCGTCGTGGCGAGCGAGCAGAGCGGCGCGTTCCGGCTCGAGATCGACGGGGCTGCACACACCGTCACCCGGACCGACGGCCTCGTCGTCCGCGCGGGATGGCCGGCCCTGGTCGCCCAGATCCTCGTGGAGCCGGGACAGCAGGTCCACGCCGGCGACCCTGTCGCCGTCGTCGAGTCGATGAAGATGGTCACGACCGTCACCGCCCCCTTCGACGGTCTCGTCACGTCCGTGCCGGTCGTCGCCAACTCCCAGGTCGAGCGGGGTGCCCCCCTCATGCGGATCCGGGCCTCCGGCGAGCTCACGGCGGCCGCCGATCTCGCGTCGACGCAGCGGGCCGAGTCCCAGCTGGACCTCGGCGTCCTGGCCACCGGTGACGACCGGGCGCCGGAGACTCCGTGCGAGAACGTGTATGCCGACCTCGTCCCCTACCTGCTCGGCTATGACCGCGACCCGGGAGAGGTCAAGGGCCTGCTTCGAGAGCAGCGCAGCCTGTCCCTGTCCCGGCCGGCCGACGACCCCGAGCTGGCCGCCTGCGAGGACGCCCTGCTCGACCTGTTCGCCGACATCGCCTCGCTGTACCGCCCGCGGACCGAGGCCGAGGAGCTCGGCGAGGACCCCGACAGGCTGCTGGGGAACACCCAGGAGTACTTCATCGCCTTCCTCCAGTGGCTCGACGCCGACCGGGCCGGCCTGCCCGTGCGGTACCGCGCCCGTCTCGAGGCCGCCCTGGCCCGCTACGACGTCCCCGGCCTCGGCCACACCAGGGCCCTGGAGGCGGCACTGCTGTGGATGTTCCGGTCCTTCGCCCGGGTCCCCGAGCTCGCTCCCGTCGTGACGACCATCCTCGAGCGTCGCCTGGCCGGCGTCGCGCGGCTGCGCGGGTCGGCCGACCCGGACCTACGCCGCCGGTTGGAGCGCCTGGCCCACGCGACCGAGGGCCGCCAGCAGGCCGTCGCCGACCTGGCCCGCGACGTCGAGTTCCACTACTTCGACGCCCCGGTCCTTGACCATGTCTTCGCGGACGTCGAGGCCGAGATGACCGGCCATCTCGCCGCCCTGCACGCCGACGCCTACCGCGCCGACCGGGCCGACCGCGTCGACCGGCTCGTCTGGTGCCCCCACCCGCTGCGTGGCCTGCTGCTGCGCTCCTGGCTCGACGGCGTCGACAACCCGCGCCTCGCGGGATACCGCGAGTGCATCCTCGAGGTCTACGCCCGGCGGTTCTACCGGATCCGCGACCTCCACGGCCTCGACCACGAGACGGTCGTCGGCCGGCAGATGGCGTTCGCCAACTACGAGAACGGCGACCTTGACGTCCACCTCGTCGTCGCGTACCTCCCGGCAGAGGACCTGCCCGAGCTCTCCCGGGCCATCGCCGTCCACCTCGACACCGCGCCGCGCAACCGGGCGATCGTCCTCGACCTCGTCCTGTGGCGCGGCGGCGAGCGACAGGACATCTCCGCCCTCGCCGCGGAGGCAGCTACATGGCTCGCCCAGTGTGCCTTCGGGCGGCCGCTGCATCGGATCGACCTCACCGTGACCAACGTCGACGGCGACGACACCGGCGCGTTGCGCACCCAGCACGTCACCTTCCGCCAGGGACCCGAGGGAGGCCCCTTCGTGGAGGACGAGCTCTACCGCAACCTGCACCCCATGCTCGGCAAGCGGCTCGACCTGTGGCGGCTCTCGAACTTCGCCCTCGAGCGGCTCCCCTCTCCCGAGGACGTCTACCTCTTCTCCGGTGTCGCCCGTGACAACCCGAGGGACCATCGCCTGTTCGCCCTCGCCGAGGTCCGCGACCTGGTCAAGGTCCGCGACGAGGCCACCGGGCTCGAGACGTACCCGCGGCTCGGACGGATGGGCCTGCAGGCGCTGGCGGCCATGCGCAGCGCCCTCGCGGCATACCCGCCACGGGAGCGTCCGGCGGCGAACCGGCTCGTCCTGTCGATCCGCCCGACGTGGGACATCCCACCCACGCAGATCCCTGCCCTTGCCGCGTCGTATGAGCCGCTGGCGCGAGGCGCGGGGCTGGAGAAGCTCGTTCTCCACATCCAGGTGCCCGCCGTCGACGAGGAGGGCCGACCGACCCTCAAGGACCAGGTCATCCACGTCGAGGGAATCGGCCGCGCCGGCACGGCGATCCGGGTGTCCGACCCCGGCCCGAACCCGGTCCGCCCGCTCACCCGGTACGCCCAGAAGCTCCTCACGGCCAAGCGTTTCGGCGTCCCGTACCCCTACGAGATCGTGCAGATGCTCGCGCCGGCCGACGCGGGGTCCTCGTCCTTCCCGCGGGGGAGCTGGGTCGAGCTCGACCTCGACGCGGACGGAGCGGTCCTGGTCCCGGTGAACCGCCCGCCGGCCGAGAACACCGCGCACCTCGTCGTCGGGCTCCTCACCTCCTACACCGATGTCGTCCCCGAGGGGATGACCCGGGTCGCGCTGCTCTCCGACCCGACGCAGGGTCTGGGGAACCTCGCCGAGCCGGAGTGCCGCATCGTCAACGCCGCCCTCGCCTACGCCGCCGAGCACCGGATCCCGGTCGAGTGGTACGCCGTGTCGTCCGGAGCGCTCATCGCCATGGACTCCGGCACCGAGAACATGGACTGGATCGCCCTCACCCTGCGCCGGCTCATCGAGTTCACCCAGGGCGGTGGCGAGATCAACATCATCGTCACGGGCATCAACGTCGGCGGGCAGCCCTACTGGAACGCCGAGGCGACGATGCTCATGCACACCAAGGGCATCCTCATCATGACCCCGGCCAGCGCGATGGTCCTCACCGGGAAGCAGGCCCTGGACTTCTCCGGCGCGGTCTCGGCCGAGGACAACTTCGGGATCGGCGGGTACGACCGGGTCATGGGGCTCAACGGCCAGGCCCAGTACTGGGCGCCGAGCTTCCAGGAGGCCTGCGCGCTTCTCCTGCGGCACTACACCTACGCCTACGTGGTGCCGGGCGAGCGGTTCCCCCGGCGCCGGCCGACGGCTGACCCCGTCGACCGAGACGTCCGGGACGCCCGCCACGCCTCGGTGCCGGGCTCGACGTTCACCCGGGTCGGCGACGTCTTCGACGCGGCGAAGAACCCTGACCGCAAGCAGCCGTTCGACATGCGGTCGGTCATGCGCGCCGTCACCGACGCCGACTGCGAACCCCTCGAACGGTGGCGGGACTGGCTCGACGCGGACACCTCGATCGTGTGGGACGCGACGATCGGCGGGATCCCGGTGTGCCTGCTCGGCCTGGAGTCGCGGACCATCCCCCGCAAGGGGTTCGTCCCGGCCGACGGGCCGCCCGCCTGGACCTCGGGAACACTGTTCCCGCAGGCCTCCCGCAAGACGGCCCGGGCCGTCACCGCGTCGAGCGGGAACCGGCCGCTCGTCGTGCTCGCCAACCTGTCGGGCTTCGACGGCTCGCCCGAGTCGATGCGCCACTGGCAGCTCGAGTACGGGGCCGAGATCGGCCGAGCCGTGACGAACTTCGACGGACCGATCGTCTTCGTCGTCGTCTCCCGCTACCACGGCGGGGCGTTCGTCGTCTTCTCCAAGGCGCTCACCGACTCCATGGAGATCGCCGCCGTGCAGGGGTCCTACGCCTCGGTCATCGGGGGGGCGCCGGCCGCGGCCACGGTGTTCGCCCGCGAGGTCAAACAGCGGACCGAGAAGGACGAGCGGGTCGTGTCGGCCCGGGCCGCCGCCGACGCGGCCACCGGCCCGGAGGCCGGCCGCCTCCGGGCCGCCATCGGTCGGGTGACGGCTGCCGTCCGTTCCGAGAAGCTCGGCGAGGTCGCCGACGAGTTCGACGCCATCCACACCATCGAGCGCGCGCTGCGGGTCGGCTCGGTCGACCGGATCATCGCGGCGGCCGACCTGCGGCCCTACGTCGTCGATGCCCTGCACCGCGGGATGGCTCGCTTCACCGAGGGCGACTGAGCCGCATACCGGTCGACCCTGCGGTCAGCGCACGGTGGGGTTCGCCAGCCACGAGTGCGTCGGCACCGTCGCGCCGAGGTCGGCGCCCCCCTCGAGGAGGTCCGGCGGGTCGTGTGGCTCGGCGAAGGCGATGGTGAGGACGAACGCGCCGTCCCGGCGCCACCACCCCGGGAAGACCTCCCCGCGCACCGAGCGCACGACCAGGGCCGCCCATCCGTCCGGCCGGGCCGAGTCGTCGACCGTGACCTCGACGGTGCGCGTATCCGCCATGAGTCCGACCCGCAGCACCTTCAGTGCCGCCTCCTTCGCGGACCAGACGAGGTTGGCGGCGCTCTGCCACCCGTCCTCCCCGTGGCTGCGCCTGCGGTCGCGGACGTATGCCGCCTCGCCGGGAGTGAGGAAGTCCTCGACGAAGCGCTCGGTCCGGGGCTCGACGAGCTCGAGGTCGATCCCGACGGACCCCGGTCCGGTGCCCGCCGCGCCGACGAGCCCGACGGCGCACCCTGCTCGGTCGGACAGGGACACGTCCATGCCGCCGGGGGCCCCGTCGATCTCGACGAACGGCGCACCGGAAGGGTGGTTGAGCATCTCGATCCGGGCCAGTGCGGACCGGTGACTGACGTCGACGGCGGCGCCGAGCGCGGTCGAGACCGCGCGCTTCCCGGTCCAGCGGCGCAGGAGGAACTCGGTGCGCCGCTTGGTGAACCGGAGCTGACCGAGCCTGGCCAGCTCGCGCTCCGACAGCCAGCCCAGGTCGGCGGGGACCTCGTGCTCGGCACAGGCAAGCCAACGCACCCGAGTCACCTCCTCGCCGACGGCCGTCGGCCTGGTGCCATTGTGCCGGGTCGGCCCGCGGCGACGCCGGGACCGACCCTTGCACCATCCACCGGCTCGTACACTGCCGCCATGTCCCATCGCTCGATCCTCGCGGCCGCCGCCGTCACGGCCCTGGCCCTGACCGGCTGCACGACTGCCGCGGGGGACGGACCGGGACGCACGACGGCCGGCGCCTCGACGGCTTCCCCGGCCGGCGACGCGCCGGGCGGGCCGACGCCGACGCCCAGCGCGACCGCGAGCCCGACAGCCACGGCCACGCCGCTGCCCGACACCATCACCCTCGCCTTCGGCGGTGACATCCACTTCGCCGACTACCTCGCCCCGCTCGCCACCGAACCTGACGGCCTCGCCTCGCTCCGGGCCACCCTCGGGGCGGCGGACCTGTCGATGGCCAACCTCGAGACGTCGATCACGACCCGAGGCACCCAGACCCCCAAGGAGTTCCACTTCCGCGCACCGCCGTCGGCCCTGCAGACCCTCGCCGGGGCCGGGATCGACGTCGTGACGATGGCCAACAACCACGCGTTCGACTACGGGTCGGTCGGGTTCCGGGACACCCTGGCGGCCAGGAAGACCAGCCCGATCCCGATCGTCGGCGTCGGCGCCACCACCGGCGACGCCTTCTCACCGGCGACCTTCCGCGTCGGCGGTGTGCGCATCGCCGTCTTCGGTGCCGACCAGGTCTTCGACATCACCCTGGCCCAGCACCGTGCGACGAGCACCTCCGGCGGGGTTGCCGCAAGCTCGCCGGTCACCCGGCTGCGTGACGCGGTGGCCAAGGCCCGGCCCCGCTACGACCTCGTCGTCGTCTACCTGCACTGGGGCGGCGACTACCAGACCTGTCCGCGCACCCTCGACGTCGCGACGGCCCGGACCCTCGAGCAGGCCGGCGCCGACATCGTCGTCGGGTCGCACTCCCACCGGGTCAACGGCGCCGGGTGGCTCGGCAAGGCGTACGTCGACTACGGCCTTGGCAACTTCGTCTGGTGGCGAAGCCACGAGCCGGACTCCCGGACCGGTGTCCTCACCCTCACCGTCGACGCCACGGCGGCGCGAGCGGGACGCGCGCGCGCCTCGACGGTCGTGACGAAGGCCCGGTGGACCCCCATGCTCATCGGCACCGATGGCATCCCGGCGATCCCGTCGAAGCCCGACACGACACGGCTGCGCAGTCTCTGGAACGACGCCCGCCGGTGCGCCGGCCTGGCGTCGGCCCCGCGCTAGCCCCCGGGTCCCCCGCGCCCCCCACGTCCCCGCCCGGTCATGACTCGGCGGACGCCCGCGCTGTCGCGCGCGCGTCCGCCGAGTTCCGGAAGGCTCAGCCGCCAGAGCCGAGCATCCCGTTGCGAGTCATCTGGTCCGTCGTGTGCCCGAGCGCCGCCAACGCACCCGGGTCGAACTGCCAGCCGGCCGGAAGCTCGGTCGAGTACGCACCGTGGTCAGCAAGCCAGTGCATGACGTAGCCGAGGTCGCCGACGCCCTCGTTCTTCGCACCGCCGCTGTAGGCCTGCGTCTGCGCCATGAACGGGTACCCGTGGTCGATGAAGTACTCGTACATCTCGAGCGCCTGGGGATGCGTGACGCCCTTGAGCGTCGTCTCGGACGCGCCGGTGTGTCCGAACACGGTCTTGCCGGGGGCCGAGTTGTAGACGGTCGTGACAATCTGCTCGGTCGTGGCGAGGCTCGTCTTGGGCTTCGCATCGAGGGTGACGTAGGGGTGGCAGAAGAGGGTCGTGTGGGTCGTATTCCAGGTCTTCTGCATGAAGGCGATGTCGTTCATCAGCGCCGTGCGGCGGGCACTCTCGGTCGCTCCCGCGGCCCGGAGCCGGTCGTTGTTCGTCACCGCCGACCCGGGCAGGCTGTCCCTGCCCATCGTCAGCATCGGCTCGGCCGAGATCGTCCCGGTGCCCGAGATGTTCACCTCGCGGATGATGGAGCCCTGGTCGTACTTCGCGGCGAGATGCGTCATGAGCGCCTGCCAGCGGGCCTGGTAGTCGGTGCGCCAGAAGCGGCCGATCGTCGTCGACGTCTTCGCCTGGTGGTCGTAGAAGGGGATGGGCGCTCCACCCAGCTTCTTGACGTACGCCGGCGCCTGGGTTCCGGCGATGACCCGCAGCCGGACCGTGACGCCCATGGCCTTCGCCGAGGCGAGCTGGGCGTCGAGCGGAGCCATCGTGTACGCGCCCTTCGTGGGCTCGAGCTGGCTCCAGTTCAACGAGACGGCGACGACGCCGACGGAGGGGCGGTTTACCGCCGGTGCCTTCCTGATGGTGTTGAGACTCCGGCTCCCGTTGCCCAGCGCATAGGGCTTGGCCGATGCGGAGAGGTTGGCACGCTTCTGCAACGTGACCTTGGGCGCGATGTCGGAGGTGATGCGGTCGTAGGTGGTCGTACCTGCTGAGGCGGCGACGCCCGACTGGGCGGTGGCACCGATGAGCACGACACAGCCAACCGCCGCGACGGCAGCGATTCGCGTGTGTTGCATGGAGGTTCCTTCCGAAGGGCGGGCCCTTGGAGGGGACAAGGACCTCGACTACCACCCTCGTCGCGGAAGGGGGCGGACACATCCGCCGTTGGCACACGAAGGGTTCGCCGAACAGGTGACAAGGCAACCCTTTGCAAGAACAGGCTCCGGATACGTTGGGGCACAACAGTTTCCAAAGCCTTGACCCTCTCATGACCAGCACCATAAGAAGCGCAGCGGAGGTCCGCTCAGACCGGCTACGGGAACGAGGACGAGACGGGCCGGGACCGCCCTCCCTGAGGTCGGCGAGGCCCGCCCGTCCTGTCCCTCAGGTCGCCGACAGCCTCGCGACCTCCGTGGCCGTCAGGGCGAGCTCCGCGGCCCCCGCGGAGTCGATGATCGACTCAGGACGAGACGCACCGGGGATGGGGATGACGACCGGCGCGAGAGCGAGCTGCCACGCGAGGGTGACCTGGTAGGGGCTCACGCCGTGGGCGTCCGCGACCTCCTGGAAGGCGGCATGCCGGGAACCGAGATCCCCGGCGTTGGCGATTCCGCCGAGCGGGCTCCACGGCAGGAAGGCGATGCCCCTCTCGGCGCAGTGCTCGAGCTCGCCCTGGCTGGACCGGAACGCCGGCGAGAACTGGTTCTGGACGGATGCCAGCCGGCCCCCGAGGATCTCGGTGGCCTCGTCGATCTGGGCGACATCGGCGTTGGAGATGCCGGCCAGGACGATGACTCCCTCGTCGAGCAGGTCTCGGATCGCGCCGACCGACTCGGCGTACGGGACGCTCGGATCCGGACGATGGAACTGGTAGAGGCCGATCGCGTCGACGCCGAGCCGCCTCGCCGAGGCCTTCGCGGCCTCCTTGAGGTACTCCGGGCGGCCGTTGAGGGTCCAGCTGCCGTCCCCGGGCCGCAGGTGTCCGCCCTTCGTCGCGACGAGAACGTCTGCGGCGCCCGAGCCGTAGCCGGCCAACGCCTCGGCGATCAGCTCCTCGTTGTGCCCGACCTCGGCCGCGTCCCGGTGGTAGGCGTCCGCGGTGTCGATGAGGGTCACCCCGGCATCGAGTGCGGCGTGGATCGTCGCGATGGACCGGCGCCGGTCGGGGCGACCCTCGATGGACATGGGCATCCCGCCCAACCCGATCGCGCTCACGGCGTGTCCTGCGATGGTGCGCTGTTGCACTGGTACTCCTTCTCTTCGTCGATGCGTTCGGTCTCTGGTGATGCGGACTGCGTGCCGTCTTCCGAGCACTGCGGGCACGGCATACCCGAGCGGGGACGGTCAGCTGCGCTGTGCCGTCATCGCCCCGCCGGCGTCGTCGATGGCGAGGCAGAAGGAGTCGGTCGGACACGACACGGCCACGAGCCCGGCCCCGTTGGTCGTGACGACGTTAGGCGGGGTCCACGTGCTGCCGTTGTACACCGAGGCGTCACCGCTTCCGCCGACCGCCACACAGAGCTCGTCCGTCGCACAGGACACCGACGTCAGGGCGCCGCTGTCGTCGACGACGAGCGGCGCCGTCCAGTCGATCCCGGTGAAGAGCTCGGCGGTCCCGCTGTCGCCCACGGCAACGCAGAACGGGGTCTCCGGGCAGGACACGGCCGAGGTGTAGCCGACCGGGTCGATCTCGGCCGGCGCGCTCCACCCGCCACCGTCGAACGTCGACGCGGTGCCGCTGTAGTTGTCGATGGCGGCACAGAAGGTGGTGCTGGAGCAGGACACCGAGACGAGGTTGCTGTCGCTGATGTGGGACGGGGTCGTCCAGGCGGTGCCGTTGAAGGTCTGGGCGTAGCCCGTCAGCGGGTCCTTCGGCGTGCTCACCGTCGCACAGAACGTCCCGCTCGGACACGACACCGAGGTCAGTCCGCCCGCGGGCGCGATGAGCTCCGGGGCGCCCCACGACGACCCGTTGTAGGTCAGCACATATCCGGCGTCGTCCACCGCCGCACAGAAGCTGTCCGTCGGGCAGGACACCGACGTGAGCACTCCGCCGGCGTCGATGTCGGTGAACGCGGAGTAGCCGACACCGTTGTAGACCGAGGCCCGCCCGCCGCTGTCGACGAGGACGCAGAACGTCTCGCTCGCACAGGAGACGGCGGTGAGGGCGACGTCGGGGTCGACGGCCTCGGGGATTCCCCAGGCGCTTCCATCGAAGACCGCGACGTTGGCGATGTCGACGCCCACACAGAACGTGTCGCCGGCGCAGGACACGGGCACCAGTCCGGCCTCGAACGGGGACGGCGCCGCCGCCGACCATCCGGACCCGTTGAAGCGCGAGAAGGTCGAGTCGCTGTCCGTCGCGAGGCAGAACGTGCCCGAGTCACACGTGACGGTGAACGGGCCTGCGGCGAGGTGCGTCGGCACCGGGCTCGTCCAGGCGGTGCCGGTGAAGGTCACCGCGTTGCCCGCCTCGTTGACCGCCGCGCAGAAGGTCTGCGTCGGACAGGACACCGACGCCGTCCCGAACGGGTCGGCGGAGACGAGGTTCGGCGCGGACCAGGTCGTGCCGTCGTAGGTCAGCGCGCGGCCGATGCCGTCGACGGCGGCGCAGAACGTGGTGCTCGCACAGTCCAGGGCACTCACGGCGCCGAGCCCGATCGTCACGGGGGTGGACCAGGTGCTCCCGTCGTATGCCGTGACGTTGCCGAACTGGTCGAGCGCGAGACAGAAGGTACTCGAGGTGCACGAGACGTCCACGAGGAACCCGTTGGGGTCGACCTGCTGGGGGATGGCCCACGTCGAGGACGTGAGGGTGAGGACGTTGCCGGCCGAGTCGACGGCTGCGCAGAAGTCCGCGGAAGGGCAGGAGAGGTCGGTGAAACCACCGCCGTCCGGGTCGACCCGCTGCGGGACGGACCACGCGCTGCCGTCCCACTCGAGGGCGTTGCCGTGGACGTCGACACCGACGCAGAAGTCCGTCGTCGGGCACGAGATCGCGCTCAGGTCGCCCCTCGGCGGGTCGACGACGCTCGCCGCCGCCCAGGTCAGCGTCACCGGAGGCACCTCGAGGATGTAGCCGGCGACGTCCGCGAGCAGGTCCACGCTGCCGGAGGAGCCGTTGTGGAGAGCCACCTGGCCGTCCCCGCCGACCCGCACCATCACCTGGTTCGGCACCGTCCGACCCGCCACGAAGTTGAGGTTGGACGCCGTCGGCCGGGGCTGGTCGTTCGGGTACACCGTCACGTACCCGGACGTCGACGGCCGGACCGCCGTCACGTTCAGCAGCACGGCGCCCACGCCCGAGGCGGGCACCCCGCCGCGACCGGTCACCTGCAGATGCACGGTCCCGTGAGCGGCCACCCGGGAGGCCGGCGCACCGTTGCCGTACCGGGTATCCAGCACCCGTGCCGGGACCAGCGACGCCACCGCGCCCGGATCCGTGGGGGTCCCGGCCAGGACATACCCGGCCACGTCCGCAACGAGGTCCACGGTTCCCGCCGAACCGTTGAAGAGGGCGACCCTTCCGTCGCCGCTGAGCCGCACCGTGACGAGGTTGGGGACCGTCTGCCCCGCCACGAAGTTGAGGTTCGACGCCGTCGGGCGGGCCTTGTCGCTGGGGTAGACCGTCAGGTAACCCGTCGATGCCGGGCGAACCGCCGTCACGTTGAGCACGACCGCGCCGACGCCCGCGGCAGGCACCCCGCCGCGGCCGGTCACCTGCAGATGGACGATCGAGTGAGCGGCCACCCGGGTCGCCGGCGCCCCGTTGCCGTGCCGGGTGTCCAAGATCCGCGTCGGAACCAGCGAGGCCACCCCACCCGGAACGGTCGGGCTCCCGGCCACCACGTACCCGGCCACGTCGGCGACAAGGTTCACCGTCCCGGTGGAGCCGTTGAAGAGCGCCACCTTCCCGTCCACCCCGACACCGGCGCCGACCTGGACCATGACCAGGTTCGGCACCGTCTGCCCGGCCGAGAAGTTGAGGTTCGACGCCGTCGGGCGGGTCGTCCCGTCCGGATAGACCGTCAGATACCCCGATGACGCCGGCCCGACGACCGTCACGTTGAGCACCACGGCGCCGACGCCCGCGGCGGGCACGCCACCGCGCCCGGTCACCCGTAGATGAACCGTCCCGTGCGGCGCCACCTTCGCGACCGGGGCGCCGTTGCCGTACCGCGTGTCCAGCAGGCGCGCCGGCACGAGCGATCGCACCACACCGGCGGGTCCGCCGATGGAGGCGGCCGGGGCCGCCGCGTTCGTCGTGGCCGGCAGGGCATCCGGGACGGCGGAGGGCCGACCCACCGCCAGCGCGGCCGACCCGCCGCTGAGCGAGAGCGCGGCGGCAGCCGTCACCGCTGCCAACCGTCCAAGAAAGGCTCTCGCCATCGTCTACGTCCCTTGAGGCCACTATCGGTCAGACACCAGCGCTTCGAGAGTAGTCGGCGACCGCGCCCCAGGGATCACTATGGCCATCGTCAGCCGCCCTGGTGTCGGTGGCGGACCCGCTCAGCGGCGGCCGAACGCCGCAGCCAGCTGCCCGGCCACCAGCCACGTCGCCCCCGCGTGGACGACGACGAAGGACAGGGTCCACAGCGGCCCCGGCAGGTGGGACAGGGACCCGAGGACGGCCGGGTCGCTCGTCGTCGACCGGTCCCGGGCCAGTGCGGTGAGGTGCCGCCAGCCGCCGAGGAGGACGACGAGGCCGACGCCGACGAGGAGGGCCTGCTGGGCTGCGTCATCCCGCCACCACCAGGCGCTGCCGGTTCCGGCCAGGGCGAGCCCGACGACGAGTGCGGTGAGCAGGGAACGGACCCGGGTCAGCGCGAGGAGCAGGACGACAAGAGCTGCGGTCAGCGCGGGGGCAGCCCAGCCGTGGACGGCTCCCCACACGAGGAACGCGCCCAGCAGCGCCGGCGCCGGGTAGCCCGCCCACGTCGTGGCGACCCGCCCGGGCCCTCGGGCGCGCCCGGTGGTCACTGCCCGCCCGGACATGTCCCCGCGCAGCACGAAGCCGTCGAAGTGCCGCCCCACCGCCATGCCGACCACGGCGTGGCCGAGCTCATGGACGAGGGTCACGCCGAGCCGCACGCGTCGCCACAGAACCGGCACAAGAACGACGCCCAGAGCCGCCGCGACGACGACCGCGAGATCGGTGGCCGCCAGGGCCACCCCGTCGGCCACCGGCGCCACCCGCTCCCGCACCACCTCGACCCAGTCCACAAGAGGAGACGGTAACGCCCGCGGACAAAGTTAGGTTGTCTATGTAAACTCCTCGGATGCACTCGCCACCGGCCCTGGGCGACGACCTGCTTCGCATCGCCGCCCGGCTGTCCCGCTGGGCCAGCCAGTCGGCGTCCTTCGACGTCCCCTCCGCCCAGGCACGGCTGCTCGCCCTCATCGACGAGAGCGGCACCGCGCGGGTCAGCGCGCTGGCACAGGCGGACCACAGCAGCCAGCCGACCATCACCTCGCAGCTGCACCGGATGGAGTCCTCGGGCTGGGTCCGCCGCGAGGCGGACCCCGATGACGCCCGCGCATCGCTCATCTCCCTCACGCCGCCGGGCCGCGAGGCCCTCGCCGGTGTCCGGGCGGCCCGGGCCGCCGCCCTCGAACCGGCCATCGCCGGCCTCGCGGGTGCCGCCCACGAGCGCATCCGGGCCGCCGTCGAGGTCATGACCGAGCTCCTCCGGGCCGCCGACAACGGGTCCTTGCCCCGCCCCGGACACCCGCCCACTCCCCCGACCACCGCGTCCCCGACATCCCGAGAGGACGGATGACCCCACCCATGTGGCGCCAACCCAGGACCGTCTGGTCCGTTGCCTTCGCCTGCGTGATCTCGTTCATGGGCATCGGCCTCGTCGACCCGATCCTCAAGCCCATCGCCGACGAGCTGGGTGCTGGACCCTCGCAGGTCTCGCTGCTCTTCACGAGCTACATGGCGGTCATGGGGGTCGCCATGCTCGGCACCGGGTGGGTCTCGAGCCGGATCGGCGCCAAGCGCACCCTTCTGCTCGGACTGGTCCTCATCATCACCGGTGCCGGGCTCGCCGGCAGCCAGGACTCCATCGGTGGCATCGTGGCCTTCCGGGCGCTCTGGGGACTCGGCAACGCCCTCTTCATCGCCACCGCCCTCGCGACCATCGTCAACGCGGCGGCGGGTTCTGTCGCCCAGGCGATCATCCTCTACGAGGCGGCCCTCGGTGTCGGGATCTCGACGGGTCCACTGCTCGGCGGATGGCTCGGCGGCATCTCGTGGAGGGCACCGTTCTTCGGCGTCTCCGTCCTCATGTCCGTGGCCCTCGTCGCGATCCTGGCGACGCTGCCCCCCACCCCGCGGCCGCAGCGGTCCTCGTCCATCGCCGCTCCACTCAGGGCCCTGGGTCACCGTGGCCTGCTCACCGTGGGCCTCACCGCCCTGCTGTACAACTTCGGCTTCTTCACCCTGCTCGCCTTCACCCCGTTCCCGTTGGCGATGAACGCGCATCAGATCGGGCTCATCTTCTTCGGCTGGGGCGTCCTCCTCGCGGTCACCTCCGTCTTCGTCGCCCCGTGGATCCAGCGACGGGCCGGCACCCTGGCCGGCATCATCGGTGCACTCCTCGGCTTCGCCGCCCTCCTCGCGGTGATGGCGGTCGACACCGAGTCCAAGCCCGTCCTCGTCGCGTGCGTGGTCGTTGCCGGGGCCTTCATCGGGGTCAACAACACCCTCATCACCGAGACCGTGATGAAGGTGTCGCCGGTCGAACGCGGTGTGGCGTCGGCGGCCTACAGCTTCGTCCGGTTCGGCGGCGGCGCCGTAGCCCCGTGGCTGGCCGGCACACTCGGCGAGCGCTCCGTTCACGTCCCGTTCTGGGTCGGCGCCGGCGCGGTCGCCGCCGCTGTCCCCGTCCTGCTGAGCGCCCGCTCGTTCGTGGCCGTCGTCGACGCCGAGCCGGGCCACGGCGCGGAACGGGTCTCCTCCGAGATCGAGGCTGAGGCACTCACCGTCGGCGACAGCTGAGCGCGGGCCGACTCGGCCGCCGCGCCCTCAGCCGGTGCCGTGGGCGCGCATGAGGAGGAACGCCGTCGCCGAGCCGATGGTGCGTAGCGACTCGGCCTCGTGGTCCTCGATGCGGAAGCCGACGATGCCGCTCAGCCGCTCGACGATCTCGACGAAGTCGAGCGAGTCAAGCTCGAACCAGTCACGCAGGTCCGCGTCGGCGGGAACCTCGGCGAGGTCCGCGGCAGGCACCACGTGGGCGACCGCCTCCTGCAGGGCGGCCCGGGCCCCCTCGCGTGTCAGGCCGGGTGACGCGGCCGGTGCGGGTGCTGGAGTCATGTCGTCATCACTCCTCCGGGTGCTGCAAGGTCCGGTCCAGGGCCTTGAGGAATCGAGAACCCACCGCGCCATCGGTGGCTCGGTGGTCGGCCGCGAGTGTCACGGTCACGAGCGGCCGGATGCCGATCATCCCGTCGACGGCCCAGGGCCGGTCCGAGACCGCACCGAACCCCACGAGGGCCACCTGCGGCGGATAGATGACCCCGGCGACACTCTCGACCCCCTGGTCACCGAGGTTCGACACGGTGAGGCTCGGTGGCGCCAGCTCGGAGCCGCGAAGCCGTCCGCTGCGTGCCCGGCGGGTGAGGTCGCGGATCCGGGCCATCATCTCGACGACATCAAGGGTCTCGGCGGCCTGGATCGTCGGTACGAGGAGCCCACCGGTCCGCAGCGACAGGATGAGGCCCAGGTCGACGTGCTCGGCGGGGTGGAAGGCGTCCTCGACCCAGTGTCCGTTGAGCTCGGGCACCTCGTGGGCCGCGCGGGCCGCGGCGCGCAGGAGCGCGGCGGCGGGAACGAGTCGCTCGGCCATCGACAGCTCGAGGTTCCGCTCGTGGAGCCACGCCGCCGTGCGATGGAGGTCGACGGTGAGGGTGAGGTAGTAGTGGGGGATGTCGGTGTTGGACCGGGCCATCAGTGCAGCGATGCTGCGCCGCATGTCGACCGCCCGAGCCACGACGTCGTGCTCGGCGCCCGGTGGGGAGACGGCACCGGCCACCGGCGTCTGGGTCAGCCGCGCCTCGGCGGCCGCCGGGGCCGCCGCGCGGACGTCCTCGGCGCGGACGACCCCGCCCAGCCCCGTCCCGTGAACACCGCCGAGGTCCACCCCGAGCTCGGCGGCGAGACGCCGGGCGAGCGGCGAGATGCGGCGGCCGGCACTGTCATGCGGGCCATGCCCGTGGCTCGGGGGTCCGGCGACCGCCGGCGTGGCCTCGCTCGTCGCCGAGGCCACCGTCCCCGAGGTCGCGTCGGCGGCACCGTCCAGGTGCGTCGGCCGGCCCGCCTCGGTGCCGTCGAGGGGCGCGAGCCGCGCGAGAACGGTCCCCACGGGCACGATGCTCCCGGGGTCGACATCGAGCGAGCCGATGACGCCGTCGTCGAAGCACTCGACCTCGATGGCCGATTTCGAGGTGTCGACGACAGCGACGACGTCGCCCCGGTGGACGACGTCGCCCGGCGCGACGAGCCACTGCAGCAGGGTGCCCTCGGTCATGTCGGCGCCGAGGGACGGCATCCGGAACTCAGGCATCGGCACCCACCACCCGACGAGCCGCCGCGACGACGTCGGCGACCTGGGGCAAGGCAGCATCCTCGAGATGCTTGGCGTACGGCAGCGGGACCTCGGCGCCGCAGACCCGCTCGACGGGAGCGTCGAGGTCGTAGAGCGCGTGTTCGGCGATCCGGGCACTGACCTCGGCCGAGACGCCGACGCTGCGCCAGCCCTCGTCGACGACGACGGCCCGGTGGGTCCGGGCAACCGAGCCGAGGATCGTGTCGTCGTCCAACGGACGCAGCACGCGGAGGTCGACGACCTCTGCGTCGATCCCCTGTCCAGCAAGGACCTCTGCCGCGGCCATCGCCCGCGGCACCGTCCCGCCAAAGCCGAGGAGGGTGAGGTCCGAGCCCGCCCGGCGGACCATGGCGTGGGCGATGTCGACCTCGACCGGCACCTCGGGCAGCTCGCCCTTGAGGGTGTAGAGCGAGCCGTGCTCGAAGATGACCACCGGGTCGGGGTCCTCCAGCGCCGGCCACAGCATCCCGCGGGCGTCCTCGAGGGTCGCCGGAGCGAGCACGGTGAGCCCCGGGATGTGGGCGTAGTAGGCCTCGAGGCTGTGCGAGTGCTGGGCGGCCAGCTGGCGCCCGCCGCCGGTCGTCATCCGGATGACGACCGGGACCGACACCTGGCCGCCGGACATGTGCCGGAGGGTGGCCGCGTTGTTGAGGATCTGGTCGAGGGCGAGCAGGCTGAAGTTCACCGTCATGATCTCGACGATGGGGCGCATCCCGCCGAGGGCAGCCCCGATGCCGGCGCCGGTGAACGCTGACTCCGACAGCGGGGTGTCCCGGATCCGCTCCTCGCCGAACTCCTCGAGCAGCCCCAGGCTCACCGCGAAGCAGCCGCCGTACCGGCCGACGTCCTCGCCCATGAGGAAGACCCGGTCGTCGCGCTTCATCGCCTCCCGATGGGCCTCTCGCAGCGCCTCGCGGTACGTCGTCTCGCGCGTCGCCCGGTCCGTCGGGTCGCGCAGCGTCGTCGTCACGACCGTGCTCCCTCCTCCTCGCCGCCGGGGGGCTCCCGCAGGGCACCGCCCTGCCCGGCGTCCTCAGCCAGGGTCATGACGAACCGGGTGAGGTCCGCCACGGGCTCCCACGGGCCGGCCTCGGCCGCCACCACGGCCGCCTCGACCTCGGCAGAGGCCTCGGCCTCGAGCCGGTCGAGATCCACGGTCGTGAGCCCGCCGGACTCCACCAGCCGGTCCGCGAGGGTCGTGATGGGGTCGAGCCGTTTGAAGTGCTCGATCTCGTCCTTGTCGCGGTACCGGTCCGGGTCGTACATCGAGTGGGCCCGGAAGCGGTAGGTCTGCAGCTCAAGGAAGACCGGGCCGCCGCCGCCGCGGATGAGGGCCACGGCCTTGTCGGTCGCCTCCCGGACCGCCTCGACGTCCATACCGTCGACCGCCCACGCTGTGAGCCCGTATGCCGCGGCCCGGGCCGCGAGGTCGGTGTTGGCGTGCTCGCGCGGGAGGGCCGTCCCCATGGCGTACCGGTTGTTCTCGCAGCAGAACAGCACCGGCAGCTGCCACAGGGCGGCGAGGTTCGCGCTCTCGTGGAACTCCCCCTCGGCGAACGCCCCGTCTCCGAAGATGACCGCGGTGACGGCCGATCGGCGCTGCATCGCATCGGCGAGGGCGAGGCCCACCGCGACGGGTAGCCCCCCGCCGACGATGGCGTTGCCGCCGTAGAACCGCTGCTCCGCGTCGAAGAGGTGCATCGACCCGCCGCGGCCGCGGCTGCACCCGGTTGCCTTGCCGTAGAGCTCGGCCATGACGCTCGCCGGCGAGATGCCTCGGGCGAGGGCATGGCCGTGCTCCCGGTATGTCGAGACGACCGCGTCCTCGTGCCCGAGCGCACCGAGCACGCCGACGGCGGTCGCCTCCTCACCGATGCACAGGTGAAGGAAGCCGCGGATCTTCGTCATGCTGTAGAGCTCGGCGCACTTCTCCTCAAAGCGTCGGATGAGGATCATCTCGGCGAGCATGCCGACGGGATCGGCGGTGACGGGGGACACCGGCTCCGGGGTGCTCGCCTGGGTGGGTCCGGGTGTGGGTGTGGCTGTTCTGGTCATGGCGTCTGCTCCACGGTTGAGATGTCTCCCTCGGGCAGCCCGAGCTCGCGAGCCTTGAGGAGCCGCCGCATCACCTTGCCGCTGCGGGTATGCGGCAGGTGCTGCTCGAACGCGATCTCCCTCGGGGCGACTGAGCCCAGCCGGTGCCGGCCGAACATGATGAGCTCGCGGCGCAGCGTCTCCGACGGCTCGACGCCGGGGGCGAGCGAGACGAAGGCCTTGACGATCTCGCCGGCAAGGGTGTCCGGTTTGCCGATGACTCCCGCTTCGGAGACTGCGGGGTGCTCCATGAGGGTGCTCTCGACCTCGAACGGCCCGATGAGATGGCCGGCCGACTTGATGACGTCGTCGGCCCGTCCCACGAACCACACGTAGCCGTCGGCGTCGATCCGGGCCAGGTCGCCGGTGAGGTACCAGCCGCCCCGGAAGGCGGCGGCATACCGCTCCGGCTGGTCGAGGTAGGCGCGGAACATCGACGGCCACCCGGGACGAACGGCGAGCTCGCCGACCTCGTCGGGACCGGTGAGCACCGTGACGGTGCCGTCGTGGACGGCCGCCCGTCCGTCGGGCCCCCGTTCGAGAACGCCGACCTCGATGCCGGGGACCGGCCGGCCCATCGACCCCGGCCGGATCGGCAGGCCCGGCACGTTGCTGATCATGATCGCGCCGGTCTCCGTCTGCCACCACGTGTCGTGGATGGGCATGTCGAACGCCTCGGTGCCCCAGACCACCGCTTCGGGGTTGAGCGGCTCGCCGACGCTGACGACGTGCCGCAGGTGCGAGAGGTCGTGGGCCCGGGCCATCTCGGCGCCGCTGCGCATGAGCATCCGCAGCGCCGTCGGTGCCGTGTAGAACACCGAGACGTGCTCGGCCTCGAGGATCGAGTACCACCGCTGGGCGTCGAAGTCGGCCGCGTCCGTGACGACCGTCGTGCCACAGGTCAGCGGGCCGATGATCCCGTACGAGGTGCCGGTCACCCAGCCCGGGTCGGCCGTGCACCAGAAGATGTCGTCCTCGTGGATGTCCAGGACCATCCGCGCCGTCGCGTGGTGGGCGACGACCGCCTCGTGGACATGGACGGCACCCTTGGGCAGACCGGTCGTGCCGCTGGTGAAGTGCAGCAGGGCGGGGTCCTCGGGACGCGTGTCCGCGACATCCGGCCGGGGCCTGCCGGCCACCCGTGCGGTCGCGTCGGCCCACGAGATCGTGCCCGCGGGGGCGTCGTCGTCGATGACGATGACGACCGAGAGGTCCGGCAGCTCGGCCCGCCCGTCCGCGACCTTGCGCTCGTAGGACTCCCGGTCGGTGACGAGCAGTCGGGCGCGTCCGAGCTGCAGCCGCTGCCGGACCGGCCCGGGGCCGAAGGCCGGGAACAGGGGACAGTAGACGCCGCCGTTCCAGAGCGTCCCGAGTGCGGTGACGAAGAGCTGCGCGGATCGAGGGAGGAGGGTGCAGACCCGGTCGCCGAGGCCGACGCCCAGCTCGGTCAGCACGGCCGCGAACTCGGCGACCGACGCCGCGAGCTCGGCGTAGGTCAGCTCCGTCGATGAGCGGGTCCGGTCGAGGAAGCGAACCGCCACCGCCCCGCCCCGCCCCGCGTCGACCTGGCGCTGGACGGCCTGGTAGGCGATGTTGAGCCGTTGCCCGGGTTCGGGGGCCAGCCAGGTGCGGGCCTGGTCCCACGTGAAGGTCCGCACCCGGTCGGCGTAGTCACCGATGATCGGTGGCCGGTCCGGGGTGTGGTCGAGAACCGGATAGTCACCTGTCGCGGGTCGCGTGTCCAACATGGTCGTGGTCCTCCGCTTCTGCGCGCTGCGCGCGTCACCCTCCCTGCCCCTGGTCCGCGGGCCGGTCGGGCGGAGGTGACGGGGCAGGCGTGACGCCTCCGCCCCGGTTCCCGCTCAGCTTCGGCGTAGCCGAGCCGCGTCTCCCGTGAGGGCCTCGATGTCCTGCTCGGCCGTCTCGAGGAGCTGGTCGGCGAGGTGGCGCAAGGCGCGGGCGACGGCGACCTCGTCCCCGATCTCGGGGATCGAACGGTCGTCGGGGGCGCGATGGCTGCTCCCCCGGGCCGTGAGATGGCTCGGCGCCTCGGAGAGCAGAACGACGTTGGCACTCGTGTCGTCGCCGGACTCGAAGATCGATACGCGGATCGTCCACTCCCGGACGTGCCCGGCCTCGCTCCCGGAGGTGGGTCCTGGCCCGACCGCCGAGCCGATCGCACCGGCCAGGTCGTCGAGGGCGCGCGCGGCCGGCGGCGGCTCCGCGCCCGGAGCATGACCGCCGATCCGCAGCACCGCCCCGGGACCCGGATAGATGATCCCGACGTGTCCGTCGTCCCACCGCACGGCATACGGAGGTCCGCCGTCCGGGCCGCGGACCTCGATCACCTCACCGCTGCGGGTTGGCTCGTCGACATGGACCGCCGCGAGGACGATCTGGTCTCCCACTGTGGCCTTCACCGCGCACCTCCGACTCTCGACCGGCGTGCCGTGTCGGCACTGCCGCCCCTGCGGCGCCGCGGTCGGCCGTGACCGACGCATCTGCCCGCGGTTTGCCTCGCGCGGTGCTACATCCAGTAGAGCACCACCGGTGACGGCAGGTGGCGGGCTGTTGCCAAGGTCGCACCCGCTCGACGATCTTGCCGGGGACCGCGCGCCCGTCGTGTGAGCCGCGGCACCTGCGAGCGCCTGCCCTGGACTCGCACGCCGCCTCGCGAGGAGACTGATGGAAGCGGCGTCCAGGAAGGAGGCTGCGGGTGCCAAGGGTGCGCGATCTGCTCCACCGGTTCCGCCCGGCGGGGGCACCGGGGCCGGCCGGCTCGGCCGCCGTGCCCGTCGACCACGGCGCCGACCGTGCTGCCGAGCTCGCTCCCGTCTTCGCCCTCCTTGCCGACACCGAGAGGCGGTGTACCGAGCTGCGCGAACGGGCCGGCCGGGACGCCGAGGACATCCGGGACAGGGCGCGGGAGTCCTCCCGGGCCACTCTCGCCGACGCCGAGCTCCGCGCCGCGAGTGAGCGAGCCGACGCTGCCGCGGGCGTCGCCGAGGAGGCGTCCGGCGACTCGGCGGCGACCGTCGCTGCCGCGCACCGGGACGCCGACCGCCTCCGGGACCGCGCCACCGAGCGCACGCCCCGCTGGGTGGGGCGGGTCGTCGACGAGGTCGAGAAGGTGCTCGACGCGGCACCGGGGGCCGACCCCCGATGAGCGCCGGGTGGGTGGCCGCGAGCGTCCGGGCCCGGGCGATGAGCCGGCGGCGGCTCGGCCGGATGGCCGTCCGGGACCTGGCCGGCGCGCCCGACCTCGAGACGGCCCTCGCGCGGCTGGCCCGGTCGCCCTACGGCCGCGAGCTGCGCGGTGGGCTCACCTTGGCCCAGGCCGAGCGTGCGGTCGTCGCGGCCACCCTGTGGAACGTCCGGGTGCTCTCCGGCTGGCTTCCCCGCCAGGGCGTGGTGACCATGCGCGTCCTCGTCGGTCCGGTCGAGGCAGCCAACATCGTCGACCACCTCGACTACCTCGGCCGGGTCGGCGAGGGTCCCGCACCGGCGGCATACCGGCTCGGCGGGCTGGCGACGACCTGGGCACGCCTCGCCGGCACCACCACGCCGGAGGAGGTCCGGGCGGCGCTGGCCGCCTCGCCATGGGGCGACCCGGGAGGAACCTCGCCGCGCGACGTGGCCCTCGCCACCCGCCTCACCGCCTGCGACCGCATCGTGTCGGCCACTCCGCTGGCGGAGGCCTGGGCGTGCGGTGCCGCGGCACTCCTCGTGGCCCGGGAGACCGCCGCAGGACGTGCCCCCCTGCCGCCCCGGCCGCGCGCCGTGGCCGCCCTCGTCCTCGGTCGTTCGGCCGCCGACGCCACGACCCTGTCCGAGCTCCTCTCCGCCCTCCCCCGCGCGGCCGCCTGGGCGCTCGTCGACGTCACCGGACCGGAGGACCTGTGGCGGGCGGAGGCCCGGTGGTGGGCCAGGGTCGAGCGGGACGGGTTCCGTCTGCTGCGGAGCCCGACTCCCGGGCCGGAGGCCCCGATCGGCACGGTCGCCCTGCTCGCCGTCGACACCTGGCGGGTCCGCGCCGCCCTGGAGAGTGCCGCCCGCCACGGGCGGGCGAGGAAGGACCTCGATGAGGTGGCGTGACTCCCTCCGGCCGGTCGGCATGCAGCGGGTCGCCCTGCTCGTGCCGCGCGAGTCGCTGCGCGACCTTCTCGTCGCGGTCGCTGACGAGGGCACTGTCGAGGTCGACGACGTCGCGACCGAGGCCGGGGACCGCCCCGAGGAGGGACCGGCCGCGGCCCTGCTGCGGCGCATGGGTCCCGGGGTCGGCGACGCCCGGCTGGCGGTCGGCCCGGCGGATCTGGACCGGTGGGAGCGGGAGGCCCGCGGGGACCTCATCGCCGGGGAGGCCGAGCTGGAGCGGGTCGTCGCGGGCGCCGTCACGCAGGGCAGCGTCAGCGCGGTGGCCGGCTGGATGCCACAGACCGGGGTCGGGGCCCTGACGGCTCGGGTCGGTCCCGCCGGTGGTGCGGTCGTCCCCCTCCGCCACCCGCCCGGCGCGCAGCCGCCGACCCTGCTCACCCAGCAGGGGGCCAGCCGGGAGTTCGCACCGCTCGTCGAGACCTATGCGACGGTCCCGTACGCCGACGTCAACCCCTCGCTCCTCGCGGGCCTGGCGTACATCGTCATGTTCGGGATGATGTTCGCCGACGTCGGCCATGGCGCGCTCGTCCTCCTCGCGGCCGTCGCGGTACGGCTGGGGTGGTGGAGCCGGCTGGAGCGGCTGCGGCGGGTCTGGCTGTTCCTCGCCGGCGCCGGCCTGGCGAGCATGGCCTTCGGGGGGCTCTACGGTGAGCTGTTCGGGCCCACCGAGGTCATCCCGGTCATCTGGCTCGCGCCGCTCGACCACCCCATCGAGCTGCTCGGTGCCGCGATCGGCGTCGGCGCAGTCCTGCTCGCCGGCGCCTATGCGCTCGGCTCCGTCAACCGGTTCCGGGAGGCGGGCTGGCGGTCCGCGGTCTACGCCCCGACGGGCCTTGCCGGGTCGGCGGTGTTCCTTGGGCTCGGGGCCATCGCCGGCGGCGTCTACCTCGGGTGGGGATGGCTCACCGCTGCCGGTGTCGTTCTCGCGGCCACCGGCCTCGTCGCCGCGGCCATCGGGCTGTATGCCGCTGCCGGCGGCGGCGCGGCGGGCGTCGCCGAGTCGGGCGTCGAGCTCGTCGACCTCGTCATCCGGCTCGGATCCAACCTCGTCAGCTTCGCCCGCCTGGCCGCCTTCGGGCTGACCCACGCCGCCCTGGGCCTGGTCGTCTGGCAGGCCACGACGGGCCTGGCCGACCGCGGTGGCGTCGCCCCCCTCGGGGCCGTCGCCGTCTTCCTCGTCGGCAACGCCCTCACCGTCGCCCTCGAGGGCCTGGTCGCCGGCATCCAGGCGCTGCGTCTGGAGTACTACGAGCTGTTCTCCCGGATCTTTGACGGCGTCGGGCGCCCGTTCCGGCCCTGGCGCATACCCGTGGACCGTACGGAGGTGCCATGTTGACCTGGATGCTCGCCCTTCCCGCCCTCGTCGCCGTCGGCGTCGGGGCCACCTGGCTGCTCCGCCGCAGGGGGCGACCCGCCCTCAAGGTCGTCCTGGCCACCGACGGGGTCCTGCTCCTCGCCGCGCTGGCCCTCCTCGTCACCGCGCTCACGGCGGAGCCGTCCACCGCGGCCACCATCGCCGCGGCGGCGCCCGCGGCGGCGGCCAACGGCTCAGCGCTCATCGGAGCCGCCATCGCCGTCGCCGGCTCCTCGCTCGGCGCGGCGATCGCCGTCGCCTACACCGGGTCCGCCGCTCTCGCCGCGATGAGCGAGCGCCCCGAGCTGTTCGGACGCGCGATGGTCATCGTCGGGTTGGCCGAGGGCATTGCGATCTACGGTCTCATCGTCTCGGTCATCCTCATCGGCAAGGCATGACCGAGGTCGCCGCCATCGGGAGACCGTCGCAGGTCGCCGGCTTCGCGCTCGTGGGTGCCCGGATCCTCGCG
The DNA here is from genome assembly GCA_963771015.1 of uncultured Actinomycetota bacterium. Lineage (GTDB taxonomy): Bacteria > Actinomycetota > Actinomycetes > Actinomycetales > Dermatophilaceae > CAVSJJ01. Next base: position 47,736 of record CAVYRN010000014.1, read on the forward strand.
GCCCGCACTCCTGCGGAGGCCACGGCCGCCTGGCGGGCCCTTCCGGAGTCGGTCGGCGTCGTCATCCTCACCGAGGAGAGCGCCCGGGCCGTCGCGGCAGAGCGCGCCGGGGCCGGGGCCCCCCTCAGCGTGGTGATGCCCTCGTGACCGGGACCATCGAGCCGCGGGCCGTCGCGACGGACACCGATTCCCTCGCCCCGCTGCGCAGGGCCCTGCTGGACGCCGCCGTCCACGACGCCGCGGCCATCCGGGCCGAGGCCGAGGCGGAGGCAGCTCGGCTGCGGGCCGAGGCCGCGGAGCGGGCTGCATCGATCCTCGCCGAGGCCCGGGCGCGCGGCGAGGCGGAGGGCAGCGCTCGGGTGGCGGCGCAGCGGTCGGGCGCCCGGCGGGAGGCGCGGACGGTCACCCTGGAGGCCCAGCGGGCGGCATACGACCGGGTCCGGGACGAAGCGGTCGCGGCCGTCGCCGCCGTCGTGCGGCGCCCGGTCGAACGAGGTCGGCTCACCGCCCTCGTCCGGGAGTCCCTCGGCCCGGACGCGACCATCACCGACCTCCCTCGGGGCGGGCTCGCCGGGGAGTCCGCCGACGGTCGGCGGGTCGACGCCTCGGCCGAAACGCTCGTCGCCCTGGCCATGGCCGAGCTGGACCTCGAGCAGCTGTGGGCGCCATGACGACGCGGACCGCGCGAGACCCGGCGACCACGGCCACGGTCGTCCGGGTCAGTGGACCGCTCGTCGAGGTCGAGGGACTGGTCGGGGTGGCCATGGCCGAGATGGTCGGGCTCGGCGACCGCGACCTACCCGGTGAGGTCGTGGCCATCGACGGCGACCTCGTCACCGTGCAGGCGTACGAGTACACCGGTGGCCTGCAGGTCGGCGAGCCGGCGCTGGCTCGGCACCGACCACTGACGGCCCGCCTCACCCCGGCCCTGCTCGGCGGCATCTTCGACGGGCTGCTCCGCCCGCTCACCTCCGCCCCGACGTGGCTGACACCCGACGCCGAACGCGGCGACGCCACCGCCCGATGGATGTGGCAGCCCGCCGTCGAGGTCGGCGCGACGCGCGCCGCCGGGGGCCTGCTCGGCCGCCTCCCCGGCCCCGGTGGCGTGGACTTCCGGGTCCTCGTCCCGCCCGGTGCGGCCGGAACCGTCGAGGAGGTCGCCGCCGCCGGCCCGTATGGGGCGGACGACGTCCTCGTCACCGTGGCCGGGGTGCCGGTGCGGGCGGCCGTGGAGTGGCCGATCCGGCGGCCCCGACCGGTGCGCGCCCGACTTGACGCCGGGGAGCCCCTGGTCACCGGGCAGCGCGTCCTCGACGCCGTCTTCCCCGTGGCCCGGGGCAGCACCGCCGCAGTCCCGGGCGGGTTCGGCACCGGCAAGACGGTCCTGCTCCAGCAGATCGCCAAATGGTGCACCGCCGACGTCATCGTCTATGTCGGCTGCGGCGAGCGGGGCAACGAGATGGCCGACGTCCTCGCCGAGCTCGGGCAGCTCGTCGACCCACGGACCGGGCGTCCCCTGTCCGAGCGCACCGTCATCATCGCCAACACCTCGAACATGCCGTTGATGGCCCGCGAGACGAGCATCTACGCCGGCGTGACGGTTGCGGAGTTCTTCCGCGACATGGGCTACGACGCGGTCGTCATCGCCGACTCGACCTCACGGTGGGCCGAGGCGCTGCGCGAGTTCTCGTCGCGCTCCGGCGAGCTCCCCGCCGAGGAGGGCTACCCCGCCTCGCTTCCGTCGGCTCTTGCGGCCTTCTACGAGCGGGCCGGGCGGGTCATCACTCTCGGTGGCGACCAGGCCTCCGTGACGATCATCGGCGCCGTGTCGCCGCCGGGCGGCGACGTCACCGAGCCGGTGTCCACGCACACCGAACGGTTCGTCCGGGCCCTGTGGACCCTCGACCGCAACCTCGCCTACGCCCGCCACTACCCGGCCGTCGGCTGGTCGGGGTCCTTCGCCCGGGACACCGACCGGATCGGTGCCTGGTATGCCGCATCAGGCGACCCGGAGTGGGCAGGCCGCCGAGCGCGGGTGACCGGGCTGCTCGCCGAGGCCGACCGGCTCGGCGACCTCGCCGACCTCGTCGGCGCGGGCTCGCTTCCCGGTCACGAGCGGGTCGTGCTGCTCGCGGGACGGCTGCTGCGTGAGGGTGTGCTCCAGCAGAGCGCGCTCGTCGAGAACGACGCACATTGCGCGGCCGCCAAGACGGCTGCCCTCCTCGACGCGGTCCTCGGGGTCGTCGACCGGTGCGACGGCCTCGTCGACCAGGGTCTCACGGCGGCCGAGATCGAGGAGCTCGACTTCTCCCCCATCCTGCGCGCCGCGCAGGAGACCGCGCCCGACGATGCGGACGGCGTACGTCGCCGCCGGGACACGATGCTCGATGCCCTCGGAGCCCTCGGATGACCACGCCACGGCGAACGCGCCTGCCCGTCGAGTACTCCAGCGTCAACGAGGTGCGGGGTCCGCTCCTCGTCGTCCAGGGCGTTCATGGGGTCGGCTGGGACGAGTTCGCCGTCATCTCGCCGAGCACCGAGAACGGCGGCGCACCCCCACGTCACGGTCTGGTCCTCGAGGTCGACCGGGACCTCGCCGTCGTCCAGGTGCTCGAGGGCACGGCGGGCCTGGTCCCGAGCCGCACCCGGGTCGCCTTCGCCGGAGAACCGCTTCGCGTGCCGGTGGGGCTCGGCTGGCTCGGGCGGGTGTGCAACGGACGGGGGGAGCCGATCGACGCGGGACCGCCCGTCGCCGGAGCGAGCATGGCACCGGTGGCGGGGTACCCACTCAACCCCGTCCGCCGCGAGCCGCCCGCCGACCCGGTGCTGACCGGGATCTCCGCCATCGACGCCCTCACCACCCTGGTCCGCGGCCAGAAGCTGCCGATCTTCTCCGCGGCGGGACTCCCGCACCTGGACCTCGCCGCCCAGATCGCCGCGCAGGCGACGGTGGGCGACGAGCCCTTCAGCGTCGTCTTCGCGGGGATGGGCCTGACCCATGCCGACGCCGAGACGGTCCGCTCGGTGCTCGAGGAGCGGTCGGCCGCGGGCGAGCTCCTCCTCCTGCTCAACACGGCCGACGACCCCGTCATCGAACGCATCCTCACGCCACGGGTGGCCCTCACCGTCGCAGAGCACCTGGCCTTCACGCACGGTCGGCACGTCCTCGTCGTCCTTGCGGACATGACGAGCTATGCCGAGGCGCTGCGCGAGGTCTCGGCGGCCCGCGGGGAGATGCCCGGCCGCCGGGCCTATCCCGGGTACCTCTACAGCGACCTCGCCTCCCTCTACGAGCGCTGCGGGCGGATCCGCGGCGTCCCCGGCTCCGTCACCGTCCTGCCGGTGCTCACCATGCCCGCGGGCGACATCACCCACCCGGTCCCCGACCTCACCGGGTACATCACCGAGGGTCAGATCGTCCTCGCCGCCGATGTCCAGGCCAGAGGCATCTATCCGCCCATCGACCCGCTTTCCTCGCTGTCCCGCCTCATGCGTGGTGGCGCCGGGCCGGGACGCACCCGCGAGGACCACCTCGAGCTCGCGGCGCAGCTCCTCGCTGCACTCGCCCGAGCCCGACAGGTCCGCGAGCTGGCCGAGATCGTCGGTGCCTCGGCGCTCAGCACGACCGACCAGCTCTACCTCGACTTCGGGACCGAGGTCGAACATCGGCTCATCGGCCAGCGGCGCGGCGAGGGTCGTTCGCTCGAGGAGACCCTCGGCCGGTGCTGGGACGTCGTGGGCGTCCTCCCCCGTCGCGAGCTGACGATGCTCTCGCCCCACCTCATCGCCGCCTACGGCCACGGCGGGCGGTGAGCCGATGCCCATCACCGCGCGAGTCCCCCCCGGCCGAGCCGGACGGATGTGGCTGCGCCGGCGACTCGCCACGGCATCCCGGGGACGGGACCAGCTCGACCGCAAGCTGCGCATCCTCCTCCCCGAGCTGGAGCGCCAGCGGATCCGGGCCGCCCGAAGCCACGCGGAGTGGGAGTCCGCGTGCGACGAGACCCGGCGATGGACCACCAGGGCCGCCCTGCTCAGCGGTCAGGACGCCTTCCGGCACGCCGCCGTCCACCAGCCTGCCCGCGTCGAGCTCACCTGGGCGACGTCGATGGGGGTGCGGTACCCCGCGAATGCCGTGCTCGTCACCGCGTCCGAGCTCCCACCGGTGGTCGACAACGCCGCCATCGTCCCCGCGGTCGCGGCGACGCGGGCCGCCCTCGTGGCGGGGGTCCAGACGGCCGCCGCAGACGAGTCCGTCCGCCGGATCGAGGCCGAGATCGCCGTCACCCGCCGGCGCCTCCACGCCCTCGACAAGCGCTGGCTGCCGTGGCTGACCCGGTCCCTGGCCGACCTCGAGCTCGCCCTCGAGCAGTCCGAGCACGAGGACGGCGTCCGGCTACGACGCGCCGTCGCGGCATCGTCTCGCTCGACGGCGTCGACGACCCCGAGCACTCCGGCCCCTGACCGAGGAGAAGGAGGAGGTCCATCGTGATCTCTCGCGTGCTGCTCGCCGTCGACGACTCGGCCGACTCGCTCGCCGCCGCCCGGCTGGCCGTTGAGCTCGCCCACCTGGCCGGCATCAGCCTTCGCGCCGTCCATGTGGAGGCCGACCACGGCCTCGACGACGCCCTGCGCTCGGCGAGCAGCCGGCCCGCCATCCGTGCTCGCCGTGGGCGGGCCGAGGCCGCCGTCCTCACCCGGGTCCGTGAGATGGCCCGGGACTCGGGAGTCGACATCGAGACCGAGCTGCTCACCGGCGACGTCGGGCGGGCGGTCCTCGACGCGGCACGCGACTGGTCGGCCGACCTCGTCGTCGTCGGCAAGTCGGCCCGGTCTGCCAGTGGTGAGCCCTACGTCGGGACCATGACCCGGCACATCCTCGAGTTCTGCGAGCAGCCGGTCCTCGTCGTCCCGCCGCCCGAGGCCCGCCCGTCCTGACGGTCACGGGCGCGCGGCGGTGGCCCCGTCCCCGCGCGCTCCGGCCGGTCCCCACTCGCGGCACAGCCACCAGAGAGTCAGCGCGTCGAACGGGTGCCGCGGGTCCAGGCCGGTGGCCTCGGTGAGCGACCCGACCCGGTTGCGGACGGTGTTGGGATGGACGAACAGCCGCGCCGCCGCGGCGTCGGCGTCCTGGGCGGACTCCAGCCACACCCGGGTCGTCGCGACGGTCGACCCGAGGGAGCGGCCCAGCCGGTCCACCGCCGGACGATGACGCTCGACGACCGCGCCGGCCAGGTCGCCGCGCCCGTCCAGAGCGATCCGCACGGCAACGTCGGCGACCTCGGTCGGCCCCAGGCGGCCCTGCTCGGCCGCCACCTCTGCCGCGGCCGCCGCAAGACGGCGCAGCGACGGGATCTCCTCCGCGGCGCCCGGTCCGGCCACGCCGACGACGTGACCGGCGAGCACCCCGGCCAGCTCCTCGGTCACCTGTCCGACGACGCCGACGACGGCCCCTGCCTCGACGCCCGCCGCCCCTCGGCCGCGGAGGACGGCGACGAGTGCGGCCGTGTCCGCCGACGGCACCCCGGGAGCGACGACCACCGTGACGGCGGCGGCCCGCAGCCCCGCCTCCGCGGCCGCCAGGGCCGAGGCCGAGCCTCCGTCGAGAAGCCGGCGGAGCAGCATCCCGGGTCGGTCGTGGCCGACGGTGCGGGCGCTCGCCTCGGCCCGTCGGTGGGCGAGGATGAGGCGGATCCGGACCGACTCGGCCCAGTCGTCGTAGAGCTCCCGCGCGTCGAGGACCTGCCCCGGCGGCACACCGTCCTCGTGGGCCCGATCCCGGGCTGCGGCCCAGATCCGACGCTCGGCGACGTGGATCGCGGCAAGGACCGCCTCGATGGGGATCCCCTGTCGGGCCCGGGTGACCGCGAGGTCCTCGATGAACGACAGCTCGGCCTCGGTCGGGCCACGACGGGCGGCGATCGCCCGGGTCGCCGCGGCGAGGAGCGCCCGGGTATGCCGCGCCACGTCGGCGGCGTCGAGGGTCGCCATCTCGGGGCGCGTCGAGCGGACCTCGTCGACGGCCTCGGCGATGAGACCCTCGGCTCCGGCGACGGACTCGATGAGGTCGGCGATCTCGGACCACGGTGCGGACGGCATACGCCATGGTGACGGACGTTGTGACCAGCCACAAGGAACGGCTCGAATCCGCGTGCTCCGCCCAGGACCGAGGCGCACCTCGGCCTCTACGGTCCTGTGGACAGCCACAACAGCACGAGGAGGTGCGCCGATGTCCAAGGGACTCACCGGCGGCCAGGTCATCGCCCGGATGCTCGCAGCCGAGGGCGTGGACACGATGTTCGGGATCATCGACGGCACGTACTTCGGGCTGTACTCGTCCCTCGCCGATGCCGGCATCTCGCTGTACTCCCCCCGCCACGAGGCCGCCGCCATGCACATGGCCGGCGCCTACGCCCGGCTCACCGGCCGTCTCGGCGTCGCGATGGCGTCCAACGGTCCCGGCGTCGCCAACGTCCTGCCCGGCGTCGCCGTCGAGCAGGGCGAGGGCAACCGGATCCTCCTCATCACCTCGGCGCGGCGGGTCGGCATCGGCCACCCCGACCGCGGCGGGACGTACCAGTACTTCGACCAGGGCGGCGTCATCGCACCGATGGCGAAGTGGTCCGGCTACGTCCCCTCGGCCGACCGGATCCCCGAGCTGCTCAGGCGGGCCCTGCGGATGTGCTTCACCGGCCGCCCGGGTGTGGTCCACCTCGACGTCCCGGAGAGCATCATCAACAACCCCACAGGGTTCGGTCCCGAGGTCGTGCGCGCCCCGGAGAGCTACCGGCGCACCACGCCTCAGCAGCCGGATCCCCTCCTCGTCGAGCGCGCCGCGCGGATGCTCGTCGAGGCCGACAAGCCGCTCATCCACGCCGGATCGGGCGTCTACCACGCCGGTGCCGAGGCCGAGCTGGGGCGCCTCGCCGAGCTGCTCGCCAGCCCGGTGACGACGTCGTGGGCCGCGCGGGGTGTCCTGGACGAGCGCAGGCCCGAGGCCATCCCGATGACCGCGCTCGACCTCACCGACGAGGTTCGCTCGGCCGCCGACACCGTCCTCGTCGTCGGCTCGCGGCTCGGCGAGACCGACTGGTGGGGCAAGGCCCCGAACTGGGGCCCGCCGGGCGCACAGAAGACGATCCAGATCGATGTCGACGACGAACGCATCGGCGTCAACAAGCCGGTCTCCCTCGCCCTGCTCGCCGACGCGCGGGAGGCGCTGCGGGCGCTGGCCGACGCGGTCGAGCGGATCGGCGTCCCCGACGCCGCCCGGACCGCGCGCGTCGCCCGGCTCGGCCAGTGGCGCGAGACGTGGCGGGCGCAGCGGTCCAAGCTCGACAAGCCCCTGTCGGCGGCATCGTCCTCGCCCGTCCACCCCTCCTGGGTCCCGGCCATCGCCCAGCGGATCATGCCCGAGGACACCGTCTGGGTCTTCGACGGCGGCAACACCGTGGTGTGGTCGAACTTCCACCACGAGGCGGTCGTCCCCCGCTCGACCCTGTCGACCTTCAAGTTCGGCATGCTCGGGGCCGGGATGGGCCAGGCCCTCGGCGCCGCCGTCGCCGCCCCCGATAGGCGCGTCGTCTGCCTCATCGGGGACGGGGCGTTCGGGATGCACGCCACCGAGATCGAGTCGGCCGTGCGGCTCGGGCTGCCCGTCGTCTTCGTCGTCCTCGTCGACGGCCAGTGGGGCATGGTGAAGATGAGCCAGCAGATCGCCGCGCGCCCGCTCGCGACGATCGCCCGGAAGGTCATCGCGAACGCCTCGCTGCCGGAGGACCAGATCGTGTATGCCGACTTCGCCCCCTGTCGCTACGACCAGCTCGCGACCTCGATGGGCGCGTTCGGGGCGCACGTCACCGACGGCACCGAGCTCGAGGCGGCCCTGGAGCAGGCCCGCGACTGCGGCGGCCCGGCCGTCGTCCACGTAGCGGTCGACAACGTCGAGCACATGTGGGCGCCGGGCCTGCGGGCCTTCAAGAAGATGCACCAGGAACCCAAGGGCTGACGGTGACCGGGACCGTTCTCGTCACGGGCGGCAGTGGCTACCTCGGCTCGCTCGTCGTGGCCCGGCTGGCGGACCGCGGCGTCCCGACGGTCAGCCTGGACATGCGCCCACCACGCAACCCGGTCGCCGGAGTCGAGCACGTCACCGGCGACCTGCGGACCGCCGACCTGGCGGGGCTGTTCGCCGAGCGCGAGATCGCCGCGGTCATCCACCTCGCCGCCATCGTGGAGCCGCCCCGCGGGATGACCGAGTCCGAGCTCGAGGCGATCGAGGTCGGTGGCACCCAGCGCGTCGTCGACGCCTGCGTCGTGGCGCGGGTCGACCACGTCACCGTGACGAGCTCCGGTGCCGCCTACGGCTACCACGCCCGCAACGACGGGCACCTGCTCACCGAGGACGAGTCGACCCCGGGTAGCCCCGAGTTCGCATACTCGCGCCACAAGGCCGCCGTCGAGCGGATCATCGAGCGCACCCGCCGTCTCCATCCCGCCCTCGGCGTGCTGCTCCTGCGGCCGGGGACCATCATCGGCGCCGGGACCACCAACCAGATCACGGCCCTGTTCACCGGGCGCGTCCTCATGACACTGCGGGAGAGCGACGGCCCGTTCGTCTTCATCTGGGACCAGGACGTCGCCGAGATCGTCATCGAGGGAGCACTGCGCCGACGCACGGGGACCTACAACCTCGCGGGCGACGGGGTCATGACGATGCGCGACATCGCCCGGCTCGAGGGCCGCCCGCTGGTCCGCATCCCCTCCGCCGCGGTGCGGCGAGGCCTCGCGCTGGGTCGGCGGTTCGGGATGGGCCGGTACGGCCCCGAGCAGGTCGACTTCCTCCTCCACCGCCCGGTTCTCGACAACGCCCGGCTCCGCCGGGACTTCCCGGGCCTGCCGTCAAAGACGACCCGCGAGGCGTACGAGGTGTTCCGTGCCGGGCGCTCGGATGGCTAGGGTGCCCGCCATGGCCGGTCGAGGAGGACCCCGGGGGTATGCCGGTGCCGTCGCCGTCGTCACCGGCGCCGGCGGGCAGATCGGCCGGTCCCTCATGGCCGAGCTCTCCTCCCGGGGAGCCACGGCCGTCGGGCTCGACCTGCGCCGGGCCTGCCCCGAGGGCGACGACCGCTACCTCCCGTGCGACATCACCGACGAGGAGCAGGTGCGCGACGCGTTCGCGGAGGTGGGGAGCCGGCATACCGGCATCGACCTGCTCATCCACGGGGCCGGCGTGTCGGCCATCGGCCGCTTCGAGGACCACGACCTGGCCACCCACCGGCGGGTCATGGAGGTGACCCACTTCGGGGCGGTCGCCTGCACGCTCGCCGCCCTGCCGCTGCTCCGGGCGGCCCGGGGCCGAGTCGTCCTCATCGGGTCGGTCGCCGGCTTCGCGCCGGTGCTCGGACGCCCCCCGTACGTCGCGGCCAAGCACGCGGCCACCGGGCTCTTCGAGACGCTGCGCCCGGAGCTCGCCGCCCAGGGTGTCGCGGTGACGCTGTGCCACCCGACCTTCGTCACCGGCGGGATGTCCGAGGCGACCGGCCGGGCGCCGGGGGTCGCCCGGGCCACGTCCGGCAAGGAGATCACCCCCGGTGAGGTCGCGGCCGCCCTCCTCGACGGGGCCGCCGACGGGGACGACCTCGTCCTCGTCGGACGCACCGCCCGGCTCGCCTGGGTCGCCAGCCGTCACGTCCCCCGGGTCTACGCCCGGCTCATGGCCCGCCGGCTGCGCGCGGCCACCGCCGTCACGACAGGAGGGCACGCATGATCCACGCCGACAACGTCGACACGATCCGGATCGCGTTCGACGCGAGTTCCCAGACCATCCTGCGCATCGTCATCGCGGCCATCCTCTTCGGCATCGCGCTCGACACCCGAGCCGAGGACTTCCGAGAGGCGGCTCGCCGACCCAGGGTGATCGCGCTGGGCGTCGGCGTCCAGTTCGTCCTGCTGCCGGCGATCACCTACCTGCTCACGCTTGCCCTGCACGTCCGCGGGTCGGTCGCCCTGGGCATGATCCTCGTCGCCTGCTGCCCTCCGGGGAACGTCTCGAACATCGTCACCCACCAGGCGCGCGGCGACGTCGCCCTCTCGGTGTCGATGACGGCCGTGAGCAACCTGCTGGCCATCGTCCTCATGCCGCTCAACTTCGCGTTCTGGGGCAGCCTGCACCCGACCGGGCACCAGCTCATGCAGACCCTCCAGCTCAAGCCCTCCGAGATGCTCATCGAGGTGGGCCTCGTCATCGGCATCCCGTTCATCATCGGGCTGTCGCTGCGGCAGGCCTTCCCCCGGGTCGCCGAGCGCGCCGGGAAGGTCATCAGCCCGGTCGCCTTCCTCGCCCTCGGAGCGCTCATCCTCATCGCGCTGCTCAACAACTGGCGGCTCTTCCTCGACTACATCGGCATCGTCGTCATCGCCGTATTTCTCCACGACGCGCTCGCCCTCGGGCTGGGCTACACGATCGGCAGGGTCACCCGGTTGCCCGACCGCAGCACCCGGGCGATGACCTTCGAGGTGGGCATCCGTAACGCCGGGTTGGGCCTGCTCCTGGTGTTCACCTCCTTCAAGGGGCTCGGCGGGATGGCGCTGGTCGCCGCGTGGTGGGGCATCTGGGACATCATCGCCGCGCTCACCGTGGCCCGGCTCTGGCGACGTCGGGCGCCGCGGGACGCTCGCCTCGAGGCGAGCCCGGTCGCCGGGTAGGTGCGGCGCCGGGGCCGCGCCGTGGGTGCCGACGGGTCCTGTACCAACGCCCACCGGTCCCCTAGGCTCGTTCGCACAGACCCCACGAAGCAGAGGTGAGCACGATGCCGGAGAGCGACCTTCAGCCCGAGCCGACGGACGAGAGCATCACCCCCGAGGCCCCGCTCGGCTACGTGGGTGGCGTGGCCAAGCCGGACGAGTCGTCCGAGGCCGCCACCGACGGCTCGACGGACTCCGCGAGCAGCTGACCCAGGGGTCGCCCGCGACCGTCCTGACCGGTGCCACGACCCCAATGGATGGGTGCCCGGACCGCGGGTTCGCGTCGCTGGTTTGGTAAACCCCGTGCATAGCACCGGTCAAGGGGTAGTAAAGTGTGTCGTGGGCCAGGGGGGCCTGCACTGCCGGGCCTGTTGCTCGGTGGCGCGGAGAGAAAGGCGGAGATCATGCAGATCATCCGTGCCGAAGTCGGCCCAGAGGCCCGGCCGGGCGCCGAGGGGTTCGTTACCGCGATGAAGGCCCACGACGAGTGGCACTTCCTCGCCACCGTCGGTCGTGAGCTGCCGCCCGCTGACGTCGAGCGGTTCGTGCGGTGGGCCGACCAGATCTGCGACCGGATGGTCGCCTACGGCCCGGCCGTCGACGGCTGGGAGCCCACTCCCGACGGCAGCTGGCGCTGGCTGGCCGCGCCCACCCACCGCACGGCCAGCTAGTACGGCCAGCCCCTGGAGCTCCCGAGCCTGAGAGCCTGCGGCCGGTACGTTCGGGTCGCCGTGATGGCGGCACACGCCCCGCGGCCGAAGGCCGAGCGCCTCAGCGCCGAGGGATAGGGTCGACGGCATGAGCCTCCTCGTCGTCCACGTCGACGTCCAGGTCCGGCCCGGCGAGCTCGGGGCCTTCCACGCGGCCACCGACGCGAACGCAGCGGCAAGCCGCCGCGAGGACGGCGTCGTCCGCTTCGACGTCCTCAGCGACCGCGCCGACCCCGAGCACATCCTCCTCGTCGAGGTCTACCGCGACGACGACGCGGCGGCCGCCCACAAGGAGACCGCGCACTACGCGACCTGGCGCGACACCGTCGCGCCGATGATGGCCCGGCCGCGGTCGAGCACGAAGCTCGTCAACGTCTCTCCCGGCGACCACGCCTGGGCCTGACCGGTATGCCGTCCACCTCGGCACGCTTCGACCTCACCGTCCCCGGCGACATCCGGTTCGGCGCGGGGCGGGTCACCGAGCTGCCCGCGGCGGTGGCTGGCCTGGGCGCGGCGCGGGTCCTCGTCGTCACCGGACGCGTCACCGCCCGGGCCGACGCCTCCCGCCGGGCTCTGGCGGCCTCCGGCATGACGAGTGAGGTCTTCGCCGTCCCCGGCGAGCCGTCGGTCGAGACCGTCCGCACCGGCGTCACCCTGGCACGCGGCGCCGGATGCGATGTCGTCGTCGGCTACGGCGGTGGGGCGGCGCTGGACACGGCCAAGGCGGTGGCCGTGCTCGCCACGACCGGCGCCGACCCGCTCGACCACCTCGAGGTCATCGGCCGAGGGCTGCCCATCCACGGCCCAGGTCTGCCCTGTGTCGCCATCCCGACGACAGCCGGAACCGGTTCGGAGGTCACCCGCAACGCCGTCCTCGCCGGCGACGGGGTCAAGGCCAGCCTGCGCAGCCCGCTCATGCTGCCCCGGGTCGCCATCGTCGACCCCGACCTGCTCGCCGGTCTTCCCCGGACGACGATCGGCCACAGTGGCAGCGACGCGCTGACCCAGCTCATCGAGCCGTTCCTGACCCATCGCGCCAACCCGGTCACCGATGCCCTCGTCCGGGACGGAATGCGCCGGAGCGCCCGGTCGCTGCGGGCTGCATACGAGGGTGGCCTGGAAGGGGAGGAGGCGGCGGCGCTGCGCGAGGACCTCGCGCTGGCCAGCCTGCTCGGCGGCATGGCGCTGGCGAACGCCGGCCTGGGCGCGGTCCACGGCTTCGCCGGGGTCGTGGGCGGCGGGTTCCACGCGCCGCACGGTGCGATCTGTGCGGCGTTGCTCGCCCCGTCCGTCGCCGTCAACGCGGCGGCCCTCGCCTCCCGGGCGCCGGGCAGCCGAGCGCTGGCCAGGCTCCCCGAGCTCGCCACATTGCTGACCGGCGACCCCTCGGCCACGACCGACGACGCCCTGGCGTGGCTCGATGAGCTACGCGTGGCCCTCGAGATCCCGGGGCTGGGCACCTACGGCATCACCGCGGCGGACGTGCCCGGACTCGTCGCCGGCGCGCGGCGGGCCAGCAGCATGAAGGCCAACCCCATCGAGCTGACCGACGCGGAGCTGGCCGAGATCCTCACCCGGGCCTCGAGGGGCCTCTAGCAGGCCGGGCCTTCCGGCGCCCCGCTCACCTGCCGTCCAGAACCCAGCTGACGTCGTATCGCGGCGGCTCGGGCGCGTCCCCGACACCCCGTTCCCGGGGCGCCAGCGTGGCGAAATGTCCGGCGATGCCCAGAGCGTCGCACCCGGCCTCCCAGTCGGCGCACCAGATCCCGAGGGCCACGGCCGCGTAGTAGCGCGAGGCCGTCGCGGCATAGAAGTCGAACCTCGCGGCGCGCACCGAGGCGCCGTCCTCTTCGGCGATGCCGACGCACCGGGTGGTCTGGCCGTTGTAGGACGACGGCGACCACTGGCACACCTCGAAGCAGCGCCCGAAGCGGGCGAACGGCGCGGCGTCGAGGTCGAGCGGGGTCTGCAGCGTGGGGTCGGCGAAGAACAGCGAGCTGAGCGGGCGACGACGGTGCTGCATCCGACCCATCGCCCGGATGAACAGCGGCACGAAGCGCGAGCGGTACCCGACGGCGCAGACACAGATGATGTGGTCCTTCTCGGGGTCGAACCGCTCACCGAGCTGCCCGACGATGCTCTCGTGGTCGGCCCCCGGCCCGATCCAGCAGGTCCCCAGGCCCATCCGCGTGGCATCGAGAACGACCCGCTGCAGGCTCCGACCCACGTCGATGACCGACATCCGGTCATACCCGCGAGGCGCGATGGCGACGAGGAACTCGTGGGCACCCACGACCGGCCAGACGGTGAGCCGCGCGGCGACGTACTCGAACCGGATGGCCTGGCGGCCTATCAGACTCTCGGGCCGGCTGTGCCGCTCGACCGACTCCAGCAGCACCGTGCGATGGGTGTCGCTGAGGTTGCGGGGCTGGAAGGAACGACACGAGCGTCGGAACCGCATGAGGTCGAAGGCCCCCAGGTCGTCCCTGGGCGGGGGCAGCGGCTCGGGTGGGCGAACCCCCAGCTTGACGGTCACCAGGTCGACGACGAGCGCGCCGAGCAGGAGGACGCCGATGCCCAGAGGCAGCCAGAACAACACCGGCCGCCAGACCCCGACGATCCAGCCGAGGCTCGCCACGACGAGGACGAGCAGCGCGGCGACGGCGTTGAGGACGTACTGGAGCCAGCCGGTGAACTGGAGGCGGACCTTGAGGCGGACCAGCGGGTTGCCTCCGGGAGTGGCGGGTCCCCGGGGGCCCGCCGCCCGCCCGGGCTCGGTCTGTGTCAAGGCGCCCCCTATTGCAAGTGCTGACTTACAATACTGCCACAGCCCTTGCTCCGGAAGGGAGCGCGATGCCCAAGGTCATCGACCTCGACGGCCTCTTCGCGGCCACCGTCACCGTCTTCGCCGAACGCGGGTATGCCGCGGCCACGACCCAGGAGATCGCCGCCAGAGCCGGGGTGAGCGAGGTGACGCTGTTTCGCAGGTACGGCACGAAGGCCGCGCTCATCGAGGTGGCGCTCACCCACTGCCTGTCCGCGTCCCCGTTCGGGCACCTCGTTGCCGGGGATGACCTCAGGGCCGATCTCACGGCCGTCGTCGAGGCGTACCAGCGGACGAACGAGGCCTACGGGGGGGCGGTCATGACCCTGCTGACCGAGATCCCGCGCCACCCCGAGCTCCGCGGTGCGGTCGCACCCCTCATGACGAACCTCGCGAGCGCCGCGCAGATCATCGCGAGGCACCAGAGGCGCGGACGCATCAGCCCCGGGGACCCGCTCCAGAAGGTGGCCCTCCTCCTCGCGCCACTCGTCGCGGGCGGGTTGTGGGCCCGCACCGGGGTGGGGGTGCCGGCCGCTCCGATCGACGCCGTCGCCGTCGTCGACTCCTTCCTCACCGGTCACGGCGGCGGCTGACCCGTTCGGCTCCCGACGTCGCCGTCACGGCCGGACAGTGGCGCCGTTCTGTCCCGGCGACCCCGGGTCGGTGCTTGCCCGCACCTTCTCCAGCCGAGCCCTCAGCAGCTCCTCGCGGTGAGTGTTGCCGTGTAGGCCCAGGTACCGACTGCCGAAGACCGCGAGCAGGGCGTCGTCGAGGCGCCGCACCGCGCCGGCCGGGTACCGGTAGCCCATCCGGGCGTTGATCGCCACGGTGTCGATGGAGGACAGCAGGCCGGACAGCTCGTCGAGCGAGGTGATGCCGAGCTCGAGGAGAAGGCCGGAGATCCAGGCGTAGTGGTCGGTGCGCGACCAGCCTGCGTCCGCGAAGCGGCCGTCCAGGAAGGTCGCGAGATCCTGCGCGCTGATCCGCGGGTCGGTGTCGTCGGCCTCGGGGTGCTGGTCCGACAGGGCGATCCGGAGCCGGTCGCGGATCGTCGAGAACTCCCGGTCGGCCAGCTCGAGCAGCCCAGCCGCAAGGGTGAACCGGCGGTCGAGCTCCGGGGCGTGCTCGGCCGGGATGCTGCCCTTGTACCGGACATCGTGCTCGAACTCGGCCCAGGCGTGCTGCAGCACCGTGCGGATCTGGACCTGGGCGCTGCGCTCCCCCAACGAGGACGCACCCGGCGAGCCGGGGGCGGTCGTGGGTGTCAGCAGCAGGTGTCGGCTCGCGTAGCCGAAGCGCCCCTCGCTCGCGGTCTCCTGCCCCATGTCCCGGTCGTCGAGCACGGTGAGCTGGTCGGAGAGCAGGTCGGCGACCGCGGCCACGTCGCTGTGCAGGTAGGTGATGACGCGCACCCCGATCTGGTCGCTGATCTCACGCAGTGGGTCGGCATACATGGGTAGGCCGTCGACCCGGCGGTCCGCCTTGGCGGCGAACGAGGCGACGGCCTTGGCCCGTCCGGTGATGCTGAGGTAGTTGATGCCGGCATCGTCGAGCAGCGTCGTGACGACGGCGACGAATCCGTCGGTCGCGCGCTCGAGGTCCGGGTACAGCGCGGCATACTCCTGCACCGCGGTTCGGCCGGCATCCCCGTCCCGGGTGGAGCCGCCCTCGTCCTTGGCGGCAGGCGGCTCGGCGGGTGCGCGGGGTGCGGGGGGCCTGCGCACGTCCGGGTGGAGCCCGTCGGGCAGCGTGGGCGTGACGATGTAGCCGGTCGCGAGGTCCCCGTAGGTCGTCGTCCGGGCCGGAGCCCGCTCGGCGAACAGCGCGACATACGCGCAGACCACCGCGTCGACCTGGTCCTCGGCCCGGCGCAGGTCGCTCTTGCGCGTCGCGGCATCGACCTGGGCCACCAGGGCGCTCCACTGCGGCGAGTCGTGTACTCGCAGGGCGGGTCGGGCGGCGCCCAGACCCTCGAGCAGGCCGATGAGCCGCTGCAGCTCGGAGCGCATCTCGGCGAGCTGGCGTCCGGGCTTGTTCTTGTACTTCAGGGTGCGCCCGAGCTCGAAGAGGGCGACCGTGGCGGGGTGGGGGTAGACCTCGATGGCGCGGCGCTTGGCCCTCGAGGCCGGATCGATGTCCAGACCGAGGGCGGTGGCCAGGCGCGCCCCGCGCGGCACCCCGCCGAGCTCGGCCTTCCCGGTGTTCGACGGGTGTGCGCCGGCGTCGAACCGGGCGAAGTCGCGGTTGAGAGCGGCCTCGCACGGCCGGTTGCCGGTGGCGTTGACGACGACGAGCGGCGCGTCGATCGCCACCAGGCAGGCCTTGGCGTAGGGGGCCAGCGCCGCGACGACCGACTCGTCGGTGCTCTGGGCGGAGACGTGGACCAGGCGTCCCCGCGCATCGAGGACGGCCACGCCGGAGGGGCGCTTCTCGCCCCAGGCGAGGTCGATGCCGACGAAGTGCATGGCCTCACCCTGCCCTATGTCGGCAGGCGTGACGTCACCGGCCGGAGGGCGACGTGGGGGTGGATGCTGCCCAGCAGCCCGGTTGGTATGCCGGGGCGGCTCGTATGATCGCTGTCCCGCCACGTGGCGGGTGTCCCCGAGGAGCGGTGGTCGTGTGAGTGCTCGGTTCGAGGAGCTCGCCTGGAGTCCCACACCGATCGGCGAGGTGAGCCTGCGCAGACGCCGCGAGCCGGTGACCGGCGTCGACATCTTCGAGGTCAAGCTCGGCGAGGAGTTCCTCATGTCGAGCATGTTCACCGTCGCCGAGATCGAGGTCGCCCGGCTGGCGCTGGCCCGGCTGTCCGGGTCCCCGCTCGACGTCGCGGTGGGTGGGCTGGGGCTCGGCTACACCGCGCGGGCCGTCCTCGAGGACGACCGGGTGCGTGAGGTCGTGGTCGTCGACGCCCTCGAGCCGGTCATCGACTGGCACCGGCGCGGCCTCGTCCCGGTCGGGCCGGTCCTCACCGCCGACCCGCGCTGCCGGTTCGTCCTCGGGGACTTCTTCACGATGAACGCGGGCGCCGGTTTCGACCCCGTCGCGCCGGACCGGGTGTTCGACGCCGTGGTCGTCGACATCGACCACTCGCCGCAGCACCTGCTCGCCGACGGCGGAGGCGGGTTCTACGGGGTGGACGGGACGCGCCGTCTGGCCGGGCATCTGCGGGCCGGCGGCGTCTACTCGCTGTGGTCCAACGACCCACCCGACGATGCGTACCTGGCCGTGTTGGCGGAGGTCTTCACCCACGTCGCCGCGGAGGTCGTCAGCTTCCCCAACCCGCTGCAGGACCGGGCCGCCACCAACACGGTCTACCTCGCCACCAAACCGACCTGAGGCCGGAGCCTGGGTTGCGCCCGGCAGCGCTCAGATCCCGTTGCGAGCGATCACGTTCTGGTACCACGTCGCACTCGCCTTCGGAGTGCGCTCGAGGGTGGCGTAGTCGACGTACACCATCCCCCACCGCTGGCTGTACCCCTCTGCCCACTCGAAGTTGTCCAGCAGCGACCACACGTGGAACCCCTCGAGCCTCACCCCCTCCGAGATGGCCCGGTGTGCCGCGGCAAGGTGCTCGCGCAGGAAGTCGATCCGGTCGGCGTCCTCGACCACGCCGTCCCGGTCCACGGCGTCGGTGGTCGGCCGCCCGTTCTCGGTGATGGTCATCGCCGGGTTCCCGTAGTCGCGGGCCACCCGGGTGAGGATGTCGTACAGCCCGACCGGGTAGATCTGCTGCCAGTTCGCCTCCGACGTGGGCAGCAGGGTGAGGTACTCGCCCCCGGCCGCGACGAAGACGGGGTTGTAGTAGTGGACCGCGAGCAGGTCGACCGGGGTGGCGATCACGCCCAGGTCGCCGTCCTTCACGGCGTTGTGGAAGGCCTGCGAGACGCCGTCGTCCCACGCCGCCAGGAGGTCGGCCGGATAGCTTCCGGTGAGGATCGGGTCGAGGTAGAGGCGGTTCTCCGTCCCGTCGGCCAGCGTCGCGGCCGCCACGTCGTCAGCGTTCGCCGGGGCCGCCGGGTAGACCGGCGCGAGGTTGAGGGCCGGAGCGACCCGAACCCGGTGGCCGGACGCCCGCGCCGCCTGAACGGCCCGGCCGTGGGCCAGCAGCAGGTGGTGGGCCACCACCGCGGCGTGCGCGGGGTCCCGGTCCCCTGGGGCCATCGCGCCGTACTCATAGGCGACCTGGACGATGGTCTTGGGCTCGTTGATCGTCAGCCAGGTCGGGACGAGGTCGCCCAGGGCGCCCACCACGGCCGCGGCGTAGTCGGCGAACCACGCAGCGCAGTCACGGGAGAACCAGCCACCGCGGTCCTGCAGCGCCTGCGGGAGGTCCCAGTGGTACAGGGTGGCGACCGGCGTGATGTCGTTGGCGAGCAGCTCGGCGACGAGCCGCTTGTAGAAGTCCAGGCCCTGGGGGTTCACCGGCCCGGTGCCCGTCGGCATGATCCGCGGCCACGCGATCGAGAACCGGTAGCTCCGCAGCCCCAGCCCGGCCATGAGCGCGACGTCTGCGCGGTACCTGTGGTAGTGGTCGGTGGCGACATCTCCCGTGCTGCCGTCCCGGATCCGACCCGGTTCGTGGCTGAAGGTGTCCCAGATCGACGGCCCCCGCCCGCCCTCCCGCACGGCTCCCTCGATCTGGTACGCCGACGTGGCGGCGCCCCACCGGAACCCCGCCGGGAAGCGAAGCCCGGACGACGGGATCGGGACCGTGGTCGAGGCGTATGCCGTGCCGTCGCCGGGTGCTCCCCCCGAGCACGCCGCGATGGGCGCCACCGCGAAGGTGGCGGCAGCTCCACGCAGCAGGTCCCGCCGGGACAGCGTGCCCACGCCTTCATGGTGCGCCTCGACCACGAGCCAGTCGACGGGGCGGCCGCCGACAAGACGTGAGACCCGCCACACCACCGACAGGCCGGCCCCCACCTCGCGGCCGGCTTCGGCCAGGCCTGCGCGACCCGCGTCAGAGGGTGATCGACACCCCGGTCAGCTCCTCGCTGACCGTCCACAGGCGACGGGCGAGGTCCTCGTCCGTCGCCAGGCTGCTGAGCTTGGCGGGCCCGACCTTGCCGCGGACCTGGCCCGGTCCCTGCGGCCCGGTGTACGAGCCGGGCGCGGCGACCGTCGCGGCATAGAGGATCGACTCGGCGCCGCCCGCCGAGCCGGGCAGGACCAGACGCATCAACGGCGGCCCGAAGGTCCGGACGGCCCAGCGGGCCCCCATCCCGTCGCGGCTGGCGACGAGGTTGGTGACGGCCACGCCCGGGTGGGCGGCCGTCGACGTCAGCGGC
Source organism: uncultured Actinomycetota bacterium (assembly GCA_963771015.1). Taxonomy (GTDB): domain Bacteria; phylum Actinomycetota; class Actinomycetes; order Actinomycetales; family Dermatophilaceae; genus CAVSJJ01. Next base: position 67,304 of record CAVYRN010000014.1, read on the forward strand.
GACCCCGCCGCGGTCGCCCGCCGGTGCAGCTCGAGCGCGAAGAGGAGGTTGGCCAGCTTGGAGCGCCCGTACGAGGTGGTCGGGCTGTATCCGTCGCCGAGATTGCCGTCGACGACGTGCTCGTCGCCCTGGTTGTGCGCCAGCGACGCGACCGTCGTCACCCGCGGGGCCGGGGCGGCGAGGAGGGCCGGAAGCAGCAGCCCGGTGAGCGCGAAGTGCCCGAGGTGGTTCGTGCCGAACTGCAGCTCGTACCCGTCGACGGTCGTCCGGCGCGTCGGCGGCGCCATCACCCCCGCGTTGTTGACGAGCAGGTCGACCGGACCCTCCACCCGGCCGGCGAACTCGCGGACCGACTGCTGGGAGGCGAGGTCGAGCGACTCGACCCGCGTGCTCCCGTTGATGCGGACCGCGGCCTCGCGGCCGGCCTGGACGTTGCGGACCGCGAGGATGACGTGGGCGCCGTGCTCGGCCAACGTCTTCGCCTCGACGAACCCGATGCCGGAGTTCGACCCGGTGACGATCGCGGTCGTCCCGGCAAGATCGCCGATCTCGGTGGGCTTCCAGGACATGGTCGGCTCCTCGGGTGTGGTCGGGATGGCGTCGTGGGGCGCCCCGGCGTCAACCGTGGGCACGGGCTGAGTATGCCCGGTTCCCCCTTGGCACTCTCTTTGCCCAACCCAGACGGAGGGCTCACCGCCGCCTCCGGCGGGGGCGCCACGATCGCCATCGGCGGCGCCGGGCCAGACCTCCCGACGGACGGGTGGCCGCCGCAGGAGCCGTCGCTGCACGCGATTGACGGACAGGCCCGGCTTCGGTAGTTTCTATATTGGTTAATTAGCCAATCCGGAAAGTGCTGGCGATTGCGACGATGACAACCGTGATGATGGCGACCGACGACGACCGGCTCAGCGAGACCTTCGCCGCGCTGGCCAACTCGACGCGACGAGCGATCCTGGCCCAGCTCGCAGGAGGTGCGGCGACCGTCAAGGAGCTCGCCGAGCCGTTCGAGATGACACTTCCGGCGATCTCGAAGCACATCAAGGTTCTGGAGCGGGCCGGGTTGGTCGTCAAGGGTCAACGCGCCCAGTACCGGCCGTGCGCCCTGGATGCCGCACCACTGAAGGAGGTCTCGGCCTGGGCCGAGCAGTACCGGCCCGTCTGGGAGGCCCGCTTCCACCGGATGGACGACTACCTCGCACAGCTCCAACCGGCACGAAAGGCAGGACCACGATGACTGACCGCAACGGTTCCCAGGACGCGGTGACGATCGAGCGCCACTTTGCCGCCCCGGTGGATCTCATCTGGCAGATGTGGACCGAGCCGGAGCATTTCGCGGCGTGGTACGGCCCCGACGGCGCCACCATTCCCGTCGCGAAGATGGACGTGCGCGTCGGCGGAACCCGTCTGGTGTCCATGGAGGTGCCGACCCCGGACGGCCCGATGCGGATGTGGTTCACCGGCGAGTACCGCGAGGTCGTCGAGAACGAGCGGCTCGTCTACACCGAGTCCATGTCCGACGAGAACGGCAACGTGCTTGCGCCCTCGGAGCTCGGCATGCCCGCCGGGTATCCCACCACGACCGAGGTTCGAGTCGAGCTCGAGGACGTCGGTGGCCACACGCGGATGGTGATGACCCATGCCGGCGTGCCCGGCGACTCCGCGGGTGCCACCGGTTGGACGATGGCGCTCGACAAGCTCGCCGCCCACGTCGCCGCACAGACCGACCGATAACGCCGGAGACTCGATCGGCCGGTGTTCGCACGCGCCGGGCCGCCGGTGCTCGCGCCGTCGGATCAGGTGTGATGGGCTGTGCGCCATGAGTCCCAAGAGCCGTGGCCGACCCAAGCACCGGGGACGCCAGCGATCGCCTCGGCCGTCCAACCGTGCCCGCGAGGTCGAGCCCGTCGCCCACCTGCTTGGTGAGGCTCCCCGGCTGGCCGAGGAGAGCGAGCTCGTCGCGCAGCTGGTGGCCAGTGCCTGGCTCGGCGGGGCCTGGTCCAGCCGAGGAATGGGCGAGCGCGACGCCGAGGCGGACCTTGTCGACGGCGTCATCGCAGCGACGCGAGGCCGCCGGAGCGACGCGGCATACGCGGCGCTTCAGGCCCTGGCGACGGTCGCCGTCGACCCGTGGGCGGATGGCCTTTGGGCAGCCCTGGCACGGATGCCGGCCAGTGCGGGTATGCCGTGGGCCGGCAACCTCATCGGTCGTGCGCCGGAGGAGCCCACCCGGGCGCAAAGGTGGTCGGACCCGTGGGGTTCGGAGCTGGTCTACCTCCTCCGGTACGACGACCCGGAGCCACACTCGTTCATCGCAGCCATCGGCACCGTCGGCGGGCTGATGGTCGAGAGGCTGGAGGTCGGCCGGCAGGACGGCGAGCCGGACCCGGAGATCGACGGGATGCCGGTGCGGGATATCGAGCCCGCCGAGGCACTGGCCGACGTGGCCGACGCCCTGTCCGCCACCGACATGTACTGGCCGCCGCAGGACTCCCCCGACTACGTCCCCTGCCGCGCCCTGGCTCACTGGCGGACCAGAGGGTGCCGCCGGGACGAGGATGCGTACAAGCCCATCTCCGATGACGAGCGACTCGACCTGATCGACGGCTTCCTGGCTGAGTGGGTCGACACGCCGGACACCGCCGACGCCGACATCGAGATCCTCGCCGACACCTTCGTCGACTTCGGCGACGGCTACCTCCACGGTGGGGTGCTGGCCTGGAGCCCCGGCGAGGTCGAGCGGTTCCTCACGGACTGGGTGCATCGGAAGGTGCTGTTCGACCCGGCCGACGCGCACGCCGTCCCCGACGCCCTGGCGTGCTGGGTGCGGTTCGCGCTGCAGCGACGCGGCCTGGCCGAGGAGCACATCGTGCCGGTCGTCGCGGCGGTCGAGGAGCTCGCGGCCGAGTACCAGCGGCTGGGCCAGGACGGAGATGCCGACGGACCCGCCAAGGAACTGATGCGCCGGATCGTAGCCGCGGGGGTCGACCCCACCGACCACGAGGCGGTGGACCGCGTCATCGGCGCGTACAACGCCGAGCAGAACGCGCGCCGGCTGCTCGACTCATGACTGGCTTGGGCCTCGAGCTGCCCACCTCCCCCGTGTCAACCATCATCTCCCGGCACGACGACGCCAGCACTGAGCACGAAACCCCTCCCCCGACGTCCACGCAGCACGGAACGACACCACACTGACCACCCGGCCCGGACAGGCACCCGGGACGGAGGCGCCACCCACCCCGGGCCCGGGCGGCCGACCCAACCGAGCGCCGAAGACCTTGAGCCGCCCGGCGCGGTGCGATGACTCTGTGTCCCGGTCGGCACCGATCCGCGTGTCCGCACAGAGCCTGGGCGGCGAACCGGAGAATCCAGGCGGTAGTCGCCCCCTGACGACCCCGACGAGTTCGAGTCCGTCGTCCCAGATTGCCTCGAATCGGACGGGACTGCTGCATCTCCGACTGCGTCCAACCGCCCCGAGACGACCAACCTCACGCTGAAGTGCGGACGCGCTCTCTGGACGGCCGCGCCCGCATGACAGGTTCGCTGACCGTCGGAATTGAGATCGAACGCTAAGGCACGGAGCAGACGAGGTGCGCTGTCGCCGGCGACGAGGCCCCAATGCTGACCACGACCGGCGCTCCACATCCGTCCTTCGTCAGCGACGGGCCACCGGCACCGAACAGCGTGTAGCGACCCGGCGGCAGCGACATCGTGAACCTGCCGGCAGTATCGGTGCTCACCTGCGCGATCGGCCGTGCTTCCTGCGCATGCGCCCAATCGAGGTTCCCGGCAAACGCCCAGACCGTGCCTTGGTAGGGCTTGTCGATGCCTGGTGCTGGCCCACCCACGATGCGGTAGTCACCATCGAGGGCGCCCTCGGTCGTCGGCTGACTGCCGCACGCAGCGACGATGCCCGTCAGGGCGACGGCCACGACGAAGACGACGCGCGCGTGTTTCATCCTGACTTGGACGCTACAGGGACGGCTTGTTGTTCCACCGAGATCGCCTCCAGTCGTGGAGGCCCGCTCGGACATCTGCGACGTTTCGCGCTCATCGGCACGAGCACGGACCTCGACGTGCCCCACTTCGCCGCGAGGCCGGTGAACTGCCCGCGGAGCGGGCGAGCAGAGACGCGAGAGCGACCAGACCTCCCGGCAGGCCGGGTCGCCGGCCGCGTCGTCAGCCGGTGACCGGGTCGGCGGAGGTCTGGCTGTAGAGAACGGCGAAGCGCTGCAGGACGACCGGCATGTCCGGGCTGAACCCGCGACCGTGCACCGCGTGCTCGGTGAAGAACCGCTCATGCACCTCGCGCCAGGTGGCCAGCGACCGGTCGCCCTCACCCTCGAGGTACGCGTGCTCGGCGCTCACCTCGTCGAAGGGGACGATCTCGACCTCGGTGGTCACGACAAGGGCACGCGGGACCCCACGACCGTCGGTGACGATGCCCAGCACCCCAGGCGTCGGCAGCTCCTCACCCTCCGCCTCGTAGTCCCACAGCGCCCCGGCGGTCGCGGTCTTGATGCCGGACAGGACAAGCGCGAGAAGCTCGTCGGCCTGTTCGAGTGTGGCCCCGAACGCCCACGCCGGAGGCGGAAGGGACTCCAGCGGCCGCTCCCCCGTGTAGTAGCCGGTCGGGTTGAGCTTGGCTCGCATCCGCGCCACCCGCCAGAAGGAGTCGATCATCGACGAACCATCGGTGCCGGGCTCGGGCTCGTCCATCCCCTCAGGCTAGCCCGACGCAGTCGCGGCCCGGACGGACACCCTCGCGACCCCGTTGGCCGCCGCCACTCAGGAACAACACATCCGCACATGGATGCAGGAGCCGCAACTTTCGACCTGGCCCTCTTCGCCGCTAGTCGGCCCTGCCGACGACCCCCTGCGCGTGCTGCAGTGAGGGGTGAGTGCTGTGGGGAGTCCGACTCGGCCGGGCGTCACGCAGGTCGTGGGGATTGCGGCCCTATGACGCCCCGTAGGACGTCACGCCACACGGCGCATGGAGGCCCTTCAGGTGCGGTCCAGGAGCCAGTGGCAGTCTGGACGCGTGACCACGATCAAGATCAATGCCATCACCGTCCCAGCTGGGTCCGGCGACGAGCTCGCCCATCGGTTCGCTGCCCGAGCCGGCGCGGTGGACGGCGCCGACGGCTTCGAGGGGTTCGAGTTGCTGCGCCCTACTGACGATCGTGAACAGTGGTTGGTGATCACCCGCTGGCGTGACGAGGAATCCTTCCAGGCGTGGGTGAGCTCGCCCGGGTTCGCCGAGGGCCACCGTTCAGCCGTTGAGCGTGCGGGCGGTGAGGCTCCCCGTCCCGTGTCGACGCACAGCGAGGTCTGGAACTACGAGGTGGCGGGCGGCTCGACGCCGACGCCAAGCTGACGATCCAGGACCCTCAGCGGAAGGCGGCTGAACCGACTGTCGAACGTTCTGCTATGCGGCGTTGAGGGGAGATCTACAGCAGCAGGAGCGCGTACTACCGCCGCGTGACGGGCGCGTCAGGTCGGTGCGGGGTCGGGCGTGCTCTCACTGGCCGTGTAGACGCAATCATCTACATGGCGTACCGTGGCCGCATGGCCGAGACCACGACGATCCGCGTCAGCCGGGACACTCACGCCCGGGTGACCCGCTTGGCGGCCGAACGCCACGAGTCGATCGATGAGACCGTCCGCAGCGCGCTGCGGGCGCTGCGCCAGGACGCCATGGGCCGCGACCTCGCCGAAGAACTCACCGAGGATGAGACGACCTGGCTCGATGCTGACGCCGGGTGACATCGTCGAGCTCGACCTCGGTACTCCAGCAGGCAGCGAAGCCGGCCTGCGCCGTCCCGCCATCGTGGTCACCGCGGCGCGTGTACTGGGCGGCGGGCCGAACGTCGTGCAGGTGGTGCCGTTGACCCGCACCATCCGTTCGAGCAGCACGGAGGTGGTCATCGAGCCCGATGCCGGCAACCGTCTCACTGCACCCTCCTCGGCGCAGTGCCAGCACGTGCGGTCTGTGGCCACCACACGCATCCACCGCCAGGCTGGCAATGTCGGCCCCGTGGTCCTTGGCGAGGTCCGCGAGACGCTGGCGCTGCTGCTGGACCTCTAACACCGGTCGAGAGTCCGACAGTGCGTCCACTTGACCCACTTCGCCGCCTGTCACCGCCCTCCCGAGTCCAGGTCAGGGGAAGTTCCTGGTTCGTCAGCCCAGCCCGTTGTCCGCAACCCCTGGTGCGCTGCGCGCCGGCGCAGGACGATCATGTCGTGAAGCTCAAGCTTGACCTGCACGACATCTACAACCGCGGCGACGAGATCGAGCGAGCGCTCCGGGCGATCATCGACGAGGCCATCGAGAAGAAGGCACCCCTGGTCGAGATCATCCCCGGGAAGGGTTCCGGTCAGCTCAAGAAGCAGGTGCTGCGTTTCCTGGACCGCAAGGAGATCAAGGCCCTCTACCATCGGGTCGAGAAGGACTCCGACAACTTCGGCCGCGTCTTCGTGCACTTCCGATGGAAGTAGCCGTCTGCCGGATCGCCGCGAACACGGCCACAACGAAGACGACACGGACCCCCGAGAGGGCCTCCTCGCCGACGACGCCTTGGGCCCACCATTCATGGGCGATGGTGTGCTCGTGCTCGACTACCAGATGTGATGGTCGTCGAGACCGTGGATCAGCCGCGAACTGAGAGTGCCGCGAGACCGAAGGCTTCGGTCAGTGTCGGGTGTGGATGGATGGCGCCGGCCAGGTCCTGAACCGTCAAGCCCCGCCGGATGGCCAGCGCGGCCTCGCCCATCAGGTCCGCCGCACCTTCGACAAGCACGTGGATTCCGACGATCCGATGTGAGCCCCGAAGGTAGACGATGCGCAGCAGGCCGTCGGCGTCGCCGCTGATCTGAGCGCGGGCGTCGGCCTGGTAGTCATACTCGGCGACGTCCACATCCATGCCGGCAGCGCGAGCGGCTTCCTCCGTCAGTCCCGCGATGCCGATCTCGGGGTAGGAGAAGATCACCGCACTGTTGTGCTCACGCCGCGGGAACTCGACCGGCGCACCCAGCAGGTGGCGCGCCACCGCCAGGGCCTGGGCGGTGGCCCAGTGTGCGAACATCGGGTCTCCCAGGAGGTCGCCGGTCGCGTAGATGCCGGGCTCGTCGGTCTGCAGGGTGGCGTCGACGATGACGCCGTGCCGATCGCTCCGAATCCTCGTGGCCCCCAGACCCAGCCCTGCGACGTTCGGATGCCGCCCGGTCACGATGACCACCACCTCTGCGTCGGCCACCATGTCCTTGCCGTCGACCGAGAACATCGTCCGATGGTGGGCTGCTTCGCCGGTGATCGAGGTCACGGAGGCATTCTTGTGCACCTCGATCCCATCGCGCACCAGGCGCTCCTCCAGTCGAGCGGCAAGAACGGCGTCGACCGGGCCGAGAATTCGATCTGCGGCCTCCAATATGGTCACGCGGCTACCCAGCATCGCGAAGATCTGCGCCATCTCGACGCCGATCGGCCCGGCACCGACGAGAACCATCGAGCGGGGAATGGCGCTGATCTCGATCAGCTGTTCGGAGTTGATCACCCCGGGCAGCTCTGCACCCGGGATCGGCAAGGAGGTCGGCACCGAACCGGTGGCAAGAATCGCGTGGTCGAACGTCACCCGGCGTTGCGCGTCCGGGGTCTCGATGAGTGCGGTTCGGGCACCGGTCAATCGGGCTCTGGCAAAGACGACGTCGAGTGAGGGCAGCGCCTTGGTGTGGGCCAGTGCGCCCTGCGCGCGGCCGGAGAGGATGTGGTGTCGACGGGTCTGGACCGCGGCCCAGTCGATGTCGGGTGCCCCAGTGGACGACAGTCGCAGCCCGAAGTCTCCGGCCCTGGCGACCTCGTGCCGCCGAGCGGCGGTCTCCCGGAATATCTTCGAGGGGATGCAGCCCTCGAACAAGCAGGTGCCACCGAGGCCGCGGCCGGCTTCGACGAGCAGCACCTGCTTGCCGGCGCCGGCCAGCGCCATGGCCGCCGGGGTGCCGCCCGGCCCGCCACCGATCACCAACACGTCGACGTGCTCATTCGCTGCCATAGCCATGTCCTTTCTCAGTCTTCGTATGCCGGGAGGAGGCCGGGTTGTCCCGTGAGTGTCAGCGCTGCCAGATTCGACCGGTACGGGTCGCGGCGGTGGTCCTGACCGCGACAAGCGCCCAGAATCCGACAAGGGTCAGGTAGAGCACTGCCGTCAGGGCTTCGAGGGCGGGAGCCTGCCAGGCGCGTGCGAGAGTCAGGGTGGCGACGGTGAACGCCCCGAGCGGGAAGGTGAAGGCCCACCAGCCGAGGTGGAACGGCAGCCCACCAGCGCGCAGGTAGCGCACCAGGAGGGCCACCGCGATGGCCAGCCACCACAGACCGAACCCCCACAGGGCGGTCGCCAGCAGCTGGCTGATCAGGACGATGGTGGGCGCGGCGGCACCGAAGGCGTGCTGGCCGGCATGGGCGAGCACCAGCGGCACGAGCGCGCCCACACCCACGGGACCCAGGCCGATCCACACGGTGGGTGCGAGGGCGGCGGGCGGCAGAGGGTGCAGTACCAGGCGGTCGTGGAGCAGCCCCATCGTCAGGAGGAACAGCAGGAGGCCCATCCCGAAGGTGGCGTAGCCAAGGGCGAGGAGCAGCCGCGCGGTGCCCGCCCCGACGTGCGGCATCAACGGTGCCAGGGCCATCGGGATGATGATCGTGACCACCGGAGGGATGAACCACCCCCCGTTGACCGCAGCGGCGGGATGCTCACCGATGAAGAGCATGTAGGCGAAGGCCACGCTGACGACCAGGCCCAAGGCCACACCGACGATGGCCAAGGTGGCGATGACCACCGTGACCACGGCGGCGGGGAACAGCGCAGGGCCCACGACGGAGGTCATCACCGCCAGGACGAGCAGACCACCGGGCACGGTCGCGTGCATCGCCCCCATCACCGGGTGGCGCAGGTCGGACCGTGCGGTGTCGGTGTGGCGCACCCAGCGCACCGCGTAGGCCACGACCAGGACGGCGCCGATCACGTAGGCCAGAACCGCGAGCCCGGCTCCGAGTCCGTGCGCGAGGCCCCTCAGCGCGCTGAGGTTCCCCGGGTTGTCGTAGGTGGCGACCGCGACGATGGCGGTGCCCATCACCGACGCGAACCATCCCGGATGCAGATCACGGACCCGCGCGTGGGAGGCGGCGTGGTGCGTCGTGGGGATGGGCGAACCTGCTGGTGAGGTCCGGACGACGGCGGGGACGGCCTCCCCGGTGGCATGGGTGGTCACAGTCGCTCTCCGCTTTCTGTCGATATCTGGTCGGTGCTGGGCGCGGGGTTCGCAGCCCGGCGTGTGACCGGGCCCAGGGCACAGCCCAAGGCCCGGTGCTGGCCGGGGCGAGCCCCCGCAGGAGCGTCCCGGGTGGTGACCATCAGGAGGTCAGTGACTCCAGGAGCTCGCGCACCTTGGCCGGGGCCGGCACCCGACCGGACAGGACGACCTTCTCGTCGACGACGAGACCGGGGGTGGACATGATGCCGTAGCCCATGATCGCCGCGTAGTCGGTGACCTTCTCGAACTGCGCGTCGATCCCCAGGTCGGCGACGGCCTGGCGGGTGATGCGCTCTAGGTTGACGCAGTTGGTGCAGCCTGAGCCGAGGATCTTGATGATCATGGCGGGTTCTCCTTCTTGCGGGCGTGATGGGAAGCGGGTGGCGGACCTCACGCCAGGACGGCGTTGAAGAGGTAGCCCACGGCGATGATTCCGGCGCCGGTGACGGCGACGAAGGTGACGATGAGCGGAGGTTTGAGGACGCGGCGCAGCAGGATCATCTCGGGCAGGCTGAGCGCTACGACGGCCATCATGAAGGCGAGCAGGGTGCCCATCGGCAGGCCCTTGTCATGGAGGGCCTGCACCAGCGGCATGACCCCCGCTGCGTTGGAGTACAACGGGATGGCGACCAGTACGGCGATCAGGACCGCGAAGGGGTTCCCGGCGCCGGCATACCGGGTGAAGAAGTCCTGCGGTGCCCAGCCGTGGATGGCCGCGCCCAGGGCGATACCGACGAGCAGGTAGGGCCAGATCTTGCGCAGGATCACGCCGACCTCCTCCACACCCATCTGGATCCGGTCCTCCCAGGTCAGCCCGGCGGCGGGGTCGATGACCTGCCCGCCCAGGCGGGTCTCGAAGACGAACGGCTCGACCCAGCGCTCGAGCTTCAACCGACCCAGGACGAACCCGGCCACGATGGCGATGACCAGGCCCGCGCCGACGTAGAGCAGGGTCGGACCGATCCCGAACATGCCGAACAGCAGACCGATGGCGACCTCGTTGACCAAGGGGCTGGCGATCAGGAAGCTCATGGTGACCCCGAGCGGGACCCCGGCGGCGACGAACCCGATGAAGGCCGGGACGGCACTGCACGAGCAGAACGGGGTGATCACGCCCAGGCCCGCGGCCATCACGTTGCCGACCCCCTCACGTTTGCCGCCGAGCATCGCCCGGGTGCGTTCGACGCTCATGAAGGAGCGCAGCACGGTGACAACGAAGATGACCCCGACCAGCAGCAGCGCGATCTTGACCGAGTCGTAGAAGAAGAAGTGCACCCCCGAACCCAGCTGGCTGGTCCGGTCGAATCCGATGAGGTCGTACACGAGCCAGTCCCACAACGGCAGGTTCACCTCATACAGGGCGAACCACGTCAGCGCCGCCCCCGCCAGACCGACCCACCGCCGGGTCGGCGTCGTGGGGCGCAACCGCTCGGCCACGCTCACGCGCTCATCGCCGCCATGGCCGCGTCGGGCAGCGCCGCACGCATCCGCTCGGGCGCGTCGGGTGCGAGCGCATAGTCGACCCAGCGCCCCCGTCGGCTCGTGGTGACCAGCCCCGCCTCACGGAGCACCTTCAGGTGGTAGCTCAGCAGGTTCCCCGCGATCGGGACCTGTTCCTGGAGCTTGCACACGCATCGTGGCGCACCCGCCAACGTCGCCAGCACCGTCCACCGGATCGGATCTGCGACAGCCTGCAGCACCACGAGCGGTTCGGTCGACTCGGGCGCCGTCATATCAATGCAGATTGATTCAGTCACGCTTGAAATATAGCAGCATCGCTCACCCATGACGGACCGGGCCCTGGGTCCCGGGAGGTGCGATGCGTCACCTCCCGGGGCGGCTCGTCGAGGTCGACGACGAGGTACGCGTCGTCACCGACGAGGGGCAGCGACGCATCGACTGCTGCGCCGCAACCTGCGCCAGTTCGGCACCGTCCACCACACCCCTGCGGCCGTGTGCGACGTCCACGGCCGCTCGTTGCCGTGCAGCCCTCCCCCGGCCAGGAGCATGAGCCGGGAAACAGCTGAGCCGGCCCCGCTCACCGGACCAGGTCCCAGGCGATCTTCACGGCGATCACCCACAGCAGGACGCCGATGAAGCGCTTGAGCTGCGCCCCGCTGACCTTGGTCTGCATGAGACGCGAACCCGCCAACGAGCCGGCCGCCGCGAGCGCCGCCATGGTGAGGAGGAACACGGGGTCCAGCCCGCCCAGCGCGACGTGACCCAGGAACCCCGACAGCGACGAGAAGACCACGGCCAAAGCGGTCGTCCCCGCCGCGACCTTGGTTTCGACCCCGAGCCAGGTCAGTCCGGGAAGAATGATGTTGCCCCCGCCGACCCCGAGCAGCCCGCCCAGGAACCCGGCCACGCTGCCCACGCCAGCACCGACTGCGGCCTCGGCGGCCACGGCCCGCTCGCGCGGCGCGCTTCGGGGCCGGTAGAAGAGCATCATCGCGCCCGCGAACACCAGGAAGCCGACAAAGAGCGCCAGCAGCAGGTCACGGTTGACGCGGACCGTGAGGGCGGCACCGAGCGGGGCAAGGACCACCGCGGCGACGAGCACAGGTATGCCGGCTCGCCAGTCGATCAGCCTGGCGCGTGCGTAGCTGATCGTCGCAGCCGACAGGCTGGCCGCGTTCAGCAGCAGCGCCGTGGACGTCGCCTCCCCCAGCGGCACCCCGAGGTAGTAGAAGAGCGGAACGAACAGGAACGCGGCCCCCAGGCCGGCCATCGCCATGACGCCGGAGCCCACGAAGACCGCGACCCCGCCGACGAGGTACAGCACCATGGGGTATCGAGACTCTGAACGGTACTCAGCGGGGGTAGCCCGAGCAGGCGGCGCAGACGATCTTGCCCTCCGCCACCCGAGCGTATGGTTCGGCGACCAGCTCGCCGCACCCCGGGCAGACGAGGAAGCGGAGGACCTCCTCGGGTTCGCTCCACTCTCGAGGCTGGACCGGTCCGACCGTCATGATCTCGTCGGCCGGCGCATCCCAGACGAGGGTGACGACCTCCATCTGCTCGTCCTCGGGGATCTGTGTGGGCGGCACGCCCGCAGCGCGCTTCTGCATGAACGCCGTGGCCTTGATCTGTGGCTGAAGCGTGGGCCGGTAGGCCACGCGCACAGCGCGGTTCGCGGCCTTGTCGACCAGCGTGACGGCGAACTTGCCCTCCCCGGTCTTCTCGATGTTCCCCTTGCCGAACGTGCAACCGGTCGTGAACTGGATGCCGTCGCCGAAGCAGGTGCCCCCGTGGTGCTCGCCCGTCTCGATGATCGCGTGAAGCTGCTTCGCCCCGGCACGGGGTGCCCCCAGAGCCTCCATCGCCGCCAGGCCCAGCCGCACCCCGGCGGCACTGGCCCAGCACTTGTGGCCATGGAAGGCCAGGGCCTGACTCAGGATCGTCGTCTCGTTCACGCGAGACCCTCCTTAGATCACGGCGTAGCCGGGCTGATCTGCGCGACGAGGGATCGTCGGCGACAGCCGGTGCCGTGGCCCCACCGGCGGCCCCGGACCGGTCCTCGCGACCGGCCCGCCGCCCG